>JBCNQE010000004.1:0-326805 GCA_039592975.1 Ralstonia sp. | reverse complement strand
GAAGAATGAGTCAAGTCGTAGAAATCAAGGTGCCGGACATCGGCGACTACAAAGACGTCCCGGTGATCGAAGTGCTGGTCAAGGCGGGCGATACCGTCAACGCCGAGGATTCGCTGGTCACGCTGGAGTCGGACAAGGCGACCATGGACGTGCCGTCGCCCAAGAGCGGCGTCGTCAAGGAAGTGAAGGTCAAGGTGGGCGATACCGTGTCGGAAGGCTCGCTGGTGCTGCTGCTCGAAGAGCAGGGCGCTGCTGCCGCTCCGGCTCCTGCGCCCCAGGCTGCGGCCCCGGCTCCGGCCGCTGCTGCTCCCGCACCGGCACCCGCTGCACAAGCTCCGGCGCCCGCGCCGGCCGCAGCAGGTGGCGGCACGATCGAAGTGAAGGTCCCGGACATCGGCGACTACAAGGACGTGCCGGTCATCGAGATCAGCGTGAAGGTGGGCGACAAGGTGGAAGCCGAGCAGTCGCTGATCACGCTCGAGTCGGACAAGGCCACGATGGATGTGCCGTCACCGGCCGCTGGTACCGTCAAGGAAATCCGCGTGAAGGTGGGCGATGCGGTGTCGGAAGGCACGCTGATCGTTGTGCTGGAAGGCGCGGGCGGTACTGCCGCTGCTGCACCGGCACCTGCGCAAGCTCCGGCGCCTGCACCGGCTGCCGCGGCACCGAGCCCGGCCCCCACGGCTGCACCTGCTGCCGCTCCGGCCGCAGCGCCTGCAACTTACACCGCTGACCCCGTCGGCACGGTAGGCAAGGCAGCCCACGCCAGCCCGTCAGTGCGCAAGTACGCGCGTGAGCTGGGCGTCGACGTCAACCTCGTTGGCGGCACGGGCCCGAAGAACCGCATCACGCAGGAAGACGTGCAGCGCTACGTCAAGGGCGTGATGACCGGCCAGGCCGCTGCACCGGGCAAGGCTGCAGCTGCAGCACCTGCCGGCGGTGGCGAGCTGAACCTGCTGCCGTGGCCGAAGGTGGACTTCACCAAGTTCGGCCCGGTCGATCCGAAGCCGCTGTCGCGCATCAAGAAGATTTCGGGCGCGAACCTGCATCGCAACTGGGTCATGATCCCGCACGTCACCAACAACGACGAAGCGGACATCACCGATCTGGAAGCCTTCCGCGTGCAGATGAACAAGGAGCACGAAAAGGCCGGCGTGAAGTTCACGATGCTGGCGTTCGTGATCAAGGCGGTGGTCTCGGCGCTGAAGAAGTTCCCGACCTTCAACGCGAGCCTGGACGGCGACAACCTGGTCTTCAAGCAGTACTACCACATCGGTTTTGCGGCCGACACGCCCAACGGGCTGGTGGTGCCGGTGATCCGCGATGCGGACAAGAAGAGCGTGGTTGATATCGCCAAGGAAATGGCCGACCTGTCGAAGGCAGCGCGCGAAGGCAAGCTCAAGCCGGACCAGATGCAGGGCGGCTGCTTCTCGATCTCGTCGCTGGGCGGCATCGGCGGCACCAACTTCACGCCGATCATCAATGCGCCGGAAGTGGCCATCCTGGGCCTGTCGCGTGGCTATCAAAAGCCGGTGTGGGACGGCAAGCAATTCGTGCCGCGCCTGACGCTGCCGCTGTCGCTGTCGTACGATCACCGCGTGATCGACGGCGCGGAGGCTGCGCGCTTCAACGCGTATCTGGGCAGCCTGCTGGCGGACTTCCGCCGCGTCAGCCTGTAAGCCCGAGCGGGTACGGCACGCATCTGGCTTCGGCCTTGTGCGTGCCGACCCACATGGGGTTTGCAGCGGTCGGCGAATTTTTCGCGAGGACGACATGACGACGTGCGTGGTGGTCAAAAAAGACGGCGAAGTGGCGATTGCGGCCGATTCTCTGGTGACGTTCGGCGATACGCGCCTGGCGCGCGGCTACGAGCAGAACCAGAAGATCTTTCAGGTGGGCGATTCGTTGATCGCGCTGGCGGGCACGACAGCCCACTTTCCGGTCATGCGCAGCCTGCTGACGGGCCTGGCCGATGAGTGCCGCCTGGGCACGCGCGACGACGTCTTTCGAACCTTCCTCAAGGTGCACGAAAAGCTCAAGGATGAGTATTTCGTCAACACCAAGGAAGATGACGACGACCCCTACGAGTCGTCGCAGATCACATGTCTGATCGCCAACGCCACCGGCATCTACGGCGTCTATTCGTACCGCGAGGTGTTTTCGTTCGACCGTTTCTGGGGCATCGGCTCGGGGCGCAATTTTGCGCTGGGGGCCATGTCGGCGGTGTTCGATATGCCGGGCAAGACGGCGGCGGATATCGCCCAGGTTGGCGTGTCCGCAGGCGTGGAATTCGACAAGAGTTCGGGCGGCCCGATCGAAGTGCACACGGTGCGTCTGCAGGATTGAAAGCGTCGGCGGCCATGGCGAGGGCCAGTTGCCGACGACAAGAACAAGGAGTCAGGAATGAGCGTGGTGGAAATCAAGGTGCCGGATATCGGCGACTACAAGGACGTGGACGTCATTGAAGTGATGGTGAAGGCGGGCGATGCCGTCACCGTCGATCAGGCGCTGATCACGCTGGAAACCGACAAGGCCACCATGGATGTGCCGTCGGATGTGGCCGGCAAGATTGTCGAAGTCAAGATCAAGGTGGGCGACAAGGTCAGCCAGGGCACGGTGATCGCGACGGCGGAAGCCGGTGCGGCTGCTGCCCCGGCACCCGCCCAGGCACCGGCTCCTGCCGCAGCGCCTGCTGCTGCTCCGGCAGCATCGGCACCCGCACCGCAAGCTGCTAAGCACGCCGGTGGCGCGGACATCGAATGCGACATGCTCGTCCTCGGCTCCGGCCCGGGTGGCTACTCCGCAGCGTTCCGCAGCGCAGATCTCGGCATGAACACCGTGCTGGTCGAGCGTTTCTCCACGCTGGGCGGCGTCTGCCTGAACGTGGGTTGCATCCCGTCCAAGGCGCTGCTGCACACAGCCGCCGTCATGGAAGAAGTCAAGGCGATGGCCGCGCACGGCATCGTCTACAGCGAGCCGAAGGTTGATATCAACCAGCTGCGCAAGCACAAGGAATCCGTGATCGGCAAGCTGACCGGCGGCCTTGCCGGCATGGCCAAGGCACGCAAGGTGCAGGTTGTGCGCGGCGTCGGCACGTTCCTCGAACCGAACCACCTGGAAGTGCAGGTGACGGACGGCGCTGGCAAGGCTGTGACCGGCGAGAAGAAGGTCATCCGCTTCGCCAAGGCGATCATCGCCGCCGGCAGCGAGGCCGTGAAGCTGCCGTTCATTCCGGAAGATCCGCGCATCGTCGATTCGACCGGCGCGCTGGAGCTGCGCGAAGTGCCGGCCAAGATGCTGGTCATCGGTGGCGGCATCATCGGCCTGGAAATGGCCACGGTGTACAGCACGCTGGGCGCACGCATCGACGTGGTGGAAATGCTCGACGGCCTGATGCAGGGCGCCGACCGCGACCTCGTCAAGGTGTGGGACAAGATGAACAAGGGCCGCTTCGACAAGGTCATGCTCAAGACCAAGACGGTCGGTGTCGAGGCGAAGCCGGACGGCATCTACGTCAAGTTCGAAGGCGAAGCCGCACCGGCCGAGCCGCAGCGCTACGACATGGTGCTGGTGGCCGTGGGCCGCAGCCCGAACGGCAAGCGCATCGGTGCCGAGAAGGCCGGCGTGGCCGTAACGGACCGCGGCTTTATCGACGTGGACAAGCAACAGCGCACCAACGTGCCGCACATCTACGCGATCGGCGACATCGTTGGTCAGCCAATGCTGGCACACAAGGCCGTGCATGAAGGCCACGTGGCTGCCGAAGCTGCGCACGGCGAGAAGGCGTACTTCGATGCCAAGCAGATTCCGTCGGTGGCCTTTACCGATCCGGAAGTGGCCTGGGCCGGCCTGACCGAAGACCAGTGCAAGGCGCAAGGCATCAAGTACGGCAAGGGCGTGTTCCCGTGGGCCGCTTCGGGCCGCGCCATCGCCAACGGTCGCGACGAGGGCTTCACCAAGGTGATCTTCGACGAGGAAACGCATCGCATCATCGGCGGCGGCATTGTCGGCACACATGCGGGTGACTTGATCAGCGAGATCTGCTTGGCCATCGAGATGGGCGCAGACGCCGTGGATATCGGCAAGACCATCCACCCGCACCCGACGCTGGGTGAGTCGGTGGGCATGGCGGCGGAAATCTACGAAGGCGTTTGCACGGATGTGCCGCCGGCTCGTAAGCGCTGATCTGCAATTAACCGTCTTGTTTTTCGAGCAACCGAAAAACTAGGCCGGCAAAACGGGGAGGGCCGCTCGATTGGGCGGCCCTTCTTGTTTGTACGCGGGATGGCTCAGTGCCGGGGTTCGGCGCGGCGACGATGTCGGCGCAGCAAGCGCAGCGCTGCAGTCAGCCGGCGCCAAGCCAGGCGTATCAGCCCGTGGCGATGTGCCCGCCAGATGGCGATGCGAGCTTGCAGGGCTTGCCATGTCGGCGTGGCACGCAGCGCAGTAACCATGCGGCGCTTCCATGCCAGAAACGCAGTTTCCCAGCGGAGATACCACGCGATCGTGTGCAGTTGCGGCCGGACGACGTAGTAGATGCGCGCGCCCAGCGCGGTGCTGACGATCTTCGCCAGGATCAGCACCAGCGTCCCGGCAATCACCTTGCCGCGCGCCAGCACATAGAAGGCCGCCAGCTTGAATGGCAACAGCACCAGCATCGGCAGGATGAACACGCACAGCGCCTCAATGGGCTCGAGCGTGGCCAACTTGCGCTCTGCCGCCTGCACCCACGGGTGCCTTACCAGCCGCGCAGTTGCCCGCAGCATGGCGTTCCAGATCCATTCTTCCAGCAGCAGGATCAGCGCGGCCACAACGATCAGGCTGCGCTTGGCAAAGGACTGCGGGGACATCGGCGTGAGGGCAGGAGCGGCAAGCCGCAATACAGAATGGAGCGTCGATCGCGCGCAAAAGTTCGCAGGTTGAATGCGCCAACTTGACCGAGCGCACACAAAAAACCCGGCCGAGGCCGGGTCAAAGGTACCCACTGATCACCACTGAGGACAGGTTTTCTTGGCGGTACCGAGGAGACAATCTGACAAACACGCTGGGATGGACCGCCCGGCGTGCGTTTCGGTTCCGCGCAAATGTGCGCAAACGCGGTGTTTGGAGGTGGAATTCGACGGGCAAAACAAAACGGGCCTCCCGAAGGAGGCCCGCTTGAGCGGCAGAAACCGATTGCCGATTAGGCAGCGGTCGTTGCCTTCTTGCCCGTAGCAGCGCGTGCTTGAGCCGAAGCTTGAGCGGTTGCCTTGCTGGCAGCGTTGGCAGCAGCGTGGAAGTTGCTTTCAGCCAGTTCCACGGCCTGCTTGGTAGCCTTCTGCACCGAGTCGTAGGCGTTGTTGGCGGCCGACAGGGCCGACTTCACCAGGGCAACAGCCGATTCCGAACCAGCCGGAGCGTTCTTCGACACGTTGTCGACCAGCGCTTGCAGCTTGCGGCTGTTTTCAGCGATTTGCACTTCAGCAGCCTTGCTGAATTCGGTTTGCGTGTCCGAAGCGATTTCGTACAGGTGACGGCTGTAGGCCAGCACCTTTTCAGCCAGCGGCTGAACGGCAGCGGTTTGCACCGACAGCAGTTCTTGCGCGTCCTTCGCGGTCAGGGCCTTCTTGGCGTGTTCGACGTTCTCGGCCAGGGTGGCCTTCACGACTTGCAGGTTCAGTTCGACCAGCTTTTCGACGCCTTCAAATGCCTTATTGGTCAGGCCGAAGAAGGTTTCCAGGTTGGCCTTGTGCGCCGCAGCGATCTGTTCCTGAGTCAGCATGTTGTCTCTCCAAATACAAAGGTGGGTCGGGGAATCAAAATCAAAATTTAGATCGCCCAGATGTACAAAGCATGACGGTCACGTCGGGCCTTCCAGGCGACATCGCGATGATTCAGGGATGGTGCATCGCAACAATTTCATTGTTGTTGAACGTCAAACCAGTGTCAAGCATTCTTTGTGCATCGCACAAAAATCGGAATCCGCTGATTTTTCGTGCACAGGAATTGCGCGACGAACCGTTTGGCATGATTTTTTGTGGCAGAAAAATGCGCGCCGGTGGGGCATGCCGTTGGATACATAGCCCCGCAGGCGGCAAATTCGTCTCAAAAAACTCACTGCGGCAGCGTAGGTTAGGATGCGTCCGGTTGCCAATTTTGTTGCGTTGCGATTCTTTCTTCACATGCGGGCGTTCTATACCGACCATTTTGTTTTGCCACTGCCGCCGGGCCATCGGTTCCCGATGCGCAAGTACAGCGACTTGCGGGCGCGGGTGCTGGCGGAGGCGCCGGGCGTGGTGTTGCACGAGGCGCCCAGAGCGGACGATGGCGCACTTTTGTTGGCTCATACGCCCGATTACGTTAATGCGGTCAGCACTGGAACGCTCGACCCGGCGCGCCAGCGGGAGATCGGCTTCCCCTGGTCGCCGGAGATGGTCGAACGTAGTCGCCGCTCGGCCGGCGCTACGATGGCGGCCTGCGAGGCGGCGTTGGTGGATGGCATTGCCGTCAATCTGGCGGGCGGCACCCACCACGCCTATGCGGACAAGGGCGGCGGTTTCTGCGTCTTCAACGATGCAGCGGTGGCGTTGCGGTGGATGCAGCGTCGGCCGGGGAGGGCGCCAGCGGAGTTTGCCGTTGCCATCGTCGATCTGGATGTGCACCAGGGCAACGGCACGGCATCGATCCTGCGCGATGATCCGTCCGTATTCACGCTGTCACTGCATGGCGAGAAGAACTATCCGTTCCGCAAGGAGGCGTCGGACCTGGATGTCGGTCTGCACGACGGCTGCAGCGACGAGGATTACCTGCAGGCGCTGACTGGCGCGCTGGATATTCTGGCCGGGCGGTTCAAGCCGCAGTTGATCATCTACCTGGCCGGCGCCGATCCGCATGAGGGGGATCGCTTGGGCCGGCTCAAGCTGACCATGGACGGCCTGGCTCGCCGCGATCAGGAAGTCTTCGACTTTGCCTACCAGCGGCGGATTCCGATTGCCGTTACGATGGCGGGCGGTTACGGCAACAATATCGACGATACCGTGGCCGTCCACGCGCAGACCATTGCGCTGGCTGCCCGGCACGCCCAGCGCTGGGCGGCACGCGAGGCTGCCGCCGCATCGACTTCTCTCCCGCTTTCCGCATGACCCAAGCGTATTCCGTGGCGCCGCCCTCAGCGCGAGCTCGCGATTCCCTCTTCGTGGCCGCGATGCCGTGGCTGTTTGTGCTGATCTGGAGCACGGGCTTTATCGTGGCCAAGTACGGCATGCCATACGCGGAGCCGATCACATTCCTGTTTCTACGTTTCGTGGGCGTGCTGGTGTGCCTGTTGCCGCTGGTGTGGTTGGCGCGCGTGCCGCTGCCGCGTTGCACGGATACAGGCGAGACCGACTGGGCCACCGTCGGCCACATCGCTGTGGCGGGTGTGCTGATGCAGTGGGGGTATCTGGCTGGCGTGTGGGCCGCGGTCAAGCTCGGCATGCCTGCGGGGATGACCGCGCTGATCGTCGGCATGCAGCCGATTCTCACTGCGCTGTATGTGTCGATGCGCGGTGAGCGTGTCTCCGGCCGCCAATGGTTGGGTCTGCTATGCGGCATCGCCGGCGTGGGGCTGGTGGTGGCCAACAAGCTGCATCTGGCGGGCGTGGGGGTGACGACGCTGGCGCTGTGTGTGGGCGCGCTGCTGTCGATCACGGTCGGCACCTTGTATCAGAAGCGCCATTGCCCGGTGTTTGATTTGCGGATGGGTGCGTGCATCCAGTTTGGCGCATCGGCGCTGCTCTGCCTGCCTTTCATGTTTCTGTTTGAGACGCGCGAGGTGCATTGGACCGCGCAGATGATCGGTGCGCTGGTGTGGTCGGTGTTGGCGTTGTCGATCGGGGCGATTTCGCTGCTGTTTGTGCTGATTCGCAGGGGCGCGGCCACCAAGGTGACGTCGCTGCTGTACCTGACGCCGCCCACGACGGCTGTAATGGCGTGGGCGCTCTTCGGTGAGCGCTTTCCGCCGCTGGCGGCGTTGGGCATGGTGATCGCCGCGTGCGGTGTGGCGCTCGTTATCCGCAAGTGACCGCGAGCAAGCGGCGGGCGTATCCTCATTCCTTTCCATTGCCAAACGCCCGCCGCCCATGAGCACGCCCCGCCAGACGCGCGACGACTACCGCCACTTCCACACCATCACCACGCGCTGGATGGACAACGACGTCTACGGCCACGTCAATAACGTCGTCTATTACAGCTATTTCGACACCGTGGTGAACGCCTACCTGATCGGGCAGGGCGTACTGGACCCCGAACGCAGCGACACCATTGGCTTGGTCATCGAGACGCAGTGCAATTACTTCGCGCCGCTGTCGTTTCCCGACACGGTGGTCGCGGGGTTGCGCGTTGCACGCCTGGGCAACACCAGCGTGCGCTATGAGGTTGGCCTGTTTCGTGGTGACGCCCATGAGGCCGCGGCGCAGGGGCATTTCGTGCACGTCTACGTCGACCGGGAAACGCGCCGGCCTGTGCCGTTGCCCAGCGCATTGCGCGCCGCGCTCGAACCGCTCGCTATCCAGATCACCGCCTGACTGTCCCGCCTTGCCATGACCGACCGACGCCCCACCTCCGCCGAAGTCGAGCTTGTCGACCAGGCCATCACATCGCGCCGCTCCATCCGTGCGTTCCTGCCTACACCCGTTGCGCGCGAGGACATCGAAGCCATTCTCGATGTTGCGCGTCGCGCGCCGTCGGGCAGCAATACACAGCCGTGGAAGGTCTACGTGCTGACGGGCGAATCGAAGGCGCGCCTATCGGAATCCGTGCTGGCTGCGTATGCGCATCCCGAAGCCGACACGCTGCATCGAGAGGAGTATCCGTATTACCCGCGTACCTGGGTGGACCCATACCAGAGCCGCCGCCGCAAGGTCGGCTGGGATCTCTACGGCTTACTCGGCATCGGCCGCGCCGAGAAAGAGCGCATGCAGGCTCAGCACGCGCGCAACTTTCGTTTCTTTGATGCGCCTGTCGGGCTCATTTTCACGATTGACCGCGTGATGGAGCAGGGTAGCTGGCTCGACTACGGCATGTTCCTCGAGGCACTGATGGTGGCTGCGCGGGCGCGCGGCATCGACACCTGCCCGCAAGCGGCATTCACGCAATTCCACCGCGTCATCAAAGCGCACCTCGGTCTGCCGGACGAGGAAATGGTCGTGTGCGGAATGTCGATGGGCTACGCCAATCTGGCTGCCGTGGAAAATACGCTCATCACTGAGCGCGCTCCTGTCTCCGACTTCACTCGGTTCCTCGACTGAGTCGTTATCTCGCTGCCGGCTGCACGCTACAGCGCACTTCTTCGTTCAAAGCGAGAATTGGCACCGAAAAATCGTCGAATTGTGTCAACAGATTCGGCCGATGTGTCGTTAGACTTCCATCATGCGGCTCGCGTGTGAACGTGGGTGCGTTGTGAGGAAGTGTTGAGGCAGGTTGTAAACCGTGATTGTCGCCACTGGCGATGGAATCTCGGAACGATTCCCGACTCCGTTTCTGATTCCGCGCCCGAGGTCATGTGCTTCTTGCGCAACTTTTCTTCGCGATTCTGGCCTTGTTGTGGCAGGGAGTTGCGTCGAAATGATGACCGAATGATAAGGCTCCAAAGGTCAAACTTTAAGGCTGTGAGCTAAGTCCTTCATCTTGCTAAGAATTTTGTTTTTGCCTACACTTGCGCCATCTCACGCGCGGGTGATCGAATCATGTCACGGTCTGTTTCCTCATTTTTCCGGCGTCTCGGCCTCGCTTCGCTGATGACCGTCGCGCTCGCCGCTGCCTCCGTCGCGACTGCCCAAGCGGCCACGTCCACCAAGAAACCCGCTGCCAGCAAGACTGCCAAGACCAAAGGCAAGGCCGTAGGCAGCCGTAAGGCCAGCGCTAAGGTCGCCGCCGCGGATGCCGATGCGGCAGGGTCCACCAAGGTTCGCAAAGTCGTTACCGTCAAGGGCAAGCGCCGCGTGATCGTGGTTGAGCGTGGCGCTCGCGCGGTGCGCGCCGCGTTCGTCCCGGCAGCGCCGACGCTTGGCGAGGCCATGGGCCTGCGTTCCACGCCCGATGCACTGGCGCTGCGTTCGTCTGTCGCGCTGGTGATGGACCAGAACACCGGCGAGGTGCTGTTCCAGAAGAATTCGTCGGCCGTGCTGCCGATTGCATCCATCACCAAGCTGATGACGGCGCTGGTCGTCACCGACGCGCATCAGCCGATGGACGAGCTGCTTGAAGTCACCGAAGAAGATCGCGATTACGAACGCAACACGGGCTCGCGTCTGCGCTTCGGCACGATGCTCACGCGTGAAGACCTGCTGCTGCTGGCGCTGATGTCGTCGGAAAACCGCGCAGCGTCAGCGCTGGGCCGCAACTATCCGGGTGGCCGTCCGGCATTCGTTGCCGCGATGAACCGCAAGGCGCGCGAACTGGGCATGAACGACACGCACTATGTCGATTCGAATGGCCTGTCGAGCAGCAACGTGTCGAGCGCCCAGGACCTCGCGAAGATCGTGATGGCCGCATACAAGGTGCCGCTGATCCGCCAGTTCACCACCACCACCGAGCACACGGTCAACGCCAACGGCCGCACGCTGCACTACGTGAACACCAACCGCCTGGTGCGCGGCGGTGAATGGGATATCGGTCTGCAGAAGACTGGCTTCATCAACGAAGCGGGCCGCTGCCTGGTGATGCAGGCCAACGTGCATGGCCGCAACGTTGTGATGGTGTTCCTCGATTCCGCCGGCAACCTGACGCGCTTTGCCGATGCCACGCGCGTGCGTAACTGGTTGGAGCGCAATCCGCATGCGGAAGCAGCAACGCAGGCTGCAGCGCCGTTGCGCAACGTTCCGGTGTCAACGCAACCGGCAACGGTGCTGGCGTCGGACCAACAGCACGGCGCCTGATCCGCTCGCAGGATCGCCCAACAAAAAAGCGCGTCTTCGGACGCGCTTTTTTGTTGGCAAAACCCGTGCTTACTCCGCGCGCACAGCGTCTTCCTCGTACGTGTAACCCATGCCCTTGGAGATCTGCAGGGCAGTGTCCTTGAGGTTCTCCAGCCAGCTGTCTTGCAGCCGGTCTGCCGGTGCGGAGAGCGACAACCCTGCGACCAGACGACGCGAGTCATCGTAGATACCAGCGGCGATGCAGCGCACGCCGAGTTCCAGCTCTTCGTTGTCGCGAGCGTAGCCGTTGGTGCGCACCCAGTTGAGTTCGCGTTCGAGCTTGGGTAGGTCGGTAATCGATGTGCGGGTGTGGCCCGCCAGGCCCGTTTTGGTGGCATAGGCGCGTACGCGGCCGATGTCGTCCGCAGCCAGGAACAGCTTGCCGACCGAGGTCAGATGCAGCGGAGCGCGGCCGCCGATGGCCCGCACCACCTGCATGCCTGAGCGCTCGGAGTACGCGCGCTCGATATAGACAATCTCATCCCCCTGACGTACCGAGAGGTTGACCGTCTGCCCCGTCAGGCGGTGCAGGGCACGCATCGGTGCCAATGCCGCTTCACGCACCGACAGGCGCGCCTTGACGAGGTTGCCCAGCTCCAGCAAGCGCATGCCGAGGCGGTAGCTACCCGGGTCGGAACGGTCGACAAAACGGCACGCGACCATGTCATTCAAGATACGGTGCGCGGTGGAAGGGTGCAGGCCGGTGCTGGCGGACAGCGCTTTCAGGCTGACCGGATCGGCATGATCGGCCAACGCGTCGAGCAGCATCATCATGCGCTCGATGACCTGGATGGACGTCTTGCCGGGGTCCTTCTCTGCTTCTGCCATAGGTGCAGTGGGTTGGGAATGCGATGCAAAATTTTATCCCACGATGTGAAAATGCGCACCCTCCCGATGCATGATTCCGAGTATTTTCGAGCGCTTTTTCAATCTGCGCCGGACTGTGCTTGTGTGCGCCACATGAAGTGCACTCACCATCGGCATGAAGAAGTTCTGTGCCTCAAAAGCCGCGCTGGACGGGCGTCGGGAGCATAATGGCGGCCTCCCGAAGAACATACGAGACTCCCCATGCGCGTAGGTCTGTTCGTCACTTGCCTGGTTGACCTGATGCGGCCCGACATCGGTTTTTCCGTGCTCAAGCTGCTGGAGCGCGCCGGATACGACGTCGTGGTGCCGCCCGCACAAACGTGCTGCGGACAGCCCGCGTACAACTCCGGCGACCGCCCGCTGGCGCGCGATCTGGCCGAGAAAACGCTCAAGGAGTTCGAGCAGTTCGACTACGTGGTCATTCCCTCCGGTTCGTGCGGCGGCATGATCCGCAAGGGCTACGCCGACCTCTTTCGGGATGATCCGGAACTCGCCGGCCGCTATGAACGTCTCGCGCCGCGCGTGTATGAGTTGACCGATTTCCTGGTCAACGTCGCGCAGATTGCATCGCTGGATTCCCAATTCAGCGGCCATGTGACCTACCACGACTCCTGCTCCGGCCTGCGCGAGCTGGGCGTCAAGACACAGCCACGGGAGTTGCTCGGGAAACTGCCGGGCGTGCAGCTAACCGAGATGCCAGCGTGCGAGGCGTGCTGCGGTTTCGGCGGTACGTTCTCGATCAAATACGGGGACATCTCCACCGCCATCGCCGACGAGAAGTGCGCCAATATCAAAGCCAGCGGAGCGGATGCAGTGGTGCTTGGCGACGTGGGCTGCATGCTCAATATCGAAGGGCGCCTGCGCCGCACCGGTGACACGCAGACGCGCGTGCTGCACATCGCGCAAGTCCTCGCTGGCGACGCGTAAATCGCCGCGCCCAGAACACGACGGAGACGCAATCACATGCAAGTCCGCAGCATGGAATTCAAGGCGCGCGCCGGGCAGAAGCTCGCCGACAAGCGCCTGCAGCAGAACCTCACCAAGCTCTCGACCAAGTTCGTCACCGCACGCGCGGCGGCCATCCAGGAAATTGATTTTCCGGCTACGCGAGAAGCGCTGAAGGAGCGCCGCAATCGGGCGCTCGAAAACCTCGACGTCTGGCTCGCCACGTTTGAAGCGGAAGCCACGCGCCGCGGTGCCAAGGTGCTTTTCGCCGAGACAACTGCCGATGCCGCGCGCCTGGTGGCAGAGATTGCCCGCAAGCACGAGGTGAAGAAGGTCATCAAGAGCAAGTCGATGGTGACCGAAGAGATGCGCCTGAACCAAGTGCTCGGCGAGATGGGCGTGCAGAGCATCGAGACGGATCTGGGCGAATACATCCTCCAGATCAACGACAGCGAACCGCCGTCGCACATCATCGCGCCGGTGGTGCATAAGGATAAGGAAGAGATCGCTGATCTCTTCGCCAAGACGCATAACAAGCCGCGTCTGACTGACATTCCCGAGATGACGCGCGAGGCGCGCGAGGTGCTGCGCCCCGAGTTTCTGTCAGCCGATATGGGCGTGACGGGCGGCAATTTCATCATTGCCGAAACCGGTTCGGTGGCCATTGTCACGAATGAAGGCAACGAGGGCATGTGCACGATCATGCCGCGCGTGCACGTAGCCGTAACCGGCATCGAAAAGGTGCTGCCGACGCTTGAAGACCTGGCGACCGTCATGCGTCTGCTGCCGCGCTCGGCCACGGGGCAGGCGATCTCGAACTACTTCTCGCTGTTGACCGGCCCGCGTGCGCCGGGTGAGCAGGACGGCCCCGAGCACACGTACTTCGTCATCGTCGATGGTGGCCGCAGTGGCCTGATCGGCGGTGAGTTCCAGGAGATGCTGCGCTGTATCCGCTGTGGCGCGTGCATGAACCACTGCCCGGTCTATCAGAAGATCGGTGGCCATGCGTACGGTTGGGTGTATCCGGGCCCGATGGGTAGCGTGCTGACGCCGAGCTACGTCGGACTGTCGAACGCGCTGGACTTGCCGCAGGCGGCCACGCTGTGCGGCGAATGCAATCGCGTATGTCCGGCGTCGATTCCGCTGTCGGACTTGCTGCGCACGTTGCGCGAAAAGCAGATGGAGCGCGAACTGCGCCCGCAATCGGAGCGCTTCGGCCTGCGCGTGTGGGGCTTCATGGCGCGCCGTCCGGCGCTGTATTCAGCCGGCACATGGGTGGCAGCGCGCGTGCTGCGCTGGATGGGCGGCGACAAGAAGCTGATCCACTCGCTGCCCATCGGCAAAGGGTGGACGGATACGCGCGACATGCCGGCCCCCGCAGGCAAAACGTTCCGCGAACTGTACCGAGAAAAGAAGGCCCGAGCATGACCGCTGTTGACTCCCTCCAAACGCTGCGCGACGCCCTGGAGCGTCATGCGAAATCGCCAGACCTGCCGCGTTTGCTCAAGCAATGGCGAGATGAGGCCACGCTCGAACCACTGGGTGTCCTGCCTCCTGCATACGATCAGGTGCGGCGCTCGCTGCTGCAGCGCCTCGACATGGCCGTGTCGTTTGGTGAGGAAAGTTGTTCGTTCTCCCCATCGTCGCTGCTGGCCGAAATGCGTTTGTGGACAGACAAGGCCGAGGCTAAGCTCGCCAGCATGTAATCGACGGTCGACATGGAACGCGCGGTGCGTGCTAGTGTCTGACACCTTATTCCCGTGCCAGCCGATGCCATGAACCAGACCGCCCGCGAAATCATGCTGTACGACGCCCAGAAGAAGAGTTCGGGCGTCGCTTACCTGTGGTGGTTCCTGCTGGGCTTCCTGGGTGCGCACCGCTTCTATCTGAAGCGGCCGGGCAGTGGTATCGCGCAGGCCATCGCCAATATCGGCGGCACATGGCTGGCGTTCCGGGATATGAACAACACGGCTGGCTGGGTGCTGGCCGTCATCGGCGGGCTGTGGGTGCTGGTGGACGTGTTCCTGATTCCCGGGATGGTCCGCGCGTACAACACGGTGCTGGCCGAGCGGCTCACGGCCACGCCCTGAAAGGAAACGACTTCATGAACAAGATGACTTGGTGGAAACGCGCCGCGCTGTGGGTGGCGGGCTTGGCTTGCCTGAGCGGCGCGCTGGCGGGCTGCACGACTTCGCGTGAGCAGTACAGCAAAAGTTCCAGCGTCAGCGCTTACGGCGTGGTGGATGTTGGGATTGAGCGCACGTCGCGCTGATCATCATTCCGTGGCGGGCGCGACATCCTCAAACCGCCGCCACTCCCCATTGACCAGCAGCTCCAGTGGCTGGAACAAGGCCTTGTAGGCCATCTTGCGGCTCTGCTCGATCCAGTAGCCGAGGTAGACGTAGGGCAGGTCCAGCGCCTGCGCCTGGGCGATCTGCCACAGCACGTTGTACGTCCCGTAGCTCGCCTTCTGCTCGATCGGATCGTAGAACGTGTAGACGGACGATAGCCCGTCTTCCAGCACGTCAATCATGCTGACCATGCGCAGCTTGCCCGCCGATGGCGATTCGGGTGGCTCGCGAAACTCCACCAGGCGAGAATTCACGCGGCTTTGCAGCAGAAACTGCTCATATTGGTCGCGGCTGTCGTGGTCCATGCCCCCACCGGCGTGCCGGACAGACTGATACAGCAGATAGAGCTGGTAGTGCTCTTCGACATAAGTGAGCGGCGCAACCAGTGCTTCGAGCGATTGATGCCGCTCAGCGGCTCGGCGTTGCGCGCGCGATGGCGAATATTGATCGACGACGACGCGGCATGGTGTGCACGCGTGACAGTCGTCGCAATGGGGCCGGTAGGTGAAGATGCCGCTACGCCGAAAGCCGGCGCGTACCAGCTTGGAGTAGACATCCGCGTTGATGAGGTGCGCCGGTGTGGCCACCTGCGAGCGCGCCAAGCGGCCATCGAGATAGCTGCATGCGTATGGCGCGGTGGCATAGAACTGCAATGCCGAGAGAGGGAGTTCCTTAAGCTTGCTCATTGCGCACGGTCCACCGGCGGAGCACCGATTTGTCAAAGTGCCAGGGCACGATGGCCGGCCGGTTCGATGCCTCGCGCACGTGCGCGAGAAACGCCGCGCGCGGCACCGGAGCCCCGCCCAGCGACGCCAGATGCTCGGTTTCCTGCTGGCAGTCTATCATCGCGACGCCCTGGCTGCCGAGGAAGGCGCACAGTGCTGCCAGCGCAATTTTGGACGCGTCGGTGCGGTGCGCGAACATCGATTCGCCGTAGAACATGCGGCCCAACGCCACGCCGTACAGACCGCCGACGCGTTGCCCCGCATACCATGCTTCGACGCTATGCGCGTAACCGCGACGGTGGAGGGCGGTGTACGCGGCGATCACATCCTCGGTGATCCACGTGCCGTGCTGGCCGGGGCGTGCGGTGGTGGCGCAATCGACCATCGTTTCGCGGAAGGCGTGATCGATGCGGATTTCCCAGGCCGGGTCATCCAGTACGCGGCGCAGCGTCTTGCGGAAGGTGGTCGAGACGCGGAAGTCTTCCGGGCGCAGCACCATGCGTGGGTCGGTGCTCCACCACAACACGGGCTGGCCTTGCGCGTACCACGGAAAGATGCCTTGCCGATAAGCAATCAGCAGCCGTTGAGGGGATAGATCCGAGCTTGCAGCCAGCAACCCAGGTGCCTCGGATTCCGGCCCCAATGCCCGATCGACCGGCGGAAAGGGATCGTGCGGATCCAGCCAGGCGATCATGATGCGTCAAACGGGGTGGTGTGGATTACGACGTGGCAGCCGTAGCGTCGATCGTGGTCGATCGCATCGGCTTGTAGATGTCCAGCGTGTGGAGGCGGAAGCTGCCGTCTGTGAGCTTGCCGGCCGCGCGATCGGCAAAGAAGCAGCGTAGCGTGTGGATGACCGTCGGGAAGGCGAGGTCATCCCAGGGGATGTCAGCCTCCTTGAACAGTGCCACCTCCAGGCTTTCCTCGCCGGGTGCGAAATCGAGATCGCTTAGTTTGGCTAGATAGAACAGGTGCACCTGGTGCACGTGCGGTACGTTGAGCACCGAATACAACTCGCCGATTTCGATGCGGGCGCCGGCTTCTTCCGCCGTTTCGCGCTCGGCGGCTTGCGCGGTGGTCTCGCCGATTTCCATGAAGCCCGCGGGCAGCGTCCAGAAGCCATAGCGCGGCTCGATGGCGCGCTTGCACAGCAGGATTTGGTCGTTCCAAACGGGCACGGTGCCGACCACGTTGCGCGGATTCACGTAATGAATCGTGTTGCAGTGGTCGCAAACAGCGCGCAGCCGGTTGTCGCCATCGGGGATGCGCGAGACAACGGGGTGGCCGCAGTTGGAACAGAATTTCATGGGGATGTGGCGCGGGTGGAATGTCTCAGTGTATCACCGAGGTGGTCCGGCTCCGTGTGGGCCGGGTATCGACTGAGTTGCGGGCTGAGCGGTGCGCAGAAAAGCAAAAAGCCCGCTGTGTGCGGGCTTGATGTTTGGCTCAGATCTTGGAGCGAGCCATTCTACTTGTTGGTTGCGGGGGCAGGATTTGAACCTGCGACCTTCGGGTTATGAGCCCGACGAGCTGCCAGACTGCTCCACCCCGCGTCCGTAGAAAACGCATTCGACTTCTGGCTGGTTGCGGGGGCAGGATTTGAACCTGCGACCTTCGGGTTATGAGCCCGACGAGCTGCCAGACTGCTCCACCCCGCGTCCGTCGAATAAAAGAGTATAGCGATACCTTTGTGGCGATGCAACACTTTTCTCGTGCGAAGTGCATCTTGATGGTGCGCAATGCGCGTGTGATGGGCCAACCAAGCCAAGCACCGACTCTTAATTAGACGCGTCGCACGGCTCGGCGTTCGAAAGCGGTGGGTACGCTGCATCGCAGCGCTTGCGCCGTTTACAATGCCGCCTTTCGCGTTCTTCTCCTGATTCCGACCGTGCTTAATGCCCTGTATCCGCTTGCCCGCCCACTGCTGTTTTCGATGGACCCCGAAGACGCGCATCACTTCACGTTGAATCAGCTCAAGCGGGCACACGCGATGGGGCTGTCTGGCTGCATCGGTACCCGCGTCGCTCCCGCGCCGCGCACGGTGATGGGGGTGACGTTTCCGAATCCGGTAGGGCTGGCAGCCGGGCTGGACAAGGATGGCGCCTATATCGATGCGCTCGGTGCGTTGGGCTTCGGCTTTATCGAGGTCGGCACGGTCACGCCGCGTGCGCAACCGGGTAATCCGCGTCCGCGCATGTTCCGCCTGCCGGCGGCGAATGCGCTGATCAACCGCATGGGTTTCAACAACGGCGGTGTCGATGCTTTCATCAGCAATGTGAAGGCATCCAAGTGGCGCGAGGCTGGTGGTGTGCTGGGCCTCAATATCGGCAAGAACGCAGATACGCCTATCGAACGCGCCGTCAACGACTACCTGTACTGCCTGGAGCGCGTCTACCCGCATGCCAGCTACGTAACCGTCAACATTTCGTCGCCGAACACTAAGAACCTGCGTCAGTTGCAGGGTGCGAGCGAGCTCGACAGCCTGCTCGGCACGTTGCGCGATGCACAGCATCGGCTGGCCGATCAGTACAAGCGCTATGTGCCGGTGGTGCTGAAGATCGCGCCTGACTTGGATCACGATCAGATCGCCAACATTGCCGATGCGCTGCTGCGCCACAAGATGGACGGCGTGATCGCCACGAATACGACGATCCGCCGGGAAGCTGTGGCCGGGCTGGCACATGCGGAAGAGGCGGGCGGTCTGTCGGGGCAGCCGGTGCGCGAGGGGTCGACCCGTGTGATCCGCGCCTTGCATGGCCTGCTGGGCGACGCTGTGCCCATTGTCGGCGTGGGCGGCATCCTCTCGGGCGAGCATGCGCGCGAAAAGATCGACGCTGGTGCGCAACTCGTGCAGTTGTATACGGGGCTGATCTATCGCGGCCCCTCGCTGGTGGCGGAATGCGCGCGTGCATTGGCGCGCTGAGCCGCGCCTGCGCTAGCGCCGGATCAGGTAGATGACAACGGCGGCCGCGGCCACCACCGTGGCGGCCAGATCAAACGGGCCGGCGTAGTCCGCCCAGATGGCAGGGTCGAGCCGCTGCGCGAACGCGGCTTGTGCCCAGGGCAGGATCACTCTGGGGATGGCAACCAAAACGCCCGCGACGACCAGCAGTACAACCAGCGCGGCCAGCGACGTTTGAGCCCGTGCCCACGAGCGAAAGGAAGAATCGGACAACACGACGTCCTTGTTCAGGGATTGCCGCGCCGTCATCCAGATGGTGTGCGACAAAAATTTGCAATCCTGGTTTGTCGGGAATTCTCCTACAAAGTTCTGTCAGCGACAGTCCTACTTTTGGCGGAGTCCCACATGCCGTCCCCTAAGTGCCTCCGGGATAACCCACCTGCGAGTGGTGGGCGAGGGGCGGCCAACCGTTCGTCTGAGAGACGGTCTTTGCGTGTCTTTCACGCCAGCCGCAAGCGAAATTTGCTGTGATGCGACACGGCAACGAATGTTCGTGGGAGGGGGTTGGCGTAAAAAAGGCCGCGAGTACAATCCGCCTTCATTGTGCATTGCACTATTTTTTGAACAGCCGGCAATTCGGCTGACTTCCAGTTCATGAGTCAAGCTCTGACAGCAACGGGGTCTCCCCAGTCCAATGTGAATCTGCGCGCCCTGGTCGTGGGCGCCATCGGTGTGGTGTTCGGCGATATCGGCACGAGCCCGCTGTATGCGCTCAAGGAGTGCTTCAGCCCTGAGCACGGCATTCCGTTTTCCAGCGCGGCGGTGCTGGGCATCATTTCAATGCTGTTCTGGGCGATGGTGATTGTGGTGTCGCTCAAGTACGTGCTGTTCGTCATGCGCGCCGACAACAACGGCGAGGGCGGCATCCTGGCGCTGATGGCGTTGTCGCTGCGCACCGCCAGCGCCAGTTCCAAGCGCATGTCGCTGCTGATGATGCTGGGCGTGTTCGGCGCCTGCATGTTCTATGGGGATGCGGTCATCACCCCGGCCATCTCCGTGCTGTCCGCCATGGAGGGCTTGGAGATCGCCGCACCGGCGTTGTCGCCGTTTGTGCTGCCGGTGACGATCGTCATCCTGGCGGCGCTGTTCCTGATCCAGCGCAGTGGCACGTCAGTGGTCGGCAAGCTGTTCGGGCCGGTGATGCTGGTGTGGTTTGCCGCACTGGCCGCCCTCGGGTTGATGAACCTGGTGAAGGCGCCGCAGATCCTGGCGGCCGTCAATCCGATGTATGCGATTTCGTTCCTGCATGAGCACGCGCTGCAGGCGTTCATCGTGCTGGGTTCGGTGTTTCTGGTGCTGACCGGTGCCGAAGCCCTGTACGCCGACATGGGCCACTTTGGTGCCCGCCCGATCCGCTGGGCGTGGTTCTTTGTCGTGGCGCCGAGCCTGTTGCTGAACTACTTCGGCCAGGGCGCGATGCTGCTGACCGACCCGAGCACCATCGAAAACCCGTTCTACCGCGCCGTGCCCGAA
Source organism: Ralstonia sp. (assembly GCA_039592975.1). Taxonomy (GTDB): domain Bacteria; phylum Pseudomonadota; class Gammaproteobacteria; order Burkholderiales; family Burkholderiaceae; genus Ralstonia. Next base: position 306,548 of record JBCNQE010000004.1, on the reverse strand, counting down.
GCGCTGCAGTTGCCGATGGTGGTGCTGGCGGCCGCGGCCACCGTCATTGCCTCGCAGGCAGTGATCTCGGGTGCGTTTTCGTTGACGAGCCAGGCCATCCAGCTCGGCTTTGTGCCGCGCATGCGCATTCGCTACACGTCGGAAGTGGAGATCGGGCAGATCTACGTGCCGGTGGTCAACTGGATGCTGCTGATTCTGGTGATCGGCGTGGTGCTGGCGTTCAAGAAATCCGACAACCTGGCGGCAGCCTACGGTATTGCAGTGACGACCACGATGGTCATTACCACCCTGCTGGCAGCCGTGGTGATGCGCTCGGTATGGCGCTGGCACCCGGTCCTGGTGACCTTGGTGAGCCTGGGCTTCCTGGTGGTGGACGTGGCGTTTTTCTCGGCCAACCTGTTGAAGATCCGAGATGGCGGCTGGTTCCCGCTCACGTTGGGTGCCTTCGTCTTCTTCCTGCTGATGACCTGGTACAAGGGCAAGAAGCTGGTGCGTGCGCGTAGCTTGGAAGATGGCATTCCGCTGGAGCCGTTCCTGGCGGGGCTGCTGGCGCATCCGCCGCATCGCGTGGAAGGCACGGCGGTGTTCCTGACCGGCAATACGGAATACGTGCCGGTGTCGCTGCTGCATAACCTGAAGCACAACCGCGTGCTGCACGAGCGCGTGATCTTCATCAGCTTTGTCACACGCGATATTCCTTACGTGGACGACAAACATCGCGTCAACGTGCGTGATCTGGGCAGCGGCATCTACATCGTCAAGGCCGAATACGGCTTCAAGGAAACGCCGGACGTGTACCGCGTGTTGGAACTTGGCCAGCCGCAGATCGGTACGCGCTGCGAGCTGATGGACACCTCGTTCTTCATCGCGCGTGAATCGGTGGTGCCGTCCAAGCTGCCGGGCATGTCGATGTGGCGCGAGCGCTTGTTTGCGTGGATGCATCAGAACGGCGCCAAGCCGTCAGACTTCTTCCACATCCCCGCCAACCGCGTGGTGGAGTTGGGGACCAAGGTCGAAATCTGATCGACCCCTATCGCTGCATAGCAAAACGGCCCGTGCGAGAGAGACGCACGGGCCGTTTTGTTTGTTGGGGCTGCGTTGCAATTACATCTTCGCGGCGGCGTGATTGCGCTCGCGGACTTCGTCGTTGCGGGCGTGCACGTCGTGGTTGCGGTCCTTCACGTCATGACGCAGGTCTTTGCGATCGTGGTGCAGATCGCGGCGCTCGGCGTTGACTTCGTGCTGCTCTTCGGCGCGCTTCTTGTTCCAGTATTCCGCACCCTTGACGTTGCCCTTGGCCAGGTCGCGGTCTTCGCGGCGTTGATCGGCGTTGCGTGCGGCGCGGTCGGCGTTCAGTGCGGCCTTGTCGGCGCCAATGTCAGCGCGATCACGGCGGATATCGCGGTTGTCGTGACGGATGTCACGGTTGTCCTGGCGGATCTGCTGATTGTCTTGCTGGACTTGCTGAACTGGCGTGGTTTGCGCGAAGGCAGCGGTACCAGCAACAGCAAGCAGGGCGGCAATCAGAGTGTGGCTCGTCTTCATGGTGTTCTCCTCGTGGATGCCAGGCGGTGGTTGCCTGAGCCTCCTTAACGGGCCGAAAAGACGCGCCGACGACGCCCGAGTGTTAGGAAAGTCCCACGCTCGTAAGGACTTGTAACGTTCTCAGCGAGGCATGAAAAAACCCGCCGAGTCCGAAGACTGGGCGGGTTTTGCTGCGCAGAATGGGCTTTAGCGCTTGAGCTTGGCGAAAGCTGCCGCCATCGCGCCGCCAGCCGGCGCTGCTTCGCGGCGTTGCTGACCACCCTGGCGATTGCCACCGTTCGGGCGATCGCCACCGCCGGTGCGTGCAGGCGTTTGGCCTGGTTCATCCGACAGACGCATCGTCAGGCCGATGCGGTTGCGCTTCACATCCACCTCCATCACCTTGACCTTGACGATCTGGCCGGGCTTGACCACCTCGTGCGGATCGCGCACGAACTTGGTGGAGAGCGCCGACACGTGCACCAGCCCATCCTGATGCACGCCGATGTCGATGAACGCGCCAAAGGCCGCCACGTTGGTCACCACGCCTTCGAGCACCATGCCGGGCTGCAGGTCCTTGATGTCTTCCACGCCGTCCTGGAAGGTGGCGGTCTTGAACTCGGGGCGCGGGTCGCGGCCGGGCTTTTCCAGTTCGGACAAGATGTCGACCACGGTCGGCAGGCCGAACTTCTCGTCGGTGAAGTCGCGTGCGGTCAGGCCGCGCAGCGCCTCGCGGTTGCCGAGCACCTCGCCGATGCCTTTCTTGATGCTGTCGAGAATGCGCTTGACCACCGGATACGCTTCCGGGTGGACAGACGAGCGGTCGAGCGGGTTGTCGCCGTCATTGATGCGCAGGAAGCCTGCGGCCTGCTCGAACGTCTTGTCGCCCAGGCGAGGCACCTTCTTCAGGGCGTCGCGGTTGGAAAACGCACCGTTGGCATCGCGGTATTCGACGATGTTCTTGGCGAGGATCGAGTTCAGGCCCGACACGCGCGCCAGCAGCGGGGCAGAGGCCGTGTTCACGTCCACGCCGACCGCGTTCACGCAATCCTCAACGATGGCATCCAGCGCGCGAGCCAGCTCGCGCTGGTTCACGTCGTGCTGGTACTGGCCGACGCCGATCGACTTCGGATCGATCTTCACCAGCTCGGCCAGCGGATCTTGCAGACGCCGCGCGATCGACACCGCGCCACGCAGCGACACGTCCAGCTCCGGGAATTCCTTGGCCGCCAGCTCCGACGCCGAGTACACCGACGCGCCGGCTTCGCTCACCACGATCTTGGTCAGTTTGAGCTCGGGCATGTTGCGCATCAGGTCTTGCACGAGCTTGTCGGTCTCGCGGCTGGCGGTGCCGTTGCCGATGGAGACCAGCGCCACGTTGTGCTGCTTGGCCAAGCGCGCCATCGTCGCCAGCGAGCCATTCCAGTCGCGGCGCGGCTCATGCGGGTAGATGGTGGCGGTTTCCAGCAGCTTGCCGGTGTGGTCGACCACGGCGATCTTGCAGCCCGTGCGGATGCCAGGGTCGACGCCCATCACGGCCTTCGGGCCAGCCGGCGCGGCCAGCAGCAGGTCGTGCAGGTTGCGGCCGAAGATCTTGATGGCTTCGGCTTCCGCCGATTCGCGCAGTTGCGTCAGCAGTTCGGTCTCGATATGCGGCTGCACCTTGACGCGCCAGCACCAGCGGCAGACGTCTGACAGCCATTTGTCAGCCGCGCGGCCCTTGTTCTCGATGCCGACGTGGCGGGCGATCATGGCCTCGCACGGGTGCGGGCTCATCGCGTCCTGCTCTTCGCCCAGGCCGAGCTTGACGAACAGCACGCCGGCATTGCGGCCGCGGAACAGTGCCAGCGCGCGGTGCGACGGCACGTTGCGGATCGGTTCGCTGTAGGCGTAGTAGTCGCGGAATTTTTCTTCCTCGGCGGTTTCCTTGCCTTCCACCACGGTCGACGAGACCTGGCCCTGGCTCCACAGATGCTCACGCACCTTGCCCAGCAGTTCGGCCGTTTCACCAAACTGCTCGGAGAGGATGTCGCGGGCGCCGTCCAGTGCGGCCTTCACGTCGGGCACGCCGCCATCGGCGGTCGGGTTGCCGTTGACGAACTTGGCGGCCTCGGCCTGCGGATCGAGCGTCGGGTCAGCCAGCAGCGCCTGCGCCAGCGGCTCCAGGCCGCATTCACGGGCGATCTGGGCGCGCGTACGGCGCTTGGGCTTGTAGGGCAGGTAGAGGTCTTCCAGCACCTGCTTGGTTTCCGCCGTCTCAATGGCGGTGCGCAGGGCGTCGGTCAGCTTGCCTTGCTCTTCAATGGAAGCCAGGATGGCCGCGCGGCGGTCTTCCAACTCGCGCAGGTACAGCAGGCGCTCTTCCAGGTTGCGCAGCTGCGTGTCGTCCAGGTTGTCCGTCACTTCCTTGCGGTACCGCGCGATGAAGGGCACGGTGGCGCCTTCGTCCAGCAGTTGCACGGCGGCGGCAACCTGATGCGGCTTCACTGCCAATTCAACGGCAATGCGGGAGACGATCTTCTGCAACACGGAATCAGTCATTGCTTCCAGAGAGTGCGATGGAAAGCCGCGCATTTTGCCACAACGCGAACCCCGTTCCTGAGCGGAAATCCGTGGTCGCGCGGCGTGGGCAGCACAAGAGCGCACAGGCCCGGTGATAAAATGCGCGTTATGCCTACGCTCACGTTTTCCGCTCGCTGTCGCGCTGGTGCGCGCCACGCTTCCCGCCTGATGCTGTCTGCCGCCACATTGCTGGCAGTGCTGAATGCCGCGCCTGCATGGAGCCAGTCCCAACCGGTCGTCACGCCGGATGCGACGGTGTCCAGCACGCCGCCCGATTTTGGTGCCGAGCATGACCGCATCAGCAGCGCCAAAGCATGGGCGGAGTACCGCTACGCCGAGGCCGAGCGCGCTTGCTATGACAAATTCCTGGTCGCGCGCTGCATCGACAAGGCCAAGGAGGCGCGGCGCACGGAGCTTCACACCATCCGCGAACGTGAACTCGCACTGGATGAAGCTGAGCGCGCCGATCGTGCCGCCCGCCGCGATCAGGAGCGCGCCATTCGCGACGCCCAATACAACGCCGAACGCCCGCAACGCGAGGCCGCCGAGCAAAAGAACCGTACCGATTTCCAGAACAAGCAAGAGCAGCAGCGCCTGAACGAAGCGCAGCGCCAGGCCGGCGCCCCGCAGCGTGCCGCCAGCGCACAGGCGTATGGCCAGAAGCAGGCGGACTACAACGCCAAGCTCAAGGCCGCACAGGAGCAGGGTGCCGCCAACGCCGCCAAGCGTGCCGAAAACGTCAAGCAGTACGAGGAAAAGCAGCAGGGCGCCGTGCAGCGCCAGAAAGAGCTGGAACAGCGTCGCGAAGACGCCAAGCGCCGCAACCAGCAAAACCAGAACAACACCAGTCCGCTGGGGTTCTAAACTCCAGCCAAGATCGGGTTTCCGGAGGAATGCGAGATGGACAGCGATCTGAACACGGTCTCGCGTCGCATCATTGAATTGCAGATCGAGCACCGCGATCTTGATTTCCTGATCGACCGGCTGGCAGCAGAAGCCGATCACGACGAATTGCAGTTGCGCCGGCTCAAGAAGCGCCGGCTCAAACTCAAGGACACCATCACCCTGCTACAGTTGCAGCTTGAGCCGGACGTGCCGGCCTGAGCCTTGTTGGGCCCCACCCATTCTGCGAGGCCGCAATCACATGCGGCCTCCGTCATTTGATCCCCAGAGACTTCCGCGTTGACTTCGCCATCCCCGCTCACCGAGCCGTCGAACGAAATCGACGCCGATGAGGCTCCTGCCGCTTCCCCCGTCGACGCTCATCACGATGCATTGGCGACGCTGTTTGCCGACGACGGCACGCTGGCCAAAGGCATCGACTCGTACCGCCCGCGCTCATCGCAACTGAAGATGGCGCAGGCTGTGGCCAACGCCATTGAGGCAGCCGATTCCGTCATCGTCGAGGCCGGCACCGGTACGGGCAAGACCTACGCCTACCTCGTCCCGGCAATGCTGTGGGGCGGCAAGGTGATTCTCTCCACCGGGACGAAGAACCTGCAGGACCAGCTCTTCCTGCGCGACATCCCAACGGTGCGCAAGGCGCTCAATGCGCCGGTGTCGGTGGCGCTGCTCAAGGGGCGGGCTAACTACGTTTGCCATTACCACCTGGAGCGCACATCCCAGAATGGGCGGCTATCTTCGCGGCAGGACGCGGCGTGGCTGCGGCAGATCAATCTCTTCCTGAAAACGACGAAGACGGGCGACAAGGCGGAGATGTCGACCGTGCCCGAGAACGCGCCGGTGTGGAACCTCGTCACTTCCACGCGCGACAACTGTCTCGGCTCCGATTGCGCCTACTACAAGGACTGCTTCGTGATGCGCGCCCGCAAGGAAGCGCAACAGGCCGATGTGGTGGTCGTCAACCATCACCTGTTTTTCGCCGATGTGATGCTGAAGGACACCGGCATGGCTGAGTTGCTGCCGGCGGCCAATACCATCATCTTCGACGAAGCGCACCAACTGCCCGAGACCGCCACGCTGTTCTTTGGCGAGACCATTTCCACGAACCAGATTCTCGAGCTCGCGCGCGATAGCGTGGCTGAGGGCTTGTCGCACGCGCGTGATGCGGTGGACTGGGTGGCGATTGCCGCACCGCTGGAGCGGGCCGCGCGCGATCTGCGCCTGGTCTTCCGCCAGGATGGCTCACGGCTGTCTATTAAGCAGATCGACAATGATGCTGCGATCGCCACGCCGTTCTACGAGGTGCTGCCGAAGCTGGAGCAAGCGCTTTCTGATTTCACCGGTGCGCTGGAATCTCAGGCCGAACGCGCCGAGACCATCGAGCAATGCCACCGTCGCGCTATCGCGCTGTGTGAAAAGCTGGAAGCGTGGGTTGATCCTAAGCCGCCCCAGGCGCCCAAGAAAGACGGCGACGAAGCGGGTGAAACGACAGCACCAGTCGATGAACGCGTGCGTTGGGTCGAAGTGTTCGCCAATTCGGTTCAGTTGCACCTGACGCCGCTGTCGATTGCACCGATCTTCTCGCGCCAACGTGCTGGCCAGCCACGCGCGTGGATCTTCACCTCGGCCACGCTATCGGTGCGCGGCAACTTCACGCATTACGCGGCGCAGCTTGGCCTGGATCGCAACCGGTCAATGACGCTCGACAGCCCATTCGATTACGCATCGCAAGGCTTGCTGTACGTGCCGCGCGATCTGCCGCAGCCGAGCGATCCGCGCTTTACCGATGCGGTGCTCGACGCCACCTTGCCATTGATCGAAGCCGCGGGCGGCAAGACCTTCCTGCTGTGTACGACGCTGCGTGCCGTCAACCGCGCGGCCGAACGGTTGGCCGACGAGTTTGCGCAGCGCGGCTGGGATTTCCCCTTGCTCGTGCAAGGCCAGGCGAGCCGCACCGAACTGCTCGACCGCTTCCGCGCGCTCGGTAATGCCGTGCTGATCGGCAGCCAGAGTTTCTGGGAGGGTGTGGACGTGCGCGGCGAAGCGTTGTCGCTCGTCGTCATCGACAAGCTGCCGTTTGCCCCGCCCGATGATCCGGTGCTGAGTGCCCGCATGGAGGCGCTGGAAAAGAAGGGGCTGAGCCCGTTTGCCGTGCACCAGTTGCCGCACGCGGTGATTACGCTCAAGCAGGGGGCAGGGCGACTGATTCGCTCGGAGACGGATCGCGGCGTGCTGATGATCTGCGACCCACGTTTGGTGGAAAAGAATTACGGTCGACAGATCTGGCAGAGTCTGCCGCCATTCAAGCGCACGCGCGAAGCCAACACAGCCGCCGACTTTTTGCGCGCTCTGCGACCGGATGCTGAAGATCCAACAACGAGCGATGCAGAAGCCTGACGATATGCAGGCGCCAACAAAAAGCCCGGCCAATTGACCGGGCTTTTTGTTTGTGCTGTTCAGACGTTGCTTACCACCATTGATACCAGGGCTTGCTCTTCTTGCGCTGGCCGTAGGCGAGGAAATCGCTGTTCTGGTAGTTCTGCTTGATGATGCGTTCGGTGTCGTCGCGCATGTCCTTCATGCCCAGCGCCTCGTACGACTTCATCATGATGTACAGCGCTTCTTCCACTGCCGGGGCGCGGTCGTAATCCTTGATGGCTTCTTGCGCGCGGTTGACGGCGGCCAGATAGGCGCCGCGGCGGTAGTAGTAGCGTGCCGCGCCCACTTCATGCTCGGCCATCGCGTTCACGATGTACTGCATGCGCAGCGTGGCGTCGGGCGCGTACTTGCTGTTCGGGAAACGCGTGACCAGCGTCTTGAACGCATCGTAGGCGGCGCGCGCAGCCTTCGGGTCGCGCTCGCTCAGATCCTGATTCGAGAAGCGGCCGAGCCAGCCCAGGTTGTCGTTGAAGTTGATCAGGCCCTTGAGGTAGTAGGCGTAATCCACACTGGGGTGATTCGGGTGCAGCTGGATGAAGCGATCGACCGCAGCCAGTGCCGCCGCCGTTTCGCCATCCTTGTAGTTGGCGTAGGCGGTTTCGATCTGCGCTTGCTGAGCGAACGGGCCGAAGGGGTACCGGCTTTCGAGCTTCTCGTAGTACTTGACGGCCTTGGCGTAGTCGCCGCCATCCAGTGAGTCCTTCGCTTCCGAATATAATTTGTTGGCCGACCAGCCAGCCGTTTCGTCTTGCTGTTCTGGCAGGATGCCGCAGGCCGAGATGGCAAGGCATGCACCTGCCATCAACACTGCTCCGATTTGCGCGCGGATTCGACCGCCGAAACGACCATCAATACGCGCCTGCTTTACGCTCGTGACCGACATGGGCACCTTTTTTGAATGAAAAATCGCACCAAGGATTATAGCCCAAGCCCTGTGTCGGACGACGCAGCGGCTGACGTTTCCCTCACTGCGCAGGAAACCGCGCAAGACGCCGACGAGGCCCTCGACGACGAAGCGCTCGACCTGCCTGTCGCCGCTGCGGCTCAGGCGGCCGAGCCGATCATCGTGGAGATTCCCGAGGACATGCATGGCGAGCGTCTGGACAAGGCGTTGGCCAAGCTGCTGCCCGACTACTCACGCAGCCGCCTGCAGCAATGGATCGACGCCGGTGCTGTCCGCGTAGATGGCGCCGCGGTGCGCCCGCGCGCGGCGGTGTCCGGCGGCGCCCGCATCGAAGTCGTGCCGCAACGCGCGGCTGACGAGAATGCGTTCGTGGCTGAGCCGATCGATCTGGACGTGGTGTACGAAGACGACACGCTGCTCGTCATCAACAAGCCCGCTGGTCTGGTCGTACATCCGGCCGCCGGCAACTGGAGCGGCACCGTGCTCAACGGGCTGCTGCATCGCTATCCGGCGGCGGTGGAATTGCCCCGCGCGGGCATCGTCCATCGGCTCGACAAGGACACGTCGGGTCTGATGGTCGTCGCCAAAACGCTGCCCGCACAGACCGACCTTGTGCGGCAGCTTCAGGCACGCACCGTCAAGCGGACCTACCTTGCGCTGGTGTGGGGCGAGACGCCGGAAGAGGCCACCATCGACGCCCCGATCGGCCGCGACCCGCGTGATCGTACGCGCATGGCCATCATCGAAACGGCCAGCGGCAAGCCGGCGCGCACGCATTTCAAGACGCTCGATGTGGTGGACCTGGGGCGAGCGCAGGTGTCGCTTGTGCGCTGCCAGTTGGAGACCGGGCGCACGCACCAGATTCGCGTGCATTTTGAATCTGAGGGGCATCCGCTGCTGGGCGACCCGGTGTACACACGCAACTTCCGTCGCGGGCAGCCGCAGACGATCAAGGCACCGCTGCCGGTGCCCTTTGCGCGCCAGGCGTTGCATGCAGTGCGCCTGGGCCTTGTGCACCCCGCGTCGGGCAAGTCGGTTCATTGGGAAGCCCCGGTGCCCGACGATTTCGCCGAACTGATGGAAGCCCTGGACCTGGACCCCGATGTCGATTTCACCTGATTGGATTGTTCCCGACTGGCCCGCGCATCCGCGTGTCAAGGCGCTGGCGACGACGCGGCTGGGCGGCGTCAGCACCGGCCCTTACGGTTTGGCTGGCGGCTTGCCGGGCGGATTGAACCTCGGCACGCACGTGGGCGATGCCCCCGAGGCCGTCGAGCAGAATCGCCGCATTCTGCGCGGGGCGTTGCCGGCAGAACCCGTTTGGATGGAGCAGGTGCACGGCACCGGCGTGGCCGACCTCGATCAGCTCGTCAACACATCGACGCCCGTGGTGGCTGACGCGGCAGTCGCGTCCTGGCGAGACCGCATCTGCGTGGTCATGACGGCGGACTGCCTGCCGGTTTTGCTGAGCGATGCGCGCGGCGTGACCGTCGGCGCAGCCCATGCTGGATGGCGCGGCCTGTGTGGTGGCGTGATCGAGCGCACGGTCGACGCGATGATGCAACGGCTACGCGCCAGTGGCCAGGAGGCTGACCCAACATGGCTCGCATGGCTTGGTCCAGCCATCGGCCCCGCTTGCTTCGAGGTGGGCGCGGAGGTGCGGCAAGCCTTTGTCGATGCGGCCCAGCCAAACGAGTTGCAAGCCACCGAGGCCGCGTTTGTGCAAGGTGAAGCCGCGGGAAAGTTTCTTGCCGATCTCTACGCGCTCGCTCGACTGCGGTTGGCGCGCGTGGGTTGCACGGACGTGTATGGCGGCGGTCTGTGCACGATGACGGATGCCAAGCGCTTCTATTCCTACCGGCGTGATCGCACAACCGGCCGCATGGCGACGCTGATCTGGCGGGCTGAGTGATGGCTCAAGGGGCGCTGTCGCCGGAGGTGGCGGCGTTCGCTTCTTGCTCGGCTTGTTCTTGCGCCCGGCGCCGCCGCTTGCGTGCGGGATAGCCGACGATCCATAGGAAAAGCGCCAACGGCGCTGCGCCATACAGAACAAATGTACTGATGCCGGCGATCCACGATTGCTCAGTCAACGACATCATCAGCACGACATAAAGCCAGGCGATTGCGACGATATACATGGGGAACGGCCCAGCGTTTGGCGCAATGGGGCAGTCTCGCATGAAACGGCACCCCCTGGTACATAGCCCGCCGCTGCGCTTAGCCATTTGGTGGAGGCATGTCCGCATTGGATGCGGCAAAACCCGCGCTGGATCAAGGTTTTCGGCCAATCCTCAGGTTCCTCTGATTGACAGCCTTGAAACGGCAAGGCAACAATGCCCCGCAATACTACGATTTGCGTCGCTTTTCCGAACGGAGCGGCGTCTATCGTACGCATCGAGGGCACTATGGCATCGCGTCAATCGACATCTTCCAAAGCATCTAGCGCCCACACTCAAGCCCCCTGGCAGGGCTTGTCGGACCCAGCGCAGTGGGCGGAGCAGTTCAAGCAATGGCAAGCCTTTGCGGGTGCCTTTGCCCAACCCGGTGCAGCCGCGCCGGGTTTCGGTCAGTTCAACGGCGGGCAGGTGGGCGAGGGCACTGTGCCCTTTGCGTTGATCCCGCACGAACGGCTGGCAGAAATCCAGCAGAAGTATCTCGAAGAATGGCTGCAGATCTGGCGTCATATGAGCACCGGCGAAAGCGCCGAGGCCGTGGCGCCGTCCGACCGCCGCTTTTCGAACGACGCGTGGCGCAAGAGCCCACTCTATGGCTATGCCGCCGCCTTCTACGTGCTCAATGCGCGCACGTTGATGGAAATGGCCGATGCAGTCCAGGCCGACGCCAAGACGCGTGAGCGCGTACGCTTTGCCGTCTCGCAATGGACGGCAGCGATGTCGCCATCTAATTTCCTGGCGACCAATCCCGAAGCGCAGAAGCACCTGATCGAATCGCGCGGCGAATCCCTGCGTACGGGCATTCTGAACATGCTCCAGGACATGGAGCGCGGCAAGATCTCGCAGACGGACGAAACCGCGTTCGAGATCGGCCGCAACGTGGCCAACAGCGAGGGTGCAGTCGTTTTCGAGAACGACTATTTCCAGCTCATCCAGTACAAGCCGCTGACGGCAAAGGTGTATGCGCGGCCGTTGCTGCTGGTGCCGCCGTGCATCAACAAGTACTACATCCTCGACTTGCAGCCGGCCAACTCGCTGGTGCGCTATGCGGTGGAGCAGGGCAATACGGTGTTCCTGGTCTCGTGGCGTAACCCCGATGCAAGCATGGCGTCCCGCACGTGGGACGACTACATCGAAGGCGGTGCCATTGAGGCGCTCCGCGTGGCGCGCGAGATTTCCGGCCAGGACAAGATCAACGCGCTGGGCTTCTGCGTGGGCGGCACGATCCTGTCCACCGCGTTGGCTGTGCTGGCGGCGCGCGGCGAGCATCCGGCCGCCAGCCTGACCTTGCTGACGACGCTGCTGGACTTCACCGATACCGGCATCCTTGATGTCTTCGTCGACCAAGCCCAGGTGGAAATGCGTGAGAAGACCATCGGCGCCAATGCACCGACCGGCCCGGGCCTACTGCGCGGGGTGGAACTGGCAAACACGTTCTCGTTCCTGCGCCCGAATGATCTGGTCTGGAACTACGTCGTCGAAAACTACCTGAAGGGCAAGACGCCCGCGCCGTTCGATCTGCTGTACTGGAACGGGGATTCGACCAACCTGCCGGGGCCGTGGTACTGCTGGTATCTGCGCCACACGTATCTGCAGAATGATCTGAAGACGCCGGGCAAGCTGAGCGTGAACGGCACGCCCGTGGACCTCGGCAAGATCGACGCGCCGGTCTATATCTATGGTTCCCGCGAAGACCACATCGTTCCGTGGCAGTCGGCGTATGCATCCGTGCCGCTACTCAAGGGCGAGCGACGCTTCGTGCTGGGCGCGTCGGGCCATATTGCGGGCGTCATCAACCCGCCCGCAGCGAACAAGCGCTCGCACTGGATCAATACCAAACTGCCCGAAACCGCAGATGCATGGTTCGAGGGCGCCAAGGAGCACCCGGGCAGCTGGTGGCCGGACTGGTCAACCTGGCTGGCCTCGCACGCTGGTGCGCAGAAGGCCGCGCCCAAGCGCTATGGCAATGCGGACTACCCCGAGATCGAGCCCGCGCCTGGCCGCTACGTCAAACAGAAAGCGTAAGATCGCGCGCATGAACCCCCGTTGCCGCGGCGGCTACGGCCGCTCGCGGTTCCCACGACTCTCTCTTGAATGTGGAAGGTAATCAAATGACCGATGTTGTGATCGTATCGGCGGTACGCACCGCCGTGGGCAAGTTTGGTGGCTCGCTGGCGAAGATTGCTGCGCCTGACCTTGGCGCAGCCGTTATCCGCGAGGCCCTGGCACGCGCAAAGGTGTCGCCGGAGCAGGTGAGCGAAGTCATCATGGGCCAGGTTCTGACGGCAGGTTCGGGCCAGAACCCGGCACGCCAGTCCGTTATCAAGGCAGGACTGCCCAACATGGTTCCCGGCATGACCATCAACAAGGTGTGCGGGTCGGGCTTGAAGGCCGTCATGCTGGCAGCCAACGCCATCATTGCGGGCGATGCCGATATCGTCGTCGCGGGCGGCCAAGAGAACATGTCTGCCGCGCCGCACGTGCTGCCGGGCTCGCGCGACGGCTTCCGCATGGGCGATGCCAAGCTCATCGACTCGATGATTGTGGACGGCCTGTGGGACGTTTATAACCAGTACCACATGGGCATCACCGCGGAGAACGTCGCCAAGGAATACGGCATCACGCGCGAGGCGCAAGACGAGTTTGCCGTCGCTTCGCAGAACAAGGCAGAAGCTGCGCAAAAGGCTGGCCGCTTCAACGACGAAATCGTTCCGATCATGATTCCGCAGCGCAAGGGTGATCCGATCGCCTTTGCGCAGGACGAGTTCGTCCGCCACGGTGCGACGCTGGACTCGATGGCAGGCCTGAAGCCCGCGTTCGACAAGGCCGGCACGGTGACGGCGGCCAATGCGTCGGGCCTGAACGATGGTGCTGCCGCTGTGGTGGTGATGTCTGCTGCCAAGGCCAAGGAACTCGGCCTGACGCCGCTGGCGACGATCCGCGCCTACGCCAGCGCCGGCCTGGACCCGAAGGTCATGGGGATGGGCCCGGTGCCGGCATCGAAGCGATGCCTGTCGCGCGCAGGCTGGTCGGTCGACGATCTGGACCTCATGGAGATCAACGAGGCGTTCGCCGCGCAGGCGCTGGCCGTGCATCAGCAAATGGGCTGGGATACGTCCAAGGTCAACGTCAATGGCGGTGCGATCGCCATCGGCCACCCGATCGGCGCATCCGGCTGCCGCATCCTGGTGACGTTGCTGCACGAAATGCAGAAGCGCGACGCGAAGAAGGGCCTGGCCTCGCTGTGTATTGGCGGTGGCATGGGCGTGGCGCTGGCGGTTGAGCGCCCGTAAATTTTTTGCGGATCGGATGGGCGTAATGTGGAACAAAAGTCGCATGCGCCGATCCGAGACACACCGAGCATTTCCGCCCAGCAAACGGCCGGGCGGCTCTAACAACAAGGACCAGGAGTGGACATGACCAAACGCATCGCATACGTCACCGGCGGCATGGGCGGTATTGGAACGGCGATTTGCCAGCGCTTGGCGCGCGACGGTTTTACCGTTGTTGCAGGTTGCGGCCCGAATTCGCCGCGCAAGGTGAAGTGGCTGGAACAGCAGAAGGCACTGGGTTTCGACTTTGTTCCGTCCGAGGGCAACGTCGGCGACTGGGAATCGACCAAGACTGCATTCGACAAGGTCAAGGCTGAGGTGGGCGAGATCGACGTGCTCATCAACAATGCGGGCATTACGCGCGACGTGGTGTTCCGCAAGATGACCCGCGCCGACTGGGATGCCGTGATCGACACCAACCTGACGTCGTTGTTCAACGTGACCAAGCAGGTCATCGACGGCATGGTGGATCGTGGGTGGGGCCGCATCATCAACATCTCGTCGGTGAATGGTCAGAAGGGCCAGTTCGGCCAGACGAACTACTCGACGGCCAAGGCCGGCCTGCACGGTTTCACGATGGCGCTGGCACAGGAAGTGGCCACCAAGGGCGTGACGGTCAATACCGTGTCGCCAGGCTATATCGCCACGGATATGGTGAAAGCGATCCGTCAGGATGTGCTGGACAAGATCGTCGCTACGATCCCGGTCAAGCGCCTGGGTGAGCCGACCGAAATCGCCTCGATCTGCGCGTGGCTGGCTTCCGAAGAGTCGGGCTTCTCTACTGGCGCGGACTTCTCCCTCAACGGCGGCCTGCACATGGGCTGACCGCTCAATGCCCATGCTGCGGCGTTACTGCAGCATGGGCGCAGCAATTTTCCCTTGGTTTTGTCTGCGGTGCTGCGATGCTCAATTGCATCGCAGCAGTCGTTTTGGCGTCTTTCGCTGCCGCGATTCAGGTGCGGGAGTCGTATCAAAATGCTGCGGGTTTTTACCGGGGGAGGTCGCCTTTTCTTTGCAAGGCGATCCGCATAGAATCCAGTCACGGAGGCGCTCCGCAGGGAGACACGGGGCGTCCGATCAAAACCGGATGCATCTGCGTTGCCGCATTCGCACATGCGAATCGACACAGTCGCGCAACCGCGTTTTGCTGCACCGCCCGGTGCAGTCATCTCGCACTGCATCGGCTGCACCGCAGCAGCATCGCCAACACGGAAAGGCACGATGGCCACCAGCAAGAAGGGCACTGAACGGCTGATCAAGAAATATCCAAACCGCCGGCTCTACGATACGCAGACCAGTACTTACATCACGCTGGCCGACGTCAAGCAACTCGTCATGGAAACTGAGGAATTTCGCGTAGTCGACGCGAAATCCGGCGAGGACCTGACCCGCAGCATCCTGCTGCAGATCATCCTGGAAGAGGAAACCGGCGGCGTGCCGATGTTCTCTGGCTCGATGCTCGCGCAGATCATCCGCTTCTACGGCAACGCCATGCAGGGAATGATGGGCACGTACCTGGAAAAGAACAT
Organism: Ralstonia sp.; assembly: GCA_039592975.1. GTDB lineage: Bacteria > Pseudomonadota > Gammaproteobacteria > Burkholderiales > Burkholderiaceae > Ralstonia. The sequence continues at coordinate 291,181 of JBCNQE010000004.1, read as the reverse complement.
CCAGGCGTTTGTCGATATCCAGAGCAAGCTGGCCGAGAACTCGAAGGATCTCTACAGCGGCAACAGCTTCAACCCTGACATGTGGTCGCAGTTCATGAACATGCAGGGGCCGATGATGCAAGGCATGATGAGCAACTACATCGAGCAGAGCAAAAACCTGTTCGTGCAGATGCAGGAGCAGATGCAGAGTCAGGCCAAGAACATGTTCGGGACCTTCCCGTTCAACCAGCCGCCTGAAAAGAAGTAATTTCAACGGGCTGACAAGATAAGGCGAATCGCATGGCGGTTCGCCTTTTTGTTGGGCACGCGCCGGAGTGGGCGGCAGGGTAAAATGCGGGTTCTTCAGGTGAGGCATGCGTCTCATCGACGATCTGTTTCCCGCCTCGGTCTCCCATGTTTGATGTCCGCCCCCGGCCTGCACGCCGGTTGTCCTCTGCCTTTGTGCGCGCCGCATGAGCCGGCTGTTGCTTGCCCCAATGGAAGGGGTCGCGGACTACGTAATGCGTGACGTGCTGACTCAGGCCGGCGGCTATGACGGCTGCGTCTCGGAATTCGTCCGCGTGACGGGCTCTCTGCTTCCCCTGCGCACCTACGAGCGCGAGACGCCGGAAATCGCCAGCGGCGGCTACACCGCCAGCGGAACGCCGATGGTCATCCAGTTCCTCGGCAGCGATCCGGAATGGATTGCCCGCAATGCCGCTTATGCAGCAACCCTCTCGCCGCACGGCATCGATCTGAACTTTGGTTGCCCAGCCAAGGTGGTGAACCGCCATGGCGGCGGTGCCATGTTGCTTGCCACGCCAGAAGTTTTGCACGACATTGTGCACGCGGTGCGTGAGGCGGTGCCGGCCCACATTTCGGTGACGGCGAAGATGCGGCTCGGTGTTTCCGACACCTCGCGGGCGATCGATTGTGCAACGGCGCTAGCAGAAGGCGGTGCGGAATCGCTGGTCGTGCATGCCCGCACGCGCGATCACGGCTATCGGCCCCCTGCCCATTGGGATTGGATTGCGCGCATTGCCGATGCGGTGAGCATTCCCGTGACGGCCAACGGCGAAGTCTGGACCGTTGCCGACTGGGAACGCTGCCGCGCCGTCAGCGGCTGCGACGACGTGATGATCGGCCGGGGCGCCGTGTCCGATCCATTCCTCGCCCAGCGTATTCGCGGGCAGACGGAGCAAGAACCATCCGCTGCCGAATGGCCGATCGTGCTCGGGTATCTCGCCGATTATCTAAGGAAGCTGCATGCGCGCATCCAGGCCAAGCACGAGCATGGTCGGGTCAAACTGTGGCTGAGCTATCTGAAGCGAACCTGGCCGCAGGCTGCGGAACTGCACGACGCGATCCGCCGCCTGCAAGACGCGATGGAAATCGAGCGTGTCATTGAACAGATGCAGCTCCGGCTTGGCCGCCCGAGCGCTGCGAACGGTTAAAATACGCAACCGCGCGGCACACTGGCTGCGTACGCGCAAATCCTCTTCCCACATCAGGTTGTCCCCATGTCCGACGTCAGTACCCAGAGCCCGAAGGTGGGCTTCGTTTCGCTCGGTTGCCCCAAGGCACTCGTCGATTCCGAGCAGATCATTACCCAACTGCGCGCGGAGGGGTATGAGATCTCCGGCACGTACGGCGGGGCGGACCTGGTGGTGGTCAACACCTGCGGTTTCATTGACGAGGCGGTGCAGGAAAGCCTGGACGCCATCGGCGAGGCGTTGGCCGAGAACGGCAAGGTGATCGTGACCGGCTGCCTGGGCGCCAAGAAGGACGCCGCCGGCCAGGACATCATCACCAGCGTGCACCCGAAGGTGCTGGCCGTGACCGGCCCCCACGCGCTGGGCGAAGTGATGGAAGCAGTGCACACGCATCTGCCCAAGCCGCATGATCCGTTCATTGATCTGGTGCCGCCGGCAGGCATCAAGCTCACGCCCAAGCACTACGCGTATCTGAAGATTTCCGAAGGTTGTAACCACCGTTGCAGCTTCTGCATCATCCCGTCGATGCGCGGCGATCTCGTTTCGCGCCCGGTGGCCGAAGTGATGCTGGAGGCGGAAAACCTGCTGAAGGCCGGCGTGAAGGAGTTGTTGGTCATCTCGCAGGACACCAGCGCCTACGGCGTCGACGTTAAGTTCCGCACCGGCTTCTGGAATGGCCGCCCGCTCAAGACGCGCATGACCGAACTGGTGGCCGCGCTGGGCGAACTGGCGTCGCAATACGGCGCGTGGGTGCGTTTGCACTACGTCTACCCGTACCCGAGCGTGGACGAAGTGATGCCGCTGATGGCCGAGGGCAAGGTGCTGCCGTACCTCGACGTGCCGCTGCAGCATGCCCACCCGGATGTGCTCAAGCGTATGAAGCGCCCGGCCAATGCCGAGAAGACACTGGACCGCATCCGTGCCTGGCGCGAGGTCTGCCCGGAATTGACCATCCGCAGCACGTTCATCGCCGGTTTCCCGGGCGAGACGGAAGAAGAGTTTCAAACGCTGCTCGACTTCATCGCCGAGGCCGAACTGGACCGCGTGGGCTGCTTCGCCTATTCGCCGGTCGAAGGTGCCACCGCCAATGACCTGCCGGGCGCGCTGCCCGACGAAGTGCGCGAAGAGCGCCGTGCGCGCTTCATGGAAGTGGCCGAACGTGTGTCAGCCCGCCGTCTGCAGCGCAAGGTCGGCAAGTCGCTGCGCGTGTTGGTCGACGAGGTGAACCAGGATGGCGGTATCGGTCGGTCGTCGGCGGATGCGCCAGAAATTGACGGCCTGGTTTACATCGCGCCGCCGTCCAAGCCTTACAAACGCTACAAGGCAGGCGATTTTGTGTCGGTCAAGATTACCGGCGCGGATGGCCACGACCTGTGGGGCGAAGTCTGAGGCGCTGACTTGACGGTTAGGTAGTCCTACCTAAAATTTGCGAACGGTCGTGCGTTTATACTGGCCGCCATCTAATTTCGATGGCACAGGAGACAGCAATGGCACGTGAAGTGGTGGTGGTCAGCGGCGTTCGTACCGCAATCGGGACGTTTGGCGGTGCCTTGAAGGACGTGGCGCCGTGCGAACTGGGCGCGTTGGTGGTGCGTGAGGCACTCGCCCGCGCCGGCGTGAAGGGTGAGGACGTGGGCCACGTGGTGTTCGGCCACGTCATCAATACCGAGCCGCGCGACATGTATCTCTCGCGCGTGGCCGCCGTGAACGGCGGTGTGTCCGCTGAGACGCCCGCATTCAACGTCAACCGCCTGTGCGGCTCGGGCCTGCAGGCTGTGGTGAGCGCCGCGCAGACCATTCTGCTGGGCGATGCCGATATCGCCATCGCCGGCGGTGCCGAGAGCATGAGCCGCGCGCCGTACCTGGCACCCGCCGCCCGCTGGGGCTCGCGCATGGGCGACGCCAAGATGGTCGACATGATGCTCGGCGCGCTGCACGACCCGTTCCACGCCATTCACATGGGCGTGACGGCGGAAAACGTTGCCAAGGAATTCGGCATCAGCCGCGAGCAGCAGGACCAGGCCGCGCTGGAATCGCACCAACGCGCCTCGCGTGCCATCCAGGCTGGCTACTTCAAAGACCAGATCGTTCCGGTGACGATCAAGTCGCGCAAGGGCGACGTGCAGTTCGATACGGACGAACATGTCCGCCACGACGCCACCATTGACGACATGACCAAGCTCAAGCCGGTCTTCGCGAAGGAAAACGGCACCGTCACGGCGGGCAATGCATCGGGCCTGAATGATGCCGGCGCAGCGCTGGTGCTGATGGAGCGTGCGGAAGCCGAGAAGCGCGGCCTCAAGCCGCTGGCTCGGCTGGTTTCGTATGGACACGCTGGTGTGGAGCCGAAGATCATGGGCATTGGCCCGGTACCGGCAACGCGCAAGGCGCTGGAGCGCGCCGGCCTGTCGGTCAAGGATCTGGATGTGATTGAGGCCAACGAAGCCTTCGCCGCGCAGGCTTGCGCAGTGACGAAGGAACTCGGCCTGGACCCGGCCAAGGTCAACCCGAACGGCTCGGGCATCTCGCTCGGCCACCCGATCGGCGCAACGGGGGCTCTGATTACGGTGAAGGCGCTGCACGAGCTGCAGCGCATTGGTGGTCGCTACGCGCTGGTGACCATGTGCATTGGTGGAGGACAAGGCATTGCGGCGGTGTTTGAACGCATCTGAACGCAGATTTTCGATTGAACGCCTGATGTGGTCTGCGGGCACGCTGTGCGCGCTCGCGCTGGCCACAGGCGCGGTGCCGGTGTCTGCCCAGACGCCGGCAGCCAACAACGGCTATGACGTATCGACCGGCAGCATGAACGTGCAGCCGGCCGACCTCGGCTTGAACCGTGCCATCGCCGACGGCGACAAGCGGCGCGCCGCGCAGGCCGCCAAGGCTGGCAATGGCTTCTCTGCCCAAACCGAGCCGCCCCACGTGCTGCAACCGCAGCCCGACTACGCGAAATACCCCGTCTACACCGGCGTGATCGGCGACATGCCGATCCACATGCGCCTGGGCCGCAAGGCCGGTGAAATCGACAGCGTCCACGGCGAATACGTCGCCGGCAAAGCTGCAGGTGTGCGTCTCGTGACCGGCGAATATGAGAACGGCGGCTTCCTGATGGAAGAATCGGATGACGGCACGCACGTCACCGGCACCTGGGAGGGCGCCATCGATGGTCACGGCATCGTGCGCGGCACTTGGACGGACGTGGCCCACGACGGCCATACGCTGCCCTTTGTGCTGCGGCCCGTCGCGGTGGTGGTGATTCCGCCCTACGATGCCGCCGCCAACAGCAATGCCGCCGTCACCGCGACACCGCTGGTGCCCGCAAGCCCGGGGAAGATCGCTCCAGCGCCCGTGTTGCCGCCGGTGAACCCCGCGCGATCTGGCGCGCACTGGTAAGCTGCCGGGTCAGCGGCTAACCGCCACGCATTCGCCATCGCCACGCACCAGGAATTCCAGGAATCGCCCGTGACCGACGACACCAAGCTCCCGCCCATGTTCCCCGCCACCCAGGCTGTGCATCCGGATCTGCATGTTCCGGCCGGCTTTACGGCGTTCTCGCATGCCACGCATCGCGCATCGACGGTGGTCTTCAAGAACCTCGCCGACATGCGCGCCTTTGGCAGCGGCAGCGTGGTGCATTGGCGCTACGGCCTGCACGCCACGCCGACCTCCGACACGCTGTGCCAGGCGCTCGCGCAGATCGAAGGCGGCTCGCACGCCTTGTTGCTGCCTTCGGGCTTGGCGGCCATTTCGCTGGTGTACTTCTCGCTCATCAAGTCGGGCGACGATGTGCTGGTGCCCGACAACGCGTACGGCCCGAACCGCGACCATGGTGAATGGATGGCGCGCCAGTTCGGCATCACTGTCCGCTACTACGACCCGATGATCGGCGCCGGCATTGCCGACCTCATCCGCCACAACACCAAGCTGGTGTGGCTCGAAGCGCCGGGCTCGGTGACGATGGAAGTGCCAGACTGCTCCGCAATCGCGGAAGCCGCGCGCGCGGCGGGTGCTATCACCGCCATCGACAACACCTGGAGCGGCGGCGTGTACTACCAGCCGTTCGCACACGGTATCGACATCTCCGTGCAGGCGCTGACCAAGTATCAGTCCGGTGGCAGCGATGTGCTGATGGGCGCCGCCATCACCAATGACGAGGCGCTGCACCACAAGCTGCTGGCCACGCGCATGCGCATGGGCTGGGGCGTGTCGGCCGACGATTGCTATTTCGTGCTGCGCGGCCTGCCGAGCCTGCCGACGCGCCTGGCCGCCCATGATGCGCACGCGCGCGAAGTGGCCGAATGGCTGGTCGATCGGCCCGAGGTCGTGCGCGTGCTGCACCCCGCGCTGCCCAGCTGCCCTGGCCATGAAAACTGGAAACGCGACTTTACTGGTGCCAGCGGTCTGTTCTCGATCGTGCTGCACGAGCGCTATTCGCAGGCGCAGATCGACGCCTTCATCGAAGGCCTGCGCTACTTTGCGATCGGTTTTTCGTGGGGTGGGGCGAACAGCCTGGCGCTGCCGTACAACATCCCATCGATGCGCACGGCGACTGCCTGGCCGCCCGCCGATTGGGAGAACGCCGGTGGCTTCGTGCGGCTGTATATCGGTCTGGAAGACCCGCGCGACCTGATTGCCGATCTCAAGCAGGCAATGGAGACGCACCTGCAAGGTTGAGCGGCTTGCTGAGCTTTTGGAAAAACAGAACGGGGCGCACAACTTGCGCCCCGTTTGCATTGATGGTCGCTGCACCAACGTTGCCCGCTCCGTTGGTGCGGGAGCGGGTTGGCGCATCGCCATCGCGGCTTATTGCTGCGGGAAGAGGTTCAGCAACCCATCCAGGCCGACCACATTGAACGCCACGTCGGCCTGCGCCTGCACGATGGGCTTGGCGCGGAACGCCACCGACAGCCCAGCCACGCCCATCATCTTCAGATCGTTCGAGCCGTCGCCCATGGCGATGGCGTTATCCGGCGACACGCCAAGCTCCTTGCAGAATGCCTTGAGCGTCTGGGCTTTCACGTCGGCGTTGACGATTTCGCCGAGCACACGGCCGGTCAGCTTGCCGTCGACGATCTCCAGCGTGTTGGCGCGCGTGCGGTCGAGCCCCAGGCGCTCCTGCAGGCGCGAGGTGAAGAACTCGAAACCGCCCGACACCAGCAGCGTACGGATGCCCATCGCCTGCACGGCCTTGAGCATCTTCTCGGCACCTAGCGACAGTTGCAGGCGCTCGGTATAGACGCGCTCCAGCACACTGGCGTCCAGTCCCTTGAGCAGCTCAACGCGGCGCGTCAGGCTTTCGTTGAAATCCTTGATCTCGCCGCGCATCGAGGCTTCGGTAATGGCGGCCACCTGCGGCTTGAGCCCGCAGAAATCCGCAATCTCGTCGATGCACTCGATGGTGATGAGCGTGGAATCCATGTCCATCGCCAGCACGCGGAAATCGCCGAACGTCCATTCGTCGGGAATCCACGCGTAATCCAGCTTCAGGTTCGCGCAGATGGCATCGAGCTGGACGCGCAGTTCGCTGGGCAGCTCGTGTACCCACTCGATGGCGGCGACGTTGGGCGCGCGCATCTCGTAGGTGGCGCTGCCGAACAGGCTGCGGACGGATTCAATGTCGCCAGTGGATAGTGGCGACAGGCTTTGCAGGACGACAGGCATGAGAGCGAGGAGGAAAAGAGGCGCCGGGGAAGCCCGCTATTGTAGCGAACGCCCCAGTCGGAATGCGCCCCACCAAAAGGTGAAGCGTTGTTGTGTAAGCGCTAGGCGGACGCGGTCTCCGCCATCAGGCTGCGCGCCACCTTGGCGAGGAAGCGGTCGCAGGCCTCGAGCTGCGCGAGTTCCACGTATTCATTGGCCTTGTGCGCCTGTTCAATGTTGCCCGGACCGCACAGCACGGCCGGGATGCCGGCGCGCTGGAACAGACCCGCTTCGGTGCCGTAGGCGACCTTGCGCTTGTCGTTGTCTTCGGTCAGTACGCGTACGAGCTGCGTGATGGCCGCCTGCTCGGAAGCGTCGAGCGACGGTGCGGCGGCAATCTCGTCGAGTTCGATGCGGGCGTCGGTGTGCTCGCGCTGCATGGCGGGCTCGATCGTCTCGCGCACGTAGCGCTCCACGCGCGCGCGGATGGCTGGCGCATCTACGCCCGGCAGGTTGCGGAACTCAAACACCAGCTCGCACAGCGCCGGGATTGTGTTGAGCGCAATGCCACCTTGGATCAACCCCGTTGATGCGGTGGTGAAGGGCACGTCAAACGCGTCATCGAACGGCCCCTTGGCGCGAAATTCGTCGGCCAAGTCGCGGACGAAGCAAATGATGCGCGCGGCGTACTCGATGGCGTTCACCCCCTGCGGCGTGAGCGACGAATGTGCGGCGCGGCCATGCACGCGGCAGCGGTAGGCGTTGATGCCCTTGTGGGCGACGATCGGGCGCATGGAGGTGGGTTCGCCGACGATGCAGCCGGAGGGCTTGATGCCGCGCGCGATCAGGTCGTCGATCATGCGCGGGGCGCCCACGCAGCCGACTTCTTCGTCATACGACAGCGCAAGATGCACCGGCTCGCGCAGCTTGGCCTGCAGGAGCGATGGCACCAGCGCGAGCGACGAGGCGATGAACCCCTTCATATCGCACGTGCCACGGCCGTAGAGCTTGCCGTCGCGCACTTCCGGCGCAAACGGGTTGCTATCCCATTTCTGCCCATCCACCGGCACCACGTCGGTATGGCCCGACAGCACGATGCCGCCTTGCACGCTGCCGTCAGCTGCGGGGATGGTCGCAAACAGGTTGGCCTTGTTGCGCTCGTCGTTGTGCGAGAGGTGCGAGTCGAGACCGACACCGCGCAGGTAATCGCGCACGGTTTCGATCAACGCGAGGTTGGAGCCGCGGCTAGTGGTGTCGAAGCTGACGAGCTTGCGTGTCCAATCGAGGGTGCTGAGGGCGGTGCTCATGATGGTTTCCTTGTTCTGATCGGCTGATCCTACTGGATCACGTCAGTTGCCGCATGGCATGGCGAATCGTCTGCGCCAGCGCGGCGGTTTCGGCGGGGATGTTCTCGATGCGCAGACGGTCCTGTCCGGCCAGCTTGATCTGGCGGTTCTTCTGCACGAGGTCGATGATCTTGATGGCATCTACCGGCGGGTTCGGCACAAAGTGCAGCGTGACGGCCTCCGCGCCCGTGTCGATCTTGCGGATGCCCAACGGCTGCGCGGCAATGCGCAGACGATGCGTTTCGATGAGCGATTGCGCCTGAGGCGGCAGCTTGCCGAAGCGGTCGATCAGCTCTTCCTGGATGTTGTCGATGGTCTCGCTGCTTTCGCAGTTGGCCAGGCGCTTGTAGAGCGACAGGCGTTCCTGCACATCGCCGCAATAGTCCTGCGGGAGCAGGGCGGGCGTGCCGAGGTTGATCTCGGTGGTGGCGGCCAGCGGCGCCATCAGATCGGGCTCCTTGCCAGCCTTGAGCGACTTCACCGCCTGGTTGAGCATGTCCGTATAGAGCTGGAAGCCGATCTCGGAAATCTCGCCCGATTGCTTGTCGCCCAGCACCTCGCCGGCGCCGCGAATTTCCAGATCGTGCATCGCCAGATAGAAGCCCGAACCCAGTTCTTCCATCTGCTGAATGGCTTCCAGCCGGCGCTGCGCCTGCTTGGTCAGGCCGTCCAGATCGTGCGCCAGCAGGTAGGCATACGCCTGGTGGTGCGAACGCCCGACGCGGCCGCGCAACTGGTGCAGCTGCGCCAGGCCGAACTTGTCCGCACGGTGGATCAGGATCGTGTTGGCGGTCGGCACGTCGATGCCGGTTTCGATGATCGTCGTGCACAGCAGGATGTTGGCGCGCTGGGCCACAAAATCGCGCATCACGCGTTCCAGCTCGCGCTCGTGCATCTGGCCGTGGGCGACCACCACGCGCGCTTCCGGGATCAGCTCTTCCAGCTTGGCGCGCTTGTTCTCGATGGTCTCAACCTCGTTGTGCAGGAAGTAGACCTGACCGCCGCGCTTGAGCTCACGCAGGATGGCCTCGCGCAGCACGCCGTCTTCCTCGCGGCGCAGGAAGGTCTTGATGGCCAGGCGCTTCTGCGGCGCGGTGGCGATCACCGAGAAATCGCGCAGGCCTTCCAGCGCCATGCCCAGCGTGCGCGGAATCGGCGTGGCCGTGAGCGTGAGCACGTCCACCTCGGCGCGCAGCGTCTTGAGCGCTTCCTTCTGGCGCACGCCAAAGCGGTGTTCCTCGTCGATGATGACGAGGCCCAGGCGATCGAACTTCACGTCCGGCGAGAGCAGCTTGTGCGTGCCGATCACGATGTCGATGGTGCCGGCGTTGATGGCCTGGATGGCGCCGTCGATCTCCTTCTTGTTCTTGAAGCGCGAGATTTCGGCAATGCGCACGGGCCAGTCGGCAAAGCGGTCGACCAGCGTCTGGTAATGCTGCTCGGCCAGCAGCGTGGTCGGCGCGAGGATGGCGACCTGCTTGCCGCCCATGACCGCTACAAACGCGGCGCGCAAGGCGACTTCCGTCTTGCCGAAGCCGACGTCGCCGCAGACGAGGCGGTCCATCGGTTTGCCGGAGGTCATATCGGCGATGACGGCGGCGATGGCGGCGGCTTGGTCGGGCGTTTCCTCAAAGCCGAAGCTCTCGGCAAACTTGACGTAATCCTCCGGCGTGAGCGGGAAGGCGAAGCCCTGGCGCAGCGCGCGGCGCGCGTACAGGTTCAGTAGCTCTGCCGCCGTATCGCGAATCTGCTGCGCAGCCTTGCGCTTGGCCTTTTCCCATTGGCCGGAGCCGAGCGAGTGCAGCGGCGCGGTTTCCGGGTCAGCACCGGAGTAGCGCGAGATCACATGCAACTGGTGCACCGGCACGTATAGCTTGCTGCCCTTGTCGTAATCGAGGTGGAGGAATTCTTCCTCGCCGTTGCCCGTATCAACGGACACCAGCCCCTGATAGCGGCCGATGCCGTGCTCGCTGTGCACCACTGGGTCGCCGATCTTCAGCTCAGCCAGATCGCGCACCATCGCATCGACGGCGGTGGCCTGTTCCTGCTTGCGGCGACCGGCGCGACGGGTGGTCTGCGCGTACAGCTCCGCCTCGGTGATGATGGCGATACGTTCTTCGCCAAGGATGAAGCCTTGGTACAACGGTGCGACGCCCAGCACGAACTTGGCATCGCCTGCCAGCAGGTCGGCAAAGTCGGCCACGCCCTCGGGATGCAGGCCGCTGGCGGCGAGCATCTGCGCGAGCGTTTCGCGGCGGCCGGCGGATTCGGCGCAGATCATCACGCGGCAGTTGCCGCGCATCAGGAACGATTCGAGGTTGACCAGCGGGTCTTCCGCGCGGCGGTTGACCGCAACGTTTGGCAGCGGCAGCGAGAGCGGCGCATCGCCGGGCTCAGTGCGCAGCACAAGGCGCGCATGCGGCTTGGCCGCCACGAAGAACGCCTCTTCATCCAGATACAGCGCGGCGGGCTCCAGCAAGGGCCGCTCGCGGTCGTGGCGCATGAAGTTGTAGCGCTGCGTGGTGTCGGCCCAGAAGCGGCGCACCGCGCCCTCGATGTCGCCTACGAAGGCGAGATGCGTGGTGCCGGGCAGGTAGTCGAACAGCGTGGCGGTGTCTTCGAAGAACAGCGGCAGGTAGTACTCGATGCCGGCCGACGGCACGCCGTTGCCGATGTCCTTGTAGATGGGCGAGCGTGTCGGGTCGCCTTCAAACACTTCGCGCCAGCGGCCGCGGAAGGCGGTGCGCGAGGCCTCGTCCATCGGGAATTCGCGGCCCGGCAGCAAGCGCACTTCGTTCACGGGGTACAGACTGCGCTGCGTGTCGGGGTCGAACGAGCGGATGGTTTCGATTTCGTCGCCAAACAGGTCCAGCCGGTACGGCAGCGGCGAGCCCATCGGGAACAGGTCGATCAGCCCGCCACGCACGGAGTACTCGCCCGGGCGCATGACCGCGCTGACGTGCTCGTAGCCGGCCAGCGTGAACTGCGCCTTGAGAGCCGCCTCATCCAGCTTTTCACCCTTCTTGAAGAAGAATGTGTAGGCGGCCAGGAACGACGGCGGCGCGATGCGCTGCAACGCCGTGGAGGCTGGCACGAGCAGGATGTCGCACGCGCCGTTCTGCAGGTCGTGCAGCGTCGCCAGTCGTTCAGAGATCAGATCCTGGTGCGGCGAGAAGTTGTCGTACGGCAGCGTTTCCCAGTCCGGTAGCAGCTTCACGCGCGCCTGCGGGGCGAACCAGCGCAGCTCTTCGGCCAGGCGCTGGGCATCGACGGCATTGGCGCAGACCACCGCTAGCATGGGCACGTTGGCGCGATGCTGCTCCAGGTAGCGCGCAAGCAGCAGGGCATCCGCCGCGCCTTGCAGGCCGCTGAAGACGAAGCGCGAGCCTGGTTTGACGGCGGGCAGGGCAGAAAGCGAGAAATCGGACATGGGACGTCGGGATCGGGGACAAAGCACGACACCCCGCCGGCATTTGCAGGCGGGGTGTCGTGGCACTGGCCGCTATTATAAAATCCGCGCCAGCCGCGCGCTTGCGACGGCCAAAAAGCCACGCAAACGCTGCGCCCACGTCCAATTTCCCGCCTTTCATGCCGACTTCTCACCCTGGCCGACGCCGTTTTGCGCTGATTCCCTCGGCCGGCACCGGCTCGCGCGCGGGCGGCGATTGCCCCAAGCAATATCAGGTGATCGCGGGGCGGCCAATGCTTTGGCATACGGCGCAAGCGTTTCTGACCAGTCCCGATATTGATATGGTGCTCGTCGTCACGACGCCCGGCGCACAGCCGCTTGCGCAGCGCTTTCCCGATGGTGGTTTCGATGCGCCCAAGCTGGTGGAAGTCGATTGCGGTGGCGATTCGCGCCACGCATCGGTCACGCATGGGCTGGCTGCCCTGCGTGGCTTGGGCGCGCACGACGACGATTGGGTGCTCGTGCACGACGCCGCGCGCCCGGGCCTGACGCCCGCGCTGATTGCACGCCTTGTCGCCGCGGTGGAAGCGGAGGGTACGCAGGCGGTTGGCGGCATCCTGGCGTTGCCGGTGGCCGATACGCTCAAGCGCGCCGATGCCGCGCAGCACATCGATGCCACCGTGCCGCGCGATGGCCTGTGGCAAGCGCAAACGCCGCAGATGTTCCCGCTTGGCCTATTGGAACGTGCCTTGCGGGAAGCGCTGGTGCAGCAACGCATCGTCACCGATGAGGCCAGCGCTATCGAAGCGGTCGGCCACAAGCCGCTGCTCGTGCCGGGCGCGCTGCGCAACTTCAAGGTGACGTATCCCGACGATTTCGCGCTGGCCGAGGCCATCCTCGCGCAGAACACGTAAGACCAACACAACGAGGCATCGCAAGCATGAACTGGATGGACATTCGCATCGGCCAAGGCTACGACGTGCACGCGCTGGTGGAGGGCCGCAAGCTGATCCTCGGCGGCGTAGAGATTCCGCACACGCGCGGCCTGCTGGGCCATTCCGATGCCGACGCGCTGCTGCATGCGATTACCGATGCGCTGTTCGGCGCCGCCGGCCTGGGCGATATCGGCCGGCATTTTCCCGACACCGATCCGGCCTTTGCCGGCGCGGACAGCCGCGTGCTGCTGCGTGAGGCCGTGCGCCGCGTGCACAAGGCCGGCTATGCCGTGGGCAACGTCGACGCGACAGTCATTGCGCAGAAGCCCAAGCTCGCGCCGCACGTGCCGGGCATGGTCGCCAACCTGGCGGAAGACCTCGGCATCGCGCCCGAACGTTGCAACGTCAAGGCCAAGACCAACGAGAAGCTCGGCTTTGAAGGCAAGGAAGAGGGCATTGTCGCGCAGGCGGTGGTGCTGATCTATCGCGCCGAAGCAGCTGACCAAGACTGAGCGCGCTAAACGGCTATTCAGCCGCAATCACCTGCGCAGCGGCGTTGATCACGGCTGCGATGCGCCCGACATCGCGCAGTTGCTGCGCACTCATACCCTGGTGGTTGTTCAGCAAGTCGTAGTGCGATTTGATGCAGAAATGGCATTTCCCGATGATGGACGCGGCCAGGGCATACATCTCGAAGCGGCGCTTGTCGACGCCGCCGTTGTTTGCATAGGCGTTCATGCGCAACTCCGCCTTCTGCTGCGAGAGGTCTGTGTCATCCGCCATCTCGACGAACGGATACCAGACGTTGTTCATGCCCATCAGCGCGGCGGCGGTGAGCGCGCCGTTCGTCTCTTCGGGGGACAGCACACCGGCATTGCGAATCACGTCCACGAGCACCTTGCTCTTGGCGGCGAATGCCGCGGCCAGCGCCACGCCCACAGCATCATTGCCCTCAAGCGATGACCGTCCGATGGTGCCGTCAACGTTCAAACGGATGTCCTTGGCGTAGTCGGGGATAAGCCCTTTGATCGTTTGCAGAAATTCCATGCACGTCTCCTGTTGAGACAACGAAGCCCGCATGAGCGGGCTTGCCAAGTGCGGTTCCGGTTACAGCGTGGCGCCCCCGATTGCGCGGTTGCAGGGGCAGAGTTCGTCGGTCTGCAGGCCGTCGAGGATGCGCAGCACTTCATCCGGGTTCCGGCCGACGTTCAGGTTGTTGACCGACACGTGCTGGATCACGTTGTCCGGATCGACGATGAAGGTGGCACGCAATGCGACGCCCGCCTCATGCTCGCGCACGCCAAGCTGGTCGACCAGCGCGCCGGTCGTATCGGCAAACGACCACTGGTTGAGTTTGTTCAGGTCTTTGTGCTCGCGGCGCCATGCGAGCTTGACGAATTCGTTGTCGGTCGAGCCACCGAGCACGATGGTGTCGCGGTCGGCGAAGTCGTTGTTCAGCTTGGCGAAGGCAACGATCTCGGTCGGGCACACGAAGGTGAAGTCCTTCGGATAGAAAAAGATGACCTTCCACTTGCCCGGGAACGAGGTCTCGGTAATGTCTTCAAACGCCGACTCGCCGTTTTCCTCGTGGTTGTTGAATCCCGGCTTGACGCCGACGACCTTGAACGGTTCGAGCTTGTCACCAATGGTCTTCATGAGCTTCTCCTGGAGTGGTGTGGCAATGGGCTGGGGGGGGGGCACCCAAACGGGGCTTGCAAACACACGATCACCGGCCGTCCGGTGGGGAAGAAGGGCGGTCGAGGGACAAAGGACGCGCGCGCGGGCAGACAGCCTGCGGCTGCAGTATTGGCGATGAATCCGTCACCGGCTAATTGATAATCTCAACGCCCGCCATAGCGCGGCCTGCCGCCCAATTTGGCGGCGGCGCATGACAGCCATGGGAAGCAGAGGATGTGCCTGCGGGCGGCGGATTAGCCGCGCGTGTAGCAGGCGCTGACGAGCAGCCCGGTTTCGGGCGGCGTGCGGTTTTCCAGCACGAGGCGGCCGCCGCTGCGCTGCAAGATGCGATTGACGATCGACATGCCGAGCCCCGCACCTTTGGCCTCGCTGCGTGCCGACTCTAGCCGATAAAACGGCCGCGTCAGCAATGCCAGCTGATCCGTCGGCACGCCCGCGCCGCGATCCGCCACGCACAACACCACTTCGTTGCCCTGCAGGAACGTGCTGACGGTGATTTCCGCGCGGTCGGTGCCGGGCGTCTTGCCGTAGCGGCGGGCGTTTTCGATCAGGTTATCGAGAATGCGCTGCGTTTCCATCCGGTTGCAGCGCGCAATGGCTTCAGGCGCGAGCTTGAGCGTGAGGTCGATGTCGTCATGTGCGGAGTAGACGGGCGCCGTGTCACGCACGAGTTCGGTCAGGTCCACGGCTTCGAGCATTTCGCCACTGGGGCGGGCGTAGTCGAGGAACTGGCCGATGATGGCGTCCATCTGTTCGATGTCGGCCACCATCAACTCACGCGTTTGCTCGTCAACGGGGCTCATCTCGGTTTCCAGGCGCAGGCGCGTGAGCGGTGTGCGCAGGTCGTGCGAGATGCCCGCCAACATGACGGCGCGATCGGCCTCGAGCTGTTTGAGGTCGCGCACCATCTGGTTGAAGCTGTGATTCGCCTGCGCCACTTCGGTGCCGCCGCCCTCCGGCAACGCCTTCGGATCGTCCCCGGCGCTGATGGCGCGTGCCGTATCCGCCAAGCGTTTAAGCGGTTGGTTCACTCGCGACGTGATGAACGCCGCGCCCAGCACCGACAACACCAGCGCTGCCATCGACCACCACAGCCACTGCAGCCCCGGCACGTGCTCAAAACGGTCCGGGCTGATGGCCACCCAGTAGTCGTCGCCCTCAATCTGGAAGCTCACCCACACGCCAGGAATGTCATTGACGGCGGTGGCGATCACCGCGTCGGCGCCGAGCCGGTTGCGGATCTCTTGCTGGACGAGTTGCGTCAGATACGGGTTGGTGTGGGGTTCGCGGTACTCGTCTTCCTTCTCGCGCGGGTAGACCTTGATACCCTCGTTCTGCACGAGATCCAGCAGCAGGAAGCGCCGCCGCGACGGGTCGGAATACAGCAGCGCCGCCCGCGTGAGCTTGACCACGCTGACCACCTGCATGGCGATCTGCTGCGCGCGCGGTTCGCGCTCAAAAATGCGGAAGCTCTGGAACCAGACGCCCAGCGAGATCGCGATCAGAAGTGCGATCAGCATGAAGGTTCGCCAGAACAGCGAACCAAACACACTGATCAATAGACGCCGCAACGCGGCCGGACGCGGGATGCGCAAGTCGGATGCGGAAAAAGGAGAGGTTGCTCGAACGCCGGCTTACTTGGCGCCGTCGGGAATGAAGACGTAGCCCAGGCCCCACACCGTCTGGATGAAGCGCGGGTTGCTGGCGTCGGGTTCGATCAGCTTGCGCAGGCGCGAGATTTGCACATCCAGGCTGCGATCGAAGACTTCGTATTCGCGGCCGCGCGCCATTTCCATCAGCTTCTCACGCGACAGGGGTTGGCGCGGATGGCGTGCAAACACCTTGAGCACCGAGAATTCGCCCGTCGTGAGCGTGATCTCTTCGTCGTTCTTCTTGAGCGTGCGCGTGGCCAGGTTGAGCACGAAATCGCCAAAGGCGAAGGTTTCGGGCGTTTCCGACGGCGCACCCGGGATCTCGGCCGGGCCACGGCGGCGCAGCACGGCGTGGATGCGGGCGATCAACTCGCGGGGGTTGAAGGGCTTGGGCAGGTAATCATCCGCGCCCATTTCCAGGCCGACAATGCGGTCCACGTCTTCGCCCTTGGCGGTGAGCATGATGATCGGCGTCTGATCGTTGGCGCCGCGCAGGCGGCGGCAGATCGACAGGCCGTCTTCGCCGGGCATCATCAGGTCCAGCACGAGCAGGTCGAAGCGCTCGCGCAGCCAGAGTTTGTTCATGGCCGTGGCGTTTTCCGCCACCAGCACGGTGAAGCCCTGTTCCCCCAGGTAGCGGCGCAGCAAGTCACGCAGGCGGGGGTCGTCGTCGACGACGAGAATCTTTTGACCGGAATTTTCCATGGCGCTAATGGTAACGACAAAAACATGGGCCCAATCGACAACCGGAGGCAGTAAAAGCCCAATTGAAACAGACGGTTACATTATTTACCGAGTCACGCGAACAGTCTGTAGGGCGCGCAGCTACACTGCCTTGGCAGTTCCTCGCACCGGTTGGGTCTGTTGCCCCACGGAGGGGACTGGCGTGCAATGCGGTTGCTTGTTATCGATTGTCGCGCAATGATGCATGGCGCATCGGTTTCCAGCAACATGGACGTGGCTTCTCAACTCCCTTTTTTGAATCGCTCAGTGATATTTCGGCAGCGCCTCTCGCTGCTCACCTGTGTACTTGCCCTCTGTGCGGCCGGCTCGCCGGCGCACGCCCGTGGCGAACGCGGCGGCTTTGGCGGATTCGGTGGCTTCTTCGGTGGCGGGCATGCCATGCAGGCCGGAGGTCAGGAAAAAAGGGGCGGACAGGGCCCGGCGCGTGGTCATGGCGGCGAAGAGCGCAGCCGACGGGCCGCCGCGATGGAAAACCGCCGCGGCGAGAATGCCGACCGGCCATCCCCGCAGCGCAAGCTGTCTCCCGAGGAACGCAAGCAATTGCGGCAGAACATCTATGACGTCACGCGGGACATCTACCACCGTGGCGGCTAGTCCGCTGAATCATTGAAATGGCATGGCAAGCACCGACCAATTTCAGTGATTCAGTGGACCAGGTAGGGGCTGAGGAACGGCGCGCCAGTCGCTGTCCCGGCAAGGCAGTAGGGTCGATCGGGGGACCGACATGCGAATCCGTAGCACCACCATTTTCCTGGCGCTGACTGCTGTTGGCGCACTCTCACTGCAGCCCGCATCCGCGGCAACGCAGGATAAGCCGCATCGCCACAGCGCACACGCCAAGGCGCCCGCCGCCGAAGAGCAGCGACTGGACCGCGACGATGCGCGCTACTTCCTCACCCGCATCGGCTTTGCGCCGTCCGAGAGCGAGCTTGACGCCTATGCCGGGCTCACGCACCGCGAGGCGATCGACCGCGTGCTGGCCCAGACCGGCACTGTGGCCACGCAGGCGCCGCCCACCTGGGTCAACGAGTCCATCGTTCCCTACAACAAGCTGCCCGACGAAGACGCCCGCAAGGCCGCACGCCAGCAGAACGCTGCGCACGAGCTGGAACTGCGCGCGTGGTGGATGGGCGAGATGATCAAGACGCCGTCGCCGCTGACCGAGCGCATGACGCTGTTCTGGCACAACCACTTCGTTTCCAGCTCACAGAAGGTGCAGTTTGCGCAGCTGATGTACCGGCAGAACGTGCTGCTGCGCCAGAACGCTGTCGGCAATTTCGGCACGATGCTGCATGCGATCGGCAAAGACCCGGCGATGCTGATCTACCTCGATGGCGCCGAGAGCCGCAAGGGCAAGCCGAACGAGAATTTTGCCCGTGAAGTGATGGAGCTCTTCACGCTGGGCGAAGGCCATTACACCGAGCAGGACATCAAGGAAGCCGCGCGCGCCTACACGGGCTGGAGCATCGATCGGGACCACGATTTCGCCTACATCTGGCGCCCGCAGATCCACGACACCGGCACGAAAACGGTGTTCGGCCAAAGCGGCGACTACGACGGCGACCAGATGCTCGACATTCTGCTGTCTCGCCCTGAGACGGCCACCTTCATCGTCACCAAGCTTTGGCATGAATTCGTCTCGCCGGACGTGGATGCGGCACAGGCGCAGCACGTGGCCGATGCGTTCCGCGCGAGCGGTTACGACATCAAGGTCGCATTGCGTGAGCTGTTCATGACGCCGGCGTTCTGGGCGCCGCAGTCGCGCGCGACGCTGGTGAAGTCGCCGGTGGAGATGATTGTCGGCACGCTCAAGCAGTTCAACGTGCAGTACTCCGATCCGACGCCGTTTGCGATCAAATCTGCGCAGCTTGGGCAGAACCTGCTGGCGCCGCCCAACGTGAAGGGCTGGCCCGGCGGCGATGCGTGGATCAACTCGACCACGCTGCTCGGGCGCAAGCAGTTTCTTGATCAGTTGTTCCGATCGACGGAAATGAAGGCGCCCGCGCAGGCGCAGAAACCTGGCGTGATGGTCGCGGCCATGCGCCAGGAGTTGAAAGAGGGCGGCAACGTGCAGGGCCTAGGCCAGGCGCTCAAGGGCATGGGGCAGGAAGGGCGCTTCAAGCTAGCGCAATCGCAGACGATGGTGTCGTTCAACTCGGCCAAGTGGCTCGCGCAGTTTGGTGCGGATGGGGATGACCCGCCGCAACTCGCGCCGCGCATCTCGATCCAGCGCGCGGTGCTGCCGATTGAGCCGACCGCGCCGATCCCCGTCAAGCTGGCCGGTACGGCGTACCTGCGCACGCTGATGATGGACCCGGCTTATCAGTTGAAGTAACGCCATCTCTGCAGGAGCACATCATGGAACGTCGCGATTTTCTGAAGGCGGGCGCCATGCTCGGCGTGGGTGGCGCTGCATCCGGGCTGCCGGGGATCGTCTTTGCGCAGGGGCAGGACAAACGCAAGGGCTACGGCAACTTGCTCATTCTCATCGAGCTCAAGGGCGGCAACGACGGGCTGAATACCGTGGTGCCATACACGAGCGCCCAGTATTACGCGCTGCGTCCGCGCATTGCCATCAAGCGCGAACAGGTGCTGCAACTGGATGACCGCTACGGGCTGCATCCGTCATTGCAGGTGATGATGTCGCTGTGGCAGGCAGGCGAGTTGTCGGTGGTGCAGGGGCTGTCGTATCCGCAGCCGAATCTGTCGCACTTCCGCTCCATCGAGATCTGGGATACGGCGTCGCGCTCCGATCAGTACTTGCGCGAAGGCTGGCTGACGCGTGCATTTGCTGCCAAGCCGGTCCCCGCATCGTTTGGTGCGGACGGCGTGATTATCGGCACCGCCGATCTTGGTCCGCTAGAGGGCGGCTCGCGCGCGGTGGCACTGGCCAATCCCGATGCCTTTCTCAACGAGGCCAAGCTGGCGATGCCGTCGCACGCCATGGGCAACGCGACGCTTGCGCATGTGCTGAAAGTGGAGGCGGATATCGTCAAGGCTGCCGACGGGCTGCGCCCCAAGTCGGGCAAGTTTGCGTTTCAGACGCGCTTTCCTGATGGCGGTTTTGGCAATTCGATCAAGGCGGCGATGCAGGTTGTGGCGGCGCCGGGGCATGGCGGCGCGGATGTCGCCGTGGTGTGCCTGTCGCTGGGCAGCTTTGATACGCATACGAATCAGCAGGGTACCCAAGCCAACCTGCTGCGCCAGTTGGGCGAGGGCATTGCCTCGCTCAAGAGTGCACTGACGGAACTGGGCCGCTGGAACGACACGCTGATCGTCACGTATTCCGAGTTCGGCCGACGCCCGCGCGAAAACCTGAACAACGGCACGGATCATGGCACGGCCTCTGCGCATTTCGTGGCGGGTGGCCGCGTGAAGGGAGGCTTGGCGGGGCAGGGCCCGGTGCTGGAGCGACTGGACGGCGGCGGCAATCTCGATCCGTCGGTCGATTTCCGCTCGCTTTACGCGACGGTGCTGGAGCGCTGGTGGGGGATGGATTCCCAGTCCGTGCTGGCCGGGCGGTTTGCGCCGCTCGATCTCATCAAGGCCTGATCAGCCTCAGCCGCGGATCTGCGTTTTCCACGCAAGCCACAGCTTGCGCAGGGGCGTGAGGTCCGTGCGCTGGGTGAGTACCTGGAAGCCGTCGGCTTCCACTTCGTCGAGCAGCCGCATGGCCAGCACCCCGCGGATCAGCGCTGCGCGCTGGGCGCGGCGGTCTTCTGCAGGCAATGCGGCGAGCGCTTCCTTGTACGTTGCGCGGGCGCGTTCGGCCTGAAACGCCATCAGCGGCTTGAACCCGTCTGCATACCGGCGATTGAACAGATCGGCCGCGGGTACGTTGAAGCGCTGCAGCTCGTCCACGGGAATGTAGACGCGGTTGTGGCGCACGTCTTCATGCAGATTGCGGATGAAATGCACCAACTGCTCTGCCAGCGCCAGCAGCCGCGCGAATTCCAGCGTACGCGCGTGCGTGTGTCCGGCAATGCGGGCAGTCAGGCGGCCCGCCACGCCCGCCACCTGATCGCCATGGCGGCGCAGGTTGGGCCAATCCAGATAGCGGTTCTGCATGGCATCGGCCTCAACGCCGGCCAGCAGTTCGCCCAGATGCACGGCGCCGATGTCGTAGGTGGCCAAGTGCGGCTGCAATGCTTTGGCTGCCGGGTGTTCTGGGCGACCTTCGAACAGCCGGGCCAGTTCTTGCCGCCACCATTGCAGCTTCGATTGCACGACACTCGGGTCGCTCGCGTCACGCACGGCGTCTTCCAACTCACGGCGTACGGCTTCCAGCGCGATGGTCGCGCGGCGGCGTTCGGGCGCCAGAAACAATACGCTGTAGTACACGTCGCTGCCGGGCGGGGCGGCCTTGTCGGCGCAGTAATCGTCGGGGGTCACGGAAGAAGCCGTTGTGATGAGGTTTCGTGCAGGGCGGCCATTCTACAGCGCGTTGCAGCGCAGCATGCCGATCGCTTTACCGGACCACCCGCTAAGAAAAGTCAATCAGACACGGCCGTGTCGTTGACCCTGCGCATGGGCGTGGGTATATTACTGACCGGTCAGTTATTTACTGAGAGCGTGTCATGCCTGCCGTACCAGCGATGAGTTTGCCGTACCCGCATTCCGATTCCATTGGTCCTACCGACACGCAGTCTCTGTCGCGCAGGCGCTCGTTGTCTATTGCTGCCTCGGCTGCGCTGCTGACCGGCGCGTTCTTGCTGGCCGGTTGCAGCAAGCAGGCCCCCAAGGCGCCTGACGTGCGCCCCGTGCGCACCATGACCGTGACTAGCGAGCAGGGCGCCGGCACGGCCGAATTCTCCGGCGATGTGCGCCCGCGTATCGAATCGCGCCTGGGCTTCCGTGTGCCGGGCAAGATCGTTGCCCGCCTCGTGGACGTGGGCGCCACCGTGAAGAAGGGCCAGGTGCTTGCGCGATTGGACCCGACTGACCTCGCGCTCGCACAACAATCGGCCCAAGCCCAGTTGTCTGCCGCCAAGACGGACCGCGATCTGGCCGCCGCCGACCTCAAACGCTATTCCGAACTGTTCGCCAAGGGCTTTATCAGCGCGGCAGAGCAGCAACGCCATCAAGCTAATTACGACGGCGCCCAGGCGCGCTACGACCAGGCTGCCGCAGGCTATCGCAACCAATCCAACCAGGCCGGCTACGCCACGCTCGAAGCCGACGCCGATGGCGTGGTGACTGGCGTTGATGCCGAAGTCGGGCAGGTGGTATCTGCTGGCCAGCCGGTCGTGCGCGTGGCGCAGACGGCCGAGAAGGACGTCGTGGTCGGCATTCCAGAAGACCAGGTGGACACGCTGCGCAAGTCACCCGAGGTGAGCGTCAAGCTGTGGGCCGATCAGTCGCGCAGCATTCCCGCCAAGGTGCGCGAGATTGCGCCGGCGGCCGACCCGCTCACGCGTACGTATACGGTCAAGATTGCGATTCCGAATCCGCCGGCTGACTTGAAGCTCGGCATGACGGCCGTGGCAACGTTTGTGCGCCCGGGCGCTGGCGGCGACACCGGCGGCATGGGTGTGCGCGTGCCGATCACTGCGCTGCTGCAGGAGCAGGGTAAGAGCGTGGTGTGGCTGTATGACGCCGCATCGCAAACGGTCAAGCCCGTGCCGGTGACGGTGGGCGCGCCGCGCGACAACGTGCTGCTGGTGACGAGCGGGCTGCAGCCCGGCCAGACCATCGTGACCGCCGGCGTTCACCTGCTCAAGGCCGGTCAGAAGGTCATGCCGATGGCGCCGGCCGATCAGCCGTCCGCACAGTCCGCCATTACGCCGCGCCGCTAATCCGCCGCAGGCCTCCGCTCCAACACGCCAACCTTCGCGCGCATGGAACACTCTCGTTTCAACCTGTCACGCTGGGCGCTGGAACATCAGCCGCTCACGCGCTTTCTGTTGGTGGCGCTGTTACTCGGCGGCATCTTTGCGTATTCCAAGCTGGGGCAGGACGAAGATCCGCCCTTCACCTTCCGCGCGATGGTGGTGCAGGCCTTCTGGCCTGGCGCCACGGCCGAGCAGATGTCGCGTCAGGTGACCGACAAGATCGAGAAGGCGCTGCAGGAAGTGCCGTACGCCTGGAAGATACGCAGCTATTCCAAGCCTGGTGAAACGCTCGTCACCTTCCAACTGGCCGATACGTCCCCCGCCAAGGATGTGCAGCAATCCTGGTACACGGTGCGCAAGAAGGTGGGCGACATCGCCCCCACGCTGCCACAGGGTGTGCGCGGGCCGTACTTCAATGACGATTTCGGCGACGTGTATGGCTCCATCTACGCGCTGTCGGCCGATGGCTTTACCTACCGCCAGCTCAACGATTACGCCGACTCGATTCGCCAGCAGTTGCTGCGTGTGCCCAACGTCGCCAAGGTCGAGTTGCTGGGCGATCAGGACGAGAAGATCTACATCGAGTTCCAGCAGGCGAAGCTGTCGCAGATGGGGCTCGACATCAACAGCATCGCCACGCAGATCGGCCAGCAGAACAACATTGGCCCTAGCGGCGTGCTGGTAACGCCCACGGACAACGTACAGATTCGCCTGTCGGGCCAGTTCTCGGACCTCCGTGATCTCGAGAACCTCACGCTGCGCGGCCCCGGCGGCACGACGAACATTCGCCTGGGCGATATCGCCACCGTCAAGCATGGCTACATCGACCCGCCGCACGCCAAGATGCGCTTCAACGGCAAGGAGGTGATCGGCCTGGGCATCTCAATGACGAAGGGCGGCGACATCATTGATCTCGGCAAGGACTTGCGCGCTACCGTCGATAAGATCCGCGCCAAGCTGCCCGTGGGCATCGAGATGGAGCAGGTGCAGAACCAGCCGAAATCGGTGCAGAGCTCGGTGGGTGAGTTCGTGCACGTGCTGATCGAAGCCGTGGTGATCGTGCTGGCGGTGAGCTTCCTGTCGCTGGGGTTGCATACCAAGCCCAAGCTGCGCATCGACGTGTGGCCGGGTCTGGTCGTGGGCCTGACGATTCCGCTGGTGCTGGCGGTGACGTTCTTGTTCATGAACATCTTCGATATCGGCCTGCACAAGATTTCGCTGGGCGCGCTGATCATCGCGCTGGGCCTGCTGGTGGACGACGCGATCATTGCGGTCGAGATGATGGTGCGCAAGCTGGAAGAGGGCTTCTCCAAGATGGAGGCTGCCACCTTTGCTTACAGCTCCACCGCCATGCCGATGCTGACCGGTACGCTCATCACTGCCACGGGCTTTTTGCCGGTGGGGCTGGCGCGCTCGACGGTGGGCGAATACACCTTCGGCATCTTCGCGGTGACGGCGCTGGCGCTGGTGCTGTCGTGGTTTGCGGCCGTGGTGTTTGTGCCGTATCTCGGCTTCCTGTTGCTGCGTACGAAGTCGCACGTGGGCGACGGCGGCCACCATGAGCTGTTCGACACGCCGTTCTACACGCGCTTCCGTGGCTGGGTGAACTGGTGCGTGGAATACCGCAAGACGGTGATCGCAATCACGCTGGTGGCGTTTGGGCTGGGCGTGTTCGGCTTCAAGTACGTGGAGAAGCAGTTCTTCCCCGACTCCAGTCGCCCCGAACTGATGGTGGAACTGTGGCTGCCCGAAGGCAGCAGCTTCAACCAGACGGAAGCCGAGGCCAAGCGTTTTGAAGCGCTCGTGCGCAAAGAACAGAACGTCGACAGCGTGACGCTGTTCATCGGCTCCGGCGCGCCGCGTTTCTACCTGCCGCTCGATCAGATCTTGCCGCAGACGAACGTCGCGCAAGCTATCGTGATGCCGACTTCGCTGGAGACGCGCGAGGGCGTGCGCCAGCACCTCATTGGGCTGCTGGAATCGCAATTCCCGCATCTGCGCGGCCGTGTGAAGCTGCTCCCGAACGGGCCGCCAGTGCCGTATCCGGTGCAGTTCCGCGTGATGGGTCCGGACATTGGCGGCGTGCGCAAGATCGCCGACCAGGTCAAGGCGATCATGACCGCCAACCCGAACACTGTCGGCGTGAACGACAACTGGAACGAGAACGTGAAGGTGCTGCGCCTGGACATCGACCAGGACAAGGCGCGTGCGCTGGGTGTGTCGACGGGCTCGATCTCGCAGGTCACGCAGACGGTGCTGTCCGGGGCGCCCATCGCCCAGTACCGCGATGGCGACAAGCTGCTCGATATCGTCATGCGCCCGCAGGAAGACGAGCGCAACACGCTCGACGCCTTGCAGCGCGTGCAGGTGCCGATTGCCAGCGGCCGCACGGTGCCGCTCACGCAGGTGGCGCGTGTGGGCTTCACGTGGGAGCCGGGCGTGATCTGGCGCGAGAACCGCGACTACGGCATCACCGTGCAATCCGACGTGAAGGACGGCGTGCAGGGCCCGACCGTGACGGCGCAGATCAACCCGCTGCTCGACAAGATCCGAGCCGACTTGCCGCCGGACTACCAGATCAAGATCGCCGGCGCGGAAGAGGAGAGCGCCAATGCAGGAGCATCGATTGCCGCGCAGATGCCGCTCTGCATTTTCATCATCTTCCTGCTGCTGATGCTCCAGCTGCACAGCTTCTCGCGCTCGGTGATGGTGTTCCTGACCGGCCCGCTGGGGCTGATTGGCGCGGCGGCGACGTTGTTGCTGCTGCGTGCGCCGATGGGCTTTGTGGCGCAGTTGGGCATTACCGCGCTGATCGGCATGATCATCCGCAACTCGGTCATTCTGGTGGACCAGATCGAGCAGGATGTGGCGGCGGGCGTGCCCACCTGGACGGCCATCGTTGAGGCGGCGGTGCGGCGTTTCCGCCCCATCATCCTGACGGCTGCCGCGGCGGTGCTGGCGATGATTCCGCTGTCGCGCAGCGTGTTCTGGGGCCCGATGGCCGCCGCCATCATGGGCGGGCTGATCATCGCTACGGTGCTGACGCTGCTGTTCCTGCCGGCGCTGTATGCGGCGTGGTTCCGCGTCAAGCGGCCTGAGACCGAGGCAACTGCGCCGGCCGTCTAGCCGTCACTCGGCACCCGCCTGGCAGCTTCTGCCGCGGCGGGGATGGCAACCCCCGAACGACTGCGATATAATCGCGGGCTTCCTTTCCGGCGCCCCTTGTTCTCGGGGCGCCGCGATCCATCCAGCGAGGGTGGCGAAATTGGTAGACGCACCAGGTTTAGGTCCTGACGCCAGCAATGGTGTAGGGGTTCGAGTCCCCTCCCTCGCACCACTTACCTCGTCCCGAGGTTTCCACAGTACAAGCCGTTACGCATCGGGCGTTCCCAGCGCTTTGTTGATCCGCAACGCCACCAGCGTCGCCACGACCCCAGACAGCAGATACAAACTGACCGCCGCAAGCCCGAACAGCGACGACAGACCCAGCGCAACCAGCGGCGCGAATGCTGCGCCAAAGAGCCAGCCGAAGTCGGTCGTGAGGGCTGCACCGGTATAGCGGAACCGGCTCTCGAAGTTCGATGTCACCACGCCGGCTGCCTGTCCGTAGGACAACCCCAGCAGCCCGAAGCCGATCAGGATAAAGATGTCCTGACCCGCGGCGCCGCCATCCAGCAACCATGGCGCGGCCAGGCTGAAGATGCCGATCAGCACCGCCATCGTCGCCAGCGTGGTGCGCCGGCCGATGCGGTCTGCGATCAGGCCGGAAACCAGCGTACCCAGGAAGGCAATGACGGCACCGACAATCTGGACCACCAGCACGTTCGACACGTCCTGTGTCTTGTGCAGTGACACCCATGACAGCGGAAACACCGTCACCAGGTGGAACAGCGCATAGCTGGCCAGCGAAGCGAACGCGCCCAGGAAGATGTTGAACCCCTGCGCATTGACCATTTGCAGCGTGCTGATCGGTTCCAACTCGCCTTCTTCCAGCAGCTGCGTGTATTCGTACGTCACCACCAGCCGCAGCCGCGCAAACAGCGCCACGACGTTGATGGCAAAGGCGACGTAGAACGGATAGCGCCAACCCCAGTCGATGAACTCCTCCGGCGTCAGGCTGGCGTGGAGGAACAGGAACAAGCCGCCCGCGACGATGAAGCCGGTCGGGGCGCCCAGTTGCCCCACCATGGCGTACCACCCGCGTTTGTTCTCAGGCGCGTTCAGTGCTAGCAGCGATGGCAGGCCATCCCACGAGCCGCCAAACGCAAGGCCCTGCATGACGCGGAACAGCGCCAGCAGGTAGATCGCCGCGCTGCCGATCGATGCGTACGAAGGCAAGAACGCAATGCCCACCGTGGCCGTGCCGAGCAGGAACAACGACGCGGTCAGCTTGGTGCCGCGCCCCCAGCGCCGCTGGATGCGCATGAAGAGCGCGGTACCGAAGGGGCGGCCGATAAACGCGAAGGAAAAAATGGCGAAGCTGAACAGCAGCCCGGCCAGTTCGCTGGCAAACGGAAAGTAGACCGTCGGGAAGACCAGCACCGAGGCAATGCCGTAGACGAAGAAGTCGAAGTACTCCGAAGCTCGCCCGATCACCACGCCGGTGGCGATTTCTGCTGGGGCGACTTCATGATGTCCAGGGGCGGGTGGTGCAGTGGGCGACGCGCGATGCTGATGGGTCAGGCTGGCCATCGTTGAGTCTCCATGGAACCGGGGAAGGACGCTGTGCAGCACTTAAAGTCCTGCAATCACCAGAATAGCCGCCTAAACTGCAACGGCAACTCGAAAGATCGTTGGGCCATCCCAGCGCGACGTTAATCAGACGCCACTTCTGAGACCATGCCACGCTTCGATACAGCAGTGACACCCCTTCGAATCACGGGACGCTGGCTTTTGCGAAGTACTGCAATTGCCTTGCTGGTGAGCCTTGCGGGGTGTAGCCATGCGGTGCTGCTGTCGCCAGCGGGCGACATGGCGGTGCGGCAGCGAGACCTGATCATCATCTCCACCTGCCTGATGCTGCTGATCATCGTACCGGTGATCATTCTGACGTTGCTGTTTGCCTGGCGATACCGGGAGAGCGCCGACAATGCGCCCTACAACCCGGATTGGGACCATTCCACGGTGCTGGAACTGGCGATCTGGGCCGCGCCGCTGTTGATCATCATCACGCTTGGCGCTATCACCTGGGTCAGTACCCATCAACTCGATCCGTATCGGCCGCTGACGCGGCTTGATGCCACCCGTCCGGTGTCGGCGGAAACCAAGCCGCTCACCGTCGAGGTGGTCGCAATGGACTGGAAATGGCTGTTCCTCTATCCCGAGCAGGGCATTGCCACCGTCAACGAGCTGGCAGCGCCGGTGGATCGCCCGATTGCGTTCAAGATCACGGCCACGTCGGTCATGAACGCGTTTTTCGTGCCGTCGCTGGCGGGCATGGTGTATGCGATGCCGGGCATGGAAACCAAGCTGCACGCGGTCATCAACCAGCCTGGGGTCTATGACGGGTTCTCTTCCAACTACAGCGGCGCAGGTTTCTCGCACATGCGGTTCAAGTTCCACGGTTTGTCGAGCGAGGAATTCGATCGTTGGGTTCAGCAGGCCAAGTCGTCAGGTGCGCCGCTGTCGAAAGACACCTACCTGAAGCTGGCCAAGCCCAGCGAGAGCGAGCCGGTGCAACGCTACGCCAGCGTGGCGCCCGACCTGTACGACCGCATCCTGAACCGTTGCGTGGACGGCCAGGCGTGCCTGGCGGACACCATGGCGCGTAACACCAGCCGCGGCCGGTTCGACCCATTTTCGCAAGTCTGCACGGCAAGCAACATCGCCGATGCCGGCACGGTGTTTGCGCCCGATGCCGCCGTCAATGACGGCCGACAGGTGGTGCGGTAGCCCACAGCCTTGCGCCCGTTTTGACGTTTTTCGCCAAACCTCGATCGACCCAGACTGGCCAACATAGGCCCAGGTGACAACCATGCCCGAGCGCTCCGAACTCGCCAACATGATCTTTGGCCGCCTGACGTGGGAGGCCATTCCGTACCACGAACCCATCCTGCTTGCCACGTTTGCCGTGGTCGCCATCGGTGGCTTGGCGCTGGTGGGCGCGCTCACGTATTACCGCGTGTGGGGGTATCTCTGGCGCGAGTGGTTCACCAGCATCGACCACAAGAAGATCGGCATCATGTACGTGATACTCGGCATCGTGATGCTGCTGCGCGGCTTTGCCGATGCCGTCATGATGCGGATCCAGCAAGCCGTGGCGTTTGGCGACAACCTCGGCTATCTGCCACCGCATCACTACGATCAGATCTTCACCGCGCACGGTGTGATCATGATCTTCTTCGTCGCCATGCCGCTGGTCACGGGGCTGATGAACTTCGTCATGCCGCTGCAGATCGGCGCGCGCGACGTGGCATTTCCGTTCCTCAACAACTTCAGTTTCTGGATGACCACGGGCGGCGCCATCCTGGTGATGATGTCGTTGTTTGTGGGCGAATTCGCGCGTACGGGCTGGCTGGCCTATCCGCCGCTCTCAGGCATTCTCGCGAGCCCGGATGTGGGGGTCGATTACTACATCTGGGCGTTACAGATTGCCGGGGTAGGCACGGTGCTCTCGGGCATCAACCTGTTGGTGACCATCGTCAAGATGCGCGCGCCGGGCATGACGTTGATGCGCATGCCGATCTTCACGTGGACGGCGCTGTGCACCAACGCGCTCATCGTGGCTGCCTTCCCAGTGCTGACGGCTGCCGTGACGCTGCTGGCCCTGGATCGCTACCTCGGCACGCATTTCTTTACGGTCGAGCAGGGCGGCAGCGCGATGATGTATGTGAACCTGATCTGGATCTGGGGCCACCCCGAGGTTTACATCTTGGTGCTGCCGGTGTTCGGTGTCTTTTCGGAAGTAGTGGCCACGTTTTCCCGCAAGCGCCTGTTCGGCTACGCGTCGATGGTCTATGCGACGGTGGTGATCACGGTGCTGTCGTATCTGGTCTGGCTCCACCACTTCTTTACGATGGGGTCGGGCGCGAGCGTCAACTCGTTCTTCGGGATCACCACGATGATCATCTCGATCCCGACCGGGGCGAAGATCTTCAACTGGCTGTTCACGATGTACCACGGCAAAATCCGCTTCGAGCCGCCGATGCTGTGGACGGTCGGGTTCATGGTCACCTTTGTGATTGGTGGCATGACGGGCGTGCTGCTGGCCGTGCCGCCGGCCGACTTCTCGCTGCATAACAGCCTGTTCCTGATCGCGCATTTCCATAACGTGATCATCGGGGGCGTGCTGTTTGGGCTGATGGCGGGGATTACGTACTGGTTCCCGAAGGCGTTTGGTTATCGGCTGGTGTCGTCGTGGGGCAAGGCGTCGTTCTGGTTCTGGTTCGTCGGCTTCTATCTGGCCTTCATGCCGCTGTACTGGCTGGGCATGCTGGGCGTGACCCGACGCATGAGCCATTTCGACGATCCGTCGCTGCAGATCTGGTTCCAGCTGGCGGCACTCGGCGCGCTGCTGATCGCCATCGGCATTGCGTGCTTCCTGATCCAGCTTGTAGTGAGCTTCCTGCGCCGTGAAGAATTGCGCGATACGACTGGCGACCCATGGAATGGCCGCACGCTGGAGTGGTCGACCTCGTCGCCGCCACCGCAGTACAACTTTGCGTTCACGCCGCTCGTGCATGACACCGATGCCTGGTGGCAGATGAAGCAATACGGCTATCGGCGTCCGCAGGAGGGCTTCAAGCCGATCCATATGCCAAAGGGCACTGCGGCGGGCATTGTGCTGGCAGGGCTGTCCACGGTGTGCGGTTTTGCGCTGATCTGGCACATCTGGTGGTTGGCGATTGCGTCGTTCGCGGCCACGATCCTGGCGGCAATCATTCATACCTTCAACTACAAGCGCGACTACTACATCCCGGCAGAAGATGTGGTCCGGACCGAAACATTGCGCACCCAACTGATGGCAGGCCATGGCTGATACGACCGCAACCCTGCATACCAACGGCACCACCATGGCGGATACCGTGCCGCCTGGTGGCTACCAGTTCCACGTCACCGAAGAACATCACGTGCCCAACGGCACGCTGCTTGGGTTCTGGCTCTACCTGATGAGCGACTGCCTGATCTTCGCGTGCCTCTTTGCCGCCTATGGCGTGCTGGGCCGCGAATACGCGGGCGGGCCCACCGGCGCGGAACTGTTCGAGTTGCCGCTGGTGGCGCTGAACACATCGTTCCTGCTGTTGTCGTCCATCACGTATGGCTTTGCGATGTTGCAGATGCAGCAGAACAAGGTGACCGGCATGCAGATCTGGCTGGCCATCACCTGGCTGTTTGGTGCTGCATTCCTTGCGGTGGAGCTGTATGAGTTCGCCCACCTGATCCACGAGGGTGCGGGGCCGACGCGCAGCGCCTTCTTGACCTCGTTTTTCTCACTGGTCGGTACGCACGGGCTGCACGTAACGTTCGGTCTGATCTGGCTGATTGTGCTGATGCTGCAGGTGTCGCAACACGGGCTGATTGTCGCCAACAAGCGTCGGCTGATGTGCCTGTCGATGTTCTGGCACTTTCTGGACGTCGTCTGGATCGGCGTCTTTACCTTCGTCTACCTGATGGGAACGCTGCCATGAGCGCGCAAGACCACACGATGAACGGCCACGGCGATGCACACGATGGTCATCACCATGAGGAAGACATCGGGCCGCACGCCACGCTGGGCGGCTACCTTGCTGGCTTCGTCCTGTCCGTCTTCCTGACGGCTATTCCATTCTGGCTGGTGATGGGCAATGTCTTCGAGAAATCGTCGACGACTGCGGTGGCGATCCTGCTGATCGGCGCGGTGCAGATCGTGGTGCACATGATCTACTTCCTGCACATGAACGCGAAATCAGAAGGCGGGTGGAACATGCTCTCGCTGATGTTCACGTTGGTGCTGGTGGTCATCACGCTCACCGGCTCGCTGTGGGTGATGTACCACCTGAATACCAACATGATGCCGCACATGCGGCCGCCGGCGCAGGCTGGTGGCACGATGCTGCCACCCCGGACGCAGTAGATGGTGCGGGCGGGCGCTCTCGAAATCATGGTCACGGGCGGAGGCCCACAATGCAGGCCATGCAAATCGGGGGCGCCTACGCGGAACGTGTCGTAGCACACCAGCCATCCGTTCCCTACGATGACAGGGCAGTCATACCAAACGGGGAAACGGCCATGTCCATCTTCGATGAGAACGAGCACCGCGAGGCCTTCTGGGAAACCGTACGCCAAGCCATCGAGGCCCGCGACCGGGTGGATGAAGCGCGTCGCGCCGGTCGGCTGTCTGGGCTGGCGATTGGTTTGTCTGTGGGTGCGCTGGTGATTGCACTCATGCTGTGGCGGCAGCGTTCTTCCCGCGACACGACTTAGATTCTCCTGCCCCAGCGCTCAATTCTGAGCGCTCCCTTTCGATTTCCCATTTGCGAGCAGGGCTTTCCAACCCCTACAATGAGAATAATTCTCATTTGTATTGGCGCGGTGCGTGCATGTTTGCGTGCGGGCGTCTGGTGGATTTCCGGGGAGCCCGCATGCCTGCCGTACAGCCCGAGCCGCTGCACGATATCGACACGCTTTATGCGCACCACAGCGAATGGCTGTTTGCCTGGCTGCGCAAACAGCTCGCGTGTGCCGAAGAGGCTGCGGACGTGCTGCACGATACCTTCGTGCGCGTACTGGCCCTGCCTGGTGCGCTGCATGGCGTGCGTGAGCCGCGCGCTTACCTGACGACCACCGCCAAGCATCTGATGATCGATCGCGCGCGCCGGCGGCGCGTCGAATGCGCCTGCCTCGATGAGCTGTCGCTGCGATATGAAGCGTTCGGTCATGCACTGTCGCCGGAGCAGCGCTTGGTGCAAGCCCAGACGCTCCAGCACACGAGCGCGATGCTCGAGACGCTGTCCACCGCCGCGCGCGAGGCGGTTCGCTTGCGCTACATCGAAGGACAGTCCCATGCGTGCATTGCCGAGCAGCTCGGCAAATCGACACGCATGGTGCGCAAGTACCTTGTGCAGGCGGTTGAGCGTTGCTCGATGTAGCGATGGTCTGATGGAAAAAGGTTTCAGACCGGGTTCCGCTTTTGTCGTGTGGATCGTCGATCGGTGTGGAAACCATACGCATCTTCCAACACACCATGCCAAAGCACACCAACACAACAACGGTTTATCCAATGGAAACGACTTGCCGTACGACGCTGCGCCCGCTGGCGCTCGCCGCACGGTTGACTTGCGCAGCGCTGGTGGGGGCCGCGCTACCCATGCAAGTGATGGCGCAGAGTACCACTGGCGAGGTTACCGCCACACTACCTGCGACGACGGCGGTGGGCCGCGGCGAGACGGCGCAGAGCCCCGGCAAGGGCTTTGTCGCCAAGCAAAGCGCCGCGGGCACCAAGACCGATACGCCGATCATCGAGACGCCGCAGTCCATTTCTGTCGTCACACAGCAGCAGCTTGAAGATCAGAAACCGCGTGGCATTTCAGAGGCGCTCAACTACACGTCGGGCGCGTTCACCGGGTTGGTGGGCGCATCCAACCGTTATGACTATGTCGCGTTGCGCGGCTTTGCCGACAGCAGCGTCAACAACACGTTTCTCGACGGCCTGAATCTGCTGGGGGATCAGGGCAGCTACACCTCGTTCCAGATCGATCCGTATTTCTTGCAACGCATCGATGTGCTCAAGGGGCCCGGTTCGATCCTGTATGGGCGCGCGTCGCCGGGTGGGGTGGTGGCGCTTACCACCAAGAAGCCGCTGTTCCAGCCGTACCACGAGGTCGAGATGACGGTGGGCAACCGCAACCGCCTGGAAGGCGCGTTCGATATCTCGGGGCCGATTGATGAGAACGGCGTGATGGCCTTTCGCGTGACCGGTTTGGCGCGCGGCATGGACACGCAGTTTGATCACGTGCGTGAGCAGCGCTTTGCCATCGCACCGTCGCTGGCGATCAACTTCACGCCCAACACGCATCTGCTGCTGCAGGCGTATCTGCAGCACGACCCGGAGGGGGGCTTCCATAGCGGGGTGCCGGCCGAAGGCAGCCTCTTTCCACGCAACGGCCGCACCATCTCGCGCGACTTCTTCGATGGTGATCCGACGGTTGAAAAATTCCGCCGCACGGAGCGCATGGTCGGCTATCAGTTCGAACACGCCTTCAATGACCAATGGACGGTGCGCCAGAACTTCCGCTACGTATTCGGTGATACGCGCCTGCGTCAGATCTACGGTTATGGCTGGGCGGATGCGGACAATCTCACGCGCTACTACTCCGGCGCCAAGGAAGCTGCGCACGCCTATACGGTCGATAACCAACTCGAAGGCAAGTTCACGACCGGCGCCGTCAAGCACACCATGCTGGTTGGCCTCGACTACCAGAAGCGTCATGTCGATGGGTTCTGGGAATCCGGCAGCGCAGACCCGATCAACGCGTTCAACCCGGTCTATGGCAATCCGGGGCTGACTGGGGTCTCGGCCGCGCCGATCGATCGCTGGTTGGAGCAGACCGGCGTGTACTTGCAAGATCAGATTGCCATCGACCGTTGGCGCTTCACGCTGGGCGTGCGTGAAGACCACGCCAAGGCTTCGAACCTGTATGGCACGGGCACACCGTCGGAGTGGAGCGGTTCAAAGTTCACCAAGCGTGCTGGGGTGGTCTACCTGTTCGACAACGGTATCGCTCCGTACTTCAGCTATGCGGATGGCTTCAACCCGAGCCTGCGCGCAGATCAGCGAGGCAACCTGCTGCAACCGGCGACGGCCAGGCAGTTGGAGGCAGGGGTGCGCTATCAGCCGAAAGGCTCGAGCACGATGCTCTCTGCTGCCGTGTTCAACCTGGAGCAGGAAAACGTTGCGAGCAAACCGGTCGGCCAGATCTACTACCTGCCCAGCGGCAAGATCCGCACGCGCGGGGTGGAGCTGGAGGCGCGCTCACAGGTGACGGACACCGTCTCGGTGCTGGCCAACTACACCTTGACCGATATGAAGTTTGTCGAGTCGGCCGAGGGGTTCACGGGTAACACGCCGTACCAGGCACCGCGCCACGTGGCGTCGGTCTGGGGCGACTGGACGTTCATGCCGGGCTACACGGCCGGCATGGGCGTGCGCTACGTTGGTACGAGCTATGGCGACAACGCCAACAGCTTCAAGGTGCCGCCGTACACGCTGGTCGATCTGATGCTGCGTATCGATCTGGCGCGGTGGGACCCGTCGCTCAAGGGCGCTAGGCTGCAACTGTCGGCAAAGAGCCTTTTTAATAAAACGTATGTGGCATCTTGCATGAACAGCAACTACTGTTATTGGGGTGATGCGCGTAATGTGATGGCAACCATTTCTTATCAATGGTAATTGAATTTTATTCGCGATGACATCCTGTTCTGCGTGTAGTATTGTGATTTAGATTGTCGCCCGGCAACCTGCGTTGTGGTTGCTGGGCCGTTCAATATCAGTCCTGATGCCGCGTCTGCGGTATTCCATGTTGTTTCAGCGGCCGGCACGCATCGGTCGTGATCAAAACCCCACCTGAAATTACCCAGCCTAGGCGCGGCTTGATGCTGTCGGCCGACGGGAAGCGCGCGTGCGTTCGCCCGGCTGGCGTCTTGTTGTCATCGCTTTTGTCAATCAGGAGGTGCGATTGTGATGGAATCGGAGATTCATGACTTTATTGCCATCGGGTTAGGTCCGTTTAATTTAAGCCTGGCTTGCCTGGCTGAACCGATTGCGAATCTGGATGGGGTATTTATCGAGCGTTCGCCAGAATTCAATTGGCACCCTGGGATGCTGATTGATAACACCACATTGCAGAATCCATTTCTGGCGGATCTTGTCAGTCTGGCAGACCCAAAAAGCCGCTTCAGCTACCTGAATTACTGCAAGCAGGAAGGCAAGATTTATGCGTATTACTTTCGCGAGAACTTCTATCTGAGCCGGGCGGAATACAACCGGTACTGCAAGTGGGTGGTTGCACAGCTCGCCAGTGTGCGTTTCCACCACGACGTGCAGGCGCTGTCGTATGACGCGCAGCGCCGCTGCTATGTCGTCACGGGCTTTCGCGGCGCGGCGTGCGAGCCGTTTGTGCTGCGGGCGCGCAAGCTTGTGTTGGGGGTGGGGTCGTCGCCGTCGTTTCCGGCGTGCGTGCGGCGCGATGGTCATCGCTACCTGCACACCGCCGACTACATCGACGCGCGCGAGGCATTGCACAAGAAGCGCTCCATCACCATCGTCGGCAGCGGGCAGAGCGCCGCAGAGGTCTATTACGACCTGCTCAAAGACAGCGACAAACACGACTACCGCCTGGTCTGGATCACGCGCTCGCCGCGGTTCTTCCAGATGGAGACCACCAAGCTGACACTGGAGATGTTCTCGCCCGACTACATCGACCATTTCTACAGCCTGCCTGACGGCCGCAAGGACGACATCGTCCGAGCGCAGGACAGTCTGTACAAGGGCGTGAACGCGAGCCTCATCAACCAGATTTACGATTTGCTCGACGACAAACGCAAGGTAGGGGCGTTGCGTACGCACCTGATCACCAACTGCGAGCTGCAGGCGTGCCACTACGACGCCGCCATGGGCACCTATGCGATTGAATTCCAGCAGGTCGACAGCGGTGCGCGCTATGCCCATCGCACGGAAGGGCTCGTGCTGGCCACGGGCTATGAGCAGAACATCCCGGCATTCCTGGACGGCATCCGCCACCGGCTGCGCTGGGATGCCAAGGGGCGCTACCGGCTCGCACGCAACTATGCGGCGGACGTGAATGGCGGCGAGATCTTTGTCCAGAACGCAGGCCTGCACACGCATGGCGTGACCAACCAGGACATCGGCATGAGCTGCTACCGCAACTCCTACATCCTGCGTGAGCTGACCGGCGTGGAGCACTACAAGATCGAGCCGCGTGTCGCCATCCAGGACTTCGCGATTCCCGCCACGCCGGAGTTCACCCCGCTGACCACCGAGCGGGGCGTGAGCCAAACAGGCGATGCGTCGGTCGAAGAGGCCAACGAGGTGACCACATGACGCTGCGTCACACCATCATTCTGATGACGGTGTTTGCCGTCATCAGCGATGCAATTCTGATTCCGTTCTATCCGCAGTTCTTCGCGTCGCGTTATGGCCTGGACAGCCCCGTGCACGTGGGGGCCTATGTGGCAGCCATTTCGATTGCCGTGATGTGCACACTGCCGTTTTGGGCGCGTGTGGCCAAGCGCGTCGAGCCGCTTCATTTGCTCGTCTATACGCAGTGTGCGGCGGGCACGTTCAGCTTGCTGAGCGACGGGGCCCCCAACGTGGTGACGTACTGGGTGCTGTCGATGCTGATGTTCATGTGCAAGAGCAGCTACCTGCTGATGTATCCGTACATGATGCGGCTCACGCCCAAGGCGCAGCATGCCGCCACGGTGGGCATCCTCTCGGTGGTCGTGCACTTTGGCGCCATCTTTGGGGCGGTGGTGGGTGGCCTCGTGCTCCAGACGTGGGGGCCGCGCGCCAGCATCGTCGCCATGGCTGCGGGCGATTTCTTCCAGATGGGCGTGTGCTTCTACCTGATCCGCAGCGGCAAGATCGTGCGCGTCAACTCAGGTGAGCACGCCGAGGCGGCAGCTGCGGAAGCCGCCAAGGTGCCGCGCACAGGTTGGCGCGATCGCCTGCCTATCCTGCGCCTGGCGCTGGTGATGCTGGTGTTCGACTTCAACGCATACCTCATCCGCCCGTTCTTTTCGGTGTACTGGCAGAAGGCGTCGGGCATCGATAGCGAGTTCGTCTCCGGCATGGCGTTTGCCATTCCTGGTGTGGTCGCCATCGTGGCGTTGCGCCTGCATGCGCGCATTCGAGCGCGTGGCGGCCAGTTGCCGGACCACACGGTCGGCAACCTGCTGTTGGGGATGGTTGGCTTGCTGTTGCATGCGGCACCGAATCCGGCGCTGATCGTGCTAGGGCGTGTGCTGTACGGCTGGGCGCTGTTCCAGATCATCGTGAAGCTGGAGGTGAACCTGTTTCGCCTCTCCACGCCGCAGCGCTATGCGCACGACTACAGCATCACCAATTTCTTCCAGAACATGGGGGTGCTGCTGTCTTCGTTTGCGGCGGGGGCGATCGTCAATCGCTACGGGCTGCACGTGCCGTTTCTGCTCGCGGCCGGCGGTTTCGTGCTGACGGCGGTGCTGGATCGGCTGATCCTGAACGTGCCCAGCGCAAGCCATACGCATGACGCCGGCAGGGCAGAGGCGCCCGCGCAATTGGAGGCGCCGGCCCATGCCAACTGACGCACACACCAAGCACCGCCGCGCGGATGCCGCAAGCGCGCCGTACACCGATGCCGAAGGCTTCACCTTCCAACTGCTGCGCATTCCTGAGGACATCCCGACGCTGCATCGCTGGTTTCAGCCGGAACGTGCGTCGTTCTGGCTGATGCGCGACAAGACGGAGGCCGAGGTGAGTCACATCTACAAGTGTTTGATGGACTCGGGCCACGCGACCGCGTACCTGGGCTGGAAGGGCGGTCGCCCTGCCTTTCTGGCCGAGTGCTACGACCCCGCGCATGACCGTATTCGCGCGTTTTATGACGTGCAGCCGGGGGATCTCGGCATGCATATCTTCATCGGTCCGTCGGACGCGCGCATCCCCGGCTACACGCGCACTGTGTTCTTCGCGCTGATGCGCTTCATGTTCGAGCATCTGGGCGCAGCCCGCATCGTGGTCGAGCCCGATGCCGACAACACACGCATTCACGCCATCAATCGCGCTGCGGGTTTTGTGTACGACCGCAATGTGGCGTTTCCCGAAAAGATTGCCAGCCTCGCCTTCTGCACCCGGCGGGATTTCGAACAGGCCACCGTTGCCATTGCTTAAGACCAAGGATTTCTCATGAACGTCACCATCCACAACGCGCTTTCCCAACACCCGGCGAAGGCAGCCGCTCATCTCACGCCTGAAGTCTGGGCGCAGGCCAACCGTTTGCTGCTGCGTAAGGCGATTGCCGAATACGCACACGAACTCATCCTAGAGCCGGAACACCTGAATGCCACCACCCAGGGTTTTGCGCTGTATCAGGTGTTCTCCGATGAAGGCAAGGTGTGCTACCAGTTTGAAGCGCAGCCACTCGCGCTGCGACACTGGTTCATCAAGCCGGAGTCGATTCGACGGGTGATCGACGGTGTGGAGCAACCGCTCGATGCATTGCAGTTCATCATCGAATGCCGCCAACGCCTTGGCATCCGAGACGAGCTGCTGCCCATCTACCTCGACGAGATCAGCAGCACGCTCTTTGGCAGCGCCTTCAAACGATCGAAGGCCGATGCGCTGAGCAGTGCGCAACTTGCCGAAGCCACCGACTTCCAAACCATCGAAGTCGCCATGATCGAAGGTCACCCCGGCTTTGTCGCCAACAACGGGCGATTGGGCTTTACCGCCGTCGACTATCAGGCCTATGCGCCGGAAGCCGGCTCCGACATCCGCGTGATCTGGCTCGCCGTGCACAAGGACCACGCCACACCGTCAACGCTGTCCACGCTCGACTACGCTCAATTGCTTGTCGAAGAGCTGGGGCAAGACACCGTGAACGACTTCACCCGCCAGGTTGCGGCCAAAGGCGTGGACCCTGCCGACTACCACTTCATGCCCGCGCACCCGTGGCAATGGTTCAACAAGCTGTCGATCGCGTTTGCGGGCTACGTCGCCCAGCGCAAGATCATCTGCCTGGATTACAGCGCTGATCACTACATCGCCCAGCAATCCATCCGCACGTTCTTCAATACGAGCGACCGCACCAAGCGCTACGTAAAGACGTCGCTTTCGATCCTGAACATGGGCTTTATGCGCGGGCTATCGCCGTACTACATGTCGGGTACGCCGGCCATCAACGAGTTCATCAAGGGGCTGGTGTCGGACGATGCGTTCCTGCGTGAAAACGGATTCACCATCCTGCAGGAAGTGGCGGCCATCGGTTTTCGCAACTTCTACTACGAGGCGGCCATCCCGGTGGATACGCCCTACAAGAAGCAGTTCTCGGCGCTGTGGCGCGAGAACCCGCTGCCGCTGCTGCAGCCGGGCGAGCGCCTGATGACGATGGCGGCGCTGCTGCACGTCGACCGCGACGGCCATGCGCTGATGCCCGAGTTGATCCGCCGCTCGGGTCTGCCGGCGCTGAGCTGGATTCGCCGCTATCTGCAGGTGTATCTGACACCGCTGCTGCATTGCTTCTACGCTTACGAGCTGACCTTCATGCCACACGGCGAAAACCTCATCCTCGTGATGGACGACTGCGTGCCCGTGCGCGCCATCATGAAAGACATTGCGGAGGAGTGCGCCATCCTCGATATCAAGGCGCGCGAGTGGCTGCCCGAACGCGTGCAGCGCCTTGCTGTGGAGGTGCCGGACAACTTCAAGCTGCTCGGCATCTTCATCGACGTGTTTGATGGCGTGCTGCGCCACATCAACCAAGTGCTGGTCGAAAACGACTGCTGCACCGAAGACGCGTTCTGGGGTGCGGTGGCTGACTGCGTCTACGACTATCAGGACACCCACCCCGAGCATGCCGCCAAGTACGCGCACTACGACATGTTTGTGCCCGAGTTCCTGCACTCGTGCCTGAACCGCCTGCAGCTCGGCAATAACGTGCAGATGGTGAACCTGGCTGACCCCGCATCCAGCCTGAAGATCGCGGGCAATCTGATCAACCCGATTGCCAAGCTCCGCCGCGTTGCGCAGGCTGAGCAGACCGCGGTTGCGGAAGCGACTGCGTGACGGCAGGCATGCGCGCCTTCACTGAAGAAGCCAGCGGGCAGGGCGTCGCCATGGCGCCAGCCTGGCGACATTCGTACACGCCGGACCTTGCCCGCGTGTGGGAGGCAGCAGGCCGTGTCATCCCCGGCCTGCGCGGCGCGCAGGTCGGGGCGGTTTCCGCCGATGCTCTGCGACTTGATGACGAGGTTGCATGGCAAGCGCTGTGCGACCACTGGGCGCGCGCCTATCCGGAAGCGGGCGCGCATTACCTCGCCTTGCGATGCTGGGGCCTGGCGATCTGGCAGCCGATCTATCTGTGCGTGATCGCCGTTCATCTTGGGGCACCGGTGCCGCGACTGGCCGGCATGTCGCAGCCGGTAAAAGATGGCTTCCCCAGCGGCCTGCACTTGCCGGAACACACGCCAATCGAAGGCTCCTTCGCCGAGCGGATGGACGCCGCCGCCATTGAGCTTCGCGTGTTCTGTGCGGCAGTCCGTCGGATGCTGAAGCCCATGGTGGCGCTGCATGACCGCGCGGCCGATCGCCTGCAAGCCGAGTGCGTGCTGGGGGCACTCCTGGCCGTGCGCCCGCACACGTCGTTGTCCGATGCTGAGGTAATTGCCGCCGGCGAGGCGTGGCTCGCGAGCCTGGGTATTGCAGGCGGCTGCGGCTTCTTCGCTTACCGCGCCCGTGACGGCACGCCCGCACTCGCGCTCGATCGCAAGGTCTGCTGCCACCATTTCCGTCGCCACGACGGCGAGCGGTGCCGCACCTGCCCAAAGCTTTCGCTCGACGCACGTATCGCCCGCCTGATGGAGGCGGCGCCATGACGTGCGTCGTGCCTGACCGCCACCCATGTTGGAGCCCCGATGACCGATATCGGACGCCTGGCCCACGTGATGCCAGCGCATACCCAATTGCCCGTCGCCGCGTATTTTGACGACGACCTGTTTTCCCTTGAACTTGAAACCATCTTCAGCCAATCCGCCTGCTACGTCGGCAACGAGAAAGCCGTACCCGAACCCGGCGACTGGCGCCGCCTTGCACACGAAGGCGGTGGCCGCGTGCTCGTGCGCGGCGCTGGCGGCGTGGAGTTGATGTCCAACGTCTGTCGCCATCGGCAGGCGCTCATCCTCGGCGGTGAGGTGGGCAATGTCGCCGGCCCAGGTAACGCCGCCGGCAACCTGCGTGCTGCTGGCGGCAACATCGTTTGCCCGCTGCACCGCTGGACGTACACGGACCGTGGTGAGCTGATTGGCGCGCCGCAGTTTGCCAGCACACCATGCAAGAACCTGCAGCGCTTCACGCTGCGCAACTGTCACGGCCTGCTGTTCGAGGGGCCGCGCGTTCCTGCCCGCGACATGGCGCCGCTGTTCGCGCGTCCTGAGTTCGATTTTGGCGACTACGTGCTCGACCACGTGGAAGTTCACCAATGCAACTACAACTGGAAGACGTTCATCGAGGTCTACCTGGAGGACTATCACGTCGCACCGTTCCACCCGGGGCTGGGCCATTTCGTTACGTGCGACAACCTTGAATGGGAGTTTGCCGACTGGTACAGCATGCAGCGCGTCGGCATTCATCAGGCGCTCAGCCAGCCCGGCTCCGACGTGTATGGCGCATGGCACGATCGATTGCTCGACTACCGCGCCGGCACCTCGCCCGACTTCGGCGCCATCTGGGTCACGTATTTCCCGACCCACATGATTGAGCTGTATCCGCACGTGCTGGTGCTCTCCACGCTGTACCCAAAGGGGCCGCAGGACACCGTCAACGTGGTCGAGTTCTACTACCCGGAAGAGATCGCGGCGTTCGAGCGCGAATTTGTGGAAGCCCAGCGCGCCGCCTACATGGAAACCTGCATCGAAGACGACGAGATTGGCGAGCGTATGGACGCAGGACGCCGTGCACTGATGGAGCGCGGTGTGTCGGAAACCGGCCCGTACCAGTCGCCGCTCGAAGATGGCATGCAGCATTTCCATGCGTGGTATCGCCGGCTCATGGGCACCTTGCCGATCGCGGACGTCTAGCCGCACGCGCCTGCGTCAGATCAACGTGGGCGAGGAGGGCGGCGGGTACAATCCGCTGCTTCTTCCCAGGGTGTTTCATGCCACGCGGCCTCGTTCTCGCCACGCCTCAGCTCACGCCGGACGGCACGCCGTTCTCCGCGCAATACGACGACGTCTATCACAGCACCGAAGGCGGTGTGGCGCAGGCTCAGCACGTTTTCTTGGGGGGCAATGATTTGCCTCACGCATGGCAGGGCAAGGGTGCTTTCACCATCGTCGAAACCGGTTTCGGCCAAGGCCTGAATTTCCTCGCCACCTGGGCCGCATGGCGTGACGATCCACATCGTTGTGCGCGGCTCGATTTCGTTTCCATCGAGAAGCACCCGTTCGATCGCGCAGGCTTGTCGGTTGTCCATCCGAAAGACGGCGTGCTTGCGCCGCTGGCTGAAGCACTGCGTCAGACTTGGCCAGTACCGGTACCCGGTGTGCATCGACTCGTCTTTGATGGCGGCCGCGTTACGCTCACGCTGCTCTTCGGTGATGCAATGGAGATGCTGCCGCAGTTGTCCTGCGCGGCCGATGCGTTCTATCTCGACGGCTTTTCACCCGCCAAGAATCCCGATCTCTGGCAACCGCGCGTGTTCAAGCAACTCGCGCGCGTGGCACGCGCCGGCGCCACGTTGGCCACATACACCGCTGCGGGCTTCGTGCGGCGCGGGTTGCAGGAGGCGGGCTTCGAGACGCGCAAGGCTCCCGGTTTCGGCACCAAGCGCGACATGACCGTCGCGCAGTTTCCGACACATTGGCGTACGCGGCGTGGGCCGGCTGAGGCGCCCGTCTGGAACGATCGTCATGCCATCGTCATTGGCGCAGGGCTTGCGGGCTGCTCCGTTGCCGAACGGCTCGCAGCACGCGGATGGCGCATCACGCTGGTCGACGCAAGCGACGGACCGGCGCGCGGTACGTCGGCGCATCGCGCAGCAGCGATGCATCCGCACGTGTCCATCGATGACAGCGTGTTGTCCCGCCTATCGCGCGCTGGGAACCTGCTCGCGCGCCGCCATTGGGAAGCGCTTGATCGTGCTGGCTTCGCCACGGGTTTCCAGCCCACCGGTGTGCTGCAACTTGCGGAGCACGCCGACGATGCCATCGAGCAGCAGCGCATCGTGGCCGCCCTTGGCTACCCCACGGACTACATCGATTGGCTCGATGCAGACCAAGCCGCCGAGCGTGTCGGCGCCTGCGTCCCGCAGGGCGGCTGGTGGTTCGCGCAAGCCGGTTGGGTGGCGCCGTCTGATATCTGTCGCGCCAGCTTGGCTGCAGCCGCCAGTGCCATTGATGCGCGATGGAACACGCGCGTCGAATCGCTGCGTCAGGACGGCTCGCAATGGCAAGCGCTGGACGCCGAGGGGAGCGTGATTGCACGCGCCCCTGTCGTCGTTCTCGCCAATAGCTTGGACGCCGCGCGTCTTGCGCCATTGGCATCGGCATCGCTCAAGCCGGTGCGCGGTCAACTCACCGATGTGCCGGTTGCCGACTTGGATCCGACTGTCGCGTGGCCCAAAGCCGTCGTCTGCGGTGACGGCTATCTGTTGCCGGCCGAGACGGGCGCGCAAACGGTGCGCACAGGGTCCTCCTTTCAGCCAGGCGAATACAGTTTGGTCGAGCGCGCTGCCGATCACGCAGCCAATCTTCAACGGCTCGCCAAGCTGCAGCCGCAGCAATCGTCCGCGCTTACGCGGGTCGAGCCTGCACAACTGCGTGGCTACGTTGGTGTCCGCTGTGTCTCTGCCAACCGGCTGCCGCTGATCGGCCCCGTGGTGGATGAGGCCGCTGCCATGGCACCCGGTTTCCGCTTACGCGGGCCGTATGCGCAACTCCCGCGCCTGGCCGGGCTCTATGCCGCACTTGCGTACGGGTCGCGCGGCCTTACATGGTCCGTCCTTGGCGCGGAATTGCTGGTGGCGCAAATCGATGGGGGCCCGTTGTCACTGGAGAGTGATCTGGCTGCGGCGCTCGATCCTGGCCGGTTCGTCTTGCGCGCATTGCAGCATAGAGGCGGGCAAGCGCGGGGCACCGCACCTGCGGAAAGCGACGCTGCCGATACGCAGGATTAACGCGCCGACTGAAGGGTTTTCCAAGCGTTTCGACCCAAAAAATCAGGGTCGCCGAACGTTCCATGCCATAATATGCGTTTTGCGTTTGCCAGCCTGAATACGCTTGTTGAGCCGCGGAAGTTCCACCTGAGCGGCCCCAGCATCGCATTCCTGCAAGCCCGGCAAGACCAAGAACTGAACCACGGCTGCTGCTGGCGCTGCGCCGTTCGACG
Organism: Ralstonia sp.; assembly: GCA_039592975.1. Classification (GTDB taxonomy): domain Bacteria; phylum Pseudomonadota; class Gammaproteobacteria; order Burkholderiales; family Burkholderiaceae; genus Ralstonia. The sequence goes on along the minus strand of JBCNQE010000004.1, from coordinate 246,373 downwards.
CAACTTTCATCTGATTCTGGAATTACGACCATGTCGACTATCGAAAACCTCGGCAAGCTTGATCGCAAAGTGACCCTGGCTGTCCCGAAGGCCGAAGTGGAGCAAGAGAAGCAAAGCCGTCTGGCGCGTCTGTCCAAGACCGTCAAGATGTCCGGCTTCCGCCCGGGCAAGGTCCCGATGAAGATGGTCGAGAAGCAATACGGCCAACAGGTCGAATTCGAAGTCCGCTACGACAAGGCTGCCCGTCAGTTCTTCGACATCACCAACGAGCAGGGCGTGAAGGTTGCCGGCCAACCGCGCTTTGAGCTGAAGACCGAAGGCGTGGCCGATGACCAAGTCGCGTTCGACGCCACCTTCGAGGTGTATCCGGAAGTCAAGCTCGGCGATCTGGCCGGCGCAGAACTGACCCGCACCAAGACCGAAATCACCGATGCCGAGATCGACAAGACCCTCGACATCCTGCGCAAGCAACGCGTGCACTACCACCCGCGCGGCGAAGCCGGCGAGCACGGCGACGGCGGTGCAGCGGTTGCACAGGATGGCGACCGCGTGACGGTCGATTTCGTGGGTACGATCGACGGCGTGGAATTTGCCGGCGGCAAGGCTGAAGGTTTCAGCTTCGTGCTGGGCGAAGGCCGCATGCTGCCCGAGTTCGAACAAGCCACGCTGGGCCTGAAGCAAGGCGAGTCGAAGAAATTCCCGCTGGCATTCCCCGAGGACTACCACGGCAAGGACGTCGCCGGTAAGACGGCTGAGTTCACCGTTACGCTCAAGCAAGTCGAGTGGGCACACCTGCCGGAAGTCAACGAAGCCTTCGCGCAATCGCTGGGCATCGCCGACGGCAACCTCGACAAGATGCGCGCCGACATCCGCGAAAACCTCGAGCGTGAAGTCAAGCGCCGCACGCACGCGCTGCTCAAGGACCAAGTCATGGAAGCGCTGCTGAAGGTGGCAGAGCTGGACGTACCGAAGTCGCTGGTCGAGCAAGACCAGGAGCGCCTGGTTGAAATGGCCCGCCGTGACCTCGAATCGCGTGGCATGCCGAACGCCAAGAACATGCCGATCCCGGCCGAGATGTTCACGCAGCAAGCCGAGCGTCGCGTGAAGCTGGGCCTGGTGCTGGCAGAAGTCGTGAAGGCCAATGGCCTGGAAGCCAAGCCGGAGCAGATCAAGGCCGAGATCGAAGAGTTCGCCAAGAGCTACGAAGATCCGAAGGAAGTCATCCGCTGGTACTACGGCGACCAACAGCGCCTGGCCGAAATGGAAGCCTACGTGCTCGAAAACAACGTGGTAAATTTTGTGTGCGACAAGGCCAAGGTCACCGACAAGGCCGTGTCGTTCGAAGAGCTGACCGCCACCCCGGCGCAAGGCTGATTCGATCGATCCACGCACTGGAGAACCGCATGATCCGCAATGAACTGATCGACCAACTCGCCCGCACCCAGGCTTCCGCGCTCGAAACGCAGGGGCTCGGTCTGGTGCCGATGGTGGTCGAGCAGTCGGGCCGCGGCGAACGCGCCTACGACATCTACTCGCGCCTGCTCAAGGAGCGCGTGATCTTCATGGTGGGCGAGGTCAACGACCAGACTGCCAACCTCGTGGTGGCACAGCTGTTGTTCCTGGAAAGCGAGAACCCGGATAAGGACATCTCGCTGTACATCAACTCGCCGGGCGGCTCGGTGTCGTCTGGCTTGGCGATGTACGACACGATGCAGTTCATCAAGCCGGACGTGTCGACGCTGTGCATGGGCATGGCCGCCAGCATGGGCGCATTCCTGTTGGCCGCCGGTGCGAAAGGCAAGCGCCTTGCGCTGCCGAATTCGCGCATCATGATTCACCAGCCGCTGGGCGGCGCGCGTGGTCAAGCGTCGGACATCGAGATTCAGGCGCGCGAAATCCTGTACCTGCGCGAGCGTTTGAACACGGTGCTGTCGGAAGCGACCGGCCAGCCGGTCGACAAGATCGCCCGCGACACGGACCGGGACAACTTCATGAGCAGCGAGCAGGCCAAGGAATACGGCCTGATCGACCAGGTCATCACCAAGCGGTAAAGCGCTAAAGTGCGTGGCAGTCGGTGTCGTCCGGATCACCCCCGGCGATACCGGTTGGGCCACGCAAGATGGGTCAAGCGGTGTCAAAAACGAGGCTTCGCGCCTCGTTTTTGCTTTGTACAACATGTGCGGGTCGTCGCCAGATAATTTGGCGTATGATGCTGCCAGGAACTACTGGTTATCGTTATGGCGGACAAGAAAGGCTCGACTGGCGAAAAGCTGCTGTACTGCTCGTTCTGCGGCAAGAGCCAGCATGAGGTCAAGAAACTGATTGCCGGCCCCTCGGTGTTCATCTGCGATGAATGCATCGACTTGTGCAACGAGATCATCCGGGACGAAGCCGCCATCTCCGAAAAGGAAGGTGGTCTCGCGGTCAAGTCCGACCTTCCCACCCCGCATGAGATTCGGCAAAGCCTCGACCAATATGTGATTGGTCAAGAGCAGGCTAAGAAGATTCTGGCGGTCGCGGTCTACAACCATTACAAGCGCTTGAAGCACCTCGGCAAGAAAGACGATGTCGAGCTGTCCAAGAGCAACATCCTGCTCATCGGGCCGACCGGTTCGGGTAAGACGCTGCTTGCGCAAACGCTGGCACGCCTGCTGAATGTGCCGTTCGTCATCGCCGATGCGACCACGCTGACAGAAGCCGGCTACGTGGGCGAGGATGTCGAAAACATCATCCAGAAGCTGCTGCAGAACTGCAATTACGAAGTGGACAAGGCCCAGCGTGGCATCGTCTACATCGATGAAATCGACAAGATTTCGCGCAAGTCTGACAACCCTTCCATCACCCGGGACGTTTCTGGGGAAGGCGTGCAGCAAGCGCTGCTGAAGCTGATTGAGGGGACGATGGCGTCGGTGCCCCCGCAAGGCGGCCGCAAGCATCCGAACCAAGACTTCCTGCAGGTCGATACGACCAACATTCTGTTCATCTGCGGTGGCGCATTCGATGGTCTGGAAAAGATCATCATGCAGCGCTCGGACAAGACCGGTATCGGTTTTGGCGCGGAAGTGCAGAGCAAGGAAGAGCGCGACGTGAGCGAAGTCTTGCCGCAGGTGGAGCCGGAAGACCTCATCAAGTTCGGCCTGATTCCCGAGCTGATTGGTCGCCTGCCCGTGGTGGCGACGCTGGCCAAGCTCGACGAGGACGCCCTGATGGAAATCCTGGTCGAGCCTAAGAATGCAATCGTCAAGCAGTATCAGAAACTGCTGGCAATGGAAGGGGTGGAGCTGGAAATTCGTCCCAGCGCGCTGACGGCAATCGCCCGCAAGGCGATCAAGCGCAAGACAGGTGCGCGTGGTTTGCGCTCAATCGTCGAGCACGCGCTGATGGATGTGATGTACGACCTCCCTAACCACAAGGGGGTGCAGAAGGTGGTGATCGATGAAAGCACGATCTCCGGCGACGGCAAGCCCTTGCTGATTTACGAAGAGCAGCCCAAGGTTGCAGGTTCCAACTGAGAACCATCCACGGTCCTGCCTAGGTGTGATCGTGGACAGGTTCTGATGCGAATGCCCGGCCGGGATGTGCCGTAAGCATCCCACGCAGGAAGCCGTTCGCACGCGAGCGGCTTTTTTGCTTCGGGAAACCGGGCCGGCATGCGACTTGCAGCAGCGGTCTTGTAAAACCGTCGCTGCGCCCAATTTAGCCCTTACATGACTTTCTGGGGAAAATAATGTCCGGAACCCAACTTTTACCCGCTGAGCAGATTCGCCTGCCGCTGTTGCCGCTGCGTGACGTGGTGGTGTTCCCGCACATGGTGATTCCGCTGTTCGTGGGGCGCCCCAAATCCATCAAGGCGCTGGAAGCCGCGATGGAAGCGGGCAAGAGCATCATGCTGGTGGCACAAAAGACCGCCGCCAAGGATGAGCCGACCGACAAGGACCTCTACGAGGTCGGTTGTATCGCCAACATCCTGCAGATGCTGAAACTGCCGGACGGCACCGTAAAGGTGCTGGTCGAGGGCACGCAACGCGCCAATATCCTTTCCGTCACCGACGACGAATCGCACTTCTTCTGCGAAGCGGTGCCCGTTGGTCCGGAACCGACTGAATCGGCCGAGACCGAGGCGCTGCGTCGCGCTATCGTTTCGCAGTTCGATCAGTACGTGAAGCTGAACAAGAAGATCCCGCCGGAGATCCTGACTTCGCTGTCGGGCATCGACGAGCCGGGTCGTCTGGCTGACACCATCGCCGCGCATCTGCCGATCAAGCTCGAGCAGAAGCAGAAGATTCTCGAGATGTTCAATGTGACCGAACGTCTGGAAAGCCTGCTGTCGCAACTCGAAGGCGAGATCGACATCCTGCAGGTGGAAAAGCGCATCCGTGGCCGCGTCAAGCGCCAGATGGAGAAGAGCCAGCGCGAGTACTACCTGAATGAGCAGGTAAAGGCCATCCAGAAGGAACTGGGCGAAGGCGAAGAAGGTGCTGATCTCGAAGAGCTGGACAAGAAGATCAAGGCCGCTCGCATGCCGAAGGAGGCCAAGAAGAAGGCCGACTCCGAGTTCAAGAAGCTCAAGCTGATGTCGCCGATGTCGGCCGAGGCAACGGTCGTGCGCAACTATATCGACACGCTGGTCGGTCTGCCGTGGCGCAAGAAGAGCAAGGTCAACAATGACCTGTCGAACGCCGAGCAGGTGCTCGATCAAGACCACTATGGTCTGGAAAAGGTCAAGGAACGCATTCTTGAATACCTCGCAGTGCAGCAGCGCGTGGACAAGCTGAAGGCGCCGATTCTGTGCCTCGTGGGGCCGCCGGGCGTTGGTAAGACTTCGCTTGGGCAGTCGGTGGCGCGTGCAACGAACCGCAAGTTCGTGCGCATGGCGCTGGGTGGTGTGCGTGATGAGGCCGAGATTCGCGGCCACCGTCGTACCTACATCGGGTCGATGCCGGGCAAGATCCTGCAGAGCCTGACGAAGGTTGGCGTGCGCAACCCGCTGTTCCTGCTCGACGAAATCGACAAGATGGGCGCGGATTTCCGCGGCGACCCGTCGTCGGCGCTGCTCGAAGTGCTGGACCCGGAACAGAACCACACGTTCCAGGACCACTACATCGAGGTGGACTTCGACCTGTCGGACGTGATGTTTGTGGCGACGTCGAACTCGCTGAACATCCCGGCGCCGCTGCTGGATCGGATGGAAGTGATTCGCCTGTCGGGCTACACGGAAGACGAAAAGGTCAACATTGCCCGCCGCTATTTGCTGCCCAAGCAGATCAAGAACAACGGTCTGAAGGAAGGCGAGATCGAGGTGACGGAAGCCGCGCTGCGCGACATCATCCGCTACTACACGCGTGAAGCGGGTGTGCGTTCGCTGGAGCGCGAGGTCTCGAAGATCTGCCGCAAGGTCGTCAAGCAATTGCTGCTGAAGAAGGAAGCCGGCACGTCCGTGAAGGTGGATTCGGACAACCTGGACAAATTCCTCGGCGTGCGTCGCTTCGACTTTGGCTTGGCCGGCAAGGAAGACCAAGTGGGTCAGGTGACGGGGCTGGCGTGGACGGAAGTGGGCGGCGATCTGCTGACCATCGAAGCTGCGCTGATGCCGGGCAAGGGCAACATCACCCGCACCGGTTCGCTGGGCGACGTGATGAAGGAATCGGTCGAGGCTGCGCGTTCGGTGGTGCGTTCGCGTTCGGCGCGTCTGGGTATCAAGGATGAGATGTTCGAGAAGCGCGACATCCACATCCACGTGCCCGAAGGTGCAACGCCCAAGGACGGCCCGTCGGCAGGGATTGCGATGACGACGGCGTTGGTGTCGGTGCTGACCGGTATTCCGGTGCGTGCCGATGTGGCGATGACCGGTGAAATCACGCTGCGCGGCGAAGTGCTGCCAATCGGCGGCCTGAAGGAAAAGCTGCTGGCCGCGCACCGCGGTGGCATCAAGCTGGCGCTGATTCCGGAAGAGAACGTCAAGGACTTGGCGGACATTCCGGACAACGTGAAAAATAGCATCGAGATTCAGCCGGTGCGCTGGATCGACAAGGTGCTGGAGCTCGCGTTGGTGCGCAAGCCCGAGCCGCTGCCGGAGGAAGAAGCCAAGCCGGCACCCGAAGCCGCTAAAACGGAAGATGGGAAATCGCAGGAGATGGTGCATCATTGATGCCTCAGCCTGCTTAAATTGAAGAAGGGCCCGACATTGTTCGGGCCCTTTTTCATTGCGCCATAGGCGGCGAGGTGTAGTCGGTTCTTCGCCTTGACACGTCGATAGTCGGCCACTTTAATAAATCCACACTAAGCGGGTGTTCGGGGAGGTGGCACGATGAACAAGACGGATCTCATCGACCATGTGGCGGCGCAGACTGACATGTCCAAAGCCGCAGCCGGGCGCGCCATCGACGCGCTGATCGACGGCATCAAAGACGCGTTGTGCGACGGCGGGTCGGTCACGCTGGTCGGCTTCGGCACATTCCTGGTGGGGAAACGATCCTCGCGTAACGGCCGCAATCCACGCACCGGAGCGACCATCACCATCGAAGGTGGCAAGGTCGCGAAATTCAAACCTGGCAAAGCGCTAAAAGATGCGCTAAACTAGCGGGCTTTGGTGCTCGCGATTCGGGTGACAACGAATCGTAGGCGCCGGACAGTCCGGCTCACGCCGGCAGTACGAACGGGTGCTTAGCTCAGTTGGTAGAGCAGCGCCCTTACAAGGCGCGGGTCGGCGGTTCGAGCCCGTCAGCACCCACCATCGTTCGTATTGCCGCTCACGTGTCGGGTGGTCCGACCCAATCTGGAGCGGTAGTTCAGTCGGTTAGAATACCGGCCTGTCACGCCGGGGGTCGCGGGTTCGAGTCCCGTCCGCTCCGCCAAAATACTGCAAAGGCCCGATTCGTTCGGGCCTTTGTCTTTTCTGCGGCCCGACAGGGCATGCGCTCATCTGGCGGCAATCGTTAGGGCGAGGCAATGCAAACCATCAGAGTGTTGGCCGTTTCCGGCAGCCTGCGTGCCGCGTCCATCAATACCGCCGTGCTGAGCGCCGCCGCTGCGGTGGCACCTGCGGGAATCGCTGTCGTGCCGTTTGCGCGACTGGGCGAATTTCCGCTGTTCAATCCCGATACCGAATATCCGCTTCCACCTGCAGTGCAGGCGTTTCGAGAGCAACTCAATGCGACGGATGCCGTGCTGATTGCCAGCCCCGAATATGCGCACGGTGTGACAGGCGTGATCAAGAATGCGTTGGATTGGGTCGTTGGCTGCGAGGCTTTCGTCTACAAGCCGACGGCTGTTCTCAATGCATCGCCGCGCGCTGTGCACGCCGACGCAGCGCTCAAGGAGACGCTGTTGGTCATGTCCGCGGACCTTGTGTCGGAGTCCTCGATCACGCTGCCGGTGCTTGGCAGTGGGCTCGATGCGGCGGGCATTGCGCGCCATCCTGTGCTCGCAGCGACGTTGCGTGATGCGCTGGATGCGCTGCGGCGCCACGTCCTGGATCGGCGGCACGAAATGAATCACGCAGTCGATTGACCGGGGCGATCACCAGCCCTGATAGAATCACCGGATTTTCCATCTCACCCTTACCCCGTTCAGCATGCTTGATTTCGTACGTACGCATCGGCGCTTGATGTTTCTGGTGCTGCTGATTCTGGTGTTCCCGTCGTTCGTGTTCTTTGGTGTGCAAAGTTATTCGAGCTTCATGGACAGCTCGCATGACGCCGCCAAGGTGGACGGCAAGGTCATCACCACCACCGAGGTCGACAATCGCGTGCGTGAGCAGACCGAGCGTCTGCGTCAGATGCTGGGCGCGCAATATGATCCGCGCCAGTTTGAAGGTCCGCAGATGCGCCGTGATGTGCTGGACGGCATCATCAAGCAGCGCGTGCTGGCCAACGAGGTTGCGCGAGCCAACCTGAGCGTCTCGAACGACAAGATTCGCGACACCATTCTCGAGATTCCGGCCGTGGCCGCGCTGCGCAAGCCGGATGGCTCGTTTGATCAGCAAGCCTATGTGCAACTGCTGGCCGCGCAAAACATGACCCCCGAGCAGTTGGAGGGCAACCTGCGTTTTGAGCTGGCGCAGCAGCAGATTCCGCAGTCCATCGCTGCGACGGCCTTCGTGCCGAAATCGCTGGTGGACCGGCTGATTCAGGCGCGTGACCAACAGCGCGAAGTGCAGGCGCTGCTCTTCAAGCCGGCTGACTACGCCGCCAAGGTGAGCGTTGACGACAAGGCCATCCAGGCATACTACGACGCGCACCAGCAGGAGTTCACGGTGCCGGAGCAGGTGAAGGCCGAGTACGTCGTGTTTTCGGGCGAAGACATGATGAAGCAGATTCCGGTGACGCCCGAGCAGATCAAGGAGTACTACGACCAGAACGCTGCGCGCTTCAAGTTGGACGAGCAACGCCGCGCCGCGCACATCCTGGTCAAGCTGCCGGACAACGCCAAGCCGGCCGACAAGGACGCTGCCAAGAAGAAGGCTGCGGAAGTGCTGGCAGAGGTGCGCAAGAACCCGGCGAGCTTTGCGGATCTGGCGAAGAAGTACTCGGGCGATCCGGGTTCGGCCGCGCAGGGTGGTGAGTTGGGCTTCCTGGGCAAGGGCGCAACCGTACCGCCGTTCGAAAACGCACTGTTTGCACTCAAGCAGCCGGGCGACATCAGTGATGTGGTCGAAAGCGATTTCGGCTTCCACATCATCAAGCTCGAAGAGGTGAAGGGCGGCGGTGTGCAGCCGCTGGAAGCCGTCAAGCCTGAGCTTGAGCGCGAAGTGCGTACGCAACTGGCCAACAAGAAGTATTCGGAGCTGGCGGAGGCGTTCTCCAACACGGTGGAAGATCAGGCCGACAGCCTGAAGCCGGTGGCTGACAAGCTCAAGCTGCAGATCCAGACCGTCGACAGCGTAACGCGCACGCCGAACCCCGCGCTGGCCAACAGCCCGATTGGCAACGACAAGGTGCTCAAGGCGCTGTTTGCCGACGATGTCATCAAGAACCATCGCAACACGGCGGCTATCCAGGTTGGCCCGACCACGTTGGTGGCAGCACGCGCGGCGGAATACCGTCCGGCAACGGTCAAGAAGCTGGCCGACGTGCGCGAGCAGGTGAAGGCCAAGGTAATCGCCGAACAGTCGGCTGCGCTGGCGAAGAAGGCTGGCGAAGAAAAACTGGCTGCCGTGAAGCAGAGCAACAACGCAGACGGCTTCGGCGCTGCACAGACGGTTTCGCGCCAACAGGCACAGGGCACGCTGCCCGCCGCGCTCACGGCGATCCTGCGCGCTGATGCCAGCAAGCTGCCGACCACCATCGGCGTGGATCTGGGTGCACAGGGTTACGCGCTGTATCGCATCAACAAGGTGCTGCCGCCGGCCAATGTGGATCAAGCCCGCCGCGCAGCCGATGCGCAGCAACTGGCGCAAGCTGCCGGCCAAGCGGATTTCAATGCCTACTACGAAGCCCTGAAGGCACGCTCGAAGGTGAAGATCAACAGCAGCGTGATCGACAGCGCAAAGCCTGCCAATACGGCTGAAGACTGATTCCGAAGCGTCGGAGTTGGCCTGATAAAAAAGCCCCCTCGTTGTGAGGGGGCTTCTTTTTTTGCGCGTTGCTCGCTCAGTCCAGTGGTTTGCCGATACGCCCAATGCGCGGCATGTACCAGTGGTCTGGATCAAACGACAGGGCCACGTGCGAGGCGCGGGCGATGAGGTTCTCGCGCGGGACGAGACCGAAGTAGCGCGAATCCCGGCTGTTGTCTCGGTTGTCGCCGAGCATCAGGTAGTGGTCTTGCGGCACGGTAATCGGCCCAAAGTCTCGCAACGCACGCACTTCAGGCAAGACCATCACGGTGTGCTTGCGACCGGGCAGCGCTTCGGACCAGAGTTCGTGCGGTAGCGTTGCCGTGGCTTGCGGCAACCCACCGGGCGCAACGTCCGGCAACGGCGTATATGCGACACGCCGATGGTTGAGATAGAGCGCTTCGCCGCGCATTTCGACCACATCACCGGGCAGGCCGATCAGTCGTTTGACCAGTTTCGTGCCGTCTTCCGGCGACGAGAAGACAACGACATCACCGCGTCGTGGCTCGTCGCCGCGTTTGAGCCAGACGGTGGTGGCGGGTACGCGCACACCGTAAGCCAACCGATTCATCAGGATGTAATCGCCTTCGATGAGGGTCGGGTTCATCGAGCCGCTGGGCACGACGGCCCAATCGGCGATGCAGGCGCGGAAGGCAAACAGCAACGACATGCCGACCAGGAATCGTTTGTTGTCGCGCGCCGCTCGCAGCGCGCTCGTCAGTAGCTTCATGATGGTCCCCCGAGTGAAATGCGGCCCGGACACCGAACGCAGCTCTGATAGGTGAGGTTTCTAGTAAGTGAGCTAGCGCGGGCAGGCCGTCACTCTCCGACCCGGCCCTTCAGCAGAGGTTCCAGCTTGGGCCAGACGTTATCCAGCATGGTGGGTTGCGCCTGGGCGATGGGATGGATGCGGTCATCCTGAAACCAGTCCGCGCGCTGCACCACTCCATCGAGCAGGAACGGCACCAGCGGCAGCTTGTACTGCTGCGCGAGCTTGCCGAACATCGCGAAGAAGCGCTCGCTGTAATCGGGCCCGTAGTTGGGCGGAATGCGCATGCCCACCAGCAGCACCTTCGCCCCCGCCGCCTGTGAGGCTTCGATCATGGCCTTCAGGTTGGCCTCGCTCGCCGCCAGCGACAGACCGCGCAGCGCATCGTTGGCGCCGAGCTCCAGGATCACGATGGCAGGCTTCTCGCGCGCCAGCACCGCAGCGAGCCGCGAGCGCCCGCCGGCCGTGGTGTCGCCGCTGATGCTTGCATTGGCAACGCTATAATCGGGCTTCCGTTCTTTGAGGCGCTTGTCGAGCAGCGCGACCCAGCCCGTGCCCTGCGCAAGGCCATATCCCGCAGACAAGCTGTCGCCCAGCACCACCACGCGATGCGATGCCGGCGCGCCTTGTGCCGCTGCTGTCTGTGCCATCGGCATGCCGAACACTGCGCAGCCGAGTGCTGCCGCCAGTGCCTGCATGAAGCGTCTCTTACCACCTACTTGTCCAATCATGTCGTCTTCCGCTACCTGGGTGATTGAAGTCGATTCGCTGCACAAGACTGTGCGCGATGCCACCGGCGAGTTGCCTATTCTGAGCGATGTTGCCTTCCGCGTGGAAGCGGGCGAGACGCTGGCCATCGTCGGCGCATCGGGTTCGGGCAAGTCGACGCTGCTCGGCTTGCTCGCTGGGCTGGATCTGCCGACATCGGGCTCGGTCAAGTTGCTCGGCAACGACCTATTCAAGCTGGATGAGGACGGCCGCGCTACTGTGCGCGGAAGCCATGTCGGCTTCGTATTCCAATCGTTCCAGCTGCTGCCCCATCTGACGGCGCTCGAGAACGTGATGCTGCCGCTGGAGTTGCGAGGCGATGTCGGTGCCGCCGAGATGCGTCGGCGTGCCACGGCATTGCTGGAGCGTGTGGGGCTCGGTGCGCGGCTGTCGCACTATCCGAAGACGCTTTCCGGTGGTGAGCAGCAGCGTGTGGCCCTGGCCCGTGCGTTCGTCACCGAGCCCGACATCCTTTTTGCGGATGAGCCGACGGGCAGTCTTGATACCGCCACCGGCGAGGCGGTGATCGCCTTGATGTTCGAACTCAACCGCAGTGCCGGCTCCACGCTGGTGCTGGTGACACACGATCGCTCCGTTGCGGCGCGTTGCAGTCGCATTCTGACCATCGAGGCGGGCCACTTAGTCGGCGACGAAACCGTCACCGAACTTTGAGCGCTTAAAGCGCGGCCTTGGCGCGACGGATCAGCGCCGCCGTGGATGCATCGTGCGCCACGGAGGCCGGCGCGCCTTCCAGTTCTGCCTGAATTGGCTTGGCGAGCTTCTTGCCAAGCTCCACGCCCCACTGGTCGAACGAGTTGATGTTCCACACCGCGCCTTGCACGAAGGTGCGATGTTCCGCGCAGGCAATCAGCGCGCCAAGTGATGCGGCATCGAGGCGCTCCATCAGGATGGTCGTGCTGGGGCGATTGCCCTCGAACACCATGTGAGGCACCAGCGCTTCGTCGGTGACGCCGCCGGCGCGGACTTCATCTGCCGTGCGACCGAGTAGCAGCGCCTCGCCCTGGGCAAAGCAGTTGGCCAGCAGCTTGGCGTGATGGCCAGGCAGGCTGCGCACCGGAGCCAGCGTGGTGATGAAATCCACCGGCACGATCTGCGAGCCTTGGTGGATCAACTGGAAATACGCGTGCTGCCCGTTGGTGCCGGCGGTACCCCAGACGATGGGGCCGGTGTCGGTATCGATGGCCGCGCCGGTGCGCTGGACGGATTTGCCGTTGCTCTCCATCTCGAGTTGCTGCATGAAATCGGTCAGCAGTTCCAGCGGCGCGCAGTAGGGCACGGTACAAGCGCTCGCCGCATCAAAGAAGCCGCGATACCACACCGACAACATTCCCAGAATGAGCGGCAGGTTCTCACGCGGCGCGGCGGTGGCGAAGTGCCGGTCCATTGTGCGCGCGCCATCGAGCATCGCCTCGAACTGCTGCGGCCCGATCGCCAGCACGATCGACAAGCCCACCGCCGACCATAGCGAGAAACGTCCGCCCACCCAGTCCCAGAACGTGAACATGTTGTCTGGATCAATGCCGAACTGGACCACGGCCTCGCGGTTGGTGGAGACCGCGACGAAGTGGTGCTTGAGCTGATCTTCCGCCACGCCGTGTTCGACAAACCAGCGGCGCATGCTGTGCGCGTTGGCCATCGTTTCGAGCGTGGTGAAGGTCTTGGAGCAGACGATGGCGAGCGTGGTGTCCGGGTTCAGGTGGTCGAGTGTTTCGGCCAAGTCCGTACCGTCAACGTTGGAGACAAAATGCACGCGCACCTGCGGCACAGCCAGGTGCTCCAACGCACGGCACACCATACGCGGGCCAAGATCCGAGCCGCCAATGCCGATGTTCACCACATCCGTGATGCGCTGGCCTGAGTGACCTGTCCATGCGCCGCTGTGTACGCGGTTGGCGAAGTCCCGCATCTGGGCACGCACGCGCAGGACCTCCGGCATGACGGGGTCGCCATCGGCGCGGTAGTCGTCTTCAGCATGGCCGCGCAGGGCGACGTGCAGGACGGAGCGGTGTTCGGTGTTGTTGATGCGCTCGCCACGCAGCATGGCGTCACGCAGGGTGAGTACGCCGGCTTCGTCGGCCAGCTGCAGCAGCAGCGCGAGCGTCTCAGCGGTGATGCGGTTTTTCGCGTAGTCGACCGTCAGGCCCGCGGCTTCCAGCGTGAAGGCGCGCACCCGCTCCTCGGCGTCCGGCGCGGCAAACCAATCGCGCATATGCGCCGAGCGAATCGATTCTGCATGTTGCGTCAGGGACTGCCAGGCGGGGAGGGCGATGGGCATACGGCGTGATGGAGATGAGTCTGCGTAGGAAAACGAATGCGCAGTATAACGGCGCGATATGGCGGTTTTCTATCGGCGAGTATCTGACGCGAGCAGCGCGTTGAGTGCGCGCCGCGCGGGTGCGCACAGTTCCCCGGCATGCAGGCCGATGGGGCCGTCGCCCATATGGACGAGGTCATCCGCCGCGCGGCCATGTAACCACACAGCAGCCAGCGCGGCTTCGCGTGGCGGCATGCTTTGCGCAAGCAGCGCGCCGATCATGCCGGTCAACACATCGCCGGTGCCGCCGGTGGCAAGCCCGCCGTTGCCGGTCGGGTTGATGGCCGGCGGCACGCCGGGCGCTGCCACGATCGTGCCCGAACCCTTGAGTACCACCACCGCGCCAGTCCGGTTGACGAGCGCCTTGGCTGCAGCCAGCCGATCGTGCTGCACGTTGTGCGCGTCGGTGTGCAGCAGACGTGCGGCTTCCAGCGGATGCGGCGTGAGGACTAATGGCACGCCGCTCCCCGCCAGTTGCGTGAGGCGCGCGAGCAGCGCGGGCACCTTGGCAAAGAGGTTGAGGGCATCGGCGTCGAACACGGCGGGCGTGTGGGTCGCCAACATGCGATCCAGCAGATGCTCGAGCGCCGCTTCCGATTCCTTGCCGGTGCCCATGCCGGGGCCGACGGCCAGCGCTTGCATGTCGCCAATATTGAGCGCGCCCCAGGTGTGCAGCATCAGTTCGGGCTGAACGGCATCGACGCGCGGTGCATCGGCGGCAAGCGATACCACGTGCACCTTGCCAGCCCCGAGGTACAGCGCCCCGCGCGCCGACAACAACGGCGCCCCCACCATGCCCGGCGCACCGCCAACGACCGCCACGCTGCCGTACGTGCCCTTGTGTCCGTTGTGGCGCCGGCGAGGCACGTGCGCGAGCCAGCGCGCTGGGGTGGTGATGAGCGCATCTGCCTCGATCACGCCGTCATACGCCGGCTGCGCGGCTTGCAGGTCAGCCAGCGCGATATCGCCGGCAGCATCGCGGCCGTTGCCGGTCAGCAGGCCGGGTTTCAGGGCGAGAAACGTGATCGTGGCGCGTGCCTGAATGACTGGCGAATCCGGCGCGGGCGCCTGGCCGGTGTCGCCGTTCAGCCCCGAAGGGATGTCCAGCGCATACACCGGCAGGCCGCTGGCGTTGAGCGTGTCGACCAAGGCCGCATGCAGGCCCGTCAAAGGCCGCGTGAGGCCGATGCCAAATAGGCCATCGACGATGGCGGTGGCGGCTGGCGGCACCGAGGCGGGAGTATGCAGGACTTCGATGGGGACATTCGCAGCGCAGGCCTCGGTCCACGCGCGGCGGGCGTCATCGGGCAGCCTGGTTGGGTCAGCGGCAAGCCACACGGTGACGGCGCGGCCGGCCAGATGCAGCACCGTCGCGGCCACGAGGGCATCGCCGCCGTTATTGCCAGGGCCGGCGACGAACAGCACATGCCCATGTGGCATGCGCGTTTGCAGCCAGTCCGCTGCAGCTTCACCGGCGCGCGCCATTAACGTAAAAGGCTCGAGAGCGCGGTAGGCGGCCGCTTCCAGCGCCCGAACGCCCGCTGTGCCGAACAGCAGGTCGGCACCGTGGTGCGCGGCGAGGGCACCGTCGATCAGGATTTCACGCCAGGAGGAGTGTGCGGACATGGCGACTACGGAGAAATCGGAACAGACATGACGATCTATTCTCTTACAATAGCCCGCGTTTCCGGTCCTTTCCGAGCCCCGTTGCAATGTCCAAGACGCCGAACACCCCAAAAGCTGATCTGCCGCAATCTGCAGCCAATGAGGCAGGGAAGGGTGGGCCCATCGTGTCGTCTTCTCATCTGGTGTCAGCGCGCAGCCCGGAGCTGTCGGAGTTCGAGTTCGCGCTCAACACCGCCTACAACGCCTACAACCGCTGGTGCGTGCGCTGCATGGCGGCTGCCGGCGTGCGCGATCTGACCTTCCTCGATGTGCTGGTGGTGCACCACGTCAACCACCGCGGCCGCGCCAAGCGCCTGGCCGATATCTGCTTCGTGCTGAACGTGGAAGACACCCACCTCGTCACGTATTCCCTCAAGAAACTGCAGGGAATGGAGCTGGTGGAGGGCACGCGCAATGGCAAGGAAGTCACCTACACCACCACCGAGGCCGGCGAAAAAGCCTGCGCCCGGTACCGCGAGATCCGCGAGCAGTGTCTGACCAGCAATATCTCGCCCAGCGGTGAAGAAAATGCCGAGATTGGCGAGCTGGCGCGCCTGCTGCGCGTGCTGACGGGGCTGTACGAACAGGCGGCTCGCTCAGCCACTTCGCTGTAAAACGCCCGTTTCAGCCTCGGCAAGCGCATTTCTGGCCGATTTGACCGTCGGTAACGGGAGCCGGGCAAGGTACAATAGCGGTTTCCCCGCGCACGCCGGGGAGTCTCCTCTTCCAGCTACTGCCTGCCTTGCCCACCATGGCGCATTTCTCGTGCTTTCCCGGCGCTCTCGCGCTGTCCGCCTTCCGTCAGCAACGCCTGCTTTCCACCCTCAAGCGCATCGATCCGGATATCGACGCCGTCAGCGCGCAATATCTGCACTTTGTTGCAGCCGATACTCCGCTGTCGGCCGATGAGTCTGCCCGTGTGCAGGCGCTGCTGACCTACGGCTCGCCCGCCCCGGCTGAGGTCGACGGCGATCGCTTTGTGGTTATCCCGCGCTTCGGCACGATCTCGCCATGGGCGAGCAAGGCGACGGAAATCGCCCGCCACTGCGCGCTGCCGCAAATCCACCGTATCGAACGCGGCGTGGAATTCACCGTCACGTGCAAGAAGGGCCTCATCCGCAGCTTGACTGGTACCAGCAAGCACCTGGACGACGCCACCCGCGCCGCCGTTGCCGAGTACCTGCACGACCGCATGACCGAAGTGGTGATCGACTCGCGCGAAGCCGGCTACGGCTTGTTCGACGTGCTGCCCGCCAAGGCGCTGCGCTTCGTGGATATCGCCGGTGGTCGCCAAGCCCTGGAAGCCGCTAACGTTGAGATGGGCCTGGCCCTGTCCGACGACGAAATCGATTATCTGGTCGACGCCTACCGCAAGCTCGAACGCAACCCGACCGACGTCGAACTGATGATGTTCGCGCAGGCCAACAGCGAGCACTGCCGCCACAAGATCTTCAACGCCGACTGGACCATCGACGGCGAGACGCAGGACAAGTCGCTCTTCGCGATGATCCGCAACACGCACCAGCTCGCGCCGCAGGGCACGATCGTCGCGTATTCGGACAACGCCGCCGTGATGGAAGGCGGCATGGCCGAGCGCTGGTTCCCGCATGCTGGCACTGAAGGCGCAACGGGCGTGCCGCAATACGGCCGCCGCGAAGCCCTCACGCACACGCTGATGAAGGTGGAGACGCACAACCACCCGACGGCCATTTCGCCGTTCCCGGGTGCATCGACCGGCGCGGGCGGTGAGATCCGCGACGAAGGCGCAACCGGCCGTGGCGCCAAGCCCAAGGCTGGCCTGACCGGCTTCACCGTGTCGAACCTGCTGCTGCCCGAAGCGGTGCAATCGTGGGAAAACGCCCGCGATACCGCTCAGCCTGTCGCACATCGCAACCCCGACGAAGCCGCAGCCGGCCCGATCGGCAAGCCGGAGCGCATCGCCTCGCCGCTGCAGATCATGATCGAAGGCCCGATCGGCGGTGCTGCGTTCAACAACGAATTCGGCCGGCCCAACCTGGGCGGCTACTTCCGCGTCTACGAGCAGAACGTGGGTGGCACGGTGCGCGGCTATCACAAGCCGATCATGATTGCCGGCGGCATCGGCAACATCGACGCCGGCCACACGCACAAGCACGGCCTGCCGGCCGGCACCCTGCTGATTCAACTGGGCGGCCCCGGCATGCGCATCGGCATGGGTGGCGGCGCTGCCAGCTCGATGGCGACCGGCACCAACACCGCCGACCTGGATTTCGACTCCGTCCAGCGTGGCAACCCCGAAATGCAGCGCCGCGCGCAGGAAGTCATCAACGCGTGCTGGGCGCTGGGCGCGGACAACCCGATCCTGTCGATCCACGACGTGGGCGCGGGCGGCATCTCCAACGCGTTCCCGGAAATCGTGGACGGCGCGGAGAAGGGCGCACGCTTCGACCTGCGCCAGGTGCATCTGGAAGAGTCGGGTCTCTCCCCGGCAGAAATCTGGTGCAACGAATCGCAAGAGCGTTACACGCTGGCGATCGCCCCGGGCGATTTCCCGCGCTTCCAGGCCATGTGCGAGCGCGAGCGCGCGCCGTTCTCGGTGGTCGGTTTCGCCACCGATGAGCAGCAACTGCAGGTGGTCGACAGCGATGCTCCGGTGGATGGCGCCGACCACTTCCCGGTCAACATGCCGATGGACGTGCTGCTCGGCAAGCCGCCGCGCATGCACCGCGACGTGCGCCGCGTGTCGCAAGAACTGCCGGAAGTCGACGTCACTGGCCTGGACCTGGAAGTCGTCGCACGCGACGTGCTGCGCCACCCGACGGTTGCCAGCAAGTCGTTCCTCATCACCATTGGCGACCGCACCGTCGGCGGCCTGAACACGCGCGACCAGATGGTCGGCCCGTGGCAAGTGCCTGTCGCCGACGTGGCCGTCACCACGCTCGACTACAAGGGCTACACGGGTGAGGCGATGACGATGGGCGAGCGCACGCCGCTGGCCGTTATCAACGCACCGGCATCGGGCCGCATGGCGATTGGCGAGTCCATCACCAACATCGCCGCCGCGCCGATCGACTCGCTCACGCAACTGAAGCTGTCGGCCAACTGGATGGCCGCCTGCGGCGTGAACGGTGAAGACGCTCGCCTGTACGACACCGTCAAGGCTGTCGGCATGGAGCTGTGCCCGGCGCTGGGCATCAGCATTCCGGTGGGCAAGGATTCGCTGTCGATGCGCACCAAGTGGGAAGATGAGGGCGCTGCCAAGGAAGTCGTGGCGCCCGTGTCGCTCATCGTCTCGGCCTTTGCACCGGTGACGGACGTGCGCAAGACGCTCACGCCGCAACTCAAGCAAGTCGAATCGGCCAACGCGCCGGCCGACACCACGCTGATCCTCATCGACCTGGGCCGCGGCAAGAACCGCATGGGCGGCAGCATCCTGGCGCAGGTGACGCAGCAGATCGGCAACAGCGTGCCGGATGTGGACGACGCCGAAGACCTCAAACGCTTCTTCGCCGCCATCCAGCAGCTGAACGCCAGCGGTTCGCTGCTGGCGTACCACGACCGCTCCGACGGCGGTCTGTGGGCGACGGTCTGCGAAATGGCGTTTGCCGGCCACTGCGGCGTGTCGATCAACGTCGACATGCTCACGCTGGACGATGCCGCCGATCATGGCGACGCCAAGAACTGGGCGCAGCAAGTCTCCGGCCGCCGTGCCGATCTGACCCTGCGCGCGCTGTTCTCCGAAGAACTCGGCGCGGTCATTCAAGTGCCGCTGGCCCAGCGCGATGCCGTCTTCGCGGTGCTGCGCGAGCACGGCCTGGCCGGCTGCAGCCACGTCATCGGCGCGCCCAACGCCAACGACCACATCGAAATCTGGCGCGACGCCAAGAAGGTCTTCAGCGCCGCGCGCGTTGAACTGCAACGCACCTGGACGGACGTCTCGTGGCGCATCGCCAGCCTGCGTGACAACCCCGAGTGCACGCAGAGCGAATACGACCTCCTGCTCGACGCCGAAGACCCGGGCATCTCGCCCAAGCTCACGTTCGACATTGCGGAAGACGTGGCCGCGCCGTTCATTGCCACGGGCGCCCGCCCGCGCATGGCGATCCTGCGTGAGCAGGGCGTGAACTCGCAGATCGAAATGGCCTACGCGATGGACAAGGCCGGTTTCGACACCTACGACGTGCACATGAGCGACCTGCTGGCCGGCCGCACGAACCTGGCTGGCTTCAAGGGCTTCGTCGCCTGCGGTGGTTTCAGCTATGGCGACGTGCTGGGCGCGGGTGAAGGCTGGGCGAAGACGATCCTCTTCAACAGCATGCTGGCCGAGCAGTTCGCGGCGTTCTTCAACCGCACTGACTCCATCGCGCTGGGCGTGTGCAACGGCTGCCAGATGATGGCGAACCTCGCCCCGATCATCCCGGGTGCCGGCGCGTGGCCGAAGTTCACGCGCAACCAGTCGGAGCAGTACGAAGGCCGCCTGGTGACCGTGCAGGTGGAAGCGTCCCCATCGATTTTCTACGCGGGCATGGAAGGCAGCCGCATCCCCATCGTCGTCGCACACGGCGAAGGCTATGCCGACTTCTCGCAGCAAGGCGACATCAGCAAGGTGGCCGTTGGCCTGCGCTACGTCGACAACCGCGGCGAAGTCACCCAGACGTACCCGCTGAACCCGAACGGCTCGCCGCAAGGCATTGCTTCGGTGACGACGCACGATGGCCGCTTCACCGTGCTGATGCCGCACCCGGAGCGCGTGTTCCGCGCCGTGCAGATGAGCTGGCATCCGAAGGAGTGGGAAGCCGCTGGCGACGGCAGCAGCCCGTGGATGCGCATGTTCCGCAACGCCCGCAAGTGGATGGGTTGATGCGTGGCTGAGTTGAGCAATGCATCACCGATGCCGGGGTGGATACAAGCAGCACGGGCATGGCACGCCGTGTTGGCCGCCGTCATTGTCGTTGCACTGATCGTGCAGCTCAGCGTGACCGTCAGCGGTGTGGGGAGCCAGGTCTCGCTTGCAACGCGGCTTGTCCGGTTGTTCAGCTACTTCACCATCCAAAGCAACCTCCTGGTTGCGGTGGCTGCTATCTCTCTCGTGATGGACCCTGCGCGAGATGGCAAATGGTGGCGCGTACTCAGGCTGGATGGTTTGCTCGGCATCGCGACGACGGGGCTGGTGTTTCACATCGTGCTTGCGCCGATCTCGAAGGCAACGGGGTTGGCGCTTTTGGCGTCAAACGGCTTTCACTACGTCTCGCCATGGATGGCGCTCGTCGGCTGGCTGCTGTTTGGCCCCCGGCCCCGCATCGGGTGGTCGACCGTCGCGCTGTCGCTGATTTGGCCGGCCGCCTGGCTTGCGTACACCTTCGTGCACGGCGCGTTGAGTGGGTGGTATCCCTATCCGTTCTTGAATGTGGCGAAGATCGGCTATCCGGCTGCGCTGGCGAACACAGCGGCAGTGCTTGCTGGGTCGAGTGTTCTGGTCTTGCTGTTCAAGGGGCTGGACCGTTGGCTGCCTACGCCACCCCTCTCGACGGATCGCCTGGACAGCGCCGGCAGCGACCGCAGCGCACCAGTGCGAGAGCAGGCTGGCTAGCAGACGCTGCCTCGATGAGGCACCGTTGCAGCGACAAAAAACGCGCCGGGGCAACTCGGCGCGTTTTTTTGTTCGCCTCCGGCAGAGGGTGCGGCGCTTCACACCCCATTGATTTGGCTCAATCCAGCGCTTGGCAGAACGCCTAGATTCGCTTCAGGGACTGTCGCGGCCGCAAGACCGACAGAACAAGCGGGACACCTCCATGGAGACCCAAAATGAAGACGATTCGCACCCTGGCTTCTGCGCTGCTCATGGTCGGTCTACCGATTGCTGCGGCAGACATACACGCTCAGACGCTGGAAAAAATCGCGGCGGCAGACAAGATCACCGTTGGGTATCGTGAGTCCGCCGTTCCGTTCAGCTATCTGCTTGGCCCGCACAAGGCGGTGGGCTTCTCGGTGGACCTGACGCAAGCCATTGTCGACGACGTGCGCAGCCAGTTGAGGAAGCCGTTCCTCAAAGTCGACTACCTCCCCGTTACGGGCCAGAACCGGATTCCGCTACTGGTGAACGGGACGTATGACCTAGAGTGCGGCTCCACCACCAATACCAGCGTGCGCGGCAAGGACGTGGCGTTCTCGATCAACTTCTTCTACGCCGGAACGCGCTTGCTGACCAAGCGCGATTCGGGCATCAAGAGCTACGCCGATCTGCAGAAAAAGACCGTTGCCAGCGCCGCTGGCAGCACGAACGAAAAGGTGCTGAGGCAGTACGCTGCTGACCACAACATCGATGTGCAGATCGTTTTCGGCAAGGACTACGCGCAGGGGCTGCAACTCGTAGAGACCGGCCAGGCCTCAGCATTGGCTCTGGATGACGTGCTGCTCTATGGGTTGCGCGCCAATTCAGCGAACCCGGCCTCGCTTGACGTCGTTGGAGACACCTTGCAAGTGGAACCATACGCCTGCATGGTCCGCAAGGACGACGCCGCGTTCAAGGCGCTGGTGGATGGCACCATCACGCGCCTCATGAAAAGTGGAGCGTTCACGCAGCTCTACAAGAAATGGTTTGAATCGCCCATCCCGCCGGCCGGTGCAAACCTGAGCATGCCGATGAGCGATGCGCTGCGCGCGAACCTGAAGGCTCGGAGCGATAAGCCAGCGCAGTAACCGGACGCTGGCGCTGGCGGAGTGGCTGACGGCAACACGAGCACGCAATCAGGCGCGTGCGACAGCCACATAAGCCTGAATCTGCCCCTCGATCGGCCCCGGCCCGAATCGCTTTTCCAATGCCGCAGCAGCGGCGTCGGTGGCGAGGTCGAGCGCCTCCTGTCCTTTGGCTTCAATCTCTGCGCGCAACGGCGAGCCCTGGCAATAGCCGATTGCCGGCTCGCGTGCGGACGGGGCGCAACTGCGATGCGAGACCAAGCCGATGTCGCTGTGCGTGAACCCGCCGCGAGCAATGTCACCGGCAATCCAATCCTTGTCTGCATAGCCGTGCGGCCCACGGTGCATAAAGCGTGGCGGGGCATCAGGAAAGAGCGCGTCGAGCGCCTCACTCACTGTCCAGATCATCTCGTTGTTTTCGATGCGGCCCCACACATTGAAGAGCAGGTGCCCGCCTGGGCGCAGCACCCGTTTCGCCTCAGCAAAAGCCTGGGCTTTGTCGGGGAAGAACATCGCGCCGAACTGGCACACGACCACATCGAAGGTCTGATCGGCGAACGGCAGCTGCATCGCATCGGCTTGCTTCCATTCCACGGGCCGCGCAGTACCGATCCGGGCAGCCTCGTCCACCATGGGCGGGTTCAGGTCGGTGGCGACAATCGAAACCTCTTGCGGCAGCCGCTGCGCGAGCTGCCGTGTCACCACGCCTGTGCCGGCAGCCAATTCCAGCACCGCGCCAGGCATCAGTTCCACCACCTGCTGGCAGATGTCCCGGGCATAGGGCTCGAAGATCAGCGGAACGAGGTAGCGCTCATACAGTTGCGGGATGGACCCTACGAACTTGGCGTCGCTGGCGGGGGCGTTTGCGGTTGACATGGCATGCCTCATTTTCGTCGCCAAATTTCTTGCATTTAAGCAATCGATCGGCTGGCGACGAAGCATTCTTTTGGCGGAGGCGCTACGCCCCGCGCGGCATGCTGCGTTGCCGTGGCAACTCGGCGCGTTTTTTTGGGCGGATTGGCACAGGTCTTTTTTCCCACTCAGGTGCTATATTTCGCGCGCATGTGCCAGCGCTTCACAGCCTAAACAATCAAATACTGCTGTCCGGCACACCTGAAAAAGACAACACCTAGCAGGGTCAACAGCGCCACCGGTCTTGCCTCTGAACACGGCCAGCGTGGCTACACGGGCGGTATAA
Organism: Ralstonia sp.; assembly: GCA_039592975.1. Taxonomy (GTDB): domain Bacteria; phylum Pseudomonadota; class Gammaproteobacteria; order Burkholderiales; family Burkholderiaceae; genus Ralstonia. The sequence goes on along the minus strand of JBCNQE010000004.1, from coordinate 223,410 downwards.
CGAGGGGATCAATACATGAACCGGGTCTATCGGCTGGTCTGGAGCCGCACCTTGCGCGCTCCGCAAGTGGTGTCCGAATGTACAAAGGCGTCGCACGGGGGCGCTGGCGCCAGCAGTGACACAACGCCCGCACGCCGGGCAGCATCCATCCTTTCAATCGGCGTATCGCTCGGGCTGGCCAGCGCAGCACTGCCGAGCTGGGCAGCGACGTGCTCGCCTTCCACGATTGCAAACTGCAGCACCGCAGGCGGCGACGGCATCCCGAACCGCAGCGGCAATGGTGGCAGCGGCAATGGCGGTGGCGGCGGTTCGTCCGGGCTGGGCAACGGCGGCGCGACGGTGCAGATTCCGGGCGGTGCAACCTCGGGCGGAACGGGCGGCACCGGCGCCATGAACGACAGCGGACAAGGCGGCCCCGCCGGGGCGGCTGCCGTCGTGCTCGCTGGAGATGCCGTGGTCAACACGAATGTGCAGGGCGGGTCAGGCCAAGCGTTCGACGGATTCAATTTCGCAGGGGGCGCTGGCGGCGGTGGGGCTGGGGTCTATTCCACGGGCACCAGCGTCACCGTCAACAGCGGAATGACCGTGCAAGGTGGCGCGGGGGGAACTGGCGGTGCCGGCACATCGGGGCTGGCCTCCAACGGCGGAGGCGGCGGGGGTGGCGGCGCTGCCTTGGTGATGGTGACGCCGGCTGCCGACGTGAACAACCAAGGCACGCTGGTTGGCGGCAACGGCGGTAACGGTGGCGGTGGCGGTAACCCGGGTGGCGGCGGTGGCGGCGGCGATGGGCTGCTGACCCTGGGCTCCGGCTCTCAGGTGACCAACATTGGGACCATCGCGGGCGGTGTAGGCGGCGCTGCAGGTGGTGGCGACAGCACGGCCGGCGCCAGCGGCGCGGGCGTCAATCTGGCGGCCGGGTTCAACGTGCTGACCAACGTCGGAACGATTACCGGCGGTGCGGGCAATGGCGGTGCCGCGGGCGTGGGTGTCATTGCGAATGGCGCCGTCATCATCAATGGCGGCACCATCAGCGGTGGGTTGTTCAGCGACGGCGTGACGCGCGCGGCAGCCATCCGGTTCAACGGGACGAACAACACGCTGCAACTGGTGACGGGTTCCAACATCATCGGCAACCTCGACGTGGCAGCGGGCGCCGCAGCCAAGATCACGGCAGGCAGCGCAGGGCTCTCGCTGTCCAATAACGTCACGCTTGGCGATGTCACGTCGCGTGTCACGTTGGATTCGACCACGACGAATCTCGTGGTGTCAGGCGTCATATCAGGTGCGGGCAGTGTGGGCGTCAGCGGCAGTCGAACGATCACGCTGACGGGCAACAACACCTACACGGGCGATACCACCATCACTGCCGGCACGCTGCAGATCGGCAACGGCGGGACCACGGGCTCCGTGGCGGGCAATATCGTCAACAACGCCACCCTGGCCTTCAATCGTAGCGATGCGGTCACGTACGCCGGTACGATCAGCGGCTCGGGCAACCTGGTGCAGGCGGGGTCAGGCATGCTCACCATTTCGGGCACGGCGGGCTACGCCGGCAGCACCACCATCAACGCCGGCACACTGGCGTTGACGGGCGCCGGCACCATTGCCGCCTCCAGCGGCGTGCTCAACAACGGCACCTTCGACATCTCCGGTACGACCTCAGGCGCCACGATCAGCGCACTGACCGGCGCGGGCGCCGTGGCCTTGGGCGACAAGACGTTGACCTTGTCCAATGCCGCCGGCACGTTCAGCGGCATCATCGGCGGCACGGGCGGGCTCACGGTCGCAGGTGGCACGCAAACGCTGTCGGGTACGAATGCATATACCGGGGCGACGACCGTCAACGCGGGCACGCTGGCGTTGTCGGGCACCAATAGCATTGCGGCATCCAGCGGTGTCACCCTCACGGCGAGCGGTGCGGCGCTGGATGTAGCGGCCGGTAATCAGTCGGTGGCGCATCTGTCCGGCGTGGCGGGCAGCCGTCTGACGCTCGGTGCCGGCAGCGCGCTGACGCTGGCCGATAGCACATCGCAAACCTTCAGCGGAAGCCTCACCGGCAGCGGTGCGCTGATCAAGCAGGGCACAGGCACGCTTACGCTCAATGGCGTGAGCAGCGCCTTTGCCGGCACCACCACGGTGGCGGGCGGCACGCTTGCTGTTGGCGATGCGGCCAACGCCAGCGCAGTGCTGGGCGGCAACGTGCTGGTGAGCACACAGGGCACGTTGCGCGGCCACGGCACGGTATCGGGCGATGTCAGCAACAGCGGGTTGGTAGCGCCTGGCGGCTCCATCGGAACACTCGCCGTTGGCGGAAACTACACGCAGAGTTCTGGCGCGACACTGTCAATCGAAGTCAGCCCGACGCAGGCATCACAATTGCGCGTTGGCGGTGCGGCTGCGCTGGATGGCACGCTCGCCGTGGTCTTCGACCCCGGTACCTACACCGCCCGCCGTTACACCGTGCTAAGCGCGGCCAACGGCGTGACGGGCCGCTTTGCCAATGTAAGCACCACCACTGCGGGCGCCAACCTTGGCACCTTGCAGTCTTCTGTGGACTACGGCGCCAATGCGGTGGACGTGCTGCTGGCCGATCCCACCGCGCCCGGGGGACCGGGCGCACCAGGCGTACCGGGTGCACCCACGGGCACGACGGTCGTGGCGCCCACAAAAACGTCCATCTATACCGCCCTGGGCACCACCACGCTGCTGCAGGCCCAAGACGCAAGCGCTGCGCTGCTCGCACGTCTTGCCAAGCTGCCGAACACCACGGGCAGCTCCAACGACGTCTGGGTTACGGCCAGCGGCGGCAGCACCAAGCTGGGCGGCACCGGCAGCGCACCAGGTTTTCTGACGCACGCATACGGCTTTCTTGCTGGCGCGGAAGGGCGCCTGGGCGGGGCCACGGTAGGCGCGGCGGGCGGCTACACCCACACCACGGTGGGCGAAGACACCACGGGCGCGTCGGGCGCCATCGATACGTTGCGCGTGGCCCTGTACGGCGCGCAACCGGCCGGGGCCGTCAGCCTGTCCGGCACGCTGGGGTACGGTCTCAATTTCTTCTCGCAGAAGCGGCCATTTGGCAGCCTGGGCACCGCCGAAGGGGACCACCTCGCACACGAACTCACTGCCGCCGCGCAGGCGAGCCTACCCATGGAGGCCGGCGGCATCCGCATCGCCCCGCACCTTGGGTTGCGATATACCTATGTACGGGGCAGCGGCTTTGGCGAGAACGGCGCCAATGGCCAGAACCTGCAAGTCGGGCCGGATAGCGCACGCAGCCTCCAACCGTATGTCGGGCTCACGCTCGACAAGGCGTTTGCCGATGCCGCGCGGCCCGTCAACGTGCAACTGCGCTTGGGCTATGCGCACGAAGTCCTCGGGGCGGGTCGCATCGTCCAAGTGCAAAGCCAGGACGGCACCGTGTTCACCGCCCCCGGCACAGACCTGCCGCGCTCGTTCCTTACCACCGGCGCCAGCGTCACGCTCCAAGCCACCAAGGCAACCACCGTGTCTCTGGGTATTGACGCCGTTATCAACACGAGCCACGTGTCGGCGCAGTCAGGCTACGTGCGGATCAATCATCGGTTCTGAGGCAAGCGCAGCGCATTCCGCACGGGCGGGTGGTCTACTCAGGCTGCGGTGGCGGATCACCGCGTTTGCGATAGCTCGGAATGTCTGGCGCGTTGGCCGGCGGTGGGTTGCGCTGCAGGTCTGCGATGAGCGCTTTCATCTCCGCGATTTCCTTCACCTGTGCCCGGATGATGCCGTCGGCAAGTTTGCGCACGCGCGGGTCCTGAATATGTGCCCGCTCGCTCGTCATGATGGCGATGGAGTGGTGCGGGATCATCGCGCTCATGTAGGACACATCGTTCACTGTTTGCTGGCTGCGCACCAACCATAGCGATGCAGCAAAGACCACCGCCGCTGCAATCACGATGCCGACATTCACGCGCGGCTGCGGATACATCTTCCACATGAATGCCAGCATGACGACGGCCATCGTCGCGCCCATCAGAATGGCCATCCACATCCGCGTCTGACTCCAGAACACGTGCTCCAGCGCGTACGTGTTCAAGTACATCAGGCCGAACATGACGATGGTGGAAGTCACGATCATGATGGCGAATCTTCCGTAGCGCATGGCGAGTTTCCCTCCGATGGTCGATGGCTTCGGGTAAGGCACGGGCGTGCTGGCTTGGGGTCGCAATGCGCGTGCCGAAGGCTACGGGACTGTTCAAATGGCGCGGCGCCAATCACCCACGAGGCATCCGGTCTGCGGCCACATGTGGGTGTCACGCTCGACGTTCCGCTGCACAAAAAAACGCGCCGAGATCACCTCGACGCGTTTTTTCTTCGTTCTTCTCAGATTGCGGCGACTAGGTAGATCAGCGCCCAAACCGCTCAACGACACCACGCCACAAAGCGTCCCGCTCTGCGCCCAAATGCGCGCCGCTCGCATCGCCCGACGCGTCTTGCCCCACCGCAAGATGGACCATGGTGAGCCTGGATTGCGGGTCCACGTAGATGGCCTGCCCATGGATGCCGAGCAGCACGAACCGCCGCGCTTCTCCTGGCAGAAGCCAGACCTGGAAGCCATAACCGTAGTAGCGGCTGCCGTGATAGACCATCTGCCCAGGACGAAACGGCTCAGGCTGGCGCGATGCGTCGGTCATGTCCAACAGGAATGCGCGCGGCACGACTTGCTGGCCTTGCACCACGCCATCGTTGGCCAGCATGGAGCCGAGGCGCGCGTAGTCCCGAGCCGTCGCATTGAAGCCGCCCTGGGCAAATGCGGATCCGTCGGATTCGCGCACGAGATAGGTCGCCTTGGCTTGTGCCCCCATCGGCTTCCATAGCTTGTCGTCAACGAAGTCGCACAGGCTGCGCTGCGTGGCTGCCTGCAGGACCAGCGCCAACACTTCGGTCTGCGCGCCCGCATAGTTGAAGCGCGTACCCGGCGCATCGGCGCGCTCGTTGACTTGGGCGGCTGCGGCGAGCACGCCTTGCCTGGATGCCGTCTTGAGGAAGCGTGCCCGGTCGTCGGTGGGGGTGTAGTCCTCGACGTACTTTGCACCGGAGGCCATGCGCAGCAGATCGATGATGCGTGTTGCGCCGTACAGCGTGCCCGTAAGCCCGGGCACGTACTGGTCAACGCGGTCTTCCAGCGAATGCAGGCTTCCATCCTCCAGCGCCTTGCCGATGGCCAGTGCCACCAGCGTCTTGGCCATCGAGTTGGACAGCATGCGCATGTCTTGCGTGCGGTCGTAGCCGTAATGCTCCGCCAGGATGACGCCGTCCTGAACGATCAGCACAGCAGTCGCACGCTGATGCTCCATGTAGTCCGCCAGCGTGTAGTCGTGGTTGCGGAAGCGATACCGGACATCCGTCTCCTTGTCTGCGATATTGAATTGCGTCGGCTTGTCGGCTGGCGCAAGTTCGCAAGATGGCGAGATACGGTCCATGCCGCTGAAGGCCTCCACGATGTACTGCGCTTCATGGATACGCGCCGCGCTGGGCGCAAGCGGATAGCCTTGTGCTTTGCCGAGTCGATCTTCATCGGGGGAGGCGAGGGCGACGCTACAGGCGAGCAGCGCGCATACGGCACCGTGTTGGAGCGCTTTCATGACGGGGGGCGAGGGTTAGGTTGCGGGCAGCGGCAAGCCCTCTTTGCCATGCCGTAGCGGGCGATCAGGCTGCTGCCAGTGAGGGGCCGATGCGCAGCACGCGATTGAAGCCTTCGCGTACCGGGTCGACGAGACGATCCACTCGTGAGGCGGCTCGCCAGCCGCCCTCGTGCCCACACATCAGGACGCGTGCGTCGATGTCAGATTGAGTGCCACCGCTTGCGCCACTTCGATGCCGTCGATGGCCGCCGAGTAGATACCGCCGGCATATCCGGCGCCTTCGCCGGCCGGATACAGACCTTCGACGTTCATGCTTTGGTAATCGTCTTTGCGTCGAATCCGAATCGGTGACGAAGTGCGCGTCTCTACGCCGGTGAGCACGGCATCGTGCATTGCGAAGCCTGCGATCTTCTTGTCGATCTGGGGGAGTGCTTCACGGATGGCTTCGATCACGTAGTCAGGGAGCGCCGTGCTGAGATCGGTCGGGTGCACGCCCGGCTTGTACGACGGTATGACGGAACCAAGCGACGTCGACGGCCGGCCGGCGATGAAATCGCCAACCAGTTGACCGGGCGCCTGGTAGTTGCCGCCGCCGAGTTCGAATGCCCGCTCTTCCCATTTGCGCTGAAACGCGATGCCCGCCAGCGGCCCGCCGGGATAGTCTTCCGGCGTGATGCCGACGACGATGCCCGCATTCGCGTTGCGCTCGGCCCGCGAATACTGGCTCATGCCATTGGTGACCACGCGGCCCGGCTCGGAGGTGGCCGCGACAACCGTGCCGCCAGGGCACATGCAAAAGCTGTAGACCGCCCGGCCATTGCTGCAGTGGTGGACCACCTTGTAGTCGGCCGCGCCGAGTTGCTTGTGGCCCGCAAACTTGCCGAAGCGGGCGCGATCGATCAGCCCCTGCGGATGTTCGATGCGAAAACCCAGTGAAAACGGTTTGGCTTCGATATAGACACCGCGATCGTGCAGCATCTGGAACGTGTCGCGGGCGCTGTGGCCAACGGCCAGCACCACGTGGTCGCAACGCAGCGTTTCACCGTTCGAGAGCTTGAGCGAGCGCACCTTGCCCTGATCGATTTCGATATCGTCAACCCGGGTTTCGAAGCGCACTTCGCCGCCCAGTTCGTGGATGGTGGCGCGCATTTTTTCCACCATGCTGACGAGGCGGAACGTGCCGATGTGCGGTCGGCTCAGATACAGGATGTCTTCCGGTGCGCCCGCCTTGACGAACTCCTCGAGCACCTTGCGGCCGTAGTGGTGCGGATCCTTGATCTGGCTGTACAGCTTGCCGTCGGAAAACGTCCCAGCGCCGCCTTCGCCGAACTGCACGTTGGATTCGGGGTTGAGTACGCTCTTGCGCCACAGCCCAAACGTGTCCTTGGTACGCTCGCGCACGGCTTTGCCACGTTCGAGGATGATGGGACGGAACCCCATCTGCGCGAGGATCAGCCCTGCGAACAGACCGCACGGCCCCATGCCGATCACCACCGGACGCGGGCGCGTCGTGTGCTCGGGTGCCTGCGCAACAAAGCGGTAGGTCATGTCCGGCGTCACCCCGCAATGCGGCTTGCCGGCGATCCGCTTGAGCACGGCTGCCTCGTCCTTGACTTCGACGTCGACGATATAGGTCAGCTTGATATCCGAGCGCTTGCGTGCATCGTGGGCACGGCGGAATACGGTGTAACGGACGAGCCCGTCTGCCGCTACGCCGAGATCCGCGAGGCGCGCACGAATTGCGGCTTCAAGATCGTCTTCGGCATGGTCCAGAGGGAGTTTGACTTCGCTTAAACGTAACATGGGTGCTGAGTGCGATTGCCACGGGAATCGCGGCGAGTCCGTATTTTATAGGTTCAGCGGCTTCTCAAATGGAAAGGCGCTGACCTGTGCGATTTCTTCGTGCCACCGATTCCTGTCAAGGCCAATGGCGATTGATGTGGCCGGCGCGATCCGCTCCAGGCGCGAGGTCAATGTGCTGCGATCCAAAGCGCATTGGGCAGGACCCAGTCGCCATTCCTGGCATGGTGTTCTGGGTCTTCATGGCGCGCCTTGTCAGCAGGCCGATTGCCCGAAGGGCGATTTCCCTACGTGCCCGAACCACGCTCCTCCAAATACCCCTGCATCAACCCCTCCATCCAATTCATAAACACTTGCACCCGCACCGGCAGGTTCCTTCGGTTCGGATACACAAACGACACCGGCATCGGCGGCGGCCGGAAATCGGGCAGCACCTCCACCAGCGTGCCGTCCTCAATGGCCGACGACAGCCCCGCATATACCGGCGCCTGGATCATCCCCAGCCCCGCGCGGCATGCGGCGTCATAGCTTTCGGCTGAACTGACCGTCACCGCGCCCTTCATCGGGCGGAGTGCGGAGCGGCCATCCACCGTGTATTCCCACCCGGGTGATTTCGTGCCCAGCGTCTGTACGTAATGGACGATGCGATGGTGGTCGAGGTCTTCCAGCGTGTTTGGCATGCCATAACGCGCGATGTAAGCGGGGCTCGCGCAGTTGACCTGATGCAGTTGACCGAGCGGGCGGGCGATCAGGCTGCTGTCGGTCAGCGCGCCGATGCGCAACACGCAATCGAAGCCTTCGCGTACTGGGTCGACGCGACGGTCGGTGCTGGAGAGTTCGATTTCCAGATCGGGATGCGCCTCCAGAAAGTCGGGTAGGGCCGGGATGACGATGCGGCGCGCCACGCCCACCGGCATGTCGACGCGCAACCTGCCACGCAGCGCCTGTGGGCTCTGGCGGAACATGGTCTGCAGCTCGTCCATGTCGGCCAGCAGGTCCTGGCAGCGCTCGTAGAAAGCCTGGCCATCTTGCGTGAGCTGCACCTTGCGGGTGGTCCGGTGCAGCAGGCGCGTGCCGAGCATGGTTTCGAGCTGCTGCACCGCCACCGAAGCGGCCGGCTTGGGGATGCTCAGGGCCTCAGCCGCGCGCGTGAAGCTGGCGAGTTCCGCCACGCGCACAAAAATCTGCATGGCTTCGAGTTGGTTGGTGGGCATGACGAGGGCGGGGGGGATTGTTATTTGTATGCAAACACAGCAATAGGATAGGCGAGATTTATTCTTGTTTTATCGCTCAATACCATGCTCTCACGGTTTGCGGTACCACCACCGCGCCTTAACTCACTGGAGAGCAAGATGACCCAATCCCACACCCCCATCGCGATCATCACCGGCGGCAGCCGCGGCCTCGGCAAGAACATGGCGCAGAAACTCGCGCAGCGCGGTACCGATGTGATCTTTACCTACCGCAGCAACCGCGCTGAAGCCGATGCCCTGGTGGCCGAGCTGACCGCCCAGGGCCGCCGCGCTGCCGCGTTGCAACTGGATACCGGCAAGATCGCCACCTTCCCAGCCTTCGCCGATGCCGTGCGCGGCGTGCTGGCGCAATGGAAGGCTGAACGCTTCGACTTCCTCGTCAACAACGCAGGCGTCGGCGCGCATGCCACCGTGGCCGAGACCACTGAAGCCCAGTTCGACGAACTGATGAACGTGCACTTCAAGGGCGTGTTCTTCCTCACGCAGATCCTGCTGCCGCTCATGGCGGATGGCGGGCGCATCGTCAATATCTCGTCGGGGCTGGCGCGCTTTGCGTTGCCAGGCTATGGCGCGTATGCGGCGATGAAGGGCGCGGTGGAGGTGCTGACGCGTTATCTGGCGAAGGAACTCGGCCCGCGCGGCATTGCCGTCAACGTGGTCGCACCGGGTGCCATCGAGACGGACTTCGGCGGCGGCGCCGTGCGCGATAACCCGGATCTCAATGCCATGGTGGCGGCCAACACGGCGCTGGGACGTGTCGGCTTGCCGGATGACATTGGTGGGGTGGTGGCGTCGCTGCTGTCGCCCGACAACCGGTGGATCAATGCGCAGCGTATTGAGGCTTCGGGCGGGATGTTCCTCTAAGCGGTGCAAAACGTGGCGCGTGGGGTTCAGAACACCGACTGCCGAGTTCTGGACTCCGCGCGCCGAGCAAAAAGCTCCGCGCATCAGGTTCCGAACTCGGCACGCCCGAGAAAAAAACTCCACGCGTCGAGCTCTGGACTCGGCACGCCCGAGAAAAAAACTCCACGCGTCGAGCTCTGGACTCGGCACACCCGAGAAAAATGCTCCACGCGTCGAGCTCTGGACTCGGCACACCCGAGAAAAATGCTCCACGCGTCAGGCTCTGAACTCGGCACGCGGAGTAAAAAGCTCCGCACGTCGAGCTCTGAGCTCCGGCCACAGAGTTCACTACCGATTGAGCGACGCAACGATGGGCGGCCAGTGCGACATTGGCTAGAAGAAGGAAGGCCGCGGTTAGCCCATTCGTGCGACTCGGCCAGATGGGGGATCGGTAAAAACCGAATGCATGCAGCTTGCGCATTGCAGCGAATGGCGCCGCCCATTGGGCTGTTGTTGCCCAGAGGGCTTGCCTGTCTTGATGCGCGCGGTTGGCTGCACCGCACCGTAAGCGGTGGTTTTTTCTGCAATGAAAAAAACTTCACGCGGCATTCGAAAGCATTTCCTAAGCTTAGCCGGCAAGATTCGCCGGGCCTTCTTTCGCGGTTGCTCCCCGCCGTGGGTGAGTGAGAGGACGTTACGGCCAGATGCAAGGGCGTTGCCATGACCCTTGCACGAATCGAAGAGAACACCGGGGGGCGTCCACTACTCAGTAGTCTCCGCAAAGGAGGTTCTCATGTCTCGTAACAGAGGGAGCGCGCTGCTGCGCAGAAGCACGTTTGCCGCAGCCTTGATCATCAGCCCCGTCGCGTGGGCGGCCACGCTGGTGTCTGGCCCCAGCCCGTTTGCCGGGTGCACCGTGGGTGGGGGCGCAGGCAGCACGAATTACGTGAATGCCGAGGTCGAGCCCTTCGTGGCCGTCAACCCGGCCAACCCAACCAACTACATTGGCGTGTGGCAGCAAGACCGGTGGTCCGACGGTGGTGCGCATGGGTTGATGTCCGCGGCGTCTTTTGATGGCGGTGCGACTTGGGCACCGGTGCCCCAGCCGTTCAGCGCCTGTGCGGGCGCGAATGCGCTGGGTTATGAGCGGGCGTCCGATCCGTGGGTGTCCTTCGGGCCGGATGGCACGGCGTATTCGGTGTCGATCTCATTCGACCACTCCCGCAATAACAACGCCGTGGGCGCGGCGGTGTCTCGGGACGGAGGGAAGAGCTGGACCAACCTGACCACGCTGATTGCCGACAACGAGCCGAGCGTGCAGTTCTTCAACGATAAGGAATCGGTGACGGCAGACCCAGTCAAGCGCGGTGTGGCCTATGCGGTGTGGGACCGCCTGCAATTGCCCAACGACAACCCCTATGCGAACCAGCATGCCTTGGCGTTCCGTGGGCCGGCGTACATCTCCAAGACTGTTGACGGTGGCCAGACCTGGAGTGCGCCCAGCGTGATGGTCGACACGCCATCCGAGCACCAGACCATCGGCAACCAAATTGTGGTCAATGCACAGACGGGCGTGCTGTACGACTTTTTCAACTACATCCACGCACCTGGCAGATCGGCGGCGGCGAGCACCAACAGCGTGGCGTTCGTCAAATCCACCGATGGCGGTGCGACCTGGAGCAAGCCGCAGATCATCGCGAGCCTGCAGTTCGTGCCCGTGACCGATCCAAACACCGGTGAGGCGCTGCGCACCGGCGACATCATTCCCGAGCCCGCGATTGACCCGGCCACCGGCCAGCTCTATGTGGTTTGGCAGGATGGGCGTTTCAGCGGTGGCACGCATGCCGACATCGCACTGTCGAGCTCAACCGACGGCGGCCAGACCTGGAGCGCGCCTAAGCAGGTCAACACGCCGACGGGCAAAGCAGCCTTCAACGCGATGGTGCAGGTGAATTCCGCCGGCACCGTGGCCGTAACGTACTACGACATCCGCAACCTCGCGGCGGGCAACACGACTACGCTGCCGACGGACTACTGGCAGACCACGTCCACCAACGGCGGGCAGTCCTTTGGTAGTGAGACGCATCTGGCCGGTTCGTTCGACATGAGGACCGCCCCGGTGGCACGCGGCTTCTTCATTGGCGACTACGAGGGGCTGGCGGTGGCCGGCACGAAGTTCGTGCCGTTCTTTATCCAGACCAACTCGGGCAACCTGACCAACCGGACGGACGTGTTCGTCTCTCCGTAAGCAACGCAGCGTGTGCGGGCGCTGTCAGGCCACGGCCTTGGCGGCAGCCCGCCCGCGCAGCCACTCAAACGTCAGCAGCAGGCAAGTGGAGAACACGATCAGGATCGTTGCCAGCGCCGCGATGGTCGGCGAGATGTTCTCGCGAATCCCGGTAAACATCTGGCGCGGCAGCGTGACCTGATCAGCGCCGGCGAGGAAGAGCGTCACCACCACTTCATCAAACGAGGTGGCAAACGCGAACAACGCGCCCGAGATCACGCCCGGTGCAATCACCGGCAGGGTGATCCGGAAGAACGTCATGACCGGGTTGGCCCCCAAAGACAGGCTCGCCCGCACCAGGTTGTGATTGAACCCCTGCAGCGTCGCCAACACCGTCGTCACCACAAACGGCACCCCCAGCGCCGCATGCGCCAGGATCAGCCCGACATACGTATTGGCCAAGCCCAGCGGCGCAAAGAACAGATACATGCCCACGCCGACGACGACCACCGGCACGATCATCGGCGACACCAGCACCGCCATCAGCAGCCCCTTGCCGCGGAAATCCGCCTTGTTCAGACCGATGGCCGCGAGCGTGCCCAGCACCGTTGCCACAATCGTGGCCGCCGGCGCGACGATGAAGCTGTTCTTGGCCGCCATGCGCCATTCATCCGACGTGACGAGGTTCTGATACCAGCGCAGCGAATAGCTCGGGATCGGGTATGAGAGGAACGTGCTCGACGAGAACGACAGCGGCACGATCACCAGCACCGGCAGCACGAGGTACAGCAGCGTCAGCACGGCCAGGCCGCGCAGCGCGAAATACCAGACACGCTCGACGAGCGAGGTGTGCGGGGCGAACATCGGTTTGGCGAGTTTCATTTTCGATGGGCTCCGTTCAACCGACGCGAACCTTGGGCCGCGTGAAGCGCCCATACACCGCATACAGCACGAGCGTGGCGAGCAACAGCAGCGCACCCAGCGCGCAAGCCATGCCCCAGTTGATGGTGACGTTGGTGAAGTAGGCCACGTAATAGCTGACCATCTGGTCGTTCGGGCCGCCCAGCAGCGCGGGGGTGATGTAGTAGCCCAGCGCCAGGATGAACACCAGCAGCGCGCCGGCGCCGATGCCCGGGTACGTCTGCGGCACATACACACGCCAGAACGCGGCAAACGGATGGCTGCCCAGCGACACGGCCGCGCGCTGGTACGTGGGCGGAATCGACTTCATCACGCTATACAGCGGCAGGATCATGAACGGCAGCAGGATGTGCGTCATCGAGATGTACACGCCCACGCGGTTGAACAGCAGCGCCAAGGGCTCCTTGATGATGCCCAGGTCCATCAGGCCGTGGTTGATCAGGCCCTCGGTTTGCAACAGCACGATCCACGCCGCCACGCGCACGAGGATGGAGGTCCAGAACGGAATCAGCACCATCACCATGACGAGGTTGGCGCGGCGCTCCGGCAGCGAGGCGATCCAGTACGACAGCGGATAGCCGAGCAGCAGCGCAAACAGCGTCACCATCGCGCTGATGACGAAGGTGCGCACGAACACGGTCACGTAGATCTGCTCGTCGGGGTCGGTGGCTTGGATGTGGCCGAAGGCATCTTGCCGGTGGTCCAGCGCGGCCAGCAGGTAGAACGGCGACGTGCGGCTGCCGTTCTTGGCGATGGCCTGCCAGTAGGTGGTGTCGCCCCAGCGCTCGTCGAGTTCGAGGAGCTTGGCGCGCGTTTGTGCGGGCGTGAGCGTCAGGGCCTTGCCCTGATCATCGGCCAGCGGCATGGCGCGCGCGGTCTTGGCAACCAGCGAGCGGAAGCCGGGGATTTCGGTGTTCAGGCGGCGGGCCAGGGCGCCCATCGCTTCGCCTTCGCTCACGGTGGTGAGGTCAGCGGCCAATGCAACGTACGCGGCATCGGCGGGCGGGCTCTTGCGGTCCCAGTCTTTTAGCGCGACCACCGTCTTGGGCAGCGCATCGGCCACTTCGGGGTTCTGCACGGCACGCGTGAGCAGGGCGCCGATCGGCACGACGAAGATCAGCAGCAAAAAGATGGCGAGCGGCGCCACCAGCGCCAGTGCCATGGCACGCCTGCGCGCCTCAGCGCTCTTCAATTCGCGTTTGAGTTTGGCCGTCGATTCCGGAACCGATTCAGCCGCGATGGTCATGGTGTTCAAGCCTGCCTCGCTTTTGCGGGGGGGAATTCATCCGGCGGATGCCTGCCAGGGTGGCAAGGGCATCCGCGCGGTACTGCGTTACATCGCTACGGTGTTACTTCGACGCCCACGAGGCGAAGCGCTGTTCCAGCTCGTCGCCGTGGTCGGTCCAGAACTGCAGGTTTTGCAGCACGGCGTTCTTGGCGTTCTCGGGCGAGTTCGGCATGTTGGCCTGCGTCTTGGCATCGAGCGCCTTGATGGCGGCCACGTTGGCCGGGCCGTAGGCGATGTGCTTGGCGTATTCCTGCTGCGGCTTTTGCGACAGCGTGTAGGCGATGTACTGCTCGGCCGCTGCCTTGTTGGGCGAACCCTTCGGGATGGCCCAGTAGTCCAGGTCGTAGATGCTGCCGTTCCAGACCACCTTCAGGTTCTTGCCTTCGCGCTGCGCGGCATCGATGCGGCCGTTGAACGCGGTGGACATCACCACGTCACCCGCCACCAGGAACTGCGGCGGCTGTGCGCCGGCTTCCCACCACTGGATGTACGGCTTGAGCTGATCGAGCTTCTTGAACGCGCGGTTCTGGCCGTCCTTGGTGGCCAGCACCTTGTAGACGTCCTTGACCGGTACGCCATCGGCCATCAGCGCGAATTCCAGGTTGTAGCGCGCGCCCTTGCGCATGCCGCGCTTGCCCGGGAAGGTCTTCACGTCCCAGAAATCGGCCCAGCCTTTGGGGGCGGTCTTGAGCTTATCGGCGTTGTAGGCCAGCGTGGTCGACCATACGAAGAAGCCCACGCCGCAGGTTTGCGGGCTTTCCGGAATCAGGTCCGACTTTTTGGCGATCTTGCTCCAGTCGAGCTTCTCGAACAGGCCTTCATCGCAGCCGCGGCCGATGTCGCCGGATTCGACTTCCACCACGTCCCAGTTGACGTGCTTGGCTTCCACCATGGCCTTGATCTTGGCCTGCTCGCCGTTGTACTCGACCACGGTGACCTTGTTGCCGGTCTGCGCTTCAAACGGCTTGTTGAAGGCCGCCTTTTGCGCGTCGCCATTGGCGCCGCCGAAGTTGACGACGGTGATTTCTGCCGCATGCGCGCCGAATGCAATGGCGAACGCGCCGGCAAGTACGGACAGACGCGCGCATGTACGCATTTTCGTGATGTGTTTCATGTTGGCTCCTCTTTTGGCTGTGGCTGATTACGGCTTGTGGTTGTAAGTCAGGCAAAAACGCGCAGATGCTCGGGTGCGAACTCCAACTGGATCGGCGCGCCCGGCGCAAAGCCTTCGAGCGCGCGCGTGCCCAGCGGCACCTTGACGAAGCATTCGGGTTGGTCGGGCAGGGCGCAGCGCATGCGCACGTGGTCGCCAAAGTAGACGAGGCCGCGTGTCTGGCCGGTGATCGCGTTGCCGGCAGCGGATGCACCTTCCGACAGGCGCATGCGTTCGGGCCGGATGCAGCCGGTGGCCGTGGCACCCACGTTGGCGCCCGCCACGTTGCGGCCCACCACGCGGGCGCCGTCGTTGAGCTGCAGTTCGCAGTAATCGCCGTCGATGCGGGTGACGGTGCCGCGCAGCGTGTTGCTGTCGCCGATGAAGTTGGCGACGAACTCGTTGCAGGGGCGCTCATACAGGCTATCCACCGTGTCGAGCTGCTGGACGATGCCCTTGTCGAACACGGCCACGCGGTCGGACATGGTGAGCGCCTCGCCCTGGTCGTGCGTGACGTAGACGAAGGTCACGCCCAGCTTTTCGTGCAGCGATTTCAGCTCGTACTGCATGTGTTCACGCAGTTGCTTGTCGAGCGCGCCCAGCGGCTCATCCATCAGCACCAGCTTGGGCTCGAACACCAGCGCGCGGGCCAGGGCAATGCGCTGCTGCTGGCCGCCGGAGAGCTGTGCGGGGTAGCGCTTGGCAAAGCCCTCCATGCGCACCATCTGCAGGGCCTTGTGCACGCGGTCGGCGCGCTCGCTGGCCGGAATCTTGCGCACGGTCAGCGGGTATTCCACGTTCTGCGCCACCGTCAGGTGCGGGAACAGCGCGTAGTTCTGGAACACCATGCCGATGTTGCGCTTGTGCGGCGGCACGTTGTTGAGCAGCGCGCCTTCCAGGCGGATCTCGCCGCCGGTGGGGAATTCAAACCCGGCCAGCATCATCAGACACGTGGTCTTGCCCGAGCCGGAGGGGCCGAGCAGCGTGAGGAACTCGCCCTGGTAGATGTCGAGATCCAGGTGTTTGACTACGAGGGTCTCGCCGTCATACGTCTTGCGTACACCGCGAAAGCTGACGATCACGTCGTCGGTCTTCATTTGCTGCCTCCTGCTGTCCCAAGGCCCGCTCGGGGCGGTCAACATGTCGTGTTGTGACGATTTGTGAATGGACTATAGCGGCTCATTGTTCTACCAAGTGGACCCAATCCCGGTTATTTGATGGAGCCATTTCAAGCGACGCCGCAGGCACAGCCAATGGGCGTGCGGGCCCGCGGCACCACAATAGGGAAAACCCCGGATGCCTTGCCCGAGCAAGCTCGGCGGCCGATCGGGCGATACCCGGTGTGTGTTCTGAGTGTAGGTCGCCGTCAGCACACGTGCGGTGGGCATAACGGTGGGTGGATGGAACCAATTTCGGCGGAGTCGCTGCCGAGGTGGGATCGCCTGGAAATGGTGCGCCGCGTCGTCACGCAAACGGTGCACGGTGTGTGGGGGCCGCTGCAGGGTTGCCGAAAAAAACGATGTTGTCTTGCAGCAACCGGCGATCAGGCCATGGGTTCTTCCACCAATACGAGTGCCAGGTAGACGCTCACGGTCAAGCCGCCGCCAGACGTTTCCGACAAGGCGACCGTGCCGCCATGCAGGCGAGCGATCTCGCGCACGATGGCCAGGCCCAGGCCGCTGCCGTCGTGGCCTTCCGATGCCGCGCCACGATAGAAACGGCCGAACACCGCATCGCGCTCGGGCATGGCAATGCCGGGGCCGTCGTCTTCCACCTGCAGCACGGCTTGTTCACCGAGCATCGCCATCGCCTGGCGTTTGACGCGTAGCGTCACGCGCGCACCGGTGCCGGCATAGCGGATGGCGTTGTCGAGCAGGTTGCCGACCAGTTCCTGCAGCCATTGGAGCTCGCCGGCTACCGTCACGGGTTCGTCGCCTTCAAAGCCGAGGTCGACGCCGGATTTGCGTGCCACGGGCGCGAGTTCGAGCGCAACGTCGCCGGCCAGCGTGTCGAGGCGCAGCGGCTGGAGTTGCGGGGCGTAGCCGCTGTCGGTCTCCAGGCGGGATAGCGACAGCAACTGCTGCACGCCGCGCGCGGCCTGTCGCACGGTGCCGTGCAGCGGCTGCAGATGGCGACGGATGCGTTCGCCATCGGGTTCGCGCAGGGCGAGTTCGGACTGTGCCTGGATGACGGCCAGCGGCGTCTTCAACTGGTGTGCGGCATCGGCAAAGAAACGCTTGCGGGCCTGCAGCATGCGCAACAGGCGGGCGACGTATTGATTGATCGCCTCGACCAGCGGCGCGACCTCCGCCGGCAGGCCGTGCTGCGGCAGCGGGGCGAGTTCATCGGTGCCGCGCGCCGCAACGCTTTCGCTCAACTGGCGCAGCGGCTGTAGCCCGCGCCGCACGCCCAGCCAGACGATGCCTACGGCCAGCACCACCAGCAGTCCTTCCTGCTGCAACGAGCCGGCGAGAATTTCGTGCGCCAAGGCCTCGCGCGGCTCCAGGGTTTCGCCTACCAGCAGCCACACCATCTGGATCTGCGCAGATTGCGTATCGCTTATCGGCACGGGCTGGGCGGCCATTCGGACCTGCATGCCACGGAATGCCGTGTCATAGAACACGGTGCGATACGGCGGGGGCTGCCGTCCGCTGGGCATCGGCAAGCCGTCGTAGCCGGTGAGCGTGGCGCCCTTGGCGTCGGCCAACCGGTAGAAGATGCTGCTGCCTGTTTCGGATTCGAGCACTTCCAGCGCGAGGTAGGGCAGGTCGATGGCGAAATGTCCATCGTGCAGGCGCACGCCCTCTCGCATGGCTTTGAGCGACGCTTCGAGCGTGCGGTCGAACGCCGCGTTGGCCGCCGTCATGGCGCGCGCGTAGGTCAGCCATGCATCGAGTGCCAGCAGTGCCAGCAGCGGCAGCACCAACCACAGCGAGAGCTGCCGGCGCAGGCTGGCGGCCTTCATGGGGTCGCTTCCAGCAGATAGCCGAGCCCGCGCAGCATGACGATCGCCACGCCGCTGCCATCGAGCTTCTTGCGCAGGCGGTGGACGTAGATCTCGATCGCATCCGCATTGACGGATTCGTTGATGCTGAAGATCTTCTCGGAGATGGCCGCCTTGTTGACGGCGCGGCCGTCGCGCAGCATCAGCACCTCCAGCACGGCGCGTTCACGGCCGGTGAGGGCGAGCAGCTCGCCATGGAGTGTGAACGCGCCGCTGATGCCGTCGTAGTGCAGCGGGCCGCATTGCAGTTGCGTGCTCTCGTGGCCGTGGCTGCGGCGGATGAGTGCGCGGGCGCGCGCTTCCACCTCGGTCAGATCGAACGGTTTCGCAAGGTAATCGTCAGCCCCGAGGTTCAGGCCGCGCACGCGTTCTTCCACGGCGCCGTGGGCGGTCAGGATCATCACCGGCAGCGGATTCTTGCGGGCGCGCAGGCGGCGTAGCACTTCCAGGCCATCCAAGCGCGGCAGGCCGATGTCGAGGATGGCCAGCGCATAGTCCTGCGTGGTGAGCAGCAGATCGGCCGCGTGGCCGTCATGCACGCAATCGACCGTGAAGCCGGCCTGGCCCAAGGCTTCTTCCAGCGTGCTGGCCAGCTTCAGGTTGTCTTCCACCAACAGGATGCGCATATCGGACTTCTCTCAACAAGCCGCAGAGAAATACAGACATCCCCCGAGGTTTTGAAGCTAGGGAAACTCCCGAGGCCCCACGTGCACACCCCTCCAATTTCCCGGCAATCGAAAGTGAACTGAAAGTGCGTCCCTCATACGATCCGTGCCGCCCCAAGGCCCCGTCATAACGGTGCTTGCGGCAGGACAACGAATAAGGGAGACCACATGAAAATGACTTCGATGGCGCTGGCGGCGATTGCGTTCGCCACTGCCGGCACAGCCGCTGCGCAATCCTCCAATGTGACGCTGTACGGGATCATGGACTCGGGCATCGAGTACGTGAACCACGCCGGCCCGAACGGCGGCAGCGTCACGCGCTTGGTGTCGGGCGGCAAGAACACCTCGCGCTGGGGCCTGCGCGGCACGGAAGACCTGGGCGGCGGCATGAAGGCTGTCTTCGGCCTGGAGAGCGGCATTGCCATCGACACCGGCAAGCTCGATACCGACAACACGCTGTTCGACCGGCGCGCCATCGTGGGCTTGGCGGGCAGTTTCGGTCAGGTGACGGCAGGCCGTACGTTCACCACTTCGTACGATTTCATGGCCCCGTATGACCCGATGGGCTACGCGCCCAACTACTCGTGGGCCACGTCGTCCACGGCAACGGGCGACCGCAAGGACGGCCTGTTCTCGCGCGCGTCCAACGCGGTGCGCTACGACGGTACGTTCGGCGGCTTGAAGCTCGGCGCGACGGTGGGCTTTGGCGAGGTGGCGGGCAACTTCAAGAGCAGCTCGAAGTACGACCTGGGTATCGGCTACAGCGTAGGCGGCTTCTCGGCGGCGGCCACGTGGGACCGCCAGAACGGTGCAGGCACGAGCACCACGCCGGCAGATACGACGGACTACATCCAAGGCATCCACGCCGGCGCCAGCTACGATTTCGGCGCACTGAAGCTGTTCGCGGGCTACCGCAACTACAAGCGCGCATTTACTACCACCACCGCTACCCAGCGCAGCGACATGTACTGGGCGGGCGCCAGCTACGACTTCACGCCGGCATTCACGCTGTACGGCGCGGTGTACAAGCAGAACATCAAGGGCGGCACCGATGCCGATCCGATCCTGTTCTCGGTGCGCGGCCAGTACGCGCTGTCCAAGCGCACCACGGCGTACCTGGCGGCGGGCTATGCCAAGGCCAAGAACGGTCAGAACGTGAGCCTGTCGCGTGATGTGGTCGGCTACGGCAACAACCAAGTGGGTGTGACGGCGGGCTTGCAACACCGCTTCTGACCGACGCGTCGATCCCAGTCACAAGAGCGGGCGCCTTCGGGTGCCCGTTTGCTTTTGCTGAGGCTCAGAGCACGCTGGATTTGAGCATGCGCCGCAGGTGCTTGATGTCGTCAAACGCGGCTAGGTCTTGCTCGATCGTGCGAATACTTGCGTGGAGCGCATCGATGTTGGCGGCAAGGTGCGGCAAGACCGCATCGGGAGACAACGCGCCTGACTGGTGGTACCCGTAGGTGTGCCGAAACCCCATCTCGGCACGATGGATTTGCCGATCGAGCTCGCGCACCTGGTCTTTCAGCATCTCGTTGTAATGCGTCAGCCGCGCTTCGCTGAGGTGGTTGATCGCGCGCTGGTCGATGTGCTCCAACTCAAGCTGCAACTCCAGCAATTGCAGCAGGTTGCCCTTGTCATAGGCCTCATTGACGCGCTGCATGAGCCGGGTCTTACGCTCCCGTTCCTGCGGATCGGTTTCCCGGTCAGGGTGCAGGGCACTGGCGAGTTTGCGATAGACCTCGCGGATGGACAGGCTGACTTGCGCCTGTTCCTCTTGCTCACGCGCTTCTGCTGCAAGCTGCTTCGGTGATTTTTCCCGGGCGGCCCGGCGGGCTTCACGCTTGGCCGCAACAGCGGCTTTCTTTGCGGCCTGTTGCTCGATGTGGGTGCGGGCACGTTGGAGCAGGTCTTCCTGCGACTGCTCCTCCGCGTCGTCTCCCAGATCGACACCGAGCATCGCTTCAAGCCGCGATTTCATCTCCGCAGCCTGTGCAGCGGCTTCGCGGTCGAAATCCGATCCGCTGTACTTGTTGTAGATGGGCTTGAGGCTGGCGTCTTCATCAATCAGTCCACCGGCCAGATCGACGATGAGGGCGGAGATTTTGCGGCGCTCGGGCTTGGTGAGGCCCTCGTGCTCATAGGCTTGGTCGAGGCTGCGCACCATGCGGATTTGCAACGCGGTACGGGTTCGCTTCAGCGGCACGAACTCGCCCGCGTAACGCGCCTGGAATTGCGTGGTGGCGGCTTCCCAGTCCGCCAGCCTCTTGCGCCGATTCTCGATCTGCTTGATCAGCGCGTTGAATGACCGCTGGCCCTTCGAAAGCGGGCGTGCGTTCTGTGCGTGCTGATCGGGCGCGATGCTGATGACGGGACGTCGTACCTTGCTCATGGGCTGGAAATGTCGCGGGCTCCACTGAGGGAGCCCGCTGGTGCGTAATAGCGATGCTTTGCGATGGATCAGCCGAGCAGCAGCGCGTCGTCGTCCACCTTGGCGCCGCGCGTTTCCTCGAACTTCTGCAACAGATGCGGCACGTCCAGGCCTTTGCGCTCCTCGCCTTGCACGTCGAGGATCACGTTGCCCTGGTGCAGCATCACCGTGCGGTCGCCGTAGTCGAGCGCCTGGCGCATGGAGTGCGTGACCATCATCGTCGTCAGCTTGCTTTGCGCGACGATCTTGGCAGTCAGCTCCAGCACGAAGGCAGCCGTTTTCGGGTCCAACGCGGCGGTGTGCTCGTCCAGCAGCAGGATGCGCGACGGTTGCAGCGATGCCATCAGCAGGCTCACCGCCTGGCGCTGTCCGCCCGAGAGCAGGCCGATGCGGTCAGTCAGGCGGTTTTCCAGGCCCAGATCCAGCCGGCGCAGTTGCTCGCGGAAGATCTCGCGCCACTTGCGGTTGGTCGCGAACTTGAAGCCGCGACGCTGCCCGCGGCACATGGCCAGCGACATGTTCTCTTCGATGGTCAGGTTCTCGCAGGTGCCGGCCATTGGGTCCTGGAACACGCGGGCAACCTTGTCGGCGCGCTGCCAGGCGGTCTTGCGGGTGACGTCTTCACCGTTGATGGTGATGCTGCCCGAATCCACCAGTTGGTCGCCGCTGATGGAGTTCAGGAACGTCGACTTGCCGGCGCCGTTCGAGCCGATCACAGCCACGAACTGGCCCGAGGGGATCTCCAGCGACAGGCCGCGCAGTGCGCGCGTCTCGATGGGCGTGCCCGGGTTGAAGGTGAGGGTGAGGTTTTGTGCGCTCAGCATGTCAGTTCCCCTTGGTAGCGGTCTTGGCGAACTTGCCGAACACCTTGCGGCGCACACCCGGCAGCACGAGAGCGATCACCACCAGCGCGGCGGTCACCATGTTCAGGTCCTGCGCCTGCAGGCCGATGAAATCGCTGTTGAGCGCCAGGGCGATGAAGAAGCGATACAGGATCGCGCCCACCACCACGGCCAGCGTGGTCAGCACCAGGCGGCGTGCCGGCAGCACGGTCTCGCCGATGATGACGGCAGCCAGGCCAATCACGATGGTGCCGATACCCATCGACACGTCAGCACCGCCTTGCGTTTGCGCGTAGAGCGCACCGGCAAGGGCCACCAGTGCGTTAGACAACGCCATGCCGGCTAGCGTGGCGCGGCCGGTGGCCACACCCTGCGCGCGTGCCATGCGAGGGTTGGCACCGGTTGCGCGCAGCGACAGGCCGATCTGCGTGGAGAAGAACCAATCCACCAGCAGCTTGACGATCACCACGACCACACCCAGCAGCACGGGGCGGAAGACGTAGTCGGGCATCCATTCTGGCTGCAGCAGCGAGAACACGGTCGGCTCGGAGATGAGCGGCACGTTCGGCTTGCCCATGATGCGCAGGTTGACCGAGTACAGCGCGATCATCATCAGGATACTGGCGAGCAGATCCATGATCTTCAGGCGCACGTTAAGCCAGCCCGTAACGAAGCCTGCAAAGGCACCGGCCAGCGTGCCGCACAGGGTCGACACGAACGGATCGTGTCCGCCGGCGATGAGCGTGGCCGCCACCGCGCCGCCCATGGGGAAGCTGCCGTCGACAGTGAGGTCAGGGAAGTTGAGGATGCGGAACGAGATCAGCACCCCGAGCGCTACGAGACTGAAGATCAGACCGATCTCCAGGGCGCCGAGCAATGAAAACAGTGACATGACAGAGTGGGGCGCGGTGGTTGGGCACCGGCCTGTGTGCAATGAACGGGGACGCTTGTGGGTGAAGCGCGAGCGCCCGGCCATGATGCAGCGGATAACCGCGTCCTGAACCGGGCCGCAATAGCCCGCGCCGGGTGGCTCCGTGGGGAGTCAGCCGGCGCCTTGCGCGTTACTTGATGACTTCCTTGGCGTCCTTCAGCAGGTCGGCCGAGAGCGTTGCGCCTTGCTGCTTGGCGGCCTTCTCGTTCACAAACAGTTCCAGATCAGTGCTGCCGGCCGAGGCGATCGCGCCCGGCTTCTCACCCTTCAGGATACGGGCGACGACCTTGCCGGTCTGCTGGCCGAGCTTGTAGTAGTTGATGCCCAGCGCTGCGATGGCGCCACGCTTCACGCTGTCCGTATCGCCGGCCACCAGCGGGATCTTCGCTTCGTTGGCCACCTTCACCAGCGACTCATACGCCGACACCACGTTGTTGTCGGTGTTCGTGTAGATCACGTCCACCTTGCCGATCAGGTTCTTGGCAGCCGGGGCGATATCGACCGTGCGCGGCGCAGCCGATGTCACCAGCGTCATGCCGGCGGCGGGCAGCAGCTTCTTCAGTTCTTCCACGACCACGGCCGAGTTGGCTTCACCCGGGTTATAGACCATGCCCACGCGCTTGGCATTCGGCACCACGCGCTTGATCAGGGCGATCTGCTTGTCCAGCGGCAGCTTGTCGGACACGCCGGTCACGTTGGTGCCGCTCGGCTCCCAGTTCTTGACCAGTTGCGCGGCCACCGGGTCCGTCACACCGGAATAGACCACCGGGATCGACTTGTTGGCCGCCACAACGGCCTGCGCCGACGGCGTGGCAATGGCGATGATGGCGTCCGGCTTCTCGCCGATGAACTTGCGGGCGATCTGCGCGGCAGTGGCGGTGCTGCCTTGGGCGCTCTGGTATTCCCACTTCAGGTTCTTGCCGGCGTCAAAGCCTTCGGCCTTGAGCTGTTCCTTGGCGCCATCGCGGATGGCGTCGAGCGCCGGGTGCTCAACGATGGCCAGCACGTCGACCGACTTGGTGGCCTGTGCCAGTGCCGGCGCGGCTTGCAGAAGCGCCATCGGGATGGCAGCAAGCGCAGCGATGCGGAAGGCGTTCTTGAAGCGGGACATAAGGATCTCCTGTTTCCTTTTGGGTGGTTTCGCTCTGGCAGCGGGCGGGATGTGCCCGTGCTGGCGTGGTTGGTTTTCAGCTGTTCTTGAGTGCACCGAAGCAGTGCAATTTCGGCGCACGTGGCCGCACATTATGGGACAAATTACAATGCTTTTCAGCAAACACTTCAAAAGAACATGGGGCCGGGCGGGGATTTGCGGTGGCGTATGGCGCATCCGGCCCATCAAATCAAAAAGGGGCACGTGGCCCCTTTTTTTTTCACTGCCCCAACGGGCTGGTACTTACTGGATCTTCGCCTTTTCGCGCAGGTCCTTCAGCATGGCCTGGAACTTGGCACGCTGCCAGTTCTGGTCGCCCATCATCATTTCGAGCAGCTGCGGCTTGACGTCTTCAAACGACGGGATCTTCGCGTCGCGGGTGTCGTCCAGGCGGATCACGTGCCAGCCGAATTGCGTCTTGACCGGCGTCTGGGTGATCTCACCCTTCTTCAGGCCCGTGAGCGCGGCCGAGAATTCCGGCACGTAGGTGCCCGGGTTGGCCCAGTCCAGATCGCCGCCGTTGGCACCCGATCCCTTGTCCTTCGATTGCGCCTTGGCGATGTCTTCAAACTTGGCGCCGCCCTTCAGCTTGGCGATGATGGCCTTCGCGTCGGCTTCCTTGTCCACTAGGATGTGGTGGGCGTGGTATTCCTTGCCGTTGCCGAACTGCGCCTTGATCTTGTCGTACTGCTTGTGCAGTTCTTCGTCGGTGGTGGGGCTGTTCTTGACGTAGTCCTCGAACTCGGCGGCCACCAGTACGTTCAGGCGGGACTGGGCGAGCTGCTCTTGCACATCGTCACGCGCCAGCAGGCCGCGCTTCGCGGCGTCCTGCTCGATCAGTTCGCGGTCGATCAGCATGTCGCGGGCTTTGCTGCGCAGTTCCGGCGATTCGGGTTGGCCCGACTTCTTGATCAGCGCGTCCACCTTGGCGCTCGGGATGGCCTTGCCGTTGACGACGGCGGCGTTCTGGGCCAGGGCCGGTGCAGCGATCGCAGCAAGGGCAACAGCCAGCAGGCTGGCAGTGAGGCTGGAAATCTTCATGGGATTGCGTTCGAGGGAAGGACGAGTGAGCGTAGAAGGCGCTTACGTGTTTTCTTCAGGAGTGACAGCGCGGATTGCCAGGGCATGGATTGCCGCCGGCCACAGCGTGCGCAGCGCATCATACACCATGCGATGTCGCGCCACCCGGCTCTTGCCGGCAAAGGCCGCGCTGACAATATCGACGTCGTAATGGCCGCCACCCGATGCTGCGCCGGCGTGTCCGGCGTGCTTGGCGCTGTCGTCTTCCACGACGAGGTGGGCAGGCTGGAAGGCCTCGCGCAGCAAGCGTTCGATTTCGCGCGCGTTTGTGACGATTGGGGCAGCCATCAGCGGTCGTCCCCGATGTTGGCGTCATTGGCAGCATTGGCCGGGCGCTCCTGCATGTGGCGCGCCAGCCAGATGCTCTGGACGATGATGAACACAACCATCAGGCCCATCGAGCCGAACAGCTTGAAGTTGACCCAGACATCCGTGTCGAAGTTGTAGGCCACGTACAGGTTCAGGCAGCCCATGGCAAGGAAGAAAATGGCCCACACCGCGTTCAAGCGACCCCACATCGGTTCAGGCAGGGAAACCTGCTGCTCCATCATGGCGCGGATGAGGTTCTTGCGAACAAACACCGCGCTGCCCAGCAGCACGACGCCAAACAGCCAGTAGAGCACCGTCGGCTTCCACTTGATGAAGGTCTCGTTGTGGAAGATGAGCGTCGCGCCGCCAAACACGCCAATGATGAGCAGTGACAGCCACTGCATGGCGTCGACCTTGCGGTGCTTGAACCACACCCAGGCGATCTGCAGCACAGTGGCGGCCATCGCGACGGTGGTCGCCACATAAATACCGGCCACCTTGAAGGCAGCAAAGAACAGGATGACCGGGAACAGATCGAACAGGAATTTCATGCGGGGTGTGCTTCTGTGGGCGTGTGCGAACAATCAATCGCCGAATTTTAGCGCAGCCGAGTTGATGCAATACCGCAGGCCGGTCGGCGCGGGGCCGTCTTCGAACACGTGGCCGAGGTGCGCGCCGCAGTTCTTGCACTGCACTTCGATGCGCAGCATGCCGTGCGAGCGGTCGGTCTTCTCGGCGATCACCTCGCCATTGATGGGCTGGAAATAGCTCGGCCAGCCGCAACCGGCGTCAAACTTGGTCGACGATTCAAACAGCGGGGTGCCGCAGCAGACGCAGTTGTAGATGCCACGGTCCCAGTGGTCCCAGTACTTGCCGGTGAAGGGGCGCTCGGTGGCGGCTTCGCGGGTGACGCGGTATTCGATGTCGGTCAGTTGGTCGCGCCATTCGGCGTCGGTCTTGTGGACGGTCATGGTGGTGAGACTCCTGGTTGGTATTGCCGGCGGCCTGTTTGCGGTTTTTGGGCGGCCGGTGTGTGTTTGTCGTGCTGGGGCAGCGATCCTGACAGGCGCGGATTAGAGCACAGCCTCAATCGGCCATCACGACGAGCAGCTCACCTCCAGGGACGACGCCCAGTCAGGCGCCGGTTGTGCGTAGTGCTCGAAGCCGGGGTGATCGTCGAACGGGCGCGCCAGTACGGCACGCAAATGTTCGACCTCGGAGAAATCCTTCTCCTTGGCGCGGCGGATGGCGATTTCGGCCAGGTGGTTGCGCAGCACGTATTTCGGGTTGACACGCAGCATGGCGGCAGCGCGTTCGTCGTCGGATTGGGGTTCGGATTGCAGACGTTGCCGATAGGCGGTCAGCCACACGTCTGCGGCAGCGCGGTCGAAGAAGAAGTCGCGCACGGTGCGGGTTTCCGCCGCGGCGGGGGTGTCGTCTCGGCGCACCTCGGCGAGGTGGCGGAAGAAGAGCGTGTAATCCGTGCGCTGGTTGTGTAGCAGCTTGAACAGGTCGCCGAGGAGCGCTTCGTCTTCGTCGTGCGCAGTCGAGAGCCCGAGCTTGGCGCGGTAGCGTGCGTAAAAGGCGGCGCTGTAGACGTCGCGGTAGGTGATCAGCGTGTTCTGTGCGGCGTCGATGGCGGGTTGGGCCTGCGCTTCGTCGTCGAGCGCGACGAAGGTGTCGGGGTCTTCGCCAAACAGCGGCAGCAGAGCCTGTGCGAGGCAGAACAGGTTCCAATAGCCGATCTGCGGTTGCTGGGCGTAGGCGTAACGGCCGCTGGTATCGGAGTGGTTGCAGATGTGGTTGGCGTTGAAGCCGTCCAGGAAGCCGAATGGGCCGTAGTCGAGCGTGAGGCCGAGGATCGACATGTTGTCGGTGTTCATCACGCCGTGGCAGAAGCCGACGGCCTGCCAATCGGCCATCAATTCCGCCGTGCGGCGGGCGACTTCGCGCAGGAGGGCGAGGTACGGTTGTGCTTCGCTGCGGCAGGCGGGGTAGAAGCGGTCGATGACGTAATCGGCGAGGGCGCGCAGTTCGGGCAGTTTTTCGCTGGCGGCAAAGTGCTCGAAGTGGCCGAAACGCACGAACGACGGCGCGAGGCGTGTGACGACGGCGGCGGTTTCGATCTCTTCGCGGCGCACCGGGGCGTCGGCGCCGGTCACGCACAGCGCGCGGGTGGTCGGAATGCCCAGCCCGGCCATGGCTTCCGAGCACAGGAACTCGCGGATGGAGGAGCGCAACACGGCACGCCCATCGGCCATGCGGGAATAGGGCGTGCGGCCAGCGCCTTTGAGCTGGACCTCGCAGGGGCCTGTGTCGGTTTGCAGTTCGGCCAGCAATAGCGCGCGGCCATCACCCAATTGGCCGGCCCAGACGCCAAACTGGTGACCCGAATAGACAGTGGCGAGCGGGTCGCTCCATGCGGCGATAGCGTTGCCGGTAAAGACATCCAACCCGGCCGCTGACTCCAGCTCGGCCTGTGTAAGGCCCAAGGGCGCAGCGGCGTCGGGCGAAAAGCCGACCAGATACGGTGCACCGCCCGTTGGCATGGGTTGCGGCGGCAACCGCGTCAGAAAACGCTCGCCCAGCGTGGCGAACCCTGGGGCTGCAGCGGGGCGGCCGGGCCAATCAAAGGCGCTCACAAGGGAATCGTCAGGCAGGTTGGCGGAGGAGGTGGGCATGAGGGGCGACCGGGGCTAGCACGAGAAACGGCGCAAGAACAGTGCCGTTTCGTCAAATGTTATACGTGACGGGGTGCATGGTAAGGCACTCACCGTAGGGAAAACGCCATGTTGAGGCGCAGCAACGCTATCGCGTATTGTACTTGCGAGTAAAAAAAGCTGCAGTCCGCGAACCCTTGCACCACAACGGTTCGCAGGGTTTTTCAGGTGGCCGGGTAAACATGGGGGCCGTGCTGTGAGCCATGTGGCGGCGCACAACAATATCCCGTTGACGCGTTAGACGATCACGGGAACAATCGGCCAAAAAATAGAACGGTTGTTCAGTTTTTCTAGGAGACACGATGGCCCCCTTGCCCCTCATGGGACAAATGATGAGCACGCCGTTGCTCATCTCGACCATCATCGAACATGCCGCGCGTAATTCCGGTTCGACTGAAGTTGTGTCGCGCCGCGTGGAGGGCGATATCCATCGCACCACGTACCGGCAAGTGCGAGACCGTTCCAAGCAACTGGCCAACGCGTTGGCCGCATTGGGCGTGCAGCCTGGCGAGCGTGTCGGCACGCTGGCCTGGAACGGCTACCGTCATCTGGAAATCTATTACGGTGTGTCGGGCTCTGGCTCGGTGTGTCACACCATCAACCCGCGGCTGTTTCCAGACCAGATCGCCTACATCGTCAACCATGCGGAC
Source organism: Ralstonia sp. (assembly GCA_039592975.1). Lineage (GTDB taxonomy): Bacteria > Pseudomonadota > Gammaproteobacteria > Burkholderiales > Burkholderiaceae > Ralstonia. The sequence continues at coordinate 194,519 of JBCNQE010000004.1, read as the reverse complement.
GACCAATACGTCTTCTTTGACCTGACGTTCGTGCCGCTGGTCGAGGGCATCGCGCCGCATTGCCCGGGTGTGAAGGGCTGGGTGGCGATGACCGACCGGGCGCACATGCCCGCCTCCAGCGTACCGATGCTCTGCTATGAAGAGCTGCTGGACGCGCAGAGCGCCGAGTACACCTGGCCGCAATTCGACGAGAACACCGCCTCCAGCCTGTGCTACACGTCGGGCACGACGGGTAACCCGAAAGGGGCGCTGTATTCGCACCGCTCTACCGTGCTGCATTCGTATGCGTCGGCCATGCCGGATGCGCTGGGGTGCTCCGCGCAGGACGTGATCCTGCCGGTGGTGCCGATGTTCCACGTCAACGCGTGGGGCCTGCCGTATTCGGTGCCGCTGGTGGGTGCCAAGCTGGTCTTTCCGGGGCCGAAGTTGGATGGTGCTTCGCTCTACGAGCTGTTTGAGCAGGAGAGGGTGAGCTTCTCGGCGGGCGTGCCGACGGTGTGGCTCGGCTTGCTGCAGCACGTGCAGGCCAACAACCTGAAGTTCTCGACCTTCCGCAAGACGGTGATCGGCGGGTCGGCCGCGCCGCCGGCCATGATCCGCACGCTCAATGCGCTAGACGTGGAGGTGATCCACGCCTGGGGCATGACGGAGATGTCGCCGCTGGGCACCACTTGCAAGCTGATGGCCAAGCATGCCGATATGCCCGACGATGCCAAACAGCACGTGCTGGAGCGCCAGGGCCGCGCCATCTACGGTGTCGAGATGAAGATCGTCGATGCCGAGGGCCATGAGCTGCCATGGGATGGCAAGGCGTTCGGCGACCTCTACGTGCGCGGGCCGTGGACCATCGACACGTACTATCGCAACGAGCATTCGCCGCTGGTGGACGGCTGGTTCCCGACGGGGGACGTGGCCAATATCGACCCCGACGGCTATATGCAAATCACGGACCGCAGCAAGGATGTGATCAAGTCCGGCGGTGAATGGATCTCGTCCATTGACGTGGAGAACGTGGCTGCCGCGCACCCCGCCGTGCATATGGCTGCATGCATCTCGTGCCGTCACCCGAAATGGGACGAACGCCCGCTGCTGGTGGTGATGAAGAAACCCGGCATGGAACTCACACGCGAGGAGATGCAGAAGTTCTTCGAAGGCAAGATCGCCAAGTGGTGGATTCCGGATGACGTGGTGTTCGTCACCGAGATTCCGCTGACGGCGACGGGGAAGATGCAGAAGCTGAAATTGCGCGAGCAGTTCAAGGACTACCAGTTCCCCACCGCGCAGGCTTAACGACAAAACAGAAACCGCCGCCCGTGTATCGGCAATGAACCGGACACGAGGACGGCGGACGTAAGACAACCGGATCAGGGCCGGCCGCTGCACAGCGATGCAGCGGGATGAAGCCCGGGCGCGTTGCAACCCGGAGACGCAAGCAGCCGACATGCCCCCTTAGCGGCATGCGGACGAGTGACTCGCTGGCGCTCCACCACATGAAGGAGACACGCATGGCGAAGTTCCGTCCGTTGGTGGTGGCTGTTGCATGTGTCGCGGCAATCGGTGGGGCGGTGGTGCCCGCCGCAGCGTCCGCCGCCGAAACCGTCAAGATCGCCTGGATCGATCCGCTCTCTGGCCTGATGGGCGCGCTGGGCCAGAACCAGTTGCGCAGCTGGCAGTACATCGCCGATCTCGCCACGCAAAAGAACTGGGCCGGCGACGGTACCAAGTTCGAGGTGGTGGGCTTTGACAACAAGCTCTCGCCGCAGGAAAGCCTGACCGTGCTCAAGCAGGTGGCTGACCAGGGCATCCACTACATCGTGCAGGGCAACGGCTCAAGCGTGGGCATGGCGCTGGAAGACGCGGTGGCCAAGTACAACGAGCGCAATCCGGGCAAGGAAATCGTCTATCTGAACTACGCGGCGGTCGACCCGGACATGACCAACAGCAAGTGCAACTACTGGCACTTCCGTTTGGACGCGAACTCCGACATGAAGATGGAAGCCCTGACGAGCTATCTGGCCAAGGACAAGAACGTCAAGAAGGTCTATCTGATCAACCAGAACTATTCGTTCGGCCACCAGGTGGCGCGTGCTGCGAAGGAATATCTCAAGCGCAAGCGCCCGGATATCGAGATCGTGGGCGAAGACCTGCACCCGCTGGCCCAGGTGAAGGACTTCTCCCCGTACGTGTCGAAGATCAAGTCGTCCGGCGCGGATACGGTCATCACCGGCAACTGGGGGAGCGACTTGGCACTGCTGATCAAGGCCGGGAAGGACGCGGGCCTGAACGCCAATTTCTACACGTACTACGCCTCCACCACCGGCGTGCCCACGGCCATGGGCGCAGCCGGTGCGGACCACGTCAAATTCGTCGGCTACTGGAACGTCAACAACGAAGGCTACAAGGGCGCCGATATCGTTGAGGGCTACAAAAAGAAGTACAACGACGATTTCTACCTCATGGCGTCGTACACCGGCATCGCCATGCTCGCCAAGGCCGTCAAGCAGACCAAGTCGATCGAGCCCGCCAAGGTGGCCAAGGCCTTTGAGGGTATGAAGGTCGACAGCCTGAACGGCACCTTCGAGATGCGCGCATCCGACCACCAGGGCCAGCAGCCGCTCTACATCGCCACCTGGGAGAAAACCAACGGCAAGAACGTCAAGTTCGACCAGGAAAACACCGGCTACGGCTGGAAGACCGACGCGGTGCTCGACCAGTACGTCGCGTCGCAGCCAACCTCTTGCCAGATGAAGCGTCCTCAGTAAGGCGGCAGGTGGTGTGCCGAAGGGCCACACGATGCTATCGTGCGGCGATGTTTTAAACGGGTGCCATGGGCTGGCTGTGTTTGGCCCAGGCCCCGCTGAAAGGGCTGTCGCGTGGAATTCCTAGTCATCAATCTCTTGAACGGCATCAGCTATGGGCTGCTGCTGTTCATGCTGTCTTCGGGCCTGACGCTGATCTTCAGCATGATGGGCGTCCTCAACTTTGCGCACGCCAGCTTCTACATGCTGGGCGCGTATTTCGCCTACGTGGTCAGCGGCTATCTTGGCTTCTGGACGGCGTTGATCGTGGCGCCGCTGCTGGTGGGTGCGCTGGGCGCGGTGGTCGAGCGTTTCGGCCTGCGCACGGTGCACCGCTACGGCCACGTTGCCGAGTTGCTGTTTACCTTCGGCCTGGCCTATCTGATTGAAGAGGGCGTGAAGCTGGTGTGGGGCCTGCCCGCTGTGCCGTACCGCGTGCCGGAAGCGCTGGATGGGCCGCTGTTCACGCTGTTCACTTCGTCATTCCCCAAGTACCGTGCGTTCATGATGCTGGTGTCACTGCTGATGCTGGTGGGCATCTTCCTGCTGCTCACGCGCACGCGCATCGGCCTGGTCATTCAGGCCGCGCTCACGCATCCGGACATGGTGGAAGCGCTGGGCCACAACGTGCCGCGCGTATTCATGCTGGTGTTTGGTGGCGGCTGTGCGCTGGCCGGGCTGGCAGGTGTGATTGGCGGCAATGCCTTCGTGACGGAGCCATCGATGGCGGCGGCGGTGGGTTCCATCGTCTTCGTGGTGGCGGTGGTGGGCGGCATGGGCTCGCTGGTGGGCGCGTTCATCGCGTCGCTGCTCATCGGCTGCATTCAGACCTTTGCCGTCACGCTCGATATTTCGGTGACGAGCGTGCTGGCCAAGATTGGCGTCACGCTCAACCCGGACGTGCCGCTCATCTCCGTCTGGAACCTCACGATTGCGCAAGTCGCACCGGTGCTGCCGTATCTGCTGCTGGTGCTGATGCTGATCTTCCGCCCGCGCGGGCTGATGGGCACGCGGGAGAGCTAAATGGAACGCACCATGCACCAACAAGCGCAACAACAGGCAGCACTGCCGGCCAACGATCGTGCGCGGACGATGCGGTTCAAGCCCGTCAATCTGGCGCGCTGGCTGATCTGGGGCGCCACGGCACTGGTGATGATCGTGCTGCCGCTCATCTGGTCGCAGGGTTTTGCGATCACGCTGCTCTCGCAGATGGGCATCATGATCATCTTCGCGCTGTCGTACAACATGCTGCTGGGGCAGTCCGGCATGCTGTCGTTCGGGCACGCGGTCTATTCGGGCCTGGGTGCCTTCATGGCCGTGCATGCGCTCAACAAGATCGGCGCCATGCAAGCGGTGGGCGTCGCCGGGCCGCTGGCCGTGGCGCTGCTGCCCATTGCGGGCGGCCTGGGTGGCGCGCTGTTTGGCGTGATCTTCGGCTACGTCACCACCAAGAAGTCGGGCACGACGTTCGCCATGATCACGTTGGGCATCGGCGAGATGGTCTTCGCCAGCGCGCTGATGTTCCCCGATTTCTTCGGCGGCGAGGGCGGTGTGTCCACCAACCGCAGCATCGGCGATGCGCTGGCCGGCGTCAGCTTCGGGCCGGCACGCCAGGTGTATTACCTGATCGCCGCGTGGTGCCTGATCTCGATGGCGCTGATGTACGCGTGGACGCAAACGCCGCTGGGCCGCATCGCCAACGCCGTGCGCGACAACCCCGAGCGCGTGGAGTTCATCGGCTACAACACGCAGCGCGTGCGGTATCTGGTAGTGATTCTCTCGGCGTTTTTTGCTGGGATTGCCGGCGCGTTGTCGTGCATCAACTTTGAGATCGTGACGGCGGAAAACGTATCGGCCGTGCGATCGGGCTCGGTGCTGCTGGCCGCATTCATTGGCGGCATGGGGAGCTTCTTCGGGCCGATCATCGGTGCGGTGCTCACGGTGTTCTTTACCGTGGCGCTGTCGGGCATCACCAAGGCGTGGCTGCTGTATCTGGGCCTGTTCTTTGTGCTGATGGTCATGTACGCGCCGGGCGGCATTGCCAGCCTGCTGGTGATGCATCTGCCGATTGCGCGGCGCGGCAAGCTGAAGACGTTGATGCCGGCCTACGGCGTGGCGATCGTGCCGGCCATCATTCTGCTGGTGGCGTTGATCTCTACCGTGGAAATGATCTACGCGGTGCAGGACGACAGCTCGGGCGGTGTGGCCACGCTGTTCGGTCTGGCCGTCGAACCGAATACCTGGAAGCCGTGGGCCGTGGCCGCCGTGCTGTGGCTGGTGGGCGCCTTCGGCCTGCGTGCCGCAGCGGGCAAGCTGCGCACGGCGTGGGACAACGCATTGCAGGAGTCGCAACCATGAGCCAACCGATTGCAGCACTGGAGTTGCGCGACGTGCGCAAGCGCTTTGGCGCGACGGAAATCATTCGCGGCGTCAACCTCACCATTGGCAAGGGCGAGCGCCACGCGCTGATCGGCCCGAACGGCGCCGGCAAGTCGACCACGTTCAACCTGATCTCGGGCCGCTTCCCAGCCACCTCGGGCAGCGTGAAGCTGAATGGCGATGAGATCAGCGGCCTGGCTCCATACGAGATCAACCGCAAAGGCCTCTCTCGCAGCTTCCAGATCACCAACATCTTCCACCGGCTGTCGGTGTTCGAGAACCTGCGTTGCGCGGTGCTCTGGTCGCTCGGCTACAAGTATTCGTTCTGGCACAAGCTGGCCGAGTTGCGTGATGCACGCGAGCGCGCGGAGGAAGTGCTGGAGCAGATCGGCATGACGCACCGGCGCGATGCCGCCGCCGGCATGCTGACGTATGCCGAGCAGCGCGCGCTGGAAATCGGCATCACCATTGCCGGTGGCGCCGATGTGATCCTGCTCGACGAGCCGACGGCCGGCATGAGCCGCTCCGAGTCTGACCATGCCGTGGAGCTGATCCGTAAAGTCACCGTCGGCAAGACGCTGGTGATGGTGGAACACGACATGAGCGTCGTCTTCGGCTTGGCGGATCGCATCTCGGTGCTGGTCTACGGCGAGGTGATTGCTACCGACACGCCCGAAGCCATCCGCAACAACCGCCGCGTGAAGGAGGCCTACCTGGGCACCACGCTCGACGAACCCGCAGGAGCGCATTGATGGCAACCAATACTCCGATGCTGGAGGTACGTGGCCTCCATGCGTACTACGGCAAGAGCCATATCCTGCACGGCGTTGATATGCATGTGGGCGAGGGCGAGATCGTCGCGCTGCTGGGGCGCAACGGGGTGGGACGCTCGACGCTGGCCAAGTCCATCATGGGCATGGTCAAGCATGAAGGCGAGATTCTGCTGCGCGGCAAGAACGTGAGCGGTCTGCGCACGTTCGAGGTGGCACACAAGGGCATCGGCTACGTGCCCGAAAATCGCGACATCTTCCCCACGCTGACCGTCCGCCAGAACTTGCTGCTGGGCGAGAAACGCAACCCCAATAGCCCGAAGCCACGCTGGCAGCTTGAGGACATGTACCAGATGTTCCCGCGCTTGAAGGAGCGCGAGAACACGGCCGCTGGCGTGCTCTCCGGCGGTGAACAGCAGATGCTGACGCTGTGCCGCACGCTGATGGGCGATCCGGATTTCGTCATCATCGACGAGCCGACCGAAGGCCTTGCGCCGTTGATCGTCACGCTGGTGGGCGAGTATCTGAAGACGCTCAAGGAGCGGGGGATCTCGGTGCTGCTGGTGGAGCAGAAGCTCGCCATCGCCCTCGACATCTCACAGCGTGTGTATGTGATGGGGCATGGGCAGATCGTGTTTGAAGGCACGCCTGCGGAGCTGAAGGCCGACGCGAAGGTTCGGCAGGAGTGGTTGGAGGTATAGGGACCGCGCAGCGTTACGTTTGACTGAAAGCCCGCATAGTCAACCATGCGGGCTTTTTTTTGTTCTGCGCCGCTCCTATCAGTTGACAAATTTCTCCTTGAAGTCGGAGTCATCGGTCATTACGACATCGAGTGGGCCACGCATTTCAAGCGGTCCAGCTCATTCGATCACATTCAATGGAGACACTATGCGCAGCAGCTTCCTTCGGCGGCGTATTTGCCGTGCAATCGCAGCGATCGCTCTGATCTCACTGGCCTCTCCGGCGCTCCATGCCGACGAGGACATCCAGGCCAGCGGCTTCAACGGCCGTTGGGTTGCCACCTGGACGGCCAGCGCAGATCGCAATATCTACCCGACCGTCCCCAAGAGCTTTCCCGCTGCCGCGACCATTCGGCAGATCGTCCATACCAGCGTGGGCGGCAATCAACTGCGCCTGCGTTTGAGCAATGAGTTTGGAGCAGGGCCAGTCACCGTCGGCCCAGTGCATGTTGCGCTGTCTTCGGGTGGCGCAAAGATTCTTCCCAACTCCGATCGCACCGTCACGTTCGGCGGAAGAACCACCACCACGCTATATGCCGGCGCGCCGTTGATCAGCGACCCGATCGACCTGCCCATCGCGCCGTTGTCGGACGTCGCCATCAGCCTGTTTCTGCCTAACGCGACAACGCTGGGGACGATCCACAGCTACGCAGCGCAAACCGCGTATGTCTCGAACGGCGACAACACCGCCGCACCGGATCAGCCATCGCCCACCCAGTACACGAGCCGCTTTTTCCTGTCAGGCTTGCTGGTCAAGGCGCACAACCAGCCGCGCACCGTTGTTGCGTTTGGCGATTCGATTACGGACGGCCAGAACTCCACCACCGATGCCAACAAGCGCTGGCCGGATGCGTTGTCACGTCGCCTGAACAGCAATGGCCCGTGGGGTGCATTCGCGGTGCTCAACCAGGGGATTGCCGGCAACCGCGTGCTTGCGGATTTGGCCGGCGTGAGCGCACTGGCGCGCTACGACCGCGACGTGCTGAGCCTGCCAAGCGTGCAGTGGGTGGTGTTGCTGGAGGGGATCAACGATATCGGCTTCCCCGGTGGCTCTTTGGCGCCGAATGCCAGCCCCGTGCCGGCCGAAGACATCATTAACGGTTACAAGCAGATCATTCTGCGCAGCCGTGCGCGTGGCATCAAGGTCATGGGCGGCACGCTGACGCCATTCAAGGGCTCGGAGGCTCCGTATCCGAACTACTGGTCATCCCAGAAAGAGACGACGCGACAGGCAGTGAACCAGTGGATCCGCACGAGCGGGGCATTTGATGCAGTGGTCGACTTTGATGCCGCGCTGCGCGATCCGGCCAACCCGCAAAGCCTGCGGCCGGCGTTCGACAGTGGAGACCATCTCCACCCCAATGACGACGGCTACGCGGCCATGGCCAATGCCATCCACCTACCGACACTTCGTGCCGTCGGCCCTTAAGCGGCGCGCTTAACGCCCACTGAGGCGGCTGCCGTGGCGGTGGTCGCCTCGCGCTTCAGATGCTCCCCGCTGAATTGCATATCGGCATAGCGCACAAACCGCGTCTTGAACTTCCAGCGGTAGCCCAGCCAGATCGCCACGAACAGGAACACCCCGCAGTACGTGGCGATGAAGGCGCCAAAGTTGGCGATCGGCGCGAACAGCGCCTGGGTGTTCTGCCCAAGAATGATCACTACGCAAAGAATCGCCACCATGATCGGCCCGAACGGGAAAAACGGCGACCGATACGCCAACTGCTTCACCGAATGCCCCTGGCTCACGAAGCCCTTGCGGAACCGGTAGTGCGCCAGCGCAATGCCAAACCATGCAATGAAGCAGGTCACGGCCGACGTGTTCAGCAGCCACAGGTAGACCACCTGATCGCCAAACAACGAACTGAAGAAGCAGAGCGCGCCCACGGCAGAGGTGGCCAGTAGCGCGCGGTGCGGCACGCCGTTGGCTGACACCTTGGCAAACCAGCGCGGCGCCTGCTTTTCGAGCGCGAGGTCATACAGAATCCGCGTCGACACATACAGGCTCGACGTACCGGACGACAGCAGCGCGGTCAGCACCACCGCATTCATCATCCCAGCGGCAAACGCCAAGCCGGCGTGCTGGAACACCAGCGCGAACGGGCTTACGGCAACGTCCGTCGCCTCGTTGCGCAGCAGGCTCGGATCGGTGTAGGGCAGCAGCACGCCGATGATCAGGATCGCCAGTACGTAGAACAGCAGGATGCGCCAGAACGTCTGGCGGATGGCGCGCGGGATCGTGCGGGAGGGGTTTTCGGCTTCGCCGGCAGCCACGCCGATGGTCTCGACGCCCTGGAACGAGAACCCCGCGATCATCGCCACGCCGATCATCGCCGGCAGCCCGCCGACGAACGGCGCCTCGCCAATGGTGAAGTTGTGCCACCCCGACGATGGGCCGCCGTGCATGATGCCGAAGATCATCGCCAGGCCAATGATCAGGAACACGACAATGGTCACCACCTTGATCATCGAGAACCAGTATTCCGCCTCGCCAAAGCCGCGCACGGAGACGGCGTTGAGGCCGAACATGAGCAGCAGGAACGCGGCGCTCCACACCATGCCCGACACGCCTGGGAACCAGTACTTCATCACCAGTTGCGCCGCAGCCAACTCCACCGCCACCGACACCGCCAGCGCAAACCAGTAGTTCCAGCCCAGCGCAAAGCCGAAGCCTTCCTCCACGTACAGCCGGCTATAGGTCACGAATGAACCGGAGACCGGCAGGTGCACCGCCAGCTCGCCCAGGCTCGTCATCAGGCTGTAGACCATCGCGCCGAGCAGCACGTATGTCAGCAGCGCGCCGCCAGGGCCGGCTTGCGCAATCGATGCGCCGGAGGCCACGAACAGCCCCGTGCCGATGGCACCGCCCAGGGCGATCATCATCAGATGGCGCGCGCGCAGCCGTCGGCGCAGTTCGGATTGGGCTTCGAGGCCGGTGGGGGTGATGGGTGTATGCATAGCGGAGGGCGCCAGGGTGGGGCGCGCAAATCGGGGTGCCTAAATGAAGCCGCCCGCCGAGTGCAATGCAAACGGCAGGCGAGGCAAATGTTATGGCTGCGTGCGGGTGGCGACGGTCGGCAGTTCCGGACCGGGGTCCTGGCCAGCCAGCGGATCACGCACCACGGGCGGTCGCGGGAAGTGCATGTCGTGGTAACGGACAATGCCGCCGCCACGCACCAGCCGGTAGCCGATCCAGATCAAAAAGAAGACCGGGATGCCGATGTACGTGGCAATCACCGCAGGCCAGTCGATCGTGCCGCTGGTGAACGCCTGGTAGTTCTGGCCAAGCGTGATGACCAGGCACAGCCCGAACGCAAACAGCGGCCCATACGGGAAGAACTTCGAGCGATACGGCAACTGCGCCGGATCATGCCCCTGTGCCACCAGCCCCTTGCGGAAGCGGTAGTGGCTGACGGCAATGCCCAGCCACGCCACAAAGCCGGTCATGCCCGACGTATTCAGCAGCCACAGGTAGACCGTCTTGTCGCCATAGAGGGAGCTGAGGAAACACAGCGCGCCGACGGCGGTCGTCGCCAGCAACGCATTGCGCGGCACGCCATTCTTCGTGAGTTGCGCAAAGATGCGCGGCGCGCGGCCTTCGGTCGCCAGGTTGTAGAGCATGCGCGTGGACGCATACATGCCCGAATTGCCGGCCGACAGCACTGCGGTCAGGATCACCGCGTTCATCAGCCCGGCCGCAAACGCCAGCCCGGCATGCTTGAACACCAGCGTGAACGGGCTCACGCCAATGTTGGTGACTTCCGTCGAGAGCAGATTCGGATCGGTGTACGGCACCAGCACACCGATGATGAAGATCGCCAGCACGTAGAACAGCAGAATCCGCCAGAACACCTGCTTGACCGCGCGCGGAATGGTGCGCGCCGGGTCAGCCGATTCACCCGCCGCCACACCAATCAGCTCCGTCCCCTGGAACGAGAACCCGGCGATCATCGCCACGCCGATCATCGCCGGCAGCCCGCCCACGAACGGCGCATCGCCCAGCGTCAGGTTCTGCAAGCCCGACTGCGGGCCACCCTTCATGATCCCGAAGATCATCGCCAGGCCAATACCGATGAAGAGGATGACGGTGACGACCTTGATGAGCGCGAACCAGTATTCCGCCTCGCCAAAGCCGCGTACGGAGATGGCGTTGAGCAGAAACATGATGGCGAGGAACACGGCACTCCACAGCACCCCCGGCACATCAGGGAACCAGTAGTGCATGACGAGCTGCGCGGCCGCCAGCTCAACCGCAATCGTTACCGCCCAGTTGTACCAATAGTTCCAGCCAAGCGCGAAGCCGAAGCCCTCATCGACATACAGCGCCCCATAGGTGGCGAACGAGCCGGAAACAGGCATGTAAGCGGCAAGCTCGCCCAGACTGGTCATCAGGAAGTAGACCATCGCCCCGATCAGGATGTAGGCGGCGAGTGCGCCCCCGGGGCCTGCCTGCGAGACCGATGCACCCGAGGCGACGAAGAGCCCGGTACCGATCGATCCGCCAATGGCGATCATGGTGAGATGGCGCGCGCGCAAGGTGCGGCGCAAGCCCGGCGTCTCCGCGGACGGGGTAGCGTGTTCTGACATGGATACAGAGTGGACGATTTTGCTCGGATCGCGAGCCCAATCGACTAAATGTGATGAGACGTCCCCGCGCCTGATGGGCACCCGGGATCATCCCAAGCGACGAAATGCGCGACTCTATCAAAACCGTCACGGAGCGGGCAAAAAATTGACGTTGTCGTGACCAAGCCCGGGCAGGGGTGCGGTAGCGATATCGCCCGCCGGACGGCGCCGCGCAACGAAAAAATAGAAATTGAACGACCGTGCTTTTTTGTGTATTCTGTGTCGAGTCGCGGCCTTACCCCGCGTTAAAAAAACGATAGTTGAGAGACAGTCCAACCGCGAGGCACGGTGCAGTCTGCAGCACCTTCCAGCCGGCCCTCGCATCACCAAAGGAACCAGCATGACAGCGGAGTACAAGGTCCAGGACGGCGTTGCCGTCATCACGCTCAGCAACCCGCCGGTCAACGGCCTTGGGCACTCCACGCGCCTGGGCATCGTCGAAGGCATGGTCAAGGCTGGCGACGACCCCAACGTCAAGGCCATCGTGATCACCGGCGCCGGCAAGGCCTTCTCGGGCGGCGCCGATATCCGCGAGTTCAACACGCCCAAAGCCGCGCAAGAGCCGTCGCTCCACTCCGTCATCAAGGCGGTGGAATCGAGCATCAAGCCGGTCGTGGCCGCCATCCACTCGGTGGCGATGGGCGGTGGGCTGGAACTGGCGATGGGCTGTCACTACCGTGTGGCCGCGCCGGGCGCGCAGATCGCGCTGCCGGAAGTGAAGCTGGGCATCCTGCCGGGCGCTGGCGGCACGCAACGTCTGCCGCGCGCCATTGGTCTGGAGCCCGCGCTGAACATGATCGTCTCGGGCAACGCCATTCCTTCGGAAAAACTGGCCAAGAGCGGCCTGTTCGACCAGATGATCGAAGGCGACCTGATGGCTGGTGCCATTGATTTCGCGCTGAAGGCTGCCGCTGAAGGCAAGCTGCCCAAGGTGCGCGATCGCAAAGTCGAGCACGACAACCCGCAAGGTTTCCTGCAGTTCGCCCGCAACACCGTCGCGACCGTCGCCAAGAATTTCCCGGCGCCGGGCAAGTGCGTTGATGCAGTGCAGGCTGCGGTGGAAAAGCGCTTTGACGACGGCATCAAGTTCGAACGCGACCTGTTTATCGAACTGGTGAACACCAGCGAATCGCGCGCACTCCGCCACGCCTTCTTCGGTGAACGTGCGGCCAGCAAGATCCCCGATGTGCCGGAAGACACGCCGGTGCGCAAGGTGGAGAAGGTGGCCGTGATTGGCGCCGGCACCATGGGCGGCGGTATCTCCATGAACTTCCTGAACGCGGGCATTCCGGTCACGATCCTGGAAACCAAACAGGAAGCGCTGGATCGCGGCGTGGCCACCATCCGCAAGAACTACGAGAACAGCGCCAAGAAGGGCAAGCTGACGCAAGAGAAGGTCGAGCAGCGCATGGCGCTCCTGACCCCGACGCTGTCCTACGACGACATCAAGGACGCGGACCTCGTCATCGAGGCCGTGTTTGAAGAAATGGGCGTCAAGGAAGTCGTGTTCAAGAAGCTGGACGAAGTCGTCAAGCCGGGCGCGATCCTGGCGTCGAACACCTCCACACTGGACGTGGACAAGATCGCCAGCTTTACGAAGCGCCCGCAAGACGTGGTCGGCATGCACTTCTTCAGCCCGGCCAACGTGATGAAGCTGCTGGAAGTCGTGCGCGGCAAGGACACCGCCAAGGACGTGCTGGCCACCGTCATGAAGCTGGCCAAGGCCATCAAGAAGACGGCGGTTGTTTCCGGCGTGTGCGACGGCTTTATCGGCAACCGCATGATCGAGCAATACAGCCGCCAGGCTGGCTATCTGCTGGACGAAGGCGCGCTGCCGGAGCAGGTCGACAAGGCCATCGAAAAGTTCGGCTTTGCGATGGGCCCGTTCCGTATGGGCGATCTGGCTGGCAACGACATCGGCTGGGCCATCCGCAAGCGCCGCGCCGTGGACAAGCCGGACATCGTGTATTCGAAGACGGCTGATCTGCTGTGCGAAATGGGCCGCTTCGGCCAGAAGACCGGCGGCGGCTGGTACGACTACAAGGCGGGCGACCGCAAGCCGTACCCCAACCAGCAGGTCAACGACATGATCGTCCAGCACTCGAAGGATCTGGGCATCACGCGCCGCAAGATCTCGGATGAGGAGATCGTCGAGCGCCTGGTGTTCGCGCTGGTCAACGAAGGCGCGAAGATCCTGGAAGAGGGCATCGCCTCGAAGGCGTCGGACATCGACATGGTCTACCTGACCGGCTACGGCTTCCCGCTGTTCCGCGGTGGCCCGATGCTCTATGCGGACACGGTGGGCCTCTACAACGTCGCGCAAGCCATGCATCGCTACAGCAAGGGCTACCACGGTGAAGCGTGGAAGGTTGCTCCGCTGCTGCAGAAGCTGGCCGACGAAGGCAAGGGCTTCAACGGCTGATCAACCAAGCGACTAACTAAGCAACCACCATGCAACTCACGCCCACCGATTGCCTGCTGATCATCGACGTGCAGAACGATTTTCTGCCCGGCGGCGCGCTGGCTGTGCCGGACGGCGACCAGGTCATCCCTGTCGTCAACCGGCTTGCCCAGGCATTCGGGCCGCTTGCTCGCACCGTGCTGACGCAGGATTGGCACCCGAGCGAACACGTTTCGTTCGCGGCCAACCACGCTGGCACGCAGCCGTTCGGCACGATCGAACTGCCGTATGGGCAGCAGGTGCTGTGGCCTGTCCACTGCGTGCAGCACAGCACTGGCGCCGCGCTGGCCGATGGGCTGGACGTGCCGCATGCGCAGTTGATCGTCCGCAAGGGCTATCACCCGCACATCGACAGCTACTCCGCGTTTTTTGAAGCGGACCGCAAAACGCCTACGGGCCTGCTCGGCTATTTGCGCGAACTTGGGATCAAGCGTGTGTTCTGCGTCGGCCTAGCTACGGACTTTTGCGTGGCGTGGTCTGCGCTGGATGCGCGTGCTGCGGGGCTGGAAGTGGCCGTCATCGAGGATGCCTGCCGTGGGATCGACCTGAATGGGTCGCTCGCGCAAGCGTGGCAGCAGATGGCGGATGCGGGCATCGCGCGGTTGCAGTCGCAAGAAGTTCTGAACGGATAACGGAATACAACGGGCGCGCAACCAAAGCCGCGTCCGCCACCAGATACGAGGAGCAACACCATGACCGAAGCAGTCATCGTTTCCACCGCACGTACCGGCCTGGCCAAGAGCTGGAAGGGCGCCTTCAACATGACGCACGGCGCCACGCTGGGCGGCCATGCCGTTGAGCACGCCATTGCGCGCGCCAAGATCGAGCCGGGCGAAGTGGAAGACATCCTGATGGGCTGCGCGAACCCGGAAGGCGCAACTGGTGCCAACATCGCCCGCCAGATCGCCCTGCGCGCCGGCTGCCCCGTGACCGTACCGGGCGCGACCGTCAACCGCTTCTGCTCGTCGGGCCTGCAGACCATTGCGATGGCCGCGCAGCGCGTGATTGCCGATGAAGGCGATATCTTCGTGGCCGGTGGTGTGGAATCCATCTCGTGCGTGCAGCAAGAGATGAACCGCCACATGATGACCGAAGGCTGGCTCAACAAGCACAAGCCCGAGATCTACTGGAGCATGCTGCAAACGGCCGAGAACGTCGCCAAGCGCTACAACATCAGCAAGGAGCGTCAAGACGAATACGGCGTGCAGAGCCAACAGCGCGCCGCCGCTGCCGCCGCTGCCGGCAAGTTCAACGACGAAATCGTCCCGATGACCACGGTGATGGGCGTGGCCGATGCCAAGACCGGCCAGCTCATGACGCGCGAAGTCACCATCTCCGCCGACGAAGGCATCCGTGCTGACACGACGTTGGAAGGCGTGTCGAAGATTCGCACCGCCATGCCCGGCGGCGTGGTGACGGCAGGCAACGCCAGCCAGTTCTCCGACGGCGCATCCGCAGCCGTGGTGATGAACGGCAAGGTGGCCGCAGCGAAGGGCTTGCAGCCGCTGGGCGTGTTCCGCGGCTTTGCCGTGGCCGGTTGCGAGCCGGATGAAATGGGCATCGGCCCCGTGTTCGCCGTGCCCAAGCTGCTCAAGAAGGCCGGTCTGAAGGTCGAAGACATCGGCCTGTGGGAACTGAACGAAGCGTTTGCCGTGCAGGTGCTGTACTGCGCTGACAAGCTGGGCATCCCGATGGATCGCCTGAACGTCAACGGCGGCGCCATCGCCGTGGGTCACCCGTACGGCGTGTCGGGCGCGCGCCTGGTCGGCCACGCGCTGATCGAAGGCAAGCGCCGCGGCGTCAAGTACGTGGTCGTGACCATGTGCATCGGCGGCGGCCAAGGCGCAGCAGGCCTGTTCGAGGTGCTCTAAACAGACAGGCTCCCGCATCAAAACGGGGGCCTGATTTGTTTCTGGCAGGGCGGACCTCAGTGTCAGCCCATGCACCCAGACGGTGTGGCCGTTGAAGTTCCTGCCCTAGATGGCGCCTTGAATTTTCGTAAGCGGGCGGAAAAAAGACGGGAAACTGTCTGAGCGAAGCGAGTTTTTCCCGTCTCCGCCCGGTTACGGAAATTCAAGGAATCTTTCGCCATCTCGGGCGCGCCTTTCTTTGCTTACTTTCTTTGGCAAGACAAAGAAAGTGAGTCGGCCCCGGCAGGGGACGAAACCCAGGATGCACCACCACCATGTCCTCGAAACTCCTATCCCGCCGCGACCTCAGCTTCCTGCTCTACGAATGGCTCAACGTCGAATCGCTCACGCGTATCCCACGTTATGCAGACCATTCGCGCGAAACCTTCGACGCCGCACTCGACACCTGCGAGCGCATCGCAACAGACCTCTTCGCCCCGCACAACAAAAAGAACGACCAGCAAGAGCCGCACTTTGACGGCACCACGGTCCACATCATTCCCGAAGTGAAGGCCGCGCTGGACGCCTTCAACAAGGCAGGCCTGATGGCTGCCGGGCAAGACTTCGAACGCGGCGGCATGCAACTGCCAACCGTCGTCGAGAAAGCCGGCTTCGGCTACTTCAAAGCCGCCAACGTCGGCACCAGCTCGTACCCATTCCTCACCATCGGCAACGCAAACCTGCTGCTAGCCCACGGCACGCCCGCGCAGATCGAAACGTTTGTGCAGCCCGAAATGGAAGGCCGCTTCTACGGCACGATGTGCTTGTCGGAGCCGCAGGCCGGTTCGTCACTATCGGACATCGTCACGCGCGCTGAGTACGAAGGCGAATCGCCGCTCGGCGCCCAATACCGCCTGACCGGCAACAAGATGTGGATCTCCGCCGGCGAGCACGAACTGTCGGACAACATCGTCCACCTCGTGCTGGCGAAGATCCCCGGGCCGGATGGCAAACTGATCCCGGGCGTGAAGGGCATCTCGCTCTTCATCGTCCCCAAGTTCCTCGTCAACGCAGATGGCTCGCTGGGCGAGCGCAACGATGTGGTGCTGGCCGGTCTGAACCACAAGATGGGTTATCGCGGTACAACCAACTGCCTGCTGAACTTTGGCGAAGGCACGCAGTTCCGACCGAAAGGTGCAGATGGCCAGCCGCGCGCCGGTGCCATCGGCTACCTCGTCGGTGAGCCACACAAAGGCTTGGCATGCATGTTCCACATGATGAACGAGGCCCGCATCGGCGTCGGCATGGGCGCGACGATGCTCGGCTACACGGGCTATCTACATGCGGTGGACTACGCGCGTAATCGCCCGCAAGGCCGCCCGGTCGGTCCGTCGGGCAAGGATGCAGCGTCCCCACAAATCCGCATCGTCGATCACGCTGATGTGCGCCGCATGCTGCTGGCGCAGAAGGCCTACGTGGAAGGCGCGCTCGGCCTGAACCTGTATTGCGCCAAGCTCGTCGACGAAGAACGTGGGGAAATGGATGCCGCCAAGCGCGCCAAGCTCGGCCTACTGCTCGACATCCTCACGCCGATTGCCAAGAGCTGGCCGTCGCAGTGGTGCCTGGAGGCCAACAACCTGGCGATCCAGGTGCACGGCGGCTACGGCTACACGCGCGAATACAACGTCGAACAGTTCTATCGCGACAACCGCCTCAACCCCATCCACGAAGGCACGCACGGCATCCAGGGCCTGGACCTGCTCGGCCGCAAAGTCGTGATGCAGGACGGCGCCGCCTTCGCCGCACTGGGCGAGCGCGTGCAGGCCACCGTCGGCCGCGCGCTGGAAACCGACGACGAAACGCTGGTCAACTATGGCCGCGCACTCGGCATGGCCACGCAAAAGCTGGCCAAGGTCACGCAGACGCTGTGGGCGGCAGGCGACCCGCGTGTGACGCTGGCCAACGCATCGGTCTATCTGGAAGCCTTTGGCCATGTCGTGGTTGCATGGATCTGGCTGGAGCAGGCATTGACTGCTGCTAAGGCACTGCCCAACGCACAAGGCCAGGGTGACGACAGCGCTGATTTCTACCGCGGCAAGCTACAAGCCGCACGCTACTTCTTCCAGTGGGAATTGCCGAAGATCGACCCGCAGATCGTGCTGCTAGGCTCGCTCGATACCACCACGCTGGATATGCAAGACGCTTGGTTCTAACAACATAACCACATAACGACACGGAGACACCATGGGTACGCTCAAGCATCTGTTCGATCTTTCCGGCAAGACAGCGCTGATCACCGGCGGCTCGCGCGGGCTCGGCCTGCAGATTGCCGAAGCACTGGGCGAGCAGGGCGCACGCATCGTGCTGTCAGCGCGCAAGGCCGATGAGCTGAAGGAGGCGCAAGCGCACCTGAAGTCGCTCGGTATCGAGGCGGACTGGATTGCCGCCGACGGCGCCGTCGAAGCCGACATCCAACGCCTGGCCGACGAGGCGCTCGCCAAGCTGGGCCACATCGACATCCTCGTCAACAACGCGGGCGCCACGTGGGGCGCGCCGGCGGAGGATCACCCCGTCGAAGCCTGGGACAAGGTGATGAACCTGAATATCCGTGGCCTGTTCCTGCTCACGCAGCAGATCGGCAAGCGGTCGATGATCCCGCGCAAGTACGGCAAGATCGTCAACGTGGCATCGATTGCCGGCCTGAAGGGCAATCCGCCGGGCTCGCTCGATACGATTGCCTACAACACCAGCAAGGGCGCCGTGGTCAATTTCACGCGTGCGCTGGCGGGCGAATGGGGCGAGCACAACATCACCGTCAACGCCATTGCGCCGGGCTTCTTCCCCTCGAAGATGACGCGCGGCTCGCTGGAAAAGCTGGGCGTGGACAAGCTGACCGAAAAGTCGCCGCTGCACCGCATTGGCGACGATGAAGACCTCAAGGGCGTGGCCGCGCTGTTCGCCTCCGATGCCTCCAAGCACATCACCGGGCAGATCCTGGCCGTCGACGGCGGCGTGAGCGTGGTCTAATTTCGGCTGCTTTCCACTCTTTGAAACGCAGCATGAGCGCAGACAACAACGGTTTTCCCATCGACATCCCTTTCCTGAAGCTCCTCGGCATGCGCTGCCTGAAGGTGGCGGATGGTGAGGGCGTGGTCGAACTCGCACTCGACGCCCAGCACATGAACAGCTGGGAGATGGCCCACGGCGGCGTAACCATGACGATGCTCGACGTCGCCATGGCCATGGCCGGCCGCTCGGCTGATACACACGGCCGCGGCGTGGTGACGATCGAGATGAAGACGGCGTTCATGCAGCCCGGGCGCGGCACGCTCACGGCCAGCGCGCGTTGTGTGCATCAGTCCACCACCATGGCGTTCTGCGAAGGCGAGGTGAGGGATGCCGATGACAAGTTGGTCGCGCGCGGTTCGGGCACGTTCAAGTTCGTCAAACGCATGCCTGCGCCGCGTAAGCCCGAGCCGGGCGCGGACGGCTGAGCAGTTTGCTGTACGGCAGTACCAAAGTTGCCCTCCCGGCTGATAGCCGGGCCAAAGAACAAGCAACCTCGGAGACACCCATGCGACAACCTGCGCGGCGGGCTTCTGCCCTGGCCACCACCTTGTTGTGCTGCACCGGACTCATCATGACCCTGGAAGGATGCGCCTCCAATTCGGCGCCGGCTGCCGGCATGTCAACCGCCGCGCCCACCGCCGTGCAGGCACCGCCTGCCCCGAACCCGCCGGTACAGAAGCCGCTCACGGCAGATGAGTCCGACCCAAACAAGATGGGCTGGATGCAAGGCTTTCCGCCACCGCCGGATCGCATCATCCGCTTCGACTTGGCCGGCAACCTGTTCCCGCGCACGCGTTACGGCTACAGCTACGTGCGTGAATTCGTGCCTACGCGCGTCGTTTGGCACGGCGATGGCCCCGTCAGTAAGCTGCCGCGCGCCGAACGCGATATCAGCGGCGTGCTGTTCACCGACCCCAACGGCACGCGCCGCACGTTTGCCGAGGCGCTCAAGCTGACCTACACCGACGGCATCCTCGTCATGCACAAGGGCAAGGTGGTGTACGAGCGCTACTTTGGCGCGCTCGATGCGCACACGCAGCACATCGCCATGTCGGTCACGAAATCGTTTGTCGGCACACTGGCTGCCATGCTGGTGGCTGACGGCAAGCTCGACCCCGCCGCGCCTGTCACGCAATACGTGCCGGAGTTGAAGGACAGCGCCTACGCCGATGCCACCGTGCGCCAGGTCATGGATATGACCGTGGGCGTGCAGTACTCCGAAAACTACGCTGACCCGAATGCGGATGTCTGGGCCTACGCCCGCGCTGGCGGCATGCTGCCGCGCCCTGCAGGCTACAAAGGGCCAGACAACTTCTACGACTACCTCGTCACGCTGCGCAAGGAAGGCACGCACGACCAGGCATTCGCCTACAAGACCGTCAACGCAGAAGTGCTCGCCTGGATCGTGCGCCGCGCGTCGAACAAGTCGCTGGCCACGCTGCTGTCTGAGCGCATCTGGCAACCGATGGGCGCGCAGGACGACGCGTACTTTCAGGTGGACAGCATCGGCACCGAATCGGGCGGTGGCGGCCTGAACACCACGCTGCGCGATCTCGCCCGCTTTGGCGAAATGATCCGCAACGACGGCCGCTTTAACGGCAAGCAGATCCTACCCAAGAGCGTGATCGACGACATCCGCCATGGTGGCGACCCAGACAAGTTTGCCAAGGCGGGCTACACCACGCTGCCCGGGTACTCGTACCGCAACATGTGGTGGGTCTCCAGCAACGAGCACCGCACGTTCGAGGCACGCGGCATCCACGGCCAGCGCATCTATATTGATCCGGTGGCCCAGATGACCATCGTGCGCTACGCCTCGCACCCCATTGCCGCCAACGCAGCAAACGATCCGGTCACACACCGGGCCTATGCGGCGCTGGCTGAGTATTTCATGCAGCACAAATAACATCGGCCCTCACACCCGATACCGATTCTCAGGAGCGTTTTTCATGTCGAAGACCTATCAGCGCATCGTTCTGGCTTCCCGCCCACAGGGTGCCGTCACGCCCGACAACTTCCGTCTGGAGACGGCGGAGATTCCCGAACTGCAGGATGGCCAGGTGCTGGTGCGCAACCATTTCCTGTCGCTCGATCCGTACATGCGCGGCCGCATGAACGACAGCAAGTCGTACGCAGAGCCGCAGCCGTTGGATGAAGTCATGATCGGTGGCACGGTGGGCGTGGTGGAAGCGTCCAAGAACCCGTCGTTTGCAGTGGGCGACAGCGTGGTCGGCATGTTCGGCTGGCAGGAAGTGGGCGTGACCGATGGCCGTGGCATTCAGAAGGTGGATACGAAGCACATTCCGTTGTCGGCGTATCTGGGCTCCGTCGGCATGCCCGGCGTGACGGCGTGGTACGGGCTGAACAAGATCATGCATCCGAAGCCCGGCCAGACCGTGGCCGTCAGCGCCGCATCGGGCGCGGTGGGCAGCGTGGTGGGCCAGCTGGCCAAGCTCAAGGGCTGCCGCGCGGTGGGCTTTGCCGGCGGCAAGGACAAGTGCGACTACGTGGTCAACGAACTGGGCTTTGACGCCTGCATCGACTACAAGGCCGCCAAGGACCCGAAAGAGCTCTACAAGATGCTCAAGGAAGCCACGCCGGACGGTATCGACGCGTACTTCGAGAACGTCGGCGGCACGATCCTGGATGCGGTGCTGTCGCGCATGAACCCGTTCGGCCGCATCGCCATGTGCGGCATGATCGCCGGCTACGACGGTCAGCCGCTGCCGCTGCAGAACCCGCAACTGATCTTGGTGTCGCGCCTGACCATCGAAGGCTTCATCGTCTCCGAACACATGGACGTATGGCCGGAAGCACTGCGCGAACTCGGCGGCTTCGTCGCGCAGGGTAAGCTCAAGTTCCGCGAGAGCGTGGCGCAAGGCTTGGCGAGCGCGCCGGAAGCCTTCATGGGCCTGCTCAAGGGCAAGAACTTCGGCAAGCAACTCGTCAAGCTGGTTTGAGTTGAGCCGCATGTGGACTGTCAATGGTTTGACAGTCCGCCGGGTGAGGGCCGCCACAGAATGGCCCCACCCACAACTGCGTGAAGGAGACACCATGAACGCACCTGAAACTGCGCAAGCCAAGCGGCCCGACAGCATGAGCGCCAGCCTCAGCCCCGAGGTCGCGGCCCGCTATCGCAACCTGCCGCGTCCACCGCAATTTGCCACTGTTGAGGAAGAGCGCCTGCACCGCAAGCAGCGTCTGGCGGCGGCGTTCCGGCTGTTCTCCAAATTCGGTTTCGATGAAGGCGTGGCCGGGCACATCACCGCGCGCGATCCGGAGCATCAGGACAGCTTCTGGGTCAATCCGTTCGGCGTGCATTTCAGCCAGGTGACGGTGTCGAACCTGATCCGCTGTGATCACCACGGCAACGTGGTCGAGGGCGATTACCCGGTCAATGCTGCGGCGTTTGCCATTCACTCGCGTGTGCATCAGGCGCGGCCCGATGCAGTGGCCGCCGCCCACTCACACAGCACGTACGGGCGCGCGTGGTCGACGCTCGGCCGCAAGCTGGATCCGCTCACACAAGACGTGTGCGCCTTCTATGACGATCACGCGCTGTATGACGATTTCGGCGGCGTGGTGGTCGAGCTGGACGAAGGCCAACGCATTGCCGAAGCGCTCGGCGACAACAAAGCCGCCATTCTGCAGAACCACGGCCTGCTGACCGTCGGCAAGACGGTCGACGAAGCCGCGTGGTGGTTCATCACGATGGAGCGCTCCTGCCAGGTGCAGTTGCTGGCCGAGGCCGCTGCCGCGCGCACCGGCGATGCACCGCGCACGATTTCCGATGCAGCCGCGCGGCAAGCGTATTCCATCGTCGGCTCGGCGCAGGCGGGGTGGTTCCAGTTCCAGCCGCTGTATGCGCGCATCGTCAAAGAACAACCCGATCTGCTCGACTGATCGGCTTCGCAACTATCTGGAGCACGCATGACGGACTTGATCCTGCATCACTACGCCACCTCGCCATTTTCAGAGAAGGTGCGCTTGATCCTCGGCTACAAAGATCAGCCGTGGAAGTCCGTCACGGTGCCGGTCATCCTGCCCAAGCCGGATGTGATGCCGCTCACGGGCGGCTATCGGCGTACGCCAGTTCTGCAGATCGGCGCAGACATCTATTGCGATACCGCGCTGATTACGCAGGTATTGGAATCGATTCATCCATTGCCGAAGCTCGTGCCGTCCGAGCATGCTGCTGCGGTATTCGCCATGGCGCAGTGGGCGGATACGACGCTGTTCTGGGCGTCTGCCACCTTTGTGATGCAGCCTGCGGGCTTTCAAAGCCTGTTCGGCAACATGCCAGAAGCGGCTGTCAAAGCCTTCGTCGAAGACCGCAAAGCGATGCGCGCAGGCGGCACAGGCTTGCGCACGCCCTTGCCGGAAGCCACGTCCACGCTGCACGTGTTCCTCGCGCAGTTGGAGCGGCAGTTTGCGACAGGCGAGCACATCTTCCTGTTTGGCGAGCAGCCGACGGTGGCCGATTTTTCCGTCTACCACTGCCTGTGGTTCATCCGTCGTGCCACAGCGGTCGCGGGCATTCTCGATGCGCACCCGGAAGTCGTCGCGTGGATGCATCGGATTGCGGCATTCGGCCACTCGCAAGCCCAGCCGATGACGCCTGCCGAAGCTCTGGACATCGCCAAGGCCGCCACACCCCGCGCGCTGACCGACACGAACGCCACCTTCGATGACCGCTATGACTTGCCTAAGGGCACGCGCGTCACAGTGGCGGCGGTGGACTACGGCGTCGACCCGATCGAAGGTGAGTTGGTCGTTTCCACTCGCGATTCCGTTGGCGTGCTGCGTGAGGACGCGCGCGTTGGTCAGGTGGTGGTGCATTTCCCGCGCGTGGGTTACGCCGTGCGCAAGGTTGATGCGGCAGGCTGACGGGTTCTACCTCCGCAATCGCATTTCATGACAACAACACGAGAGAGACACACATGAAGCAATTCGCAGGCGGCGTGGCCGTCATCACGGGCGGTGCATCGGGTTTCGGCAAGGAGTTCGCCAAGAACGCCGCCGGGTTGGGCATGAAGCTGGTGCTGGCCGATATCCAACAGGATGCGCTGGATGCCGCCGTCGCGGAGTTCAAGGCGCAGGGTGTGGAAGTGATTGGCCTACGTGTCGATGTGTCGAAGGTGGAAGACGTGCAGGCACTGGCCGATGCCGCCATCAAGACGTTCGGCAAGGTCAATCTGCTGTTCAACAACGCCGGCGTGGGTGCGGGCGGCCTGGTCTGGGAGAACACCGAGCGCGATTGGGATTGGGTGCTGGGCGTGAACCTGCATGGCGTGATCCACGGTGTGCGCATCTTTACGCCGCTGATGCTGGAAGCCGCGAAGAAAGACCCATCGTACGAAGGCCACATCGTCAACACGGCGTCGATGGCGGGGCTGCTGAATGCGCCAGCCATGGGCATCTACAACGTGTCCAAGCATGCGGTGGTGGCACTGTCTGAATCGCTGTACCAGGACTTGAGCTTGGTGACTGACCAAGTGCATTGCTCGGTGCTGTGCCCGTATTTCGTGCCGACCGGCATTACAAAGTCGCATCGCAATCGGCCGCAGGATTTGGCCAACACAGCACCGCCCACCAAGTCGCAGCTCGTGGCACAAGCCATGTCGGACAAGGCGGTCAGCTCCGGCAAGGTGACCGCCGAGCAGGTTGGGCAGATGACGTTCGATGCCATCCGCAACGCAGGCTTCTATATCTACTCACACCCGCACGCGCTGGCGCCGGTGCAGCACCGCTTTGAAGACATCGTCTCGCAGCGCAATCCGTCCGACCCGTTTGAGGGCAAGCCGGAGGTGCGTGCGCACCTGGTGGACGCGCTGCGCGGGTAATCCTTCGATCCATTCTCCGGAATCGCCATGAACACTGTTGCTGCTGCATCACCAGCCACCATCGCTGAATCACAATTCGCCGATCTGCCCAACGGCACGCGGCTGCATTACGCCAGCGCGGGCAAGCGCGGCGCGCCGCTGATGCTGTTCGTGCATGGCTTTCCGGAGTTCTGGTACGAGTGGGAAGCGCAGCTTGCCGCGTTTGGCGATACGCACTTTGCCGTGGCGCCCGATATGCGCGGGTTCAACCTGTCGAGCAAGCCGGCGGCGGTGGATGCGTATCGCCCGAAGCTGCTGGTGCAGGATCTGGAGCAGTTCATCACGGCGCTTGGGTATGAGCGCGCCATCGTGGTCGCGCACGACTGGGGCGGGGCGATCTGCTGGAACTTGGCGATCCAACATCCGGAGCGGGTTGAGCGATTGGTGATCATCAACTCGCCGCACCCGTGGGTGTTTGCGAATGCACTGCTGAGCGATCCAGCGCAGCAGGCTTCATCGGCGTATATGAACTGGCTGCGTCAGCCGGGCTCGGAAGAGGCGCTTGCCGCCAACGAGTTCGAGAAGCTCGAAGGCTTCTTTCATGGCATGGGCCAACCCGTGGCCGAATGGTTCACGCCGGAGGTGCGGGCGCGTTACCACGCGGCCTGGAGCCAACCGGGCGAGGGCGGCTCACACGGCCTGACGGGCGGCGTGAACTACTACCGCGCCTCGCCGCTGCATCCGCCCGTGGAGGGCACCGCGCCGCTGCGCATTGACCAGATGCCGCCCGAAGCGTTTGTCGTGAAGGTGCCCACGCTGGTGATCTGGGGCGAGATGGACATGGCGCTGCCCAAGAGCTTGCTCAATGGCCTGGAGCGCTTCATTCCGGACATGCAGTTGGAGCGCATTCCCAATGGCACGCACTGGGTCGTGCACGAACAGCCGGAGCGCATCACTGCGCTGATCCGGCCATTCGTCTCGTAGCGCTGTTGCGTTACATCGACTCCGCCAGCATGCGGCGGTAGTCATCGGCCGTGGCGATTCGCGGGTTGGTCTTGTGGCAGTGGTCGAGCAGGGCGCCTTCCACCACGTGCTCCAGCGCGTCTTCCGGTACACCCATCTGGCGCAGACCCGTCGGTAGGCCCAAGCGCGCCGTGAGGTCGTGCACGGCTTGTGCGAGATCCGCATCGGCCGGCAGGTTCATCACGCGGCGCATGCGCGCGTAGCGGTTTTCGCGCACCACCGTCTCCGCCGTCTCGTTAAAGCGCAGCACCGCCGGCAGCACCACCGCGTTGAGCGTGCCATGGTGCAGCCCCGTCTTGCCGTTCACCTTCACCCCGCCTAGCGGGTGCGACAGCGAATGCACGCACCCCAGCCCCTTCTGAAACGCCATCGCGCCCTGCATCGATGCGCTCATCATGTTCAATCGTGCATCGCGGTCTGCGCCATCACGCGTGGCGCGTTCGATGTTGGCCCAGGCGCGCTCCAGACCATCGAGTGCAATGCCGTCTGCAGGCGGGTTGAACGCGGGGGCCAGGAAGGTCTCGATGCAATGCGCAATCGCGTCCATGCCGGTGGCGGCCGTCAGCATGGGCGGCAGGCCGAGCGTGAGTTCCGCATCGCAGATTGCGGACTTGGGCAACAGGTGCCATGAGTGGAAGCCGAGTTTGCGGCCGTCTTCCAGGATGATGATAGCGCCGCGTGCGACTTCGCTGCCCGTGCCAGCCGTGGTGGGGATAGCGATCAGCGGTGCGGCGGCTTCCGTGATCTTGCCGCTGCCCCCTTCGATCGTCGCGTACGTGGTGAGCGGCTCCGGATGCGTCGCCGCAATGGCAATGCCCTTGGCCAGGTCGATCGACGAACCGCCGCCGATGGCGATCAGCCCGTCACAGCCCGCATCTTTGTATTGCGCGGTGGCCTTCATCACCATCGCTTCGGTGGGGTTGGAGGGCGTCTCGTCGAATACCGTCACGGGCAGGCCGCCCGTGGCGTCGATGGCCCGTTGTGCCAATCCGGCGGCAGCCACGCCCTTGTCGGTCACGATCATCGGGCGGCGGATGCCAACGCGCGCGCATTCGCTCTTCAGTTCGTTGATCGTGCCAAAGCCCAGGTGCACGTGCGTGAGGTAGTAGATGAGGGCCATGCGCTGTCTCCGGATGGGTAGTGTGCGTCGCCCGTCTTGTTCTGCGAGCGTGGTTCAATGGAATCTTCGATAATAGCCAAATTAGAACGATCGTTCAGTTCCCGCCCGCATGCAGCACCCATCCCTTGACCCGCACGTCGCCCAGTTGCTTGATCTGGTGGCACGTGCCAAGCGCCCGCCATTGAATGCGCTCGATCCGGCCGATGCCAAGATCGCTTACGAAAAAAGCAGCCCCATTGTCGATATTCCAAGCATTCCGTTGGAATCCGTGCATGACCTGACGGTCACGGCGCGCGATGGTTATGCCATTCCCATCCGCACCTACGCCGCGCGCGAGGCAAGCTGGGCCGATCCGCTGCCGTTGCTGGTGTATTTCCATGGCGGCGGTTTCACGGTGGGCAGCATCAAGACACACGATTCGCTGTGCCGATCGTTGGCGGCCAAATCCGGGGCGATGGTGCTGTCGGTCGATTACCGGCTCGGGCCCGACTGGAAATTCCCAACCGCAGTCAACGACGCTTTCGACGTGCTGCAATGGGTGTTCGATGAAGCGGCCACCATCGGCGCCGATCCCGCGCGTATCGCTTTCGGCGGTGACAGCGCGGGCGGAACGCTGGCGGCTGTCACGACGATCGAAGCGCGCAACCGTGGCCTTGCGCCCGTGCTGCAACTGCTGATCTACCCCGGCACCACGGCGCGCGAGACCACCGCATCGCACCGCGAATTCGCCGAGGGCTATCTGCTCACGCACGAGATGATCCGCTGGTTCTTCTCGCAATACCTGCGCACCGATGCCGACCGCGACGACTGGCGCTTTGCCCCGCTGGATGCCGGCGGTCACGGCGCCGATGTGACCGGCGTGTGCCCCGCGTGGATTGCCGTGGCCGGCTTCGACCCCATCCGCGACGCCGGTATCGGCTACGCCAACAAGCTGCGCGCAGCCGAGGTGCCAGTCGAGTTGAAGCTGTATCAAGGCATGATCCACGACTTCTTCAAGATCGGCCGCTTCGTGCCGGCCGTCGAAGATGCGCACCGGGACGCCGCCGACGCGCTGCGCCGCGCCTTCGGCACCGAGACTGAATAAGCCCCAACGAGAAACAAAAGGAGACCGCATGGCAATCGAGGATTTCCGCCACAGCACGCCGCTGCGCGTGCGCTGGGCTGAAGTCGATGCACAAGGCATCGTCTTCAACGGACACTACCTGCTGTATGCCGATGTGTGCATCACCGAGTACTGGCGCAGCATCGGCGTGCGGTATCCGGTGGAGGTGGTGGATACGTTTGGTGTCGATTTCTATGTGGTCAAATCCACGCTCGAATATCATGCGTCCGCGCGTTTTGATGACGAACTGGACCTGCGTTGCCGCGTGGCGCGCCTGGGCCGCTCGAGCATGCGCTTTATCATCGAGATGTATCGTGCAGACGAACATCTCGTGACCGGCGAAGTCATCTACGTGTGCGCCCGTCCAGCCACAAACGCAGCTACGCAGACCTCCGCGCCGATTCCGGACATGCTGCGCGAGCGCATCCTCAATTTTGAAGTCCTGAAGCCTGAAGTGTGAGAACTGAGCATGACTGGTGCTGAATCTGTCCGCCCGCTCGCGGGTGCTGCCGCTATTACCGTCGACCGCTGGGACGCCGTGCGTGAAGACGCCCGCGCCATCCGCTACGACGTATTTGTCATCGAGCAGGGCGTGCCCGTTGAACTCGAATGGGATGAGTGGGACGACCACTGCTGGCACGCCCTGGCGCGTGACACCGCCGGGCGTTCGGTCGCGACCGGCCGCTTGCTGCCCGATGGCCATATCGGACGCATGGCAGTACGCAAAGAGGCGCGCGGTACGGGTGTCGGCGCGCGCGTGCTGGAAGCGCTGATCAGCAAGGCGCAGGCGCTGGGCTACCCCGAGCTCGTCCTCAACGCACAAACCCATGCGATGCCGTTTTACGCCCGCGTCGGGTTCGCCCCCGAGGGGGATGAGTTTGAAGAGGCCGGCATTCCGCACCGGACCATGCGCCGCGTGTTGTAACGCAAGCTACACGTTGATTGTCTGGGCGGCCCGCACAATCGCTGCGATGGCCGCCTGCGCCGCCGGGGAGGCGGTTCTGCCATGCAGCCGAACAATGCCGGTCGTGGACGGCGTCGACAGCCAACCCTGTACCGCCAGCCGGACGAGCGCGCCGGACTCCAACTCCTCCCGGACTGCCGCATCCGTCGCGCCCAGCACGGTGTCGGTGGTGAGCGCCACCGTCTTCAGCACGCCGTAGTTGTCACACTCCAGCGCAATGCTGGCTTCCTGACCTGCCGGCAGACCCAGCAACGCGGCCAACTCCACTTTTGACGGGCTCAGCAGCTTCGGCACGGCAATGCCGTATTCCCAGACTTCGCGCAGCGTAGGCGCGCGCCCAGCTAGTGGATGGTCGGCTCGCACATACAGGTGAGGGGGCTGCCCGCCAATCCGTTGGACGTCGAGTGCGGCATCTTTCGGCATGTCGCGCACGTCGGCGGCGAAGAATTCAATGCTCTCGCTGCGGAGGCTCTCCAGCAGTTGCACCCAGTTGCCGACTTCCATGCGCCACGCGACTTGTGGATGCTGCTGGCGCAAGTCACGCAGCGCCTGCGGCATAAGCGTAGCCGTCAACAAGGGCCCGACACCGAAGGCCGTGTCGCCCAGTTGGCTGTCGCGGTAGAGATCGACATCCCGCTGCAGGCACCGCGCTTCGAACAGCAAACGCCGCGCACGCTCGATCACGAATTCGCCGGCGGGAGTGGGACGCACGTCCCCGGTTTCGCGATCGAACAGGCGGATGCCCAACGTCTCTTCAATCGCCTGGATGCTGCGGCTGAAGGCGGGCTGGCTCAGGTGAACGCGCTCTGCAGCGCGGGCAAAGTGCAGCGTGTCAGCCAGGGCAACAACGTGACTCAGGCGGCGCAGATCCATGGGTTGCGTCCTCTGCATTGAACGGATGTTGATTATGCATTGGACGCATTGAGATGCCACTCCTACGCTTGCCTCCACAACCGATTCAATGCGAGAAGACACCGAATGAGTTCGCACATGGAGCACGCCCTGATCGTGGTCTGCCTCCTCGGCTTTACCGCCATGGAATTCATCAGCCGACGCTACCAGCGCACGGTCCGTGGCCGCGCCACCGCCAACGATGCCTGGCTCGAAGCGCTGATGTTCATCAGCCTGCTCGCCGTGACCCAGCCGATTGCACTGCTGGGCAGCAACGCGCTGTGCCAATGGCTCATCCCCGCGCAGCACAATGCCTGGAGCCAGTTGCCGTGGTGGGCCATGGCCGGGCTGCTGCTGATTGGCGATGACCTGACGCAATACCTCTGGCATCGCGCCTCGCATACGCCGCTGCTGTGGCCGCTGCACCGTGCGCACCACAGCGCGTCGTACATGAGCGTGCGGATCACGTACCGCAATAACTTTTTCTACTACCTCATGATGCCGGGCCTGTGGATCGGCGGCGTGGCCGTGTACCTCGGCTTTGGCCCCGTCTATGCGGCGTACCTGGTGATCAAGCTGGCGGTCATCATTGGCGCGCACTGCGCCTGGCCGTGGGATGCGCCGCTGTACCGCATCCGCGCGCTGCGTCCGCTGATGTGGGTGGTCGAGCGCACGATTTCCACGCCAGCTACGCACTGGGCCCACCATGCGCTCACCAATGCCGATGGCATCGGCCACTACAAAGGCAACTTCGGCAACCTGCTGTTCTTCTGGGACGTGCTCTTCGGCACGGCCCACATCACCCGCCAATACCCAGCGCAGATTGGCCTGCAGGACGACCAATTGTTTGGCCCAGAACGCTGGACTGCCCAGATGTTCTACCCGCTCGTGCATTCCAAACGCGAGCACTCAGCCCTGCGCCCGGGCGGTACGGCGGTGACGGAAGCGGATCAGCTTGCCGCAGCCCAACGAGAGGCCGCGTGAGGAAGCTCAGGTATCGGCGTGTGTGACGGTGTCGAGCACGCCGAGGTAGCGTGTCTCACCAATCTGGCCCTGCGCATCGAAACGGCGTTCGGTCACATCGAAGCAACCGTCGTGGCGGATGCGCAGCACGGTGGTGGCGCGCGTGCCGTAGCGCGGGGAGCGGATAAACGCGGCGGAGAGCAGCTTTTCCCACTCCGGCGCCACACCGGTGGCAGGCAGGGCGCCCGTCGGAGCCTCGCGCGTTTCGGCCATCAGATCGACATAGCGCCCCACATCCAGCGCGTTGCCATGCCTGCCCGTATCCGCGGCCAGCGCTTCGGCAAAGGCGGCCATGCGGTGCCGCACCTTGAACCACGGCGTATCGAGCAGCGCGTTGGAGAGCCCATACACCCCGGGCGCGAGCTTGCGCGGCGCGTCGGCGCGGTTGCTGGTCCACCAGAGTTCATCGCGCGTGGCGGTCAGCAGGTTGTAGCCGTTGTAGGCGCGGTCGCGGGCAGCGAGGCTGTCGAGATACGCCGGGATCGATGCGTCGTCCGCCGTCAGGAAATTTGAGACCAGTTCTCCACGTGAACGCGCATCGGGGCGGCGTTCGGAAGGTGCACGATAGTTGGTCAGCGCGGCAAAGCGGCCATCGCGCGTCATGCCCATCCACGTGCCGGCGTGGCCGACCACCTGGGCCATGTCACGCCCGGCCAGCACGTTAGGCGCATCGCTCCACCACGCCAGCGGCGCGGCAGGGCGGTCATAGAATTCGTCCCGGTTGGCGGCCACCACCAGCGCATAGGCGGGGTGGGCGTGCCAAGCCGTGAGAATCAAACACATGAGGACTTCCTTTGAACATGCCGCACAACGAATGGCGATCGGTCACGTGTGACGACCTGTGTTGCGCGGGCTTCGGCCAAGCATAGCAGCCTGCCGAATTTTTGCGACGGGGATTGCGGCAGCGCGCAGTCAGCCGTTTTCCAGATCGACAAACAACTCCGCGTGCCGCTCGCCCACGATGATTTCGCGCGGCCCGCCGGTTTCCCACAAACCGGCGAGCGTGGCGGCAAAGGCGGGTGGGATGTCGTTGTAGCACTCCATCCACGTGGCTTGCCCGTCGCGTATTTCGGGGCGGCGCATCAGGGCGCCTGCCACACCGGTCGCCTCTTCCACAGTGTCGAGCCAGGCCAACCAGCGCGGCAAGGCAGCGCCAGCCTCGTGCTCGGCGATGCGGAAGTAGACGAACAGGTGGTCGGCCATGGTGGGTATCCGGTGTCAGGCGTTTTCGGGCGCGGGAATGCTGTACGGCAGGTTCTGCAGCGTCAGCACGGGGCCATCCGCCGTGGCCAGGTGGATGACGGTATCGAGTGCATCCAGCTTCAACTCGACCAGCAGATCGGTGCCACCATCCGGCGCCATCGCGGCATTGACGACCATGCCGCACGGTTGACTCGGATCGGCCGCGCTGTAGACCTCGGCACCGGCCGACGTGGGCGCGTTGACGTGCGCGCGCTGCATGCGGCGCTTGAGCGTGCCGCGATACTGACTGCGCGCGACGATTTCCTGGCCTGGGTAGCAACCCTTGCGGAAATCCACGCCGCCGAGCAGCTCCAGATTCACCATCTGCGGGACGAACTGCTCCTGCGTGGGCAGGGTGATGTGTGGCACACCTGCCTGCAGGCCCATCCAATCCCACACTTCGGTACCGACCAGCGACAGGCGCGACGACAGCGTCTTCCAGGCATGCTGGAAGTGCTCGGCGTGCACCATCCACTGGTAGCGCGGGCGGCCCTCGGCGTCGGGCAGGCGGACAACCGCGCCGACCTGCTGACCGACCGTGGCGGGCTGCTGTGCCACCGCGTTAACGGCATCCGGCTCGGGCAACACGGCACCGGCTTCGCGCAACGCTTCGGCCGCATCCGGGCCGGCGACGCCGATGGCGATGAACTCGTCCATCGGGCGCAGCTTGGCCTTGGCGCGCAGCACGAACATCGACAGGCGCTTGGTCAGGGCGGGGGCGATCTGTTTATCGGTCTGCAGGACGATCGTATCGGCCTGACGCCACACCAGCAGCGTGGCGAGCAGCCGGCCCTTGGGCGAGCAGTAGCCGGCCAGGCGCGCCTGGTTCAGGCCGAGGCCCGTGACGGCGTTGGTGAGCTGGTTGTGGAGGAATTCAGCGGCATCGGCGCCTTCAACGGCGATGCGCGCCAGATCGGTCGGCGCGCACAGCACGCTGCCGCGCGCGGCGGCATCAAATTGCGCGTCGAGCGGCGGAAAGCTCAGCGAATCGACGAAATCGTGAAAGACATCATTCATGGTGTGCAGGCTGCCTGAGTGTGACCCGGTATTATATTGGGCTGTCCAACGGGCCGTTTGTGCCCGGTCTATCCATTTCAAGCGTGCGGAAATCGCCAGCGTCGGCGGTTCCACACGGCAGATGCAAATACGATGCTCTCATTTTTTAAGCGCTTGATTCTGCTGGCGATCTTGCTTGCGCTGGCGGCGGCAGGCGGTGTGCTGTGGTGGGCCCAGCAACCGGTGAGCCTGGCGGCGTCGCCGCTGGAGGTGGTGATCAAGCCGAACTCGAGCGTGATCTCGGTCGGCAAGCAGCTCGCCAGTGCCGGCGTGGGCGTGCAGCCGCAGCTGTTTTCGCTGGTGGCGCGCGCCACGGGCAATGCCAAGAGCCTCAAAGCCGGTGGCTACGCGCTGGAAGCGGGTGCCACGCCGTGGTCGATCATCGACAAGATGGCGCGCGGCGAAGTCACGCACTACGTCGTCACCGTCATTGAAGGCTGGAACATGCGACAGATGCGTGCGGTGGTCGACGCCGAGCCCGCGCTCAAGCACGACACGTCAGGCCTGTCCGATGCGGATTTGATGCGCAAGATCGGCGCGCCGGAGGCCAACCCGGAAGGCCTGTTCTTCCCCGATACCTACCTGTTCGCGCGCGGCAGCAGCGATGTGGAGCTGTACCGCCACGCCTATCAGGCCATGCAGAAGCGCCTGAACGATGCGTGGGCCAAGCGCGCGCTCGACTTGCCGTACAAGACACCGTATGAAGCGCTGACCATGGCCTCCATCGTCGAAAAGGAAACCGGCCAGAAGCTAGAGCGGCCGATGATTGCCGCCGTGTTCGTCAACCGCCTGCGCAAGAACATGCTGCTGCAGACGGACCCAACCGTCATCTACGGCATCGGCGCTGGCTTTGACGGCAATTTGCGCAAGCGCGATCTGCAAACCGATACGCCGTACAACACCTACACCCGCACGGGCCTGCCGCCCACGCCGATCGCGCTGCCGGGCATGGCATCGCTGCAGGCGGCGCTGAACCCGGCACCGTCCGACGCACTGTATTTCGTGGCGCGCGGCGACGGCAGCAGCCAGTTTTCGACCAACCTGACGGACCACAACCGGGCCGTCAACAAATACCAGCGCGGCCAACCATGACCGGCAAATTCATCACATTCGAAGGCATCGACGGCGCGGGCAAAAGCACGCACATCGCGTGGTTTGCGCAGCAACTGCAAGCCAAGCTGGCGCCCCAAGGCAAAAAGGTGGTGATCACCCGCGAGCCGGGCGGCACACCTCTAGGAGAGCGTCTGCGCGAGGTGCTGCTGCACGAGCGCATGCACCTGGAAACCGAAGCGCTGCTGATGTTCGCCAGCCGCCGCGAGCACATCGCCGAGGTGATTCAGCCCGCGCTCGACGCCGGAGACTGGGTGATCTCCGACCGCTTTACCGATGCCACCTTCGCCTATCAGGGCGGGGGCAGGGGCCTCGCCATCGACCGGCTCGAAGCGCTGGAGGCATGGGTGCAGCAGGGCTTGCAGCCGACCAAGACGATCCTCTTCGATCTGGCCCCGGAGATTGCGGCTGCTCGCCTGGCCGACGCCCGCACGCCTGACAAGTTTGAAGCCGAGTCCGCGCAGTTCTTCCTGCGCACGCGCGCCGAATACCTGCGCCGCGCGGCTGCCGAGCCGGAGCGATTTGTCGTGCTGAATGCCAACCGCGATCGTGCCGATATCCAGAAAGACCTGGAGAACCTGCTTGCAACGCTCTGATTTGGCAGGCAATTTCGGCTATGGAAATAATGGTTTCACGGCAAGTTTTTGCATCAACAATCTGACGCAACCCATTGATTCATGATGCTTTATCCCTGGCAATCCGCTGATTGGTCCCGCCTGCAAGCCATGCGGGCCAAGCTGCCGCACGCGATCCTGCTCAATGGTCAGGCCGGCACGGGTAAGCGCGATTTCGCCATGCACTTCGCGCAAGGCCTGTTGTGCGACACGCCTGCTGCGGACGGTCAGCCGTGCGGTACGTGCGCGGCGTGCAACTGGTTCACGCAGGGCAATCACCCGGACTTCCATCTCGTGCGCCCCGAAGCCATGGAAGACGCGCCCGAGACGGAGAAGGACGCCGACGGGAAGAAAAAGGCGCCCAGCAAGATCATCCGCATGGAGCAGGTGCGTAACCTGATCGAGGCAGTGGGTGTGGGCACGCACCGGGCCGGGCTGCGCGTGGTGCTGCTGTATCCGCTGGACGCGCTGCAGACCGAAGGCGCCAACGCGCTGCTCAAGACGCTGGAAGAGCCGCCGCAGAACACCGTGTTTCTGCTGGTGACGGACCGCATCGACCGCATTCTGCCGACCATCTTGTCGCGCTGCCGGCAGTTTCCGCTGCAGCCGCCGCAGCCGGAGGCCGCGCGCCAGTGGCTGGAGCAGCAGGGCGTGCCGCATGCCCAGAGCCTGCTGGCCGAGTTCGGCAACGCACCGCTGGCCGCGCTGGCCGCCGCCGAGTCCGAAGACCGCCCGCTGTTGCAATTTCTGCTCGAACAGCTCGGCCAGGGGGCAAGACTCGACGCACTGGCCACGGCCGAACATTTACAGAAATTGTCGGTACCTGCCGTTCTCAGTACCATGCACCGCTGGGTCTTTGATTTGATGGCGGCGCGGCTGGCGGGGCGGCCACGGTATTTCCCCGCGCAACGTGACGTATTGCAGCGTTGCGCAAACGCCATCCCGTTGGACCGCCTGGAACGTTTCGCGCGTGCCTTGCCAGAGCGGCGCCGTACCGAGCAGCATCCGCTGGCCGCACGGCTCGTCATCGAAAGCCTTTTGCTGGATTACCGGCAGCTTTTTCCGGCTGCCTGAACCTGAACTTCTGGAATCTCCGTGAGCACTGCACCTCTTCGCACGCCTGGCACTCCCGTCGCACCTGGTACGCCTGCCGCGCCTGGCGCAGCACCCGGCGTCCCCAATGCGCCAACCCGCCCGGGCATCGTCTCCCTGGCCATCAAGGATGAAGCCGGCCTGCACGCCGCCTACATGCCGTTCCTGAAGAACGGGGGCATTTTCGTGCCGACGCAGCGCCCGTACCGGATTGGCGAGGAAGTGTTCCTCGTGCTGTCGCTACTGGATCGCCCGCAGAAGTACCAGGTCGCCGGCAAGGTGGCGTGGATTACGCCCGTAGGTACGCCGGCCAAGACGCCGGGCATCGGCGTGCATTTTGGTGAAGATGAACAGTGCCGCATCCTGCGCCGTGTGATCGAAGAGCTGCTCGGCAAGCAGATCAACTCACAGCGGCCCACCCAAACCCTCTGATCTTCCCTGATACGGCGCACGAAGTTTGCGCCGTAACTTTCTGATTATTCGATGTTTGTCGATTCCCACTGCCACATCAATTTCCCCGACTTGCGCGCGCGTCTGCCCGAGTTGCTGACGCGCATGCGCGAGAACCGCGTCACCCACGCGCTGTGCATTTCCGTCACGCTGGAGGACTTCCCCAGCGTGCTGGAGATCGCAGAGCAGGAGCCGAACGTGTACGCCACCGTGGGCGTGCATCCGGATGCCGAGGCCGACGTTGAAGAAGGCAAGCGCATTGAAGAGCCCACGCTGGAGCGTCTGCTGACCCTGGCCGATCACCCACGCGTGGTCGGCATCGGCGAGACGGGGCTCGACTACTACCGCCTGGGCGATCGCACGGTAGCCGACATGGAATGGCAGCGCGACCGCTTCCGCACACATATCCGCGCATCGAAGCAGACGGGCAAACCGCTGGTGATCCACACGCGCTCCTCCGCCGACGACACGTTGGCCATCATGCGCGAAGAAGACGCCGAGGCCGCGCGCGGCGTCATGCACTGCTTTACCGAAAGCTGGGATGTGGCCAAGGCCGCGCTGGACCTGGGCTTCTACATCTCGTTCTCGGGGATCGTCACGTTCAAGAACGCGGTGGACCTGCAGGAAACCGCCAAGAAGGTGCCGCTGGACCGCATGCTGATCGAAACCGACTCGCCGTACCTGGCGCCGGTGCCGTTCCGTGGCAAGACCAATGAGCCGGCGTACGTGCGGCACGTGGGCGAATTCCTCGCCACGCTGCGTGGCGAACCGCTGGAGCGCATCGCCGCCACCACGACAGAGAATTTCTTCAATCTATTCAATGCCATACCGCGATAACTTGAAGCAGACAATGAACAAGATCGCGCTGGCTGGCGCATTGACGATGGCGCTATCGGGCATCGCACACGCCACGCCGCAAGATGATCTGCGTGCCGCCGTGGAATACAACCGGCCGGTGCTGGTGGAGAAGTACGTTGCGCAGGGCGTGGACCCGAACCTGAACACGCGTGACGGCACCCCGCTGCTCGTGGATGCGCTCAAGGACAAGAACATCGAAGTGGCGCAGGCGCTGATCCGCGCCAAGAACATCGACTTCGAGCGCGCCAACGCCGCCGGCGAAAACGCGCTGATGATGGCCGCCTACCAGGGCCTGCTGCCCATGGTGAAGCTGATGGTGGAAACGTATGACGTGGAGGTCAACAAGACCGGCTGGACCGCGTTGCACTACGCCGCCACCAATGGGCACGACGATGTCGTCAAATACCTGCTCGACCACGCCGCCTACATTGACGCGGAAAGCCCCAACGCCACCACGCCGCTGATGATGGCGGCCATGAACGGTCATATCACGACGGTGAAGCTGCTGCTGGACGAAGGCGCGGACATGAACCTGCGCAACCAGCAGAAGATGGACGTGATCGACTTTGCCAAGCG
The DNA here is from genome assembly GCA_039592975.1 of Ralstonia sp. GTDB lineage: Bacteria > Pseudomonadota > Gammaproteobacteria > Burkholderiales > Burkholderiaceae > Ralstonia. The sequence continues at coordinate 156,883 of JBCNQE010000004.1, read as the reverse complement.
GTATCACCAGGACGAGATTGCCGCCGGGCTGGAATCACGCCGCCGCAAGCTGGCCGAGCAGGGCGCCAAGCCGGCTCCCGCGCAGACGCCAGCAGCACCGGCAGCCGCAGCGCCGCAGCCTGCCAAACCGGCAGTGCCCGAGGTGCCAACGCCAATGCCGGCAGCCAAGCCGGCCGCTGCTGCGCCCAGCAGCCCGGAGGCGATCGGCACGCCAACCAACATGCTGTTCGACAGCAACCGCTAGGCGCTCGCCCCGCTCGCCGAATTGCGGGCGGGTGTGATGCGTATCACGCCCGCCGCGCCAACCGCAGCCCGGTGAACTGCCACCGCTGGTGCGGGTAAAAGAAGTTGCGATACGTCGCCCGCAGGTGTCCCTCGGGCGATACGCACGACCCACCGCGCAGCACCATCTGGCTGCACATGAACTTGCCGTTGTATTCGCCCACCGCGCCCTCGGCCGGCTCGAAGCCCGGGTATGGGCCGTAAGGGCTGGCGGTCCATTCCCACACGTCACCGAACATCTGACGCAGGCTGCCGGCCTCGGCGATGCCGTGGTCGGGTAGTGGGCGCAGGGCGCCTCTGCCGACGAAGTTGCCCTGCACCGGCAAGCCTTCTGCAGCGTGCTCCCATTCGGCTTCTGTCGGCAGGCGCGCGCCGGCCCAGCGGGCGTAGGCGTCGGCCTCGTAAAAGCTGACATGCGTGACGGGCGCATCCAGATCCACGGGCTGCAGGCCGTGTAGCGACATCTGTAGCCACCCTTCGCCCTCATCCTCGCCTGTGCGCCAGTAGAGCGGGGCGTCGATGCCCTCGCGCTGCACCCAGGCCCAGCCGTCGGACAACCACAGCGTTGGCTGCCGATAACCGCCGTCTTGCATGAAGGCCAGCCATTCGCGGTTGGTCACGGGGTGTGTGGCCAGCGCGTAGGGCTCCAGCCAGACGGTATGGCGCGGGCCTTCGCAATCGAACATGAACGCGACGCCAGCATCGGTCTGGCCGATCTGCACGGCGCCGCCTTGGAAGCTGACCCAGCCAGGCTGCGCGGGAGCGGCGTGCACGCGCGGAGCAGGCGCTTCGGCATAGACCGGACACAGCGGGTTCTGCGCAAACAGGTGCAGCAGATCCGTCAGCAGCAGTTCCTGATGTTGCTGCTCATGGTGCAGGCCCAGCGTAATCAGCCGGGCAAGATCGTCCGTCACGCCATCTGCGAGCAGGCGTTGCATGGCTGCGTCGACGTGGGCGCGGTAGGCGCGCACCTCGTCGAGCGTCGGGCGCGTCAGCATGCCCCGGCGTGGGCGCGGGTGCCGCGCGCCGACCGTCTCGTAGTACGAGTTGAACAGGTAGCGATAGTGTGCGTCCGGCGAGCGGTAGCCCGGCACGTTGGGCCCGAGGATGAACTCCTCGAAAAACCACGTCGTATGGGCGAGATGCCATTTGGCGGGGCTGGCGTCGTCCATGGACTGGACGGTGGCATCGGCGTCAGACAGCGGCGCGGCCAAGGCCAGGGATTGCGCCCGCACGCCAACGTAGTGCTGCATCAAGACGGGCAGGGCGGTGGCGGGCACATCGAATACAGGCGATACACGCATGGTGTCTCCAGAGCTGGGCGGCGAGCACGGCAGAGCAGCAAATAGAGCAGCAAGTGGGCCATGCCGTTGCGTGTGCGCTGGCGCCTGTGGCTAGCTCAGTTTGGTAAGAAGCATATGCGAGCCTTGTAACTTTGGCATCCGCAACAACGGCGATGCTGCGTTGCAGCGATGACTGCGGTGCAGCATCGATTGTCATGAAACGGTCACCCCCGGCGCCTACGATGTAAACGTTTACAAATGCCAGGGGGCGATGTGGGAAGCAGCATCAAGGACGTGGCGACGCATGCCGGCATTTCGATCGCCACGGTGTCGCGTGCGGTGAATACGCCCGAACGCGTGAGCGCATCGACGCTCGCTCGCGTGCAGGCGGCCATGGATGCGCTGCAATACCGCCCCAACGCGCTGGGCCGCCAGTTGCGCGCCGAGCGCACGGGGCTGCTCGGCGTGGTGCTGCCGTCACTGGCCAACCCGGTGTTTGCGGAGTGCATGCAGGGCATCGAAGATGCCGCCTCGGTCACGGGGCAGCGCGTGATGCTCATGACCACCGCTTACGACCGCGAGCGCGAAGCCCGCGCCATCGAGACCATGCTTGAGCAGCGCGTCGACGGCCTGATCCTGACGGTGGCCGACGCGGCCGCCAATCCGCATCTCGATCGATTGGATGCCGAGCACGTGCCGTATGTGCTGGCCTACAACGAAACCGCTGGCCAGGCGCGCATTCCCGCACGATGCAGCGTGACGGTGGACAACCGCGCCGCCGCGCGCGATGCCATCTGCGCGTTGCTGGCGCTGGGCCACCGGCAGATCCGCATGCTGACGGGCACGTTGGCCGCCTCCGACCGCGCCGTGCTGCGCCACGACGGCTATCGCGAAGCGCTGGAAGCCGCCGGCATCCCCCCACAACCACCTGTCGAAATCGACTTCAACGCCGACGCCATGCTGCCCGGCGAGCTGGCCCGCCTGCTGGCGCCACCGCGCCCGACCGCCATCTTCTGCAGCAATGACCGCCTGGCACTGCTCACGATCCGCTCGCTGCGCGAGATGGGCCTGCGCGTGCCGGAAGACGTGAGCGTGGTCGGCTTCGATGGCCTGGCGATGGGGCAGTGGCTCTCGCCCGCGCTGGCGACGGTCGCGCAGCCGCATCGGCGCATTGGCGTGGATGCCGCCCAGGCGCTGGCCCGCCGCATCGCCGGGGAAGCGGTGCTGTCGATCACGCTGCCGCATCGGCTGCTGGCGGGCGGCACGCTTGCCAAGGCGCCGGCCGAAACGTCCCTCTCCGTTGTTTCTTCCCTCACGTCTGATACGCAAGGAGCGTCTCGATGAAACGTCTCGTTCAATGGCTGCGCGCGTGCGGCCTCGTGGCTGCCGGCGCATTGGCTGCCGCCGCACCGGTGCAAGCGCAACCGGCAGGGCAGCAAGTCGCCATCTGCTACAACTGCCCGCCGGAATGGGCTGACTGGGCCAGCCAAATCAAGGCCATCAAGGAAAAGACCGGCATCACCGTGCCGTTCGATAACAAGAACTCCGGCCAGGCCATCGCGCAAATGCTGGCCGAAAAGGCGCACCCGGTGGCCGACGTGGCCTACCTGGGCATCACGTCTGCGTATCAGGCCAAGGAGAAAGGCCTGGTCGCCAACTACAAGCCCAAGCACTGGGATGACATTCCGGCTGGCATGAAAGACCCGGACGGCGCGTTTTTCTCCATCCACTCCGGCACGCTGGGCTTCTTCGTCAACAAGGACGCGCTGGAAGGCAAGCCCGTGCCGCATTCGTGGAAAGACCTGCTCAAGCCCGAATACAAAGGCATGGTCGGCTACCTGGACCCGAGCAGCGCCTTCGTCGGCTACGTGGGCGCCGTGGCAGTCAACCAAGCGCTGGGTGGCACGCTGGACAACTTCGGCCCCGCCATCGAGTGGTTCAAGCAACTGAAGAAGAACGCGCCGATCGTGCCGAAGCAGACCGCCTACGCACGCGTGGTGGCCGGTGAGATCCCCATCCTGCTCGACTACGACTTCAACGCCTACCGCGCCAAGTACAAGGACCACGCCAACGTGGAATTCGTGATCCCGCAGGAAGGCACGATTGCCGTGCCTTACGTGATGAGCCTGACCGCCGGCGCGCCGCATGCGGACAACGCCAAGAAAGTGCTCGACTTCGTGCTGTCCGATGAAGGCCAGACGCTGTGGGCCAACGCTTACCTGCGCCCGGTGCGCGCCAATGCCATGAGCAAGGAAGCCGCGTCGCGCTTCCTGCCGGCCAGCGAATACGCTCGCGCGAAGACGGTCGACTTCAACAAGATGGCCGCCGGCCAGCAGGCCTTCGGCATGCGCTATCTGAACGAGGTCCGCTGAGCATGAGTACCGTCACCCGAACCACCTTGCCCGACGATGCGGTACTGCCCGCACGGTGGCGGGTGGCGCTGCTGGCACCAGCTGTTGCGCTGTTCTGCGCGTTCTGGCTGCTGCCGATGGCCGCGCTGCTGCGCGTGAGCGGCAGCGAAGGCGTTGTCGCCACGTATACGGCGGCGCTGACCACGTCGCGCTACCTCAGCAGCCTGTTTTCGACGGTGGTGCTGTCGGCGGCGGTCACGCTAGCCACGCTCGTGCTCTCGACCATCGCCGGGCTGTTCCTCGTGCGCCACGACGTGCCGGGCAAACGGATGATCACGGCCATGCTGACCTTCCCGCTGGCGTTTCCGGGCGTGGTGGTCGGCTTCATGGTGATCCTGCTGGCAGGGCGTCAGGGCTTGCTGGGCGACCTGACGCACAAGCTCATCGGCGAGAAATGGGTCTTCGCCTATTCCATCGGCGGGCTGTTTCTCGGCTATCTGTATTTCTCGATCCCGCGCGTGGTGCTGACGGTCATGGCGGCGGCGGAGAAGCTCGATCGCTCGCTGGAAGAGGCGGCGCGTTCGCTGGGCGCCTCGTCATGGCAGGTAACGCGCGATGTGCTGGTGCCGGGGCTGGCGCCTGCGCTCATCGCTTCCGGGGCCATCTGTTTTGCCACGTCGATGGGCGCGTTCGGCACGGCCTTTACGCTTGCCACCGACATCGACGTGTTGCCGATGACGATCTATACGGAGTTCACCCTGAACGCGGGGATTGCGATGGCGGCGGCGTTGTCGGTCGTGCTGGGCGTGGTGACGTGGCTGGTGTTGGCGATTGCGCGCACAGCGAGCGGTAGCCCGACGGGAGCAGCAGCATGAAACGCGCTCTCTCTATCGCACAGTGGCTCATCACGCTGCTGCTGTGCCTGTTCCTGATCGTGCCGGTCGTCCTGTCGATGGCCGTGGGCGTGACACGCAACTACATCCGCGGCTTCAAGAGCGGTTGGACGCTGGATTGGGTCGCCCAAGTCTGGGAGACCTATCACGCGTCGATTTGGATGTCGCTGCTGGTGGCGCTGTGCACACTGGTGATCGTGCTGGCGGCAGGGGTGCCGGCAGGCTATGTGCTGGCCCGGCGCCAGGGCCGCACGAGCCGCCTGATCGAAGAATTCCTGACGTTGCCCGTGGCGCTGCCGGGCCTGGCGACGGCGCTGGGGCTGATCGTGGCGTACGGCGGCTTCGGCAGCTTCCGCGAGAGCCTGTGGTTCATCGTCGTCGGGCACGTGGTGTTCACGCTGCCGTTCATGGTGCGCTCGGTGGCAGCCGTGGCATCGGGGCAGAACCTGAAGACGCTGGAGGAGGGCGCCGCCAGCCTGGGCGCGTCGTTTGTTCAGCGCTTTCGCACCATCGTCCTGCCGAATGTGCAGCCCGGCATCCTGGCTGGCGCGCTGACGGTGGTGACGCTCTCGGTGGGCGAATTCAATCTGACCTGGATGCTGCATACGCCCGAAACCAAAACCCTGCCGGTCGGCCTGGCCGACACCTATGCGTCGATGCGGCTGGAGATTGCCAGCGCCTACACGCTGATCTTCTTCGTCATGATCGTGCCGCTGCTGGTGCTGATGCAGCGCTTTGGCGGCCTGCGCGTGAACAACGGAAAGGCTTCCTGATGAGCAACGAACCCCTGCATTTGGCGCCTGTGCCGATCCGGCTGCGCGGCTGCGGCAAACACTTCGGCGGCCAGCGCGTGCTGGAGTCGATGGACCTCGACATCGCCGCCGGCGAGACCGTCGTATTACTCGGCCCCTCGGGCTGCGGCAAGACCACCACGCTGCGCATCGTCGCCGGGCTAGAGGCGCCGGATGCCGGCGGCACCGTGCACTTTGGCGACGAAGACGTCACCGCGCGCCCGATCGAGCGCCGCCGCGTCGGCATGGTGTTCCAGAACTACGCGCTGTTCCCGAACCTGAGCGTGCGCGGCAACGTGGAATACGGTCTGCGCATTCAGCGCCGGCAGAACGGCTTGTCCGACACGCAAATCAGCGCCCGTGCCGACACGCTGCTGGAGATGATGCATCTCACGCCGTATGCGGATCGTGGTGTGAATCAGCTCTCCGGCGGCCAGCGTCAGCGTGTGGCACTCGCCCGTGCCCTGGCGCCCGAGCCGCGCGTGCTGCTGCTCGACGAGCCGCTCACAGCGCTGGATGCCAAGCTGCGCGAATCCGTCCGTGCGGAGATGGACCGCCTGCTGCGCAGTCTCGGCATCACCACCATTTACGTGACGCACGACCAAGAAGAGGCGATGGCGCTGGCCGATCGCATCGTCGTCATGGACGCCGGCCGCATCGCGCAGATCGGCTCACCGCGCGAGATCTACTTCCAGCCCGCCAACCGGCATGTGGCGGATTTCATCGGCATCATGAACCGGCTCGATGGCCTGCGGCGGGATGGCGTGTTCGTCTGTTCGGGTGGTCGCGTACCTGTGCCGGCAGGCGAGGGGGATACGGTGTTCTTCCGCCCGGAAGATGCCGTGCTGGCTGACCCCGCGCAGGCTGCGCTCAAGGGCACGGTGGAGTCGGCGGTGTTCCTCGGCTTCCGCACCCGCGTGCGCGTGGCGGGCGTCTCCGCCACGCCGTTGTTCATTGATGTCCCCGGCCGCCAGCACTTTGCGCCGGGCCATGCGGTCGGCTTCGATGTGCCGGCAGATCGCCTCCTGACCCTGCAAGCTTGAGCACGATGCATTTCCTGCAACTGACCGATCTTCATATCAAGCGCCCGGGGCGACTGGCCTATCGGCGCGTGGATTCTGCGGCCTATCTGGCACGCTGCGTCGCGCATATCCTCGCGCAGCCAGAGAAGCCGGCTGCCATCGTCCTGACCGGTGATCTGGTCGACGCCGGCGCGCCTGAGGAATACGCCCACCTGCGCACTGTGCTTGCGCCGCTGGATGCCGCAGGCATCCGCATGCTGCCCGTGCTGGGGAATCACGACGCGCGTGATGCCGCGCGCGAGGCGTTTGCCGATTGGCTCGCGCCGATTCCCGCGAATGCGCAAGACCCACACGCTTTCCAGTATTGGACTGACATCGGCGACGTGCGCCTGATCGCGCTCGACACGCTGCACACGGGCCACCCGGGCGGTCGCCTGGGCGTGCAGCGGCTCGATTGGCTGGCCGATGCGCTGGCGCTGGAAACCCAGCGTCCGACCGTCATCGCCATGCATCATCCACCGTTTGCCACCGGAATCCGGCACATGGACGTGCAGTCACTGGCCGAAGATGACATCCCACCGTTCGCGCAGATCGTGCGCGCCGCTGGCAACGTCGAGCGCATCATTTGCGGCCACCTGCATCGCTCCATCGATGTGCGGTTCGCGGGCACGGTGGCATCAACGTGCCCGTCGCCTGCGCACCAGGTGGCACTGGATCTCGATCCGCAGGGCGAACCCGGCTTTGTGATGGAGCCGCCGGCCTACAAGGTGCACGCGTGGGTGCCGGGGCAGGGCCTGGTGAGCCATCTCGCGTACGTGGGCGAGTTCGATGGCCCACACCCCTTCTTCGAGCGCGATGGACGGTTGATCGACTAGCCCAGGGTACCGGCTGGCGCCGCTTGCAGCATGGCACGGAGTTCATCTTCAAGCTGCCGCTTTTCTCGCTGAATGCTCTCTAGTACGGGCGCGGCGGGCCTTGCCTTAGCGGATTCCATGTTGTGGACGTGCTGCGCCAGTGCCGAGTGGCGACGCAACAGCAAAGAGAACCGCGGGTCTTGGGCTTTGAGCTGCGTGACGCGCGCTTGGCAATCGGAAAACATGCTGGCTCCTCGAAGAAAATCGAGGCGCCATTGTCATGCCACGCTTTTCCGCTGGTTTTGAGTTGTGTTACGCAGCAGGTGGAGAACTGCTACGCGACCAGACCAGCGGTGGCATCCGCGGCCATACGGTCAACCAGCGCATCGACTTCCGCTTCCGCCGATGCAATCGACGCACGCAGCCGCTCATCGGCAAACTCGTCGTACTCGATGGCCACGGAGGCCACATCGGTGATGCCGATATAGCCGAAGGCGGTGGCAACGCCGCCTTCCACGTGGTTCATATGCGCAATACGCTGGCCGGGCCCGTAGCCGAAATCACCACGCGAGCTGAGGATGACGAGGCGCTTGTTCATGCCGGCCAGCAGCGGCCAGTAGGGCTCGCCGGCGCGGCTGCGATCGAACCCAAACGTGCGGCCCACGCGCACGATGTTGTCGATGTAAGCCTTGAACTGCGCAGGCATGCCGAAGTTGTACATCGGCACACCGGCCACGATGACGTCGGCGGCGAGCAGTTCGTCGATCAGCGCATCGCTTTGCGCGAGCCGCTCGTGCATCCATGGCTCGCGCTGGGCGGGCGGCGTGAATGCGGCATGCACCCAGCCGCCATCGACAGGCGAGGGCGGCCGGGCGCCGATATCGCGATAGACGACACGCGCGCCCGGTTCGCGCGCAAGCCAGTGCTGCACGAAGCGGGCCGAAAGCCGGCGTGTGTGTGACCCGTGGCGGGCCGTGTCGGAGCTGCCCGGGCGGGCGCTTGAGTCGAGGTGCAGAAGGCGGGTCATGTCGCGTCCCTTGTGAATGAGGTCTGGCCACTCTACGAACCTCGCCGCACTGCGACAAACGACATGTTTTGCTCGCCATGGATGACATGGATTCATCCATGCCGGCCATGGGGATACCGGCCCCGTGACACAATCCGCGCATGCGAAAACTCCCGCCCCTGAGCGCGCTGCGGGCCTTTGAGGCCACGGCACGCCACCTCAGCATGAAGCGTGCGGCCGATGAGCTGTCGGTCACGCCCACCGCCATCAGCCATCAGATCCGCCGCCTGGAAGATGCGCTGGGCGTGGTGCTGTTCGAGCGCCAGGTGCGTGCCCTGCGCTTGTCTGCGGCCGGCGAGCGCTTGTATCCCGTGCTCAACACGGGCTTTGACGCATTCGCACAGGCCATCGATGCCATCCGCGCGCCCGAGGCACAGGCGGCACGCCAGCGCGTCACGCTCACTGCACCGATGGGGCTGGCGGCGCGTTGGCTGGTGCCGCGGCTGGGTGAATTCGCCACGCGGCATCCGGAGGTCGATCTCCGCATCCATGCCTCCGACACGGTGGTCGACCTGCACGGCGGCAGCGTAGACCTTGCCGTGCGTTATGGCGGCACGCCTGCTGTCAGCACCGGTCTCGTCGCCGAACATCTCTTTGGGGACGCCTATGCGCCGGTCTGCCACCCAGGGCTGAACGTCCGATCACACGACGATCTGTCGCACGTGCCGCTCATTCATTCGGAATGGCAGCGTACGCTGCCGCAACCCATCGGCTGGCCACTGTGGGCGCGCGTGGCCGGCATCGAGCACCTGCTCAGGGCCGAGTCGGGCATCGTGCTGTCTGACGATGGGCATGCCATGTCCGCTGCTGTGGCCGGGCAGGGCGTGATTCTCGCGAACCTGCCGTTGGTGCGTGATGCGCTGGAGGCCGGCACACTCGTGCAGCCGTTCGAGGAGCCGGTCATCCGCCGCTATGCGTTCTGGGCAATCGCACCTGCAGCACGGTTGGAAGACGACGCCGTGCGCGCCGTGTGGGGTTGGCTACGCCAGTGCCGCCAAGCCGTAACGGCGCAACCCACCGGAGCCTGAACGCGCTACGCTGCGCCGCAAAAAAAGGAGCCCCTCCGTTCCTCAGCCAAACGGCTGGGCTTGTTTTCGTTCGCCCAACGTCTAGTGTGGGAAGAAGACCAAAAGAACAGGGGGCTGCAGTCATGACCACGGTCGGCAGCTTTCAGATCGACTTCCTGCAATACCTGGACCGCGAGGGCAAGCCGGTTCAGCCCCTCCCAGCGTTTGCACAAGACATGCAGACGCTCCTCGCGCTGTATCGCGCGATGGTGCTCACCCGCGCGTTCGACACCAAGGCGGTTGCGCTTCAGCGCACCGGCAAGCTCGGCACGTTTGCCTCATCCGTGGGGCAAGAGGCGATTGGCGTGGGCGTGGCGAGCGTCATGCTGCCGGATGACGTGCTGTTCCCGTCCTACCGAGACCACAGCGCGCAATTGCTGCGCGGCGTCACCATGGCCGAGAGCCTGCTGTACTGGGGCGGTGACGAGCGTGGCAGCCAGTTCAGCGCGGTGCCCAACGATTTTCCGAACTGCGTACCGATCGGCACCCAGGTCTGCCACGCGGCGGGCGCGGCGTATGCGTTCCTGTTGCGCGGTGAGCCGCGCGTGGCCGTCACGATCCTCGGCGACGGCGGCACCTCCAAAGGTGACTTCTACGAAGGCATGAACTGCGCAGGCGTGTGGAACGCACCGCTGGTGATCGTCATCAACAACAACCAATGGGCGATTTCGGTACCGCGCAGCCGCCAGACCATTGCACAGACGCTGGCGCAGAAAGCCATTGCCGCCGGCATCGCTGGCCAGCAGGTGGATGGCAACGATGTGATTGCCGTGCGCCAAGCGGCGCAGGAAGCCTTGGACAAGGCCAGGGCAGGGGGCGGCCCCACCCTCATCGAAGCGGTGACCTACCGGTTGGGCGACCACACCACGGCCGACGACGCCACGCGCTATCGTGATTCCGACATCGTCAAGCAAGCCTGGGACGCCGAACCCGTCCTGCGGCTGCGCAAATACCTGACCAGCGTGAATGCGTGGGACAAGACGCAGGAAGAGCAGCTCGGCCGCGCCTGCTACGCGCAGGTGGAAGAAGGCGTGGCGGCCTACCAGGCCGTCGGCCAGCCCGGGCCGGACGCCATGTTCGACCACCTGTATGCAACGCTGCCGACTGCGCTGGAATGGCAACGCGCCATGGCGCTGGCGTTTGCCGCCAATGGGGGCCGCCATGGCTGACGTCAACCTCGTCGAAGCCGTCAATCTGGCGCTGGCGCACGCGCTGGAGCATGACCCATCCGTCGTGCTGCTGGGCGAAGACATTGGCGTTAACGGCGGCGTGTTCCGCGCCACGGTGGGCCTGCAGGCGCGCTTCGGGCCGCAGCGCGTGCTCGACAGCCCGCTGGCAGAAACCGCGCTGGCCGGCACAGCCATCGGCATGGCGGCCGTCGGGCTCAAGCCTGTGGTCGAAATCCAGTTCAGCGGTTTTATCTATCCGGCCATCGACAACATCCTCAACCATGCGGCGCGGCTGCGGCATCGCACACGTGGGCGCCTGTCGTGCCCGATGGTGATCCGCGCGCCAAGCGGCGGCGGCATCCACGCGCCCGAGCACCATTCAGAAAGCCCGGAGGCGCTGTTCACGCATATCCCGGGGTTGCGCGTGGTGGTGCCGTCGTCTCCGGCACGGGCGTATGGGCTGCTGCTGGCCGCCATTCGTGATCCGGACCCGGTGATCTTCTTCGAGCCGACGCGGTTGTATCGCGTGTTCAAGCAGCCGGTGCAGGACGACGGTCAGGCCCTGCCACTGGACACCTGCTTCGTGCTGCGCGACGGCACCGACGTCACGCTCGTGAGCTGGGGTGGTGCGCTGCAGGAAACACAGGCCGCCGCTGACAAACTTGCCGAAGAGGGCATCGCCGCCGAGGTCATCGACGTGGCCACGCTCAAGCCGTTGGATATGGAATCGATCCTGGCGTCTGTGGCCAAGACGGGCCGCTGCGTGATCGTGCACGAGGCCGCGCGCACATCGGGCGTGGGCGCAGAGATTGCAGCCAACATTGCCGAGCACGGCTTGTATTCACTGCTGGCGCCCGTGCAACGCGTGACGGGCTACGACGTGGTCATGCCGCTGCCCCGGCTCGAACACCATTACCTGCCGAGCGTGGAGCGCATTCTCGCGGCAGTCAGGAAAACGATGGAGGGTGCCTGAACGATGATCGTCTTCAAACTGCCGGACCTCGGCGAAGGGCTGCAAGAGGCGGAGATCGTGGAATGGCACGTCAAGGTTGGCGATGCCATTCAGGCGGATCAGCCGCTCGTATCGGTGGAGACAGCCAAGGCGATCGTGGAGATTCCGTCGCCGCAATCCGGCCGCATTGCCAAGCTGTTCGGCCAGCCTGGCGACATCGTGCACCTTGGCGCAGCGCTGGTGGCCTTTGAAGGCGCCGGCGGGGATGACGCCGATGCGGGCACCGTGGTCGGCCAGATGCCGGCAGGGCAGCACGTGGTGCACGAAGCGCCCGCCGTGGTGGGGCAGGGTACCCGAGGGGCCGCAGGCGCCGGTGCCGGTGGCATCAAGGCGATGCCCGCCGTTCGGGCGCTGGCGCGCAAGCTGGATGTCGACCTGGCGATGGTCACCCCATCAGGACCGGACGGCGTGATCACCGCCGCAGATGTCGAGCGCGCCGCCAAGACCTTTGCCGACCTCGGCCCACCCGAAGTCCTGCGCGGGGTACGCCGCGCGATGGCCCAGAACATGGCCCGCGCGCAGAACGAAGTGGCTGCCGCCACCGTCATCGACGACGCTGACATTCACGCCTGGGCGCCGGGCACCGACGTGACCATCCGCCTGATCCGCGCGCTGGTGGCCGGCTGCCGCGCGGTGCCCGGCTTGAATGCCTGGTTTGACGGCAATGCCGGGCGACGCCACGTGCTGGAAAAAATCGACGTAGGGATCGCCGTGGATTTGCCGGATGGCTTGTTCGTGCCCGTACTGCGCAACGTAGCGCATCGGGATGCCGCCGACCTGCGCGCAGGGCTGGATCGCATGCGTGCCGACATCAAGGCGCGCAAGATTCCACCAGAAGAGTTGCGCGGCAACACGATCACGCTGTCGAACTTCGGCATGATCGCGGGTAAATATGCCGCGCCGATTGTCGTGCCGCCCACGGTGGCGATTCTGGGTGCAGGGCGCATTCACGAGCAGGTGGTTGCGGCCGATGGCGCGCCTGCCGTCCACCGTGTCTTGCCGCTAAGCCTGACATTCGACCACCGTGTGGTCACCGGCGGTGAAGCGGCAAGATTCCTGGCAGCGGTGATCGCCGATCTGGAAGCGCCCGCGTAGTCCGCTCAGCAAGGCAATTCGGCACGTCGCGCAGTGCCGTCGCCCTCGGCGCTACCGTTTAACTCACGCATCGGCCTGCGCGCGCACCGCTCCCGGCGGCTGGCCGACCACCCGCTTGAACGCGCGGCTGAATGCAGCCAGCGAACCATAGCCGAGCCGATACGCGACGGTTTCAATCGCCTCGCGGTCGCGCGCAATCCACTGCGCGGCAAGCCGCATCCGTAGCTCGGTCAGGTAGCGCACCGGCGTCATCCCCGTTGCCGCAAGAAAGCGCTCGGCAAACACCGAGCGTGAGACGCCGGCCTCGGTGGCCAACTCGGCCACACTCCAGTTGCGGCCCGGATCACGATGCAGCGCGACGATCGCGCGACCCAACTTAGGCTCGCGCAGCGCCTGTACCCAGCCCGTTGCATCGCCGCAGCCGCACTCGACCCAGCCACGCACGATAAACGCGGCGACCACGTCTGCGAGGCGCGCCAGGATGCCGGCAAAGCCCGCGCGCTCGGAGCAGGACTCGCGCTCCATCGCGTCGAGCATCGGGCGGATTTCCGGATAGCGGGCGAGCAGGGTGCCGACGTGCATGAACTCCGGCATCGTGCCGACCAGCGGCTGCATGCCGCCAAGGTCGAACTCCATGCACGCGCTGAAGATGAGCGCGTCGCCTGCTGCGGGCTCCGTCGAAGCACCGACCGACGCCACCGACTCGCAGATCTTCGCGGCCTCGAAACGGTCGATGGCTTGGCAGGGCGCATCGGCATCGGACACCAGCGCGTGCATGGTGCCGCGCGGCAGCAGGATCGCGTCACCGGCTTCGAGGCGTATCGTCATGCCGGCCGCGTCACGCAGCAGCACGGGCCCACGCCCGACGAAATGAAACTGCGCGCGGCCCGGCGCATCGCCAAAGCTCACACCGAACGGCCGCGCAACCTGAATGCGGCGGTACTGGACGCCGCTCAGCCGCATGCCCAGCAGCAGCTCGCTGACTAGGTCGTGCACGTGGGGCAGGGAAGGCGTTGATGGCTCGGACATGGCTCGGACATCCCAGGCATCCTTTTCGGACGATTGATCAATAATCACGGATTGTATGTCATAGACCGTCCTGCCATGGTTCCCTACGATACGGTCTCATTGGTGTTTCCCCTGATACGGACCGACGCATGAATCCCGGAATTTCCACGGCCGACCCGATGGCGGCTCCCCACGAACCCGCCTGGGGCGCGGTTTTCGCGATGGCGCTTGGCGTGTTCGGCCTTGTCACAGCCGAATTTCTGCCGGCAAGCTTGCTCACGCCCATGGCGGAAAGCCTTGGCGTGACGGAGGGCGTTGCCGGGCAGGCCGTTACCGCCACGGCAACGATCGCGCTCATCACCAGCCTGCTGACGGCCGCCGCAACGCGCAAGATTGACCGGCGACGCGTGTTGCTGGCGTTTTCAGTGCTGCTCGTGGCATCGAATCTTGCGGTGGCGTTTGCGGCCAACCTGACGATGATCCTGATCGGCCGCGTTGTGCTGGGCATCGCACTCGGCGGCTTCTGGACGATGGCGACGGCTACCGCAATGCGCTTGGTGCCCGCCGCCATGGTGCCGCGCGCGCTGTCGATCATCTTTAGCGGCGTGGCCGTGGCGACCATCGCCGCCGCGCCGCTTGGCAGCTACTTCGGCCATCTAATCGGCTGGCGCAACGTGTTTCTGGCTGCGGCGGCGCTTGGCGGCATCGCCTTCCTGTCACAGGCCATGACGCTGCCGTCGATGGCGCCCAGCGGCACAACGCGGCTGCGCACACTGATTGACGTGCTGCGCCGGCCAACCGTTGGCCTTGGGATGTTCGCCACCATCCTCGTGTTTACCGGCCACTTTGCGTTCTTCACCTACCTGCGGCCGTTCCTGGAGCAGGTGGCAGGTGTCGGCGTGAACGGGCTGTCGGCGATTTTGCTCGGCTACGGTATCGCCAACTTCGTCGGCACATCGCTCGCAGGCCGTGTGCTCGAACACCGGCTGCGGCCGATGCTGATCGCCATGCCCGCGCTGATGGTCGTGCTCGGCATTGCGCTCGTCGCACTGGGCCAAGCTCCGGTCATGGATGCGGTGCTCGTCGCGCTGTGGGGGATGGCATTCGGCGGCGTGCCGGTCGCCTGGTCGACGTGGGTCACGCGTACCGTACCGGATGAAGCGGAAACAGCGGGCGGTCTGATCGTCGCGGCTGTGCAGCTTGCGATTGCAACGGGCGCCGCGGTAGGCGGTGTCGTGTTTGATGCTAATGGCGCAGCGGGCGTGTTTATCGGGGCGGCCGTGGTCCTGGCGGTTGCGGTCGCGACGATCGTGGCAGGCGTACCGAAGCGGATCGGAACCATGGCGGCGCTGGCTGAGTAACCGTTTCGCTAGCGCCGCCGTGTCGGGCTAGGGGTGCTGCGCCACCGGGAACCCCTCATCGATCCAGCCGGTCATGCCGCCGGCCATGAGTTTCACGGGAAAGCCGAGCCGCTTAGGATCAGCGAGTTGGCGCGCTTGGCAGCCATGAGCGAGCACACATTCTTGCGCAGGTTTCGGGCAACCATCGGCGTAACGCCTGTGGAAAGGATCACGCATCAGCGTCTTGATGTCGCGCGTGAATTGCTGGAAAGCTCACGACTTTCGATCGAGCAGATCGCCACGCGTACCGAGCTCGGGACAGCGACCACCATGCGGCATCATTTCCGCAGGAAAGTGGGTGTGAGTCCGGCCGAGTATCGGAGGCAGTTTGCGCGGATGGAGGGTTGATGGTTTGGGCGTTGGGCGCTATCCACTCGACTCATAATTTGCATTATGTAAAATTGCAGCCACCCACAAAAGGTTGGTTCAATGGCAAGCCCGTCAAACTGAATCATTCTGTCTTCCGTCCTGGACTAGTCACGGCAGCATCCGGTCCCCTCCGCCGATCAATGGCGTCTTCGTCTCCCAACGCGCCCCGTGTGACCGGCAACCCTCGCTTCCCCACGTAGCGATCAAGCGCACCGCCCACCGACGGCGGTAGCGCCAGTTTCCCAGCATGACTCCCTATCCGTCCTGTGTAGACCGAACAATGGAGCTGCGCATCATTTTTCTCTGGCAGAAAAAATCTTCACAGTGCCGTTGTCTTGCGGACGGCTTACGAGTTTTCTACTTTTGCGGCAGTCCAAACAAAAAGCGATGCGCAAGGACGGCGCACACAGCCAGGGGGATTGGCTATCCAGCAGCGCACCCGACAGGTGAATATCCGCATGAAGTCCTTGAACCCCGCCAGCAGCGCCGTGCACTTTGCACGCATTGATTCAGTGGCCGCCATGGCCCACCTGCCGCCGCATCGCGGCCGATGTGTTCGGGCCTGAGCGCTCGACACACCTTCACCGCACCGCGCATCTCGTCTTTCGCCCGCCGTCGTCGGCGTCGCTCATCACCAGACCTGCAGGAAGCCCCACATGGACATGCTGGACGTCATTGGTATCGGGATCGGCCCGTTCAACCTCAGCCTGGCAGCACTGATTGCGCCCACACCGCTGCGGGCACTGTTCCTGGAAAAACGCGACGCCTTCTGCTGGCACCCAGGACTCATGCTGCCTAACGGTCGGCTGCAAGTCTCGCCGCTCAAGGACTGCGTCACGCTGGTCGACCCGACCAGCCCCTACTCTTTCCTCAACTACCTAGCGGTGCACCGGCGACTCTACAGCTTCGTCAACAAGCGCAGCGCCTCCACCTCGCGGCGTGAGTTCACGGATTACTACCAGTGGGTTGCGCAGCAGCTGGGCACGCTGCGCTTTGGTGAGGAGGTGATCGACATCGTGCCCGTGGCTGGCGGCTATCGCGTCAGTACGCGCGCTGGCACCTACCATGCGCGCGCCATCGTGATGGGCGTGGGCGTGGAGCCGAAGATCCCGGCCAGCGCCCGCTCATGGCTGGGCGACACCGTCTATCACGTGGCCAACTACCTTGATCGCCCACCAATTCGCGCGGGCGAAGAAGTGCTGGTGGTAGGCGGCGGCCAAAGCGGCGCCGAGGTGGTCGAACACATGCTCGAGCATGCGCCAGCGGCGCGCATCACGTGGGTCACCTCGCGGGCCAACCTGTTTGCCATGGACGACAACGCCTTCGTCAACGAAGCGTACATGCCGGGCTACAACCGGCGCTTCCACGCCCTGCCCATCCGCCAGCGCCGCACCATTGTCGAGGCCGAGAAACTTACCAGCGACGGCATCTCGGCCGAGTTGTGCAACCGCCTGTACGACGTGCTGTACGAACGAAGCGTGGCCGGCACGCTCGCCGACAGCTTCCGCCTGCTGCCCGGTGTGGCGATGGAAGACGTCACCCGTCGCGACGAACGCTGGCAGGTGGGACTGGCCTCGCTCACCACGCCGCACCGCTGCCGCATCCAGGCCGAACGCATCGTGCTGGCAACCGGCTTCCAACCGTGCATGCCGCCCTTCCTGCAAACGCTGCTGGCCGGCGCCTGCTTGGAAGATGGTCTGCCCGACCTCGGCCACGATTACGCCGTGCGCTTCGCGCAGGGCATGCCCGGTCCGGTCTACCTACAAAACCAAGGCCGCGTGCAACACGGGTTGCAAAGCGTCAACCTCTCATTGGTGGCGTATCGCAACAGCCGCATCATCAACAGCCTGCTCGGGCACGCGTTCTATCCAGACGTGCCGGACCAGCAACTGCTCGGCGCCCTAGACCAATCCGAGGACGCCGCCGAGGTTGATCTCAGCCTTGGCTTTGACGCCATCCCGCACCTACGCCGCCACGCCGCCTTCGCATGACCGCCGCTTCCCTCTCTGCCGCCCGCAACCGGCCAGTCAGCACGCTGGCCCCACATGCTGACCTGCTGCCCGACACGCTGGAGCTGCGTGCCTTCGTGCCGTTCCTAGTCGCATCGATCGTGATTGCGGCTGCTTATGGCACCAGCTTCCTGTTACCGGATTACCTAAAGGCGCATGGCATGAACAGCGCCGCGGCGGGTGCCGTCATCTCCAGCGGGATGATCGCCACCATTGTGTGCTGCTGCTTCGCGGGATGGGTGGCCCAACGCATCGGTGTGATGCCGACCATCGCGGGTGCATCGCTGGCCATGGCGCTGGCCATGCTGGGCTTTGCCGGTGTAGCAATCGACGCGCGTGCGGCGTACGTGGGCGGCATGCTGGTGGGCGTGGGCTGGTCGGTGTTCTTCATCCTGGCGCCGCTGCAGATCATCCACCACTTGCGACCGGCCGCGCGCATCCAATATCTGACCATCGTGTCGGGCGCGCAGATGGCGGGCCTCGGACTGGCCACGCCGCTTAGCCGCCTGCTGGCGCAATACACCGGCTCAGTCGCGGCCGTCTACGTGATGTTTGCGGCGGCCTGCGTGGTAGCGGCGATATGCGTGGAAGCGGCACGGCGTGCCATGGCCCCTGCGCCCTGCCTGCCGATGACGCGTGTGGCTATCACCGCGCGTGAAACCCTGGCACTACTGAGCGAGCGCACCGTCGCGCCCATCGCCATGATCGTGTTTGCCGCGTGCATCTTTGCGGGGCTGTCGACCTACCAGAGCGTGTATGCCGAATCACGCCACCTGCGGCCCGATCTCTTCTTCCTGGCCTTCACGGCAACCAGCGTGGCACTGCGTTTTTCGCTGGCGCGCGTGATGGGGCGCATGCCGGTGCAGCGGCTGGCCCTGCTGCTGTTCGTGGCGACGGCCGCATCGCTGGCGCTGTTCATCGCCAACACAGGCAGCACGCTGCTGTACGTGGCGGCCACGGTGGTCTTCGCCACGGGCTACGGGCTGAGCTACTCCACGCTCAACGGCATGGCGGTCAACCTGGCCGGTGAACAAGGCGTGTCGGTGCCCGTTACCTCGCAGATCTTCACGCTGGCCTACTTCATCGGGCTGTTCGGGTTTCCGTTCATCGGCGGTCATCTGATCCGCCACTCGGGCCCCGACGCCATGTTGCTCGCGCTACTCGGCGCGGTGGCCATCAACGTCGTGCTGCTGGCCACGCTGCGTGTGCGGGTAGCCGCACCGGCCGTGCACTGAGCCGCGGCCTTCGTCTGTCTTCTCAAGGAGGGTGTTTTGTATGCTGACTGAAGCGCAACAAGAAAAGTGGCACCAGGACGGGTATCTCAGGCTGGAAGGCTTCTTCGACGCGGCCGCGCGCGAGCGCATTTCCAACTTGGTCGACGAGGTCGGCCGCTGGAATGTGAGCGACGACAAATGGATGATGTGGTTCGAGAAAACCAACGAAGGCAGCAAGATCATCTCCAAGGTCGAGAACTTTCTCGACTACAACGATGCCTTGCGCGAAGCGCTGCTGGCCGATGGCCGCATCCGCAGCGCCGTCGAGACGCTGCTTGACGAAGACACGCGCATGCTCAAGGAGCTGCTGATCTTCAAGTACCCGGACAGCGGCGGCTACCGTCCGCACCAGGACATCTACCACATCCCACACAAGATTCCGGACCGCATGGTGCACGCAGTCGTCGCCATCGGCATCGACGATTCGGACCCGAACAACGGGGGCTTGTACTTCACGCCGGGCCGTCACAAGGAAGGCGTGTTTCCGATGAACGCGGGCGGCGTGATCCACCCCGAGGTGGCCGACACCTTCACGTGGGAACCGACGCCCTGGAAGGCCGGCGACATCTTCATCTTCGACGACTACGCGCCGCATTATTCGCAGCCCAACAAAAGCGACCGCTCGCGCCGCACGCTGTATCTGGTGTTTCAGCGCGCCTCTACCGGTGGCCCGACGCGTGCCGAATACAACCGCATGAAGCGCGCCTACAACCCGCCCGAGGGCAAGGTGGCGGACATGGACAACCTGAAGGTGTCCAACGGCATCTTCTACCGCGAATAAGCCGCCAACCCCGGGAGTGCACACGTGTACACGAAGCAGATCGACCGCACGATGATGCGGCCGGAGTACGGCGTGCTGGTCTGCCGCCTGCTGGAGCACCTGCCGCAGGGCCTGCAGACGCAGTTCGGCACGTCCGTAGTTGAAGTGGTGCCGGGCGGCGCGGTCGATCTGCACGCGCACCATGAGCACGAGCTGTGGGTTCTCATCTCGGGGCGCGGCGAGTTCGAAGCCGACGGCCAGATCCGCCCAGTGGGGGAATCGACGCTGTTCTACATGCCGCCGCACCAGAAGCACGCCATCCGCAATACCGATCCGAACGCCAGCCTCAAATTCCTCTCCATCTGGTGGGACTGACCTGACCGATATGCGTACCTACTTCGTTTGCCCCGCACCGCCCTGCCCCAATGGCAAGCTGCACCTTGGCCATATCGGCGGCGTCTACCTACTGACGGACATCTTCGTGCGCTTCCAGCGCATGGCCGGCCACCGGGCGTACCACGTCACTGGCGCCGACGAACACGGCACCTACACCCTCGTGAAGGCCCGCAAGCTCGGTCGCCCAGTCGACGACGTCGCGCAGATGCACATCGATGAAATCCTGCAGTGCATGCACGCGCTTCAGATCACACCCGACGTGTTCGTGCGGACTTCCAGTGACGCCCACAAGAACAATGCCCTGGCGATCTTCCGCGAGCTTCAGGACGCCGGCTACGTTGATGTGCGCGACGGCGTGCAGCTCTACTGCACGCACTGCGACGAGTTCGTCGCCGACTCTTTGGCCGCCGGCAACTGCCCGGCTTGCGGCGCGCCCACCGACAGCAACCTGTGCGAAAACTGCGGCTTGGCCGTCCAACACGCCACGTTGCAAAACGCGCGGCACACGACGTGCGGCAACGCACTCACGTTGCGGCCGATCCTCCACGCGGTCCTCAACGTGCCGAAGTTGGCGCAGGCGCTGGATGAAGCCATTGCGCAGAGCGCGTGGCCCGAGGTGATCCG
Source organism: Ralstonia sp. (assembly GCA_039592975.1). Lineage (GTDB taxonomy): Bacteria > Pseudomonadota > Gammaproteobacteria > Burkholderiales > Burkholderiaceae > Ralstonia. Next base: position 136,158 of record JBCNQE010000004.1, on the reverse strand, counting down.
CGAAAAGGAGCGCGCCTGGCTGGCTAGCGATGCCCACGCACTGCCGATGTCACGCCACTTCAGTCGTGGGGTCGCGCTCGACCAGCCCGACGCCGTGGCCGGACAGACGCTGCTCACCTGGTTCGAAGGCCTGTGGTGTTACGACACAGGCATCCGCGAACAATGCGCCCGTGACGGTCTGGACGCTGAAACCGTGCTACATGACCCTGACACGCACCTGCTGTTCTTCATGGGCCAGGACAACCGCTTCTACTACACGGTGGGCGTGAGCGGCGCCCTGCTCGCGCGCGGCTACCCCATCCCCGATCACCATTCGATCCAGGATTTCTACAAGCTCGAAGGCGAGAAGTTTTCCACCAGCCGCAACCACGCGCTCTGGGCTGACGAGGTGGCACGCGAACTGGAGCCCAGCGTCCTGCGCTACGCACTGGCGCGCGTAGCCAAACCGTTTGGCGGTAACGACAACGATTTCCAGATCGACGGGCTCATTGCCGCCGCCACGCATCTGCGCACCTGGGAAGACGCGCTGCGCCGCTATGCCGAGGGCGCGTGCACCGTAGATGCCAGTGGCCTGTCGCCCGCGCTTCGCGACCTCACCCAGTGCTACGCCCGTGCCATCGAAGACGTGCGCTTCTGGGATGCACTGGACGCCATCGATGCGTATTTCGAGGCGTCGGGGTTAACACATGAGAGTGCGGGCGCATGGAAACCGGAAGTCGTGTCGGCGTTCCTGAGCCTGCTGTATCCGGTGGTGCCGGCGCTAGCGATCCGCTACGGTCAGCACTTCTTTGGCGCAGCGTGGCGGCCCTCACTCAACGAGCCCATCGTGCAGCCTGCCCTGCCAAAAGCCCCGGCTGACTTCCCCTACTTCAGTGTGCCGGTGCCCGCCAGCTTCATCGCAGCCTACAACGAGCGCTTTCGCCCTGACCACGCCGCCATGCCAATGCCCGCCTGACCCCATGAACCTGATCCCCTCGCACCGCAGCCGCCTGTCGCAAGACTTTGCCGCGTTCGACTACTCGGGCGGCAAGCATGCCATCAACTTCGCCTACGGCTTGCCGGACCCAGCCCTGTTCACAGAGCTTGCCTGGCCGGATGCCTTCGACACCGCCACCGGCGTATCGGCAGCCGACCTTCCGCAGTACACCGACGCGCAGGGCCTTCCGGAGCTGCGCACGCAAATCGCGCTGCGTTACGGCGCGCGGAAGGAACAGGTGATTCTGACAAACGGGGCCTCGCAGGCGGTGCAGTTGCTGGCTGACCTGTACCTGGATCCCGGTGACGTCGTGCTGACCGAAGACCCATCGTACCTGGGCGCGCTACGCACGTTCTCGGTGGCGGGGGCGACCATTGTGCAGCTCGGCATGGGCGCGGACGGCGTCGATCTGGATGCGCTGGAAGCCGCCCTGCGTCACACGCACAGGGTGAGGCTGTACTACACCACGCCTGCCTTCCACAATCCGACCGGCCGCCATATGCCACGCGCACACATGGCCCGGGTGGCCGCGCTGCTGGCGCAGCATGGTGTGCCGCTGGTGCAGGATCTGGTCTACGCCGAACTGCCCTACGATGGCCCCGCCGAATGGCTTCCGGCGGGCGGTAACGTGATCAATGTGCACAGCATCTCGAAGGTGGCTGGGCCGGGCCTGCGCGTAGGCTGGGTACTCGCGGAACCCGAGATCGTCAGCCAACTCGCACGGCTCAAGTGCGACGGCGGCGTGAGCCCGATCGTAAGCAACGTGGTGCTTGGGCTGATGCAGTCGGACGTGCTCGATACGCACATCGCGCGGCTGCGCCTGCATTACCGCGCCAAACGCGATGCTGTGCACAAGCAGCTTCAAGCCAGCCGCTTCTGCCAGCCCGACTACACCGTGCCACGCGGCGGGTTCTCGTTCTGGGTTCGGCTGGCGGCCGGCACCGATGCGCAGGCCTTCATCGACGCCGCCCGCCGCGAGCACGATGTGCGCCTGGTGCACGGCCGGCACTACGGCCCGACTAGCCTCGACCACGTGCGGCTGTGCTTCAGCTACCTGCCGATGTCCCTAATCAAACAAGGGCTGGCACACCTGGACGAGTTGCATACTCGGCTCTATAGGCCGAGGCAAATCGCCGTGGGGACAGTGGCGGCCTGAGCGAGTGCTGTGTCTGAGAAGTGGATGTCGGCAAAGGCGACCTTGACGACGATGTTGTCGGGGCCGTGCTGCGGCATCGGCACGTCGCGGCGCTGCAGGACTTCGGAGCCGCCCTGGCTCTCAATCAGGATGGCTGTTCCGGTTGCTGTGCACGGATGGATGTACCTATCCGCACGATCAAAGCAACGCCCACCTCGCCGCCCACTAGCACATGACGCCTTAGCCAATGTGTTCCCGCGCGGCTGCAAAGCCTAGAACCTCATTTGAACAGCCACGGCTTAACCAGGCGCGTATAGCGAGGCATCACCACATACACCATCAGAAACACGACAACGGCTGTGACGGCCGCCTTGTGAATGATCGAATCCTGGGCGACCTCCAGATGCGCAAGCACAGGCACGACAATCCAAGGCACAACGATGGTCAAAGGTAAGATCGCGCTCCACGTCACCAGCCATTGTTTCCACGCGGTCGGAACCTTCACCGGCTGGTTCTTGGGCGTGAACCAGAAATCGAGTCCCGTCTTGATCTCGTAGCGATCGCCCTGCCGTAGCGATGCCTGCATCCGCTCGATGAACTGGTGACGCACATCCGATTCCATCCAGCCGCTCAAGCTCTCGAAATCGGCAAAGCGAAGGATCGTCGCGTATTCCAGACTGGCGCCCACGGGGCGAATGACGTCGGTGCTGAGATAGCCGGGAAACGCCGCGCAGGCCACGCGAATGTCGGCAAGCCAGCTTTCGTAGGCCTCTGCGGCATCGGGCGCCACTTCATGGACGATGATGCTGGTGACGATGTTCTCCGGATTGGCGGTGTTGGATTGCATAGGCTGGCGGCGGATCGATTGAGATGGGTAATCAGGCCAGTATGGCCGCAGCGCGGGGCGAGCGACACCAGACCAACGTACAGGTGCCTTAGCCCACGGTATTAAGCAGTTGCACCAGTGACGCGTGCTCTATCACCAGCTCTGCAGAGTGATCGAAGTGATGCTGATAGCGGACGGAGAATGCATCAGTGCGATCGCGCTCAAGGCTGAGCAGGTCGAGCGCCCGTGCGGCCACCACGCGCGGTGCTATGTCGAGGGTGCTCTTTTCGTCCAGGGCTTCGTCAAGCATGACGATGAGCTGGCTTAGCGGCTCCAGCCATTTCATGGAGGCATCATAGGCCATCACCTGGAGAAATTCGCCGGCCGATTGGCGGCCATGCACTTTCTCGTAATGGCGGCGCTCCAGGTCGACGAGCGTGCGATGCAGTTTGAGCAAGGCAGTCCGCACGCGGGTGCAAAGCGCTTCAACCGTTGGAGGTGGGGGCATGTTCATGGTTCGTCTAAGGAGATTGGAGTCGTGAAATAGGCGTCGGGGCCACTAGCATCGTGGCGGCCGCGCTGGGCGTCAGCAGGCAGTGTGAACCGGAATACCGCACCGCGCGGCGCATTCGCCTCGGCCCGTAAGCTGCCTCCATGGGCCTCGACAATCTGTCGGCAGATGGCCAGGCCCATGCCAAGGCCATCGGGCTTGGTGGTGTAGAAGGCGTCGAACACCTGCTCCGCCATGGACGGCGCAAGTCCTGTACCGGCATCCCCTACGGCAATCTCGACGCTTCCGGAAGCGATGTACGTTGACCTCATCGAGAGTTCGCGCGGCGCTTCGGCCGCGTCAATCATGGCCTCGATACCGTTCATCAGCAGGTTGAGCAGCACCTGCTGCAACTGCACGCGATCGCCCATGACAGGCGGCAGTTCCGGCGCCAGTTCCATCCGCAAGACGATCTGATGACGGACCACTTCGCTGCGGATCAGGGTCAGGGTATCCGCAATCAGGCTGTTGACGTCGACTTGCGTCATCGCCGTACCGGATTTCTTCAAGAGCGCACGCACGCCCTTGATCACGGCATCGGCCCGATGGCCATCCTCGACGATGCGCTCCACCCTTCCCCGCGCTTCCTGCAGGTCCGGCGGTTGCCGTGCCAGCCAGCGTAACGCCGCGCTTGCATTCGTGACAATGGCGGCCAGAGGCTGGTTGACCTCGTGGGCAATCGAGGCGGTCAATGCGCTCAGGGTGGTTACCCGTGTCATGTGCGTCAGGTCGGACTGCGCGCAGTGCAGCGCCTGTTCGGCGCGCTTGCGCTCCGTCAGGTCGAGTACGAACGCCACACCTTGACGCGTGTCATCGCCGAAGTTTGCGCAGCCGATCAGAACGGGCACGCGACTGCCATCCTTGTGGAAGAGTTCCTTCTCAAACGGAGGCACGATGCCCGTTTGCCTGAACTCCTGCGCCAGTTTCGCATCCAGATCACGCCATTCGCCAGGCGTCATGTCCGTCCAACGCAGGTGCCCCGCAGCGAGGTCAGTTTGCTCGTAGCCGACCATCCGCAGCAGTGCTTCGTTGGCGTCCAGCACGGTGCCATCAAAGTGCCATATGCAGATACCGATAATGTTGGCGTCAACGAGTCTTCGGATTCTGGCCTCACGCTGTTCAAGATCCCGATACAGGCGGTTGTTTTCGAGCGCGATCGCCGCCTGTGATGCGAGCAGCTTCAATACCGCCGTCCGGCCTGCCGCGAATACGCTGGAGGCCAGGTTGTTCTCCAGATACAGCACGCCAATCAGCTTGGCATGCGTGCGCAGCGGCAAGCACAGGATCGAGCGCGCCTGCTGCTGCTTGATATACGGGTCGTCGGCAAACGGCCCCACTGCCGCGGCATTGTGCAGCACGACATTTTCGTGCGTGCGCAAGACGTGATGGAGCATCGATATGGGCAGCGCGTCAGCAGTCACGTCGCCTTCCTGGCACTTCACGGTGATGCTCGTGCCGCACGTGACCGCCTCGGCGGCGAGGGTCGGCAGTGTCCCTTGCAGCAATACCAACAGCCCGCGTTGCGCGCCGGCTTGTTCGATTGCCGTGCGCATGAGCGTATTGAGCAGCTTGTCAAACACGACCTCCCCCGAGACGGCTTCCGAGACGGCAATCACCGTGGCCAGGTCAAGATGCTCCACAGGTCTACCGATCGTGGCTGTGGCCGCGGGTACCGGTCCGGGCCCGACAAGGTCCGGATGCAACGCCTCCAGTTGCCGCACCTTGCCATCCGCGCCCCAGCGCTGATAGCCATGTCTGGCCTCCTGCAGATACACGCGGGCAATCTTCTCGAACCCCCGTGCAGCATAGAAGCGTGCAGCCAGTTCGTTGGCGAGCGCCTGGTTATGGACAAAGCCGTTATCGCGCGCTGAATGGATGGCTTCCTCGTACAGCTGCATGGCCTCCGATTCACGTCCGATCAGGCGCGCGATCTCGGCCCCCACGAGTGCCGCGCGGTTTCCGAAGTTTTCAGGACAGTGGTCTGCCCAGATCTGCAGTTGCCGATGGTGCCGTTCCAGGGCTTGCATGCGCGTTGGCTGGTCGCTCGGCTCTGCCGTAGGGCAACTGCCGGCGAGTGCAAGCGCTGCATAGAAGTGATACTCCGCCTGCTCGAAAAACGAAGGCGACGTCCACAGCAGCCGTTCCGCCTTGCGGGCGGCTTCCAGTGCAGCAACGTGGTCGCCAGCAAGGCACCGCGCCTGCAGCTTGCGAATCCAGTACCAGCAACTCGGAAGCGTCAGACGCGCATCGGTCTGCAAGCGCTGCTCGAACTGCGCTTCATTGAACCCGCCGTCGTCAAACGTGCCGAGCACTGCGGTCTGGCCTCGCAATGTCCTGGCCAGCTGGAGCGGCGGCGCAACCTGGTCGATCACAAAACCAAACGCTGCTTGGCGCGCAAACTGGATAGCACCTTCGGCTTCCCGTTGCACATCGGCCAGCGGGTCGCCACTGGCGAGCAAATGCGAAATCATGTTGTTGCTGCGCGCAAACGATGCGTATGTCAGATCGCCAAACTTGCTCGCGATATCGAACGCGCGCCGCACAACGCTGCGAGCGGCGTGGAGAGGCTGCGTCCATTGCATGACGTAGCCGCCGAACACCTGATGGACGCGGGCCTTGAAGCGGTTGAGCCGGCACCCCTCTTCCAACGCCATGCCAAGTTGGCCGAATTGGAAACCCAGCGCGTAGTCGCCAAACTGCGGGCCGAGAATCATGCCGAGCCACACGTAGGCAAGACACGACGCATCGCTGTTGCCGTGCGTGAGGCTGAGATTGACCATGCGGCCAATGACGAGCGAACGCAGATTTTCGTCGGAATACCAGGCCGGCTGCATTAGCCCTGCCAGCACATCCATCGTTCCGTTCGCAACCGGGTCTGTCATCTGCGGCAGAGCGCGCAGCAACTCGATCGGATGTTCTCCCAGTCGCCGCCACAGCGCAGCGTATTCGTGGCGCACTTGGTCGTCGGTTGGCTGTGCCGACCAGTAAATGCCCGCGCGTTCCAGGTAGTCGAGCCCTGCCTGAACGGCCCGATTGCGCTGCCCTATCGCCATGAACAACTCGAGCCGCATCTGTGTCACGGCGGCCAAGTCAACAAGCGTGGCGGCACGGCGTGCAAGGCTGGCCATGCGTTCGTCTGCGGCAACCGAATCGCCGGTCAGGAACTCACATTCCGCGCGGTGAAGATCGAGTGCAAAGGCAAGGTCATAACGCGGTGACGATGTCCCTCTGGACAGGTGCGCGGCACCTGCGGCCAGATACGTCAGCGCCGACGCGTACGCCGCCGACTCCCGAGCGCGACGCCCCGCAAGGAGGTTCATCTCGGCCAGCCGCTCCCGCTCTTCAGCCGTATCGATAAGCGTTGCTCCGCGATTGAGCTGTCCGACAATTTCGAAGACGGCGTCAGCCATCGTCTCCGGAGGCGTGCCCGCAAGCAGCCGCCGGCCAATCCCGAGATGTGCGGCGTGCCGTGCTGCCTTGGGGACCATGGCGTATGCCGCTTCCTGAACACGGTCGTGAACGAATCGGTAGCTGCGTCCAAGGTGGATCAGGAGTCCGGCTCGCACTGCGTCGCAAAGCATGTCATCGAGTACAGCCTCGCTGCACTGCTCCACTGCTGCCAGAGTCGTCAGGCTGGCTTCGCTCCCCAGACAGGCCATGTGTTGCACGGCGGTGCGTGTGTGCAGCGGTAGCCGCCCGAGCTTGTCGAGCATGAGGTCGACCACGTTGTCGGTGAACCCCTTGCCGCGAATGCGCTCGAGATCCCAAGCCCAGCCGCGGGCCGGGTCGAACGCGAGCAGCCCTTCCGCTGCCAGGGCATCGAGAAACTGCATGGCGAAGAAAGGGTTGCCGGCGGTCTTCTCATGCACCAGATCGATCAGCGGCGCGGCGTGCTGCTGCGTGCAGTGCAGCGCATCGGAAATCAGTCGGCCGATATCGGCCAGGCCAAGTCGTTCGAGCACGATCTCACGCACTCGCCCACCATCAGCCTGCCGCATCGCGGCCAGCCAGTGCGCCAACGGATGCGCCGCGCCCACCTCGTTGCTGCGGTAGGCCCCGATGAGGAGCAGATGCCGCATATCAGGATGCGTCACGAGGTGCTCGAGCAGTTCGAGCGTCGCCGTGTCGAGCCATTGCAGATCATCCAGAAACAACACCAGCGGATGCGCCGGTTTACCAAATACGCTAAGCAGACGACGGAATGCCTGCTGAAAGCGCAACTGAGCACCCTGGGCAGGCAGCGCAGATGCCGGCGGCTGCGGTTGTCCCAGAATCAGTTCGAGCTCCGGGATCAGCGAAACCATCAGTGCCGCATTCGGGCCAAGCGCCTCTGTAAGCGCCGTGCGCCACGGGGCGAGTTCGGCTTCGCTCTTTCCAAGCAATGACCGGACGAGTCCCTGCAGCGCCTGCGCCAGCGGCGCGTAGGGAACATCGCGCTTGTACTGGTCGAACTTTCCGGAAGCGAAGAGACCGCGCGCGGGTGTCACGCTGCGCTGCAATTCATGCACGATCGAAGTTTTTCCGACGCCGGAGTACCCCGACACCAGCACCAGCTCGGAAGTGCCCGTACCGGCTACCCGATTGAACGCACCCGTCAGGGATTCGATGTCCTGCTCGCGCCCGTACAGCTGCTTGGGCAGCAGGATGTTGCCCGGGCGGTCATGTTCGCCGAGTGTGAAGGCGGCGATATGGGCGTCGGCTTCCCACGCCGCCAGACAGCGGCGCAGATCGGCCTCAAGCCCCGCTGCCGTCTGGTAGCGCTCTTCGGCCGGCTTGGCCAAGAGCTTCATGACGATGTCCGAGATCGCAGCCGGAATGCCCGGCATGCGCTGCGCAGGCGGAAGCGGCCTCCGGGCAACGTGACAGTGCACCCAGTCCACCGGGTCATTCGCCTCAAACGGAAGTACGCCCGTGAGCATTTGATAGAGCGTGACGCCAAGTGCGTACAGGTCGCTCCGCGTATCCACTGCGCGGTTCATGCGTCCTGTCTGCTCGGGTGCCATGTAAGCCAGCGTACCGGCAATCTCCTCAGGCGCCGCCGCTGCTGTACGCTCGCGCGTCTGGCGTGACGCCAGCCCAAAGCCCGTCAGCCGAGCAATGCCGCGATCCTCGTCGACGAGAATGTGCGACGGCTTCAAGTCTTTATGGATCAAACCAAGCCGGTGCAGCCGACCGACGGCGACGGTGATGCAAACCGCAAGACGCAAGATGCGCCCGATCTCGATCGGTGCAACGAGCAATTCGGCAAGCAGCACGCCTGCCGCGTCTTCGAACAGCAGCACGGTATGTCCGCGCTCGCGCAGCAGTTCAAGTGGGCGCAAGGCCCATGCGGCATCCAGCGCGTGCTTCAGGCCATATTCGTGCTCCAGCCGAGCCAGGCTTGCAGGCGATGGGTACTCGGCATTGAGCCATGCCGCCAGCACGGGGCACCGCTTCCCGTCACCGCCTTGGTGCCAGCCCCTGGCTAAGACGCGCTCGCCATCCTGCCATCGGGTCTGGAAAGCGGTCGGCTGCGAAACAACAATTCGAAGTCGTGCGTTCATCTTCTGCGCCCGGCGGTCATGCGGGTGTGCGCCGGAAGGCGGCCCAGGAAGCGGCGGCGCGCCGTGGCTATGTCAGCGCCCATGGTTCGGCGGGGCTCAGGCCCAATCGTTCAGCCATCAGCACCAGTTCTGCAAACGTGCGCGCGCGCATTTTGCGCATGGCCTGCCCACGGTGGATCTTGACTGTCACCTCACTGATGCTCATTCGGTCGGCGATCTGCTTGTTGAGCAGGCCCGATGCGGCGAGCGTCATGACTTCGGTCTCGCGACGCGTCAGCGTGCCGAAGCAATCGCGCAAGGCGTTGTCCCGCTGCTCGCGGGCGCGGCGCCGTGCGTCTTTTTCTAGCGCTGCGGCGACAGCATCGAGCAAGTCCTGATCGCGAAACGGCTTGGACAGAAAATGATCGGCCCCGGCTTTCATGGCGGCGACGGTCATCGGAATGTCGCCATAGCCGGTCATGAAGATGATGGGCACCTGCACGCCCATCTGCTTGAGCTTGGCCTGCAAGTCCAGCCCACTCGGGCCGCGCAGGCGGACATCGAGCACGAGGCAGCAAGGCGCGTTTGGAAACGCAAACGCCAGCAGGTCGCTAGCAGATTCGAACAGCACAACGCGCCGGTCGACAGAGCGGAACAGGCTGGCCAGCGATTCGCGCACCATCGCGTCGTCATCCAGAACGATGACCACGGCATTTTCCAGTGGGAGCGGCTCAACGCCGGCGTCGGTAGCGGAAGTCATGGGTCTCTCCCGGAGGCAGTATCCCGCCGCATCCTAAACGTGCGCGCGAGCCCCGTATTGCACATTTGTGCGAATACTGCATTCGTCTGCAGGGTGTAATCAATTTGTCATGCCGGGCGCTGGCTGCGAGCCCGTCGCCCTGCACCAGACCTCAGGGCAGTCCAGTCATACCAAGAAACAATGGCGCCCCTTCCGGCGAGCTCCTAGGCTTCACGCTGCAAGCCTTCTCCACCACAGAAACGGACCGCACCCTAGCGGAACCGGTTGAAGCGCCTGCCAATGCCCCGATCCACCACAGCAACAGGAGCTGTTCCATGAACAACCCGAAGCTTGAAGTCCTTACGCCCCAGAACTCGCAACTGATCATCATCGACCACCAGCCTCAGATGGCGTTCGGTGTGCAGTCGATGGACCGCCAGGCAATGAAGAACAACGTCGTCGGCCTTGCCAAGGCAGCCAAGATCTTCAACATCCCGACCACCATCACGACGGTCGAGTCTGAGTCCTTCTCCGGCTACACGTACCCCGAGCTGCTCGATGTGTTCCCCGGCCAGCAGACGCTGGAGCGCACATCCATGAACTCGTGGGACGACCAGAAGGTGCGCGACGCGCTGGCCAAGAACGACCGCAAAAAGGTGATCGTCGCCGGCTTGTGGACCGAGGTCTGCAACACCACGTTTGCCCTGTGCGCCATGCTGGAAGGCAACTACGAGATCTACATGGTGGCCGACGCCTCGGGCGGCACGTCCAAGGAAGCGCACGACTACGCCATGCAGCGCATGGTCCAGGCCGGTGCGGTGCCCGTGACGTGGCAACAAGTGCTGCTCGAATGGCAACGCGACTGGGCACACCGCGACACATATGACGCCGTCATGAAGCTGGTGAAGGAGCATTCCGGCGCCTACGGCATGGGTGTGGATTACGCCTACACCATGGTCCACAAGGCTGCGCAGCGCACGGCCTCGGAACACCCCTCGCTTGCCCCGATTCCCGCCTCCAAGTAACCCCATTTCCACGATGACCACGCAAGACTCCTCCCTGCCCTCGCCGCAAGACATGGCGCGCCGCAAACTGCTCGTCACGGGCGCCGGTTCGGTGGCAGCCGCTGCCGCCGGCGCACTGGTTGCCGGCACCGCCACCTCAGCCCAGGCAGCCACCCAGAAAACTTCACACGCCCATTCCGGAGCCCACAGCATGTCCTTCGTTACCGCCAAAGACGGCACCCGCATCTATTACAAAGACTGGGGCAGCGGTCGCCCGGTGGTCTTCTCGCATGGCTGGCCCCTGAATGCCGACGCATGGGACGCCCAGATGCTGTTCCTCGTGCAGAAGGGCTTCCGCGTGATCGCGCATGACCGACGCGGCCACGGGCGTTCAGACCAGCCCGCCAACGGCAACGACATGAACACGTATGCCGATGACCTCGGCACGCTGCTCGACACGCTCGACATCAAGGGCGCAACGCTGGTTGGCCACTCCACGGGCGGCGGTGAAGTCGCGCACTACATCGGCCGCCATGGCACCAAGCGTGTGGCCAAGGCTGTGCTGATCGGTGCAGTCCCCCCGATCATGGCGAAAACGGAGGCGTATCCGAACGGTCTGCCGATGGCGGTGTTCGATGACATCCGCAAAAACGTGGCGGCCAATCGCTCGCAGTTCTACAAGGATCTGACGGTTCCGTTCTTCGGCTTCAACCGTCCGGGGGCGAAGGTCTCGCAGGGCACGATCGACGCGTTCTGGGCACAAGGCATGACGGGCGGCATTCACGGCCAGTACCTGTGCATCAAGGAATTCTCGGAAGTCGACTACACCGAAGATCTGAAGAAGATCGACGTGCCGACGCTGATCCTGCACGGTGACGACGACCAGATCGTGCCGATCGACAACTCGGCCAAGCTGGCGGCCAAGCTGGTCAAGCAGGCCACGCTGAAGATCTATCCGGGCGCCTCGCACGGCATGTGCGTGATCAACGCGGATCAGGTCAACGCCGACCTGCTGGCGTTCCTCAACGCCTGACCTGCATGCCATCCCGCCACCACCAGGCAGGCCGGGATGGCCTGCCTCCAGTCAAGGCGGGTCAGTCCTCTTCACTGACCCGCCGCCAATTCATTGCCGGTGCTGCCGCCTTCAGCGCCGCAGCCGCCACCAGGACCTTCGCCATGAATGCACCGACCACACCGGACCTGATTCTCGTCAACGGCAAGTTCGCCACCCTTGACCCCGCCAATCCGCAGGCCGACAGCGTGGCCATCCACGGTGGCAAGTTCCTTGCCGTCGGCACCCGCGACGACGTCATGCGCCTGGCCGGTGCGGGCACCAAGGTCGTCGACCTGGGCGGCCGGCGTGCCATTCCGGGCTTGATCGACAGCCACATGCACATCATCCGTGGCGGTCTGAACTACAACATGGAGTTGCGCTGGGACGGCGTGCGCTCGCTGGCCGACGCCATGCGCATGCTCAAGGATCAGGTGGCCCGCACGCCCGCACCACAATGGGTGCGCGTCGTAGGCGGCTTTACCGAACACCAGTTTGCCGAAAAACGGCTACCCACCATTGAAGAGCTGAACGTGGTTGCGCCTGACACGCCGGTCTTCATCCTGCATCTGTATGACCGGGCCATCCTCAACGGCGCTGCGCTGCGGGCCGTGGGCTACACCAAGGACACCCCCAACCCGCCGGGCGGCGAGATCGTACGCGACGGCAGCGGCAACCCGACCGGCCTGCTGCTGGCCAAGCCGAACGCCACCATCCTCTACGCCACGCTGGCCAAGGGCCCAAAGCTGCCGCCGGAATACCAGAAGAACTCCACGCGCCATTTCATGCGCGAGGTCAACCGCCTGGGAGTGACCGGCGTGATCGACGCGGGCGGCGGCTATCAGAACTACCCCGAGGACTACCAGATCATCGAAGAGCTGCACAAAGACGATCAGCTCACGGTGCGCTTGGCCTACAACCTGTTCACGCAAAAGCCCAAGGAAGAACTGAGCGATTTCCGCACCTGGGCCGGCAAGGTCAAGCCCGGCCAAGGCGACGATCTGTACCGCCACAACGGCGCAGGCGAAATGCTGGTCTACTCCGCAGCCGACTTTGAAGACTTCCGCGTCGAGCGACCCGACATGCCGCCAAGCATGGAAGGCGACCTCGAACCCGTCGTCCGCCTGCTGGCCGAGAACCGCTGGCCGTGGCGCCTGCATGCCACCTACGACGAGACCATCTCGCGCGCGCTCAATGTCTACGAGAAGGTCGCCAAGGACATTCCTTTCGATGGCCTGCACTGGTTCTTCGACCACGCCGAAACCATCAGCGACCGCAATATCGACCGCATTGCGGCGCTCGGCGGCGGTATTGCCGTGCAGCACCGCATGGCCTACCAGGGCGAGTATTTTGTCGAGCGCTACGGCGCCCGCGCGGCCGAGGCCACACCGCCGATCAAACGCATGCTGGAACGCGGCGTGAAGGTAGGCGCCGGTACCGATGCCACGCGCGTTGCCTCGTACAACCCGTGGGTGTCGCTGTACTGGCTCACGACAGGCAAGACGGTGGGCGGCATGTCGATGTACCCGCAGGCCAACCTGCTCGACCGCGAGACCGCGCTGCGGCTCTGGACCGAAGCCAATACGTGGTTCTCGTCGGAAGAAGGCAAGAAGGGCCGCATCGCCGCCGGTCAATTGGCTGACCTAGCTGTGCTCTCGGCGGACTACTTCTCCGTGCCCGGCGACGACATTCAGGACATCACCTCGGTGATGACGCTGCTGGGCGGCAAGGTGGTCTACGGCGAAGGCGAGTTCGGGCCGCTCGCGCCACAGGTGCCTCCGGCCATGCCGGATTGGTCTCCGGTCAACCACGGTGGTGGCTATCGGCCGCGTGCAAGCGCCATGCAAGACCGGGCCGCTTTGGCGCGCAACGCTGCGGCCTGTGGTTGCGCGAGCTCGTGTGGCGTGCACGGTCATGCGCACACATCCGCTCTGGCCGCCAACGTGCCCACCTCAGACGCCCGCGGCTTCTGGGGCGCACTGGGTTGCTCGTGCTGGGCATTCTGAGCGAGGCCACGCCATGTCTCCCATCACCATCATCGAGACCAGCTCGGACAGCCGATTCCCGGCCTGGCTGCATCGGGCAGCGCTGTTGCTGCTGTGCGCGGCGTATCTGCAGGGTGGGTTGGTCAAGCTGACCAACTTTGCAGGCGCCGTGGGTGAAATGCAGCACTTCGGGCTGTCGCCGGCAGCGCCGCTGGCAGCCGCTGTCATCGTGCTGGAACTGGGCGCCTCGGTGATGATCGTGACCGGCTACTGGCGGTGGCTCGGCGCGCTCGCACTGGCGCTGTTCACGTTGATGGCCACCTTCATGGCCAACCGCTTCTGGAGCGCGCCGCAAGATGCGCGGTTCATGCTGGCCAATGCCTTCTTCGAGCACCTCGGCCTGGTGGGCGGCTTCCTGTTGGTCTCCCTCCAAGACTTGCTGTCGCGCGGCAGCGCAGGCGCACACTCAAGGAACAGAACATGAAACTCTACGTTGTCTCGCTAGGTGCCGGCATCTTGGTCGGCATCATCTACGCACTGATGCAGGTGCGCTCGCCTGCTCCGCCCGCTGTGGCCCTCATCGGGCTGCTGGGTATGCTGCTTGGCGAGCAGGTGGTGCCGCCCATCAAGCGGCTGCTTGCCGGCCAACCTGTCACGGCGGCGTGGTTCCATCAGGAATGCACGCCAAAAATTACCGGCGTGCCGCCAACCCTGCAGGCCAAGGCAACGGTGCCCGAAAAAGATTCCGCACAGCAGTGATTCGATGCATGGGCACGCGCTGAACGTTATTGAAAACTCACCGCCAGAAATCCAGTCGCCCCGACGCGGGTCTCCGGCATGCTCTGAGGACTCCTCGTGACTGCACAACCGGTGATCGCTGTCGTCGACGACGACGCGTCGGTCCGACTGGCACTCGGCAATCTCCTGCGATCGTTCGGCTTCCAAGCCGTACTGTTTTGCGACGGTGTTGAACTGCTGAAGAGCGACACTCTGGCGCATGTCTCGTGCGTGCTGACGGACATCCAGATGCCGCAGATGAGCGGCTTTGCGCTGTGCGACGCCTTGCGCGAACGCGGCATCGGGCTACCGGTCATCTTCATGACGGCTGCCCAGCACGGCGCCGACTGTGAGCAAGCCCGGGCGCGTCAAGCGGTCTGCTTTCTCAGCAAGCCTTTCACGGATACCCAGATCATCGACTGCATCACGCGCGCTTTAGGCCGCGCTCCGTGCGTCTAGTGGCGTATCGTGCGCCGCCAATTCGCGGGGGTCGTGCCAAACGCACGCGCAAAGCAGCGCGTGAAATGACTTTGGTCAGCAAAGCCACACGCATGCGCAATCTGCGAGATCGGCATATCGGCATCCCGCAGCATGCTGCACGCGCGTTCAAGACGCTGCATGGAAAGCCATTGATGTGGCGTACTGCCGGTCGAAGCATGAAACGCGCGCGAGAAATGGCTGCGCGACAACCCGCAGGCATCCGCCACTTCGGCAATCGACCCCTCGCCGTTCAGATGTGAGATCAGCACTTCCTTGGCGCGCTCGACCGTGCGCGCGCTCAGGCGCTCCTTCGCTCCGGCAGCGGTCGCCCTGTGCGTGCCGTCGTATTGCCCTATCAGATAGGTCGCCATCGCCAGCCCGACCTGATCGATGAACAGCCGGCTACCCGCGTGCGGACTCGCCAGTACGGGCGCGACTGCCTGCGCAAGATGCGAAAGCACCGGGTCCAGCCGCCCGGCCAACGGCTGAAGCGATGTACTTGCCGGGCGCCCCAGTTCCAGGCTCGTGCGCTCGACCAACGCGGGCGAAAGTTCAAGCAGCACGAAGTCGAACGCACCGTAGAAATCAGCCTTGTAGTCGTCGACGAAGTCGCGGATATAGATGGCCCCCGTCTCGAACATGTGCGTGCTGGCGCGGTTGGCATGAAAGATCCGCCGACGATGCCCCGTTGCCAGCGACACGCCCGCCAAGTAACCGCGTTGCGAGGCCGGTGTCTCGACCTGGCTCAGGCGGTCAGTGGCCGTGCTCTTGCGATAGAAGACGAAGTCGCTGCCGCGCAACGATTCGTCGCGCAGGAGCTTTTCCGAAGCACAACCAAGCGAGTCTTGCGGGAGGGGCTTCACCAGCGCAATGGAAGACATGATCGGATCCTGGCCCTTTGTCGCCAGGGCGGAGGCGCAAGCCGGAGGGGTCGGCACGTCGGTTGTGTAAGGGGCTTCACAAAGTGTAGCAAATGCACCTTCGTTACCTGAAGCCCCCTACCCAAGCGGTTATCGGCTAATACCATCCGACAATGGATCGCCATCGGCCCTGCGCACTACGCTAGCGTTCGTTCGAATCAAAGCAGAAGACATGCGCAATACCCTGCGAGCCCTGATGCCTCAGGCCCCCAAGCCTTGGCTTGTCCTTGCTTGTGCTGCAGCCTGCAGCGCTCAGGCGCAGGCAGCGTCCGCCGTCACGATCTACGGCCGGTTGAATACCGCCATCGAGTACACCGAGGGCAACAATGCCGGGGCTACCACTCGGCTCACGAACAACCGGTCCGTGTTCGGCCTGCGCGGCCAGGAAGATCTGGGCGGCGGTACACAGGCGTTCTGGCAAATCGAGAGCGCCGTATCGGTTGATTCGGGCCAGGGCCAACTCGCCGGCCGGAACACCGCGGTTGGTCTGCAGGGCCGCTACGGGACACTCTTCATGGGCCATTGGCAGACGCCATACACCGAAGCAACGGCCAGCTACGATCCGTACTACCCCACCACCGCCGGCTACATGGCGTTGATCGGCAATGGTTCGACATCAAGCTCAGACAACGTTCAGGACACCAGCGCCTTCGACCGCCGCCAGAAGAACATCATCCAGTACCGCAGCCCGAGCTGGAACGGATTGACCGGCAGCATGGCCTGGGGCGTGAACGAAGAAAAGATCAGCGTGCCGCGCAACCCCGGCCTGTATTCCTTTGCCGCGAACTACGACCGCGGCCCTTTGAACGTGACGGCCGCCTACGAGGTGCATCAGCACTATCAGACGGCAGGCCGCAACGACGATGCCATGAAGATCGGGGTGGCGTACCAGTTCTCACGCACGAAGATCGCGCTGCTGTATGAGCGGCTGCACTACCGCTCCGCCACGGGTGACCTGTATCGCAACGGCTACTACACCTCGGTCATCCAACAGTTCGGCCCTGGCAGCCTGCGCCTAGGGATTGCGCTGGTGAGCAACGGCTCAGGCAATGCGCGAGAAACGATCGGCTTCTTCCATAGCGGTGCTGATACCGGTGCATTCCAGTTGACCGTTGGCTACGACTACCCGCTATCGAAGCGCACCGCCCTATACACCTACTACAGCCGGATCAACAACCGCAGCAAGGCCATCTATAACTTCGCGGTCAATCAGATCGATATCCAAGCCGGAGCCCATCCGCAGACGTTTGTGCTTGGCGTACGGCACAACTTCTAAGGGGCAACGTGCCTCCGCCACGATCCGTAGATCTTTCAGCGCTGGCGCTCGACATACGCAGCCAGCTCCTCTGGCGCGCCCAATGGAAACGCCTCCTTGAGGTGATCGAGAAACGCTGACACGCGCGCACTCAGCAAGCGGCGAGACGGATACAACGCCCATAAGGCAATGTCGGGGCCTTCGACATCGCCCCAATGCACCAGCGTGCCGGCCGCCAGATCATGGCTCACCAGCGACACCGGCAAGCACGCCGCACCGACCCCCAGGCGGACCGTATCGCGAACCATGATCAACGACGACAGCAGCGCAACCGGCTTGATCGGGATGCGCGATGTTCCCGTTGGGCCCGTGACTTCCCAGTCAGCACGTTGGTCGCCTTCCCGACGTAGAACGGCCGGTGCGATTGCGCCGTCTACCGGCCGCTTCAGGCTCGGCGCGGCCACAACGACCAGCCGATCGCGAAGAAACACGCGCCCGATCAGGCTTTCATCCCGGCTCGGGTTGACGCGGATGACCAGGTCGTACCCCTCTTCGATCATGTCGACGCCTCGGTCTTCCGTCGTCACCTCCAGTTGCACGTCGGGGTATTTCAGCGCAAACGTGGCCACCAGCTTGCCCATGGCGACTTGGGAAAAGAGCACCGGCGCGCTGATGCGCAGCCGCCCGCGGGGTCGTTCGCTTCCGGATGCGATTGCCGTGGCGCTCTCGGCAATTTCAGCCAGTAGCGCGCCAGTGCGCTCATACAGGGCATGCCCTTCCTGGGTGAGCTTCAGCCCGCGTGATCCGCGCTCAAACAAGCGTAGATCGAGGCTGTCCTCCAGCTCCGAGACTCGGCGGGAAAGCGTGGCTTTCGGCCGCCCCGTTGCGCGAGCGGCCTCGCCAAAGCTTCCATGACGGGCAACGAGGTTGAAATCGGCAAGGGCCAGTAGATCCATGTGTTCCATCCATGAGACGCCTTGTCTATTTATAGCATCTACCGAACCAAAAATGGATCACCTACCTTAGGTACGCAACCCACCCACACTAAGGAGTGAACACCATGACCATCCTCGTTACCGGCGCTACGGGCCGCATCGGCCGCCAAGTCGTCAATCAACTCGTCAACCGCGGCGCAAACGTGCGTGCGCTGGTTCGCGACCCTGCCAAGGCGCATTTCCCAGCCGGCGTGGACGTCGTGCAGGGCGACATGCTCGATATCGAGTCGCTGCGGCGCGCGTTCGTCGGCGTCAAGACGCTCTTCCTGCTTAATGCCGTGGCAGGCGACGAATTCACCCAGGCGCTCATCGCCCTGAACGTTGCCCGCGAGGCGGGCGTCGATCGGGTGGTCTATCTGTCCGTCATGCACGCAGAACGCTTTGTGAATGTGCCGCACTTTGCGGTGAAGTCAGGCGCGGAACGCATGATCGAGCAGATGGGTTTCAGCGCCACCATTCTGCGTCCGGCCTACTTCATGGATAACGAGCAGATGGTCAAGGACGTGATCGTCGGCCATGGCGTTTATCCGATGCCCATTGGCAGCAAGGGCGTCGCCATGGTGGATACCGCTGATATTGCGGAGGTGGCAGCCATCGAGCTGATCCGTCGGGACCAGGCGCCGGGCAAGCTGCCGACCGAGACAATCCACCTCGTCGGACCGGATACGTTGACGGGCCCGCAACTGGCCGCCATCTGGTCAGAAATTCTTGAGCGCCCCGTGGCCTATGGCGGCGATGACCCGACCGGGTTCGAGCAGAACGTGGCGAACTTCCTGCCCAAGTGGATGGCGTATGAAATGCGCTTGATGGCGGAGCGCTATGTCAGCGATGGCATGGTGCCCGCGGCGGGCGATGTGGAGCGCCTGACGCGAATCCTCGGCCGACCACTGCGCTCGTACCGTGACTTTGCGACTGCGCTTGCTGCCGCATGACATGGAGCGGCAGCCACACCGATGGCCTGCATGACCGTCGGTGTGGTGAACCTTCGCGGTAGAACTAGCTAGGTTGCCGGTTCCGACCGCAATTACGCTTTCTTCAAAAACTCCGGCTTGAGCAGATAGCTCACGCCATCAATCTTGCAATCGATCGGGTGGTCGCCCGCGACAAAGCGGATGTTCTTGATCTTGGTGCCGGCCTTGAGCGTGCCCGAACCGCCCTTGAGCTTCAGGTCCTTGACCAGGGTGGCCGAGTCACCAACGGCGAGCGGGTTGCCGTTGGCGTCTTTGATGACGACCTCGGCTTCCACCTCGTCTTGCTGCGCGGCCGGGTTCCATTCGTGCATGCAGTCCGGGCAGATGTAGAGGTCACCGTCTGGGTAGGTGTTTTCGGAGCCACATTGCGGGCAGGCTGGAATGGTCGGCATGGCGTATGGGGAAGCAGTTGAGCAGATAAACGGGGCCGCACTATACCAGCCGGATCGCATAAGTCGGTTGACAAGCATCACGCCGATCGCCCTTCGGGCTTGCAGCCACGCCAGTTCGGTATGATCCCGTCCTCCACCTCTGAACACAGGAAGACCACCATGGGCGAAGCCAAACGACGCGGCACGCAAGCCGAACGCATTTCTCAGGCACAGAGCCGGCTGGAGGCGCTGCGCCCGGAAAAACTGGTCTGCGGCGCCTGCCAGACCGCCTTTACCGAATTTGAGGGCATGGAGCCGCGCGATATGCCCGGCATCCACGCCATCTTCGGCGGCGAATGCCCGAACTGCGGCGAGAGCGTGATCTCCTTCAACGGCGAGCCCGAAGCCGTGGCCGCTGCCATGCTGGCGTATCAAGACGCCATGGAAAACGCCAAACTCGGCGCGCAGACGCAAGAGGGCAAGCACACGCCCTACATTGATGACGAAGACAAGCCCACGCAGCACTGAGCGCGCCATGCAGAACACCCCGGTGCGCCGCTACCGCCACTACAAGGGCGGCGAATACGAATGGCTGTGCGAGGCCACCTACGAGCCCGATCCCACCATCAAGATGACGGTCTACCGCGCTGCCAATGGCACGATCTGGACGCGCCCTTCCACCATGTTCCACGAGATGGTTGAAGTTGAGGGCCGGCAGGTGCCGCGCTTTGCGTTGATCGACTGAATGCCGGTCAACATCCTTTCGGCACGAGCGGGCCTGCGGGCCCGTTTTACGTACTGGCGCGACAAGACCGGCGCCTGGGCTGCGCGCCACGGCCAACTGACAGCAGCGCTGCACGAGTTTGTCGTCTTTGGCATCAAGCAGGCGTGGGCATGCCTGTTTGGCGGATTGATGGTTGCCCTGCTGATCGTCACGCACCTCTGGTATCCGGCTGACGCGCCAGTGGCCCGTTACGACGCGCTGACGGTGGCCGCCATCCTCATCCAGCTCGCCCTGCTCTGGCTGAAGCTCGAAACGTGGGACGAGGCCAAGGTGATCCTGATGTTCCACGTTGCCGGTACGGGCATGGAGGTGTTCAAGACCGCCGTAGGCTCATGGATTTATCCCGAGGCATCGGTGCTGCGCATCGGCGGCGTGCCGTTGTTTACGGGCTTCATGTATGCCTCGGTGGGTAGCTATATCGCGCGGGCGTGGCGGGAGTTCGACTTGCGGTTCTCGCATCATCCGCCGCTGACGGTGACCGCCCTGCTGTCGCTGGGCATCTACGTGAACTTCTTCCTGCACCACTATTGGTGGGACATGCGCTATGCGCTGATGGCACTGATTGCAGTGGCGTTCCGGCGCTGCTGGATCCACTTCCGCATTGACCGCGTGCATCGGCGCATGCCGTTCCTGCTCGGTTTCACGCTGGTGGCACTGTTCATCTGGCTGGCGGAAAACATCGGCACGTTCACACGCACATGGCTCTATCCAAACCAGTTGCAGGGCTGGGAGATGGTGTCGATCTCCAAGCTCGGTGCGTGGTTCCTGCTGACGATCATGAGCTACGTGATGGTGACGCTGGTCAACCCGCCGCGGCCCGTGGACGACGCCTGAACCAGGTGTGCTCGCCGGGCGCCCAGTCGCGCAGCTCAAAGGTGACATGCACACGGCGAGAAACCTGCAGATAGACGCCGCAGGTCAGCAACAGCCCGGCGGCCACGGCCACGCCGTCGACGAAGGTTTGGTACGCGCCCGGAATGCCGCCCGCCATCAGCGTCAACCCGATCAGCGGCGGCAACAGCGCCATATGCGCAATCATGGCGCGCCGAAACGCGCTGTCATGCGTGGTGGCCAGCACCAGCACCGTCACACACGAGATGAGATACAAGAGCGTGGTCAGGTTGATGGCCCCGCTGCCCGGCGTGTCGGCATTGAAAAGATCCGCCCCCGCCGTCTGCAGCGCATCCACCGACAGGCCCTGCCAGAACACCCACGTTGGCCCGGCAATGGCCACGGCAAGCACCCACGGCAGCCATCCGGCGATGCCATATAGCGGATGGCGTTCCGCTTCCAGCGGGTCGATGTCGACCCAGTGATGCGTCAGCATGATGCACCCCCAACGATGCGCCCGTTCTCAAGACGGGTTGCTCCCGACCAACGCCGACGGCGTCTGCCTCCCCTGCTCTCTAGCTTAGGTCGCACAACCAAGCGCGCAATGCAGGAGGAACCCTGAGCGCACAAGCCGCTTGTGCCGCATCAACTACCGGTGGAAGAGCCTCGGGCGGTCTGGGTCGTACAGCGGGTCGGGCGTGATCTGCGTGAGTTGCAGCACGCCGGCGGGGTCGAAGTAGAAGTGCATCAGCGATGGCCAGACATCGTCCGCCTTGAAGCGGTACGACCAGACCAGCCGATCCATGCGCGGGAAATACGCCGTCTCAACCGGCTGCCCGAAATGCCGCAGCACATCGTCCTTGGTCCAGACGCCGACCTTGGCCTGGGCAAATTCCAGGCTGCGCAGGACTTGCTTGAAGCCGATGAGCTTACCGCTGGCGTCAAAGTCGGCCGCATAGGTAAATTGGCCATAGGGCTTGGTCGGATACAGCCAGCGCGTGCCGCCGTCCAACGGATACGTCTCGCGCGGCGGGCCGAACTGCGCCTGCACGGCCGATTCGTCGGCACCCACGAGCCGCTGGCCTTTGGTGACCGGAGACTCCAATGCTGCACATCCCGCCGTGGCCACGGCCACCGCCATCACACCCACTACCGCCAGCCAACGCATTGCGCGCATGACCGCCGCCTCCATCGCGTCCATTCAAGCCGAACAGTGTAGCGCCGTGCGGTGCCTCAGCGTGCGAGCAACGGCGCGATGTCGAGATGCGTGGCGGCAAGGCGTGCGTCCGCGCTTGGCAGGCGCGGGATCGTGCCCAGATGCGGCGCCCCGATCCACTTGCGCAGGGTGGCCACGTTCTCGTCCAGGCCCGCCATGGATGCATCGACCACGTTGCCAACCCAGCCCGCCAGATGCAGCCCACGTGCAGCAATGGCCTCGGCCGTCAGCGCGGCGTGGTTCAGGCAGCCAAGGCGCAGGCCGACCACCAGCACGATGGGCAAGCCAAGCGCCACCGCCATTTCCGCCGTATCAAAGTCGTCCGACAACGGCACGCGAAAGCCGCCCACGCCCTCCACCACCACGGCATCGGCCAACGTCTTGGCGTGTGCGAACGCGTCGAGAATCGGCGGCAGCGTGATCGTCAAACCTTCGCGCGCAGCGGCCAGGTGCGGCGACATCGGTGCATTCAGCAACCACGGGCAGATCGTTGCGAGCGGCAGATCAACGGAGGAGGCGGCGCGCAGTTGCTCAATGTCTTCGTTGGATCGTTCCGACTGACCAGGCAAGGTGCCGGCGGCAATCGGCTTAAGCCCGGCTGTGCGATAACCGGCATCAGCCAACTTGGTCAGCAATGCCGCGCTGACCAGCGTTTTGCCGATTTCCGTATCCGTGCCGGTGACAAAGCAATCAAAGCGCGCTGGCATCTCAGGCGGCCTTTGCGGGTTCCAGCGACTGGCCGGCCGCCTCCAGCGCCCGCGCCAATCGCTCGATGTCGGCATCCGTATGCGCCGCCGACAGCGTGATGCGCAGCCGCGCCGTGCCCACCGGCACCGTGGGTGGGCGGATGGCCGCAATGCGGATGCCTTCGCGCTCCAGCGCGGCGGCCAGGGCCAGTGCGGGGGCGTTTTCGCCAATCACGATCGGCTGGATGGCCGTGGGCGACGGCATCCATCGCCAGCCAAAGCGGGCTGACAGCCGTTGCGCATGCGCGCTCCACACGGCGATATGGCGGTTCAGGCGGGCACGGCGTTCAGCGCCCTCCTCGCTCGCAATCACGTCCAGTGCCGCTTCGACGGCGCACGCAATCGCGGGCGGCGTGGCCGTGGTGAAGATATAGGTGCGTGCACGCTGTATCAGCCAGTCGATCACCAGGCGGTGCGCCACGATGGCTGCGCCCGAACCGCCCGCCGCCTTGCCGAAGGTGCCGACATAAACCAGGCGTTCGGACCGCAAGCCAAAGTGCGACAACACGCCTGCGCCATGCTCGCCCACCACGCCCAGGCCATGCGCGTCGTCAACGATCAGCCACGCGTCGTAACGCTCGGCCAATGCGAGCAGTTGGGGCAGCGGCGCAATGTCGCCGTCCATGCTGAACACGCCATCGGTGACGATCAGCTTGTTGCGGCTCGTGCTGGCGGCCAGCAGCGCTTCCAGTGCGGCCACGTCGGCGTGCGGATAGACCTTGACCGGCGCCCGAGACAACCGAGCGCCGTCGATGAGCGAGGCGTGGTTCAGCGCGTCGGAAAACACCGTGCAGTCCTGCGCCGGCTGGATGCCGCCGGCCTGCGCCATGGCACTCACTACGGCCAGGTTGGCCATGTAGCCGGTGCAGAAGAACAGCGCGTCAGCGTCGGGGATATGCGGCGCCTGCAGCGCGGCCATGCGCGTTTCCAACTGCGTGTGTGCAATCGAATGGCCGCTCACCAAGTGCGATCCACCACTACCGAAGCCGTATTGCCGCACGCCCTCTGCCGCCGCCTCGGCCAGCGCTGGGTGCGCTGCAAGGCCAAGGTAGTCGTTGCCGCAGAAGCCGAGAATGTCGCGGGGTTCGTCGCCCAGCACGCTGATGCGCTGGCTGCGGTCGGTCGGGCTGTAAGCGGTGCGGCGCACGCGGCGCAAATGCGCGGCGTCGATGGCCTTCAGGCCCGCCTGCAGGTCATCAAGCAATCGCATAGGTTTCTCCTTCCTGTGCACCCGTGCTTTGGGCGAGCGTGTCTTCAAGGGTGTGCAGCGTGCGCTCGACCAGGGCGTCGGTTTCTTCGTCGGTCAACACATACGACGGCAACAGATAGACGGTGTTGCCGATCGGGCGCAGCAGTAGCCCGTGCGTGCGCGCCGTCAGCGCAAAGCGCTCGGCAAAGCGCGCGCCGGCCACCTCGGGGTGAACGTCAAACGCGGTGATCATCCCCGTCTGCCGCAAGTGGGCGAAGCGCGCGTCGTGCGACAGCGGCGCCAGCCCCTGGGCGATGCGCGCGGCGGTCACACGGTTGCGGGCGAACACGTCTTCCTCCGCAAACAAATCGAGCGTGGCCAGCGCCGCGCGGCAAGCCAGCGGATTGCCCGTGTACGAATGCGAATGCAGGAAGCTGCGCACCGGAGCGTCGTCGTTGAAGGCGTCGTAGATAGCATCGCGCGAGAGCACGATCGACAGCGGCAGATAGCCCCCGCTAATGCCCTTCGACAGGCACAGCAAGTCGGGCCACACACCCGCCTGCTCACATGCGAAGAAGGTACCGGTACGCCCGCAGCCCACGGCAATCTCGTCCGCAATCCAGTGCACGCCAAATTCGTCGCACAGCGCGCGCACGCCGCGCAGGTAGCTCACGTCGTGCATGGCCATGCCGGCGGCGCATTGCACCAGCGGCTCGATGATGACGGCGGCGATGGTGCCGGCGTTGGTAGCGAGGCAATCGCGCAGGGCGGCCAGCGCACGTTCGGCCACATCGGCAGCGCTTTCGCCCGGCCCGGCCAGCCGCGCGTCGGGCGACGGCACGCGGTGCGATTGCAGGATCAACGGGTCGTACGCATCGCGGAAGATGGCCACGTCGGTCACGCCCAGTGCGCCGAGCGTTTCACCGTGATAACCGTGTTCCAGGCAGACGAAGCGACTACGCGCGCCCTGCCCCGCATTCCGGTGAGCGTGGAAACTCATCTTGAGCGCGATTTCCACGGCCGAGGCGCCATCCGAGCCGAAGAAGCTATGGCCGAGCACGCCACCCGTCAGCTCAATCAGGCGCTCGGCCAACTCCACGGCGGGGCGATGCGTGGCGCCGGCCAGCATGACGTGCTCCAGCGAATCGAGCTGCGTTTTTAGCGCCGCGTTGATATGCGGATTCGCATGGCCAAACAGGTTGACCCACCACGAGCTGGTGCCATCCAGGTAGCGCTTACCGTCAAAGTCGATCAGCCACGGCCCTTGTCCGCGGGCAATCGGCAGTGGCGGCATGGCATCGAGCCGCGCGTTTTGCGTGCACGGATGCCAAACGGCCGCACGGCTGCGCGCCTGCCACGCCGTGTTGGCGGAGCGGGTACCTTGCGCGCCGTCGACCGCCGACACAGGGATGGGGGGATACGCCATACGAACCTCCAGAGTGCAACGCCGGCCCCGCGATGCAGCAGAACGGGGCCGGCACATGGCGGCGTATGGTAGGCGGCTTGTTGGTCAATCAACAAGCGAACAGATCAACGCTTTTTGCCGGCAAAATTACGACCAAAGCACGACGAAGCAATGTTTTTCAGCAAAACGTCGGCGGTCTTGCGGTGATCTTTGCGCAAAAAATTTTTCGAAAAATGCAGCGGAGCGACTTTTTCGGCACCTGGGCGGCTTCGCGCCGGGGCGAGCCGCACATCAGGACGGGGTGATATTCAGAATGTACTGAAAGGATGGGGTGCAGCATTGTCTAGCCCTAGGGATAACCCTATACTCGGGAAAACCCTAGAGAGAACAACATCATGATCCAGCAAGCCTATTACACCCCGAAGTTCGCAGCCGAAGCTCAGGCACAAGCCGCCAACAACAAGCCGCTGGCGCTGATGCGCGCTGTGTTCAACTACTTCCGCAACGGTTGGGATGACAACCTGCCGTATGCAGAGGTGGTTGGTAAATCGGGCTCGTACCTCGGCTGAGCCTGAGGGGCATGCAATGAAAAACGGCGCATCGGCGCCGTTTTTTGCTTTTAAAACGAAGAACATTAACTAGTTTTTCTTCTTTCTACGCACAGCCTCACCTACCACGAAAATCAGTCGGCCAAGCGTTTCGCAGCGCACGTTATTGGCAAAACCTCCTATCAAGAATCCGAGAAAGAGCGCTGCCACAAGGATACCGAAACCAAACGAATCTACGTCATTAGAGCGCTTCGCTACATCTTGCAAGAATTGCAGCACTTGATTTTGAGGGGACCGCTGAGCGAGGCCAATGATAGTTGCCAGAATTGCCGGGGATGCCAGCAAGTAAAGGCCGGTGGTTCTTCTCGCTGTCATGCGAGCATGCTCCCGCTCCAGGTGTGAGTGCGCGGTCTTCAAAGCATCAGCCGGAAAGGGGGAAAATCTAGCGATTGCATCCTCATCAAAAGCGATACGCCTTCCGAGTGCCGCTTGAAATTCCCCCTCCTTCACTCCGAAAGCAATAGAAGCAACAACCCAGATCGCAAATAGCACGGAAAATATTCCGAGCGCAATAATCATAATCCAGCCCGGAATGTTCTTCATTCCAAAATGGTAGAATCCGCCGGCCGCAGCCATCCCTACAATGATGCTTGCGATAGTGGCCATGAAGATGCGATCAAGCAGCATTTGCCCCCTGCTTTTATCACTTCGTTGTTTTTTTACTTCTCTGATTACCTGGAGTAATTCTTCTGGAAGGGAGTGTTTTTGTTGCATATTGAAGAACTAGGGTTAATAGTCACAACTTACGCAGCCGAGAGCCGCGCCTAAGTTAAGCAGCCTAGCGTACCTCCGATGCCTTTTGCGATCCTCAATATGGCTTCCCATGCCCTATCCCAGATCCCCACCCCCAACCGGCAACACCGTCCCCGTGATGTACGAGGCTTCATCTGAAGCCAAAAACAGGATCGCTCGCACCTGCTCGTCGATCGTGCCGTAGCGGTGCATCAGGCTGCTGGCGAGGGTCTGGTCGACGATGCCCTGGTACCAGACGGTTTCCTGTTCCGACATGGGTGCTGCGTTGCGCGGGATCTTGCGCGGCGGCGCCTCCGTGCCACCCGTGGCGACGGCGTTGACGCGGATGTTGTCCTGCGCATGCTCCAACGCAAGGCTGGCCGTGAGCGCATTCACGCCGCCCTTGGCCGCCGAATACGGAATCCGGTAGATGCCGCGCGTGGCAATCGACGACACGTTGATGATCACGCCCTGCTTACGCTCGACCATGTGCGGCAACACCGCGCGGCAGCACCACAGCGTGGGGAACAGTGATCGGCGGATCTCTGCCTCGATCTGCGCCTCTTCATAGTGCTGATACGGCTTCGCCCAGATCGTGCCGCCGACGTTGTTGATGAGCACGTCGATGCCGCCGAACGCATCAAGCGCAGCCTGCACGGCGTGCTGCGCGCCAGCGTAGGTTTCGAGATCTGCCGTGGTGGCATGGGCGTGGCCGCCCGCTGCCGCAATCTCGGCCTGCACTTCGTGGACGAGTTCGGCGCGGTCCACCAGCAGCACTTGCGCACCCTCTTCCGCCGCCGCCATTGCCACGCCGCGCCCGATACCCTGCGCCGCCCCCGTCACGATGACGGCCTTGCCTGAGAATCGTTGCGTGTTCATGCCGCCCTCGGTATCGCGCTGATCGTGTTCATCGCGTTCGGCGTGAACTTCTCGTAGTGGAAGCTGTTGGGCTTCACGCCTGCGTCGTCAAAGTACTTGCGCACGGCATCGACCATCGGCGGCGGGCCGCACAGGTAGACGTCCACGTCGCCGTCGTTTAGCGCGTCGGCCGGGATGTGCTGCGTTACCCAACCCTTGCGCGGATGCGTTGAAGCCGCGTCGGCGACGACGGTGGCGTAGCTGAAATTCGGCAACCGCGCTGTGTAGGCGTCGATCGCATCGACCTGCACCAGGTCGAGATCACGGGTCACGCCGTAGATCAGATGCACCTTCTGCTGGGAGTGATCGCGCGCCAGCACCTCCAGCATCGACAGGAACGGCGCGAGGCCCGTGCCGCCGGCCAGGAACAACAGCGGCCGCTGCACATCGCGCAAATAGAAGCTGCCCAGCGGCCCCTGCAAATCGAGTTTGTCGCCCGGTTTTGCGGCTTCCAGCCAGTTGCTCATCACGCCGCCGGGAATCTTCTTGATCAGGAAGCTGACCTTCGCTTCGCCCGGCGCCGATGAGAACGAATACGAACGATGCTGGCCGCTGCCGGGCACGTTGACGTTGACGTACTGGCCGGGCAGAAACACCGGCGCGGTGGTATCTACGTCCAGCTCGAGCACCACGGCGGCATCGTTGTGCAGCTCAACTTTGGACAGCGTTGCCCCAAAGCTGCTCTGCCCGGTCTTGCAGGCGGTTGACGTGGTCGGCACCGCGATCACGCAATCGCTTTGCGGCACCATCTGGCACGTCAGGACGAGGCCGGCGTCCTTCTCGTCTTCGGTCAGGGCGTCGTCGATGTAATCGTCACCGAGGTCGTAGCTGCCGCGTTCGGCACGGCACTTGCACGTTCCGCAGACGCCGTCGGAACAATCCATCGGCAGGTTAATCTTGGCGCGGAAGGCGGCATCGAGCACCTTCTCCCCCGCTTTGCATTCGATGAAACGGGTGACACCGTCCTCGAAGTTCAGTGCGACATTGAAACTGGACATGGAAGCCTCCACTGCCTTGGATACGTGCGCGGTGTCAGACGTGATAGACGTCGAGCACCTGCCGGATGTAGTCGTTCTTCAGGACGATCTTCTTGGATGCGATCAGGAAGCCACCACCCGCGCGGCGCAGGGTGACGAACATCGTGCCGAAGAACTGATCGGTGGTTTTGTAGCGGTGGGCGAGCGTGTGGAAGTTGTAGCGCACGTCCACTTCACCCTCCCGCTCGGCCAGGACTTCCACGTTGGCGATGCTGTGGCTGGTGCGCGGCTCCGGCGTTGAAGCACCGCTGCGCTCGGTCTTGATGCGGAAGACGCGATCCTCCAGCCCACAGCGGTTGGCGTAGTACATCAGCGAGATCTCGCTCTGCGGGTCTTCTGTCAACTGATCGTCGTCATCCCAGGCCGGCATCCAGTAGGTGACGTCTTCCGCGTAGCACTCCAGCCATGCGTCCCATTGGCGGTCGTCAAGCAGTCGCGCTTCACGGTACAGGGCCGCGCAGATGTTCTGGTAATCGGCGCTCATGCTGCCACCTCTTCGTATTCCTTCTTGAGGGCATCGCGCATGACATGCACCCAGTATTCATGCTGGCAGACGAACAGGCCCTCGTCTTCACTTCGCTCGCCCGAGATGAGCGGCTTGAGCCCCATCTTGGTTGCGTTCTCGTCGGGGCCGTGCACCCACAGCGGTGCGCCGCGCGAGAGGTCGTTCCACAGCGCGGTGGTGCCGGCATAGCCGTTCTGGCAGGCGCGGAATTCTTCCAGGTCGTCTGCGGTGCCCATGCCGGAGACGTTGAAGAAATCCTCGTACTGGCGGATGCGCGTCGCTCGGTCGGTTGCGCTCTCCCCCTTCGGCGCGAAGCAGAAGATCGAGACTTCGGTCTTGTCCACGCTGATCGGCCGCACCACGCGAATCTGCGTGCTGAACTGATCCATCAGGAACACGTTCGGATACAGGCACAGGTTGCGCGTCTGGTTGACGATGAAATCCGTCTGGGTTTCGCCCACGCGTGCCTTGATCTCGTCACGGTGCGCATAGACGGGCCGCACTTCCGGGTTCATCGTCTGGGTCCACAGCAGGATGTGGCCGTGCTCGAAGCCGTAGACACCCGCGACCGACTTGCTCCAGCTGTTCGCATCCACCGCCTGGGTGCCGCCTTCCTTGCGTCGGCCCATTGTGGCGGCGTAGTTCCAGTGCACGGTGCTGACGTGATAGCCGTCGCAGCCGTTCTCCATCTGCATCTTCCAGTTGCCGTCATAGACGTAGGAGGAGTTGCCGCGCAGCACTTCCAGGCCCGCTGGCGCCTGATCGACGATCTGGTCGATGATCACGCGCGCTTCGCCCAGGTAGTTTTCGAGCGGTTGCACATCGGCATTGAGGCTGCCGAACAGGAAGCCACGGTAGTTCTCGAACCGAGCGACCTTCTTCAGGTCATGCGAACCGTGCGTGTTGAACTGCACGGGGTACTCGGTGGTCTTCTCGTCCTTCACCTTGAGCAGCTTGCCTGTGTTGGAGAACGTCCAGCCGTGAAACGGACACGTGAAGCTGCCCTTGTTGCCATGCTTGCGGCGGCAGAGCATTGCTCCCTTGTGCGCGCAGGCGTTGATGACGGCGTTCAACTCCCCGGTCTTGTCGCGGGTGATGACGATCGGCTGGCGGCCGATCCACGTGGTGTAGTAGTCGTTGTTGTTGGGAATCTGGCTTTCGTGCGCCAGATACACCCAGTTGCCCTCGAAGATGTGCTTCATCTCCAGCTCGAACAAGTCAGGGTTGGTGAAGATGTCGCGGCGGCAGCGGAAGATGCCGGCCTCTTTGTCATCCACCACCGCGGTCGAGAGCAGGTGATCCAGTGCGTTGGCTTTGTCGATCAGGGCGGACATGGTCGTCTCCACGTTGAGGCGCCAGGCCTCAGGCCTCGGCCGAAGCGCGCAGGCGATTCACGCGCTGGTTGTCCTTGCCCTGCACCAGCGGCGTCAGCACGACATTGAATTCGATGTCCTTGTAAGCATCGGTCTTCAAATCGAGCGCGGCACCGCCGGTCTTTTCAACCACGTGCGGAATCAGCTCCTCGCGGGTCGCGTAGGCGAAGTCATCCCAGATCAGCGGATCGCCTTCGATGTTGAATTGCGTCGTGAGCTTGCGATGACCATCGCTCGACACGAAGAAGTGCACATGCGCCGGACGATTGCCGTGGCGGGCCAGCCCGTTCAGCAGTTGTTGAGTCGCACCCTGCGGCGGGCAGCCGTAGCCCACCGGCATAAGCGTGCGGAATTCGTATTTGCCGTCGGCGCCGGTACGGACTGCGCCACGCAGGTTGAACGGGCTCTGCTCGCCAGTCGGGTCAAAGTGCGAGTAGAAGCCGTTCGAATTCGCATGCCAGCACTCGACCACGGCGCCGGCCAGCGGCTTGCCATCCGGGCCGGTGACCGTGCCATGAATGATCAGAGGGCCTGCAGCCGGGTCCGGATCGACGTCGATCTTGGCCACACCATCGCGCACCTTTGCACCCGCTACATACAACGGGCCTTCGATCGTGCGCGGCGTGCCGCCGTCAATGCCGATCGCCTTGTCGGCGGCGTCCATGCGGATGTCGAGATATTTCTCCAGACCGACACCAGCGGCGAGCAATGCCGCTTCCCCATCCTGGCCAAGCTTGTTCAGGTAGTTGATG
Source organism: Ralstonia sp. (assembly GCA_039592975.1). Lineage (GTDB taxonomy): Bacteria > Pseudomonadota > Gammaproteobacteria > Burkholderiales > Burkholderiaceae > Ralstonia. The sequence goes on along the minus strand of JBCNQE010000004.1, from coordinate 104,505 downwards.
CCGGCCCAGACTTCGTCGGGCGTGATGTCTAGATCATCGATGGCCTTGAACAGATCGGCCAGCAGGCGGTGCACGATCTGCTTCAGGCGAGGGTTGCCCTGAGTGCCATCCAGGTTGGTGGCGGCCTTCAGCAGGTCCTGTACTTCTTTCGTTTCGAATACGGTCACGCTCATGATGGGTGTCTCCATTTGGTTTTCTGGGGCAATGTCTGGGGTACTCAGGCGTCGTTGCCGTGAACGGACGACGGGTGACGGCACAGCGGTGTCACGGCGATCTGCATGTACGGAAACAGCGGCAACGCCGTCAGGATGTCGTGCAGTTCGGCATTGCTCTGCACGTCGAAGATGCTGACGTTCGCGTACTCGCCAACCAGGCGCCAGATGTGGCGCCACTTGCCGCTGCGCTGCAGGTCTTGCGAATAGGCCTTCTCACGCGCCTTGATCTCGTTGGCGACATCGGCGGGCATGTCGGCAGGCAAACGGACATCCATGCGGACGTGGAACAGCATCGTGGTCTCCTTGGTGGGTTGTCTTGGTGTTGTTGTTATTGGCGGCGCAGGCGGGCGAGCTTGTCGCGGTCGATCTGGATGCCTAGGCCGGGGCCCGTGGGCACCTGCAACATGAAATCGCGGTATTGGAGCGGCTCGGTCAGCAGTTCTTGCGTGAGCAACAACGGGCCGAACAGTTCAGTGCCGAACTGCAGGTCGCCAAAGGTGGAAAACACATGCGCCGACGCGGCTGTGCCGACCGCGCCTTCGAGCATCGTTCCGCCATACAGGCTGATGCCTGCGAGCTGCGCGATGGCCGCCACCTGCATGGCCGGAATCAGCCCGCCGGACTGGGCGATCTTCACGGCGAAGACATCGGCGCTGGCGCTGCAGGCCAGCTCGAAGGCATCGAGCGGACCGTGCAGTGCTTCGTCGGCCATCATCGGCACGGCGAACTGGCGAGCGAGGCGTTCGAGCGCAGCGCGGTTTTCGGCGCGCACCGGTTGTTCGATCAGGTCGACGCCACCGGCTTGCAGCGCGGCGATGCCGTTGGCGGCATCGAGTTCGCTCCAGGCCTGGTTGACGTCCACGCGCACGCTCACGGCATCGCCCAGCGCGCGCTTGATGGCCAGCACGTGGGCCACGTCATCAGCCACCGGGCGCAGGCCGATCTTCAGCTTGAAGATGCGGTGGCGGCGTTCGGCCAGCATCGTTTCTGCCTCGGCAATGTCCTTCTTGGTGTCGCCACTGGCGAGTGTCCAGGCCACCGGCAGCGCATCGCGCAGGCGGCCGCCGAGCAGTTCCGACAGCGGCACGCCCAACCGGCGCGCCTGCGCATCCAGCAGCGCCGTTTCCAGCGCGCACTTGGCAAAGCGGTTGCCCTGGATAGTCTTGCGCACCTTTGCCATGGCAGCCGCCACGTTGCGTGCATCCATGCCGATCAGCAGCGGCGCGATATGCGTGTCGATGTTGACCTTGATGCTCTCGGGGCTCTCTTCCCCGTAGTTGAGGCCGCCGATGGTGGTGGCCTCGCCCCAGCCTTCGATGCCGTCTTCACAGCGCACATGCACGAGCACCAGCGTCTGGGTGTGCATGGTGGCGACGGAGAGCTTGTGCGGACGGATGGTGGGCACATCCACTAGAATGGCCTCGATCGAGCGAATCATGTTTTCCAGGTATCAGAAGAACTGCAATCAACTTGGAAACCAGATTACGCAGCGCGATTTATTGCGTCCAACACCGATTTAGTATCAGCTTCATACCTATAAGGTTGGATATGGAACTGCGCCACCTGCGCTACTTCGTGGCCGTTGCTGAAGAGTTGAACTTCACCCGTGCGGCCGAGCGCCTGCACATCGCCCAGCCGCCGCTCTCGCGGCAGATTCAGCAGCTGGAAGAGGAAATCGGCGTGCTGCTGTTCGAGCGCGGCAGCCGCCCGCTCAAGCTCACGGAGGCCGGCCGCTTCTTCCACGCCCACGCGCGCCAGTTGCTGGCGCAGACGGCTGAACTGGCTTCGATGACGCAGCGTGTGGGGCAGATCGAACGGCGGCTTTCCATCGGCTTCGTCGCCTCGACGCTGTACGGAATGCTGCCGAAGGTCATCCGGCGCTTTCGGGCGGAGTACCCGATGGTCGATCTCACCATGCACGAGATGACGACCATGGACCAGATCCAGGCGCTCAAGGACGGCCGCATCGACGTCGGCTTCGGCCGCATCCGCTATGAAGACCCGAACGTGCGGCGCGTCCTGCTGCGCGACGAGCGGCTGATGGTGGCCCTCCCCTCCGGCCATCCGTTACTGGGCGCCAAACCGGCCGCTTCGCTGCGCGACCTGGTGGGCGACACGCTGATCATCTACCCGCGCGCGCCGCGCCCGAGCTATGCCGACCAGGTGCTCGCCCTGTTCCACGATCGCGCGCTGGAACCGAGCAAGATCTACGAGGCACGGGAATTGCAAATCGCCCTGGGGTTGGTCGCCGCGGGTGAAGGCGTGTCGGTGGTACCACGCAGCGTGGCAGGCCTGCGGCGCGAAGACGTTTGCTACATGGAACTCGACGATCCGCAACTGGTCTCGCCCATTATCTTCAGCACGCGCCTGCTGGATGAGTCGGAAGACATCCAGGCCATGCTGGCGTTGACCTACCGGTTGTACGACGAGCAGAAGATTCCGTACTACGCACCATCGTAAGGCTTGCAATGGCGGCCCCAAAGTTACAAGCCGCTGGACACGGCGGCCGCATGGGCTAGATTGAAGTGAGGCGCCCGTCCGCCTGCGATTGGAGCGCAAGCGAGTGAAAAGAATACGCCGCCCCGTCATCACGTTGGCCCTCATTGCGGCGCTGTTGCTGGCCGTGGCTGCGTGGTTTGCCAACCGCGAATTCCGCACTTCCTCGTGGCAGGCGCACTACTTCACGCGCATCGCGCAATCGCAAACCTTTCCCGTCAAGCCGGGCCCCAACAACGACGCCCGCTATCCCAACTCCGGGCCCTATGATGAGCGGCTCGGCTACCACGATCTGCCGACCTTTCTTGATCGCCTGCGTACGCGCGGCTACATCGTCGCGCAGCAAGCCGTGCCCTCCAAAGACATGATCGCGTGGATGGACCGCGGCATGAACGCGTCCTATCACGAGAAGGATCAAGCCGGCCTGGAACTGCTCGATGACGAAGGCCGCCCGATCTACCGCGTGCGGCACCCGGAGCGCATCTATGACCGTTTCGAGTCGGTGCCGCCGTTGCTGGTCAACTCGCTGCTCGCCATCGAAAACCGCACACTGCTGCAAACGGAATACCCCAAGCGCAACCCGGCCGTGGAATGGTCACGCCTGGCGCGTGCCGTGTGGGACCGTGCACTGCACGCCGTCGACGCCGCCCACGAATCGCCCGGGGGCAGCACGCTTGCCACGCAAATCGAGAAGTACCGCCACTCCCCCGAAGGCCGCACCGAATCCCCCAGCGAGAAGCTACGCCAGATGGCCTCCGCATCCGCACGCGCGTATCTCAACGGCGAAGACACCACCGCCACGCGCCATCAACTGGCCGTCGACTACCTGAACACCGTACCGCTGGGCGCGCGCGCCGGGTTTGGCGAGATCCAAGGCATCGGCGACGCACTGTGGGTCTGGTATGGGCGCGACTTTGTGCAGGTGAATGCGTTGCTGTCGGACCAATCGACTGCGCCGCTGTCGGATCGTGCGCTGGCGTACAAAGAGGCGCTGAGCGTGCTGGTGTCGCAACGGCGGCCGTCGTACTACCTCGACAACCTCGATGAGCTTGAAACCCTCACGAATGCCTACCTCCGCGTGCTGGCAGCGACGGGCGTGATTCCGCCCGCGCTGCGCGATGCAGCACTTGCGCAATCGCTCAAGCAGCAGGCCCTGAACAGGCGCGTGCCACCCGCCCCCATCGAGCACAAGGGCACGAATGCCGTGCGGGTAAACCTGGCGAGCATGCTCGGCATCTCCCGCATGTACGCACTCGATCGATTGGACCTGACCGCCAGTAGCACGCTCGACGCGCCCTTGCAGCGCGACATCACCACCGAGTTGCGCAAGCTGCGCGACCCCGAACGCGCCAAGGCCGCCGGTCTGGTCGGTGACAAGATGTTGGAGCACGGCGACCCACGCGGCGTGACCTACAGCTTCACGCTGTACGAGCGCGCCCCCGGCGGCAACCGTGTGCTGGTGCAGGCCGACACGTTCGACAAGCCCTTCGACATCAACGAAGGCGTGAAGCTGGACTTGGGCTCCACCGCCAAGCTGCGCACGCTGGTGACGTATCTCGAAATCGTGGCCCAACTGCACAAGCGCTATGCCGATCAGCCAGCCGCGGCACTGCGCAAGGTCAACATCCCCGCGCAGAACCCGATTGAACGCTGGGCGGTCGACTACCTCACCCACGCACAGGATCGTTCGCTCGCCGGCATGCTCGATGCCTCCATGGAGCGCAAATACTCCGGCAACGCCGGCGAATGGTTTGCCACCGGCGGCGGCATGCAGAGCTTCGAGAACTTCGAGAAATGGGAAGGCACGCAAAACTTCACCGTGCGCGAAGGGCTCAAACACTCCGTCAACCTGGTCTTCGTGCGGATCATGCGCGACATCTCGCGCTACTTTCAGCACCAGTTGCCCAGCGCCGGCGCCGAGGCGTTGACCGATCCGGACTCGCCCCAACGGCAGGTCTACCTGCGCCGTTTTGCCGACCGCGAAGGCAAGCTCTTCATGGGCCGCTTCTACACCAAGTACAAGGGCAAGACCGACGAGGAGCGCGAAGCCATCCTCGTGCAAAGCACGCGCGCCACGCCGGTACGGCTGGCGACCATCTTCCGCAGCATCGACCCGCAGGCGGGGCCGGGCAAACTCGCCGCGTTCATCCGCGGCTATCTACCTGGTGCAAAACTGGACGAGGCGGCCCTCACCAAGCTGTACGAGAACTACTCCGTCCAACGCTTCGACCTGGCCGACCGCGGCTACATCGCAAAGCTGCATCCGCTGGAACTGTGGCTGGTGGCCTACCTGCGGACGCATCCGCAAGCCACGCTTGCGCAGGTGAATGAAGCCAGCGCCGATGAACGATTGGCCGTGTACAAATGGCTGCTGCAATCGCGCCGCAAAGGCGCGCAGGACAAACGCATCAAGCAGATGCTGGAGATCGAAGCCTTCCAGCAGATCCACACCATGTGGAAGCGGCTCGGCTATCCATTTGAATCCTTGGTACCGTCATACGGCACGGCGATTGGCGCCTCGGCGGACCGCCCGGCATCACTGGCGGAGCTGATGGGCATCATCGAAAACGACGGCGCCCGCCTGCCCAGCGTCCGCATTGACCGCCTGCGCTTTGCCGCCAACACCCCCTACGAAGTCATGCTCTGCCGCGACCCCGAAGCGGGCGAGCGCGTGCTCCCGCCCGAGATTCCCGCGCTGGTCAAAACCGCGCTGGCCGGCGTCGTAGAAGGCGGCACCGCCAAGCGCATCTCCGGCACCTTCGTCCAGAAAGACGGCAAACCCATCGCCGTCGGCGGCAAAACCGGCACCGGCGACAACCGCTTCAAAACCTTCAGCCGCGGCGGCGGCCTCATCTCCGAACGCGTCGTCAGCCGCTCCGGCGCCTTCGTTTTCTACCTAGGTGACCGCTACTTCGGCACCGTCGTCGCCTACGTAGCCGGCGCAGATGCCGCCAAATACAAATTCACCAGCGCTCTGACCGTCCAAGTGCTCAAGGTCCTGGCCCCCACGCTGATGAATCATCTCGACCTACAAGACGAAGCCCCAGCGTTCAACTGCAAACTACCGCAAGCAACAGCCCCAGAGCAGAAGCTGGACTGACTGAACACAAAAAACGATAGCGGCAACACACGCCCCAAGACGGTGTGGCCGTACCCTGCCCTAGATGGCGCCTTGAATTTCTGTAAGCGGGCGGAAAAAAGGCGGGGAACTGTCTGAGCGAAGCGAGTTTTCCCCGCCTCCGCCCGGTTACAGAAATTCAAGGGGAAGTCGCCATCTCGGGCGCGCCTTTCTTTGCTTACATTTCTTTGGCAAGACAAAGAAAGTAAGTCGTCCCCGCCAGGGGACGAAAACCACGGCAAGCAAAAACCCTCACCGCAAAGAACGCTGCAACCAGATCGCCCCAGCGCACACCAAAGCAACCACCGCCCCCCAAGCAAACAAATCCCGAACCGCCAACAACGTCGCCTGCCGATCAATCTCCGCCGAAATCCGAATCAACTCAGCCCCCTGCAACGCATGCGGCCACTGCCAGTCCGGCGTAAACGCACTCACGTGCCCCACCAGATCCGTCCGATGCTGCGCCTGCCCCCGCTGTAGCAACAACGTCGCGCCCATCGTCCCAAACGCCTGCGCCCAGGCCCGCATGATCCCTTTGAACTGGTAGGCGTGGCCAAAGTCCTTGGCCGGCATATCGACGTAAGTCAGCCCCGCCACCTGGATCACGACAAACATCCCCACCATGCCTTCAATCAAAAACCCCGGCGCCACCGCCAGCACCGATGCCCCCGGCATCGCCGTATGCGCCATCCACAGGAACGCCGCCGCCATCAGCACAAAACCGATCGAGATCAACACCCGCTTGGGCGGCAGCACATTCGTCAACTGGAAATTCAGAATGCCCAGCAGCACCGTCACCAGCCCGCCCAGGCTCATCAACTGCGCGGTGGTCTCGTAGCGAAACCCCAGCCCGTTCTGCAGCAGGCTCGACGACAAAAACCCCCAAGCGCTCGCAAACACGTAATAGACGGCGTAGAACACCATCCCCATCAGAAAGCGGCGCTGCAGCGTGGCGCGCAAGTCGACCCACGGCAGCGGGTGGCCGGTCTGGCGGATGCCGATCCAAGCGATCAGCGCTGCCACCGCAATAATGGGCAGCACCTGGGCGGGCGAGCCATCCGGATGCACGAACCGCGCTTGCTGAAAGCCATGCAAGGCAATCAGCGCCGCCAGGCCGAACGCAATGGCCGAGGGCCAGTCGAGCGAGGCGAAATCGCCCTTGCGCTCATGCATCTTGGGGTGCGGATAGAACGCCGCCACCAGCCCGGCCACCACCACCGCCACCAGCAGCTGCGCAATGAAGATGGCGCGCCAGCCAAACTGCTCGGTCAGCGCCGCAGACAGCATGGGCGATGCGCAACTCAACCCAAAAATGCCGTAGATCATCCCTTTCATCATCGTGCGGCGTTCATGCGCGGGGCTGTGCTGCACGAAGATGCGCGACGTGGACAGCATCGGCCCCGCGCCAAACCCCTGCACCGCGCGGCCCACAATCAGCATCGTGCCGCCCTCGGCCGCTGCGCACATCAGCGTGCCGGCAATGAACACCAGCAGAGACAGCAGCGTGTGCCGGCGATACGTCATGTGATCGGCCAGCCGCCCCATCACCAAAATGGCCAGGCTGGCCGCCGCCGCATACGCCGTCACGGCCCACAGATACACATCCTGTGACGCCAGCACCCCACCCTCGATATGCGGCCCCGCAATCGAAAACATCAGGTTGGCCATGTAGTCCACGCCGGTCGCCAGGCCGATCACCATGCCGACCATGCGCAGTTCCATTCGGCTGCCGACGGTCGATTGCGCAGGCGCGCGACGTGGCGCCGGGGCGGGTGAAATGGTGTGGTCTGTGCTTGGCGTGTTCATGCAGGGATGGTAATTTGCCCGCCACCCGGCGGAAATCGCCTGCCAACAAATTCATTGTTCAATTATGCGAACGACGGACTGGAACGACTGGGACACCTTCTGCACCGTGGCCACCCTCGGCAGCTTCACCCGGGCGGCGGATCGCTTGGGGCTCCCCAAGTCGTCGGTTAGTACGGCGGTGTCGCGGCTGGAGGGCAAACTGGGCGCGCGCCTGTTCGAGCGTAGTACGCGCCGCCTGCGCCTGACCGACGCCGGTGAAGCGCTGCTGCGGGATGCCGGCCCCCTGTTCCAGCGCCTGCGCGAAGTGTCGGAAGATGCGGCCGCCACATTCCAGTCGCCCGCCGGCACCCTGCGCATTGCCATGCCGTACGAATTTGCCGCACGGCAGTTTGCCGAGGTGGTACTGGAAGTCATGCGCGAACACACGGGCCTGCGTATCGAGGTGGATGTCGCTCCGCGCCAGATAGACCCGCTTGCCCAGGGCTACGACATCATGCTGACGGTGCCGCGCGGGCCGCTGCCGGATTCCGGCCTCGTCGCCCAGCGCGTCTTTGACCTGCGCCGCGCCGTGGTGGTCGCCCCGCAGTTGTTGCAACGACTCGGCCCGCTGACGCAACCGGACCAGCTTGCCGATTGGCCCTGCCTGGGGCTCTCAAACGAGACCGAATGGCAATTTCGCACGCCCGGTGGCGAAACCCTCAACCTGCCGCTGGACTTCCGCATGCGCACCTCGAATAGCGAGTTACGTCTGCAGGCCGCCATCGCAGGCTTGGGCGTCGCGCGAATCACATCAGTATTTGCGACCGACCTGATCGCCTCGGGCGCGCTGCAAGAGGTGCTGACCGATTTCCAGTCCCCGCCGATGCGGGTGTACGCCATCTTCCCCGGTCGCCGCCTCATGCCCGCCAAGGTGAAGGTCTTCATGGATGCACTGCATCGCCGCATTGAACAGTCCCGCCAGCACAGCGACGTGCGCCCCACCTTTGTGGACGAAGCTGCGCCGTGGCCGCCCGAATCCTTGCTTTGATCCCGCAACCGTCCTTTTCTTGCTCCTCTCGCAAAGCCATGCGCCCGTTTACCCGCTTTCCCGTCCTGGTCGCCCTGCTCGCCTTGAGCGCCACCGCTTGCTCCCGCGCTGAAGACATCGGCAGCGTCAGCACCAATTTCCGCATCACCGGCTCGGACAAGATCGTCGTCGAAGCCTATGACGACCCGCTCGTGCAGGGGGTTACCTGCTATGTCTCCCGCGCCCGCACGGGCGGCATCAAGGGCACGCTGGGCGTGGCCGAAGACGTGAGCGAAGCCGCCGTAGCCTGCCGCCAAGTGGGCGACATCACCTTCGTCAAGCCACTGCCGCAGCAGGACGACATGTTTACGCAGCGCCTGTCGCTCGTTTTCAAGACGCTGCACGTGGTGCGCGTGGTGGACCGCAAGCGCAACGTGCTGGTCTATCTGACGTATTCCGACAAGGTCATCTCGGGCAGCCCCAAGAACAGTGTGACGGCGGTGCCGGTGCCCGCCAGCCAGCCCATCCCGGTCAAGTAAGGCTCGAAAGCGGCGCGCGCACCACCGTGGTGCGTTGCGACGCAAGCGTGGCGGCCAAACAACGCGAAGTGGTGCATACGTAAGCCTACGTATGGTGCATCGCATCATCTAGTGTATAGTCAGGGTATTCCCTAACCGGGAAATCCCTAAGAGGCCAATCATGCAAAACACGAACGACCTGAAGCTGACCGATCAACTCGAACGCGAACTGATCGAGCGCGAAATGTCCGAAGGTATCTACTACTATCGCCGTCCGAACGGCACCTCGTTCTCGTTTGCCCAGTTCTTCTCGGCAATCGCGAACATGTTCAGCACGCATCGCACCGCCAAGGCCTGATTTTTAGTCATCAGTCGCCGTTGTTGTTGATGGGCGTGTGCCCGAGCTAGCTGTATTGCTGTACTCGCAACACCCGTAGCACCGTGCGCCGGCCATGTGTCTTTACACCTGCCGCCACACCCGCCAGGTCATGACTGCCTGGTGCCAATCGAGGGCCGGTTTCCGGCCCTTTGTCATGTCTGCGGCGCGTAACGCTTGCGCGCTGCGGCATCGCCTTTCTCTCCGGTTCACCCGGACCGCTTCCCGGTTGTCTTCTCCATCGCCTGTGCTTTACTGAGTAGAGCCGCGACCATCCATACCCAGATTCCGCGCGCACTTCCGCAGCAAGGAAGGCACACAGCGGGGCAACCGGCGACCATCCCCCAAGGAGACTCCCATGTCGATCAGCCTCAAGCTGTCGGTCAACGGTGCGCCCGTCACCGTCAGTGTCGAACCCCATACTCTGTTGGTCCAATTGCTGCGCGAGCAGCTGCGTCTGACCGGTACCCACGTCGGTTGCGATACGGCGCAATGCGGTGCCTGCACGGTGCATATGAACGGGCGCGCGGTGAAGTCGTGCAACATCCTGGCCGTGCAAGCCGACGGTGCAGATGTGACCACTATCGAGGGCCTGTCGAAAGATGGCGCGCTGCACCCGATGCAAGCGGCCTTTCGCGACTGCCACGGCTTGCAATGCGGTTTCTGCACACCCGGCATGGTGATGGCGGCTACTGCACTGGTTGCGCAAAACCCGCATCCGGATGAGCGACAAGTGCGCGAGCAGCTCGACGGCAACCTCTGCCGCTGCACGGGTTATCACAACATCGTGCGCGCCGTACTGCAGGGTGCCGAAGCGATGGCCGAGGCCGAAGGCAACGATGCCTCCCTGCAAAGCCTGGCCGCCGCGCGCGCCCACGCCGCCTGACCCCGAGCGAGGAGACCATCATGAACGCTCCCGCAGAACCCAACCACCACCTGATCGGCGCAGCCGTCAAGCGCAAGGAAGACTTCCGCTTCCTGACCGGCGCCGGGCAGTACACGGACGACGTCGTCCAGGCGCACCAGTCGTACGCCGTGTTCCTGCGCTCGCCATACGCGCATGCGCGCATCAAGCACATCAACGCCGATTCGGCGCGCAAACATCCGGGCGTGCTGGCCGTGCTGACCGGCGACGACCTGGCCACCGACAAGGTCAACGGCCTGCCGTGCGGCTGGCTGATCCACAGCATTGACGGCACGCCGATGAAGGAGCCGCCCCACCCCGTGCTCGCGCAAGGCAAGGTGCGCCACGTGGGCGACCAAGTGGCGCTGGTGGTGGCCGAATCCGTGAAGATCGCCAAGGACGCCGTCGAGATGATCGACGTGGAGTACGAAGAGCTGCCCGCTGTGGTGGACACCGCCACTGCAGATACCGCGCGCAGCGCCGTCCACGACGACGTGCCCAACAACACCTGCTACACCTGGGGCCACGGCGACAAGGCCGCCACCGACGCCGCCTTTGCCAAGGCCGCGCATGTGACGCAGCTCGATATCGTCAACAACCGGCTGATCCCGAACGCCATCGAGCCGCGCGCCGTCAACGCCAGCTATTCACGCCAGGACGACAGCTACACGCTCTACGTCGCCAACCAGAACCCGCACGTGGAACGCCTGCTGATGTCGGCCTTCGTGCTGGGCCTGACCGAAGCGAAGGTGCGTGTGATTGCGCCCGATGTGGGCGGCGGCTTCGGCTCGAAGATCTTCCTGTACCCGGAAGATGTGGCGCTCACGTGGGCATCGAAGAAGGTCGGTCGGCCGATCAAGTGGACGGCCGAGCGATCAGAGTCGTTCCTGACCGATGCGCATGGCCGCGACCACGTTACGCATGCCGAGTTGGCGCTCGATGCGCAGGGCAACTTCCTCGCCATGCGCGTGCACACCACGGCCAACATGGGCGCCTATCTGTCGACGTTTGCGAGCAGCGTGCCGACCATCCTGTATGCGACGCTGCTGGCGGGTCAGTACAAGACGCCCGCCATCTATGCCGAGGTGAAGGCGGTGTTTACGAATACCGCGCCGGTCGATGCGTACCGTGGCGCCGGACGGCCGGAAGCAACGTATGTGGTCGAACGGCTCGTCGAGACGGCGGCCCGTGAAATGCAGATCGACCCGGCGGAGCTGCGCCGCCGCAACTTCATCCGCACGTTCCCCTACGCCACACCAGTCGGCCTGACCTACGACACGGGGGACTACGAGCCCTGCCTCGACCGCGCCATTGAACTGGCCGACGTGAAGGGCTTCCCCGCCCGCCGCGACGCCTCACGCGCCAAGGGCCGGCTACGCGGCATGGGCTACTCCTGCTACATCGAGGCATGCGGGCTGGCACCATCCAACATCGCGGGGGCGCTGGGAGCGCGCGCGGGGTTGTTTGAAGCTGGCGAAATCCGCGTGCATCCAACGGGCTCCGTCACGGTGTTCACGGGTTCGCACAGCCACGGCCAGGGCCACGAGACGACGTTTGCGCAGGTGGTGGCCGATCGCCTGGGCGTGCCGATCGAGAACATCGACATCGTGCACGGCGACACCGGCCGCATCCCCTTCGGCATGGGCACGTACGGCTCGCGCTCGATTGCCGTGGGCGGCTCGGCCATCATGAAAGCGCTCGACAAGATCGAGGCCAAGGCCAAGAAGATCGCGGCGCATCTGCTGGAGGCTTCTGCCGAAGACATCGAGTTCAAGGACGGCGTCTTCCGCGTGGCCGGTACCGACCGCACCAAGACCTTTGGCGAAGTCGCGCTCACGGCCTATGTGCCGCACAACTATCCGCTCGACAAGCTCGAACCCGGTCTGGACGAAAACGCCTTCTACGACCCGACCAACTTCACCTACCCGGCCGGCGCGTACATCTGCGAGGTGGAGGTCGACCCCGACACCGGCGAGGTCCACATCGACCGCTTCGTGGCGGTGGACGACTTCGGCAACATCATCAACCCGATGATCGTCGAGGGGCAGGTGCACGGCGGGCTTGGCCAGGGCATCGGCCAAGCGCTGCTGGAGCGCTGCGTGTACGACGAGACCGGGCAATTGCTGACCGGCTCGTACATGGACTACGCCATGGCCCGCGCGGGCGATCTGCCGAACTTCACGGTGGAAACCGCCAAGGGCACGCCGTGCACGCACAACCCGCTGGGTGTGAAAGGCTGCGGTGAAGCGGGCGCGATCGGATCGCCGCCGGCGCTCATCAACGCTATCGTCGATGCGCTGGCGCCGCTGGGCGTGAAGGACATCCAGATGCCCGCCACGCCACACCGTGTCTGGCAGACCATCCAAGCGGCCAAAGCCTAGGCAGAGGAGCCCACCATGTACGACTTCGAGTACCAGAAAGCCACCGACGCCCAGACCGCCGTCACCGCGATGAAGACTCACGCAGACGCCAAGTACCTCGGCGGCGGTCAGAGCCTGCTTGCAGCGATGAAGCTGCGGCTGGCGCAACCGTCTACGCTGGTGGATGTCACGCGCATTCCCGGCATGACGGGCGTCCGCTCGCAGCCGGGTGTGATTACCGTGGGCGCCGCCACACGCCATGCCGATGTGGCAGAGAACGCCGACATCGTCCGCATGCTGCCCGCGCTGGCAGAACTGGCAGGCGGCATTGGCGACAGGCAGGTGCGCGCGATGGGCACGCTCGGCGGATCGCTGGCCAACAACGACCCTGCAGCATGCTACCCCGCGGCCGTGCTGGGCCTGAACGCCACCGTCGTCACCGAGCGGCGCAATATCGCGGCGGACGATTTCTTCCTGGGCATGTACGAGACCGCGCTGGCTGCGGATGAGCTCATCATCGAAGTGCAGTTTCCCGTGCCGGATCAGGCCGCTTACGTGAAATTCCGCAACCCGGCGTCGCGCTTTGCGCTGGTGGGCGTGTTCGTCAGCCGCAAGGGCAACCACGTGCGCGTCGCAGTGACGGGCGCGGCGCCGTGCGTGTTCCGCTGTGCGCCGTTGGAGCAGGCGCTGTCGGCCAACTTCACGTCGGAAGCCGCGCGCAAGGTGGTGGTGTCGGCCGATGATCTGGTGGGCGATCTGCATGCCTCGCCGGAATATCGCGCGCACCTGATTCCGGTGCTGGCGGCACGCGCGGTCGAGCACGCTCTGGTGAAACACCACTGAGCGCAGTGTCCAAGGAACGGCATGCCGGTCGACTCCATTGACGACTGCATCGCGCAACTGCAAGGCCAGGGCTACTTCGCCAGCCGCGAGTTGGCTACGGCCCTGTTCCTGGCATTGCGCATGCAGCGGCCGCTGTTTCTAGAGGGCGAACCCGGCGTCGGCAAGACCGAGCTGGCGAAGGCGGCGGCCGGGCTGCTGGGTACGTCGCTGCTCCGGCTGCAATGCTACGAAGGGTTGGACACCGCCAGCGCGCTCTACGAATGGGACTACCCGCGCCAGATCATGGCGCTGCGCCTGGCCGAGGCGTCCGGCGAGAAGCCGCGCGCCGACACGCTGTACCGCGATGAATTCCTGCTCAAGCGCCCGTTGCTGCAGGCGCTGCTGCCGGACCCCGCCCACCCCGACACGCCCCGCGTCTTGCTGATCGACGAAATCGACCGCGCTGATGAGCCGTTCGAGGCCTTCCTGCTGGAGCTGCTGTCGGACTTTCAGGTGTCGATTCCGGAATTCGGCACGGTGCGCGCGCAGGTGATTCCGCTCGTCATCATGACCTCCAACCGCACGCGCGAAGTGCACGATGCGCTCAAGCGGCGTTGCCTGTATCAGTGGATCGGCTACCCGGACAAGGCGCGCGAGCTGCAGATCGTGGCGCAGCGCGCGCCTGAGGCCTCTGCACGCCTGCAACAACGTGCGGTCGATTTCGTGCACCGGCTGCGCGGCATCGACCTGTTCAAGGCGCCGGGCATTGCCGAGGCCATCGACTGGTGCCGCGCGCTGGCCGCGCTGAACGTGACGGAGCTGGATCCGCAATCGGTGCAAGACACGCTGGGCGTGCTGCTTAAATATCAGGACGACCTGGCACGCGTCGATGCGCCGACCATCGAGCAATTGCTGACCGCGCCCGCGCTACCGGAGTAAGGCGTGGAAGCGACCCTGCCCACGCAGTTACCACCCCTCGCCCGCAACGTGACGCACTTCGTCCGCCTGCTGCGCAACGCTGGCATGCCGCTCGCGCCATCCCGCACGGTGGACGCCATCGAAGCCCTTGGCCACATCGACATTGGCCGCAGAGATGACGTGAAGGCTGCGCTGACCGCCCTGCTCGTCTCGCACCCCGATGAGCGCACGCTGTTCGATGCCGCCTTCAACGTGTTCTGGCGTGACCCGGATTGGGAAGGCAAACTGCGCGCCCTGCTACTGCCCAAGGTGCGCGGCGGCATTCCACCCGCCGCACGCAGCAACCGCCTGGCCGATGCGCTGCGCGCGCAATCGTCGACCAACCTGCCACCCAGCCCGGCGCCCGACGGCGAGCGCCATGACATCGTTGCGCCGCTGGCGTTTTCCGCCAACGAAGCCCTGCGCACTCGCGACTTCGACACGCTCAACGCCGCGGAATGGCGCACGCTGCAACACATGATCCGCCGCAGGCGTGTGCATCTGGCGCAGGAGCGTACGCGCCGGCTGAAGGCCGCCTCGCGCGGTCGGCACCCGGACCTGCGCGCCACCGCTCGCCAAGCCGTGCGCGCCGGCGGCGAATGGACCGGCTGGAAATACCGCCAGCCCGTCGACCGCACGCCGCCCCTCGTGCTGCTGCTCGACATTTCCGGATCGATGAGCCGTTATTCGCGCGCGGTGCTGTACTACTGCCACGCATTGGTGCAGTCGCGCGAGCGCATCCAGGCGTTTTTGTTCGGCACGCGGCTGACCAACGTATCCCGGCAACTGCGTGAGCGCGATCCGGACATCGCAGTGCAGGCCATCGCCCAGCTTGTGCCGGATTGGTCCGGCGGCACGCGCATTGGCGCGGCGCTGGCCGAGTTCAACCGCCACTGGGCACGCCGCACGCTGTCCGGCCGCGCCACCGTGCTGCTCGTGACGGACGGGCTCGACCACGAACACATCGACCTGCTCGACGCGGAAATGGCGCGGCTGGCCCGTTTCGCGCATCGCATCCTCTGGCTGAACCCGCTGTTGCGCTTTACCGGTTTCGAACCCCGGGCACGCGGTGTGCGGGCGATCCTGCCATACGTGGACGCGATGGTGCCGGCCCACCATTTCGACAGCCTGACTGCGCTGGAGCAAGAATTGGCGCATGCTCGCCGCACACGCAACCCGCGCACGCCGTATCACACCACACCAGCACGACCCACCGCCCCATGGAACTGACCCAGACCCACCTCCTGCCCGTGCCCCTGCAGACTGCCTGGGATGCGTTGAACGACCCCGCCGTGCTGCAGCGCTGCATCCCCGGCTGCGAAAGCCTGACCGCTGCCGGCGACGGCGATGCGCCCGCTTACGACATCGCCATGCAAGCGGCGGTCGGGCCGGTCAAGGCGCGTTTCAAGGGGCGCATGCAACTGTCGGAGATCACCCCGCCGCGCAGCTACACGCTGCACTTCGATGGCCAGGGCGGCGCAGCAGGCTTCGGCAAGGGTACGGCGCAGGTCCAGCTGACGCCCGAGGGGCCCACCGTCACGCGCTTGGCCTACACCGCCACGGCGCAGGTGGGCGGCAAGCTCGCCCAGATCGGCTCCCGGCTCGTCGACGGCGCGGCGCGCAAGCTGGCCGATGAATTCTTCCAGCGGTTTGCGGCGGAACTCGGCGCTACCCCCGCCGTGGACGGCGTGGCGGCCGAACACGCCATCCCCGATCTGGCAGGCGGGGAACTGCAGGCCCACGGTGCACGGCAAGGCACCTCCCCCATCAGCCCAGCGGTGCAGCCGCGCAACCCGTGGCCGTGGATCATCGTGGCGGTGGTGGCCGTGGCAGCGGCCTACCTGTTTTTGCACCACGGGGCATAATCAGGCCTCCCTCGGTATCGCCCTCGCATAGGCGCCAACGCGCAGGAGCCGCATCATGGACAGCGTCGATCTTGAAGTCTTGAAAACCAGCGTGCGCTGGCTGGAACAGGGGCGGCGCGTGCTGCTCGTCACAGTAGTCAAAACGTGGGGTTCGTCCCCCCGGCCCGAAGGCGCGATGCTCGCGTTGCGCGAAGACGGCGTCGTCGTGGGCTCGGTCTCGGGCGGTTGCATTGAAGACGATCTCATCGACCGCGTGCGCCGCGAAGGCCTGCACCACACCAAGCCCGAAGCCGTCAAATACGGCATCAGCGCAGAAGAGGCCCACCGCTTTGGCCTGCCCTGCGGCGGCACGCTGCAACTCGTGCTGGAACCGCTCTCGGCCTCCAGCGGCCTGGAAGACATACGTGCCCTGCTGCATGCGGTAGAAGCCGGCCAGCTCGTCGCCCGCACCTTGGACATGGCCACCGGCGCGACCCTGCTGCAACACGCCAGCGCCACCGACGGCCTGCAGTTTGACGAGCAGCGCCTCGTCACCATCCACGGGCCCCGCTATCGGATGCTGGTGATTGGCGCGGGGCAGCTCTCTCGCTACCTGTGCCAGATTGCCGTCGGCCTGGACTACCAGGTCACGGTGTGCGACCCGCGCGAGGAATACAGCGAAGACTGGTCAATCCCGGGCGTCACCATGGTCCGCACCATGCCCGACGACACGGTGATGGCCATGAAGCTGGATGAGCGCAGCGCCGTCATCGCCCTCACACATGACCCAAAGCTGGACGACCTCGCGCTCATGGAGGCGCTCAAGACGCCCGCGTTCTACGTGGGTGCGCTGGGCAGCCGCCGCAACAACGCCAACCGCCGCGAGCGTCTGAAGGAATTCGACCTGAGCGACGCCGAGCTGGCCCGCCTGCACGGGCCGGTCGGCATCTACATCGGCAGCCGGACGCCACCGGAGATCGCCATTTCCATCCTGGCCGAGGTGACCGCTGCCAAGAACGGCGTGTCGCTGCCGACCATCCTGCAGGTGGAAGGCGCCAAGGCCGCGCGCGAAATTGCAGCAAATGCAACATCGGGCTGCGCCATACCACATGCCTGACGTCAATCCCTCCTGAGGAACGGCTCGAAAACGCTCACCCGAAAGGTGGCTGAAAGGTTACATTCATATAAATGATCGGTTTTGCGCGGGCTTCCGGCCGCACCGCATGGCGCCAGCCTTGCAGCCCCGGCAGACCCCGCACCCTGCGCTGCCCTGAGCGGCTGGCGGCGCCCGTTCCCTGCCGAGCATGTCGCGTAACGCGCCGCTCTGATTGCAGCGGAACACTGTTTGCAGGCGGAAAGGTCATCCGCTTCGCCCCCTTAGGATTTCGAGTTTTTTCGCATGAGTATTTTGCTGACCGGCGCGACCGGCTTCGTAGGCGGCGCCATTGCCGCGAATCTGGCAGCCAAAGGTTTGCTGTCCGACACGCGCTTTGCCGTGCGCGGTGATACGCCCGCCGAAGGGCTGGCGCGGCTGCGCAGCAACCTGCGCCGGTTTGCGTTCGAGCAGGCGACGCTCGACGCGCTCACCGAATCGCAAATCGTGCTGTTCGATCTGCGCGATGCCGGGGCTGCCAAATTGGGCGATCCGGAAGTCATCATCAATTGCGCGGCGCTAGCCACGTTTTCGAACCACCCGTCGCTGTGGGAAACCAACGTCGGCGGCGTGCTGGCGCTGGGTAACCTGGCTGCGCAGGGCAAGCGGCTCAAGCGCTTCGTGCAGATCGGCACGGCCATGTCGTGTGGCCAACTGGCCAACCGCCATGTCAGCGAAAGCTGGGAGGTGCCGACCATCGAGCACCACGCGGTGCCCTACACGTATTCCAAGGGGATGGCCGAGCTGAAGCTGCGTGAAGACGTGCCGGAGCTGCCGCTGGTGGTGGTGCGGCCGTCCATCGTGGTGGGCCACAGCACGCTGGGCTGCGAGCCCTCGGGCAGTATTTTCTGGATGCTGCGCATGGTGGCGATGCTCGAGACGTTCAGCTGCCGCCTGAGCGACCGCGTCGACATCCTGCCCGTGGACGACTGCGCTGAAGCCATCGTTCGCTTGTCGACCAAGCCCACGCTGGCGCACGACCTGTACCACATCAGCGCCGGCGATGCGAACTCGGAGCGCATCGAAACGCTGTACCCGCGCTTCAAGCGCTGCCAGACGCCGGAAGAAGATGCCCAGGCACTGGCCGGCTACGTGTACCAAGAAAAAATCGCAGAGAAAGCGCTGGCCCGCAAGTTCCTGAGCATGACAGGCGACGGCAACGTGCGACTGGTCGCGCGCTGCATCCACCTGTACGCCAAGTTCGCCAGCATGAGCTACGTGTTCGACAACACGCGGCTGCTGCAGGAAACCGGCTTCCAGCCGCGCTCCCTGCTCGCCTACCTCGACCGCTGCCTCGAAACGTCGGACGCCGTGCCGATCCCCGAGCAGATGCAGTGGGACTATAAGTAGCCGTTCAGCCTACCCGGCCGCACGGCGTGTCATGGCGCCGTGCTATAACCCTCGGCGCCCCGAACTGAGACTCCGGTCCACATCAATCAGGAGCCGCCGATGACGCTGCAAGCCCTCGTCCATCTCAATGTCGCCACGCTGTTGGATTCGTTCATCAGCCTTGCCTCGGCGTTTGCGCTAGGGTCTTTGATCGGCTTTGAGCGGCAGATCAGGCAACGGACGGCTGGCCTGCGCACCAACGCGCTGGTGGCCGTGGCGGCCGCTGCCTTCGTCGACATGGCCGCGCAAATCGGCACGGCATCGGATACCACCCGCGTAATCGCCTATGTGGTATCGGGCGTCGGCTTTCTGGGCGCTGGCACCATCATGAAGGAAGGCTTGAACGTGCGCGGGCTGAACACCGCGGCCACGCTGTGGGGTTCGGCCGCTGTGGGCGCGGCGGCGGGGTCGGATCTGATCGGTCAGGCCATCCTGGTGACGCTGTTCGTGCTCGCCTCGAACATCCTGCTGCGGCCGGTGGTGGATCGCATCAACCGCACGCCGCTGGACAACCAGGCCAGCGAAGTCACGTACACGATGTGCGTGATCTCCACGAGCGAGCGCCAGAAGGAAGCGCTGGCCGATCTGGAGCGCCTGCTGGAGGAAGCCAGCTACCCCATCAGCGATCTCTCGGTCGAGCCGTTTGGTGAAGACCACGTGGAAATCGAAGCCATGCTGATGTCGACGGCGGTGAATGCAACCGAGCTGGACCGCATCGTCGCCTCGCTGCAGTCCCAGCCGCATGTGGCCCAGGCATTCTGGAACCCGAGCACGACGGAGTGATCGGGATCAAGCCGCCGCTCAAAGCTCCTGACTCGCCGCCAGCGCGAAGATCTTCGCCCAGCGTTTCGCTTCGCGGCGATTGCGCATCGGGATCGGCCAATCTGCCTGTACCTGATGCTTCAGGCGCAGCGCCAGCGTCCAGGCGCCTTCGCGCTCGACCGCATCGGCACCAGCAATATCAGCAAAGA
This sequence comes from Ralstonia sp., assembly GCA_039592975.1. Classification (GTDB taxonomy): domain Bacteria; phylum Pseudomonadota; class Gammaproteobacteria; order Burkholderiales; family Burkholderiaceae; genus Ralstonia. The sequence continues at coordinate 84,570 of JBCNQE010000004.1, read as the reverse complement.
GAAAGCGGGCGTCCTGGCCATGGAGTTGCAGCGTCCCGCGCTTGCTTTCGGCATCGACTGCGACCTGGCCCCAGGTCCCGCTGAGCGACACGATCCGCTGCCCTTTCACGTTGACGCCATGAACGGCGCGGTAACGCCGGATGAAGGTGATGACCGCGCAGGCCAGCAGCGTCACGGCAACCAGCACTGCCGCGCTGCCTGCCACGGCGCCATAAGCCGCAGCGACTATTGCGTACAACCGGACTACGCCGTAGACGAGCAGACCAATCAGCGCAAACCCGGCAATGATGAACGGCATGGTGTGATTCCTTGATTGAGCCAGTCGGTTATATCAACCGAAACCGTGCTCAACGCAAGTTACCGCAACACATGCCGACGCATACGGCAAGTCGTATCGATACGCTCAAACCAGGCGGAACGCCGCAATCGCCGCGTTCAGCGCCTGCGCCTGCTCTTCCAGCGATTCGGCTGCAGCCGCTGCCTGCTCCACCAGCGCAGCGTTCTGCTGCGTGGCTTCGTCCATCAGCGTGACAGCCTTGTTGACCTGCTCGATGCCCGAGCTTTGCTCGTTCGAGGCCGCTGCAATCTCGCCCATGATGTCGGTCACGCGGCGGATGGAGGACACGATGTCGTCCATCGTGCTGCCGGCGCGTTCGGCCAGCGCACTGCCGGTCTCGACCTTGGACAGCGACGCCTCGATCATCTCCTTGATTTCCTTGGCGGCAGCGGCGCTGCGTTGCGCGAGGTTGCGCACCTCGCCCGCCACCACGGCAAAGCCACGGCCCTGTTCGCCCGCGCGGGCGGCTTCCACTGCGGCGTTGAGTGCAAGGATGTTGGTCTGGAACGCAATGCCGTCAATCACGCCGATGATTTCCGACACCGTGCGCGAGGATGCGCTGATCTCGCGCATGGTCGCCACCACGTCGGTCACCACGGCACCGCCCTGGGCGGCAACGTCCGAGGCACTGTCGGCCAGCTGGCTGGCCTGGCGTGCGTTATCGGCGTTCTGACGCACGATGGAGGTCATCTCTTCCATGCTGGACGCGGTTTCCTCCAGCGAGCTGGCCTGCTCTTCCGTGCGTTGCGACAAGTCTGCGTTGCCGGCGGCAATCTGCTTCGTGGCAGCGCCAATCGATTCCGAGCCGGTACGGACGCGGCGCACGGTATCGGTCAACGCGTTCTGCATGCGGGCGAGACCTTCGAGCAGGCGGCCCATTTCGTCCTGGCGGTCAATGTGTACCGGCTGTGTGAGGTCCCCAGCGGCAATGCGGTCGAACTGCGCCAATGTGGCATTGAGCGGCCCCACGATCGCGCGCAGCAGGGACCACGCACACCAGATCGCCACCACCAGCGCAAAGGCAATGGCGGTAATCACGATCATGCGGAAACGCGCATATGCCTCCTGCGATGCGTCGTAGTTGGCTTTCGAAAACGCAAGCTGCTTCTTGCTCAGTGCCTGGCTGGAGTCGTTGGAATCACGGAAAGCCTTGGAGAGGCCCTGTTCCATGATCTTGTCTGCTGTAGCGCGGTCTCCGGCGCGCAGCGCCTTGATGATGTCGCGCAGGCTGCCTGCCGCGGCTTCACGCTTGGTGGCCACGTCCTTGGCCAGGCGGTCTTCTTCGGCATCGCGCGGCAGCGCCAGGTATTTTTTCCAGGCGCCATCCGACTCGGTGATCAGCTCTTCGGTGCGGTCCAGCAGCTTCATCGCACCCTTGTCTTCCGGATACAGCATCGCCTTGTCGAGCGCCGTGCGGGCACGCGTGAGGCTCAGGTCGGATTCGCCCAGAGCGAGTGCGGAGGGAAACTGGTTGGTGAAGGTTTCTTCGTGCGCGCGGTTGGCATCACGCAGCCCGAGCAAGCCGGCAACGCCAATCAGCAATGCGAGCAAAAACAGCAGAGAAACCGAGAGCACCAGGCGGGTGCGGATGGTCAGGCGGGCGGACATGGGCGACGGAGAGTGGCGTGCACGGCTTCTCACGCGGGCGCGACCATCGCGCCGGGCGGCCGGCTACCTCCGCACTATCGGTCACTTCGTCGTAGAACTTGAGGGCGGCGTGCACATTAGCGCACCCACTGCCCTCATTTTGGTGCAGGGTCAGTCGAGCTTGCCCTCGCGCGCCTGCCGGTAGTCCTCGGCAAATTCGGCCCACTGTTTGAGCGACACCTGACGGCCGTGGGCCGCCAGCTTGAGCGCCGATTTGCGCCACGCCGTGCCGGCGGCGTAGTCCTGCACCCGCTCCACCAGATCGGTGCCGTGCCGGCCGCAACCGCGCAGGTGGCACCACGCGGCCACGCGCGCCATGGTCTGCAGCGCATCGTCCAGGTTGGCGATGACGTGCTTGCCGGAGCCCAGCGCCACGCGGTCGGCGGTCGGTTGCAGGCTCTTGACCACGTATGACTTCGGTTTTTCACCCTTGGCGCCATAGACCACTCCGCGCAGCAAGGCGGGCGAAATCGCCTGCGACACGCGCTGGATATCCACCACCCGCCCGGCCTCGCTACGCCATGGCGCCACGCTGCACGCGCTGCCCAGCGTATCCGCCCAGACACTCGGCACGGAGAGCTTGATATCGATCAGCCGTAGCGTGGCAGGGTCTTTCTCCGGGCGCGCGAGCACGGCATAGCGCTCCAGGCCCAAGCTGCCGGTGCCGGCAATGCGCCGGGCCACGTCAATGGCGACGAAGCGCTGGCCGTGGCCATTGCCCTGCTCTGCGTACGCGTCCAGGATGCGCCGCGCGCGGCGGGCCTCTTCCTTGCTGGCACGCAACGTGCGGCGGCCGTCGATGCGTAGGCTGATGCGGTTGCCGTCGCGCTCGGTGCGGCTGGCCAAGTAGGCAGCGCGGTTGCGCTTGCGCAGGCCGCGCAGCAACTCGTACACGATGCCGGTGGCCGTGGCACGCTCGACCCAGCGTGGCTTGCCATCGACCAGCGACGCGGCATAGGTGTTGAGAAACCGCCGGCACAGGTTGTGCGCGTCTTCGTCGGCCAGCTTCCAGCTGCGTGCGGCCACCTGCAGGCTCGACAGCACGCGCACAAGGTCGACCGTGAAAGGCGCGACCAAGGCCTCGTCAAAGTCGTTCATATCGAAATAGACGAGGCCGTTGTCGCCCTTGAAGCTGCCGAAGTTCTCCAAGTGCAGGTCGCCGCAGACGAGCGTGCGCGGCGCATCATGCAGCAACGGCGCATCGGCCAGGGAGGCAGCGTACAGGTTGTTGGTGCCGCGAAAGAACGAGAACGGATCGGCCGCGATGGCCGAGAGCTTGCGGGTGAGGCGCTCCGGGTCGCGCCCGGCGTTGTATTCGAGAATGGTGCGGGTGCTGTCGTGCATGGTCGCGGCCTCGTCGTTAGTCTGGAATAAAGCACAATGCCCTCGAAAATCGAAGATTACGCGTTGATTGGCGATTGCGAAACCGCAGCGCTGGTCTCGCGCGACGGCTCCATCGATTGGTTGTGCTGGCCCCGGTTCGATTCGGGGGCATGCTTTGCCGCGCTGCTCGGCACGCCCGACCATGGCCGCTGGCGTATCGCCCCGCAGGGCCACGTGCGGGCAACGCGCCGCCAGTACCTGCCCGGCACGCTCGTGTTGGAGACGGTGTTTGAAACCGACACCGGCACCGTCAGCCTGACCGACCTGATGACCGTGCGCCTGCCCGGCACCCCCACCACGCGCGATGACACGTCGGACCTCATCCGCATCGTGCGCGGGCTGTCGGGCACGGTGGAGATGCGCATGGACCTGACCCTGCGCTTCGACTACGGCGCCTCCGTACCGTGGGTCAGCCGCGTATCAGAAGGCACCGGCGCCCCCGCAGACGGCCCCTGTCGTACAGACGACACCCTGGGGCCTGACTGCGTGCTGCGCGCCGTCGCCGGGCCAGACATGACCACGCTGCGCCCGCCCGCGCCCATCCGGGGCGAGAACCTGTCCACCGTGGCGGATTTTTCCGTGAGCGCAGGCGAGGCCATGCCCTTCGTGTTGACGCATTCGCCATCGCATCTGCCATTGCCGGATTCGATTGATGCGATTGAAGCGCAGGTCGATATCGAGGCACGCTGGCGAGCGTGGTCGGGCCGCTGCCAGGGCGCGGGGGAATGGACCGAGGCCGTCTTGCGCTCGCTCATCACGCTCAAGGCGCTCACCTACCACCGCACCGGCGGCGTGGTGGCCGCACCGACCACATCGCTGCCCGAACAGCTCGGTGGCGTGCGCAACTGGGACTACCGCTACTGCTGGCTGCGCGACGCCACCCTCACCCTGCTCGCGCTAATGAACGCGGGCTATTACAACGAGGCCCGTGCCTGGCGTGAATGGCTGGAGCGTGCCATCGCCGGTAGCCCGTCGCAGGTGCAGATCATGTATGGCATTGCCGGTGAACGCCGCCTGGGCGAATGGACCGTACCGTGGCTCCCCGGCTACGAAGGCGCGCAACCCGTGCGCATCGGCAACGCCGCCGCCCTGCAATTGCAGCTCGACGTGTATGGCGAACTGATGGATGCCCTCTACATCGCGCGCAAGGGCGGCCTCGATGGCGATGAAGCCTCCTGGCGCCTGCAGGTCGCGCTGATGACGCATCTGGAAACCCTCTGGCAGACGCCCGATGAAGGCATCTGGGAGGTACGCGGCCCGTCCCGGCATTTCACGCACTCCAAGGTCATGGCATGGGTGGCATTCGACCGCGCGGTCAAGACCATCGAAGACTTCAACCTGGAAGGCCCCGTCGAGCGCTGGCGCGCCCTGCGCGACCGCATTCACGCCGAGGTCTGCACCCACGGTGTCAACGCCCGACGCAACTGCTTTGTGCAGAGCTACGGCAGCGAAGAGCTGGACGCAGCCCTGCTCATGCTGCCGCTGGTCGGCTTCTTGCCGGCGTCCGACCCGCGCATCCGGGGGACCGTCAAAGCCATTGAAGAAGACCTGCTTGTCGATGGCCTCGTACGCCGCTATCGCACCGAAGCCGTGGCCGATGGGCTGCCCGAGGGCGAGGGCGTCTTCCTCGCCTGCAGTTTCTGGTATGTCGACAACCTCGTCCTGCAAGGGCGCCAAGACGAGGCCCGCGCGCTGTTCCTCAAGCTGCTGGCCCTGCGCAACGATGTCGGCCTGCTGGCGGAAGAGTACGACCCGCGCGTGGGGCGGCTGGTCGGCAATTTCCCGCAGGCGTTTTCGCACATTGCGCTGGTCAATTCCGCGCTCGCGCTGTGTGCAGCGGCGGATCACGTTGGCCAGCGGACGGGGCAGCCGGGCCCAGGGTCGAAGCCGGTAAAATAGCGCCCCATGACCGAATCGACCGCCTTCCCGCCCATGATCGACGACGAGACCAGTGCGTCCGGCAGCACTCTGCTGGGCCGCCCCGACAGCCCCTGCATCGGCATCTGCTCGACCCTCTTCGACGAGGTCTGCCAAGGCTGCGGGCGCACCCAACTGGAAGTCAGCAACTGGGTGTTCATGACCGATGAGGAGCGCAACGTGGTCTGGACACGCATCCTGGCCGAAGGCTCCGCCCAGGGTTACAACGCCGACGGCAGCCGCAAGTAAGCCGCACAGCAAACGCAAAAAACCCGGCCGAAGCCGGGTTTTTTTCTTGGGCGCCGCGCGTCGATCAAGCGTTCTGCGCGGGGTTCAGTTGCAGCGCCTTGTACTCCAGGAACTCCTCCAGCCCGTACTTGCCGTTCTCGCGCCCGTTGCCCGATTGCTTGTAGCCGCCAAACGGTGCCTGCATGTTGAACGGCCCGCCATTGATATTGACTTGGCCGGTACGAATGCGGCGCGCGACACGAATCGCCCGCGCTTCGTCGCCCGACCACACGCCGCCGCCCAGGCCGTAGATGCTGTCGTTGGCGATGCGGATGGCGTCTTCCTCGTTGTCGTAGCAGATGACGGTCAGCACGGGGCCGAAGATTTCTTCGCGCGCCACGGTGTCGGTGGTCTTGACGTTGCCCAGCACGGTCGGTTTGACGAAGAAGCCGGTCGACAAGCCTTCCGGCGCGTCCACGCCACCGGTGATGAGTTCCGCGCCCTCTTCCAGGCCCTTGCGGATATAGCCGAGCACACGATCGCGCTGCACGGCGGAGATCAGCGGGCCCAGGCGCGTGCTTTCTTGCGCTGGGTCGCCCGGTACATAGCTTTTGGCGAACTGCGCGGCCAGGGCCTTCACCTCTTCGTATTTGGCGCGCGGCACCAGCATGCGGGTGTGCGCCGAGCAGGTCTGACCGGAGTTGAGGAAGCATGCCGACAGCGTGCCCTTCACGGCCGCCGACAAATCCGCGTCCTCCAGAATCACCGAGGCCGACTTGCCGCCCAGCTCCAGCGCCACACGCTTGACCGATTGCGATGCGAGTTCGGCCACACGTTTGCCAGCGCGGGTGGACCCCGTGAACGACACCATGTCGACATCCGGGTGGCTCGCCAGCACTTCGCCCACCACCGGGCCGTAGCCGGTGACAAGGTTGAATACGCCTGGCGGCAGCCCGGCTTCTTCAATGACTTCCGCCAGCACAAAGGCGTTGAGCGGTGCCACCTCTGACGGCTTGAGCACCACGGTGCAACCTGCCGCCAGCGCGGGCGCCACCTTCAGCGTGATCTGGTTCAGCGGGTAGTTCCACGGCGTAATGGCACCCACCACGCCCACCGGTTCACGCACCACCAGCGAATTGCCCACGTGTTCTTCAAATGCAAACGTGCTGAGCAGCTTGGCGAAATTGCCCCAGTTGTAGACCGGGCCGCCCACCTGGATGGCGCGCGCCAGCTTGATCGGCATGCCGACTTCACCGGCAATCATTTGCGCCAGTTCTTCGCTGCGTGCCTGGAGGCCATCGGCAATCTTCTGAATGTATTCAGCGCGCTTGGCCACGGGCGTGGCGGCCCAGCTGTCGAATGCGGCGCGGGCCGCTGCCACGGCCGCTTCGGCATCGGCCACGCTGCCTTCGGGAATCGTCCCCATCACCGCTTCGGTGGCCGAATGGATCACTTCAATGACGCCCTTACCCTGCGGCGCCACCCACTTGCCGTTGATGAAAAGCTTGTCGCGTTGCTGCATCGTTGGTCGTCTCGCTCTGGTGGATGCGCGGTCTGCGCGTTGTGCTATCCGGGTTGCGACTAAGATTCACGCCACTCCCGGGCGGTTATGATCAGCCTATTGTAGAGCCAGCAGCGCGCGCGCCGCTGACATGCCGGCCGAGGGAGACATTGCATGACCATCACCATCTACCAGAAGACCGACAAGGGTCAGGACGAGATCCGCACACGAGCGAACCACCTCGACCAACGTCACCGCGCTGTGCTTCTGATGGTCAACGGTGAAAAAACCTGCGACGAGATCCTGCTCCAGCTTCAGCCGCTGGGCATGACGCAGGCGGTGTTCGATGAATTGGAGCAAGGCGGCTACATCCGTGCGCATGTCGCAGGCACTCCTGCCGCCCCCGCGAAAAGTGTTCCGGCCAGCCCGCCGCCGCCCAGTTCCGCGCCACCCACCGCCGTTGCGGCTGCCCCGGCGCCTTCTGCCACAGCCTCGTCGGCCACGGGCGAGCACGGTGTCGACGGCTACCAGCGGCTGTACCGCTTCTACACCGAGACCATCAGCCGCTACCTGGGCCTGCGCGGCTACCTGCTCGAAATGAAGGTCGAAAAAGCCGGCAACGTTGAAGAACTCGTTGCCCTGCGCGAGACGCTCAAGACAGCACTCACCAAGACGCGCGGCGAACCCGAGACCAGCAACGTGATCGCCCAACTGGATCTATTGATTGACGAGGCGACGAGTTAACCGGCCGGGCACGCGGTAACAAATAAAAAAGGCGGCACACCGGCCGCCTTTCTTTTTGTCGAGAGCGCGAGAACGATCGCCGCTCAGAGCTCCACGCCCTGGCTCTGCAGGTATTCGTCGTACGTGCCGAGGTAATCGGTCAGCGTGCCGTCCGGGCGGATTTCGATGATGCGCGTGGCCAGGCCGCTGACGAATTCGCGGTCATGCGACACGAAGATCAGCGTGCCTTCGAACTTGTCGAGCGCGATCTGCAGCGACTCGATCGACTCCATGTCCATGTGGTTGGTCGGCTCGTCCAGTGCCAGCACGTTGTGGCGGCCCAGCATCAGCTTGCCCCAGATCATGCGGCCCTTCTCGCCACCGGAGAGCACCTTGACGTTCTTCTTGATGTCGTCGGCCGAGAACAGCAGGCGGCCCAGCGTGCCGCGCAGCGATTGGTCGTCGTCGCCGGCCTGGGTCCACTGGGTCATCCAGTCCATCAGGTCGCGGTCTTCGGGGAACTCTTCGTACGTGTCCTGCGGCATGTAGCCGACGTTGGCATGCTCGGCCCACTTGACGGTACCGCCGTCGATCTCAATACCGCGCTGCACGCCCGTCTTGACCGCGCCGTTAAGCAGCGAGCGCAGCAGCGTGGTCTTGCCCGCGCCGTTCTCGCCGATGATGGCAATGCGCTCGCCGGCGCGTACAGCCATCGTCAGGTTGTCGAAGATCTTGCGGTCGTACGTCTTGCGCGCGTTTTCGGTTTCGACTGCCAGGTTGTGCAGCTTCTTCTCAAACTCGAAGCGGATGAACGGGTTCTGGCGCGACGAGGGCTTGATGTCTTCCACCTTGATCTTGTCGATCATCTTCAGGCGCGACGTGGCCTGACGTGCCTTGGACTTGTTGGCCGAGAAGCGGCGCACGAAGTCTTGCAGGTCGGAGATGCGCTCCTTGGCGCGCGCATTGGCGGCTTGCAGGCGTTCGCGCGCCTGGATGGAGGCTTCCATGTAGTCGTCGTAGTTGCCCGGGTAGACCTTGAGCGTGCCGTAGTCCATGTCCGCCATGTGCGTGCAGACCTGGTTCAGGAAGTGGCGGTCGTGGGAGATGATGACCATGGTGGAATTGCGCTCGTTGAGCACCGATTCCAGCCAGCGAATCGTGTTGATGTCGAGGTTGTTGGTCGGTTCGTCCAGCAACAGCACGTCGGGGTTGGAGAACAGCGCCTGTGCCAGCAGCACGCGCAGCTTCCAGCCGGGCGCGACATTGCTCATCGTGCCGTTGTGCTGGTCGGTGGGGATGCCAACGCCCAGCAGCAGTTCACCCGCGCGCGCTTCTGCCGTGTAGCCGTCGTATTCGGCGTACTTGGCCTCCAGGTCGGCGGCCTTCATGTAGTCGTCGTCGGTGGCTTCCGGGTTGGCGTAGATGGCGTCGCGCTCTTGCGCGGCGGCCCACATTTCGGTGTGGCCCATCATCACCACGTCCAGCACGCGCATGTCTTCGTAGGCGAACTGGTCCTGGCGCAGCTTGCCCAGGCGCACGCCTGGTTCCAGCATCACATTGCCCGAGCTCGGCTCCAGATCGCCGCCCAGGATCTTCATGAAGGTCGACTTGCCGCAGCCGTTGGCGCCGATCAGGCCATAGCGATTGCCCTCGCCAAACTTGACCGAGATGTTCTCGAACAAGGGCTTGGGCCCGAACTGCATGGTGATGTTGGCGGTGGAAAGCACGTGGAAACCTTGATGTGGAAAGCGGTGATCTGGCGCGGCGATCACTTGCCGGGCGCCATTTAGGGAACCTGGGATTTTACCATCCGAGCGTGACTCGGATGGGCGAACGGCTTATGCCTTAAGCGTCGGATACCCCGACAAGTGCAGCGTAAAGCCCGTGGCATCGACATCCAGCTCGGCCTGCGCACCGATCGGCAGCGTCGCCTTGGTCGGACAGTGGCCGAACGGCAGGCCGGCGAGCACCGGAATCGGCAGACGTTCGGCCAGATAGTCGCGCATGGCGTCGAAGTCGTAGCCCGCGTCGTATGGCGTAGTGCGGTAGCCCGAGAAATCGCCCAGCACCAGCGCCTGCTGCGTTTCCAACACGCCGGCCTGCTGCAACTGCAAGAGCATGCGCTCGACGCGGTATGGGTGCTCGTTGATGTCCTCGACGAAGAGGATGCCGTCGCGGATTTCCGGCAGGTAAGGCGTGCCGACCAGGCTGCACAGCATGGCCAGGTTGCCACCCCACAATGTGCCGGCGTAGCGGCCCGGATGCGCACAGCCCTTGGGCTGCGGCGCATCCACGCGCAATGCGTACGTCGGGCTGCGCAGGATCCCCCAGAAGTGTTCGACCATGAACGGGTCGACCATCTCCAGCCCGAAATCCGAACAGACGTGCGGGCCGGCAAACGTCACGCCGCCCGTGGCCGCCAGATACGCCAGCGAGAACACCGTGAAATCGCTATGGCCGACGATGATAGCGTCGGTGGCCTGCGCACGCCGGCCGATGTCAATGAAATCGATATGGTCCAGCAGGCGCGTCAGCCCATAGCCGCCGCGGATGGCCATGGCGATCTCTTGGCCGCTGCCGGTACCGATCTGGTGCAGGTCGGCCAGCCGCGCGAGCTCTCCGCCGGCAAAGCGCTGGTGCTGGCGGCTCAGGCATTCCCGATTGACGATCGTGCAGCCCTGCGCTTCCAAGAACGCCACGCCGCGCTCGGCGATGGCGGGGTCGTTCGGATAACCGGAGGGCGCGATCAGGCGAATGGTGGTCATGCGGCGGGCGAGTCGGATTCAGTGGTGGCAGCGCGCGCGGCCTTCTGGCTGGCGCGGCGCTCGGCAAAGAAGGCGCGCAGCATGTCGCCGCATTCCTGCGCGAGCACGCTGCCGGTGATGGCGGTCTGGTGGTTCAGTCGCGTCTCGGCAAACAGGTTGAGGATGCTGCCGGCGGCGCCCGTCTTCGGGTCCGGCGCGCCGTAGACGACGCGTGCCACGCGGGCATGCAGCATGGCGCCGGCGCACATCACGCACGGTTCCAGCGTCACGAAGACTTCGCAGTCGGGCAGGCGGTAGTTGCCGAGCTTTTCGGCGGCCTGGCGCAAGGCGCGCATCTCGGCGTGGGCGGACGGGTCGTGCAGCCCAATCGGCGCGTTATGGCCGACGCCGACGATCTCGTTGCCGCGCACGACCACGGCGCCCACCGGCACCTCGCCCTGCCCCCACGCGATCTTGGCCTGAACCAGCGCCTGCTGCATCCAGTAACCGTCGCGCTCGTGGGCAGTCAGGTTGGCGGGCGGCGTGAGGACGTGCGGGATCGTCATGCGCGTCCGATCAATCCTGCTCGTGCGGGCGCGCCAGCTTCACGTCGGCCCAGCAGTTCGGGGTTTCGTACAGCACGAGCTTGGACAGGCGCAGATGGTGCCCGAACGTGTTGCGGAACACCGGCTCGAGAATGTCGAAGGCGACCTGCGCGAGGTTTTCGACCGTGGGCACATCGTTCAGTACGACGGTCTTGTGACCGCCCTCCATGCCGTTCAGAAACTCGACCAGCTTCGTATCGCCGCGATAGACCAGGAACGCGTGGTCCCACAGGTCGACGAGGTGCTTGTTGGCGAGCGCTTTGACGTCGCCGAAGTCGAGGATCATGCCGTCGTCGGCGGCCTTGTCGTTGTGCAGGACTTCGCCGGTGAGCGTGAGTTCGAGCTGGTAGCGATGGCCGTGCAGGTTGCGACACTGGCCGGCGTGGCCCGGGATGCGGTGGCCGGCATCGAATTCGAGCCGGCGCGTGATGGAAACGGTTTTGGTCATGGAGCGCTAAGGACTGGGCGGCAGCGGAGGCCGCAAAACGGCTGGAACGACTGGAGAAGATGCAGCGGCCCGCCTCAGCGGATGCCCAGCATCTTATGGGTTTGCAGCGACAGGCGCCAGCGCGGCCGGCGTTGGCACAGCTCAACGGCCGCCGCCGTATTCTGCCGCGCGAGTGGCCCATCCATGGCCTGCAGGAAGAAATGCTGAAAATCCAGCCGTTCGTATGCGTCGAGGTCTTGCCCGTCTTGCGGAATCACGACCTTCAGCTCATCGCCACGCGTGACGACCAGCTCCGAGCCCATCTTCGGGCTCACGCATACCCAATCGATGCCCTCGGGCACGGCGATGGTGCCGTTGGTCTCGATGGCGATTTCGAAGCCGCGCGCGTGCAAAGCGTCGATCAGCGGCTTGTCGAGTTGCAGCAGCGGCTCGCCGCCGGTGCAGATGACGAGCGGTTTGCCCCCTGTGGCGCTGGCGGGCCATTCGGCGGCGACGGTGTCGGCGAGTGCGTCAGCGGTGGTGTATTTGCCGCCTTGCGTGCCGTCCGTACCGACAAAATCGGTGTCACAGAACTGGCAGACAGCGGTGGCGCGATCGGCTTCGCGCCCACTCCAGAGATTGCAGCCGGCAAAGCGGCAGAAGACGGCTGCGCGGCCAGTGTTGGCACCCTCGCCTTGCAGCGTGTAGAAAATTTCCTTGACGGCGTAAGTCATGTCTGAACGGTGGCATTCACAGGAGAACGCCGCAGAAGCGACGAAAATCCCGCGCAAACCGTACCAGTACCCACTAGTGAATAACCCGATATTGTTTCACAAATCAGAGTTAGCCGCAGAGGGACGCCAGCATCACAAAGGAAAACGCGCTCTCCGGCGAGAGCCAGGTCGCAAAGACGAAGGCAGCGCCAGCAGCCGCCAGGGCCCACACCATCAAGCGTTGAAGTCGCCAAGTCATGCTGGTTGTGCCACAGGCGACCGCGCCAGTTGGCGGTCATCAATCGGCCAGTGCAGCAGCGCTGCCACAATGCCGAGCACCATCGCGCCAAGCCAGATGGCGTCGTACGAATGCAGGTGGTCATACACCACGCCGCCCAGCCACACGCCCAGGAACGCGCCGATCTGGTGGCCCAGGAACACGAAGCCGAACAGCGTGCCGATATAGCGCACCCCGAACACCTGCGAGAGCAGCCCATTCGTGAGCGGCACCGTACCCAGCCACAGCAGCCCCATCACAATGGCAAACCCATACAGCGTGACCGGCGATAGCGGCAGCAGGATGAACAGCGCAATCGCCGCCGTGCGAATCAGGTACAGCAACGACAGCAGATACTTGCGCCGGAACAGCCCGCCCAGCGCCCCGCAGTAATACGTGCCGACGATGTTGGCCGCAGCAATCAGCGCCAGCGCCACCATGCCGTGACGGCCGGTGAGCCCCTTATCCAGCAGATACGCCGGCATATGGGCGCCAATGAAGGCAAGTTGGAACCCACACGTCAGAAAACCGAGGTTCAGCAACCAGAAACCCCGATGTGCAAAGGCTTCGCGAATTGCGGCACTCATGCTCTGGTGCACCTCCTGGGCCGCAGTGGCCGACGCGCGCTCACGCAGCGGCACCGCCAGTGGCAGAAACACGGCCATCACCACGGCCATCACCACCAGTGCCGTCATCCAGCCGACGGTACTCAGCAGGCCCTGCGCGGTCGGCACCATCACAAACTGGCCGATACCACCCACCGCGCCAGCCACGCCCAGCGCCCAACTGCGGCGCTCGGGCGGCGTCAGCCGGCTGATGGCGCCATACACCACGCCGAATGACGTCCCGGACAAACCCATGCCGACCAGCAACCCAGCAGACAACGTAAAACTCAGGGGCGTACCGGCATGCGCCATTAGCAGCAAGCCCAGCGCATAGACGAGGATGCCGGCAGCCACCACCTTCGCCGCGCCAAACCGATCCGCCAGCATGCCGGAAAACGGCTGCATTGCGCCCCAGATCAGGTTCTGCAGCGCGATGGCGAGGCCAAAGGTCTCGCGCGTCCAGCCATGGCCCATGGTGATCGGCACCAGAAACAGGCCTTGTACGTGGCGGATGCCGAGCGCCAGACCGATCACCGCCCCGCCCGCCAATACGGGCAGCCAGGCAGATTGCGTGAGGGATTTCGCGTGCATGGATGGTTCTCCGTTGCGACTGACATTCCCACTTTGCAAGCGTGCGTTTGACTGGAATGTCGCCGGATGGCTTATTAAACTTCGCCACATCCGGGTGCTCAATTGATCTTTGAGAACCTCTTGCATGAGGAAAACGCATGTCGACTCCCCTCGTCCGGCTGGCCTCGCTGGACCTGCTGCGCGGTTTTGTGGCGGTGGGCCGGCGCATGAGCATTACGCTGGCGGCCGATGATCTTTGCCTGACGCAATCGGCGGTGAGCCGGCAGGTGTCCGCACTGGAAGACGCACTGGGCGTCAAGCTGCTGGTGCGTGGGCACCGCTCGATCGCCTTCACGCCCGAGGGCGAACGCTTGTTCCGCAGCGCAGACAGTGCCGTGCAGCAACTGCAGGACGCCATCGGCGCCATTCGCGTGGCCGCCGAGCGCCGGCCGGTCACCATCACCGCCAGCATCGGCGTGACGGGCCTGTGGCTGCTGCCACGCTTGGCACGCTTTCAACAGCAGTACCCTGACATCGACGTGCGCGTGGCCACCAACAACCGCCTCGTCGACCTGAAGAACGAGGGCATCGAACTGGCTATCCGTTACTGCCCGCCTGGCGACGCGCCGCCGGGTGCCATCCGGCTGTTTGGCGAGACGGTGGCGCCGGTCGCGCATCCGTCGCTGGGCGTGCGCTCGCTGGATTCGGCCGACGCCCTAAACGGTCTGACGCTGCTTGATTTTGACGATCGGGACTTGCGCCGCCCATGGCTCCAGTGGACTGACTGGCTGGCCGCCGCCGGCTGGAGCCACGCCAAGCCCCGAACGGTGCTGCGTTTCAACCAGCACGACCAGATCATCCATGCCGCTGTTGCGGGCCAGGGCATCGCGCTCGGCCGGTTGGAGTTGATTGCGCCGCTACTGGCCGACGGTCGCCTGGTGACCATACCCACCACGGCCCCTGGCGTGCAGAACACGCATGCGTACTGGCTGATCCAATCCGAGGCCAATCCGCGCCGGGATGTGCGAGACGTGGCGGAGTGGATTCGCGCTGAAGCCGCCGCCCAGGCCTTGCATGCGCGAAACGCAACCGAACTTGCATGAAACGCGTTTGAAAGTGCCCCACAGCTCACGTATCAATCGTCAGCCCCCCCACCACACCGGAGACCCCATGCCAACCCAGATCGAAAAAGCGCACACCTTCCGCAAGCTGCACGAACGCAGCGGCACCTTTGTCATTCCCAACCCGTGGGACCCAGGCTCGGCCCGGCTGCTGGCTGCGCTCGGCTTTGAGGCGCTCACCAGCACGAGCGCTGGCTTCGCCTTCTCGCGCGGGCTGCCCGATTACGGCGTGGGCCGCGACGTCATCCTCACGCACGTAGCCGATCTCGCTGCCTCAACGGATTTGCCCATGGCGGCGGATCTGGAGAACGGCTTTGGCGACGCCCCGGAAACCGTGGCCAAGACAATTCGCCTGGCAGGCGCCACAGGCATCGTCGGCGGGTCGATCGAAGACGCCACAGGCAACCCCGATGCGCCGATCTATTCGCTGGAAGCGTCCGTCGAACGCATACGCGCGGCAGTGGAAGCCGCGCGTTCGCTGCCGTTTCCGTTCACGCTCACGGCCCGCGCTGAAAACTATCTGCACGGCCGCAACGACCTGGCCGACACCATCCGCCGCCTGCAGGCCTTCCAGGATGCCGGCGCGGACGTGCTCTACGCCCCCGGCCTGAAAACACGCGAAGAGATCGCCACCGTGCTGCGCGAGATCGACCGCCCACTCAACGTGGTGATGAGCTTTGCCGACGGCAACCTGAGCGTGGCCGAGCTGACGGAGCTGGGGGTCAAGCGCATCAGCGTGGGCGCGGCCCTGGCGCGTGCCGCCATGGGTGCGTTCCAGCGTGCCGCGGAGGAACTGCGGACCGCGGGCACCTTCAACTTTGCGCGGGATGCGGCAAGCGGCGCCAAGCTGAATCAGCTGTTCGCGCCATACGCCTGATCACCGCCCGGCGATGAGCACCGCCACACGCCCGGGCGTTCTACGCCAGATTCCCGCCGGCATCTGGGTGCTCGGCTTCGTTAGCCTGCTGATGGACGTTTCGTCGGAGATGATCCACAGCCTGCTGCCGATGTTCATGGTGTCGGCACTCGGGGCGAGCGCGCTCACGGTTGGCCTGATCGAAGGTCTGGCGGAATCGACCGCGCTGATCGTCAAGATCTTCTCGGGTGTGCTGAGCGACTACCTCGGCCGGCGCAAGGGGCTGGCGGTGCTTGGGTACGCGCTCGGCGCATTCTCCAAGCCGCTCTTTGCGCTCGCCCCCACGGCGGGCATTGTGCTGACGGCACGGCTACTGGATCGCACTGGCAAGGGCATCCGCGGTGCCCCGCGCGATGCGCTGGTCGCCGACATCACACCACCGGCGTTGCGTGGCGCGGCTTTTGGGCTGCGGCAATCGCTGGATACCGTGGGCGCGTTCCTTGGGCCGCTGCTGGCGGTTGGGCTCATGCTGCTGTGGGCCAATGATTTCCGGGCGGTGTTCTGGATAGCGATGGTGCCGGGGCTGCTGTCGGTGGCATTGCTGCTGTTCGGCCTGCGCGAGCCCCGCAGCCATGTGGCCACGCATCGCACCAACCCCATCCGCCGCCACAATCTGAAGCGGCTCAGCCCCGCGTACTGGTGGGTGGTCATGATCGGCGCGGTCTTCACCTTGGCTCGCTTCTCAGAAGCCTTTCTGGTGCTGCGCGCACAACAGGGTGGCATCCCCGTCGCGCTGGTGCCGTTGGTGATGGTGGCGATGAACGTGGTCTACGCGCTGGCGGCGTACCCCTTCGGCAAGTTGTCGGATCGTATGAGCCACCACACGCTGCTGGCCCTCGGCCTAGTCGTGCTGATTGCAGCCGATGTGGTGTTGGGACTCTCGGGCCACTGGGGCGTCGTCATTGCCGGTGTGGCGCTCTGGGGCGTCCATATGGGTATCACGCAGGGGTTGCTGGCCACCATGGTGGCCGACACCGCGCCGGCTGACCTGCGTGGCACGGCATACGGCATGTTCAACCTGGTGAGCGGGCTTGCCATGCTGGTGGCCAGCGCCCTGGCGGGGCTGCTATGGGACAAGCTGGGCGCGGCCGCCACGTTTCACGCAGGCGCGGTGTTCTGCGTGCTGTCCCTGGGTCTGCTGGCCGTGCATCACGCCCTTGCACGCGCGCGCTGATGCCCCGCCCTAGTTACCCTACCCGCCCGCAATCTCCCGCAACAGGTGCGCCTCTGTGTTGGTATTGATCTGCACCCACAGCGGCAGGTGGTCGGACAGCTGATACGTCATCGCCTGTTTGGCCAGGCGTGGGAACAAGGGCGTGTGATCGCCCTGGTAGAAATCCAGCACGCCGCCTGCGTTGATGAAGCTTTCGGGGTACTCCGGCAAGTGCAGGATCTGGTCGTAGCGCTTGTTCTTCTCCAGATTGCTGCCGAAGGTGCTGCGCAACAGCTTGTCCGGCACGCGCAGCCCCTTGGCGGTCAGCGCCTTGAAGAGCGGACTCTTCTCACTGGGGATGTTGAAATCGCCCATGACGATGAGGTCCCTGCCGTCGGCGTCCTTCTCCTGCGCTTTGTCGTACACCCATTGCGCCAGTGCTTCGATTTCGGGCAGACGCTCACGCTCGCTGGCACCCCAGCGGATATGCGCGGCAATGCAGACAAAATCGAAATTGCCCGCGTGGAACGCCGCCAGATAGGGGCTGCGCCACCACGAAATGTCCGCTAGGTACTCCGCCCCGCGCTTGATGCGCGGCGGCTGCGCCTCGGCGGCCAAGCCGTTGAAACTCACCGCACGGCGGTCGTAGACAAAAGCCATGCGTTCACGATTGCCGCCGGCATCGGGGATGGCATCGGAATACACCGCATGCCAGTCCGGCCCAAGGATGCCAAGCACGCGCTTGAGGTCGCCCAGGTTGTCGCGCACCTCCTGCACGCCAATCAGATCGAACTGCCGCAGGATCTCGGCGATGTAGTAAAGCGCAGTCTTGGTCCGCGCCGTCTTGCCGAATTCGCGCACGTTCCAGGTGGCGATATTCAACGTTTCGTCCAGTTTGGAGGATGGGATTTTCGCCTGCGCAATGCGTTCACGCAGCACGAGTAGGCCGCGCGCAATCTCGGGGGTGATGCCGTCGTAGTTCATGGGGGCGTTCTGCTGGAAAGCCCGCCACTCTAGTCACCGCAGGCGGATTGCCATATCAGACAACGCCCTGATGTGTGCGAAACCAATCGACGAGGAAATCCAGCATCGCGCGCAACGCCGCGGGCATCTGTCTGCGCGAACTGTAGACGCCGTGGATGCCCAGCACCTGCGGCACGTAGTCCGGCAGCAGGCGCACGACCTGCCCGCTGGCAATGAGCGGCGCGGCGGCAAACAACGGCTGTAGCGCGATGCCAGCGCCCTCCTTGACGGCCGCCAACAACGCCATGGACTCATTCCCGCTCAGGTTGCCACCGACTGGCACATCGGCCGGCACACCGGACTTCGCCTCTGTGAACTTCCACAGGCTCTTGCCGAAGTACGAGTACGTCAGGCAGTTGTGCACGGCGAGGTCTTCCAGGCGGCGCGGCGTGCCATGTGCGGCGAGGTACGACGGCGCCGCCACCACCACGGATTCGCACGTGCCCAGCGGCCGCGCAATCAGATTCGGATCGAGGTCATTGGTAATGCGCACGGCCAGGTCGATGCGCTCTTCCACCAGGTTGACGGTGCGGTTGTCTACGACGAGATCGACCGCGGTTTGCGGATAGCGCCGCAGATACGCCGTCACCGCTGCGCCCAGCACCTGCTGCGCGAGCGACTGCGCACAGGCAATGCGCAGCAGACCGCGCGGCGTGTCGGCCTCGGGGCCATCGGGCACAGCCATCTGCGTGGCGATTTCCAGCATCTGGCGGCAGCGCACGAGCGTGGCCTCGCCAGCGGGTGTCAGGCCGATGCGACGCGTGGTCCGGTGCAGCAGGCGTGCGCCGGACCAATCCTCCATCTCCGCTAGGTAGCGCGTGACCATCGCGCGCGACATGTCGAGCCCTTCGGCGGCGGCGCTCAGGCTGCCGCGCTCAACAATCGCCACAAACACCTCAGCCGCCTTGATGCGATCCATATTTGATCGAATGGTGAAACAAATATGCGCATCTTAGGGTGTTTTTCGGCCGATTCAAGCAACTTACAGTAGCGACATTCCAATCCACTCACCTGACCGGAGAAACCCGAATGTCTTTGATCCGCACACTGCTTGCCGCCAGCCTTGTCAGCGCCGGAGTTGTTGCATACGCCGCCGCGCCCGCGCCGCTGCATCTCGAGGTCTACAACCCGGGCGACAAGGGCATCTTCCCGGTCTCGTCAGAAATCATCACCGGCGCGCGGGAAGCGATCCTGATCGACGCGCAATTCCAGCGCAGCGATGCGCAAGCCCTCGTGCAGAAGCTCAAGGCCAGCGGCAAGACGCTGACCACCGTCTACATCAGCCACAGCGACCCGGATTACTACTTCGGGCTCGACGTCATTCGCGCCGCCTTCCCGAGCGCGAAGATCGTGGCGACGCCGCAGACGGTGGCCGCCATCCAGGCATCGATGCAAGGCAAGCTGGCCTACTGGGGGCCGATCCTGAAGGACAATGCGCCCCAGGCGCTCGTGCTGCCGGAGGTGCTGCAAGCCGATCACCTGACGCTGGAAGGCCGCACCATCGAGATCAAAGGTCTGAACGGCCCGAACCCAGCACGCACGTATCTGTGGATTCCGTCGCTCAAGACCGTGGCTGGCGGCGTGGTGGTCTTCAATGGCGATCACGTCTGGGTGGCGGACACGCAAACGCGCGAGTCACGCCTGGGCTGGCTGCAGACGCTGGACAGCATCGCTGCGCTGAAGCCCGCAACGGTGGTACCTGGCCACTTCGCAGGTGCGATGCCCAAAGGGCTGGACGCGGTACGCTTTACCGCCGATTACCTGAAGACGCTCGAGCTGCAAGCCGCCAAGGCCAACCACTCGGCAGAACTGGTCAAAGCCATGAAGACCGCCTATCCGACGCTGCGCGGCGATGCCTCGCTGGAACTGAGCGCCAAGGTCATCAAGGGCGAAATGAAGTGGCCGCACTAATCACGGCAGACGTAAGGACGGCCGATACAAGGACAAACGCATGACAACGCTGCATTACATCTTCGATCCGCTGTGCGGCTGGTGCTATGGCGCAGCGCCGCTGGTGGAGGCCGCCCGCAAGGTGCCGGGCCTGCACATCGCCTTCCATGGTGGCGGCATGCTGGCCGGCGCGAACCGCCGCACCGTGACACCGCAATGGCGCGACTACGTCATGCCGCACGACCACCGCATTGCCAGCCTGACCGGCCAGCCCTTCGGCGAGCCGTACTTCGAGGGCCTGCTGCGCGATACAAGTGCTGTGATGGATTCGGAGCCTCCCATCACCGCTGCGCTAGCGGCCGAGGCACTCGGCGGGCGCGGGCTGGACATGACCCACCGCATCCAGCGCGCGCACTACCAGGAAGGCCGACGCATTGCCGACGTGCCCGTACTGCGTGAATTGGCGGCAGAGATTGGCCTGTCACCCGAGGCCTTCGATGCGGAATACGCGCGGCAAGCCGGTGCGCTCACGCAGCAGCACATCACCGAGAGCCGGCAGTGGCTCGACCGCGTGGGCGGCCAAGGTTTCCCGACGTTTGCGCTGGAAGACGCCGATGGCCGCATCGGCATGATCGACATTGGCCCGTGGCTCGGTCGGCCCGATCAATGGGCGCAGGCGCTCGCGCAACATGTTGGCACGCCGGTTTCGGTGGATGCGGTGGGTGAAGCCGATGGCCCCGTCTGCGGGCCGGACGGCTGCGCATAGACAGAGAAAAAACGCGCCTCAGCCCTTGAGCGCCCAACAGCCGAGTTCGTCGTACCGTGTCTTGCCTAGCCAACTATGGATCAAGACGAACTCCCGCACCGTCCACGTGATGGGCGCGACCGACTTGGGTGCAAAGCCGCCGCGGTCATACAGCAGCGTGATATGCGGCTTGAAATGGCCGCGGGGCACCGGCACGCCAGAGTGCAACAATGCGTCGCCCAGGGCAGCCTGGAACGCCATCAGCTCGCTCACACCCTCATTGCCCAGCAGCACGAACGGCCGGTGATCACGCCGGCCATGAAAGCTCACCACCTGGTTGAACGAGGCATCAAACGCGGGCAGCGCGAGCCCATCGGCGGCGGCACGCACCCTGGCCACGACATCATCAGGCGGCAGTTGAACGAAATCGCCCACATGGTGGAGCGTGACGTGCAAACGTTCTGCACGCAGCGCCTTGCCCTTGAAACCCACCACGGGCCGCAATTGCTCGATCAGGCGAACGATGTGTTGCGCGGTATCGGCATCGGGTTTGACTGCGAGAAACAGTCGATGCGCGGGCAATTGCGGGGTGGCTTCGAATCCGGGAAGCGTGAGTTGGGTCACTGGAAGGCGGCAGGCTGCAGGTGGGGAACCCATGCATTATCGACGTCTGCATGACGTCTTGCTGCAGTCTTGCTGCGCGCTCCAAAAAACAACGCCCGGCGGACAGACTCCACCGGGCGTTGCATTGTCGGATGTGACGTGGCGATCAGATGTCGAAGAACACCGTTTCCGCGCCGCCATCTGGCGTGTCTTGCAGGCGCACGTCGAAGGTGTAGACCACCTCGCCGTTGCGTTCGCTGCGCTGGGCGATCAGCGTCTTGCGGCGCACTTCCCACTCGATGCCGTTGAGCACGGGGTCGCTGCCGTTGGCTGCCACCTCATCGCTGAAGTACACGCGTGTGTGCAGCCCCAGGTTGATGCCGCGTGCAAACAGCACCATGCAGATATGCGGTGCCTGCACAGCGTTTCCGCGCCCTGCCACGGCGCCCGGCTTGATGGTCTCGAAGCGGTAGACGCCCGTGTCGAAATCGGCGCCAGCGCGGCCCCAGCCCCGGAAGGCCGGATCGACGGGCTTGTCCTGCCGATCAGCCGGATGCGCGTACTTGCCCTCCGCATTGGCTTGCCAGATCTCGATCAGCACATCGCGCAGCAGCGACCCAGAACCATCGTAGACGCGCCCTTCCAGCGCGATACGCTCGCCGCGCGTGGCTGGTGTCACCAGCACATTGCCGAACTCTTTCTCGTAGATATCGAAGCCGGCCTGGCGCGGCGCGAGGCCGATGTGCACGTATGGGCCGCCCGTCTGCGAGGCCGTCTCGTTGAAGTGCGCAAACGGCGGTGTCGTGGTCGCTGCCGCTGCCTGAGCGCGTTCGAGCGATGCTTGAAGCGTGGTCGTCGTCATCACTTGGCTCCTTGCAGGGCGGGGATAGCGTTCTCGAAATGCGTGGCACGGCGGCCGCGCAGCGTGATGTCAAAGCGGTAGCAGCGCGAGTCGAGCGGCACGTGGTTGGCCGTATCGAGCAGCGCAATCAGGCCGCGCACCTGCTCTTCGCTGGGGATGGTCTTGATGATGGGGCACTGCGCGATCATCGGATCGCCCTCAAAGTACATCTGCGTGATCAGGCGCTGCGCCCAGCCATCGCCCGACAGCGAGTAATGGATATGCGCCGGGCGCCAGTCGTTGATGCTATTGCGCCAGGGATACGCACCCGGCCTGACGGTGCGATAGACGTAGTAGCCATTGGCGTCCGTCAGCATGCGGCCGCAACCGCCGAAATTCGGATCGATGGGCGCAAGGTAGCGGTCGTTCTTGTGGCGGTAGCGACCGCCAGCGTTGGCCTGCCATACCTCGACCAGCGCGTTCGGCACCGGGCGACCGAACTCGTCGCGCACATAGCCATGGACGATGATGCGCTCGCCGATTGGCAGGCCGTCCTTGGCGTAGTTGAGGATGAGGTCATTGTCGAGCGGGCCGAGATCGTCGGCATGGAACACCGGTGCGGTGATTTCCGACAGCGTGCCCGCCGTGGAGATGAGCGCCTTGCGCGGCGAACGCAGCACGCTGGTCTTGTAGCCGGGAGTCAGTGCGGGCGGATGCTGCGTGGTGTCGCGCTGCGCAAACTCGCCGGTGCCGGAAAGTGGCAGGGTCATGGGGCGTCTCCTTATGAAATCGTGGGAAGACTGTATCGCCGCCAAAAAGTGAAGTAAATTGACTTCTGATCGAATATTCAATAACCGCCAGTTATGGAAAGCACTTTTTCCGGCGAAATCCCCTCACGCATCCGTTTCCGGCACCTGAGCTGCTTTGTCGCCATCGCGCAGGAGCGCAACCTGCGGCGCGCCGCCGAGCGCCTGCATCTGAGCCAGCCGGCAGTGTCCAAAACCCTGGGCGAACTCGAAGCCCTGGCGGGCGTACAGCTTGTCGAGCGTGGCCGCCACGGGGCACGGCTGACAGCGGCTGGCGAACAGTTCTTGCGGCATGCAGTGGGCGTAACGCAGGCATTGGAATCCGCCACGGCCGCGCTGATGGGCTCGGCTGACGCATCTGCGCCTGTCGTGCACGTCGGCGCTCTGCCTACGGTGGCCAGCAGCCTGCTGCCTCAGGCGATTGCCACACTGCACGCGCATCGCCCACATGCTGGCGTACGCTTGCGCACCGATACCAATGCCGAACTGCTGGCAGCGCTCAAGGCGGGCGAACTCGATTTCGTGGTCGGCCGCATGGCCGAGCCGACCATGATGCAGGGATTGTCATTCGAGCTGCTGTATGCAGAAGCGCTTGCGCTGATCGTGCGGCCGCAGCACCCGCTGGCCTCGTCTGCAAACGGTGTGACATCTCTGCAAGCGGTGCTCGACTATCCGCTGGTCATTGCCACGCCCGGCACAGTGCCACGTCATCACACCGATGCCCTGTTCCAGACCCACGGCCTACGGCTACCGGCGGGTGTGACGGAAACCCTATCCGTGTCGGTCGCACGGCTACTGGCCCGCCGTTCGGATGCGATATGGATCACACCGGAGCGTGCCGCCCAGGATGACTTGTCACAAGGCTGGCTCACCCGCCTCAAACTGCCGACACCTGGCACCGGAGAGCCTGTTGGCCTGCTGCGCCGCAGCGCCACCGCACCCACTGAATTGGCCGAAGCGTTCATGGAGACCCTTCGGGCGCTTGCGCATGTGGACCCGGAAAAAACCCGCTGACCTATCGCGTTAGCCTACAGAAGTGCAACGATCTACAAATTCAGAATAATTAAATGACGATTTTATTAGCCATCAAAAATATTCAATGCAAATAACTTGTCTTGGCGTTACATGACGCGAACCAAATGCCAATTCATTTTATTGAAAGCAGACCCAAAAAAATATCAAGAATCACCTGAAAGGCTTATGCAACATTGATCATCATCCCTTCCAGGCCGCCGGCATTCATCAGCGTACACATTGAAAAATCAACAGGTTGCTCACAAACAGGGCCGACCGATTGCCCCCACATTGCCTGCCCGTCACGCCAAAGGGGTCGATTAACCGGGAGCCGCCTCACCAATCGAATAATGATTAGTTCGAGATAGTGAGGCGATAAATTTCCTCAAAAATATAATGACCCGGCCAAGCGCATTCACGCCTTGGCACCCAGATCCCACGACGACCCTATTAAACGAGGTGCGACAATGACGGAACAATCTCTTGCTGAACGCGTGCATGCAACGGAAAGCCAAGCACAGCAGGCATTGGCTGCCAACGACTGGACGAAGTACGACGGAGAACGGGTCAAGGCCAGCAATTCCGGTCCGGTCTACCTGATCCTGCACGGCCACCTACGCTGGATTCCCAACCCCGGCACGTATACGAACCTGTTCGCCTCTTGGGATGACATCCTCGTGAGCGACTACCTTGTCGACAACGTGCCGCAAGGCCCGGCCCTCACCAATGGAGCCGTCTTGGCCAAAGGCAGCCACCCACAGACCTACCTCGTGACCAACGGCCAGAAGCTGTGGATTCCCAACCCCGAAACCTTCAAAAAGTTCGGCTTCAATGCCGGCAAGGTGGTCACGGTTCCCGACGTCGTCATCGACTTCATCCCGACCGGGCCGAACGTCGGCTGACGCATCCCCGCGGGTGAGCGAAAGCGCTGGCCGAGCTGGTTGGCGCTTTTTCATTTGAAGCGCTCAACGAAAAATGCCGACTACAGGGTCGGCATTTTCTCTTTCTTCGCACGGAGATCAGCGATGCACCAGCTCCGCCGCCTCCTCAGCATCGAAGACACGCCGATCGGTTTGCCCCAGCAGTTGGCTGGTAATCGTCCCGGCGGTCATCGATCCGTTGACGTTGAGCGCAGTGCGGCCCATGTCGATGAGCGGTTCGATGGAGATCAGCAGCGCCACGAGCGTGACCGGCAGCCCCATGGCCGGCAGCACGATCAACGCGGCAAAGGTGGCACCACCGCCCACGCCCGCCACGCCGACTGAGCTGAGGGTGACGATCGCGACCAGCGTGGCGATCCATGTGGGGTCCAGCGGGTTGATGCCGACTGTGGGCGCCACCATCACCGCCAGCATGGCGGGATACAGGCCGGCGCAGCCGTTCTGGCCAATCGTGGTGCCAAACGATGCGGCAAAGCTGGCGATCGATTCCGGCACGCCGAGGCGCCGTGTCTGCGCCTCGATGCTGAGCGGAATGGTCGCGGCGCTCGACCGGCTGGTGAAGGCAAACGACAGCGCCGGCCACACTTTGCGGAAGAAGCGAATCGGGTTGATGCCATTGAGCGTCAACAGCACGGCGTGCACGCCAAACATGATCGCCAGCCCCAGATACGAAGCCACAACGAAGCCGCCGAGCTTGATGATGT
Source organism: Ralstonia sp. (assembly GCA_039592975.1). GTDB lineage: Bacteria > Pseudomonadota > Gammaproteobacteria > Burkholderiales > Burkholderiaceae > Ralstonia. The sequence continues at coordinate 59,136 of JBCNQE010000004.1, read as the reverse complement.
CCTCCGCGTTCGATGTAGCAACCACGTTGGTCATCAGCGCGAACACGCCATAGGGCGTCAGACCGATGACGAGGCGCACCAGCTTCATCACCCAGGCCTGGGCGGTGTCGATGGCAACAAGCACACGCTCGCCCTTTGCCGCTTCGTCTTTAAGCAGATGCAGCGCTGCCACACCCAGAAACGCCGCAAAGATCACCACGCTGATGATGGATGTGGGCTTGGCGCCGGTCAGTTCAGCAAACGGATTCTTCGGCAAGAACGACTGCAGCAACTGCGGCATCGTCAGCTCCGCTACCTTGCCCACGTAGTTGTCCTGGATGGCGGTCAAGCGGGCGGTCTCCTGCGCGCCTTGCACCAGCCCCTGCGCAGTCAGGCCAAACAGATTGGTGACGAACACGCCAACGAGGGCGGAAATCAGTGTCGTCAGCAACAACGTGCCGATCGTCAGTACGCTGATCTTGCCCAGCGACGAGGCGTTGTTCAGCTTGGCCACCGAGTTCAGCACCGACACCAGCACAAGCGGCATGACGATCATCTGCAGCAGCTGGATGTAGCCACCGCCCACGATGCTGAACCACGTGATCGACTGCTTGAGCGTTGCGCTGTCGTCACCGTAAATGAGGTGCAGTGCGAGGCCAAACACGATGCCGAGCGTCATGCCCAGCAACACGCGTTTTGCCAGACTCCAGTTCGGCTTCAAGTGTGCGCAATAGCGCAGCGCCATCAAGATGACGACAAATGCAACGATGTTGAAGGCCAGCGGGAAGTTCATGTTCCTGAGGGGCTTGCTTGAATCGCGGCATCTTAGGACAGGCGCACACCGGGCGTTGTAGCAATGTGTGCGCCAAAGCGGATGGCCCTGCGCCTTCCTCACAAAAAAAAAGCCCGCACAAGTGCGGGCGAGACAAGGAAATCAGGAGCCCTGCGATCAGAAAGTCATACTGCTCAGAACGAATGAACGATGCCGGTATAGGCACCCAGCTGGTTCTTACCCGGCGCCGGATTGTTGTTGGTCGCCTCCACCGAGAAGTTGGCGTTGGCGCTGTTCTGCACGGTGCCCACGCTCGCGTACAGCATCGTGCGCTTGGACAGGTTGTAGTTCGCACCGGCCATGAACAGGTTGGCGTTGCCACCACCGTGGTTCACGTTGACACGGTAGGCGGCGCCAATCAGCGTGAGCGCTGGGGTCAGTTCATAGTTCACGCCCAGCCAGTAGTGGTTAGCCTTGGTGGGGGCGCCGGCCGGGGCATCGGGGGCGGACAGGTTTTCATACACCGCAAACAGCTTGGCCTTGCCGATGGTGAATGTGCCGCCCACCGTGGCTTCCTTCGAGAAGTTGAAGAGGTCGGTGTACTTGCCGTTCGGGTCGCGGATCACGTCATAGATTGCGCGCACTTCCACCGGGCCGGCGGTGTAGACAGCGGACACGCCATCGCGGCGGCTGTTGGTGAAGGAGCCGGGCTGCTCGCCCAGACCAGTCTGCAGGCCGAACTGGAAGCCGCCCCAGGTCGGGCTTTGATACTCGACGATGTTGTTGGCGCCGGGCCAGTTACGCCCGCGCACCAGCGTGGCTGAGCCAATGAACTGCTGGCCGGTCGGGTCGAGGAACCAGACGTCGTTGCTGATGAACAGGTTCTTGCCGGCGGTCAGCGTGCCCCAGGTCGGGCTGGACAGGCCAACGTACGAACGGCGGTTGAAGAGTGCATCACCGTTGGTCTTGCCCTTGGTGGCGCCAAAGCCGGATTCCAGGCGGAAGACGGCCTGCAAACCACTGCCCAGATCCTCCTTGCCCGTGAGCCCGAACATGCTGGTCCCCCACTGGTTGTCGGCACCGCGCCAGAGGCTGCCCCCTGGCGACGTCGATGTGGGGGCCACGTTGTTTTGGTAGTCAATGCCGGCGACGACGCGGCCGTACAGCGTGACGTTGGTTTGAGCGTGCGCCGTCGCTGCGGCGGTGCACAGGATGGCCGCAGCAAGCGGCCCGGTTACTCGATGCTTCACTATCGTCTCCTCTCTCTCATGTCGTACCGGCCGCGGCCGGGGCTTTCACTGCTGCTGCAAATCAAAAATGCGCGTCATGAGCGTCCACTTCTGCCCTGCGGGCGTCCAGGGCGTTGGGGCTTGAAACCGCCACATCAACGCTTCCCATTCGCGGATCTTCGGGTCGGTGTCGGTGGCGTGGGCCATGCGATCGGCGTCGTAGATGGCGTCGTCGGTCTCCATGATCATCACCATGCGCGTACCGAGTCGATAGATCTCCATGCCGGTCACGCCATGCACGCGCAGGTGCTGCGCGACTTCTGGCCAGATGCGCTGGTGATGCGCTTCGTACGCGGCAATGAGGGCCGCGTCATCCTTCAAATCGAGAGCGAGGCAGTAACGCATGAGAGCCTCACGTCAGCGCGCGGTCGAGGTGCGTGTAGCCACCGTCGACGAAGACCCACTGCCCCGTCGTATGCGACGCCTGCGCAGAGAGCAGAAACACCGTGGCGCTCGCAATCTCGTCAGCCGTCGTCATGCGCTGGCCGAGCGGGATCTTGGACGTGATGGCCGCAAGCTTGGCGTCTGGATCGTCGAAGGTGGCGATCCAGCGCTCGTACAGCGGCGTCAGCACCTCGGCGGGAATGACCGCATTGACACGCACGCCATCCGGCGCCAGCGATGCCGCCCATTCCCGTGTGAGCGACAGTTGTGCACCCTTCGCGGCGGTGTATCCGCTCGTATTGCCTTGCCCCGTCACCGCCGTTTTCGACGAGATGTTGACGATGGCCCCTCGGCTCGCTTTCAGGTGCGGCAGGCACAGATGTGCCATGACGTAGTAGTGGATCAGATTCTTTTCCAGGGAGCGCACGAACGCATCTCGGCCCGCATCCAGGCCCACGCTGTCGTTGACGCCCGCGTTGTTCACGAGACCGTCGATGTGCCCGAACGCACGCGCCGTTTCGTCCACCATGCCGCGACAATCGACCTCGTCTTCCAGATCGAACTGGAAGAAACGGGCCTTGGGCTGGCGACGCATCAATTCGGCCTCGAACGCCGGGGCCATCGGGCTCTTTCCACAGATGACGGGAATGGCGCCCTCGGCTGCCAGTTGCAGCGAGATGGCCGCGCCAATACCGGCCGCCCCACCCGTCACGATCACAACTTTGTCTTGCAGATGCAGATCCATGGCTTAAGCCTTGCGTTGCAGGTTGTAGCAGCGGATGGCGGTGCCGCCCCAGAGGTCGGCGCGTTCGGTCGCGTTCAGGCGCTCTTCGGCCCAGACGTGCAGCACGTCGTACACGGTGCCGTACGACGCGGCCAACAGGCATACCGGCCAATCGGAGCCGAACATCAAGCGCTGCGGGCCGAATACATCGAGCGCCACATCCAGACACTGCCGCGCGTGGTGCACATCGCGCATGGTCACGCCATTTCGCCAGTCAGCTTCGGTCAGCAGGCCGGAGAGTTTGCAGACAACGTGCGGCATGTCCTTGAACGGAGCCAGTGCGGCCTTCCAGCGCGTCATGGCTTGCGGATCCCGCTCGAACGCTTCAAGCGGCGGTTTGCCGAGATGGTCCAGCACCAGCCAGTGATGGTCTTGCCGGCCACAGAAGCCCACGGCGGCGTTCAGTTGATGGCCGTACACCAGCACGTCGTACGTGTAGCCCCAGAGCTGGAGTAGCGAGACACCGCGCTCGAACGCCGGGTCCGACAGAAATGCCTCGACATCCGGCTCGTCTTGTACGGTGTGCCGGAAGCCCACCAACTTGTGTTCGCCACTCCGTGCTTCCAGGCGCGCCTCCAGATCAGTGGCATGCAGGTCTTCCCAACCGACCACGCCCACAATCCAATCGTGCGCGTGGGCCAGATCGAGCAGAAAGTCCGTCTCTTCTCGCTCGCAGCGCGCCTGCACGGCAATCGTGCCGTCCAGCCGTTGCGCGCGCAGTTCGGGCAGCAGATCGGCGGGCAAGCGGTTGGTGGCCAGCGCTTCCATGCCGGGCCCGATCCATCGGTAGGCCTCGGGCTGGTAGCGCCAGAAGTGTTGATGTGCGTCGATGCGGAACGTCGTCATCGAGTCAACCCCGGAAGCGGTACTGCTCAAGCGATGCGGGTTTCATCGTGATCGAGAAACCCGGCGCCTGCGGCGGCAGATAGGCCGCGTTGCGTACCACACAGGGGTCGACAAAGTGCTCGTGCAGGTGATCCACGTACTCCACCACGCGGCCTTCGCGCGTGCCGGATACGCAGATGTAATCGATCATCGACAGGTGCTGCACGTACTCGCACAGGCCCACGCCACCCGCATGCGGGCACACCGGCAGACCATATTTGGCCGCCAGCAGCAGCACGGCGAGGATCTCGTTCACGCCGCCGAGCCGGCATGCGTCGATCTGCACAACGTCAATCGCGCCGCGCATGATGAACTGCTTGAAGAGGATGCGGTTCTGGCACATCTCGCCGGTCGCCACTTTCACGGGGGCAATGGCCTTGCGCACGGCGCGGTGGCCTTCCACGTCGTCTGGGCTGGTCGGCTCTTCGATAAACCACGGCTTGGCGAAACCGAGTTCGCGCACCCAATCGATGGCCTCGTTCACCTCCCAGACCTGGTTGGCGTCGATCATCAGCTCGCGGTCCGGCCCGAGCACCTCACGGGCGATGGAAACGCGGCGGATGTCATCTTTCAGATCGCGCCCCACCTTGAGCTTGATGTGGCGGAAGCCGCTGTCGACGGCCTCTCGGCACAGGCGCCGCAGCTTGTCGTCGTCATAGCCGAGCCAGCCGGCGGAGGTGGTGTAGCACGGGTAGCCTTCCGCCTCGAGCGTGCGGATGCGCGCAGCCTTGCCGGGCGCCTGCTTGCGCAGCAGTTCCAACGCCTCTTCCGGCGTGATGCCGTCGGTGATGTAGCGGAAGTCGATGCAGCGCACGAATTCTTCCGGCGTGAAATCGGCCACCAGGCGCCACAGGGGCTTGCCCTCGGCCTTGGCCCACAAGTCCCACGCGGCATTGACGACAGCGCCGGTGGCCAGGTGAATGGCGCCCTTGTCCGGGCCGATCCAGCGCAACTGGCTGTCCGATGTGACATGCCGCCAGAAGCGGCCCATGTCTTCGCGAATCCAGTCGAGGTCCAGCCCCTCCACCAGATGACGCATCGCCTCGATGGCGGCGCAGCACACCTCGTTACCGCGGCCGATGGTGAAAGTCAGGCCGTGGCCCTCCAGGCCCGGTTGATCCGTTTCCAGAATCACGTACGCCGCGGAGTAATCCGGGTCCGGATTCATCGCGTCGGAGCCGTCGAGATGCTGCGAAGTCGGAAAGCGCACGTCCAGCACGCGCAGAGATCGGATGATGGTCATGTGTGTTGTGTTCTGGAATGCGAAATGCGTGCCTTCAGCCTTGCGCGTTCACCGTACGCTGGTGCTGCTCGCCCAGGCCCTCGATGCCCAGGCGCATGGTTTGCCCGGCGCGCAGGTAGACCGGCGGCTTCTGCCCCAGCCCCACGCCCGGCGGCGTGCCGGTAGAAATCACGTCGCCCGGCTGCAGGCTCATAAAGCGGCTCAGATAGCTCACCAGATGCGCCACGCCAAACACCATGGTCGACGTCGAGCCGTTCTGGTAACGATGCCCATCCACCTCCAGCCACAGATGCAGCGCCTGCGGGTTGGGCACCTCGTCAGCCGTCACCAGCCACGGGCCGATCGGGCCGAAGGTGTCGCAGCCCTTGCCCTTGTCCCACGTGCCGCCGCGTTCGAGCTGATACTCGCGCTCTGACACATCGTTGATGACGCAGTAGCCCGCCACGTGCGAGAGCGCATCGGCCTCGCTGATGTAGCGGCCGCCCTTGCCGATCACGACGCCGAGTTCCACTTCCCAATCCGTCTTGACCGAACCACGCGGAATTTCAACGTCGTCGTCCGGGCCGCTGATGGCGCTCGTCCACTTGTTGAAGACCACCGGCTCGGCTGGCACCTCGGCGCCAGTTTCGGCGGCGTGGTCTGAGTAGTTCAGGCCGATACAGATGAACTTGCCGACATTGCCCACGCAAGGCCCAAGCCGCAGACTGGCTTGCGGCGTCCCATCCACAACGGGCAAACGGTTGATGTCGAGCTCGCGCAGCCGGGCCAGGCTTTCTGGCAACAGCGCCGCGCCGGCCACGTCGTCAATCACAGCGGACAGGTCGCGCACTTGCCCTTGTGCATCGAGCAGGCCGGGTTTTTCGTGGCCCTTGGGGCCGTAGCGGAGGAGTTTCATAGCGCTATCGTTATGGACTGCAATCAAGCAAACAATCAGTTGGACCAGCCGCCGTCGATCACGCAGCAGGTGCCGGTCGTGAAGCGGGACTCATCCGAAGCGAGGTAGGTGGCCAGCGCGGCAATCTCATCTGCGGTGCCAACGCGGCCCATGGGCTGGCGCGCCACGAATGCAGCACGAACGGTGTCAATGGATACGTTCTGCTGCTGCGCCTGCGTGGCGATGCGCTGCTCCAGCGAGGGGGATTCCACCGTGCCGGGGCAGATGGCGTTGCAGCGGATGCCGCGCGCTACAAAGTCGGCGGCAATGGCCTTGGTCATGCCAATCACGGCGGCCTTGGTGGCGCCGTACACAAAGCGGTTGGGCACACCCTTCACGCTGGATGCGGCGGAGGCCATGTTGATGATCGAGGCGCCGCCGTTGTCCAGCATCTTGGGCAGCAGCGCGCGCGTGAGCCGGTACATCGACGTCACGTTGAGCTGCCACGAGAACGCCCAGTCGTCTTCCGAACATTCGAGGATGCTGCCGTGGTGCACGAAGCCCGCACCGTTGAATAGCGCATCGAAGGCGGCTTCCTCGCGCGCCAGCACAGCGATGGCGTTGGCGTCCGTCACATCCAGGCGCAGGGTACGGATGCCCGCGCTCTCTGCCAGCGAAGCCAGCGCTTCTGTGTTGACGTCGGTGGCGAGCACCTGCGCGCCCTCTTTTGCAAACATCATTGCGCTGGCCCGGCCGATGCCCTGCCCCGCCGCGGTGACGAGGATGCGTTTTCCTTGGAGTCTCATTGCGTCTGCGTGCCGACGTGGGCCGGTCAACACCGGCCCGCATCTGTCATTGGGTTAGAACACTGCACCGGCATGGTGGTGGACAATCTCCGCCATGCCCCTCATTGCGATGCTGCGTCAGTACAGAACGTTCTTCGCTTCAGTCGAATCCAGGTTCTGCTTGTTGACCATCATCACGCCGGTGTCGACCTGCTTCTGCACGGGCTTCTTCTCGATCACGCTGACGACGGTCTCGATGCCCTTGTAGCCCATCTGGTACGAGCTCTGAACGGCGATTGCGCGGATCGTGCCGTCGCGCACAAAGCCCTGCAGATCCTGATTGCCGTCAAAGCCGATGGCCGCCACCTTGCCGCTCTTGCCCGACTGCTGGAGCGCGCGGCCCATGCCGACGGCCGTCGGCTCGTTGGCACCGAAGATGCCCTTGAGGTCCGGATTGGCGGCCAGCACGTCGGTCGTCTGGTTCAGCGCCGTGGCCATTTGCGATTGCGAATAGAACGGCCCGACGATTTGCAGCTTGGAATGCGTCTCGATGTATTTCCTGAAGCCGCCCACGCGGCCGATTTCCGACCCCGCACCCGGCACGTAAGACATGATGGCGATCTTGCCGGTCTGGCCCACGGCATCGATCATCGCCTTCGCGCACAGCTCGCCTGCCTTGGCGTTGTCCGTCGCCAGGAACGACTGGTAGTACTGCTTGCCTGAATCCGAAACCAGCGAATCGATCAGCACCACGGGGATGTGGGCTTCCCACGCTTTCTTGATCGCCGGCACCAGCGCGTCGGGATCGGACGGCGCCAGCACGATGCCCGCCACCTTCCGGTTGACCGCGTTTTCGACCATGTTCACTTCGTCGGCAATGGCGGATTCGGCTGCGGGCCCTTGAAAGGTCATCGTGTAGCCCTTTGCGTTGGCCATGGCGGCCGTGGCGCCTTTCTGAACGTTCTGCCAGAAGTTGGAATTGGCCGATTTGACGACCACGGCAATTTCACCACCCGCTGCTTGCGCATAGGCAGAGAACAATGCGCAGGTTGCTGCCACCACCGCCAGCACAGAACACTTCTTCATGTCTCACTCCTTGGTTTTGGTTTGAACTGCTCGACTCACAACTTGCGGTTTCTGAGCTGATCGATCCAGACGGTGCCAAGGATGACCACGCCGATGATGATCTGCTGGATGAAACTGGATACGCCATTCATGTTGAGCCCGTTGCGCAACACGCCGATCACGAACGCGCCGATGGCCGTGCCCGAGACCGTTCCGACACCGCCCATCAACGACGTCCCACCGATGACGGCGCTGGCAATGGCATCAAGCTCGTACATCACGCCCTCGTTCGGTTGCGCCGTCACCAGGCGAGACATCAGCACGCAGCCGGTCATCCCGGCCAGCAGGCCCGACAGCACATACGTGAACAGCTTGACGCCCTGCACGTTCACGCCGGACAAGCGTGCCGCCTCGGCGTTCGAGCCGACCGCGTAGATGTGGCGACCCAATGACGTGCGCGCAAGCAGCACAGAGACAGCGATGAACAACGCAAGCATGATCACCACCGGGTAAGGAATGCCGGGGAAGACCGTATCCGGAAAGCCGTCTGCGCCGATGCGCGAGATGCGGAACAGTGCGCCGTTGCCGAGTTCACCAAAAGCATCGCCCAGGCCCGACACCGGCCGCGCCCCCGTAATCTGCAGGGCCACGCCGCGCGCCACCAGCATCATGCCCAGCGTCGCGATAAACGGCGGCAGGCCCATCTTCGTGATGCAGATGCCGTTGACCCATCCGCACATAGCACCGACCAGCACGCCGGCCAGCATGGCAATCGGAACCGGCACTCCCATCTTCACGAGCAACGCTGCCACCACCCCCGAGAGCGCCAGCACCGAGCCCACCGACAAATCGATGCCACCGGTGATGATCACGCACGTGGCCGCCACGCCAAGGTAGGCAATCGACGTGACCTGCAACGCAACCGTCATGAAGTTGCCGACCGAAAGAAACGCTGCGCTGGTTGCAGAAAACGCAATCACCAGCGCCACCAGGCTACCAAGCGCTGCAAACTTTTGAATCAAGTCACGATGGTGTTGCTTGCGCTGCGTTTTCACGGCCTGCGGCTGATCTGAAGTCATTTCAAGCATGGGTTCGTCCTGATGCGTAATGCAGAATCTCTTCCTGGTTCGTGTTTCGCGTTTCCAGGACGGCGGTGATCCGGCCTTCGTGAAACACGGCGATGCGGTCTGTCATACCCAGCAGCTCTGGCAGCTCCGAGCTGATCAGCACAACACCCACGCCGTCCGCCGCCAATTGATCCATCAACCCGTAGATGGCGTACTTCGCCCCCACGTCGATGCCGCGTGTCGGCTCATCAAAAAACAGGATGCGTGAACCGCGATACAGCCATTTGCCGATCACGATCTTCTGTTGGTTGCCGCCCGAGAGATTGCGTACCGTCTGCGCCACCGAGGGCGTGCGGATGTTCAGTTCGCGCACGTAGCGCTGCGCCACGGCGGTCTCTTCGGAAAAACGCAGGAAGCCGTGCGATGAAATCGCCCGCACATTGGCCAGGGTGATATTGACGGCCACGGGCATCGACAACGCCAGGCCGTCCTTCTTTCGGTCTTCCGACAAATAGGCGATGCCGTGCCGAATGGCCTCACGCGGTGAGCGGATCATCACCGGCTGATCGCCCATATGGCCCAGCACGATCGACCCGGAATCGGGCCGCTCCGCACCAAAAATGGCCCGTGCCACCTCCGTGCGGCCAGCGCCCATCAAGCCGGCAAAGCCGAGAATCTCGCCCTTGCGCAACTCGAATGACACGGGCCCGAAAACCCCGGCTCGGCTGAGCGCATTCACGCGCAGCAGAACCTCGTCGGTCGGCACCGACTGGCGCGCGGGAAACACGTCGTCGAGCGACCGGCCCACCATGCGCGCGACGATCTCGTTGATGTTGGTGGCAGCAAAATCGCTCGTGTCGATATGGCGACCGTCACGCAGCACCGTCACGCGATCGACGATCTCGGCCATCTCATCAAGCCGATGCGAGATATACAGAATCGCCACACCATCCGCACGCAGCTCCTTGATGATGCGGAACAGCTGAACGGTTTCGGATTCCGTGAGCGACGACGTGGGCTCGTCCATGATCAGCACGCGCGCGTTGAGCGACAGCGCCTTGGCGATCTCCACCATCTGTTGCTGTGCAATGGAGAGCGCGCTGACCAGCGTGGTCGGCTCCACCGCCAGGCCGATCCGCTGCAGATAGCTGCGTGCGTTGGTATTGAGCTTGCGGTAATCAATGAACGGGCCGCGCTTGGGCTCGCGCGCCAGGAAGATGTTCTCCGCCACCGACAGATGCGGCACAAGATTCAATTCCTGGTGGATGATCGCAATGCCGGCCGCCTGCGCTTCGGTGGTGGAGGTGAACCGCACCGCCTCACCCCGGTACGAGATGGCGCCATCATCTGCCGTGTACTGGCCGCTGATGATCTTCATCAGCGTCGATTTGCCGGCACCGTTTTCGCCGCAGACGGCATGGACTTCGCCCGCACGCAGATCCAGATCCACGCCATCCAGCGCAACGACGCCGGGAAAGCGCTTGCCGATGCGCTGCAATCGCAGGATCTCTTGCGGCATCGACGATCTGGCGCTGCTTGCGTGCGCAGGCACGGCGTCAGCAGAGGTCATCCGTGGTCTCCGTTATCTTGCGAGGCTCTGATCTTCCGCTCGAGGCACTGGTAAGTCCAGTTCAAGGCGATCGAATCCTGCCAAGCATTTTTTGGTCAAGCCAATATCACTTATAACCAACTTGCCTGACCACTAGTGCAAACCCTGAAATATCGCTGACACCAGTCGCGACAATGGCTTGCAGTGCTCATGCTAGACTCGACGGGCACCCATATGGGGCGCGCACCCGCGCCGAAACCACACCACAATGAAGCAAACTGAGCCGAAGCGGCTTTACCAATCTGTGGCCGCGCAGATTCTCGCGCTGATCCAACAGGAAAAACTGGCCCCGGGCACGCGCCTGCCTCCGGAGCGCGAACTGGCGCAAACGCTGGGCGTGTCCCGCCCGTCGCTGCGCGAGGCGCTGATCGCACTGGAGATTGGCGGTCAGGTGGAGATCCGCATGGGTTCCGGCGTGTACGTGCAGGACGCGAGCGCCGCGAACGAAAGCGCCGCCATTCCGTCGCTGGGCGAAAGCCCCACGGAGCTGATGCAGGCCCGCGCCATTCTTGAAGGCGACGTCGTCACGCTGGCCACCGGCCGGCTCACCGCAGCCACGCTCGACAAGCTACAACGCACCGTCGACCGCATGCGCCGCCTGGCCCAGGCAGGCAAATCCCCCACCGACGCCGACCGCCAGTTCCACATGCTCATCGCAGAAACGGCGGGCAATTCGGTGTTGAGCCGCTTCGTGGCCGAGCTGTTCGATAGCCGCCACGACCCGATTGCCGCGGCCATCCGCGACCATGCGGAGGGGGAATCGAGCTGGCATGCGGCCGTGCGCGAACATGAAGAGATCCTCCGGGCATTGCAGGCGGGCGACCCGATCGCCGCGCAAACCGCCATGCGTGCCCACCTGAAGGCGTCAGAGGAGCGCTGGATTGCCGGCGCCATTCAGCAAGACAGCACGCCCTGACACCCACACCCCGCCCGAATCGGCCTGACCAAATCCCGCACCACCTTATTTCCCACCCTTAAAAACAAGGGACTTTTCAGAGTCAGGGTTTCCCCCATCAAGAATTTCCCCTCAAGATGTTAAATTGGCCTGACCAAATGGACAGGCCAATTTAACGCGGCCGCTCGCGCGGCATGCGTGCAGATCACCCCTGTCCCCTCTCACTCAAGGAGACCCGCAAGGTGACTCACCGTTTGCAATTGCCGCTTGCGCATGCCCGCCCCTCCAAGCAACCCGATTACGCAAAGACCAGCGGCGCCTCTCTTGTCGGGGCCACCTCATGCTGACGGTCGTTTGCGAAACACCGGGCACCCTGCGCGCGCTCGACCGGCCCGTTCCCGCTCCTGCTGACGGCGAAGTGCTGCTGCGCGTCAAGCGCGTGGGCGTATGCGGGACTGACCTGCACATCTTCACGGGCAACCAGCCTTACCTGAGCTACCCACGCGTGATGGGGCATGAGCTGTCCGGCATCGTCGAACAGGCGCCGGCTGGCAGCGCGCTCGCCCAGGGCGATGTTGTCTACGTGATGCCCTACCTGTCATGCGGGCACTGCGTAGCCTGCCGCCAGGGCCGCACCAACTGTTGCGTCAACATCCAGGTGCTGGGCGTACATCGCGATGGGGCCTTCACCGAATACCTGAGCGTGCCGCAAGCCTTCGTGCACAAGGCAGATGGCGTGAGCCTGGATCAGGCCGCCATGGTGGAATTCCTCGCCATCGGCGCGCATGCGGTGCGTCGTGCGCAGGTGAAGACGGGGCAGCGCGTGCTGGTGGTCGGTGCAGGCCCAATCGGCATGGCAGCCATGATCTTTGCCAAGCTGCGCGGCGCGACTGTCACGGCGCTGGATTCGCGCGCGGATCGCCTTGCCTTTGCGGCCGAGCAACTCGGCGTAGACGCTTGCGTTGCATTAAGCGACGCAGACGAAGCGCAACTCGCAGCGCTTACGGACAACGAGTTCTACGACGTCGTGTTCGATGCCACCGGCAACCCGAAAGCGATGGAGCGCGGCTTGCGCTTCGTAGCGCATGCCGGCACGTATGTGCTCATCTCGGTGGTGGCGGCCAATCTCTCGTTTTCGGACCCGGAATTCCATAAGCGAGAGACCACCCTGCTCGCCAGCCGCAACGCCACCACGGAAGATTTCGAGACCGTACTCGACGCCATGCGCGCGGGTCAGATTCCTGCCGCACTCAACACGCACCGCATGCCGCTGGCGGACGTGCCTGAGCGCTTCAAGACGCTGCTCGACCCGGCCGCCGGCGTGGTGAAAGCGATCGTGGAGTGCTGAGCGCATGGTTGCGCCAAACCTCGAACCGATCCTCCAGTTCGGCACAAGCCGTTTCCTGCAGGCGCACGTCGACCTGTTCGTGTCGGAAGCACGCGACGCGGGGCACGCGCTGGGTGGCATCACCGTGGTGCAGACCACCGCCAACCCGGCCAGCGCCGCGCGGGTCACGGCGCTGGCGAGCGGTGCGGGGTATCCGGTGCGCATTCGCGGCCTGCAAGATGGGGCACCGATCGACCGCACCGTGACCTGCCACGCCGTGCAGCACGCGTTGCAAGCCGATACCGATTGGGAGCAGCTGTGCGAGCTGATGGCGAAACACGTGCAGGTCGTGGTGTCCAACACGGCGGATCAAGGTTACCAACTCGACCCGCGCGACGATGCCCGCTTGCTGCAAGCGCCATCGCAGGTGCCGCGCAGCTTCCCTGCCAAGCTGGTGGTGCTGCTGCATGGCCGTTGGCTGCACAACCCTCAGGCGCCCTTATCGCTGTTTCCGTGCGAACTGGTCGAGCGCAATGGCGACACGCTCTGCGCAACCGTCTGCACACTGGCCGAGCAATGGGCGCTGCCCGCCACCTTCATCGACTGGTTGCGCACGCATTGCGTGTGGGCCAACTCACTGGTGGATCGCATCGTCTCCGAAGCGCTGCACCCCGTGGGCGCCGTGGCCGAGCCGTACGCGCTGTGGGCCATCGAGCGCCGGCCCGGCCTGGTGCTGCCCTGCACGCATCCGGCCATCGTGCTGACGGATGAGCTCGACCACCACGAGCGGCTCAAGCTCTTTCTGCTTAACGCCGGCCACACGTTCCTGGCCGAGCGTTGGCGCGAAGATGCGCTGCCCGCCGATCTGACCGTCGCGCACGCCATGGAGCACGCGCGCCTGCGGCCCGAGCTGGAAGCCCTGTGGCGCGACGAGATCGTCCCCGTGTTCACTGCGCTGGGCAAGCACGATGCCGCGCAGGCCTATCTCGTCTCGCTGCGAGAGCGGCTGCAGAACCCCTACCTCGCCCATCGCCTGGCCGACATCGCGCAGAACCATGCGCAGAAGAAGCAGCGGCGCCTGGCCCCCATCGTCGCGCTGACGCAGCAACTGGGCCTGCATATCGCCCAGCCGCGGCTGAACGCGGCGCTTGCCAACCCTAATTGAACCTGAAGAGCACCATGTCCGACGCTTCACTCATCCTTCTGGCTCCCGATGACGACGTGGCCGTCGCGCGCGTGGCGCTGGAGGCCGGCACGATAGTTGGTACCGGTTCGATCGCGCTTACCGCGCTTGCCGCCATTCCCGCCGGCCACAAGATCGCGCTGCGCGACATCGCAGTTGGGCAGCCGGTGCACAAGTACGGGCAGATCATCGGTGTAGCAACGGCTCCCATCCGCGCGGGCGAGCACGTGCACGTGCACAACGTCGGCATGGCCGATTCCGCCGCCGAGCACGCTGTGGGCCACGCCTACCGCGCCACCGTTCCCGTAGATGCGCCCGCCACGTTCGACGGCTACGTGCGCGCGGATGGCCGCGTTGGCACACGCAATTTCATCGGCGTCATCTCCAGCGTGAACTGCTCGGCCACCGTGTGCCGCCATATCGTGCAAGCGGCGCAGGCGGAAGCGGCGGCGTTCCCGAACGTCGATGGCGTGGTCGCCATCACGCACGGCAGCGGCTGCGGCATGGCCGGCAACGGCGAGGGGCTCGAGCTGCTGCAACGCACGCTGCGCGGCTATGCCGACCATCCCAATTTTGCCGGCGTGCTGATTGTCGGCCTCGGCTGCGAGGTCAACCAGGTGGCGCCGCTCGTGCAGATGCTGGGGGCGCGCACGCCGGGCTTGTTTGCTTCGCTGACGATCCAGGAAGAAGGCGGCACGCGCGAAGCCATTGCCGCAGGCCTGGCCATGCTGCGCGACATGCTACCGATTGCGAACCAGGCGAAACGCAGCACCGTCCCGGCAAGCCACCTGACCGTGGGCCTGCAATGCGGCGGCTCGGACGGCTACTCCGGCATCAGCGCCAACCCTGCACTGGGCGCCGCGGTGGATTTGCTCGTGCGCCACGGCGGCGCGGCAGTGCTGTCTGAAACGCCCGAGATCTACGGCGCCGAGCACCTGCTGACCGCACGTGCCGCCACCCCCGCCGTTGCCGACGCGTTGATGGCGCGACTGGCCTGGTGGGAGCACTACACCCGCACGCTAGGCGCTGATATGAACAACAACCCATCGCCCGGCAACAAGGCCGGCGGCGTGACGACCATCCTCGAAAAATCCCTCGGCGCGGTCGCCAAGGGCGGCAGCAGCGGGCTGATGGCCGTCTACGAATACGCGCAGCCAGTGCAGGCGCACGGCCTCGTCTTCATGGACACGCCGGGCTACGACCCCGTCTCCGCTACCGGCCAAGTGGCGGGCGGCGCCAACCTGATCTGCTTCACCACCGGCCGTGGGTCGACCTACGGCTGCAAGCCCGTGCCGTCCTTAAAGCTCGCCACCAACAGCACACTCTTCCGGCACATGGAACTCGACATGGACTACGACTGCGGCGGCATCGTCGATGGCCGCCTCAGCATTGCGCAAGCCGGTGAAGCGCTATTCCAGCTGATGCTCGCAGCCGCCTCCGGCAACCGCACCAAGAGCGAACTCAACGGCCTGGGCGACAACGAATTCGTACCGTGGCAACTGGGTGCCGTCATGTAAGGCCTGCGCTACGCAGCATCAGGAGCAAACCGCCCGCCATAGCAATCGCACCAATGCCGCGTGCCACAACCTCGCCATGTGGTGCGAGGCGCTCCAGCGTCATGGCCACAGACACGGCTGCCATGGTGCGCAAGTCCATGGCGCCCGTCACGACGAGGATTGCCGTCAGGCACACGCAGGAACGCACGCAGCGCATGCCAATACGCAAACCGTATCGCCACGCTGCGCCCGCCTTCATCCGAGATGTGCTGCCCAGCCGTGGCGCCTCACGGCATCGTGCAAGCTGACGCAGCTTCCAGACACTGCACTGCAGAGCACCCGCAGCAACAACGATGACGCCCGTTGCCGCAGGCGCAGCGTGCAACAGCACTGGCCATGTCATTTCCGCTGCAGCCAGCCCGACACTCAACGCAAAGACCGCCACGCCGATTGCCGCCCAGATCATGAAATACGCGGTAGCGGCCACCGCCGTCAGCGCCGCAAGGTTGGCCGTGCCCGTCGCACGCATCTCCACGCGGTAACGCAGCAGCATCAGCAGCAAAGACGGCAGCATCATCGCCACCATCATCACCGTCCACATGCCGATGAATGACGCGGCGAAAGACCACCACGTCTGACCGCACATCGGCATCCAGCCCATCGGCATTGCGCTCATGGTGGGCATGGAACGGCTCCACGCCACCGTTGCTGCGGCAGTGGCGATGAACAGTAGCGCCGAGGCAGCCAAAAAGCCGCGCTCGGACACCACATACGTACGCGGCAACTCAACGCGGCTGAGCGTACTCGTCATGGCGACGCCACCAGACACCGGTTTCGTTACGGCCCAGCGGTGCGCGATCGAGCCACTGGTACGCACCCCACAAACCATCTAGCCCGCGCGCGTAGGTGGAGTACGTGTGGTACACGACGCCATCCTCCCGCACAAAAGCGCTCATGCCGGGGCGGTCGCGCACGTAGGTGGGCGCATCGGTGCCGCACATGCTCGCGAACTGCTGCACGGGTTCGGGCAAATCGGATGCGTCCATCACATGGCTGCCGCGTACGTAGTTGTAGTCGGCGCTGCCCGCGCGCTGCTGGTCTTCCGTGATGGAGACGTTGAAGTCGTAGTTGAAATCGCTGCCGACCGACGATGCCCATGGGAAGGCCCATCCCATGCGCTCCCGGTACTCCAGCAGCTTGGCCAGC
The DNA here is from genome assembly GCA_039592975.1 of Ralstonia sp. Taxonomy (GTDB): domain Bacteria; phylum Pseudomonadota; class Gammaproteobacteria; order Burkholderiales; family Burkholderiaceae; genus Ralstonia. The sequence continues at coordinate 42,293 of JBCNQE010000004.1, read as the reverse complement.
GGCCCGCGCGACACTGCCATCAGCGTGACATCGTGGTTCGCCAGATGCGTGACGAACCCATCAAAGCCATCGGCAATCATCGAGCACGATGGGCAGCCGGCCTTGTAGTCAGGGCCGAACATGAAGTGATAGACCAGCAACTGCGAGCGCCCGCCAAACAGGTCGGCCAGCGACGCACTGCCTTGCTCTGTGTCGAAGCGATAGTGCTTGTCGACGCGCACCCACGGCAGTGCCTGGCGGCGGCGCGCCAGCTCGTCACTGCGGCGGGTGAGCTCCTTTTCTGCCTTGAGCAATTCCAGCCGCTCAGCCAGCCAGGCGTCGCGGGTTCCGATGGGGTGTACTGCGCTCATGTTTGCCTCCGTTCAGGTGGTGATGGGTCCGTGCTAGATTAGGCGCGGACCTCAAACGGCGGGAGTGACAAGTGTGGCGGGATTCCGATGGATTCACTGATCACGGCGGCAGCACGCGCACTCGCCGCCGGTGACCCATTTGGCGCGCTGAACCGCGTGGCCCTGCGCGACGATGCACCGGCACTCGCGCTACGCGGCATCGCCATGGCACAGCTTGGTGACCTGGCCCGCGCCAAGTTTCTGCTGCGCCGCGCCGCGCGTGCATTCGGCGCAAAAGAGGCGCTGGCGCGTGCCCGCTGTGTCGTCGCAGAAGCCGAAATCGCCCTCGCCTCGCGTGATCTGAGCTGGCCCGCCAAGGCACTGGACACTGCACGCGCCACGCTCGAAGCGCACGGCGATCACATCAACGCCGCCCATGCGCGGTATCTGGACATCCGCAAGCAGCTGCTCATTGGCCGACTGGACGACGCTGAACGTGCGTTGGCGGCACTGACACCGACTCGCTTACCGGCATCGCTGCGCGCGGCGCATGCACTGGTCATCGCAGGCATTGCCATGCGCCGGCTGCAAACTGCCGCAGCCCAGCGCGCGCTGGCCGATGCGGCCCATGCCGCGCGCGAAGCCGGCATCCCGACATTGACCGCGGAAGTCGAGCGCGCCGCCCTCGCCTTGCACGCGCCGGCTGCACGGTTGATTGCGCAGGGCGAAGAACGTGTCTTGCAGCTTGCCGAAGTGGAGGCGCTATTCGCGTCCGATGCGCTGGTGGTCGACGCCTGCCGCCTTGCCGTGCGTCGTGCAGATACGGTTGTGCCGCTGGCGACGCGTCCGGTGCTGTTCACGCTGGCGCGACTGCTGGCGCAGGCGTGGCCGGCCGATGTGTCAAGAGACACGTTGATCGCCCAGGCATTCCGCACCCGGCATGCCGACGATACGCACCGCGTGCGCCTTCGCGTCGAGATCGGCCGATTGCGCGCTGCGCTGATGGGGCTGGCACGCATCCAAGCCACACGGCAAGGCTTCGCACTTGTGCCGCATGACGCGCGCGAAGTCGCCGTGCTGGCGCAACCGGTGGAAGAACCGTATGCCGCCGTGCTGGCCTGTCTGGCGGATGGGGAGTCGTGGTCCAGCTCGGCCCTGGCGCTTGCGCTGGGTGCCAGCCAGCGGACCGTACAGCGCGCGCTCGATGCGCTGGCAGCATCGGGGAAGGTGCAATCGTTCGGCCGAGGGCGCGCCCGCCGCTGGCTGACGCCGCCTGTGCCGGGATTCGCGACCACCTTGTTACTCCCCGCCCCGCTGCCCAGCGACTAGCATGGAAGCTCCACAATCGAATCCGCAGGACACACCATGAAGCGATCCGCCGCAGACATCGTGCGCGAATATGGCCCGTTCCCCGATGCCAACAACGTAGGCGGCGTCACCTACGACGGCCAGCATGTCTGGTTTGCCGGCGGCGATGCGTTAGTGGAACTCGACCCTGCCAGCGGCAAGGCATTGCGCTCCATCAACGTACCGGCCCACGCGGGCACCGCGTTTGATGGGCAGCACTTGTTCCAGATCGCCGAAGACCGCATCCACAAGATCGACCCGCAAACGGGCAAGGTGCTGAGCTCGATTCCCGCACCGGGCGCCGGGGGCGACTCCGGTCTCGCCTGGGCCGAAGGCACGCTATGGGTCGGGCAATACCGCGAGCGCAAGATCCACCAGATCGACCCGAACACCGGCGCCATCCTGCGCACCATTGAATCGAACCGCTTTGTCACCGGCGTCACCTGGGTCGACGGTGAACTCTGGCATGGCACGTGGGAAGGCGATACGGGCGAACTCCGCCACATCGATCCGCGCACCGGCGAGGTGCTGGAGCTGATCGACATGCCATCGGGCATCGGGGTGTCCGGGCTGGAATCCGACGGCGCGGATCAGTTCTTCTGCGGTGGCGGCACCACCGGCAAGATCCGCGCGGTGCGGCGGCCCGGAAAGTCCGCAAAAACACCCGCAAATACGGGCGCCGAATGACCCCACCGAGGCCCCAAAACAGCGCATCGCAAACCAGCCCGCCACTACGCGGGCTTTTTCTTTGCAGCGGCGGCGCTTGTTTGAAAACCCCATAACATTTCGCGCAAGCTCTCCTTGTACGATGGCCGCGCTCGCAATCGTCTTTCAGGAGAGACACGATGCCCTACGATGGAAACCGCGCGGCCAACTACGCCGACAGCCACGCGCAGCCGAACAGCACCGGCAACTGCGCCAAGTACGTCCGCAAAGCCCTGGAATGGGGCGGCGCAGAACTCGGCCGCACGCACTTCGCCAAAGACTACGGCCCCGTCCTCGAAGAGGCGGGCTTTCACGCCATCCAGACCCCGCCGCGCAAAGGCGACGTGGTGGTGATCCAACCGGCGCCGGGCCACCCGTCCGGGCACATGGCCATCTATAACGGCACAGTGTGGGTGTCGGATTTCACGCAGAACGCCGGGCCGCAGGGCTTCTATCCGGGTCCGGCCTATCGCACGGCCCAGCCCGCCTATCGCATCTATCGCCACGACGATTGAGGTCCGCTATGAAGAACCGATTTTTCAGAATGCTGGCATGGCTGGTCCTTGCGATCGGCATGCTGGGTACGCATGCCGCCATGGCCCAAGGCAAGGCCACCACGCCGGAAGCCAATACCAAGGCCTTCTACGCTTGGTACATCAAGCTGCAGGCCAAGTCGGTCTACCCGCTCACGGATAGCGGCATCACCACCTACGTATCGAAAGACACCGTAGACCGCCTGCGCGAAGCCTATCGCCGCAACGAACTGCCGGGCGACGTCGACTACTTCACCAAGGTGCAGGACTACGATGAGAAGGACTGGTCCGAGCACACCGTGGCCCGCGCGCCCATCCTGCTGGAGGATGTGGCCGTGGTGCCGGTCACCTTCGGCTCGAAGGACAAGATCAGCGTGCTGGTCTTCCTGCGCAAGCTGGGGGATGGCTGGAAGATCACCAAGGTTGAGGATACGCAGGATTTTCAGTGAAGAAGTGACTGGCGGCCAAGGCCACCGGACACGCAAGGAAGCCCGCAGCAATGCGGGCTTTTTTATGCAAGGTGGCCCATGTCTTCGTCCATAACGTCTTCCCTATTCGGACGGGGTCATCATCATCCTACGCTTTCCAGGCACCACCCTCACCTGGAGAGCCCATGAGACCGATCATCGATATTTCGCAAGTTGCAAACAACCAAGCCTTCATCAGCCTAGACCACGCCTTTGGCCTAGCTGGCCGGGTCAACCTTTACAACAATGCAACGAACGACGCCGATGCACTCCGCTACATCGACGCCATGCTCAACGTGCTCGACCGCGACGACGATGCCCGCGAGTTGATCCGCGCGCGCGGCCTCAGCCAAGCGGCGGGCACCGCCCTAGCCGCGCTGGAGTACGCCCGCCGCACCATTCAAGGCGATCCCCCTGCCATCGCGTTCAACAGTCAGTCCACTGCCAACCGGCTGGTTCTAACGCCCTGATGACGAGCGCGTTTCACACGGTCATAAAGACGCCCGCGACGATGCGGGCTCCTGTACTGGCGAATGCGAATCACTCGTGCCGCTTCAAAGGCTAGTCGACGAGTTGTACCTGGAGCCGCCGCTGGTCGCTTCGACCGTGATCGTCAACCACTCGCACGTTGTATTCGCCGGCCACGGAAGGCTGCCAGAACAAGGTCTCACCAGCGGCCGTCTTGCCAACAAAGGCATCGTTGGCGAACCAGTACAGCGCGTGCGCGCTTGCATCTGCCGTGGCGCTGAATGCGATCCGCGTATCGGAGGCATGTTTGACGCGGACCACGTACGCACCGCCACGCACCGGCGAGGTGATCTGCGGTGGGTCACCGTCCACGTCTCTCCCGGCATTGCATGCAGGGTTTTGCGGCGGCTTACGGCGCGGGATACCGGCCTGCGCGAACACCTGCTGCAGATCGGTGGGCCAAAACTCGTAGATCTCCTCGTGTGTACGCTTGCCAGCGTACGGTGGGCAGGCCACCTGCCCGGTTGCTTCGTCAATGATCACCGGCCGGTGCACGCTGCTCACACGAATCGGCGACACCCCGGGAATGAACCACGTCGAGCCGGTCTGCGGACACCACTGGTTGGGCAAGTCGCCGCTGGCCAGGCAGATCTGCACACGCTTGAGGTTTGCGGGAACACGTCGCGGCGGCTCTGTCATGTGCGGCCGCTCGGCCCCCAGCGCATCGACCATCTGAAAGAAGAGCGGCGCGGCCGCATCGACCCCAACAAACGCGGCGTTGCCGGTATTGTCGAAATTGCCGACCCACACCACCAGCACATACGGGCCAAATCCGCCGGCCGTCCACGCATCTCGAAATGCCCACGAGGTGCCGGTTTTCCAGTACACCGGCAAGCGCGAAGGTTGGGCCCCACTGGTTTCGTCCGGACGCAAGTGCTGGCGCAGCATGTCCGTGACCATGAAACTGGCCTCGGCGCTCAACAGCCGCGTGCCCGGCACAGTGGGGGCATCGGCACGAAGGCGAAGCGGTTTGAAGACGCCGCCGTTGGCCAGCATGGCATAGAGGCCGGCGACGTCCTGCATGGTCACCTCGCCTCCGCCCAGCACCAGCGCAAGGCCGTAGTGCTGTGGGCTTGCCAGCCGGCTCACGCCCGCCCGCTGCAGCAACTGATAGAGATCAGGGTCGCGCAGCTTTGACGCAACCCACAGCGCTGGAATATTGCGGCTACGGTTCAGCGCCTCCGTTGCGGTAATGGGGCCGAGAAAATGCCCGTCGAAATTTTCTGGCGAATACGGCCCGAACGACGTCGGCACATCACGCAGCACGGTCTGCGGATGCAACACGCCCTGATCAAAACCCAGCCCATAGATGAATGGCTTGAGCGTTGAGCCTGGCGAACGGCGCGCCAGCGTACCGTTGACCTGCCCTTGGATCGTCCGGTCGAAAAAATTGGCCGATCCCACCAGGGCCTTTACCCCCATATCCCGCGTATCCACAAGCAGCGCGGCGACATTGCGGATGCCGCGCCCCGTATTGCGTGCCACGTAGCGGTTGATCTGGCGTTCCAGCACATGCTGCAAGCCTAGATCGATGGTCATCGTGACACGCGCATCGCGGTTGTCGGCGCCGTTCCAGTCGCCCTGGGTGCGGCGTGCCGCGAGAATCTGATCAGCAGCATGCGGCGCCTCGAATGGCAAGGCCATCAGCGGCCGCAATGCAAACGGCAGTGCAAAGAGCGGTTGCAATGCGGCGTCTTGTGGGTGGACCTGAAGCCAGCGCGCATACAGCCGGTTGCGCGCTGCGGTGAGCTGCCGATTGATCTGATCCTGCTCCGGCAGACCGCGCAACCGGCGCACCGGATCCTGGGGAATCACGGCCAGCGCCAGCGCCTCTGGCAAGGTCAGCTTGGCGACCGGTTTGTCGAAGTAGACGAGGCTGGCCGTCCCTGCGCCCTCCACATTGCGGCCATATGGCGCGTCGTTCAGGTAGGCCTCGAGAATCTGCCGCTTGGAATAGAACAGTTCGAGTTGCACGGCGCGTGCCACCTGCCTGAGCTTTCCGAGCGGTGTGCGCGTGTTGATCTGCCACAGAGAGCGTGCAAGCTGCATCGTGATGGTGGAACCACCCTGGGGGCTGCCACCCCGCACGTAGGTCACCCACGCTCCGCGGGCAAGTCCATAGGGGTTGAAGCCCGCGTGCCAATGGAACCAGCGGTCTTCGTGCAACAGCACCGCCTCGACCAACTGGGGCGACATTTCGTCGAGGGGCACCCACAGCCGGTACCGGTCATCCTTGGCCAGCGCGAGCCGCAACAGCCGGCCCTGCTCGTCCAGCACCGCAATCGACGAAGGTTTCCAGTCGCGCAGCAGTGGATGTGGCCAGAGCCGGCATGCAGCCAGCGCCACCACAATCAACAGCGCCCCTACAAGCCAGTTCTGCCAGCGAACCACCCAGCCCACCAAGGCACGCAACACGTTACGGCGCCCTCACCACGTTGAGCGCCGAACCACCTGGCGCCTGTGCCTGCACGCGACGGTCATACATCGACTCACCATAAGCCGGTGGCACGATGAAGCGGCCTGCGTTGGTCGCCTTGATCCGGTAGACGAACTCGCGCACGTCGGCAGTGGCGGTGCCGTAGATGACCACGCGGTCCTCCCGCACGTCTGCGTACTGCGGCTGCCAACTCGACCCAGGCAGCCCCACGGGGGATCGCCACGGAGCCTGCGCGGCATTGGCTGCCGCACCCTGGTCGGCCTGCGGGTCACCCTCCGCCACTTCTGTTGCGGGCGGTGGGGTGATTACCGGGTCGAACCCGCCGGGCAGCAAATCGACGATCGCCACATTGCTAACGCTCTTGTTATCCGTTGCGCGGATCTTCAGGTGCACATCCACTTCCTGGCCGAGCGCGATCTTTTCCAGCGGCTTGCCATTCGCGTCGGTGTACTCGCGGATGATCTCCAAGCCGCTCTTGATCGCCTTGGCAGGTGCTGTACGGTCATAGCCGCTCTGGCTTGTGATCTGCCATGCGGGCAAGTTGCTGCCATTGACAAAGCGCAGTTGCGATGCCGCGGCACTCCACGTTCCTGAGCGCATCGCGCTGCCTTGCACGGAGGAAATATCCTTGGCACTGCCATCGGCACGGACTTCTTCAATGGCCAGCTTGTCGAGGCCGCCGGCGTTTTGCGAAGCATAGGCGTCAAGCGCCAGGATCGTCATGGCGGACGACAGCGTGTTGAAGCGGTTGTGCTGAACCGGCCCGACAAGGTTGTCCAACACGCGCGGCGACAACGCCCGTGCCCGCTCGGGGAAGTGCTTGGACAACAGGTACAGCACGCTGGCATCGCGCGTCAGCGGATCAAAGTAATAGCCATAGGTGTATGGCTCGTCGCGCGACGGCTTGCGCTCCAACACTTCCTGCGGCCCGGCGATCAGCCGGCTGGCCTCCTTATCCTGTTTGAGCAATTGATACGACGCGCCCAGCCAAGCCGCGGCGAGATCGTTTTTCCACTCGTTCGGGAAGGCGTCCTGCAAGCGCTTCTGCACCGCTGCCAGGCTGTTGGTCGTGACATTCCCCTGGCGCGTCAGCAGATACACGGCATAGGCTCGCTGACGCAGCTGATCCAGCGTGCTGAGACGCTCATCGGCCGCAAGCTGCTGCAGATACTGCGTGCCGGCGTCGAGCATCTCCTTCGGCACAGCGATGCCATGTTCGCGCGCGTCGACCAGCACGTGCATCGTGTACGCCGACACAAACGGATCGGCATCCGGCGTTGCAGACCACACACCAAAGCCGCCCTGCGCGTTCCGCCGTGCACGCAATACATCCAGGAACTGCGCCAACGCCACTGCATTCGCACCCTTGTCGTCAACAGGCTGAGGCGCGAGTGCATTGCGCAGCGACGGCGTCGAGATCCATTTGGAGGCAAACAACCGTGGCACTGCAGCGCTGACGACCTGCTCACTGCAGTAGTGCTGGTAGTTCACGAGATAGGACGCCAGCCCTTGCGACAACACCAGCGGGCCCGTGGACATGCTTGCCTCGCGCGCTGCGTAGGCGTCGTACATCTTGCGCAAGTTAGGCAGATTCACCTTCTTGTCAGCATCGATACGCGCCACGTCAAGCTGCGTCCGGAAAGCCGCCGCCGGTCGGATCGATACGTCCACGCTCTGCTGCGCAGACTTACCTCCTGCACGCGCGCTAAAGGTCAGATTGCCCGAGCCGAGGGTATCCGTCGCCTTCACGCGGAACAGCGCCACGCCTTCGCGCATGGATGCCAGCGCCAGGTTCTGCGTCGCCGGGCCAACCACCTGCAATTGCGGGCCGACTTTCAGCGTCACCGCAATCGGCATCGGCTTGTCGCCCGCGCCGGCCACGTTGTTGGCCACGCCAACACTGACCTCGGCCTCGTCGCCGGGAGCCAGCGTTGTCGGCACGTTCGGCGACAACACGAAATCGCCCCGCACGGTGGTCGCCGTCTCATAGGTGCCGACCAAGTCAGGCGACACCGACACCGCCATCACGCGCAGCTTGCCGTTGAAGTAGTCCGGCACGGAATAGCTGAAGCGCTTGTCACCATTCACGTCAACGATGCCCGACCAGTACACCACCGGCTTGTCGCGCTTGCGCTTGAACGGATTGAGCTGCCGGCCGATCGCGTCATCGGCATCCCCACCCGGCGCGGCGATCGACATCAGCTTTTCGAAGTCGGGCAGGATCAGATCCAGAATCTGCGACGTGCCAACTTCCAGCATGCGCTTGCGGAAGAAGTACTTCAGCGGGTCGCCCAGCTTGTAATGCGCAACCTGCAGGATGCCCTCATCCACCGCAAACACCACCACCTTGCCCGGCCGTGCCGAATGCACATTGAAGGTGACCGTCTCGCCCGGCTTGACCAGTGCGGGTGCATCCACCTTCAACCCGTTGCGCCGTGCGTCCATGTTCACGGAGAACGGCACCACGCCGTAGCTCAAGGGGCTCATGAAGATCTCGTCGGAGGACGGATCGCGGATGTACTGCACGTTGATATAGCCGTTGCCCTCAAAGCCGGCCGGCACCGTGATGTGTTGCACGGAGCTCGTCGTATCGGCATGGAACCACGCTTGCGCGTAGACCTTGTCGCGTTCGATCGTGATCAAGCCGCTGCCCGCATACGGCGCGCGGATCGCCACCTCCACCGACTCGCCCGGCTTGTAATCATGCTTGCTCAGGCTGATCTGCAGCTCGGTGTTGCGGTCGAGTGAGCGCGATACGTTCGCCTCGCCAGTCACCAGATATTGAATGCGGTTCACCTCCACGCGATCCGCATTGCGGATGACCAGCGCGTAGTTCCCAGGCTTGTCGGTGCGGAGCGAATAGTCCAGTCCACCGGCGGGAATCGCCAGCGGTTTCTCGTCGACCGGGACCTCCTTGAGCCGCGAATCGTACTTGTAGGTACCGGAATCCTGCTTGGTCAGGACCGACACATAGCGCAGCTCGACCAGTTGGGCACGCAAGTCCTTCAAGTCGATTGCCTTCGCACGCGGGTCGATGGCGATGAACTTCACCGTACGCGGGCTGCCGCGTTTGACGTAGCCCAGGTCATCGACCGATTTGAAGCCGACAAGCCAGTCGTTATTCGACACGATCCCTTGCGCATTGGCAGCCACATTGCGTCCGCCCTCGGCTTCGAATGTCTTGGACTGGAAGTACAGCTGATATGTCGCGTCGGCGTACTTCTTCAAGTCGAGATCGAACTCTGCATGCCCCTTGTCATCTGTCTTGCCGTCTTGCAGCTGGGTCGTATAGCCCTCGCGCGCACGCCGCGCATCGAAGAATTGGTAACCCGGCCAGCTACGGAACGCAGGCCATGCGGGCCGCAGCGTGAGCGTTGCGGTTACACGGCGGTTGGCAGCCGGTGTGCCGAACAGGTTCTGCGCGTCGACAACGCCCGTGAGTTGATCCGGCTTGACCCAGCCTTCGGCCACCTGCTGCGAGAGCTTGGCCTCCACCTTCATGCGGTCGGGCAGAAACTCCTTGATCTGTACCGTGGTACTGCCAATGGGCGCATCAACGGCTTGGCCGTTCTTGACGATGTAGAGGTTGACCGCCCAGGTGCCCGTCGGCGCGGTCTCGGCGGGTGTGTAGTCGAGTTCGGTAAAGCCGGAGGCATCCACCGTCACCGGCTGACGCTTCACCGTCATGCCACGCGGATCGACGATCTCCGCTTGCAGCGGAATGCCAGCCGGACTACGGGCCCAGCTGGCGGCGCGCACGATGAGGCCAATATGGAACGGGTCGCCCGGTCGATAGATACCCCGGTCGGAAAACAGATACGCCGACAGCTGCCCCTGGTTGGTCGCATTGCGCTCCCCGCCGACGTCGAAGCGGGAGAAGTCCAGTTGTCGATCATGGCTGGTAATCGGCAGAAACGACAAGTCGTCGCCCTTCTTGACCACGTACAGCTTCGGACGCTTCTCTCGCTCCAGACCCTTGAAGGTCGGAAAGTGCACGACGCCATCGGCGCCAGTGGTTTGCGCGTACAGCACCTGGCCGTTGACGGCCACCACCGACACCGATGCGCCCGCTACCGGGCGGCCCGTGCGGATCGATTGCACGAACACATCCTGGCTGCCGTCCAGCGCACGCTTGACCAGCATGCCCAAATCCGTGATGACGATGAGCCGGGTGTCCGTGGGTATCTGACCGTCACCACCATCACTGGCGTCAGTCTCTCCATTGCCGTCCGTGGCGGCATCCGGCTGCGTATCGCTGTCTGCCTGATCCGCATCCTTGGTCTTCTTTTCGGCTGCGGGGTCGTAACCGGACAAGTGCAGTAGAAACACGCCGCGCTTGCCATTTTTCAGATACTGGCCAAGATCGATGCCCTCGTAGTGCGCCTTGCCCGGATCGGTTTGCGGAAACGCGAGCTTCTGCTCGAAACGCTCGACAATGTGGTCCTCACCGAAGCTGTAGCTCAGTTCGGGGCGTGCATATGTGCCTTGGTTGAAACTCACCAGATGCTGAAGCTGGTCAGGCCTGACACGGCCAATCTCCAGCTTCATCCCGGGCAGGTTGCGAGAAACCACCGAGATCCGTTTGCTACCGCTCATGGAAAGCAATGAGCCATCTGCCATGAAGCGCAACAGCTTCGGGTACTCCGGCACGGTCAACACCTGCTGCACAGCCTTGCCGAGTTCGTATCCACCGAATGACTTCAGGCCGGCACCCACCCGCACGTAGATGCGCTGTCCGGGTTGGGCGCGATACTTGAAGCTCTGCAGCGGTGCATAGTCTTCTTCCGTGGGCGTCAATTCGAGACTGAGCGCCTGCGATTGCCGCAGCACGTCTTCGCCAACTTCCGTGGTGTTCCAGCTATACGGCGCCTCGTCGTCCCCCTGGTTGACGCCGGGTTTGCGCTTGGGCAGCACCCAAGCCTTGACCAGGCCAACCAGATCGCCACCACGCACCGCATTGCTCATCTCTGCCAGCAACACCTGTTCAGGCTCATAACGGTCATTGTCGACCAATGTTGGAGCCAGCTGGTTGACCTCCAGGCTGTACAGCCCCGGTACACGGACAGAAGTCTGCTGCGGCGCCTTGGTGCCATCACCACCGCGGATGCTGCGAACGCCTTCATCCAGTGTCAATCGGGCAGACACATCGTCGCGTGGAATATCGAGCTGCTGGGATTGCACCCACGCAGTGAGCTTCGCCGCGTCGTACGTCACGCTGAAGCGCAGCGGCGTGGCCGTTTTTCCATCGCGACCGACCAAAGCCAGCGCAATGCGCTTCTCAAACTGGGCAGCATCAACCGGATAGTTGAATCGAATCGGGAAAATTGTCTTCTTGCCCGCAGCGTTTTGCGGGTCCTGATAGAACTCGCTGGTGCCGAATTGCACGTTAAATGCGGGCACATCGAAACTCAGATGATCGTCCGCCAACAGCACGTGCGGCGCAAAGGCCTGCGCAACGTCGAAACTCACCTCGATATGAGCACCAATTGACCAATCCGCCGCCGGCATAAAGCGCAGCGTACGGTCATTCAGCCATGTCCATTCGCCCTTCAAGGTGGGCTGCATTGAAATGCCGTTGCCGGCCGGCTTACCCACCACTTCTATGGGTGCAGCGGAACGTGAGAACTCGATGTCGAGCGGATGGACGACGACCTTCGGTTTGCCCTCCTCATCCGCATAGCTTGTGACGGCTGGCGCCCTGACTTTGAACGTGATGCGCTCTGGCTCGACCGGCTTGGGGCGGTGTTGATACCAATGCCAGCCATAGGCACCTGCCACCGCCAGGGCAATCGCCGCCACCAAGCCACCGCCAAAATGCCACGGACGGCGTCGGGCCGTTGCGACCGTCGCGGGCATCCATGCGGGTGCCGACCACGCAACGCTGCCGAATATCGGCCTGAATACGCGGGCAATCAGCGACAGCAAAAAGCCAATGACCCGAACGGGCAATCGCAGCAAAAAGCGCAGCAAGTCCATTGTTATTATTCCTTAATAAGAACGTGCTACCCAAGCGGCCACGCTCCCAATATGCCGGGTGCCCGCCTAGCTTTGCTGGGCGCCCTTTTTCTTCGAATCCATTGCAGGCGCGATTATCAGCGAGAAGCGGGCGAAATATTCGCATGTGCGATTGCGGCAACACTGTTTGAAAAAAACACCTGCATAAGCGGCATGAAAATTAGGACAACCTACGTTGCGACTGTTTGTTGAACGCGCCGCAAAGACTGAGCGTCTTGGTCACCCGCTAAGCGAGGAAGCACGGCAAATCGTCGTGCCCGTACATCTGCGACCGCGTCTGGACGAGCTCACGCTTTCTCGGGAAAATCGAAACTCTGTCAATGCAGCCGCCGACGGAACCGGATACCGGACATTTCAAGGGCACCATGACCGACAGCACCCTGCACCCTGTTCAAGCCCGCGCATCCATTCGCGGCCTCGCCAGCTCGCTTATTCGCGAGGTCGCCAACAGCGGCATGGGCCGCGCCGATGTCCTGCCGTTCTGGTTTGGCGAATCCGACCTGACGACCGCCTGCTTTATCCGCGACGAGGCAGCGCGCGCATTGAATGCAGGCGAAACGTTCTACTCCCAGAACCTGGGCCGCCCCTACCTGCGGGAGAGCATTGCCGCCTATCTGTCGGAGCTGCATGGCCGCCCCATCAGCGTGGACCGCGTCGCGGCGATCAGCTCGGGCGTCACCGGGCTCATGATCGCGTCGGAACTGCTGCTGTCGGTGCAGGATCGTGTGGTTGCCATCACGCCGTTGTGGCCTAACCTGTGTGAGATTCCCAAGATCCTGAGCGCGCAGGTGGAACGCGTTCCGCTCAGCGTGCGTGATGGCCGTTGGACGCTCGACCTGGATCGGCTCCTCCACGCCTTGACGCCCGACACCAAAGCGCTGATCGTCAATTCGCCCAACAACCCGACTGGCTGGACCATCGACGAGCCCAGCATCACCGCCATCTTGGAGCACTGCCGCAAACACGGCATCTGGATCCTCTGCGACGACGTGTATGAGCGGCTGGTCTACGACACCCGCCTGCGCTCGGCCCCTTCGTTCCTGAAGCGCTATGAAGATGGCGACCGCATCATCTCGGTCAACAGCTTTTCCAAGGCGTGGTCCATGACGGGCTGGCGCGCCGGCTGGATGGTCGTGCCCGAAACGCTCTCGGCCGATCTGGCCAAGGTGATCGAGTACAACTTCTCGTGCATGTTCGAGCCCGTGCAGCGCGCCGCATCCGTTGCACTCCAGCAAGGCGAGCCCGAGGTCGCCCGCCTCAGGGGCATGCTGACCCATACACGGTCGCTGCTCACCAAGGCGCTCGCCGCGCTACCGGGCATTGAGGTGCCGGATGCCGGCGGCGCGATGTACGTCTTCTTCCGCCTGGCCGGCCACCACGACTCGCTGGCCCTGGCCAAGCAGCTGGTGAGCGACGTGGGGCTTGGCCTCGCGCCAGGTTCGGCGTTTGGCGACGAGGGCAACGGCTGGCTGCGCTGGTGTCACGCCGTCAGTTCCGATGCCAAGCTGCTTGACGGCGTCGACCGGCTCGCCCGCTTTCTCGCTCGATAGCAAGCCCGGCGCGGGTTCCCTGGCGCAGGTTCACAGGCCCACCCTCATCGCGTATGATCGCGCGACGAATGATGGTGCCCTTTCAGGGTGAAACGGGAACGCGGTGCAAAGCCGCGGCTGCCCCCGCAACTGTATGTGACGAGTCCACATCACGCAGGCCACTGGATGCGTCCGGGAAGGCGATGTGAGGCGATGACGCACAAGCCAGGAGACCGGCCATCATCTCTTGTCGACGTGGGATGAACCTGGGCGGGGTGTACCGGGGGATACGCAAAACGGCTCGGCCGTTCTGTTCTTGTTGTCCGATCTCGCGGCGATGACCTTGCAAAGAGGCCCTCCATGGCGTCGCCGCTCCTGCGCCGTTTCGCTTCAAAATCTTCTCGTACGCCCGTCAGTCTGCTGGCGGCACTCATTGTCTTCAACTTGCTTGCCTGGGCATGGGCGCTGACCGCGTTTGCCGGCCAGCCCGCCCTGCTCGGCACCGCCCTGCTGGCCTACATGTTCGGATTGCGGCATGCCGTCGACGCCGACCACATCGCCGCCATCGACAACGTCGTGCGCAAGCTGGTGCAGCAAGGCCAGCGCCCCTTTGCGGTGGGGTTCTTCTTCTCCATCGGACATTCAACGCTGATCGTGCTGGCGGTGCTCGTTGTCGTGACGGCGAGTTCCGCCATGGGTGCGCGCCTGGGCGACTTCAGAGAAACCGGCGGTGGCATCTCGACGGCCATCTCGGCGCTCTTCCTGCTGATCATTGCGGTGACCAACCTGGTCATCCTGCGCGCGGTGTGGAAGCAATTTGTTCGCTACAGAAGAGGCGAACCGATCCACAGCGACGATATCGACATGCTGACCTCCGGCAATGGCCTGATGGCGCGGCTGTTCCGCCCGATGTTCAGACTGGTCACCAAGAGCTGGCACATGTTCCCGCTGGGGTTCCTGTTCGGCCTGGGGTTCGATACCGCCACGGAAATCGGCCTCTTCTCCATCTCCGCCGCGCAGACACCCAAGGGTGTGCCGTTCCTGTCGGTCATGGTGTTCCCCGTGCTGTTCACCGCCGGCATGGCGCTGATCGACACGCTGGACAGCATCCTGATGGTGGGCGCGTATGGCTGGGCCTTCGTCAACCCGATGCGCAAGCTCTGGTACAACATCACGATCACGCTGACCTCGGTGCTGATGGCCTTCGTCATCGGCTCCATCGAGGCGCTCGGCCTGCTGGCCAACCGCCTGGGCCTGAACGACGGGCCGTGGGCATGGGTCGCCTTGCTCAACGAACGGCTTGCGGAGTTCGGCTATCTCGCCATCGCGCTCTTTATCCTCAGTTGGGCGCTCTCGGCAGGCATCTACAAGTGGAAGGGCTACGATCGTCTGCCCTCGCCCGTGTTGATGAAGGGTGACGCGTCATGAGAACGCACGATCGGCATGTCCTGATGTGTACCGGCCCGCGCTGCACAGACAGCGGTACGAACAACGAACCGCAAGCGGAAGCCATGTTCAAGGTGCTCGGCCAGGCGATCGACGCGTGCGACGGCTTGCGCGTCAAGCGCACCCGCACTCATTGCTTTGCCGTCTGCAAGCAGGGGCCGATCATGGCGGTGTATCCGGATGGCATCTGGTATCGCAATGTCGACGCGGCCGCCATCCAACGCATTGTCAGCGAGCATCTTGTGGGCGACTGCCCCGTCGAGCCGCTGATCTTTCATCGCCTTGGCGTGGGCGATGTTGAACCGGAGCCGAGTGCATGACGGTGCGACCCTCACCCCGCATCATCTTGCTCAGCCATGCCGGCACGGACCTGACCTCGCTCGCGCGCGCCCGCACCATGCTGCCGGGCGATTTTGTGGCCGTTGATGCGGTGAACCTGCAGTCCGTCGAGAGCGGCGAGCGTATGGACGCTCTGCTCGCCACCACCCTGCAGGAAGCACGCGTCGTCGTGGTGCGACTGCTCGGCCGTGCGAATGATGTGCCGGGCTTCGACACGCTGCGCAAGGCGGCATCGACACGCCGCCAGGCTCTGATTGTCGTCAGCGGCACAGGCGAGCCCGACCCCGAGCTGGCTGCGCTGTGCAATGTGCCGCCGGCCTTGCAACACGAGGTGATGGCCTACCTGCAGGCAGGCGGCCTCGGCAACATGGCACAGCTGCTGCGCTGCCTGTCCGACCGCCTGCTGATGACCGGCTTCGGCTACCAACCACCAGCGGCGCTGCCCGAGCACGGCATCTACCACCCCGAGCTGCCCCTCCAAGCCACGCTGGACGATTGGACAACGATCCGCAACCCACAGTGGCCAACGGTCGGCATTACGTTCTACCGGGCCCACTGGCTCAGCGGCAACACGCGTTTTATCGACATGCTGGTCGACATGCTGGCCGAACGTCGTATCAATGCGCTGCCCGTCTACACCGCATCGCTACGCGAGCTGAACGCGTCGGGCTTGCCTGCCGCGCTGGGGCTGTTTACGGCCGAAGCGGGCTGCCACATTGATGCGCTGATCAACACCACCTCGTTCGCCATGGGCGACATCAATGCAGACGGCCCAACCTTTCCCGGCTGGTCCGTCACGGCACTTGGGCACGTTGACGTACCGGTCATCCAGGCCATCACCAGCAGCATGACGCAGGGCCAGTGGGAAGCGTCCGAGCGCGGCCTCAATCCGCTCGATACGGCGATGAACATTGCGCTGCCCGAATTCGACGGACGCATCATCGGCGTACCGATCTCGTTCAAGGACACGCAAAGCGACGCGCGCGGCGAGACCCATTACGCGCCGCTGGCCGACCGGATGCGCCGGCTGGCCGGCATTGCGGCACGCCAGGTTGCGCTGCGCCGCACGCGGCCGGAAGACAAGCGCGTCGCCTTCATCTTCACCAACAGCAGCAGCAAGGCCTCGCAGATCGGCAATGCGGTGGGGCTGGATGCGCCGGCGTCGCTGTTTGCACTGCTGCACGCCATGCGCACGCACGGCTACCGGATCGACGGCCTGCCCGCGTCGAGCGATGCGCTCATCCACGACCTGATCGACCGCGGCGCCTATGACGAGGCCTACCTGAGTGCGGATCAGCTTCGGCAGGCGATTGCGACCGTGCCCGCAGCGCGCTACGCGGCGTGGTTCGAGCAGTTGCCGCCGACGCTGCAGCAGCGGATGCGCGAGCGCTGGGGCGAGCCCCCTGGCAGCGCCTACGTCCACGACGGCAAGCTGGTGTTTGCGGGCATGGAATACGGCAACGCCTTCGTCGCGCTGCAACCGCCGCGCGGCTACGGCATGGATCCGGATGCGATCTATCACACGCCAGACCTGCCGCCCACGCATCACTACTACGCCTTGTATTGCTGGTTGCGCGACGAGTGGCAGGCAGACGCCATCGTCCACGTTGGCAAGCACGGCACGCTGGAGTGGCTGCCCGGCAAGGGCGTCGGCATGTCGCAAGACTGCTTTCCGGATGCGCTGCTGGGCGACATGCCCATGCTCTACCCGTTCATCCTGAACGACCCCGGTGAGGGCTCGCAGGCCAAGCGCCGCGCGCACTCGGTCATCATCGACCACCTCACCCCGCCGATGACGACGGCGGACATGTACGGTCCGCTGGCGCAGCTCACGCAACTCGTCGATGAGTACTACCAGGTCGAAATGCTGGACCCGGCCAAGCTGCCGCTGTTGCAGCAGCAGATCTGGAATCTGATCAAGGAAGCCAAGCTCGACGCCGACCTGGCCGCGATGCGTAATCACGCACACGAGCACGAGCATGACCACCATGACCACCGCGTACAGGCCGGCAAATATCGCCAGCTGCCGGCCAAGCCAGCGTTAGCGCCTGCCGGGAAAAAGACTGGCGCTGCGAAATACGGTCTGGCACCGGCCGGCAAGAAGCATCACACCCATGGCAGCCACGGTCATCACCACCATCATGACCATCACGGCCATCACCACGACCATGACCACGATGACGATCACCACCACAGCCACGACTGGGACGCCACACTGAACCAAGATGGCGTGCCGCAGACGCTAGCCAAGATGGAAGGTGTGGACGTCGCCCACCTGATCGAAGACATCGACGGCTACCTGTGTGAACTCGGCGCAGCGCAGATCCGCGACGGCCTGCACGTGCTCGGCAAGGTGCCCGCCGGCGAAGCGCTGATCGACATGGTCTGCGCGCTGGTGCGCCTGCCGAACCTCTCGGTTCCGGGGTTGCCGGCCAGCGTGGCTGCCGCGCTTGATACCGATTGGACGGCCTTGCAGGACGACAAGGGCCGCCGGCTGGAGACCCTCTCGCCTGCCCTTGCCCGAATCTCCGGGCGGGCCCTCGTCACGCGCGCCGACGCCTTCGATGCCATCACGGCCATTGGGCGGCAACTGATGGGCCGGCTGGCCGGTAGCGGCTTCGATGCCAATGCGATCAACGCGGCGCTGGCCGACGTACTGCCCGGCGCGGCAAACACCGAAGCCATCCGGCAGACCCTCGCCTACGTTTGCGAGGAACTGGCGCCCAATCTCGCGCGCACCTCGGAAGAAATCGACAACCTGCTCAAGGGCCTTGCCGGAGGCTACGTACCGGCGGGCCCCAGCGGCGCGCCCACGCGCGGCATGGCGCATGTGCTGCCCACCGGCCGTAATTTCTATTCCGTCGATCCGCGCAGCTTGCCGTCGCAGGCCGCATGGCAAATCGGCACCGAGTTGGCCAATGAGGTGCTGGCCCGCCATCGCAAGGAGACTGGCCGGTTGCCTGAGTCGGTCAGCATCAGCGTATGGGGTACGAGCGCCATGCGCACCCACGGTGACGACATCGCCCAGATTCTTGCGCTGCTGGGTGTACGCCCCCGCTGGCAGGCGGAAAGCCGTCGCGTCATCGGTGTCAAGCCGATTCCGCTGCCGGAGCTTGGCCGGCCGCGCATCGATGTGACGGTGCGCATCAGCGGCTTCTTCCGCGACGCCTTCCCGCATCTGATCCACCTCGTGGACGAAGCGGTGCACATGGTGGCCAGGCTGGATGAGCCGCCCGAACAGAACTTCCTGCGCAAGCACTACCTGGCCGACCTCCAGCACGAACTGTTCCGCCAACTGCACGGCCAGGCTGTTGAGCAGCGCGCGCTCTATCGCATCTTCGGCTCGAAGCCGGGCACCTACGGTGCGGGCATCCTGCCCCTGATCCAGGAGCAGAACTGGCAGGACGACGCCGATTTCGCCA
The DNA here is from genome assembly GCA_039592975.1 of Ralstonia sp. Classification (GTDB taxonomy): domain Bacteria; phylum Pseudomonadota; class Gammaproteobacteria; order Burkholderiales; family Burkholderiaceae; genus Ralstonia. The sequence continues at coordinate 23,196 of JBCNQE010000004.1, read as the reverse complement.
CGGCCTACATCAACTGGGGCGGCTACGCCTACGGCCGCGCAGATGACGGCACCGACGCGCGTGCCGACTTCCGGCATCGTCTATCCGGCGTCGAGGTCGCCCTGCACAATCAGGACAACCGCGAGCACGACATCTTCGACAGCGACGACTATCTGCAGTACCACGGCGGCATGATCGCCACCATCCGCAGCCTGACGGGCCGCCAGCCGCACCACTATTTCGGCGACAGCCACCAACCGGACAACCCCGCCGTGCGCGGGCTGAAAGAAGAAGTGCTGCGCGTCTTCCGCTCACGGGTGGCCAACCCCAAGTGGATCGCCGGCATTACAAAACACGGCTACAAAGGCGGCCTTGAGTTGGCGGCCACGGTCGACTACCTGTTCGGCTACGACGCCACTGCGCATGTGGTGGACGACTGGGTCTATGAACAGGTGGCCGAGACCTACGCCTTTGCACCCGAGATGCAGCAGTTCTTCGCGCAGAGCAATCCGTGGGCGCTCAACGCCATTACCGACCGGCTTCTGGAGGCGGCCCAGCGCCAGTTGTGGGCCGAACCGAAACCGGAAACCCTCGCTGCGCTACGGGCGCTGCATCTGCGCAGTGAAGCCCTGCTCGAAGCGCGCGGCGAGGGCCACGCAAACGCCCGCCAATCATGAGACACCACTACCCGTTCACCGCCATCGTCGGGCAAGCGCACCTCAAGCGCGCGCTTCTGCTGTGCGCAATCGACCCGACCCTGGGCGGCGTGCTGATCCGGGGCGACAAGGGCACCGCCAAGAGCACGGCCGCGCGTGGTCTGGCCGATGTCCTGCCGCCGATCACCCGTGTGGCCGGCTGCACGTTCAACTGTGAGCCGGATGCGCCCCTGGCGGAATGCAGCGCCTGCCAGGACAGCACACGCAACATCGCCAACGCACCGGTGCCCTTCGTCAACCTGCCGCTCGGCGCAACGGAAGACCGCGTGCTCGGCAGCCTCGACTTCGAACGCGCCCTGAAAGACGGCAGAAAAGCCTTTCAGCCCGGGCTATTGGCCGCCGCGCACCGCGGGCTGCTGTATGTGGATGAGGTCAACCTGCTGGCCGACCACCTGGTCGACATGCTGCTCGACGTGTCCGCCATGGGCCGCAACACCGTGGAGCGCGAAGGGCTGGCCATCAGCCACCCCGCGCGCATCACGCTGCTGGGCACGATGAACCTGGAGGAAGGCGACCTGCGCCCGCAGTTGCTGGACCGCTTCGGCTTGATGGTGGAGGTGAGTGCGCCACGTGACGCTTCGGTACGTGCCGAGGTGGTGCGCCGTCGCCTGGCTTTCGAAGCCGACCCCGCCGCCTTCATCGCTGCGTGGCAATCGGACACCGATGCGTTGCGGGCAACGATCCGCACGGCGCAGCAGCAGATCGCTGCCGTGCAGTTTCCCGACTCGCTGTTCGACTTCATCAGCCAGCTCTGCTGCGAATTCGAGGTCGCCAGCCTGCGCGCAGATATCGTGATGCACAAGGCGGCGCGCGCGCTTGCCGCATTGGATGGCCGCGATGTGGTGAGCGCCGAAGATGTGCGCGATGCCGCCGCGCTGGCGCTGCCGCATCGCCGCCGACGCAAACCGTTCGAGCAAAGCGGCCTCGACCATGACCGCTTGGATGCGCTGACGCAGCAGCAGCAGCGCACCCAACCGCCTGCGCCAACCGCTGACACCGGCGAGACCACCCAACCTGAGTCCACGGACAGCCGCACCGACAACATGGACGACACGTCGCCACCCGGCGATGCAGCCGAACACGTGTTTGCAGCAACAGGAACCACCGAGATCGGCCGCATCGACGTAGTTGCCTTGCAGGCACACGAAGCCAGCGGCCGGCGCAGCAGCATCAACGGCGCAAGCCGCGGCCAGGCCATCCGCGCCGTGCCAAGCGAGGCGCCCAGCCAGCTGGCGGTAGACGCCACGCTGCGCCACGCGCTGATGCGCAACCCGAACGACTTTGCAGTGACCCGTGCGGACTTGCACGACAAGGTGCGCGTAGGCCAGCAATCCAACCTGATCCTGCTGTTGGTGGATGCCTCGGGCTCGATGGCTGCTCGGCGCCGCATGGAAGTGGTCAAGTCCTGCGTGCTCGGTCTGCTGCAAGACGCCTACCAGCGCCGCGACCACGTTGGCGTGATCTGCTTTCGCGGCGAGCGTGCCGAACTCGTGCTACCGCCCACGCGCCAAGTCGAGCAGGCGGAACTGGCCCTGCGCGAGCTACCGACCGGCGGACGGACGCCGCTGGCGCATGCACTGCACCTGGCCGCGTCCACGCTGGCACAGCGCGATGGTGCTACGCCACTGCTGGTCGTGCTGAGCGATGGGCGCGCCAATATCGCGCTCAACGAAGGGGCCGATCCGTGGCAAGAATCATTGGATGCCGCACAGGCCCTCGCCGCGCGCGGCACGCCGGCTCTGGTGCTCGATACGGAACAGGATTTCGTACGCCTGGGCCGCGCCCACGAACTTGCGCAGGCACTGCATGCGGATTACCTGCCCCTGGATCAACTGAGTGGTGAGCAACTGCGCCTGACCATCCGCGAAAGGCTGCCGCGATAGACGACACGCCCAGCACAAACAAGGAACAAACATGATTGTCTGCATCGGTGCCGGCCCCGGCGATATCGGCTACCTGCCGCAACGCTCCGCCGAGCTGATCCGCAACGCCGACGTTGTCGCCGGCTTCAATGCGGTCGTCAACGTTGTACAACCGCTGATTCCCGACACGGCCGAAGTCGTGCTGATGGGCTACCGCGATCAAGTCGCCCAACTCGACAAGGTCGCGCAACTGCACCACGCGGGAAAGAACTGCGTGGTCGTGTTCATGGGCGACATCCACTTCAGCGGCTTTCAGTATCTGGAGCGTGTCGAGCGGGCTTGCGGCCATCCGGTCGAAACCATTCCGGGGATCTCGTCGGCACAGATCCTGGCGTCGCGCGCCAAGGTGTGTTTTGACGAGACCACCTTCATCACCTTCCACCGCCGTGGTGACCTGACGCCGTTCAAGCGCCACCTCGTGCACGTGCTCGAAGACCAGCGCAACGCTATCGTCATCCCCTGCCCGTGGGACGAAGCGCGCTCCTTCATGCCCTGGCACATTGCCGCGTATCTGCTGGAAAACGGCATCCCCGCGCAACAGCCGGTGGAGGTGTGGGAGCACCTCACGCAAAGCGAGGCGCAATGGCGCGGCACCTTGGCGGAATGCGCGCATCAGCGCTTCTCCGACATGAGCATCATGTTGATCCGCACCCTGCAACCTATGGCGAGCCAGATTGAGCCACCGCCGGAGATGGTGTCGTGAGCACGACCGCCGACTACGCCATCGTCCTGGCCGGACACGGCAGCCGAGACCCCGATGGCGTGAGTGAATTCGAAGTGCTGGTCGCATTGCTGCGCGAGCGCGCCGGTGGCCGCACGGTCACGCATGGCTTTCTGGAATTCGCCACGCCGACCATCGACGAAGCCGTCAACGCCGTCATCGCGGACGGCGCACAGCGCGTGGTGATGGTGCCTGGCGTGCTGCTGGCCGCCACGCATGCCAAGAACGACATGCCCAGCGAACTGCTCGCGCTCCAACAGGCACACCCCGGCATCGACTTCCATTTCGGGGCGGCGATGGACCTGCACCCGAAGCTGCTGCAGCTCTGCCGAGAACGCATCATCCAGGCGGAGGCGCTGTCGGCGAATACCGTGGCGCGCGCCGATACCTGCCTGGTGGTCGTCGGGCGCGGCACCTCGGACCCCGATGCCAATTCGGAGATCTCCAAGGTCGCGCGCATGCTGGAGGAAGGGCTGGGCTTCGGCACGTCGTTCGTCTGCTATTCGGGTACTGCGCGGCCGTTGGTGGCGGATGGCCTCAAGGCTGCTGCGCTGCTCGGGCACAAGCGCATCGTGGTGCTGCCCTACTTTCTGTTTGATGGCGTGCTGGTCAAGCGCATCTACGCTGCTGCCGACGATCTTGCCGTGCGCCATCCGGAGCTGGAGGTGCTCAAGGCGGGCTATCTCGGCCCGCACGCGCATGTGGCCGACGTGTTCCTCGAACGCGCTGCCGAGGGCATCGAGGGCCGCTCTGCGATGAACTGCGCGCTATGCAAATACCGCGTGCAGATCGTCGGTTTTGAAGAGCAGGTTGGCACGCCGCAGCAAGCCCATCATGGTCTGGTGCGCGGATTGCTCGGGCGGGAATCCACTGCCGAGACTGCTACACCCGCCGCAACGTGGCCGCCGTACGCACCGCACCCGATCGAAGCCGAGAGCATGCGCATCATCGACGAGGGACGCGACTGGTCCAGCGTGCCGGACGATCACCAGATCGTGCTCAAACGCTTGGTCCACACAAGCGGCGATTTCGACATCGTCGATGACCTGTACTTCTCCCCCGGCGCGGTCGCCACCGGCATCCGCGCGTTGCTGCGCTGCCGCCGCATCGTCGCGGATGTGACGATGGTGCAGACGGGGCTCAAGCGCGCGGTGCTGGATCAATTGGGCATGCAGACCTGGTGCGGCGTGCATGATGAGGAGACGCGTCTGCTGGCTGAGGCGCACGGCATCACGCGGTCCGCAGCGGGCATCCGGCGTGCGTGGCAAAAATTCGGTAACGACGTGGTCGTGGCCATCGGCGATGCGCCCACCGCGATCATGGAACTGGTGCGCTTGGTGCGCGAGCATGGCTGGCGCCCGCAACTCGTGGTTGGGCTGCCGGTCGGTTTTGTCGGCACGCGCGAATGCAAGGACGAGTTGCGCCGCCTGCTGCAGGTGCCCCGCATCACCAACCGCGGCACGCGCGGCGGCTCACCATGGGCAGCGTCGGCCATCAACGCGCTGATGATTGCGGCGATCGATCAGGTCTACCGTCAGAATCAGAACCCAATGCCCTGACCCGCCGTGAACCATCACCCGCAACGCCGTCCCTTCGATCTCGCAGCGCTCGCCCCCAATGGCCTGCGCCGTGGTCGCACGACCGGCAGTTGCGCCACCGCCGCGGTCAAGGCAGCGCTGCTTCTGCTGTTGCGTGGCGAGGTGGCAAACGAAGTCGAAGTCAGCCTGCCCGATCCCGATTACTACCTGGTCGTGCCGGTTGAGCACGTGGAGCGCCTTGCCGACGGCTCGGTGCGCGCGGACGTGAAGAAATTCGCCGGAGACGACCCCGACAACACCGATGGCGCAACGATCTTCGCCAAGGTCGCGATCAACCATCAGGGTGAGGTGCGCTTCCTCGCCGCCGAGGGCGTCGGCATGGTCACCCAGCCCGGCCTGCGCGTGCCGCCGGGCGAGGCGGCCATCAACCCGGTCCCCCGACAGATGATGCAGATGGCCGTGAACGAAGTGCTCAACGGCGCGGCCAATCCGGGCTTCGACTTGGCCATCGGCTGTGTCGACGGCGAGAAGATCGCCAAGCGCACCTTCAACCCGATGCTCGGCATCGTCGGTGGCATCTCGATCCTCGGCACCAGCGGCATTGTGGAACCGATGTCGCTGGCAGCATGGATGGCGTCGATCGAGGTGTATATCCGCGTCGCCCTGGGCGACCAGCCAGACGCCATCGCATTCACCCCCGGCAAGATCGGGCGCAGCTTTGCCACCGATACGCTGGCCTTGCAGAAGAAAGAGGTGGTGCAGATCGCCAACTTCGTCGGCGCGTCGCTCGACTATGCCCAGCAAGCGCTGGACGAGTCGCAAACGCGCTTGAAAACACTCTGGGTGCTCGGGCACCCCGGCAAGCTCGCCAAGCTGCTGGATGGCGTGTGGGACACGCATTCCAGCAAGAGCCGCATGGCCATGCATTCCGTCGCGGCCGTGGCGGTGGATCTGGGCTTTGCCAGCGAACTCACCCAATCGATAGAACAAGCCAATACCGTGGAAAACATCGTGGAGATCATGCGCAATGAACCTGGCGCGCAAGCGTTCTGGACCAACATCGAACACCGGCTGGCCGCGCTAATGCAGCCCAAGGTGCCCAGCGTCGACCACGTGGCGGTGCGTTTGTTCGCCATGGACGGCACCCCGCTCGGAGCCGCCGCATGAGCACGCTGGGCCATTTCGTTGGCGTGGGCGTCGGGCCGGGGCCTGCAGGGCTGATTCCGGTTGCGGCACTGGCGGCCTTGCAGAGTGCCGACCGCATCTACCTGCCACGCGCGCGTAGCAGCGAAACGTCGGTCGCGCGTCAGTGCCTCGCGGGCCTGCCGATTCCGGAAACCAAGTTCTGCGAGATCGAATTCCAGATGGACCCGGACCGTACCGTGCTATCCGAGCACTATGGCGCGCTGGCAGACACCATCGCGGCTGAACTGCGCCAGGGGCACAACGTCGCCTACCTGACCATCGGCGATTCGATGACGTATTCCACCTACGGCTACCTGCTGGCCGCCCTGCGCGACAAGGTGCCCGGCCTGCGCCACACCACGTACCCGGGCGTCACCAGTTTTGCCGCCACTGCAGCAGCGTTGTCATGGCCGCTGGGCGAGGGGAAGGAGCGCATCCTGATCCTGCCCTGCCCCGATGACATGGCCGAACTGCGCGCCGACATCGACAGCCATGACATCGTCGTGCTGATGAAGATCGGCGCACGCCTGCCGGCCGTTTTGCAGTTGCTGAACGCGATGGGCATCTCCGAGCACTGTGCCTTTGCGCGCCGCATCGGCCTGCCCGGCGAGGTGCTGTGCAACGACGTATCCCAATTGAACGCCGATGCCAGCGGCTACCTCGCCACCATGCTGATCCGCCGTACCGCCAGAGAGAAACGTCACGCATGAAAGTCTATTTCATCGGTGCCGGCCCCGGCGCCGCGGACCTCATCACGCTGCGCGGCAGCCGCATCCTCGGCAGCGTGCCGATGGTGTTGTATGCCGGCTCGCTGGTGCCGACCGAGATGCTGCAACACTGCCGGCCAGACGCTGAGACGTTCGACACCGCCGAGCTGTCGCTCGATGCACAGGAAGCGCTCTATCGCCGCGCCCAACTGGAAGACAAGGATGTAGCGCGGCTGCATTCGGGCGACCCATCTATCTACGGCGCCACAGCCGAGCAGATGCGCCGGCTGGAGAAGCTGGGTATCGCCTACGAGATCATCCCCGGCGTGTCGTCGTTCACAGCGGCAGCCGCTGCGCTGGGCAGCGAACTGACGCGCCCGATGGTCTCGCAGTCGGTCATCCTGACGCGGGTATCGGGCCGCGCTTCGGCTGTGCCGGAGCTGGAATCCGTCCTGCGCTTTGCCGAGCATCAGGCGACGATGTGCATCTTCCTCTCCGGCCAGCGCCTGAAGCAGACCGTGGCGGATTTGCTGGTGCACTACCCCGCCGACACCCCTGCAGCACTGGTGCGCCGTGCAAGCTGGCCCGACCAGGCCATCCATCGCAGCACGCTCGGCACGCTGATGAGCGAGGTGCAGAACAAGGACTGGCTGCTCACCACGCTGTTGCTGGTCGGCCGCGCACTGGCACATGAAGACGGCGTGGAATCCAGCCTCTACGCCGCCGGGTTCACGCATATCTTCCGCGATGGGACGGACCGCAAAACGCGACGCACACGCAAGCCCCGCACGGCAGGAGCGCCGGCATGAGACCGGTCGCCATCTGGCTGACGCGCAGCGACGCCCTCCCGCTCGGCCGCAGGCTGGCCGCCGGGCTGGATGCAGACCTGTATCAGCCCTGGCTACACACCGATGAAAGCCCGCGCGAGCACTTCCGCCGGCACTTCCGCCTGCACCGGCAGTGGGTCATGGTGAGCGCGAGCGGCATTGCCGTGCGCTATCTCGACGGCCTGCCGCAAAGCAAATACGAAGACCCCGCCGTGGTGGTGCTCGACGAAGCCGCGCGCTTCGCCATCCCCCTGCTGAGCGGGCACGAGGGCGGCGCAAATGCGCTGGCCTACGCGGTCGCCAGGCTCACGGGCGCCACCCCGGCCGTGACCACGGCCACCGAAGCACTCAAACCGCTGACGCTCGGCATCGGCTGTCGGCGCGGCAAATCCGCCGAAGCCATCGAGCAAGCGGTCGTGCACGCATTGGGCCACCGCAGCCTGACCGAAGTCCGGGAAGTTGCCACGATCGACCTGAAGGCCGACGAGGTGGGGCTGCTGGCGTTCTGCACGCGCCACCAGCTGCCGTTGCGCGTGATTGCGCGCAACGACGTTGCTACCCGCGCCTGGGTGAGCCGTCCCTCCGAGTGGGTGCAGCAAAAGGTGGGCGTGGACGGCGTGTGCGAACCCTGCGCACTCATCGCCAGCTCGCGAGGGCGATTGATCGTTCCGAAGACCGCGCTCGATGGCGTAACCGTTGCCGTCGTTGAAGACCATCCGCACCACATTGAACAAGACTGACCCCACCATGACCGGCAAACTCTATTTGGTCTCCGTCGGCCCCGGCACACGCGAGCTGATTCCGCCGATGGTAGAAGCGGCTCTGCAGGCCAGCGACGTGATCGTCGCCTACGAGCTGTATCTCACCTGGATCCAACCCTGGATTGCGGGCAAGACCATCCACACCCTGCCGCTGACGCAAGAACGCGACCGCGCCCAACTGGCCATCGCACAGGCACGCGCAGGCAAGACCGTCGCGCTGATCTCCAGTGGCGATATCGGCATCTACGCCATGGCGGCGCTGGCGTTCGAAGACATGGCCGAAGATGACCGCTACGACGTCCAGTTGATCCCCGGCATCACCTCGGCCAACGCGTGTGCATCGCTGCTTGGCTCGCCGCTGTCGCACGACTTCGCCACGCTGAGCCTGTCGGACCTGCTCTGCCCATGGGCGTGGATCGAAACACGCGCACGCCATATCGCCCAGGCCGACCTCGCCGCCGTGTTCTACAACGTGCAGAGCAAGCAACGTCAGGAGGGCGTCTACCGCATCCTCGACATCATGCTCGAGCACAAGCGCGCAGAGACCTTATGCGGCATCGTGCGCAACGCCTATCGCGAAGACCAGACCGTGGAGATCGTCACGCTGGCCGAATTGCGCACGCGGCGCTTCGACATGCTCACCACGCTGGTGATCGGCAACCGCTTCACCAAGCGCAAGCGCGGCTGGATCTACACTCCGCGCGGTTATGGCAATTGGGACGACACGCCAGACACCGTCACCGCAGACAACCTGCCCGCGGGTGCGACCTGGGTCTTCTCCGGCACCAGCGACGGCAATGCGCTGACGCGGGAAATCGTTGCAGCGGGCCACCCAACGATCGTCTCCACGGTCAGCGAATACGGCGCTGAACTCGCGGGACAAACATGCCCGGGCGCCACACCCATCGCCGGCCGGCTCGGCATCGAGCGCCGGCGCGAACTGCTACGGCAAAGCCGTGCCCGCGCGATTGTGGACGCAACGCACCCTTACGCCGCCGAGATATCGCGGCAGCTGATCGCGCTCTCCCGCGAACTCGATCTGCCCTACCTGCGCTATGAGCGCCCGCGTGCTGCTAGTCCGGATGGCACGCTTCGTGTCACCTCGATCGAAGACGCAACGCAACTGGCCATGCAGCACGGGAAACGCGTTTTCCTGGCCACGGGCTCCAAGGATCTTGCGCACTTCGTGCAGGCGCCTGGGGCGGCTGCGCATCAATGGTTCGTGCGCGTGGCACCGGACCCGCAACACCTGCAGCGCGCCATCGATGCCGGCATCCCACGCGCGCACATCGTCGCCATGCAGGGGCCGTTCTCCCAAGCCGCGAACGAAACGCTGTGGCGCGACTGGGCCATCGACTGCGTGGTCACCAAGGATTCTGGCGACGCTGGCGGCTATCAAGCCAAAGCGGTAGCGGCCGAAACGCTCGGCATTCCGCTCATCGTCATCGACCGGCCCCGCCTCGACTATCCGGCCGTGGCCTCCGATTTTGCGTCGGTGCTGAACACCCTGCGAGGGCTGCACGCATGAGCCAGCCACGCATTCCCGTGACCGTCATCACCGGCTTCCTTGGTGCTGGCAAAACTACGTTGCTGTCAAATCTGCTGCGCGACTGCAAGCAACGCCGTCTCGCCATCCTGGTCAACGAATTCGGCGAGGTGTCCATCGACGGTGCGCTCCTGCGCGAAGGTCCCCACAAAGGTGGCGAGGTGGAAATCCACGATCTGTCCAACGGCCTGGTGGCCTACGACGACGACGCGGATTTCCTGCCCACCATGCTGGCGCTCTGGCAACGCCGCAGCCTGATCGACCACGTGTTGATCGAAACCTCCGGCCTGGCGCTGCCCACTGCCGTGATGGAGCAACTGCAAGGCGAGGCGCTGGCGCCCTACTTTGTGCTCGACGCCACGCTCGCGGTGGTGGACACGCCGTTGCTGTTGGCGGGCGAATTCAACCAGGCCAGTGCTGCAAGCCAACCGGAACTTGGCCAACCGGTGGCCCACCTGTTCGAACAACAACTGGCCAACGCCGACATCGTGGTCTTGAACAAGATCGACGCGCTCGACGAGCCGGCCATGCTCGACGCCGAGGCCCGCGTGCGCGCGCTTGCGCCGTCCATCCGCTTTATCGAGTTGGCGTACAAGGCGAAGCTGGATACGCGTTTGACGCTCGGCCTGCGTCTGCACGAGCCGGCGGATGCTGGCCTCGCACACCAGCACTACGGGCCCGTGGCAACCATGCCGGGCCTGAAAATGCGCCCGCTTGCCAACCAGCGCCTGTTCGATGGCCATAGCCACGGCAGCCTCGGCGCGCACAGCCACGGGTTGAGCACGCATAAGCATTTTCATGAGCAGGACCCGGGCTGGCTGTCATTCATGCTGCGCAGCTCGCAGGCACAAGACCCTGACACGCTGCGCGAGGCCATCACCACCATCGCGCGCAGCGAACCCCTGCTGCGCATCAAAGGCTTCGCCCCGCCCGCCAACGGTGAGGGCCGCTTGCTGGTGCAAGGCGTACGCAGCCGGATCGAGCTGCGGCACGAAGCGCATGCATCGCCGGCGCGGCATGCACAACTGGTCTTTATCGGCTATCACCCAAGCCGCACGCGTGTGCTGGAAAAGCTCAGCACCTTGACCGGCACACCGTGGCGTTAAGTGGACGAACAGAGGAAGAACACACCATGCAGACCGATCCGACCGCGCACCAGCGCATGACCGAGCGCCGCAAAGCCGGCTTCGAAAAAAAGAAGGCTGCGGCCACGCTTGAAAAAGGCTTGCTGATCGTCAACACCGGCACCGGTAAAGGCAAGAGCAGCGCCGCCTTCGGCATGGGGCTGCGCGTAGTTGGCCACGGCATGCGTCTTGGGGTGGTGCAGTTCATCAAAGGCGCACTGCATACCGCCGAGCGCGACCTGCTGGGCAGCTTTCCCAACTGCGATTTCCTGACCACCGGCGATGGTTACACGTGGAACACTCAAGACCGCGATGCCGACGTCGCTACCGCCCGCAAAGGCTGGGACGAGGCGTGCCGCATGATCCAGAGCGGCGAGTACGACATGGTGATCCTGGATGAGCTGAACATCGTGCTGAAGTACGACTACCTGCCGCTGGAGGAGGTGCTGGCCGTCTTCGCGCAACGCCCGCCGACCATGCACGTGGTGGTGACCGGCCGGCACGCGCCCGAGGCACTGATTGAGGCTGCCGACCTCGTCACGGAAATGCGCTTGGTCAAGCATCCCTATCGCGAACAAGGTGTAAAGGCACAACAAGGGGTTGAGTACTAGGCCATGTCCACGCAGACCGCCCCGCGCCCCTGCCCCGCGCTGTTCCTGACGGCGCCGGCATCGCATCAGGGCAAGACCACGCTCACCGCCGGCCTCGCGCGCCACCATCGCAACCAGGGGCGCAACGTCCGCGTGTTCAAGACGGGGCCGGATTTTCTCGACCCCTTCATCCTCGAACGCGCATCGGGCAACCCGGTGTACTCGCTCGACCTGTGGATGACCGGCGAGGCCGATTGCCGCCAGCGGCTCTACGATGCCGCCGCAAGCGCAGACCTGATCCTCATTGAGGGCAGCATGGGCCTGTTCGATGGCACACCATCGAGCGCCGACCTCGCCATGACGTTCGGCGTGCCCGTCCTCCCGATCATTGACGTGAGCGGCATGGCGCAGACGTTCGCTGCAATCGCGCATGGCCTAGCAACGTTCCGGCCCGACTTGCCGTTTCACGGGGTCATTGCCAATGGCGTCGCCAGCGCCCGCCATGCCGAGATGCTGCTTGAGATGCTGCCGCCGTCTCTGCGCTGCGCCGGCGCCGTGATGCGCGACGACGCCATGGCGCTGCCTGAGCGACATCTCGGCCTCGTGCAGGCGCAGGAGATCGACGACCTCGAATCGCGCATTGCGGTAGCGGCAGCGCGCATTGCCGAAACGCAGCTGATCGAACTGCCGCCGGCAGTGGCGTTTGCACCCGCAGCCGCCGCGCCCGTGCCGCCGCTATTGGCGGGCGTGCGCATTGCCGTGGCGCGCGACATGGCGTTTTCGTTTCTCTATCCGGCCAATCTGGAGTTGCTCGCCGCATTGGGGGCGGAAGTGGTGTTTTTCTCGCCGCTGGCCGATGAACCGCTGCCCGCACCCGATGCTGTCTACCTACCGGGCGGGTACCCCGAGCTGCATCTCAACACGCTCAGTCGCAACGAAACCACGCGGGCCTCGCTGCGTGCGCACGTGGCGGCCGGCAAACCGCTGTATGCCGAGTGCGGCGGCATGCTCTATCTGCTTGATGCCTTCACGGATCGCACCGGTACCACCGGCACCATGCTCGGCCTCCTGCCTGGCCACGGGACGTTGCACAGCCGGCTTGCCGGGCTTGGCCTGCAATCGGTCGAACTGGGTGGCGAAACATTGCGGGGGCACGCGTTCCACTATTCAAGCCTGCAGACACCGCTCTCCCCCGTCACGCACGCCCGACGCGCCAGCGGATCGGCCGCAGGCGAAGCCGTCTATCGCCACGGCAGCATCGTAGCCAGCTATTTCCACGGCTATTTCCCCTCCAACCCGAGAGCCACCGCGGCGCTGTTCACGCCATGAGCCGACATCGTTATAGCGACGTTGAAATCGATGCCGTCTATCGCGTCATCCGCGAGCGCCGCGATGTGCGGCATTTCCGGCCCGACCCGATTGCCCCCGACGTGCTGCAACGCCTGCTGCATGCCGCGCATCTCGCGCCGAGCGTGGGCTTCATGCAGCCCTGGCGCTTTATCCGCATCACCGACACGTCACTGCGCACGCAGATACACGCACTGGTCGACGCCGAGCGCAGGCGCACGGCTAACGCACTCGGTGAGCGCGAAGATGAGTTCATGCGCCTGAAAGTCGAAGGCATTCTCGATTGCGGTGAAGTGCTGGTCGCCGCGCTGATGGATGGGCGCGAGCGCCACGTCTTCGGCCGCCGCACCATGCCCGAGATGGACCTCGCCTCGGTTGCCTGCGCGATCCAGAACCTGTGGCTGGCTTCGCGGGCCGAGGGCATCGGCATGGGCTGGGTGTCGCTGTTCGATCCGGAGCAGTTGGGGGTATTGCTGCAGTTGCCGACCGGCGCGCGGCCGGTGGCCGTTCTGTGTCTAGGCCATGTTGACGGCTTTTATGACAAGCCCATGCTTGAGCAGCAAGGCTGGGCCGAACGGCAGCCGCTGACCGACATGGTGTACGAAAATGCATGGAAGGCGGCGTAGCTACCTCTGGCTCGCGACCCAATACCAAACGCAACAACAAGAAAGCCCGCAGTGATGCGGGCTTTCAGGGATTTTGGCACCTTCAGGTGTCGGCCGTTACCGGCTGTGGAATCACTCCCACTCAATCGTCGCAGGCGGCTTGCCCGACACGTCGTACACCACACGGTTCAAGCCACGCACTTCATTGATGACCCGGTTCGACACGCGGCCCAGCAGCGAATACGGCAGATGCGCCCAGTGTGCGGTCATGAAATCGGTCGTCTGCACGGCGCGCAGTGCCGTCACGTAGTCATACGTGCGGCCATCGCCCATCACGCCGACGGACTTGACCGGCAGGAACACCGCAAACGCCTGGCTGGTCAGGTCGTACCAGCTCTTGCCGACGTCGGCTTCACCACACAGGCCGGCAGCCGCATCTTGCGCCGTCGCCTTCGTGCCACGCAGTTCTTCGATGAAGATCGCGTCGGCACGGCGCAGCAGGTCTGCGTACTCACGCTTGACCTCGCCCAGAATCCGCACGCCCAGGCCCGGGCCCGGGAACGGATGGCGATACACCATCTCGTGCGGCAGACCGAGTGCCACGCCCAGCTCGCGCACTTCGTCCTTGAACAGGTCGCGCAGCGGTTCAAGCAGCTTCAGGCCCAGCGTTTCCGGCAGGCCGCCCACGTTGTGGTGGCTCTTGATGGTCGTGGCCTTCTTGGTCTTGGTGCCGCCCGACTCCACCACGTCCGGGTAGATCGTGCCCTGCGCCAGCCACTTGGCGTTGGAGAGCTTCTTGGCTTCGGCCTGGAACACCTCGACGAACTCGCGGCCGATGATCTTGCGCTTGGCTTCCGGGTCCGTCACGCCGGCCAGGTGGCCGAGGAACTGCTCGGACGCATCCACGTGCACGACCTTGGCGTGCAGGCGGCCGGCGAACATGTCCATCACCATCTTGCCTTCGTCCAGGCGCAGCAGGCCGTGATCGACAAACACGCAGGTGAGCTGGTCGCCGATGGCGCGGTGAATGAGCGCTGCGGCCACGGACGAATCGACACCGCCCGACAGGCCCAGAATCACCTCTTCATCGCCCACCTGTTCGCGGATGCGCTTGACGGCTTCCTCGATGTGGTCGCGCATGATCCAGTCCGGCTTGGCACCGGCGATCTCCAGCACGAAGCGCTCGAGCATCGCGCGGCCCTGCACGGTGTGCGTGACTTCCGGGTGGAACTGCACGGCGTAGTAGCCGCGCGCCTCATCCGCCATGCCGGCGATCGGGCAACTCGGCGTGGAGGCCATCAGCTTGAAGCCTGGCGGCAGCTCGGCCACCTTGTCGCCGTGGCTCATCCACACCTTGAGCATGCCGTGGCCTTCCGGCGTGGCGAAGTCCTGGATGTCCTTGAGCAGGCGTGTGTGGCCGTGGGCGCGCATCTCGGCATAGCCGAATTCGCGGTGGTCGCTCCACTCCACCTTGCCGCCCAGTTGCACGGCCATGGTCTGCATGCCGTAGCAGATGCCGAGCACCGGCACGCCCAGGTCCCACACGGCCTGCGGGGCGCGCAGCTGGTGGTCTTCGTACGTGCTGGCGTGGCTGCCGGACAGGATGATGGCCTTCGGCGCGAACTCGCGCACAAAGGCGTCGGACACGTCGTTCGGGTGGATTTCGCAGTAGACGTGTGCTTCACGCACGCGCCGCGCAATCAGTTGCGTGACCTGCGAGCCGAAATCAAGGATGAGGACTTTGTCGTGCATGTTGTGGAGGGATGGAATCGGCAATCGTGTCGACTTCAGTGCCGGGGCCGTAGCCCGGAGGCGGCATGTAGCCAGGTTCTTTGCGCTGCGCCTTTTCTGCGCGCTCGCGGTCGCGGGCGGCAACGGCCTCTTCCTTGGCCTTTTGCGCGCGCTCTCGCTCATGGGTGCGCACGCGGCGCGAGGCGGGAATCTGCACGGCGGAGAACAGCGCCAGCACCGCGGCAAACGTCGGCAGCCAGATGCGGCCCGCGCCTTCCACCGGCAAGTGGAAGAACAACAGCCACACAATCACCAGCACAGCCACCGCCAGGTTCACATGGCCAATGACCTGTGCCACGGCGCTGGTGAGTTGCCCATTGACAGTGGCATACCAGAGCAGCCAGGCCACGCCGATCAGCATGACGCCGAGCAGTTGCCCGTACATGGCGGGCTCAGGTTGTGGCAATTGCAGCGCGCCAAAAATCGACGTCAACGGCGAAGCCAGCAGGACGAGACCGACGCACAGCGCGACAGCCGCATCCAGAAACAGAACGAGACGCAAAAGCGCTTTCATCAGTGTCCCCAGTTGCGGGTGGCCGCCCGTGCGCCGGCCACCAAATTGAATCGGCCGGAGCGCCCGCGCGCCCCGGCGACAGTACTGCTTGCCTTCTATCTTGTCTGCGTTGATCGACAACCGATCAGTCGCGGTGATAGTTCGGCGCTTCCTTCGTGATCTGCACGTCGTGCACGTGCGATTCGTTCATGCCGGCGGCGGTGATCTCGACAAACTGGCTCTTCTCGTGCCACTCGGCAATCGATGCGCAACCGCAGTAGCCCATCGACGAGCGAACACCACCCGTGAGTTGATGCACGATCGGCAATGCCGAGCCCTTGTACGGCACGCGACCCTCGATGCCTTCCGGTACGAGCTTGTCGACGTTGGCAGTGTTGTCTTCCTGGAAGTAGCGGTCGGCAGCGCCATCCTTCATCGCGCCCACCGAACCCATGCCACGGTAGCTCTTGTACGAGCGACCCTGGAACAGGAACACCTCACCCGGGGCTTCATCCGTACCGGCAAACATGCCGCCCATCATCACGGTGTGCGCGCCGGCAGCCAGGGCCTTGGCCACATCGCCCGAGTAGCGGATACCGCCGTCGGCGATGAGTGGCACGCCCGTGCCCTTGAGGGCTTCGGCCACGTTCGACACCGCAAAGATTTGCGGCACGCCCACGCCAGCGACGATCCGCGTCGTGCAGATCGAGCCCGGGCCGATACCAACCTTGACGCCATCCGCGCCATGATCGACCAGCGCCTTGGCCGCTTCGCCCGTGGCGATATTGCCGCCAATCACCTGCACTTGCGGGTAGTTGTCCTTGATCCAGCGCACGCGGCTCAGCACGCCCTGGCTATGGCCGTGCGCGGTATCGACCACGATCACGTCCACGCCGGCCTTGACCAGCAGGTCAATACGCAGGTCGTTGTCCGGACCCACGCCCACTGCCGCACCCACGCGCAGCGAACCACGCTCGTCCTTCGAAGCCAGCGGGTATTCCGTGGCCTTCTGGATATCCTTGACGGTGATCAGGCCGCGCAGCTCGAAAGCCTCGCCCACCACCAGCACGCGCTCCAGGCGGTGCTTGTTCATCAGGCGCTTGGCCTCTTCCAGCGAGGCGCCTTCCTTGACGGTGACGAGCCGCTCGGCGGGCGTCATCTTGGCGCGCACCGGGGCGTCCAACTCTTCTTCGAAGCGCAGATCGCGGTTGGTGATGATGCCCACCACCTTCTTGCCTTCCAGCACCGGGAAGCCCGAAATGCCGTGCTGTGCCGACAGCGCCATCACATCGCGGACTTTCATATCCGGGGCGATGGTGATCGGATCGCGCAGCACGCCCGATTCGAAGCGCTTGACCTTGGCGACTTCGCGCGCCTGTTCTTCCGGCTTCAGGTTTTTGTGGACGATACCGATACCACCTTGCTGCGCCATCGCGATGGCGAGCCGCGCTTCCGTAACCGTATCCATGGCAGCGGAGACGAGCGGAATGGCGAGTTCGATCGAACGGGTGAGCTTGGTGCGAAGGGACGTATCGCGGGGCAGGACGGCCGAATAGGCCGGGACGAGCAGCACGTCATCGAATGTGAGTGCTTTCTGGACAAGACGCATAGCAATTTCCTCTAGGCGCAAAATCGGATTATACGGGAATTCGCCCCACGGTTGTAGACACCCGTGCTATGCTCGATAAATTTTTCTTCGCGCACGCAGCAAAAGCGCCCTGCGCCGCCAGTGTCCGCGCGGAGCCAGCTTCTTGAGTGTTCGAATGGGAATCGGCGTATTGTGCGCCCTGCTGGCCGGGGCCATGTGGGGCATGGTCTTTATTGCGCCCCGCGCGCTGCCGGCGTTCTCACCATGGGAACTGGCCCTCGGCCGCTACCTTGCCTACGGCGCCATCGCGGCCATCGCCGCGGCCCCCATCCTCCCCCGCATTGCCCGCAAGATCACCCGCGCCGATTGTGCTGCGCTGGTCCGCCAGTCCTGCGCCGGCAATCTCGTTTACTACGTCCTGCTGGCGTTCGCCGTGCAATTGGCCGGCGTCGCGCCCGCTTCGCTCATCATCGGCATCCTGCCGATTACCGTGACGGTGCTCGGCCGGCGCGACCATGGCGCGGTGCCACTGTCCCGGCTGATCTGGCCGCTGCTGGTCGTGGCCGCCGGCATTGTCTGCATCAACGTTGACCTGTTCGGCCACGGGGCTGCTACCACAGTGGCCACTGCCCGCCCGGTCTGGCAGCGGATTGCCGGCATCGTCTGCGCGGCCGGCGCGCTGTGCAGTTGGACGTGGTACGCCGTCGACAACGCCCGCTACCTGCAACGCAATCCGCACTTTTCCGGCAACGAATGGTCAGCGCTGTACGGCATCTCGACGGGCATTTTGTCGACCGCCCTGACGGCGATCGGGCTGCTGGTGGCCGGAACAGGATGGGCACATGGCGGCGGCCGCATATGGACCACCTTCTGGGCCGTGAATGCTGCCCTGGCACTGGGCGCGTCGCTGATCGGCAACAACTTGTGGAATATCGCCTCCCGGCGGCTGCCGCTCACGCTGTCGGGCCAGATGATCGTGTTCGAGACGCTGTTCGCGCTGGCATACGGCTTTGTGTACGACGGCAGATGGCCGCGCACACTGGAAATTGCCGCGATTGCCTTGTTGATCGTGGGCGTCGGCTGGTCGGTGCGCTTGCACGCTGAAGACAAGTCTGCATAAACTGGGCGCCTTGCCGGGGGGCGAGTCGAGGGCCGAGCCAGGCCTTCGTCTAAAACAACGCGTGGCGATCACGCCACCGGCCTCCGTGCGCGCCGAGGGGCCGTCGTCGGGTCGGCCAGCGCGCCGCCGGCAGTCTATCGAACGAGAACTCCATGAAACGACTGCACGTCCTGTTGCCTGCCACCGCCACACTGATCGCCCTCGCCTGCCCGCCGGCACTTGCGCAGTGGGCCTGGCAGTGGCGCGACGACAAGGGCCACATGGTCTACAGCGACGCCGCTCCGCCGCCGTCGGTTCCGGCCAGCCGGATCATCCGCAACCCGAACACCCGCGCGGCAACGGCCTATGAAGCGCTGCCCGCGGCGGCTTCGGGCGTCAAGGCCGCGGACCCTGCCGCCAAGCCCACCCAACCCGCCTCGGGCGTGGCCGCATCGAACCCCGACGACGAGCTGCGCAAGCGCATGGCAGATCGCGCCAAGAAGGAGCAGGAAGAGGCCAAGCAGGCCGAGCAAGCCCAGCGCAAACAAGCGGAATGCCAGCGCATTCGCAATGAAACCGCCTATCTGCAGAACGGCCGCCGCGTGGGTACCCCGCAGCCCGATGGCTCGCTCTCCTATATGGATGACAACCAGCGCGCCGCCGCCGTCCAGCGCAACCAGGCGGCCCTCAGCGCCAACTGCGGCTAAGCCCGCGTTACTCGAGGACGTCGTCTTTGGGCGGCGCCGCGTTGCGCAGCCACCTCTGGCCTTCACGCGTACCGGTTGCTCGCACCTTCTGCACGCGCCGACGGCGTGCCGTTTTCGGGTCGGCAATCAGCGGGCCGAGAATCTCCACTCGGTCCCGCGCATGCAGCGGCGCATCCGCTGTCTTGCGCTTGCCGTAGACAGCCAGCCGGCATGCCTCGATCGCCAGATCGGTTCCCTCCAGCACGCGGGAAACGCGCACCGCATCTGCTGCCGTTGCATCGGCCGGCACCTGCACGCTCACCAGACGAGGCGGCGTGAGCGTCGCCAGGCACACCATCACGTCAATCAGTTCAGGATTCGCCATAGACCGCCTCGGCGCGTTTGACGAACGAATCGACAAAGGTATTGGCGATCATGCTGAACACCGGGCCGATCAGCTTCTCCAGGATCACGCTGGAGAACTCGTAATGCAGGTGGAAGTTGATCTTGCAGGCATCCGCGCGCAGCGGCGTGAAGAGCCAGAAGCCGGTGAAGCTCTTGAAAGGCCCGTCGGCGAACGTCATATCGATACGGGTGGGACGCGTCTGCACGTTGCGCGTGCGGAAGAACTGGTGGATGCCCTTGAAGGCGATGTCCACCCGGGCGTCGAGTGACGTTTCCGTCTGCTCGTAGATTTCCACCCCGCCGCACCACGGCAGGAAGTTCGGATAGTCCTTGACGTTGGTGACCAGGTCGAACATCTGTTCGGCCGAATGCCCAATCAACACGGTTTTTTCAACGTCTGCCATGCGCCATCCGAAAGCTTTGCGCGCCGTTTGCCCGTGAGGCTTGCGGCGGATTTGTTAAACTCGCCATTTTATCGCAGCGCATGCCGGATTCATCACCCCGGGGCGCTCCCCGCACATTCCAACGTATGACCATCGCCGACAACAAGAAAGCCTTTTTCGATTACTTCATCGAAGAGCGCTATGAGGCGGGCATGGCACTCGAGGGCTGGGAGGTGAAGGCCATCCGGGCCAACCGTGCGCAGATCAAGGAAGGCTACGTCGTCATCCGCAACGCCGAGCTGTTCCTGATCGGGGCCCACATCAGCCCGCTGCAATCGGCCTCCACGCACGTCAATCCCGACCCTGTACGCACCCGCAAACTGCTGCTGCACGCCGAAGAGATCAAGAAGCTCATCGGCAAGGTGGAGCAGCGCGGCTATACGCTCGTCCCGCTCAACCTGCACTACACGCGCGGCCGCGTGAAATGCGAAATCGGCCTCGCCAAGGGTAAGAAGCAATTCGACAAGCGCGAGACCGAAAAGAACCGCGACTGGCAGCGCGAAAAAGCACGCCTCATGCGCGAGAAGGCGTAAGCCCTCTCGCTCCTACCGTTACGCGTTAGGCCGCTGCTGCTTCACGATCGTCAACGCTGACGCAATCATCGTGCTCAGGTCGCCCATGTTGCCCGGCACGATGAGCGTGTTGCCCTGCTTGGCCAGGTTGCCGAACGCGCTCACGTACTCCTCCGCCACCTTCAGATTGACCGCGTCGACACCGCCTTCAGTGCGGATAGCCTGACCGATCTTCTGGATGGCCTGTGCATTAGCCTCGGCCACCGCCAGAATCGCCGCTGCCTCGCCCTGTGCCTTGTTGATGGCGGCCTGCTTTTCACCTTCCGACTTCTGGATCGCAGCCTCGCGCGCGCCGGATGCCAGGTTGATCTGCTCCTGGCGCTTACCCTCCGATGCGGCGATCAGCGCACGCTTCTCCCGCTCCGCCGTAATCTGCGCCTGCATGGCGTGCAGGATTTCCTTCGGCGGCGTCAGATCCTTGATCTCGTAGCGCAGCACCTTCACGCCCCAGTTCGACGCGGCCTCATCCAGCGCATTGACCACGCTGTGGTTGATGAAGTCGCGTTCTTCGAACGTCTTGTCCAGTTCCAGCTTGCCGACCACCGAGCGCAGCGTGGTCTGCGCCAGCTGCGTGATGGCGATCACGAAATTGCTCGAGCCGTACGACGCCCGCATCGGGTCGGTCACCTGGAAGTACAGGATGCCGTCCACCTGCAGCTGCGTGTTGTCCTTGGTGATACAGATCTGGCTCGGCACGTCGAGTGGGATTTCTTTGAGCACGTGCTTGTAGGCCACGCGATCGACAAACGGCAGCACGATATTGAGCCCCGGCGAGAGCGTCGCATGGTACTTGCCCAGCCGCTCCAGAATCCAGGCGTGCTGCTGCGGCACGATTTTGATGCCCTGCGCGATGAGCACAATGGCGGCAAACAGGACGATGATCGCGAGAGTCCCCAGCTCGAACATAGAACCTCCGTGGTTGGGTGTGTTGATTGTTATTTGGGCGCGACGACAAGCACACTGCCGCGTACTTCGACGATGCGGAATTCTCCGCCAGTGGCGGGCGCATCCGGCGCCAGCTCGACATCCCAAGCGGCACCGCGATATTGCACGCGTGCGCGGCGCTCGGGCGACCACGCATCAACGCGCAGCGCTTCACCGATATCGAGATTGACGTTGCGATTGCGGGCGGCATCTTCACGCGTGATGCGGCCATAGCGCGTGCGGCGCAGCCCCGCGATGCCAAACACCGCAACGATGGCGGCCACGATGGCCTGCGCAGGAAACGCGAGACCGATCAGCGCGGCAAGACCACCCGCCAGCAAACCGATCGCCACCATTAGCAAGTAGAACGTCCCCGTCATCAGCTCGCCGATGACGAGCAGCACAGCCAGCGAGAACCAGACGGTCTGAGCCGACATACTCCCTCTCCCTGAATCCCAAGAAAAAACCCCCGCGACGCTGTACGTCTGCGGGGGCATGTCGCTCGGCCCCCGCTAGCCTTGGACAGCCGCCGGGCACTTCGCGTTCTTGTTGGCGCACCGTGTCCGGCGCGCCTTTTCTACCTTACTGCAACATCAGGCCGAACCCAACTTCTGCCAGGTGGCGATCACCGAATCCGGGTTCAGCGAGATCGACGAGATGCCTTCCTTGGCCAGCCACTGGGCAAAATCCGGGTGGTCAGACGGGCCCTGGCCGCAGATGCCGACGTACTTGTCCATCGACAGCGCCGTCGAGATGGCACGCTGCAGCATGAACTTGACCGCCGGGTCGCGCTCGTCGAAGTCCTTCGCCAGCAATTCCATGCCGGAGTCGCGGTCCAGGCCCAGCGTGAGCTGCGTCAGGTCGTTCGAGCCGATCGAGAAGCCGTCGAAATGCTGCAGGAACTGCTCGGCCAGAATCGCGTTGGACGGCACTTCGCACATCATGATCAGGCGCAGGCCGTTCTCGCCGCGCTTGAGGCCGTACTTGGCCAGCAGCTCGACCACCTTCTCGGCCTGGCCGAGCGTACGCACGAACGGCACCATCACTTCGACGTTGGTCAGGCCCATCTCGTCGCGCACGCGCTTCATGGCGCGGCACTCCATCTCGAAGGCTTCAGCGAAGTCTTCAGCGATGTAGCGCGAGGCGCCACGGAAGCCCAGCATCGGGTTTTCTTCATCCGGCTCGTAGCGCGAACCGCCGATCAGCTTCTTGTACTCGTTGGACTTGAAGTCCGACAGACGCACGATCACGGGCTTCGGATAGAACGCCGCCGCGATGGTGGCGATGCCCTCGGCCAGCTTGTCGACGTAGAACGCACGCGGGCTGGCATGGCCGCGGGCCACGCTTTCCACGGCCTTCTTCAGGTCGCTGTCGACTTGCGGGTAGTCGAGGATCGCCTTCGGGTGCACGCCGATGTTGTTGTTAATGATGAATTCCAGACGCGCCAGGCCCACACCGCCGTTCGGAATCTGGCAGAAGTCGAACGCCAGTTGCGGGTTGCCGACGTTCATCATGATCTTGGTGCTGATCGTCGGCATTTCGCCGCGCTGGACTTCCGTGATTTCGGTTTCCAGCAGGCCGTCGTAGATCTTGCCTTCGTCGCCTTCGGCGCACGAGACCGTCACCA
>JBCNQE010000039.1:0-3417 GCA_039592975.1 Ralstonia sp. | reverse complement strand
GCATCTTGGCGACGTCGGCGCGGTGCGGCTGGTTTTCCGGCTGCGCCAACACCAACTGCACGGTGCCGAGGATGGCGCCGGCCGCATCTTCGGCAATCAGCAGCGCGCGCTCGCCCTTCGCCACGCCTTCGGCCACCCCGCGCCAGAATGCCCGCGCCTTGTCTTGCGACAGCGGCCCCATGAAGCTGACCGACGCGCCACCTTCCACGCAATCGACGAGCGCATCGGCCAAGGCATCGACGCACGCGCTTGCTTCGTTGGCGCCCACGTCTGCCGGCACCAGCATCACGATGGTTCTGCTCAATGGGCACCGGGCGGTGACAGTCCCCACCTTGTCCTGATCTGCATCCTGTGCGCCTCGGTACCCGCCTGAGCGGTGGGAATCCGTCGCGTTGTTCCTGTGTCTTTTCTCCCTGTCTGGCCGGTTGCGTTCGGCCGGCCGGGAGGCGTTCCTCTGAAGTTATGATTGGCAATCCAGCCTCACCCTCGCTCAAGCGGCAAGCGGGTTGAGGCACCCTCAAAAGAGAAACGCATGAAACGCTGGTGTACCGCTGCGGCTATCCTGGCCGTCAATCTGATGAGCCCGGAGGCTCACGCTCGAACCATCTGTACCGTCATCGCGGACGCGGTGTCGGGCAACGTGCTGGTGCAGGAAGGTGATTGCGCCATGCGCGTGACACCGGCTTCGACCTTCAAGATCGCACTCAGCCTGATGGGTTTCGATGCAGGCATCCTCAAGGATGAACATACGCCCACGCTGGCGTACCACGATGGCGATGTCGCGTGGGGCGGCGATGCGTGGCGGCAGCCCACTGACGCGGCACGCTGGATCCAATACTCGGTGGTCTGGTTCTCGCAACGGGTGGCCCAGTCGCTGGGCGATGCCCGCTTTCAGCGCTACGCAGACGTGTTTGACTACGGAAACCGCGATGTGTCCGGCGATCCCGGCAAGCACAACGGTACCTCCGGTGCGTGGATCAACTCGTCACTACAGATATCGCCGCTGGAGCAGGTGGCATTCCTGCGCAAAATCGCCAACCGTACGCTGCCGGTAAGCGCCGCCGCACTGGACATGACCTGGCGCGTGACGGAGATCGCCACTCACCCCGGCGGATGGACGATTCATGGCAAGACCGGGACGGGCTCTCCGGGCGCGCCGATCACACACGAAGGCAACTACGACCGAGAGCACGCCTATGGCTGGTTCGTCGGCTGGGCCACGAAGGCGCCGCGCACGCTGGTGTTCGCACGTCTGACCCAGGACGCGCAGGTGCAGCCGACGCCTGCTGGCATGCGCACACGCGATGCGCTGCTGAGCGATTTCCCATCGCTGGTAGATGGCGTGACACGATAGGACGACCGTGCCGACCGACATGCGCAACAGGCGGATCGACCTGATCCGTGGGGTCGCCATCCTGCTCGTCCTGTTTCATCACTTCAACATCGCCTATCGCTTGAGCGATACATCACTTGCTGCGGTGTTCGGGCCGGAGCTTGTGCAGGCGGTGGCGCGCAATGGCAATTACGGGGTGACCATGTTCTTTGTGGTCTCGGGCTACCTGATCACCTCGAATGCCCTGCGCCGCTGGGGCCAATTCGGCGGTATCGATGGGTGGGCGTTCTACGGGCGGCGTATCGCGCGCATTGTGCCGTGTCTGCTGTTGTTGCTGGCCATCGTGAACGTACTCGCGCTGTGTGGGCTGGCTATCTTTCAGAACCACGTCGCGGCGGGCGAGCCCGTTCCGCTATGGCATGTCAATCTGGCAAGCCTGACTTTCACCATGAACTTGCTGATTGCCCGGATCGGATGGGTCAACTATCCGTTGGGCGTCTTGTGGTCACTCTCGGTCGAGGAGGTGTTCTACCTCGCGTTCCCGTTGCTGTGCCTCGTGCTGCGACGAGAGTCGCTGCTCTGCCTGTTCTGGGCAGCGATCATTGTCGCCGGCCCGTTGTATCGCTTCACTCACCAAGGGGACGAGGCTGGATTTCTTTACGCGTACTTCGCCAGCTTTGACGGCATTGCCATCGGCTGTGGCGCCGCGATTCTTTCCAGGCGGTTCACCCTGGCCGGTATGACGACCTTGTTCGCGCAAGCCGTGGTCGTGACCTTGATGACATTTCTCTATTTGTGGTGGCCGATTGCGCAGAGCAACGTCTTGGGCGTGACGGCAATGGCCTTGGGGACCGCCGCAATGCTGTGGCCATCGCAGCGCTCTGCGGTCAATGATGCGCGGCGCTTCAACCGTGTCGGTGCAGCGGTCGCATGGTGCGGCAAGAACAGCTATGAGCTGTATCTGTTTCACCTGATTCCGCTGGCGGTGCTCAAAACGGGCTTCCCGCGCACCACGGTTTCGGGTGACGAGAAACTCGTGCTGCTGGCGGCGTTCATGCTGCTTTCGCTTTTGCTGGCCGCCGGCATTGCGCGGTACTACGCGGAGCCGTTGAACCGTACCTTACGGAAACGTCTTCTGCGGCGGCGGTGCACGCGATCCACCATCCGCTGACGGAAGGAGCATCACCCTCGCAATTGCAGTAGCCAGGGTGAGCGCGGCGGGGGATTACGCAGGGGCATGCGCCGCGCCGGCGCGCTCGAACAACCATGCGAGGAAAATGCTGAGCGACCGGTCGTCCGCTGCATCCCGATACAGGCAGTGAAACGCCGGTCCCTCTAGCTTGACCTCCGGAAACAGCGCGCCCAGACGCCCCTGGCCGACGTCTTCCTGAATGACTGCCCACGGGGCCAGGCAGATCCCCAGTCCACTCATCGCAGCCTTCACAAGCAGGGCGAACTCCCGTGTACTGACCGCCGTGGCCAAGGCGTTGACCGACCTGGGTTATGCGCCAGTGTCGGTCGACAGCGAAACCGGCCTTGTGGAAGCAGGGCTGAGTGACACGCTGGTGCCCAAGTGGCGACAGTTGCTACGTGGAGCGCTCAAGAACTACACCGGCATGTTTCCGGCCAAGCCGGATCACGAACGGGTATCGGCGGTCATCGCGGTCAGGGCGGACGCAGGCAACCAGGCAACGCTGGTACGCGCCCGGTTCGACAGTACGGTCTGGGACAGCAACGGCGACGCTCGCACGAAGACCGTGCTGCAGCGGAATGTCTATGATGGCTTCTTCGCGAGTGTCGACAAGGTGTTGTGCGCGGCTGCCTGTAAGAGGCAGCCTTAAGCGGCCCGCCCTCCAGCGCAGGGCCGGCGAGCGCGGTGCGTTATTCCCGCCGCTGCACGCCAGGCGGCAGCCACGATGCGTCGAGTGCCGCTTCCTTGGGCCAGGTCAGCTGCATGCGCAGCAGGAACGGGCCGGTGGGCGGCGGCAGCCAGTTGTTGCGCATGCCCTTGGGTGGCGCACGCTGGATCAGGATGTCGAGCGAGCCGTCGCGGTTCAGGCGCGGGTGGTCGGCCTCGCTCAGCA
>JBCNQE010000038.1:0-3540 GCA_039592975.1 Ralstonia sp. | reverse complement strand
TCGGCCTGCGCACGGGCAAGAAGTGCCGCACCGGCACTGCGCAGGGTGACGCACGAAGCATGCAGCGCGGAGTCGGGATCTTCGATGGCGCCCATCATCGGCCCGAGGATGCCGCGATGTTCGTGCGTAAAGGCGACGATTTCCTGCAACCAGGCGAGCAAGGCCTGATCCGAAGCTGCCGACGTTTCGAGTTGCTTGGCCCTGTCCGCCAGGGCGTCGAAGCTTGAGCGCAGCAATGCCTCGAGCAGGGCTTCGCGCGTGGGGAAATGGCGGTACAGCGTGCCCAGCCCGACCTCGGCGCGGCGGGCGATATCACGTAAAGAGGCGTCGGCGCCCTGTTCCATAAAGACGTCGCGGGCAGTGGAAAGCAGCTGGGCGTAGTTCTTTTTAGCGTCGGCGCGCATGGTTTTTCCTTGACAAAGCGGAGCACCGCTCCAATTATACGGAGCACTGTTCCGGTAACGATAGCCGATTTCGGCTCAAGGAGAAAGACATGTCACCCAAGACGATGAAAGCCATCCAACAACATACGTTCGGCGGCCCGGACGTGCTGCGCTATGAAGACGCCCCGGTGCCCGAACTGCGTGCGGGCGAAGTGCTGGTGCGTGTGCATGCGGTGGGTCTGAATCCGCCCGATTGGTACCTTCGCGACGGATACAAGATGCTGCCGCCGGAGTGGCAGCCGAAGGTCGAATTTCCCCTGATTCTGGGGACGGACATTTCTGGCGTGATCGAGGCCATTGCCGAGGATGTGGACGGCTTCTCGGCGGGCGATGAGGTGTACGCGATGGTGCGGTTCCCTGCGGGCCTCGCGGGCGGCAGCCGGACCTATGCGGAATATGTCAGCGTGCCGGCGTCTGAAGTGGCACGTAAGCCAGCCGGTATCGACCACATGCAGGCGGCGGCTGCGCCGATGTCTCTGCTGACCGCATGGCAGTTCCTGGTCGACCTGGGCCACGATGCGCCCAATCCGCTGCAGCCGAACCAGCATGTGCCCGTGGCACTGGCGGACAAGACCGTCCTCGTGAACGGCGCCGCAGGCGGTGTTGGCCACTTTGTGGTGCAGGTCGCCAAGTTGAAGGGGGCGCGGGTGATTGCCGTGGCCTCGGGCAAGCACGAGGCGCTGCTGCGCGGGCTCGGTGCGGATGAAGTCATCGATTACACGAAGTCAGCGCCGGAGGACGTTGTCCGCGATGTCGATCTCGTGGTGGATGCGGTGGGCGGGCCGACCTCAGGGCGATTCCTGCGCACGCTCAAACGCGGCGGGGCGTTGTTCCCGATCTTTCCCCTGGGCTTTGCCGATGCCGAGGAGGCAGAAAAGCGCGGCGTCACGGTCTCGGCCACGCAGGTCCGCTCGAATGGCAAGCAGCTCGGAGAACTCGCCGAGCTGCTCGATAGCGGTGCAATCCGTGTCGTGATCGACAGTGCTTATCCGCTGGCGCAGGCAAGCGAGGCACACGCGCGGGCGGCGCGCGGACACATCCAGGGCAAGCTGGTGCTGCAGGTTCGCTGAGGAGTAACGTCGATGACCACCATCAAAGACGCGATCGACGATCTCTTCAACAACCCCATGCTGACAACAGAAGCCGCCGTCGAACGGCACTTCGATTCCGCATTTCGTCAGCGGGTGAATGGAACGTGGAGCGACCGGCCGGCGTTTGTCGCCCGTATCGACCAACTTCGGGGTGCCGGCGCGCAGGCCACGATGACCGTGTTGGACGAATTTTCCGATGGCAGCCGCTACGCCGAGCGACACGTGATCGAGCTGCGCATGCGCGACGGGGCACGCGTTTGCCAAGAGGTGTCTCTCTTTGCAAAGCGCGGCCCCGACGGACGTTTCCTCCGGATTGAGGAGACGACGCTGGCGCTTGAACCCTGAGCTGTGGCGATTAGCTGAACATCGAATCGTCATCCGAGTAATCACTGCCGCCCAGGTCGCTGTCGTCGATCAGCCCAAGGCTGTCGTCGCGCGACGCGGTGTTGGTCGTGCCGCTGTCGTTGTCGTAGTAGTTGTTGATGACGGTTTCCGTGGCGCCGCCCATCACCGGCTGCTGGCCGAAGAAGCCGCCACCGCCACTGTTGTGGTGGAACATGTTCTCGATGCCCTGGAACAGCAGCGCGCCGCCGGCCACGCCGGCTGCGGTGGTCGCGACGCTGCCCAGCGTGCTGCCCAGGCCGCCACTGAAGAAGCCCGAGCGCGCCGGTTGCGCCGGCGCCGGTTGGGCTTGCGGCGGCATCTGCGGCATCTGCGCCGGGGCGGCCTGCTGCGGAGCGTATGCGGGCGTGGGCGTCGGGCTGCCGGCGTGGCTGCCCCAGTTGTTGGCCGAGTCCATGAACGACGCGCTGCGGCCGGCTTGCGCCGCCTGCAACTGGTTCTGCAGCGTGGCGATTTGCGCCTGCGCCGAGGTCAGCGCCTGGTCGAGCAGCATGGCGCGCTGCACGAGCAGATAGGCCGCGTCCGGCTGGCGGGCCACGGCGTCGAGGATGCGGGCTTCGGCCTGCGGGTCCTTGGCTGCGGCGCGGGCTTGCGTCAGTTGGGCCAGGAAGTTTTCCAGCGCTTGCTGTTCTTGCGGGGACATGGTGTGGGGTCCTGTCTGGGTGGGTGCGACGTGACCAAGGTAGGCGTCAAGTCTTAAACGAAAATTAAGGCCCGGCAGCTTCTTGTGTAACGGCCTGTAACCCTAACCCCTAGGCGGCCGGGCGATATTGGCTGGGGTTGGCGCCCGACACTTTGCGCATGAGGCGCCGCAGCGCGGTGGCGTCTTCGTAGCCTACGGCTTCGGCCACGCTGTCGATGGTCATGCGGCTCGATTCGATCAGCATGCGGGCGCGGTTCAGGCGCACGCTCTGCACGAGGGCCAGAGTGCTTCTGCCGGTGGCTTCGCGCACGTGCCGCGACAGCGTGCGTTGCGACATGGCCAGCTCGTCGGCCAGCGTCTGCACGCTGGGCGGGTTGGGCAGGGCGGCTTCAATGCGTGCCACCAGTCGGGTAATCAGCGCGTTGCCGTTGGCCAGCATGGCGGGCACCACAAACGGCGCTTGCGCGTGACGGCCGTCGATCAACAGCACGCGCCCCACGGCATCGGCCAGCGCCACGCCAAAGCGCGTGCGCAGCAGATGCAGCATCAGGTCCGTCTGCGCAAAGGCGGCGCCGGCGGTGGCGATCGGGCCGTCGGCGCACACCATGCGGTTTGCGTCGACGGTGCATGCGGGCTCCCACTGCTGCAACGTCGGGGCCAGCCACCAAGACGTGGTGACGCAGCGTCCGGGCAGCACGCCGGCTGCCTGCAGCAGGAACACCGCCGAGCACGATGCGGCCACCTGCCCGCCCGCAGCGACCTGCGCGGCCAGGGCGCGCGCTGCTCGCTGCGCATCGTCCTGCGCCAGGCGCGTGGCTATGACGCCGGCATGGTCTAGGCCTACGCCCGGCACGATCCAGGTGCTGCCATCGGGGCGCGGGCGTTTTGGCAGCGCAGCAGTCTCCACCTGCATGCCGTTGCTAAGGCGCACGCTGGGCGCGTCGGCTGACAGTACGCGCCA
>JBCNQE010000037.1:0-3708 GCA_039592975.1 Ralstonia sp. | reverse complement strand
GGCACCCGGCTACCCCCGAGCCGCGACCTCGCGACCCAGCTGACGGTGGCCCGCAACTGCGTTGTCGATGCATACGACGAACTAATCGCCGAGGGCATCCTGGAGGGGCGCGGACGTCACGGCACCTTCGTTGCCACAAGCGTGTCTTCTGTCCCTGCCACGGCGGTACAGCCGGCTTCGACTCCCTTACTGCTGGCACGAATAGGCGAGGTCCTGCGGAGGGAGCCTGAACCGCCGGAGGGTTCCGGGCATGACTGGCGGCCTGGACAGGCCAACGCGCGGACCCTGCCGCTTGAGGTATGGCGCAACGCCTGCCGTGAAGCCGGGCGCCATTTGCCGCCCCAGAGCTATGGCGATCCGCGCGGAGAACCGGGGCTTAGACGCGCGATCGCGGAATGGCTGGGCGAACACCGATCCGTCAACGTTGGGGCGGAACAGATTGTCGTGACGCATGGCACAGGTCATGCCCTGCAGCTTGCGGCGCATGCACTTCTCAAGCCGGGTGACCTGTGCGCGACTGAGGATCCAGGTTACGCCGGTTCGACGTCGGCCTTCCTTCGCTGCGGTGCATCGCTGCGCTACGTGCAAGTGGATGCTGAAGGCGTTCTGGTTGAGAGGATTGCGGGAGACGGCGCCGTGCCTGTCCTTGCCCACGTAACACCGGCG
This sequence comes from Ralstonia sp., assembly GCA_039592975.1. Lineage (GTDB taxonomy): Bacteria > Pseudomonadota > Gammaproteobacteria > Burkholderiales > Burkholderiaceae > Ralstonia. The sequence continues at coordinate 3,042 of JBCNQE010000037.1, read as the reverse complement.
CATCAGTACCCGATGGGAGGGCGGCTGTCGGGGCCGAGGCGCAGAGCGCTCGTCGAACTTGCGCGTGCGCACCGGATGCTCATCCTGGAGAACGAATACGACTGCGAGTTCCATTACGCAGGAACGAACCATCCACCGATTTTCAGCCACGCGCCGGAAAGCACGCTGTTGCTGAACACATTCGCCAAGGCTGTCAGCCCCTCGCTACGGCTGGGCTTCATCGTCGCGCCTCCCGCCGCCGCCGCAGCGCTGGCTGGGCTTGTCGAACGGGAGCGTGCACATGTGTCGTGGCCGGTGCAGAAGGTCGTTGAAACCCTGCTGGTGTCTGGAGAGCTAGATCGACACCTACGCAGGGTGCGGCGGCACTATGGGGATATGCGGAATGCCATACGCGAGCGGCTGGCGCCCTACGCCGACGTGGTGACATTGGCTGGCGACGAGGGCGGGCTGCACGTGGTCATCTCGGGCCGAAACCCTGCGTGGGATCAGGTCTTGCGAGCCGCATTGCGCTCCCATGGCGTCGTCTTCAATGATGTTCGGGATTTCACCGCGCGTAGGTCAGACCCCGGCGGCTTTCTGCTTGGATACGGGCATATGGATAGCCAGGCACTGACGCAGTCGCTGGACGTGCTCGAGGCGTGCATCCAGGGAGTTGCACCCCTCAGACGTCGGCCGCGATGAGCACACCCGGCTCTTCATTCGAGATTGCCCTGGCACAGGTACTTGATCGACAGGTAATCATCGAGGCCGTACTTCGACCCTTCACGCCCGTAGCCGGACTCTTTCACACCGCCGAAGGGTGCCGCTTCGCTCGAAAGCACACCTTCGTTGATGCCGACCAGCCCCGCTTCCAGCAGACGAGCAATACGCTCTATACGGCGGAGATCCTGGCTGTAGAAATAGGTTGCCAGCCCGAACGGTGTGTCGTTGGCGGCGTGGATTGCCTGCGCTTCGTCATCGAAGCGGAACAGCGGAACCACCGGGCCGAAGGTTTCCTCGCAGCTCAACCGCATATTGGGCGTGGCGTCTGCTAGCACGGTGGGCGCGTAGTAGTTCTTGCCAAGCTCTGGTAACCGCTTGCCACCAGTGAGTACCCGGGCGCCGTGGTCTATTGCGTCCTTGACATGACTTTCGATCTTCTCGACGGCGCGCGCATTGATCATGGGCCCGATGAGTGCATTCGGATCGGTTGCTGGCGCAACCTTCAGCGCGGCAACGCGCGTTGCGAGGAGGTCGGCAAACTTCTCGTAGACCGGCGCTTGTACATAGACGCGATTCGGCGATACGCATGTCTGACCGCCGTTGCGGAACTTGGCCGCCATGAGCCCCGTCACCGCAGCTTCGAGGTCGGCATCCTCGAACACGATAAAAGGTGCATTGCCTCCCAGCTCGAGCGACAGCTTTTTTAACGTGCCAGCTGACTCCTGCGCGAGATATTTGCCCACCGGCGTCGAGCCGGTGAACGTGATCTTGCGTACGCGGCCGTCGTCCAACCACGCTTTGACCGAGCCGACTGCGTTGTCGCGCGACGCGCTGATGAGATTCAACACACCAGCAGGAACGCCGGCTTCGTGCGCCAGGAGCACCAACGCCAGCGCAGTGAGGGGAGTGTCTTCCGCGGGCTTGCCGACCACGGTGCAGCCGGCCGCGAGTGCCGGCGCGATCTTGCGCGCGATCATCGCGAGCGGAAAGTTCCACGGCGTGATTGCCGCGACAATCCCCACCGGCTCCTTGATGGCTGTCATGCGTTTGCCGCGCTGCTGCTGGGGGATGACATCGCCGTAGATGCGCGTGGCCTCATCAGCGAACCAAGCGACGTAGGATGCACCGTACATGACCTCACCGCGACCTTCTGCGAGCGGTTTACCCTGCTCTAGCGAGATGAGCCGAGCCAGCGAATCAGTGTGCTCGAGGATGAGGGCGTACCAGCGACGCAAAACAGTGGCACGGTCCTTCGGCAAGGTATCTCGCCAGCCAGGGAAGGCGCGCGCGGCGGCGTCAGTTGCGGCGCGGGCATCATCGGGGCCGCTGTCCGCGACTTCTGTGATGACCTTGCCCGTTGCGGGATCGGTCACGGGAAAGCGCTTGCCGCTCGCTGCAGGAACCCACTGGCCGTCGATGAAATTATCGGCACGAATCAGATCGCGCAGTGAATATGATTTTGTCATGGGATCAACGTTGGTTTCGTGTCAAAAAAGGAGATGAACAGCGGTGAAGACACAACACACGGAAGAAATGCTCCGGATTGTGTGCGTGGAGTAGTGTCGATTCGCGGGGGAAATGCAGATCCATTAGGCGCGAAAGCCAGAATCGCAAGGCTGCCGCTCGGAGCACGGCAGGCAAGTGGCGATGCTCCTGTGGAGTCAACGGCCGAACCACTTCGTAAGCCTTGACGAAGGCGTTGGCCGCCGCCGGCAGCAGTGCTCCAGATGGATGATCGATGCACCAGTCGTTTAGACACACTGCTACGTCGAAGATGAATGTGTCGGTTCCAGCAAAGTAGAAATCAAAGAAACCCGACAGCGTCTGTGCGCCAGCTTTGTCGTTCGACTTAGATCCATCGGCGAACAACACGTTGTCGCGAAACAAGTCGCCGTGGACTGGGCCACGAGGCAAGTTCTGGTACAGGTGATCGTTGGCCAGGGTCTGCTGGAACCGCAACTCGTCAAGGAGCGTTTCGCGTTTGCTGCCGTCGAGAAACGGCAGGATCTGATCTGCGGCGTGAAACCACCAACCGTAGCCGCGCGTTGGGAACTGCTCCAGCCCAAAATCCCGACCAGCCAAGTGCATGCGTGCAAGCATTGCTCCGACTTGCGCGCAATGGTGCGGCGTCGGTGCCGGGCAATGCTGTCCCTCCAGCCTCGTCACAAGGCAAGCCGGTTTCCCGTTCAGTCTGAAGACAATCTGCCCATTGCGATCGGTTTTGGGCTCCGGAACGGGTATTCCCTTTCCAGCTAGGTGGAGCATTAGCTTCAGGTAGAACGACAGTTCATCTTCGCGCAGCCGCTCGAAGAGGGTCAGCACGAATTCGCCAGCGGTGGT
>JBCNQE010000036.1:0-4297 GCA_039592975.1 Ralstonia sp. | reverse complement strand
CCGGGATAGTTAAAGATGGTTTCGATGATGATCACGCCCCCCAGCAGGTAGGACAATGACAGCGCCACGGCATTGGCAATCGGCCCCACCGCGTTGGGCAACGCATGGGCGAGCACAACGCGCATTGGCGAAGCGCCCTTCAGACGCACCATTTCGATGTACGGCGCTTCGAGCTGGTCGATAACCGCGGCACGGCTCATTCGCATCATCTGCGCGACGATGACGCAGCAAAGCGTCAGCACCGGCATAGCAAAGGCTTGCAGCATCTGCCCGAGCGATTCAATGGCATTGACATAGGAAAGCGCCGGTAGCCAGTGCAACTTCACGGCAAACACCAGCACGGCCAGCGTCGCTACCAGGAATTCGGGTACAGAGACCACCGCGACCGCTGCACTTGAGGCAATACGGTCGAATCTCGAGCCCCGCCAAACAGCCGAAGCGATGCCTAAACCAAGCGCTATCGGTACCGAAAAGAAGGCGGTCACGGCCGCCAACAGCAGCGAATTTGGCAAACGGCTCGCTACCAATTCGGCCACGGGAAGCTGGGTTGTGGCCGATTGCCCCATATCGCCGCGCGCGATGCCTCCGAGCCAATGTACGTAGCGTTGAGGCGCCGGTACGTTCAGCCCCATCTGCGCGCGAAGCGCGGCTAGCGCCTCGGGCGTTGCGTCCTGACCCAGTTGCTCTTGCGCCGCGTCGCCGGGCAGCACAGCGGTGATCGAAAACACAATCACTGATACCGCCACCAGTGACAACGTTGCGAGCAGCACGCGCCGCACCAACAGCCTAAAGATGATTTGATTCATAACACTCGCCTCGACTCGATTCCGTCGCCACGTCAGGCATCGAGCCAGACGTTCTCAGCAAACGAGTAGCCCATGAGGCCACCCAGCGGAATGGGCGTGAGCCCTTTAAGCTTTGACGTGTGCCCATCAATGCTCGCGAGGAACATGGGAATGCCGATGCCCGCCTCGTTGTGAATCATGGTCTGCATATCGGCGTACATCTGCTTACGCTTGGCGATGTCCATCTCGGAGCGGGCGGCCGTGAGCAGCTGGTCGAATTTCGGGCTCTTCCAGCGCGATTCGTTCCACGCTGCGTCGGACTTGAAGAACTGCGTGAGGATGGTGTCAGCGCTCGGGCGCGGATTGGCATTGCCAAAGCCGACCGGACTGTTGAGCCAATGGTTCGACCAATACCCGTCAGCCGGCATGCGCTTAATGTCCAGGTCTAGCCCGATGCGTTGCGCGGTCTGCTGCAGCACCAATGCGATTTCCACCGAGTACAAGGCGGCCGGCGACGCCACCACTGGAATCTTGCCCGTGACGCCCGACTTCTGCAGGTGGAACTTCGCTTTCTCGATGTCGAAAGGCCGCTGAGGCAGATCCTTGAAGTAGAAGCGGTTGGTCGGGTCAATCGGTTGATCGTTGCCGATGACCGCGTGGTCGAGCGCGATAGTCTTCTTCATCTGCTCGCGGTCGAACAGATACTTCATGGCCAACACGAAATCAGGGTTCGCGCCAGGCCCCATGTCCTTGCGCATGATTAGGTCGGTGTACTGGCCTGATTGCGTCGTGAATATCGCGTATCCAGGGGTACTCTTGATGCGTGCAACAGCGCGCGGGTTGATTGCCGCCACCAGGTCCATCCCCCCGGAGAGCAATGCGTTGACGCGCGCGCTGTCATCAGCTATGCCAACAAACTCGATTTCGTCGAGGTAAGGCTTGCCTGGTTTCCAGTACCCCTCGTTGCGTACGACCACCGTCCGCACGCCGGGCTTGAATTCCTTGATCTTGTAAGGTCCGGTGCCAATGCCGGTGCTGAAGTCGGTCGTTCCTGCCTTGACGATGTGAAAGGCGAACGTGCCGAGAATGACCGGCAGGTCGACATTTGGCGCGGTGAGCACCACTGTGACTTCGCTCGGACCTGTGGCTTTGACGCTCTCGATCTGGTCGGCCAGTACCTTGGCCTTGGAGGCTGTGGCCGGATCTTTGTGGCGCATGATGGAATACACCACATCAGCCGACGACAACGCTTTGCCGTCGTGGAAGGTCACGCCCTTGCGCAGCGTGAAGACCCAGGTCTTGGCATCTGCGGTATGGGAAGCCTCCGCCAACGCCAGGCGCGGCGTCAACGTTCCATCCAGTGAGAACAACCCGTTGTAGACCATGTTGCAGCGCGCATAGTCACTTTGGTTCGACTGTTTGGCTGGATCAAGCGTGTCGGTAGTTGCAGCCGTCGCGGCCGCCACGCGGATACGCCCGCCACGACGAGGTGCCTGCGCGTAAACATTTACAGCTGTGGCAGCTAAGCTGCCGGCCAGCGTGGCTTGCATGCCACCCGCCATGAGCATCTTCAACACGTCGCGGCGCGAGGCGCCGCGCTTAAGCGACTCCATCACACGCAGGCTTTCGGTGGGGCCCACAAGGGCATCGAGTTGGTTAAGGCTGTCGCTCATGTTGTGTCTCCTGTTGCAGCTCAGCACGCCGCAAAATATGTTGTTCTAGGCGATACGGTATTGCGTCGGCTGCTATGCAAGCCGATCCTTCATGCGGTAATACATGCCTACTGCCGGCAGAAACCACGGCGGGCCAAAGTGACCGGGAATGGCGCTCCACGCGCGATCGCGCCACGGGTTGGCGGCAGCGTCGCCGGCCATGACCGCCGCCATGCGCTCGCCCATGTGTACGGACATCTGCGTGCCGTGCCCGCTGTAGCCCATGGAATAGAACAGGCCGTCGCGCTCGCCGGCGTGCGGCAGGCGGTCTTGTGTCATGTCGACGAGCCCACCCCAGCAGTAATCGAGACGCACGTCGCGCAGCTGCGGGAAAGTTTCCGTCAGGCCGGCACGCAGGATCTCACCGCTCACCGCATCCTGCTGCGGACTCGACACCGCAAAGCGCGCGCGGCCACCGAAGACGAGCCGATCATCCGGCGTAAGGCGGAAGTAGTGGTGGATATTGGCCACCGTCACGTAGGTGCGGCGCGCGGCCAGCAACGCATGCGCGCGCTCCGCGCCCAGCGGTTCGGTGGTGACGATAAAGCTGCCGATGGGCACGATGCGCCGGCGCAGCCAGCCGAACGTGCCGTAACCGCCATGACGCGACGCGCCGGTCGCAAGCAACACCTGCCGGGCCTGCACAGTGCCGCGCGTGGTGTGGATGCGATGCACCTGCCCCTGCACCCGCTCGATGCGCTGCACGCAGGTGCGCGTATGGATCTGAGCACCCTGGCGTTGTGCCGCGATGGCCAGGCCCTGCGCAAAGCGGCCCATGTGCATCTGGCCGCTGCGCTTGTAGAGCAAGCCGCCATGAAAGCGCTCGCTCTGCACTTCGGCACGCACGCGAGCGGCATCGAGAATCTCCACGTCCGCATCCACACCGTCTGCGATCAGGCGATCTGCACTACGTTGCAGTGCCTGCATCTGGTACGGCTTGGTGGCGAGTTTCAATTTCCCGTTGCGCTGGAAGTTGCAGGCAATGCCCTCGTCGCGCACGATGCGCTCAACCGTGTCCACGGCGGCGTCGTAGGCGTGGTACCAGGCGCGGGCGCGGTCCACGCCAACCTTGGCGGCCAGGTCCGCGTAGTCCACGGCCAGGCCGTTGTTGACGTGGCCTCCATTGCGCCCCGACGCCTCGGGCGCCACCTTATCGCCTGCTTCCAGCACGACCACGCTGGCGCCGCGCCGGGCCAGCGCCAGCGCGGCCGACAACCCCGTGAAACCGCCGCCGACGATCACCACGTCTGCCTGCGTCGGCAGATCGTGCGCGTCCAGCGCCAGCGCGGGCACCGAGTCGTTCCAGTAGGAGTCGAGTTTCATGGGGGCCATGTGGGGTAGCTATGGAGACGCGGCTTAGAGACCAACAACACCGGGCAGGCCGCCGATGTCCTGGATCTCGGTGTAACGGTACGCCGGGTTGCCCGGGCCGTGGCCGCGGTTCACGAACACCTTGTTGACGATGCCGAGGTCATCGGCCGACATCAGGTCGTAGCGCAGGCTGGACGACACGTGCAGCACGTCTTCCGGATTGCAGCCCAGCGAATCGAACATGTATTCGAAGGCCTTCAGGCGCGGCTTGTAGGCCTGGGCCTGCTGTGCGGTGTACACACGGTGGAACGGCGCACCGAGCATCGCCACGTTCTTCTGGATCTGCGCGTCGTCGGCGTTGGACAGGATCACCAGCGGGATTTCCTTGGCCACCTTGGCCAGACCTGCCGGCACGTCGGCATGCGGGTCCCACGTCGGCACGGCGTCGTAGTAGGCCTGGCCGTCGGTGTCGAAGTACTGAATCTTCCA
>JBCNQE010000035.1:0-4789 GCA_039592975.1 Ralstonia sp. | reverse complement strand
TTCCGTCGGTAGGCGAGAAGACCCCGCCTTTCCAGGACTTGCCGGTCGCTCGACCCCTTTCAGCAGCCTGCCGGCCGTCGAGCATGTATGTTGTCACGCCTGCGGTCTTTGCAAACTCACCCCAACTCGCCCAACGTGCCAACTCTTCGTCATCGTTGCTGAGATACAGGAGCCCGCAGCGATGAAACCCGGCGTCTTCGCCAGACTCGATGGAGAACTGTTCCCACAGATCAAGGCTCTTGCTTGCCAGAGGCAACTCGCGAGCATCGCGGTTTTGTTGCCGGCACCAGCCCCAGTTGCGACTCGACTGCTCGGCGCCGATGCGTCCCTTTTCGACCAAGGCGACTGAGACTCCTCGCTTGGCCATGTAGTAGGCAGCAAATACGCCGATGATGCCCCCGCCGATCACGACCACATCTGCGGCTGTCGGCAGCGTAGGGGAAGACTCTATGAAGAGCAGCGGAGGGGACATGATTATGCTCGCTCGATTAAGGCCTGGACGTTCTGTGTCACGTAGAACTTGGCCACGCGATCGCTGCTTTCCCACCCGATCGCTGCACCTTGCGGCACGAACAGCGCGTCGCCAGCGCTCAGCGACAGAACGCTGCCGTCAGGCGAGGCGAACCGCACACCACCGGCAAGAAGTTGCATGAACTCGTTCTGACGATGTGGACGAATGATCCGATGGTACGGCGTCGAATCCCACGTACCCGCACGGTACTCCATACCCTCATCGGTGAAGACGTTGTCGCTGCGGCATTGCGGCGCCGGACCGAGAAGCACCTCCGCTGGTAGTGACGATGACGGCTTGAAATCCGCATCGACGCGAAGCGGAAAAAGACCCGGCAGCGCTGGCCCCTTGCTGGCGGCCGCACAGAATACGAACTGCGCAGGCGACTGCGCCTTGACGCGCAGCGCCGTACCTGCGCCGATGACCGCCCCGCCTTGCGGACCGAGTACCAGCGAGGTACCACCAGCCACTTCAAGCGTCAGCTCCCCCTCTACGACAACAATCGTTTCAATGTGAGGAAAGCTATGTACATCCAGCTCGCCCACAAAGCTGATACGGCCAGCGGCCATCGAATCGGCACCGCTCCACGCGATTTCGCGCTGCTGCGCGAAAGGGTCATTTTCGCCAAAGGCTGCCTTGCTGAAGGACGTGGAAAAAGGCTCGCCTCCGGCACGGTGCAGCACGATTGCTCTGGTCATGTTGTTCCTCCTATGTGGTGTATTGGTTTTGCAAATACCCCGCTGGGACCTGCCGGAAACGCAGGCCCCTTCACGGGCAAATGTGACACCGAGCGCCTGGGCTCCAGTGCATGGCAGTCCAGTCGCGAACGGACGTTTTCCTTCGCTATTCCTCGCGCAGTCCTTGGTGCCCCGGCGTGCCGAAGTAACGCTGCGCCAGAGCAACCCAATACAGCACACCGGCAGGAATGATGTCGTCGTTGAAGTCGTATTGCGGGTGGTGTAGGCCCGGCGCAGCGCATCCCCTCGAGGCGTTGCCGATCAGCACGTATGTGCCCGGTCGCTCCTCGAGCATGAAACCGAAGTCTTCGGACGTCATGTTGGGCGGCACGTCGCGGTGCAGGCGTGCCCCGCCAAACGTCTCGCGTATGACCGCCTCGCAAAGCGCCGTCTCGTCCGGCGTATTAATGGTGGCGGGGTAGTACTGGAAGAATGTGACTTCGACCTGCGCGCCATAGGCAGCGGCCAGCCCATTGCACATCTGCTCGATGTCACTTTGCAGCCGTTGCAGCAAGTCCGACGACAGCGTGCGGATCGTGCCCCGCAACTCGGCGCGGCTGGGTATGACGTTGTCCGTGTCGCCCGCGTTGAACATGCAGACCGAGATGACGGCCGGATCTGCAGGATCCTTCTGCCGCGCAGCGATGGTCTGACATTGCAGCACCATGGAACACGCCAGCGGTATCGGGTCGAGGCCCAGGTGCGGCTGTGCGGCGTGGGCGCCCTTGCCCGTGACGGTGATCCTGAATCGCGAGCCAGCGGCCATGATGGGGCCCGTGCGCAATCCGAATTGCCCGGCCGGCAAGCCAGGCCAATTGTGCATGCCGAAGACCGCTTCCGTCGGGCATCGCTCAAACAGCCCATCGTCGATCATCTTCCGCGCGCCTGCGCCGCCTTCTTCTCCGGGCTGAAACACAAAATGAACCGTGCCGGGCAGTTGTGGCATTTCCTTCAGGATACGAGCCGCCCCCAGCAACATCACGGTATGGCCGTCATGCCCGCAGGCATGCATGACACCTTCCTGGACGGATGCATGAGCAAAGGCATTGGCCTCGCGAATGGGCAACGCATCCAGATCTGCCCGCAGGACGATTCCTCGCTCCGGTGTAGCGCCCGGCAGGCTCGCTACCACGCCCGTGCCACCCAGGCCCCGCACAACCTTATAGCCGATATCCTCAAGCTCACGCGCGACGACATCCGCCGTTCGGTGCTCTTCAAAGCGCAGCTCGGGATGGGCATGCAGGTCGCGTCGCAGTTTCGCCCAGTGCGAATGATGCTGTCGTAGTAACGGCTCAAGGGTTGTAGGGGTTTCCAATCTCAACACCTGTGTCATGCAAGCTGCTTCACGTCTGCGCCGTCACAGCGTCAGGCGTGGCCGCTGTTCTAATCGTAGAAGCCGAGGATCGACTTGACTTCCATGTACTCTTCCATGCCCTCGACGCCATACTCGCGGCCGTTGCCCGATTGCTTGTAGCCGCCGAACGGCGCCTGCGGATCCCACGCCGGATAGTTCAGATGCACCTGCCCCGACCGGATGCGCGCGGCTACTGCACGCATCACCTCCTTGTCCGTGCCTTGCACATGCGCACCCAGTCCGTAGACCGTGTCGTTCGCAATGGTGATGGCTTCTTCGACCGTGTCGTAAGGAAGGATGGCAAGAACGGGCCCAAAGATCTCCTGCTGGGCGATCGTCATATCGGTGCGAACTTCGGAGAAGATCGTCGGTCGCGCATAGAAGCCCGCGCCGAATCCCGATGGCCTGCCCGGGCCGCCCGTGAGTAGCTTTGCCTGCTCGTCGATGCCCGCTTCGATCATGTGCTGCACCCGGTCAAACTGGGCACGATTGGCGAGCGGACCATGCGTCGTGGTTTGGGTGAACGGGTCTCCGACAACCATCTGCTCCGTTGCTGCAACGGCCAGCGCCTCCACCTCGTGCAAGGCCGCGCGCGGCACGATCATGCGGGTCGGCGCACTGCAAGACTGACCCATGTTCCGGAACGCCCCGGCCACGCCCATTGAGACGGCACGCGGCAGATCGGCATCAGGCAGCACAATATTGGGTGATTTGCCGCCCAACTCCTGCGCCACTCGCTTGACGGTCGGCGCGGCGGCCTGTGCGACCAGCACGCCAGCGCGCGTCGAACCTGTGATCGACACCATGTCGACTTCAGGGTGCGAAGCGAGTGATGCGCCGACTTCCGCGCCGCTGCCACTCACGAGGTTAAAAACGCCGGCAGGAATGCCAGCATCCGCGATGACCTCTGCGAAAAGCAAGGCGCTCAGTGGCGACAGCTCACTCGGCTTCAGGACGACGGTACAGCCGGCGGCCAATGCTGGGCCGACCTTCGCCGTGATCTGATAGATCGGCCAGTTCCAGGGCGTAATAAGTCCGCACACGCCAATGGGTTCGCGCGTGATCGCTGTGGTTCCGCGCTGGGTCCGGAACGGATAACTCGCGAGGTTGTCGCGCGCCACCCTGATATGTTCCGCCGCCAACGGCACGTGCGCGGCGCGCGCGTAGCTGATCGGTGCACCCATTTCCGCTGCGAGCGCTGTGGCGAACAGTTCGGCCCGCTCCAGCAGCAAGGCATGAACGTTGTTCAGTAGCGCTGCGCGCGCCTGCGGCGAGGTCGCCGACCACGTCTGGAACGCGATGCGGGCGGCGTGCACCGCCCGATCGACATCATGCGCGTTGCCGAGCGGAATCTCGCAGAGCGCCGTTTCGGTAGACGGCGAGATGACAGCAATTCGATCACTGCCCTGAGGCACAACCCATTTGCCGCCAATAAAGAACCGATCCAACCTTCCGGCTTGCGCCAGGTGACGTACAGGTGAACTCATCTCAGTGTGTCCATAAGTCGGTACCACGTGCCAACGAACGGCAAAAACCACGGCTTGCCAAAGTGGCCAGGGATGGCAGGCCACTCAAAGTCCTTCCATGGATTCAGATCGGCATGTCCTTCCATGATTTCAGCCATCAGCGTGCCCATCAGCGTGGCCATGTGGGTGCCGTGACCGCTATATCCCATCGAGTAGTACACGCCTTCCCGCTGACCAGCGCGCGGCAGCCGGTTGGCCGTCATATCGACCATGCCGCCCCAGCAGTAGTCGATGCGCACACGGGCCAGTTCGGGAAACACCGTGGCCATCTGCTGGCGCAGGATCAGACCGCTCTTCTCGTCCGACGTCGGATTGGATGTTGCGAACCGCGCGCGGCCACCAAACAGCAGCCGATGGTCGGGCGTGACACGAAAGAAGTTGACGAAATTCTTGGTGTCGGTCGCCATGCGCCGGGCCGGCATCAACCGGGCCAGTTGGTCATACGGCAGAGGCTCCGTGACGATGATGAAAGCGCCGACAGGCACGATCCGGCGTCGAATCCAACCGAATGGCCCGACTTGAGAAACCCCGCTGGCCAGCAATACCTGTTGCGCGCGAATTTGCCCGCGCGGGGTGCGCACCACGTATGCGTTGCCTGACGTCTTTTCTAAAGCCAGGACCGGCGTATGCTCGAGAACGTGTGCCCCGCGCGCTTGCGCGG
>JBCNQE010000034.1:0-5741 GCA_039592975.1 Ralstonia sp. | reverse complement strand
TGCCTTTCCTGAACGTCGACATTGATCGCGACAAGGCTGCACGCTACGGCCTCTCCATCGGTGCGATTCAGGACACGGTGTCGGCGGCCATCGGCGGTAAGGATGCGGGCACGGTATTCCAGGGCGATCGTCGTTTCGGCATCGTCGTGCGCCTGCCGGAAACCGCACGCAGTGATCCGGCAGCACTGGGCCGCCTGCCGCTGGCGTTGCCCAACGGGCAGGGTTACGTGCCGCTGTCGGATGTCGCCACGCTCAACGAAATCACGGGCCCCAACCAGGTCAGCCGCGAAGACGGCAAGCGCCGCATCGTCGTCAGCGCCAACGTGCGCGGGCGCGATATCGCCTCGTTCGTCGAAGAAGCGCAGGCGGTGCTCGATGCGCAGGGGCGCCTGCCGGCCGGTTACTGGATGGCGTGGGGCGGGCAGTTCGAGCAATTGCAGTCGGCCACCGGGCGCCTGCAGATCGTGGTGCCGCTGGCGCTGGCCATGGTGTTCACGCTGCTGTTCATGATGTTCGGCAACCTGAAAGACGGCTTGCTCGTGTTTTCCGGCATTCCGTTTGCGCTGTCGGGCGGCATCCTGGCGCTGGCGTTGCGCGGTATTCCGCTGTCGATTTCCGCGGCGGTGGGCTTCATCGCGCTGTCGGGCGTGGCAGTGCTCAACGGGCTGGTGATGCTGAGCTTCATCCGCAGCCTGCGCGAGAACGGCAAGCCCGTCGACGAGGCCGTACGTGAGGGCGCGCTTACGCGCTTGCGTCCGGTGCTGATGACCGCGCTGGTGGCATCGCTGGGCTTCGTGCCCATGGCACTGGCAACCGGCACGGGCGCGGAAGTGCAGCGGCCGTTGGCCACGGTGGTGATCGGGGGGATTCTGTCGTCGACGGCGCTGACGCTGCTGGTGCTGCCGGTGTTGTATCGGCTGGCCTATCGACGGGACGCTGGGCGGGAGGGGGTTACGGCGCGGTCAGAGCCGGCGGTGTCATCCGCCGCGCCGTAACGGTGGCGCTTATTCGGCCTGCAGTGCGGCGATGATCTTCTCAGCGTGGGCCTTCAGCTTGTCGGTGTCAGCCTGCACGCGGGCGTGCGGTTGCAGCGGGGTGTCGCTGTAGCGCGGCAGCACGTGAAAGTGCACGTGCGGCACCGTCTGCCCGGCAGCGCTGCCGTTGAGCTGGAAGATGGCGATGCCCGGCGGCGTGAACGCAGCGCGCACTGCACGCGCCAGCTTGCGCGTGGTGCGGATGGCGGCCGATGCGGCATCGTCGGACAGGTCGAACAACTCGGCCGCGCCTTCCTTGGGCAGCACGAGCACGTGGCCGTCGGCCTGCGGCATGATGTCCATGAAGGCGATGGTGTGATCGTCTTCGTACACCTTGATGCAAGGCAGCTCGCCGCGCAGGATCTTGGCGAAGATGTTCTGGTTGTCGTAAGTCGCGTCAGGCATGAAGTGTCTCCAGTAAGCGGGAAAAGCACAGGAAAGCGCTGCGCGAAGTATATAGGCGCCCGGCAACGACGCGCGTGGCGCCAATTTGGCGCAGATCAAGGCGGGGTGTCATCAAGCGACAACGGCGCAGCTACGTGTTCCAAGGGTTTGCGCTCCGCGGCCGTCCCCCAGCGCGCCTGCACAGCGGCCGCCAGCAGCATCAGCACGGCACCGAACGCGTAGCCGCCGAATACGGCGCCGCGCGAGTGCGTATCGATCAGCCAGCCAAAGAGCGCAGGCCCGGCCACGCCGCCCAGCCCGGTTCCCACGGCATAGAACAACGCGATGGCGAGCGCGCGCACCTCGAGCGGAAAAGTCTCGCTCACCGTGAGATACGCCGAGCTGGCGGCGGCCGATGCAAAGAAGAACACCACCGTCCACGCGATCGTCTGCGTGGCGCTGTCGAGCACACCGGCCTTGAAGAGCGCGCCACTCACCAGCAACAGCACGCTGCTGATCGCATAGGTGGCAGCAATCATCGTGCGCCGGCCCACCACGTCAAACAATCGCCCGAGCAGCAGCGGCCCCAGGAAATTGCCCAGCGCGAACGGCAGCAGATAGGTGCCGACCTTCGTCGCGGGCACATCGTAGAAATCAGTCAGCACCAGCGCGTACGTGAAGAAGATCGCGTTGTAGAAAAACGCCTGCGCTGCCATTAGCGCGAGCCCCACCAGCGCGCGTTGCCGATGCTGCACGAACAGCACGCGGGCGACTTCCGCCAAGCGAGGATGGCCGCGGCTGCGCATGCGCAATGCGGGCAGTGGCGCGGTATCGATGCGATGGCCGCGCGATGCTATCTCGCTTTCGATGTCGTGCACGATGGCCTGGGCTTCTTCGTGCCGGCCGCGCGTGATGAGCCAGCGCGGGCTTTCGGGAATCCAGAAGCGCATGACAAGAATGATGAGCCCCAGCACTGCGCCGATGAAGAAGCACAGTCGCCAGCCCGTATCGACGCTCATGTGTGCGGGGTCCAGCAACCACAACGAGGCGCCCGCACCCAACGCCGCCCCGACCCAGAAGGTGCCGTTGATGGCGAGGTCCGTCCAGCCGCGCACGCGTGCCGGCGTCAGCTCCTGGATGGTGGAATTGATGGCCGCGTATTCGCCGCCGATCCCAGCGCCGGTCAGCACGCGAAACACGACGAGGCTGGCAAAGCTCCACGAAAACGCCGTGGCGAGCGTGGCCAGGATGTACACGCCCAGCGTGATGAAGAACAACTTGCGGCGGCCGAGCCGATCCGTCATCCAGCCGAACAGCAGCGCGCCGAATACCGCCCCGATCAGGTAAGCACTGCTGGCAATGCCGACCTGGGCGTTGGTGAGATGCAAGGCGGGGCTTTGCTTGAGGGCGCCCGCCACGGCACCGGCCAGCGTCACCTCCAGGCCGTCGAGGAGCCACGTAATGCCCAGCGCAATGACCACGCGCGTGTGAAAGCGGCTCCAGGGCAGGCGATCGAGCCGGCTGGGCAGGTCGGATGTGTGGAAGGCTGGCGATTCGGGCATCGCGGCGCACTCGAGCTGGAATGCGCACGACGCAGCACGAATTATTCCCGCACAGGTGCAGCCGAGTCTTCTTGCGGTGCGCCGGCGAGCAGCGTGTCTTCAAAGAAGCGGCGGCGCGCGTCCTTGTCGGGCTTGCTGCCCTGGTGCCAGAGCGTGGCCTCCGACAGCTGGTAGGCGTACAGCATGAAAGCGCGCGTCTTGGCGTCCTTGCGCGTAAAGCCGATCGCCTGGAAGTGCTGGACGTAGTAATCCATGCGGTGTTCATCGACGGCTTCGACGGCCTCTTGCGCCATCGGGTCGCGCCGCGCCCAGGCGCGGATGGCGAACTCGATCATGGCGGTGCGGCGCGCGCTGCGTCCGCGAAACGGTAGTGCCAGCAGATCGCGCACCAGGCCCTGCACCGATGCGTTCTGCCGCTCCAGCTTGGGGCCGATGCGTGTGCGCTCGCTCCAGTCCTGCAGCACTTGGTGCAGCAGATCGTCGCGGTTCTTGAAGTGCCAGTAGAAACTGCCGCGCGTGACGTCCAGCTGCTTGGCGAGCACGTCCACGCGCACCGCATCGATGCTCTTGGTGACGAGCAGATCGGTGGCGGCGCGCACCCAGTCGTCGGGCGTGAGCTGGGCACGCGGCGCGGCCGGGGCGGAGGTTTCGGCATCGACGTCGACGGCGGGGTCGTGTTCGTCGATCAGCAAGGAAGGCTTGGGCATGAAGGCGGATTCTAGTCCCGCTGACAGGGCTGTCCAGCGCTTAAATCATGCTGAGGCCCCCAGGTTTGCGCGGGTTGACACGGCAATAAACGCACTCCTACCATGCACATACGTTTGTGTATGGAAGGATCGAGCTACCGTAAGCCTCGGTTTGCGGTTTAGTACAAAAACCATGCTCGACGATGCCTTCTGCACGGCGTCTAACGATAAGACATCAGGAGACATTTGCATGAAGGCATTCCGACTCGCGCTGTGCGCGGCGGCAGCAGTTGGCACATTCGCGGGCGCATTCTGCCCGAGCACCGTCCACGCCGAGACCGTCAAGATCGCGTGGATCGATCCGCTGTCCGGGCTGATGGGCGCGCTTGGCCAGAACCAGCTGCGCAGCTGGCAATACGCGGCCGATCTGGCCAACCAGCAGAACTGGAGCGGCAACGGCACCAAGTTTGAAGTCGTCGGCTTTGACAACAAGGTGTCGCCGCAAGAAAGCCTGACGATCCTCAAGCAGATCACCGATCAGGGCATCCGCTACGTCGCGCAGGGCGACGGTTCCAGCGTGGGCATGGCGCTGCAGGACGCGATCGCCAAGTACAACGACCGCAACCCGGGCAAGGAGATCATCTATCTCAACTACGCCGCGGTCGATCCGGACATGACCAACAGCAAGTGCAACTACTGGCACTTCCGCCTGGACGCCAACTCCGACATGAAGATGGAGGCCCTGACCAGCTACCTGGCCAAGGACCCGAACATCAAGAAGGTCTACCTGCTGAACCAGAACTATTCGTTCGGGCACCAGGTGGCGCGTGCGGCCAAGGAATACCTCAAGCGCAAGCGCCCGGACATCCAGGTGGTGGGTGAGGATCTGCACCCGCTGGCGCAGGTGAAGGACTTCTCGCCGTATGTCGCCAAGATTCGTGCATCGGGCGCCGATACGGTCATCACCGGCAACTGGGGGAGCGATCTGGCACTGCTGATTCGCGCATCGAAGGATGCGGGCCTCACCACCAACTTCTATACGTACTACGCAGGCACCACCGGCGTGCCCACGGCGATGGGTGCCTCCGGCGCCGATCGCGTGAAGGTCATCAGCTACTTCGCGCCGAACGACGGCAACGCCAAGACGAGCGCCGTGCTCGACGGCTTCAAGAAGAAGTACAACGACGACTTCTTCAATGCCGATGTCTACACCGGTATCGCCTTCCTGGCCAAGGCCATCAAGACCAGCGGTTCGGCCGAACCTGCCAAGGTGGCCAAGGTGATGGAAGGGATGACGGTCGATGGGCTCAACGGCCCGATCGAGATGCGCAAGACCGACCACCAGGCCCAGCAGACGCTGTACGTCACCACCTGGGTCAAGGCTGACGGCAAGAAGATCAAGTACGACCAGGAAAACACCGGCTACGGCTGGCGTACCGACGTCACGCTGGAGCCGCATCTCGCGGCCCAGCCGACGTCGTGCCAGATGAAGCGTCCGGCGTCGTAACTGCGTGATGGAGGTGTCCCCGGGTCAGTTCATTAGACCGGGGACACCACACCTGTGCCCGCCAGGTGCCCGCGGGCGTTCTCCAGAAATCGATCCACCGTCGCCTGCACCGATTCCGGCGACCAGCCGGCAATGTGCGGCGTCAGCACGACCTGCTCCAGGTCCAGCAGCCCGGCAGGCGGCTTGGGCTCGCTCTCATACACATCCAGCCCCGCGCCGCCCAGCTTGCCTGCGCGGATGGCCGCTTCCAGCGCCGCCGTATCCACCACGCTGCCGCGCGCAATGTTGACCACGTAGCCGTTCGGGCCCAGCGCCTCAAGGATCGTCTGGTTGACGAGGTGCTTCGTCTGCGCACCGCCCGGCGTGGCAACGATCAGGAAGTCCGCCCATTCCGCCATGTCCTGGAGCGCATCGAAGTAGTGGTACGACACGCCGTCGCGCGGCTTGCGGTTGTGATAGCCGATCTGCATGTCGAAGCCGGCAGCGCGGCGCGCGATCTGCATGCCGATGGTGCCCAGCCCGACGATGCCCAGGCGCTTGCCGCATACGCCGGGCTGCAGCGGAATGT
>JBCNQE010000033.1:0-6183 GCA_039592975.1 Ralstonia sp. | reverse complement strand
TCGCCGGCGCGTGGGATGAAGCGCTCGACGCAGACCGCCCCGTTGTGCTGGAAGTGAAGACCGACCCCGATGTACCGCCGCTGCCACCGCACGTCACGCTGCAGCAGGCCCGCAACTTTGCGACGGCCCTGGCGTACGGCGACCCGGATGCGAGTGGCGTGCTGCGCGGGACAGCGCGGCAGGTGTTGTCAGCGCTGTTCCCGGTGCACAGGGACAAGGAGTGACACGAAAAGTGGAGGTGGCGCAGTCAGGCCACCTCGACGTGGACGGCGCCGGATTCCAGCGGGCGCACCGCCACCTCCACCGGCAGGAACTTCTCGATCACGCCGATGTTGGTCAGCAGATGCGATGACGCCGTGACCACCGTAAAAGCGCCGGCGCCTGCGAGCGCCATCGGCAGCACCAACTGATCGGCGAGGTATTCGTCGACGGCTGCGGTGCTTTGCAGGTAGCGCTGCGCGGCACGGGCGACTTCCTTGCCGATCGTCTCCGCCGTCACGCCACGCTCCCCAAAGCCCGTGAAGACTTCGGTCATGTGCTCATGCTCGATGTCCAGGACGAGCGCATTGCCGGGGCCTTCCGCGTTACCGAGGTCGCGGACCACGCCTTCGATGCCGGGGACGAGACGGCTCAACGTGTCCAGCTCGCGCCGCGCCACGCTGCCGCGCACGCCGGCAACAATGCCTTCCGCACGCAGCGCCCGTTGCGCACCGCGCTCGGTCAGATGGAGCGGCATCAACGCATCCGAACACGGCGCCACCGTCGCCACCACCTCGCCGCCGCCCGCCGGATAGAAGCCGTGGCGCTTGAGCGCGAGCGTCTGCGTCACGCCCATGCGCGCCACCAGCGGCAGCCATGCGCGGATGAGGAAATCGATCGGCGGCGCCGCGCGGTTGTGCGTGCCGCCGCTGACCGACACGGTGCTCGGCGCGTCGGCAAACCAAAGCGCTGGAAGGATCGTCTGCAGCACGAGCGTGCAACTGCCGGCCGTGCCGATGGCGAAGCGGTAATCGCCACCACGGATGGCGCCGGGCGCAAACCGCAGCGTCTGCGAGCCTGCTTCTGCGCCCTCTACCGTCGCACCGCTGATCTGCACGGCAGCCTGCACCGCCGTCAGATGCTGGCGCAGCAAGCCCGGCTTCGAACGCTTGGCGCGGATGTTCTCGATCCGGAATGGCGTGCCGGTCAGCATGGACAGCGTGAGCGCCGTGCGCAGGATCTGCCCGCCCCCTTCACCTTGTGCGCCGTCCAGTTCGATGCAATCGGCGGACTGCGCGTAGTGTGCGTGTCGTTGTAATAGGGTGTTCATGGTTTGTTCTTCTTGTTCTTTATTAGTGTGCGCACATCACCGCCGCATGCGCGTCCGGTCGTACTGGCGTCGCGAGCGTGCTCGTCCGTCTCAATCGGTCGTGCTTGCCGCCAGCACACAGAGCGTGCGGCATCGTGGGTTGTACACGGTCAGGCACCAGATGCCCCACCATTCCTTTCCGGCATCAAAGTAATCGCACCAGGTACTGCGTTTCGGCTCTTCGTCAGGGTTGCCCACCCAGTCGATGACGTTCAGTCCGTCAGCCGGCAGAAGGCCAAGCAGCTCTGCCCATTCCCGGAACGCCTTGGTTTCGAGCTTCGTGCCGTACGGCGGGTCCAGGAAGGCACGTTCCAACGCGCCACCCTTTTCTGTGAGCGCCCGGACGTCAGACGCGTCGAGCGTCCGGGGACAGGCACGGTCCAGGTGGACGTCCTGCGCGGGCCATCCGAGCTGCGCGAACAGGCTGCCCAGTGCCTGGCGGTGAATCTCAATGCCAGGCCCATCCGGCCCTTCGACGCGATACAGCGCGAAGTCGAAGACGCAGCCGGCTTGCAGCAATTGCTGCCGCATTGCTTCCAGCTCGGGACGCTCAACACCCGTCAGCATGCTCGCCCTCCGCTTAGCCCTTCACACACACCACCTGGCGCAGCGTGTGGACGATCTCCACCAAGTCCGCCTGCGCGGCCATCACGTGGTCAATGTCCTTGTACGCCATAGGGATCTCGTCGATCACGTCGGCGTCCTTGCGGCACTCCACGTGGGCCGTGGCGCGGATCTGATCATCAACCGTGAAGCGCTTCTTGGCCTGCGTGCGGCTCATGGTGCGGCCGGCGCCGTGGCTGCACGAGCAGAACGCCTCTTCGTTACCGAGCCCGCGCACGATGAAGCTCTTTGCGCCCATCGACCCCGGGATGATCCCAAGCTGCCCCTTCTGTGCCGACACCGCGCCCTTGCGCGTCACCAGCACCTCGCGGCCGAAGTGGGTTTCACGCTGCACATAGTTGTGGTGACAGTTCACCGCTTCCACGTCGGCCGCAAACGGCTTGGTGATGACCTTGCGCGCGGCCGCAATCACGTTCTGCATCATCGTGGCGCGGTTGCGGCGCGCGTAGTCCTGCGCCCAACCGACGGCTTCAACGTAATCGTTGAAGTGCTCGCTGCCTTCTTCGAAGTACGCCAGGTCGCGGTCCGGCAGGTTGGCGATGTGCTGTCGCATATCGGCCTGCGCCAGTTCGATGAACAGGTTGCCGATCGCGTTACCCACGCCGCGCGAACCCGAGTGCAGCATGAACCAGACGCGCTGCTCTTCATCGAGGCAGACCTCGATGAAGTGATTGCCCGTACCGAGCGTTCCCAGGTGCTTGTAGTTGTTGGTGTTCTTCAACTTCGGGTACTTGTCGGTGATGCGCTTGAAGCCATCGGCCAGTTCACCCCACATGGCATCCACGGTTTCCGGCGGCGTGTTCCAGGCCCCCTTGTCGCGCGGGCCCGGCGTACGGCCGTGCGGCACCGCCGCTTCAATGGCGCTGCGCAGGCCATGCAGGTTGTCCGGCAAATCAGCTGCCGTGAGCGTCGTACGCGCGGCCATCATGCCGCAGCCGATATCCACGCCGACGGCCGCCGGGATGATCGCGCCGTGCGTGGGGATCACGCTGCCGATAGTCGAACCCTTGCCCAAATGCACATCCGGCATCACGGCCAGGTGCTTGAAGATGAACGGCATCTTGGCCGTGTTCATCAACTGCTTGCGGGCGTCGTCTTCCACCGGCACGCCGTTGGTCCACAGCTTGATGTCGGCACCGTTGTCGACGTGGAGGGTGTTGTAGCTGCTCATGATGCGTTGCTTCCTTTGTTGTTGTCGTTGTTCTTCTTGCTGATCGTGCGTCCGCTGCGTCGCGCCACTCGGCACGGTTTGCAGCGGATGGCGATCGAGTCGATATAGCCCTTGGCGGTTTCATACCACCATTTCTGCTGTGCGGCGGTCCAGACCTCGTGCTTTCCGCAATCGACGCAGGCGTACCACTGATCGACGTAGTAACCGTGTTGTGCGAAGCGGGGCAGACCGGATCCCCAGCTGTTGTGCGGCGCCAGTTGCGACACATCCACCGGCAAGCTACCTCGCGGTGGAGGCGGAGGGGGAAGCGACACCGGCGCTCGTGCCCGCAGGCAGGCAATCTTTGCCTGTTCTCGCCGCTCGTGGCGCCGCGCCATGATGGCGGCGCGCTTCTGTTTACCGCTGATCATGCTGCGCTCCTGCTGAGTTGGACACATCCTCTAGTGCAATGGGTATGCCAGGTCACTTCCCCTGGAACAGCCAACCTCGCAACACATTGATTTCATTGGGTTTCCACGCATCCAACGCAGATGTAGGCACGCGAAACTTCCCGAAATATCGATCTATCGATATATTGGTTTATCTTTTTGGATAAACACGCGGGATGCGCAAAAACGTCGCCATCGGTTTCGTCGGTACCACGCTCGACTACGTGGGCAAGGGCGCACAGCGCTGGGAACGGTGGCGGCCGACCGTCGGCCTGTGCCAGCAGGACGACCTCGTCATCCACCGCCTGGAGCTGCTGCACGATGCCCGCAGCCGCGGCCTGTTCGAACGGCTGCGCGCGGACATCGCGTCCGTATCGCCCGAGACGGAGGTGCGCAGCGTCGAAGTCACGCTGCGCGACCCGTGGGACTTCGAAGAGGTCTACAGCACGCTGCACGACTTCACCCGCAGCTATGCCTTCGACACCGAGGCCGAGGACTACCTCATCCACATCACCACGGGCACGCACGTCGCGCAGATCTGCTGGTTCCTGCTGGCCGAGGCGCGCTACCTGCCGGCGCAGCTCATCCAGACGGCGCCGCCGCGCAAGAAGGAACTCGGCAACACGGCCGGCAGCTACAGCATCATCGACCTGGACCTCTCGCGCTACGACAAGATCGCCACGCGTTTTGCACGCGAGCGCGAAGACACGGTGTCGCTGCTGAAGTCCGGCATTGCCACGCGCAACCCGGCGTTCAACCGGATGATCGAGCAGATCGAGCGCGTGGCCTCGCGTTCCAAGTCGCCAATGCTGCTGTTCGGGCCGACAGGCGCCGGCAAGTCGTTCCTCGCGCGGCGGGTGTACGAGATGAAGAAGGCGCGGCACCAGCTGGCCGGCCGCTTTGTCGAGGTGAACTGCGCCACGCTGCGCGGAGACAGCGCCATGTCGGCGCTCTTCGGCCACGTGAAAGGCGCCTTCACCGGCGCACAGACCGAACGCGCGGGCCTGCTGCGCAGTGCGGATGGCGGCCTGCTGTTTCTCGATGAGATTGGCGAACTCGGCCTGGACGAACAAGCCATGCTGCTCAAGGCCATCGAAGAGAAGCGCTTCCTGCCCTTCGGCAGCGACCGCGAAGTCGAAAGCGATTTCCAGCTCATCGCGGGCACCGTTCGCGACCTGCGGCAGTGGGTGGCCGAGGGGCGCTTTCGCGAAGACTTATACGCGCGGATCAATCTGTGGACCTTCGACCTGCCGGGCCTGGCCGATCGCCCTGAAGACCTGGAACCGAACCTCGATTTCGAACTCGCCCGTTTTGCACGCGAGCACGGTGAGCAAGTGCGCTTCCATACCGAAGCGCGCCGCATCTATCTGAAGTTCGTCACTTCGCCGCAGGCGCGCTGGACGGGTAACTTCCGCGAGCTGTCGGCCAGCGTCACGCGGCTGGCAACGCTGGCCGAAGGCGGACGCATTACCGAAGCCGATGTCGCAGACGAAATCGCCCGCCTGCAACGCACGTGGGCCGAGCCGGATCTAGCAGGCAAAGGTAACAGCCTTGCCAACTTGATCGGCGACGCGGCGGCATCGATCGACCTGTTCGACCGCATGCAGCTGGAAAACGTGATTGCCGTGTGCCGCGAATCGGCATCGCTGTCCGATGCCGGGCGCCGGCTCTTCGACGTGTCGCGCACCGAGAAGGCCAAGGTGAATGACGCCGACCGGCTGCGCAAATACCTCGCACGGTTCGGACTGGATTGGGCGACCGTGCGCGCCGGCTAGGCGCTCGGTAAGATGCCGTCCATCCTTCGACGCCTTCGCACTCGACACCACACGCCATGATCCGCCTGGACGACCTCGCCATCCTCGTGCTGGCCGTGGACAACGGCAGCCTGTCGGCGGCTGCACGCGTATTGAACATTGCGCCCGCGGCAGCAAGCGCGGCCATCAAGCGGTTGGAAGCGGAACTCGGCGTGCGGCTGCTGGCGCGGTCCACGCGCAGCCTGGCGCTCACACAGGAGGGCGAGCGCTACCTGCAACACGCGCGCCGTGCGCTGGCGGATCTGCAGGCCGGGCAGGACGCGCTCGCGCTCGGGCGCCAAGCCATCGGCGGCGATGTGTCGCTGTCGATTCCGTCAGACCTCGGCCGCAACGTGCTCACCGGCTGGCTCGACGACTTCCTCGCCGACCACCCGGCGGTGGCGCTCCAAGTGCGCATCGGCGACCGGCTGGTCGACATGTTCCGGCAGCGCGTCGATGTCGCGGTGCGCTATGGCGAGCCGGAGGATTCGTCCCTCGTGGCGCTGCCGCTGGCGCCGGACAACTGCCGCGTGCTGTGCGCGGCGCCGGCCTACTTTGCGCGGCACGGCGTGCCGAAGACCCCCGACGATCTGCGTCAGCACAACTGCCTGCTGCTGGCCCTGTCCGACACCACGCACGACCAGTGGACCTTTCACGGTGCGAGCGGCGACGGTCAGGCGCACGTTGTGCGGGTCACCGGCAACCGCATTGCCGACGACGGCGAACTCGTGCGCCGCTGGGCGGTTGCGGGGCATGGCATCGCTTACAAGTCGCGGCTGGACGTCTTGGCCGATCTGCGCGCCGGCCGGCTGCAAGCCG
>JBCNQE010000032.1:0-6253 GCA_039592975.1 Ralstonia sp. | reverse complement strand
GCCCCACCGCGCCGCCGGCCTGCGCAGGCGCGATCTGCCGGCGCTCGACCCACGTGTTCGTGAAGTGCATGGTCAACGCGTTGATGGCGGCGGGCGTGGCCCACGGGTCGTCGTCAAAGCCGTAGACCAGCACGGGATGCGTCACGCGGTTGAAGCGCTCGATGGCGCCGAGCGTGGGGTCATCGAAAAAGTAGCGCTGCATGCCGGCCCAGGCGCCCCATTCGATGGCGACGCCGCCCGGCAGGTCTTCGCCCAGGCCCATGCGCTTGCCGGGCACGTAGCCGATCAGCCGCGCCATCAACGGGCCAATGCCGCGCAGGATCAGCTCCACGCGCCAGCGTTCGCCGCGTTGGCGGATGAACCGCGAATTGCCTGTGTGGCAGGCCACTTGCACCACGCCCGCGACATCCCAGTCGGCGCAGCACAGGCCGATGGCGTGGCCGCCCACCGAGTGTCCGACCGCCAGTTGCGGCAGATTGGGGTAGCGCGCCCGTGCCCATCGCATCACGCCTTCGGCGTCGAGCAGCGCCCAGTCGCGCATGCGGGCCGCAAAACGCCGCAGGCTCTTGGGCCGCGATGCGCCGATGCCGCGGTAGTCATACGTGATCGTGTGGAAGCCGCGCTTGGCCAGGAATTTGGCAAAGGCTTGGTAGATGCGCTGCGGCACGCCGGTGGCCGGGTGCATGACGACCACGCCCTGCGGCGCGCCGGCGGCCGTCCAGAGCATGGCCCCGAGCGGGTAGCCGTCCGTGGCGGGAATGGTATGCGGGGTGCTGTCCATGACATCGATTTAGTTCGCATGCGAGGTGTTTTACTTTGTATGCGAAGTAAATTGGTGTGTCAACGACAGAAAGATAAAGTACTTGCTTAACTATTCAGAGTCGCTATAGTTAACCACATGCTTAACCATGACACTTCCCTCGATCTCGCCTTCCAGGCCCTGGCCGACGGCAACCGGCGCGCGATGCTGGTGCAGCTCGTGCGCGGGCCGGCCTCGGTGAGCGAACTTGCCCAACCCCTCGACATCTCGCTGCCCGCGGTGATGCAGCACCTGTCGGTGCTGGAGAACTCCGGTCTCGTGCGATCGGAAAAGGTGGGCCGCGTGCGGACTTGCCGTATCGAACCCGAGGCGCTGAGCCTCGCCGAGCAGTGGATCAACCAACGACGCCTGGAGTGGGAACAGCACTTCGACCGCCTGGGCGCCTATCTGGAAACGCTCAAAACCCAAGGAGACTTGCATGACGACGACCATTGAAAGCCCCGCCGGCACAACCCTGCGCCCCCTCGTGATCTCACGCACCTTCCCCGTTTCACGCGACTGGGTCTTCAAGGCCTGGAGCACCGCCGACCACATCAAGCGCTGGTTCTGCCCGACGCACTTCACGGTGCCGGACGCAACAGTGGAGTTTCGCGTAGGGGGCAAGTTCGATGTGTGCATGCGCTCGCCCGAGGGGCAGGACCACTGGTCGCGCGGCCACTTTCTGGAGATCGTGCCCAACGCGCGCCTCGTCATCGACATGAACGTGGTGGATGGCGACAACCGCCCGCTGATGAACGCCCACACCGTCGTCACGTTTGCCGAAGAATGCGGCGGCACGCGCATGGAAGTCACGCAGACCCACACGCCGCTGGCGCCAATTGCCGAGATGATGATCAAGGGCGCGTCCGAAGGCTGGAAGCAGACGCTCGACAAGCTGGAGCGCGAAGCCGCAAGCGTGCCGGTGGCCGATGGCATCCAGCGCTCGGTCGTGCATGCCACCTTTACGGTGGAGCGCACGTACGACGCACCGCGCTCGCGCGTGTTCAAGGCGCTGACCGACCCGGCCGCCAAGGCCAAGTGGTTTGCCGGCGGCAACGGCTACACGCTGCTCGTGCGTGAAATGGATGCCACGCCCGGCGGCCGCGAAGTCGTGAAGGGCCGGTGGGACAGCGGCGTCGTCTCCAGCTTCGAGGCGCTGTATCACGACGTCATCCCGAACGAACGCGTCGTCTATTCGTATGTGATGCACCTGGACGATCGCAAGATTTCCGCCTCGCTGGCCACGCTGGAGTTGCGTGAGCCCAAGGACGGCTCCGGCGGCACGCACCTCGTCATGACGGAGCAAGGCGCCTTCCTCGATGGCTACGACGATTCCGGATCGCGCGAGCGCGGCACGCAGTTCCTGCTCGACATGCTGGGCAATTCGCTCAAGGACTGAGCATCTGCAATACGTCGCGCGCGACGGCCGCCAATGCGACCGCCGCGCCGACGATGAGCAGCATTCCCCAGAGCAAGCCGCCCAGGTGCGCCATCAGCGCCTGGCGCGGTGTCATTTTGCATACTGCGCGATGCCGTGGCCGAACGACCAGTTCTCGGGCAGCACCTCCACGAGGTTGATGAATACGTCTTCGGGCCGTACGCCGGGCTTGTCGCCCAGCAGCTCGACGATGCGGCGATAGAGCGCCTGCTTCTGCTCACGGTTGCGCGTGTTGTTGGCGGTGATCTGGATGATCACCACGTCGTCGCTGCGCGCGATGCCGAAGTACGTCGGGCTGACGCTGAAGGTGCTCGCGTCGTGCTCGGTCAGCGTCATGAAGCGGTCGTCTTCCGGCACGTTGAATGTTTCGCGCATGGCGCGATAGACGCCGTCGAAAATGGCCTGGTGATAAGCGGCAGGCTTGCCGCGCCGCAGCGACACTTGAACGAGGGGCATGGTCCACTCCTTGGTTTGCAGTGACCACAGCATGCCCCACATTGCTCATTGCAAAAAGACATCCTAAGATATTTCAATCATTCGATTTCAAAATGATTGAACATGAGAATGCTCGACCTGGAGGCTGTCCAGGCCTTCGTGCTGACGGCCGATCTGAAGAGCTTCACGCGCGCGGCAGAAGCCATGGATTCGACGCAATCCGCGGTGAGCCTAAAGATCAAGCGGCTGGAAGATGCACTGGGCCGCCGGCTTCTGGAGCGCACGCCGCGCCTGGTGCGGCTGTCGCAGGATGGCGCGGCGTTTCTCGCGGCAGCGCGTGACCTGGTCGCTGCGCACGAAGGCGCGCTGGGCTCGTTTGGCGTGGAACGGCGGCGCTTGTCGGTCGGGATGAGCCACCACATCGTCGGCGCGGAACTGCCGCGCCTGTTGCGACAGATGGGCCGGGCCGAACCGACGCTCACACTGGAAATCCGCATCGCCAGTTCCTGGGAAGTCCTGGAGATGTTCGAAGGCGGCGTGCTGGATGCCGCCATCGTGCTGCGCCACGACAACCGCCGCACCGACGGCGAGATCCTCATGGAAGAGCCTTTCGGCTGGATGGCCGCACCCGATTTCGAGCACCGCGCGGGCGAACCGGTCCGCCTGGCCAACCAGACCGAAACGTGCCGCATCCGGCAGATGGCAACAACGGCATTGGACGCCGCGGGCATCGCCTGGCAAGAGGTGTTTATCGGCGGTGGCGTCGCCACCATCGGCGCGGCGGTGGCGGCCGGCCTTGCAGTGGCGGCACTCAGCCGACGCGTCGCACCCACCGGCACCATCGATGTGGGCGATGCGCTTGGCCTGCCGCCGCTGCCGTCGCGCAGCGTGGTGCTGCATTCGCGGCTCGCCGATCCAGCCGCAAAGAAGGCGTTGCGGACCTTCGCCTCCACCCTGCGGGCCACGGGCGGACGGTAGCAGGACGCCTCTGCCGCACGCGCATTTTGCGCAATCGCTGCACCGCGCGACGGCGGCGGGGCGACTATGCTTTGCCGCATGAAGCCCCGCACCGAACACGACTACTACCGCCGCATCGCCCGCGTCATCGAGGCGATCCTGGCCGACCCCGCCGCGCCGCATACCTTGCAGAGCCTGGCGGCGGTGGCGCACCTGTCGCCATTTCACTTTCATCGCATCTACCGCGCGCTCACCGGCGAAGGCGTGTTCGAGACCGTCCAGCGCCTGCGGCTGGCGCAGGCTGCGCACCGTTTGAGCGGCGTGGAAGACTCCGTCACCGATGTCGCGCTCAACGTCGGCTACGGCAGCCCGCAGGCATTCGCACGCGCTTTCCGCGAGTTCACCGGCGTGAGCCCGCGCGCGTTCCAGACCCGGCAGCAGGCGCTGAATGTGCGCAGCGCCGAGACCGCAGACCTGCCCCCCATCGAGCTGATCGAACAGCCGCCGCTGCACGCGCTCTGCCTGCGCCACAACGGCCCCGTCGCCACCATCCGTCAGACATTCGTCACGCTGCGGCAGCTGCTCGGCATCGAGTTGGAATCGGCGGACGCGCCCGACCGCATTGGCATCTGCTATGGCGATCCGGAAACGCCCGGCTCGTTCGAATACTTCGCGGGGGTGATCCTAGATGCGCCGCGCGCGATCACGGGTCGCCTGCAACCGATGCGCATCGAAGGCGGTCTCTACGCTTGCCATCGGCTGATCGGCCCCTATGCGCTGATCGCACCCACCATGCAGGCGCTCTATGGCGGCTGCCTCCCCAGCTATGGCTTCGAACCGGACGACCGGCCGGCGCTTGAGCTGTATCGCAGCCCCGGGCGGCACCACCCGCCGCGCGCCTGCGTGACCGACCTGATGATTCCCATCCGCAAGGAGTGAAGATGTTGCGTCGTTGCCTTGCCGCCGCGCTGGCGGCCTTTGCCGTGGGCGCGCCCTATGGCGGTTCCGCCAATGAGCCTGCTGCGCCGTACCACGTCGGTAAAGCCACCCGCGCATTCCATCCGCAGGCCGAGCGCCATTGGCGTGGGGCGCGCACGCAGGCGCTGATCACCAACGTCTGGTATCCGGTGGACATTTCCGTACCGGAGGTTTCGCACAACGTCGATGTGCCCGGCGCGTCGCCGTTCCGCATGCAGCCATCTGCGGGGGAGGCGCCCGTCGCTTCAACGCAGGCTCAATATCCGCTGCTGCTGCTTTCACACGGCACCGGCGGCACAGCCGGAAGCCTCGATTGGATGGCCGCTGCCCTGGCCGCGCACGGCTACATCGTCGCGGGCGTGAACCACCCGGGCAACACGGCGCTTGAACCGCTCACGCGCGAGGGCTTCATGCTCTGGTGGGAGCGCGCCACCGATATGAGCGAAGTGTTGGATGGCGTGCTTGCCGATCCCGTATTGGGCGCGCATGTCGATCGCACGCGCATCGGCGCCGTGGGCTTTTCGTTGGGTGGCTATACCGTTCTGGAGCTGGCCGGCGCACGCACGGATGTCGCGGCCTTCATGGCGTTCTGCGGCTCGCCACAGGCAGACGCCATCTGCCACCCGCCGGAGATGGCCCGCGCGCAGATCAGCCCCGCTGCCGACACAACAAGGTCACCGCAGACGGAAGCGTCCCTCGCCCGCTCCGGAGCGTCCTACCGCGACGCACGCATCAAGGCCGTTTTTGCGATGGCGCCCGCCCTGGGCATGGCGATGGACGCCACGTCGCTCGGCAACATCGGCATCCCCGTCTCGCTGATGGCCGGAGACGCGGATGTCACCGTGCCCGTCGACACCAACGCGCGACGCGCCGCCAAGATGCTGCCCAAGGCCGATCTGCTGCTGGTGCCGGGCGCGTCGCACTACACGTTCGTGGATACGTGCCTGCCAGGTGCCGCACCCCATGTGCCGGTGCTGTGCAAGGACAACCCCGGTGTCGATCGCGATGCGGTGCATGCCCAGGCCGTGCGCCGGGCGCTGGATTTTTTCGCCGCGACGCTGCCCGGTCAGACCTGAACGCCGCCCGCGATTTGGTGCAGATCGATTACTGCTTCTGCACCGCCACGCTGCCGATCGAATAGCCCGCGCCAAACGAGCAGATCATGCCCAGGTCACCCGACTTCAGATCGGCACGATGGCGGTGGAACGCAATGATGGAACCTGCCGATGCCGTGTTGGCGAACTCGTCGAGAATGACCGGCGCCTCGTCGGCCGATGCGTCGTGCCCAAGCAGGCGCTTGCCGATCAGCTGATTCATTGCCAGGTTGGCCTGATGCAGCCAGAAGCGGCGCACGTCGGCCGGGGCGTGGCCCAGTTGCTGCAGATGGCCGGCAATGTGCTCGGCGGCCATCGGGCAGACTTCCTTGAAGACCTTGCGGCCTTCCTGGCGGAAAAGCTGATCGCGGTCGTCCGGGTTGCGATCTTCGCTGCGCGAGAGGTAGCCGGCGTTGTTGCGGATGTTGTTGGAAAAGCTCGTCGCGCATTTGGTGCCGAGCACGCGCCAGGCGTCTGTGGAGCGCGTGTCTTCGGCGCGCTCGACCAGCACGGCCGTGCACACGTCACCGAAGATGAAGTGGCAATCGCGGT
>JBCNQE010000031.1:0-6351 GCA_039592975.1 Ralstonia sp. | reverse complement strand
CCACGCCCAGCGGAATGGCCGAATGCAGACGACGCTCGGCACGCTTGTCGGAGCGGCGCGACCACCAGATCATCGCGGCCGTTGCAACCACATACGGCAGCATTGCGATCAGCCCGACCTGCGTGTGCGACAGCTTGGCCGAGAAGCCCTTGATGATCTGCGGCATCCAGTAACCGATGCCCAGGCTGCCGCACTGATAGACGAAGTAGATGAATGACAGGTAGAGCACCTTCGGATTCGCCATCACCTTGAGCGTGCCAAGGTGTGCGGCAGCGGGGCGGGCCTTTTTGTCACGCTCCAGTTCAGCGAGCAGCCAGTCGCGTTCGGCTTCGGATAGCCAGCGCGCATCTTTCGGGCGGTCGGCCAGGTACAGGTAGCACAGCACGCCGCCAATCACCGCGGGCGCGCCTTCGAGCAACAGCATCCAGCGCCAGCCGCTCCATTGCAGCCAGTGGACGTTGTCCATGATCCACGTGGAAAGCGGCGCACCGATGATGTACGACACGGGAATCGCGGCAGTGAAGAGCGATACGGTGGTCGCCAGCTCGCGCGCACGGAACCAGTACGTCAGGTAGACGATGATGCCAGGGAAGAAGCCGGCTTCCGCCACGCCCAGCAGAAAGCGCAGTACGTACAACTGCGTCGCGCTTTGCACAAAAGCGGACGCCATCGCCACGATGCCCCACGTGACGAGGATGCGCGCGATCCAGCGTCTCGCGCCGAAGCGGTTCAGCATGACGTTGCTCGGGACCTCGAACAGGAAATAGCCGATGAAGAAGATGCCCGAGACGAAGCCGAAAGCCTCGCTGCTGAGCGCCAGTTCCTTATTCATCTGCAGCGCCGCATAGCCGATGTTGGCGCGATCGAGATACGAAATGATGTACAGCACGAACACGAACGGAATGATGCGCCAGGTGATCTTGCGCACGATTGCCTGTTCGTCCGGCAGTGCTGTGGCCATCGTGTTGGCGTGTGTTGAGACAGTGGGATTGGACACGTTGTTCACCTTCTTCAAGCCGGATGCGAGAACACCATGCAGACGGGGCTGCCGCTCTGCACGCTGTGGCCGGTCGGGCGCAGGCGCCCGCTATGTGGGTCAATGCCGAAGGCAACGATGGTGTCGCTGTCTTCGTTCAGCGCGTACAGGAAGCGGCCGCCCGGCGCGATGGTGAAGAAGCGCGGCGTGCGGCCGCTCGTCTTGTCAGCGCCCACGAAATGCAGCAGCCCTGTTGCGGAGTCGATGCGGAATACGGCGATGCTGTCGTCGCCGCGGTTGGATGCGTAGACGAAGCGGCCGGCAGCATCGACTTCGATTTCCGATGCGCGACTGTTGCCGGTGAAGGTGTCCGGCAGCGATGACAGCACCTGTCGCGGTGTGAGCGTCGCGGTGGTGGCGTCGTAGCCGTAAGTGGTGACGGTCGAATCCAGCTCGTTGACGACGTAGGCAAAGTGGCCGTTCGGGTGGAACGCCACGTGGCGCGGGCCGGCGCCTTCGCGCGCTTCCACAAAGCTGGGCGCGGCAGGTGTGAGGCGGCCATCGGCAAACCGGAAGGCGAACGTGCGGTCCAGCCCCTTGTCCGGCACGATGACAAAGCGGCCCGTGGGATCGAACGGGTTGAAGTGCGGCTTGGCCTGCTTCTGCTCGACGCGGTGCGGACCGGTGGGGCCGTCGAGCTTGACCAGTTGCGTGACCTCACCCAGCGCGCCATCGCCGCCAATCGGCAGCACCGCCAAGCTCGCGCCGATGTGGTTCGTCACTACCATGAACTGGCCCGACGGGTCGATCGCCAGATGCACCGGGTTCTTGCCCTGCGTGCTTTGCTTGTTGATGAAGGTGAGCTGGCCGCTGGCGCGGTCGACGGCAAAGGCGCTGATGTCGCTCAAGTCCCCATGCACGGTGTAGAGGCGGTCGCCCGCGCGGTTGATCGCCAGGAACGAGGGGTTCACCAGATTGTTGACGAGCTGCACAGGCTCAAGCGCGGCGGTGTGCGTGTTGACGCGGAACACGCTGATCCCGTCGCCACGGGCGTTGCGTTCGCGCGTGGTGCGCGAGCCAACGTAGGCATACATAGTCATGGGTTTCGAAGTCGTTGAAGTGAGGTGCGTGGCGGCCGCGGCCATGACGGGCGCGCCCACGGATGCCAACGCTGCCGCCTGCAGCAGGCGCCGCCGCAAAGGGCTGGGCGCAGGAGCGTTGGAGGGGTCGGCAAGGGCCGGTTTCATGCGTGTCTCCGTGTGGTTTCTGATGGTTGGGGTTTCCACTTGATTGCATTTTTTCGTATACACGTGCAAAAATACAGTCATGGAAAACACCTACACCCCACCTGAAGCGTCGGTAAGTGTTGATGGCGCCACTTATCGGTATGTCGATCTGCCCACGATGTTCGGCAGCGTGCTCACGCGGCTGCCGGTCGTGCTGCGTCTGTTGCTCGAGAACGTCATCCGCAACACGCAAGGTGAAGAGCGCCAGCGCGCGGTGAACGGCGTGCTGCGCTGGCTGGACACCGGCACCAGCGAGGAAGAGATCGCCTTCCAGCCGAACCGCGTGCTAATGCACGACACGACGAGCACGCCCGCGCTGGTGGACATCGCAGCCATGCGCGACGCACTGGCCGAAGCTGGCGCTGACCCAGCCGCGCTCAACCCTGTGCTGCCTGTGGATGTGTCGGTCGACCACTCGCTGGCCGTCGAGGCCTACGCGCAACCCGATGCCGCCACGCGCAACCTGCAGATCGAAATGCGCCGCAACGCGGAGCGCTACCGCTTTCTGCGCTGGGCGTCGAACACGCTGCGCGGCGTGCGCATTCACCCGCCGGGCACGGGGATCATGCACACCATCAACCTGGAGCAGTTGGCCACGGTGGCCACCGTGCAGACCATCGACGGTGCGCAGTGGCTGGTGCCCGATACCCTGATCGGCACCGACAGCCACACGCCGATGATCAACGGCATCGGCGTGCTGGGCTGGGGCGTGGGCGGGCTGGAAGCGCAGACGGTGATGTTTGGCATGCCGGTCATGCAGCGCATTCCGGACGTGATTGGCGTCCGGCTGGACGGCGCGCTGCCGGCGGGCTCGTCGGCCACCGATCTGGCGCTGACGGTGACGAAGGTACTGCGCGACATCGGCGTGTCGGGCGAGTTTGTGGAGTTCTTCGGGCCGGGCGTGGCGACGCTCACGGCGGGCGAGCGTTCCGTCGTCGCCAACATGGCACCCGAGTACGGTGCGACCACGGGCTTCTTCCCTGTGGACACAAAGACGCTGGCGTACCTGCGCGCGACCGGCCGATCGGAAGACGCCATTGCACAGGTCGAGGCGCTGCACCGCCGCGCCGGTCTGTGGTTCGACCCGGACAACACACCGCGCTACACCAGCGTGCTCGAAATCGACCTGAGCACCGTGCATCTGCACGTGGCGGGGCCGCGCCGGCCTCAGGACCTACTGCCTTATACGCAGACGGGGCCCGCGTTGTCCGCCGTCGCCGCGAACGCGCAACCGAGCGCAACGCTGCCCGCGCACCCTGTCGCCATTGCGGCCATCACGAGTTGCACCAATACGTCGGACCCTGCGCAGTTGATTGCGGCAGGACTGGTCGCACGCCGTGCACATGAACGTGGATTGCGCGTGCCGGCGTGGGTAAAGACCTCGCTCGGGCCGGGTTCGCCTGCGGCTGCCAAGTATCTGCAGCGCGCTGGCTTGATTGAGGATTTGTCGGCGGTCGGCTTCGACATCGTCGGCTTTGGCTGCACGACCTGCATCGGCAATTCCGGCTCGCTCACGGCACCCATCCAGCAGGCCATTGCACTTGGCGAGACCGCACCAGTTGCGGTGCTGTCGGGCAACCGCAACTTTCCGGGGCGCGTGCATCCGGATCTGAGCCTGGGCTTCATCATGTCGCCGCCGCTGGTAATTGCGTTTGCGCTGGCGGGCGATGCCGCGCTCGACCTGAACAAGCAGCCGTTGCAAACCACCGCAGACGGCACCCCTATCTACCTGCGCGACTTGTGGCCGACGCGTGAGGAAATCGACGCGCTGGTCCAACTTGGCACATCGCCAGCGGACTACCGCCGTGCTTTCGCCGTTGCAACCGGCAACCCGATGTGGGCCTCCATCGATGCCCCCACGACTGCACGCTACCCGTGGGATGCGCAGTCCACCGCGCTGCGCCGCCCGCCATTCGCGGCGCTGGACGCGGGGAGCCAGCTCGGCGAGTTCGACGCCCACCCGCTGCTCGTACTGGGCGACGACATCACGACCGACCACATCTCGCCGGCCAGCGCGATTCCGAAGGACAGCTTCGTCGCCGATTTCCTTGTGGAGCGCGGGGACGATCGCAACGACCTGAACGTCTTCGCATCGCGCCGCGGCAACTGGGAGGTGATGGTGCGCGCCGCGTTTTACAACAAGACGCTAGTGAACTTGCTGGCACCTGGTGCGCCTGTCGCCCACACCGTGCACGCACCCAGCGGCGATGTCATGCCGATCCACGAAGCCGCGCAGCGCTATCACGATGAAGGTGCTTCAGTTGTGCTCCTGGCGGGTGCGCGCTACGGCACCGGCTCGTCGCGCGACTGGGCGGCCAAGGGGCAGCGGCTGCTCGGTATCCGGGCGGTCATTGCGGTAAGCTTCGAGCGCATTCACCGTTCCAATTTGATTGGCATGGGCATCTTGCCGCTGCGGTTTCCGGTAGGGATGAATCCGCAGGCGCTGGCCATTCAGCCGGGCGATACGGTTCACATCTCTGCGCCGCCCGAGCGGATCGAACCGCGCTGCACTGTCCCGGTCAGCATTCATCGCGCCGATGGCCGTGTGGAAACGTTCGAAGCGACCGCCGCTGTGGAAACGCAGCTCGAAACCGCGCTGCTCCGTCGTGGCGGCGTGATCCCCTCTATCTTGGGGGACACGCTGGCGGAACAACACGCGACCGCCTCGGCGTAACCCGCAGATGCCCGTGCCCCATGCCCCACACGCCATGAAGCACGACCGCCCCATCGCTACGCAAATCGTCGATCTGATCCAGGCCGAGGGCATGGAGGTCGGCTCGCACCTGCCCGCGCAGATGATTGCCGACCGGCTGCGCGTGTCGCGCTCGCCCGTCAACGAGGCGCTGGCGCTGCTACATGAAAAGGGCATCCTCGCGCGTGAGAAAAACCGCGGCTACTTTGTCGCCAAGCCGGTCACGGCGCCGGCTTCGGTGGTCGCCACCGAGCTGGGCCTGGATGAAGACGACGTGGTGACCCGCGCGTATTTCCAGATTGCCGACGACCGCCTCAAGGGTCTGCTGCCCGATGAGTTTGCCGAGCAGGCCATCCGCACGCGCTATGGGCTCACGACCACACAGCTCAACAGCGTGCTCGGCCGCATCGCGCAGGAGGGGTGGGCCGAGCGCAAGCCGGGTTACGGCTGGCAGTTCTCAACCATGCTGACCACGCCGGACAGCCTGCTGCAGTCGTATCGCCTGCGCCTGGCACTTGAGCCGGCGGCATTGCTGGAGCCGACGTATCGGCTGGACGAACGCGTCATCGAACGGCTGCGTGCCGCAGAGAACCACCTGCTCGACGGCGGCATCGAAACCGACACCGCCGACCAACTCCACGACCGTGGCGTTCGCTTCCATGAATCGCTGGTGGAGGCCTCGGGCAACGCGTTCTTCATCGACACCATCCGTCGCGTCAATCGCGTGCGCCGCCTGTTGTCGTATCGTTCGATGCAGCATCGCGAGCGCTATCCCGAACACGCCAAGCAGCACCTTTACATCCTCGAACTGCTCGAACGCGAGCGCAACGAAGAGGCCTCGAACATGATGCGCGCGCACCTGCGCCACACGCTCGACGCCATTTCCAAGATCTCGAACATCCTCACCCCTTAGCCAACGAACGCACCATGTCCATCGATTCGACGCTGCTTGCTGCAATTGCCCCAACGGGCGTCCTGCGCGCTTCTATCAACACCGGCAACCCGATCCTCGCCGGATTGGACGCCCGAGGACAGGCCGTTGGCGTGTCGGTTGATCTGGCGCGCTCGCTGGCGGACAAGCTGGGCGTCGAATTGGAACTCGTCGTGGTCGATGCGGCTGGCAAGTCCGTCGACGTGGTGTCGCAGGAACAAGCCGACATCGGTTTCTTCGCTATCGACCCGCGCCGCGCGGCAAGCATCTCGTTCACCGAACCTTACGTGCTGATCGAGGGCTACTACCTTGTGCGTGACGATTCGCCCGTCCGCACCAATGCCGATGTGGACCGCGCGGGTAATCGCGTCGTCGTGGGCAAAGGCAGCGCATACGACCTGTTCCTCACGCGTGAGCTGCAGCAAGCGGAGATCGTACGCGCACCGACGTCGCCCTCAGTGGTGAA
>JBCNQE010000030.1:0-6594 GCA_039592975.1 Ralstonia sp. | reverse complement strand
GATCGTCACCAAGGCGTTTGCGGCGGACTACCTGTCCGCTGCCGAGGCCCAGAAAGCAATGTTTCCTGACGCCACAGGCTTCGAGCCGGTGCCGCTCACGCTCTCAGCCGACCAGCTCAGGCAGCTGTCCGAACGTGCGGGCGGCCCGGCCAAGCCGGGTGCGTGGCGCGCATGGCAAGCCAAGCAAGGCGATAAGGCGCTCGGCTACTTCGTGACCGACGCCGTCATCGGTAAATTCGAGCTTATCAATTACGCCGTGGCCCTGAACTCGGCCGGCGAAATCAGCGGCGTGGAAATCCTCACCTATCGAGAAAGCCACGGCTACGAAGTCCGCAATAAGCCGTGGCGTGCACAGTTCTTAGGTAAGTCGGCGAAGTCGGCGCTGCGCATCGGCGACGATATCAACAATATCAGCGGCGCAACGCTGTCGTGCACTCACCTTACCGACGGTATTCGCCGCATCGCGGTGATGGCACAACTGGCGCTCATCAAGAGCTGAGGCGCTTGGTGGACGCGCCTGTTTGTCGGCGTGCGCGGCCGCTGCTCGGTACGCTTGTTGAGGTGCGGGCCGAAGGCTCTGATGCCGGTGTCGCCGTGGCCGCAGCGCTCGACGAGATTGCCGCCGTGCATGCACTGCTGACTCTTCATGCGGAGGACAGTGAACTGCAGGCGATCAATCGCGCGGCGCCGGGTGAGAGGCTCATTGCAGATTCTCGGACCCTTGCCGTTCTGCGCCTTGCGGCGGAACTGCATGACTTGTCGGAGCGGGCGTTCGATTGCCGTATCGGTCCCGTCGACTTCCTCGCAGATACGCGCTTTCCCGTTTCCTTCGACGGCGATATCGTCGTCAAAGAAACCTGTGCACACATGGATCTGGGAGGCATCGCCAAGGGATTTGCAGTGGACTGTGCAATCGACGTGTTACGCGGTTTCGCCGTGGAGAGCGCGCTGGTGAATGCCGGCGGCGACCTACGCCACCATGGCACCCGTCCGATGTCGGTACAGGTGCGTGACCCGCGAAACGCCGCCCGTGTTGCAGTGTCTGTGCTGCTTGATAACGCTGCACTGGCCAGTTCGACGGCTGGCGGTTTTGGCGCAGCCGTCGAAAGTGCATCCCGTATCCGCGATGCCAGCGGCAGGATGCTGCCACCGCTTGCCGGAGCAACCGTGCAGGCGCCCAGTTGCATGTTGGCCGACGCGCTGACCAAAGTCGTGCTTGCTACTGGTGATGAAGCGCATCCGCTGTTGACACGGTACGGTGGGGCAGTGGTCGTATACTCGCCAGCTTAGGCGCCCCACAGTACTCCATGACCGTTCCACCGCGTTTGTCCTTTCATCTGCGCGAAAGCGCATTTCGCCTTAGTGCCCGACGGCGCTGGCTGGTCTATGGCGCATTCGCTGTCCTGCTCGCTACGGGCCTCGCTTGGCTCGTCATGCATTTTTCAGATGACGGTAGCGAAGTCGGAACGCTGGTGCTCGCTTGGAGCATGAAGCTGCACGGTGCGGCCGCCATGGCAGCGCTTTACCTGTTTGGAATGCTGTGGGGGCCGCATATCCGCAACGCATGGATGCGAAAACGTAATCGCGCAGCAGGAGCGTTGCTCGGCTCTCTCTCATTGATTTTGGTCGCCACGGGCTATGCGTTGTACTACGTTAATGGCCAGTTGTTGCGCGAGAGTGCAGAGTATCTTCACTGGTCGGCGGGTCTTTTGTCCTGTGTCGCCCTATGGGTACACATTGCTGTCGGACGCCGTAAGCGCAAAGTGATCGTGTAAAGCTTGTCTGGCTGGCTTGCGCACACTCTCTTTGCTCGAAGTCTCACTCGGACCGCCACATCGCAAGGCCAAAGACTTCCGAGATGCTTGCGGCAGTTTGGCGTCTACACCCCCGCCTCAATCAAATCGGAAATCTGCACCGACGCGCGCCCGGAGTCAATCAGCGCGCGGGCGTGCAAAACAAACGTGCGCAGCAACTGGCCTGCGCACGCTTGAATCGGCTGGCATCTACGCCCAGCCGTAAAGACGGGCGACCGCAATGGTGCGGCAACACCATCATGGCCGCCGGACCCACTGGGGGAGCCAGTGAGCCAAGCCAAGGCCCGCCTACCTTCCTAGGAGGCGCGACGATTCTAGCAAAGCACTTAGGCTCAATTGATACCAATGGCAACACCGATCATTCCGTGGATCGGCGGCAAGCGTCGCCTCGCGGATCTCCTGCTTTCCCGTTTTCCCGCCCATAAGTGCTACGTCGAGGTTTTCGCCGGCGGCGCCGCGCTGTACTTCCTGCGGCCCGCTGCCAGCGTCGAGGTCATCAACGACATCAACGGCGATCTGGTGAACCTGTACCGCGTCGTGCAGCATCACCTCGAAGAGTTCGTGCGGCACTTCAAGTGGCTGCTGACCAGCCGGGAGATGTTCAAGATCCTGCAGGGCACACCGCCACACACGCTCACGGACATCCAGCGCGCCGCGCGCTTCTACTACCTGCAGCACACATGCTTCGGCGCCAAGCTGGAAGGGCAGACGTTCGGCACTGCAACCACGGCGCCGGCGCCAAACCTGCTGCGCATCGAGGAGTCATTGAGCGCCGCGCACCTGCGCCTGGCCGGCACGTACATCGAGAACCTGAACTGGGCCGACTGCATTGAGCGCTACGACCGCCCGCACACGCTGTTCTACCTCGACCCACCGTATTGGGAGACCGAGGGCTACGGCGTCGATTTTCCGTTCAGCGAGTACGAGCGGATGGCGCAGCTCATGCGCGGCATGAAGGGCAAAGCCATCGTCAGCCTGAATGACCATCCGGATATCCGCCGGTGCTTTGCGGGGTTCGAGATGGAGGCGGTGGATATCAATTACACCGTGGGCGGCGGGCAGGGGGTGGGGCGGCGGGAGGTGATTATTTACAGCTGGGATCGGGCGGCGGAGCCGGCGGGGTTGTTTTGATTTTCGGCCCGCTGCAATTTAGATTCCACTGCTACCGTAGCGCTTAAGCGCGTTTCCGATCCATCGCGTGAGGAGAAAAAAGGGCGACCAACCGGACGCCCATCTTACCCATGCGCCATCAGCTCCATGGCCACCCGAGCCATCGGCATCGCGGAACTGGCGACCTTTGCCTGCGTGCACTACGGCTGGGCGGGCATCGGATCGTCCATTGGTTCCAGGCCCCCTCCGGCACGGCGTGCTGTGAGCCTGTCTAAAACAGCAGCTTCGTGACGATCGGGCCCCCATTTTGCGACAAGCGTGTCGCAGCTCCGTGGTGCAATGACGTCTTCCAAGGTTGAGTCGACCGCTCGACCACAGCGAATAGTCGAAGCGCCACTGCCATGTAGTTTAAAACGTCGTGGCGGATTTCTAGAGTCCTACTGTGTCTCACCTCCATCGTCGGGCCAGTGAGTTGGTATGTCTGATGCTCACTCAGCTGTTCCTCAATGCGTGTGTCGCGGGCATGCGCATGACCATGTCACTGCGTATGGCTCAGGGTGAAGGGGCAGTGGGAGGGTTGATCGCCCTGTTCGCGCTCTCCCAGGTGTTGCTCGCGCTGCCGGCAGGCCGGTACTGCGAGCGCCATGGGCTCAAAGGGCCAGTCCTGCGGTCGGTGGCGGTAGCCGTCTTTGGCTGTGCGTTGGCTGCTGCATGGCCGATATTTCCGGTGCTTTGCGTGAGCGCGGTGCTTATCGGTGGGGCGGGCGGTGTCGCCATCATTGCGGTGCAGCGCCACACGCCGCGTATCGTTAACGGCCCGGGGGCACTCCAGAATGCGTTTTCCTGGCTCGCGATCGGTCTGGCCTTGTCGAATGTTTTGGGCCCACTCGCTGCCGGCATCGTGATCGATGGGGCAGGGTTTCGTGCCGCGTTTCTGGCGATGGCTGCACTGCCGATGCTGACCTGGCTCGCCGTTCGAGGCGTGCGCGACCATATGCCCAGTCCAGCGCAGCCGGGTAGCCGCCCGGGCGGAGCCTGGAACCTCTGGCGCGATCCGGGCCTGCGTAGGCTTCTCATCGTCACGTGGCTGCTGGCGGCGTGCTGGGACGTGCATACCTTCGTGGTTCCACTGTTGGGGCATGAACGCGGCCTGCCGGCTTCGGCCATTGGCAGCATCCTGGGCGCATTCGGTATCGGCGCCGCTGCCGTGCGAATCCTGACACCACTGGTGGCGACACACCTGCGCGAGTGGGTCGTGCTGGTAGGGGCAATGGCCGCGACCGTCATCCTGTTCGCGATGTACCCGCTGCTGCATGCGCCTGTGGCTATGGGCGTGTGCTCGGCGCTGCTCGGCCTCACCCTTGGCAGTGTGCAACCCATGGTCATGAGCCTGCTGCATCGGTTAGCGCCTGAGCATCGCTATGGGGAAGCGGTTGCGATGCGGTTGATCGTGATCAACGTGTCGAGCGTCGGCGTCCCCATGGTCTCCGGCATCGCGGGGTCTGTGATCGGTACCGGGGGCGTGTTTTGGGCCGCCGGCCTGATGGTCGCTGCCGGCACCCGGCTGACAATCGGTTTGAGAAAGCACTGAGAAAGAGCGCAGCGCCATGATCCATTCCATCGCTTTCATTCACACCGTGGCCTCGCTGGTCGAACGTTTTCGGCCACGCTTTC
The DNA here is from genome assembly GCA_039592975.1 of Ralstonia sp. Taxonomy (GTDB): domain Bacteria; phylum Pseudomonadota; class Gammaproteobacteria; order Burkholderiales; family Burkholderiaceae; genus Ralstonia. The sequence continues at coordinate 1,996 of JBCNQE010000030.1, read as the reverse complement.
TGACGGAACTGCCTGACCAGCGCTGCTTCCACATGCTCGACGAGAGCGTGCTGCAGGATCTGTTGCGCGATGGGCCTTCGCCCACGATCACGCGGCGTATCGTGACGCTGGCCATGCTGGCCGCCGACGCGGGTGCGGATCTGATCGTCTTCACCTGCTCATCCACGTCTCCGGCCATCGACGTGGCACGAACACTCGTGCCGGTGCCGATCGTGAAAATCGACGATGCAATGTACGCCGAAGTCGCGCGCACCGATGGCCGCGTCGGCTTGCTATGTACGACGCGCTCCACTCTGGAGCCCAGTCGCTCGCTGCTCGCCGAGCACGCCTGCGGCTCGGGGGCACGCGTGGAGGTGGCATCCGTTCTCGTCGATGGCGCGTTCGATGCGCTGTCTGCGGGCCGACGGGACGAGCACGATACGTTGGTGATGGAGTCAGCGCTGGCGCTCGCCCAGCGGACAGATCGGCTCGTGTTAGCACAGGCATCGCTCGCTCACCTTGTGACACCGCTTGCCCAACTGACCGGCAAGCCGGTGTTTGCTAGCCCGGAGTGGATGGTCCGCGACGTAGCCGCGCGCGTTGCAGCTGCAACGATCTGATCAACGCGCGGGGATCGCTCGGTCCGGGCGATCTCCATGCGTGCGTCGTGGCACGCGTTCAGGCCGCCTCGCTAAGGGTTCGCAATCGGTCCGTCTTTATGGTCAGTTCCGCGTTACAGGCACGCCCGCGAGGGGTGTCGCGATTTTGTCCAAGTCCAAGTCACGGCGAATGCCAGAATCGATCAGACCAGCAGGGCCAAAACGCCTCAGCACGCGCAGAACCCGGGCGACGCGTCCGGCGACGTAGCGCACCTTGGGGCGAGCCGCCGTGGCCGCCTTCAACACAACGTTCGCTACTACGGATGGATCGTCGCCCTTGCTGAATGCCCGTCTGAGCGCCGCTTCCACTGGAACACTTGCGGCACGGTATTCCGCGATCGGCATGTCAGCGGCGAGGAGGTTGGCGTCGAAGTGAGTCTTCGTATAGGCGGGCTCAACGACTGACACCCGTATGCCCTTGGAGCGCACCTCGTGATCGAGCGACTCGGAGTAGCCTTCGACCGCATGTTTTGTGGCGGCGTACAGCGCAGCGAAGGGGGCCGGCAGGAAGCCAAGGACCGAGCCAATGTTGATGATGCGGCCGCCTCCCTGCCGACGCATATGCGGCAGAACGGCACGGGTCATGCGCACGAGCCCGAAGAGGTTGGTCTCAAAGATGGCGCTTGCTTGAGCCATGGAGCTTTCTTCGGCACCGGCGGGCGCTACGCCAAAGCCGGCATTGTTGACGAGCAGGTCGATGCGGCCATGCAGGCGCAAAACCGCATTGACCGCCGCGTCCACGGACGCATCGCTGGTCACGTCAAGCTGCAGCATCGTGAAGGGGAGGTTGTCCACTGGACCGCCGCGGCGACTGGTTCCATAGACTTGGTAGCCAGCGTCAGACAACAATTTGGCGGTGGCTAGGCCGATGCCCGAAGACGCGCCGGTGACCAGCGCGACAGGTTGCTTGGTAGTCATAGTTGTGACCTCTTTTGGAAAAGTGAATGGCTTAGGCGGGCGCGCCCGGGTAGACGGGCGGCTGCGCGCTGAGTGCGATGTGCAAGCTGCGGTGGGCGCCCGTGACGGGCGCAATGGAGTCGTTCATTGGTTGGAATATGATGATTGACATATTTGAGGGCGAGCGAAAAAGGAGCGTGTGTTTAAAGGGTTAGGTCTTGGCGGGCAGAAGGCGCTTCAGTACAGCCTCGCGCAGTTCATCGGACAGCTTGCTGTCATCGACGGCACGCGCTAGGACCAGCCCTCCGACCATGGAAGCAAAGATGACGAGCGTGCTCTCGTGGGCGGACTCCTTGCCCCAATCGGGCAATTGGCGGGCAATCAAGTCAATTGACTCTTTGATGCGATTCGTTGCCGCGCGTCGCACTTCCGGTGCCTGGCGGACGATCTCCGAGCAAAGC
>JBCNQE010000003.1:0-360121 GCA_039592975.1 Ralstonia sp. | reverse complement strand
TCTTTGTTTCGTCGTCATTCGAGAGGTCATCTGTAGGCAGGATCCCATTCTAGTCGGAGCTGGATTCTGGGAGCGCGGTGCGGCATGGTCAACGATCGCTCTGACGATATCGACCGGCCGCTTCTGGCCGAAAGCGGACGATTGATGCCTACGGCATCGCAGGCGCATCTTTACATCCATGCAGATGCTGCTCCGTCCCCGCGTCAGCAATGCCGCGATCTAGCCGAGCAACCTCTTCGTCGGGCACCTTGCCGGGTGGTGAAACCGCATCTTCCAATTCTGCCCGCAAAACGTCTTTCTGACGCTTGAGGTTTGCTCATTCTGGTGGCTCTGCCCGCTCCTTGCACGGCGGCGTGATGCCCCGCTTGATAGCCTCTTCGCACGGCATGCCGACGAAAAAGGTCTCGCCGTTGTATGGGCATTTCCACGCGACCGCGGCAAACGAGGGGGGATGCCGTTAGGCAAGCAGCAACAAGGAGCAGTGAGCGCATGGTTACTGAACGTCAATATGATCAACCCGCTTGGCGCCACATACGGCGCAATGCTCAGCCTTCGGGGTCCGTAACGGTTTTCCGCATGAGTGGCACGGTGGGCCGTACAGACTGAGACGATGGTGAAAGAGCGCATTCGGATTGGTTTCCTTGAACCCAGTAATGTACTCATAGGCGGCCAGAGCTTTTCCTCCCCACCCCTTCTGACTTGCTACCGCCAGCGAGCACCCGGTCGCCTCGCGATACTGCTTTATCTCATCAATAACGCTTTCCGGCTTGACGAGGGCCCATTCCTCCTCTGTCAGCATTGGCACATCAATATTGCAGCGCCAACAGAAAATCGTGCGGGGCATTGCTGTTCCTCCTCAAGCTCGACAAAGGCCACTTCTGGCCGATATGCGCCCAAGATTGGCCCGGGCTACCTTCGTTATGAATTGATAAATATTGCGAATCTCTGGACTAAATCAAAAAGTTTAATCCGAATTACCTGGGACATTAGTTCTATAGCGAGCCCAACCGGCTGCTCTGCGGTTCTTTGTAAAGACGCAACTCCCTCTCGAGGAGAAAGACCCCCTTCGATTTGTTCATCCTGGGGACTATGAACAGTTTATGAAAAACCCGAGACCGAACACGGAAATCTAGAGCCCCTCTTCACAAAGTGAAAGTCTCGCGTGACGAGTCACGGCGGGATTCTTATAATCGCGAAAAATAGATTTCCGGGATTCCGTAGACTTGGGGCAAAGCCGTTTGCCGACGGAAGGTATGGAAGCAACAACGATCGGGGAAACGGGATGCAGTTTGAGGTCACGCGAGTGCAGAGGCGCTGCCGACTGCGGATAGCGGTAGAGCGCACCGAAAAAGGCTCAGGGGTCGCTAGCGTTTTTTGCGTACAAGCGATGACCCACGGGCACCGACCGGTGCAATCGATGTCCCTTCCATGCTGAGCTTGCGAAGCCTCTGGGTACCAGTGTTGGTGCCATTCGGGTTCTCACTGGAAATCGAGTGGAGCCTGCTGTTGGACCACGTGGCAGCGCTGCACGAAGCTCAAGCCGGAATGTTGTTGTTCTCTAGGGTAGCCGAAGGCGAAGCGCTTTCCCTTGCGGAAAAGGCCGAGGTGCTAACGCGACTGGCGCGCTATCCATGCCATACGCGAGCCCTGTTGCCCGCAACCACCTGTCAAACAATCCCTGAATCAATTGAACTGACACGGATTGCGCTGTCGCTGGGCTATGGCACTGTTCAGCTGCAGATACCGACCACCCACGCGGCATCGAGCGAAGCCTCATTGTCCCGCTTCTTCATCGAGGTGATCGAACGTAGCCCAGCAAATGCCCTCTTTGTGCTCGAACGTCCGACTGGACGCAATGCATCCGTATTTGCTGCGGTGACACAACGCTTGACCGACGCGTACCCGCGTCGCATTGCCGGCATTGAGCAGGCGAGCACGGACGTTACGGATGCGGGTCTGCTACGTGACGGCACGCTCGTTTTTCAGGCCGATCGGAATGGACAGCTGGATGTGCCGGTCACAGCGGACATCGCTTTGCTAGCGAACATGATGGCCGCTCGCTACCTGACCGAGCGCCCCCCTACTGGCGCGATCGAGTGGGTGAACCCACTCAAGGGCCTGCCGATGGTGGCAAGCATCAAACACATGCTGAGCCGGCAACGACGGCGCGGGGAATGGATGTGCGTGCGGCCGCCGCAACAGGTGTTGGGCAATACACAACGACAGCGGCTGGACCGCTGGATGTCACGGACGGGGTAGAAGTAACAACACCACTGCTGCCGTGCAGCGACAAGCCATGTGCGACTGGAGCGTACGGCCACATCACACACGGGGGAGCGCGCGACACTTGTGTGAACACCGACAACAATGCGCACCACTGACAACAGCGGGCACGTTCAGACGATCTCTCGTGCGAGAGATGTCGAATGGATAGACGGGGAATTTTATTGTGGGTAATCAGATTTTGTTGGTCGACCAAGACCGAGCGCTGCTCGAACGGTTAACGTTCTCACTGCATGACGGCGGCCATCGCGTTCAACGGGTCAGTAGCCTAACGCAAGCCCTGGCTATGACCCAGTCGACGTTGCCTGACCTGATGTTGATGGAGTGGACGTGGCCCCAGCGACAGTCGATGGACGCGCTGCTCGCGCTACGTGCCGATGCCCGAACGCGGAGTCTGCCTGTAATCGTATTGTCGCGTCACGACGAAGTGCAAGCCAAAATCGCGGCACTAGACGTTGGCGCCGATGACTATGTCGTCAAGCCATGCGACCCAGGCGAGCTGCATGCGCGTATCCGGGCAGTGCTGCGCTGCCGGTCGCCTCAACACACCGATGACGTGGTACAGCTGAACGGCCTGCATCTCGACCCTCTCACTTTGAGCGTGATCGCACAGACCGCTCAAGGACCGCGCTCCATTTCGCTTAGCCTCCTTGAATTCCGCCTGCTGCATTTCCTAATCGCGCACCCACAGCAAGTACATTCGCGCTCGCAACTGCTTGACCGCGTTTGGGGCGACCACGTATTCGTAGGTGAGCGCACCATCGACGTCCACATCCACAAGCTGCGCGTGGCGATGGAAGGAACAACCTGCGAGGGCCTGATCCAAACCGTGCGCGGCGCTGGCTATCGAATGGTAACGGGCGATGGCACAGCGCTAGCGCTGGCTACGGCGACGATCGACGACCGCCTGGCCACAGCCGCTTCTCGCAAGCCGGAGCTGCCCTCCCCGAGGACTACGCACACATACCAGCGTGCTCGACTCTCCCGAGCAAGTCGGCGAGGCTGATCGCCTAACGCCGTGGTCCGCGTGGGCGGGACATTTAGGGCGTGATCTTGCCGCGCTTGGCGTCGATGACGTACCGGTTATCGGTGCAGGTGATGCTCAACGTGTTACCTGTGTCATCTGCATAGTCGACTGCAATAACGGAACCGCAGGCACGCTGACGCACGCGCAGTGCGCTTGCGACAGCTGACAGCACTTCAGGCTGCGTTGCGGCACGATCAGTCGGCATCTTAGGCATGTCGGACAGGCGATTAGCGTTGAAATAGGCGTTCTGGACGAATCCAGTCAACTCACCAAGCGTAGCGCGCGACAACTCCTGTGGCGCCTGTGCGTGAGTGGTGCCCGCTATCACGGCCAGCACGATGCCTGCAACCGCAATAGGGTACCTCATACGCCCTGCACCTCACCAGTAGTCGGTAACACACGGAAGTGGCCACCGCCGGCGCATGTCACGTCGATCTTCGACCCCATCGCATCCACTGCGTGCGCCTCCGACACACTCGCGCAACTCTTGCCGCGCACGCGGATCCCGGCGGCGACGCCGCTGTAGAGATCAGCCTTGGTCAGCGGCCGACCTTTCGGATACTGGGGCATATCATCTGCTTTCTGGACTCCAGTGAACGCGTTGTAAACAAAGGCGCGCAGCCCTAGGTGGGTAGCATCCATTGGCGCCTCTTGCGCTTGGACGAGCGGTGCCACGCAGAGGGCCGCCAGCAAGGTGGACTGCGCGAGAAGAGCGAGAGGGAAACGCTTCATGTAGGGACTCCTGTGATCTTCGTTTGAGCTGACTTATGCCTCCGACTACCGAGACGCCAAGCAAGTAGCAGGGAAAGGCAGCAGATACCGATGATAAATGTCTCGCCAACGCGTGCGAAGGGCGTGGTGCCGGTATGACCAATGACATCGGCCTCTAGTTCACCTGCCACCCCGCTCGGCAGCACCGCCTGCAGCGAACCGTCCGGACGGATAACCGCCGTGTAGCCAACGTTATTAGCCCGCAGGATCGGCTTACCTGTCTCTAGTGCCGCCGCCTGCGTAATCTGTAGCGCGTGCGCTTGGTACGGCGTGCTGTTGAACCAAGCGTCATTGGACGGATTGGCGATAAACGCGGCACGCGCATCGCGCTGTGCACCGCTACGGGTGAAAGCCGTTTCGAAGCAGATTGCGCCAGCTAGTACGTGACCGTCTGCATAGAGCAACGGAGTGTTCTCGCCTCGCTCTGGCGCCGAAAGATCTTGGAGAGGCCAAGCGAAAGCGCGGGTGTAAAGCCAGCCGAGCAGCGTTTTGGCGGGCAACATCTCGCCAAAGATGGCCAAACGCTCTTTGAGATAGATCTGGGGGGCAGCCTCCCGCGCGTGAGGGCCGACGACGGTGAGGGTATTAAAAAGCCGGTGTGTAGCTGAATCGGCGCCAGGAATACCAAGCAAGAGCGTGTTGTCGCTGGCGGCCAACGCGTCGTTCAGGTGGTCCGTCCAGTCAGCAGGCAGCATCTGCCACGGATCAATCATGACCAGTTCGGGCGTCAGTAGGACGCTGTGTGGTGGAGCGTGCTCCACCCAATTGACGAGATCGCGCGCGGTAGCCTCAGCAATAGCGCGGTTCCACTTTTCGCCTTGCGGGTGATTGGTCTGCAATAGGCGGACATGCAACGGGAATGACTCAGGTGCGGTCCACGCAACGCTCAGCATTTGCATGGATACCCCAAGTACGGCCGGTGGCATCGCAAAAGCTAGCACCGCGTAAATCCAGCGATGCCGATACGCCAACAGACCTGCGCAAGCAACGCTGCCAGCCAAGGTCCAGGCTAGCCAGCCGGTGCCGAACATGCCCAGCACTGGCATCCAACGGGCCAGCGCACCGTCAGGCACCTGGGCAATGCCAGTCAGCATCCAGGGCAAAGCTATGGGACCGCTGCCACGCAGCCACTCGGCCAGCGTCCAGACGGCGGGCAGTACTAGTATTGCCCGCACGATGCGAGCCCGTATGGCGCCTTCCTCTAGCGGAACGAGTCGAGCGCCAAGCCAGCACATGAACCCGTACGGCAGCGCGCTGATGAGCACAAAAGCCGAAAGGATGGGCGCCACCGCCCATGGCGCGGCAGACGAGCCGCCTTCGATAGCGTGAATGATCCACGTCGTACCTACCGCCATCAGGCCAATGCCGGCGCATAGACCGATGCCACCAGCTCGGCGCGGCGAACGTGCAGTCGCGACCAGGATGGACACGCACACCATGCCAATAGCAGCCGCCCAGCGCATAGACCATGGAGCGAACGCCAGCGCCAGCGTTGCGCCACAAGAAATCGCCAGGAGCAATGGGAGCACCAGGCGTATGGTTTCTAGTCGTAGGGCAAAGAGCCAGCGTAACGCAACGCGCGCAGGCAGCAAGCGAGGCGACGTCAGTTCGTCCATGCCAAATGCATCCCTGGTCGGATGCCCAGCTGCATGGCTTCCCCGGCACGGAACTCAAGTACAGAGTTTGCCCCGAGGCTGCCGCGTGCGGCCAGCGGCGGCACTGCCTCGCAAACCTTGGTCACCTTGCCAGCACGATCCAGGAACACCACATCGATGGGATATCTCATGCCAAGCGTGTGGATCGAGTTGCATTGCGCAAGCCATAACGCCTGCTTGGCTAGCAGCGGTGGACGCCCGAGCAAACCGCGCAACCGCTGCAGGAACGACTGTGCCAGCGCCACGTGGCAGTCTGTATCGGCGCCAGCTACGGAAAGACGGTGGGTGAACTGGAGTGCCATGACGCAAATTACAACCCGCTCGTCATGAACTTCACGACGATCGGGAAGCCCAGCACGATGAAGGTGCATGGGAAGATGCACATAATGAGCGGCCCAAGCATTTTGACAGGGGCTTCCATGGCCATTTTCTCGGCGCGCTGGAACCGTTCGGCGCGACGTTGCTCGGCCTGCACGCGCAAAATGGGGCCAAGACTGCTGCCCATCGACTCGGCCTGGATTAGCGCACTTACCAAGCTGGTGACGGGTGCAAAATCCAACCGATCGGCAAAATCCCGCAGGGCATCCACGCGCGCCTTCCCCCCGCGCGTGTCGCGCAGCACACGATTAATCTCTACCGCTAGCGGCCCCTTCAACCCTTTGGTCACTGCCTGCTGCATCGCATTGGAAAGGTTCAAGCCCGCTTCCACTGCCAGCGTGACGATGTCGAGGAAGAAGGGCAGTGCCTTGAGAATTTGCAGGTTGCGCGCCTTCGTCTGGTCACGCAGCCAAATGGCAGGATAGAAGTAGCCCAGTAGGGCTGCCATGGCTGGCAGACTGATACCCTCCATGCCGGTCATTTCGTTGCCGATCCAGCCAAGCCCTAGACCCACTAATGCAGTAACAATGCGTCCCGAGAGAAACTGTCGCGGCGTTAGTGCATATTCCTGGCCGGCACGGCGCAGTAGAACAGCGGCCTGCTCCAGGCGGGTCTTCGAGAACAGCAGTCGGCCAAAATTGAATTCCACCAGGATGATAAGCGGCCACAGCATGCGGAACAGGGACGGCGGCCGGTCCCGATATTGAGTGTCCTGCTCAGGCACCTCGGAGAACAGACTGTAGACAGCGTAGAGACCAAGACTCAGTGCCGCACCCGCAACTAGGCCAATAAGGATGTAGGTCATACGTCAATGTTCACGATCTTGCGGATGAAGAATGCGCCGATCAGTTCTAGAACCAGCACGGCACCCATTGCGGCCCACCCCCAATACGTGTTGTATAGCGGCGCCATGGCGACCGGGTCCATGAAGGTCAGAATGCCAGCTAGAAATACCGGCAGCAGGCCCACCACGATTCCCTGCATCTTCCCCTGGGAGGTGAGCGCATCGATCTTGCCTTCCATGATGGCTTTGGCACGCAGCGTGCCAGCCAGGCGTTCCAGCGTTTCCGAAAGGTTGCCGCCCACCTCCTTGGCGATGACGATCGCCGACACCACGAGATCAAAGTCTTGTGAGGTAACGCGGCGTGCCATGCCTTCTAGTGCGTCTTCTAGCGCCACGCCCAGACGTTGCTCGCGCACCACCAAACCAAGCTCCTGCGAAATGGGCGGTGCAGATTCGCGTACGACCACGTCGAGTGACATCTGCAAGCTGGCACCGGCCCGCAACGCGTTGGCGATCATGGTAAGTGCGTCAGGTAGTTGCACCGCAAATCGCGCCCGTCGGCGCTTACCCATCCACGAGTAGGCCAATCGCGGTGCCACCAGCACCACCACCGCCGAGATCGCAGTTAACAAGCCGTTACCTGCCGCCAGGAAGACGAACAGCGGTACCAGTACGATGCCGACCGCGTTCACATAGAACAGCTTCTGGGGGTCGACGAAGAGAAACATGTCCTCCAGCGTCACCTGCGAGGTCTGCGTGAACTGATCGCGGTAGCGCTTGACGGTCGAACTGATTGCCATCACGCCAAAAATGAGCGCGAGGCCGATCATCAGGCTGACGAGAAAATTCATCGCGCGTCCTGCACCTGCTCGCGCGGGTCATGCCGGGCGAAGATCGACAGGTCCAAGTCCATACCGATGCTCTTCATGTGCTCGTAGAACTCTGGCACGAAGCCGCAGCCCGTGAAGTGCCCCTTCACCTTGTGGTTGCTGTCGAGCCCCGTCTGCACGAAATTGAAGACGTCTTGCAGCTGGATTTTTCCGCTTTCCACGCCTGTCACCTCGGTGATATGTGTGATCTTGCGGGTGCCGCAGGCAAAGCGGGTCTGCTGTACGACGATGTCGACAGCGGAGGCAATCTGCTCGCGGATGGCTGTTACCGGCAGATCCATGCCCGCCATCAGCACCATCACCTCCAGACGCGAAAGCATATCGCGCGGCGTGTTCGCGTGAGCAGTTGTCAGAGAGCCGTCGTGGCCGGTATTCATTGCTTGCAGCATATCCAGCGCCTCCCCGCCACGGCATTCGCCCACCACGATGCGATCGGGACGCATCCGCAGCGAGTTCCGCACTAGATCGCGAATGCTGATCAGCCCCTTGCCTTCCAAGTTTGCCGGACGTGCTTCCAGTCCCACGAGGTTAGCGTGGTGCAATTGCAGTTCAGCCGCATCCTCGATAGTCACGACACGTTCGTGCTCGGGAATGAAGTTCGACAAGATATTCAGCAGCGTGGTCTTACCGGAGCCCGTACCTCCGGAAATCACCACGTTTTTCTTGTACTGCACGCACACGCGCAAGAACTCCATCATGGCGGCATCGGCCGAGCCGAAGCGCAACAAGTCATCAGCTACCAACTTGCGCTTGGCGAATTTCCGGATCGTGAGGCTCGGCCCCTTGAGCGCCAGCGGGGCGATGATGGCATTAACCCGCGAGCCATCCTTCAAACGCGCATCCACCATTGGGGAGCTTTCATCGATACGGCGGCCTAGCGGCGCAACGATCCGCTCGATTACACCAATCACCGCACGGTCACTTGTGAAGGCCACTGGGCAACGCGTTAGTGTGCCGTTCTGTTCGATGAATACGTCATTGGCGGAGTTGACCATGATTTCGGTCACGGTCGAATCGGCCAGCAATGGCTCCAGTGGCCCCAAACCGATGGCTTCGTCTCGCACCATCTCCATGAGGTTCTCCCGGTTGATTCCGGGTGGGATCTCATTGGTGCGATCAATGATTTGGCGGATGGTCTGCTCGGTCAGCGCGCGCAGTTCGGCATCCGGCATATTGTGGATATCGATTCGACGCAGATCGAATGCTTCGACCAGCTTTTCCTGCAGTAGCTTGCGCAGTTCGAACAACTCTCTGTCGAACGCCGGCTGCAGCGGTGCTGTGGGGGCAGGCGCAGGCACGGCCGTCGGCAGAGGTTGGACGGTTGGCGCGGGCTGCACAGGAACCGCAGGACGTGCCGCTGCCGACGCAGGCCCGGGTACCGTTGAGGGCGGCGCGTCCATGAACGAGACCTGCGCTGCAACTGCGGCCGTCACCAGGATTCTGTAATCGCCGATGCGGATCTCGTCTTCCGACAACAATGGCCCGTGCGTGTCGATACGTTTGCCGTTGACGAAGGTGCCTTTTGCACTCTTGAGGTCGCGCACGAAAATGCCGTCGTTCGACTTAAGGATTTCGGCATGCTCTCTTCCGAGAGTCCAGCCCGCCAGCACCACCGCATTGCGTTTATCCGTGCCGATCTTGCAACGCGGCTCCGTTACTTCGATCTGGCGAACTTCGCCCTTCGGCCCTTGTACCTTGAACGTCAGCATACGACCTCCTTACTTCGCCATCCGCTTCTCAACCAACTGATGCACGTTGTCGACGACTTCGTAGCCGCGTTTGACGTCCTGCTCGTTGGTCATGTTGTCGCGCGCCTGGGCAGACTTGACGATGCGCGGCGTCACCATCACTACCAGTTCAGTCTGCTCGTTGCGGAACTGGCGATTGCGGAACAGTTCGCCCAGCACGGGAATGTCGCCTAGGAAGGGAATCTGATCCAGCGTCTTGCTGCCGGTGTTCTTCAACAGACCTGAGATCACCAGCGTTTCGTTCTCATGGAGAGTCACGTCGGTTTCGGTCTTATGCTGCGTGAACGCCGGCATGCCTGCGGAGCTATGCTGCGTGTCGATGTCGCTCACCTCTGCGGAGACGTGCGAACTCACGTTGCCGGCGTCATCTGCCACCGGCTCAAAATTCAGGATTACGCCGTACGTCTTGTAAACCACTTGCGTCTGACCAAACGGACCCGCCACCGGGATGGGAATCTCGCCGCCTGCTACAAAGTTGGCCTTGCCGCCGCTCTGGGCAGAAAGGCGTGGCTCTGCAAGAACCCAGCCCGCACCGGTTTCTTCCAGCAAGTTAATCATCGAGGTCAGTTGGGTGGCGATACCGAAGTAGGACACGAACGGCTTGGCCGCAGTTGTCACCGGAAAACCACTCTGCGCTGTGCCGCGGAACAGCGAGTTAGCGTAGAAGAAGCCGGACGTAGCGAAAGTCGGACCGCTCATCGACTCGGCCCACTTAATACCCATATTGTCCAGGGCGTTCTTTTTAACCTCGACGAGCTTTACGTCCAGACGAATCAGCTTCTCGTCGTAAACCTTCCGAGCCAGCGGACGCGCCGGAATCTGGTCGATCAGCGCCGGGTAGGCCTTCTTGACCAGCGCCACACGCTGCACAGTCTCGTCGGTATCGTAGTTACCGGTCAGGACAATGCGATCGCCCATCTGCACGGCGGTCACTTTGGTGCCGGCGAGCATGCTGTTGACGTTAGCCAACGTGTTGCCAACGGCATCCGCCGTAACAGTTAGCGCGATATCGAAATCGCGGCCGTTGCGCAGCCAAACGTGGACAGACGTCGTCCCTGCCGTTTCGCCCAGCAGTACGATTTGGCGGTCTTCGACGATGGTAGCGCTGGCGACCTTGCCGCTGCCGATAGCCACGCGCGTGACGCCACGCAAATTCAGCACGCGAACCTCACCAGGATAGAGCGCCATCGCGCGCGGGAAAGCTTCCGCTGGCCCATCGATGTGGCGCCCCGGCGGCACCTTGACTCCTCTTGTCCTTTTGCCTGCAGTCGTTCCCTGCACCGCTGGTTGTGCCTGCACGATCGTTGGTCCCCGCGAGGCTGCATCCGGCGTTGATGCCTGAGCAAGCAGCGCTGAGCGTCGCTTTTCGTCCGCTGCAATCTGCGCACCGAGCGTGGCGCTGTCTGCAGGTTCATAGTCTTGCGAACCCCGCTGCATCGCCCGGTCGAAGCCAACCGGCGCATTGGTAGCAACAGCCACCGTCTGCGCCTTAGCCTCAGCGGTACCGTTCTGCAACGAAGCGCCTGACCCTGTCGTCAGTGGTGTTCCGGCCTCAGTCGATAGGCCATTGTTGGCAGGCCTGCCGTAGGTCGCCCAGTTTGGGCCGGCCCCCAACACTTTCCCCGTTTGCGCCTGAGCAGGCGCGATGACCCCCGGAAACAGTGCCGGCAAAAGCATGGCGAGGCCGGCCCGTTTGAATTTCGTTATGGTTGGCATGACGTTCTTCTGAGTGCGCGTGATTCAATCGCGCCGGTTATTCAAATTTGGACAGCGATTGCGCCTGGGTGACAGTCATGCTGCTGCTGCCACCTCCACCAACGATCATCTCAACGGTATTGCGCTTACCCGAGTTGCGCATGAGATCCGATGCGGTAAGCGGCTTGACGCCATTGGGTTGACCGTCTTCAGGATTGCGCAGCACGGCGGTCAGCTTGCCGGTGGCTTCAGCGGTGATGATGCGATTGGCATCTTCGGGGGTCGTCTCAAGCGTGACAGTGGCAAAGGTCTGCTTGGCTGTGTTCGGGTCATCATTGCGACCACCACGCCCGATCTGTTGGCCGGTCGCTAGCACGGCAACGTTGGAAAGCAGGGGGAACGTCATGTCCTTGCCACCCTGGCTTGCGCCAGGGTTCGCGTCGCGCAGGGTCACGATCAGGTCGATCTTATCGCCCGGGCGAAGCATGCCCGAGATCGAGTTGATCTCATCCACAGGAAAAGTCAGTGCGCGCGAACCTACCTTCAGCATGCCGGAGAAGATCTGCGTGCCTCGGCCTTCGGTGTGCGCCTCCAATAGTTCCTCGCCGCGCTTGAGCGGTGTCACCAAGCGCTGATTGACAATCGTGTCAAATTGGTTTGGGAGAATGGCCGTCGAGTGGACGTAGTCGGCTGGAATCTGACGCACCGCCAGCACATCGGCATTGAGTGTGTCACCGCGCTGCAGGTCTTTCTTGGCGACCACAACGCTGACCATTTTGCGGCCCCGCCGGGCTTCTTCCTCAATGGAAGCGACGCGATCACGCAGCAGCTTGTTGCTAAGGAACGTGGCAGACAGGCCCAACGCTACGGCGAGACCGAGCATGACCCAATTGCGATTGAATTTAAGTGCGATGGCCATGGCGGCTTAGGACAACGAAACGTAGAAAGTCAGAGCGCGATAGAACGAACGCACGGCATCGGCCAGCTGCTGCGCAGGGCTCGGCGACCCTTGAAACAGCGCGATGAAAACAAGCAGGCACACCATGGTGTACTCGACGGCAGATTGGCCGCGCTGGGTTCGGCGAAGTTTCATGGCGATGGAGACGTTGAGTCGATCGATTAAACGTTACGGCCGTCCTCGCGGACGGCCAACTATGAAGGCGTGCTATTTCGGCAAGGTGAAGGCGGGAGTTGGTGGTGAACCTCTACCTGGGGCTAACACGACTGGCGTTGATGTAGGTTTGACCGCTGCTCGGATCCTGGGAAAACACGACATCGAGCTGCTCGGGGCCGCGGTTGTAGGTCGCATAAATCCGTGTAGCTCCCGCCATCTTTGCCGGCTTGGGCTGGGCTTCCGGTTGCCACCCGTCGCGACGCAAGGACGAGTCGTAATAGGAAACGCTGGCAGATACCGACGCTGGCGTCATCATCGTCACCTGTACATTGCGGCGGCCAGGATCATCCGATTCAACGGCAGACAAGACCCGAGACCCTGCAGGCTGCGGCAACCCGCGCGCTGAAAAATCGGGGCGCTCTGAACCATCGCGCGACGTTGTGCCGATATAGCCCATGCTGCCTCGTCCATCCGCCCGCGCGCGCACCTGCACGGTGGTATGAAACGTCGACTCCGTGTAAGCAATGACAGTCCAGTCGGCAACGTGCTTCTCGCCGGACACTTCTCCGGTGCCACTTCGCCAAGCATTTTGGTAAAACTTGATCACGTCTTGCGGCGCCAGGGCAGACTCAAACGCCGTGGCGCGCATCGGCAAGCCATTGACTCGCATCTCATCCCCCACCTTCTCGACGTGCGTGGATGGGGGCACCGGAACGCTGGGCCAGTCGGTGGCGGCATGCGCCACGGCATTGGCTACCAAGCACGAAACCATCGAAATGAGTGCGCCATATCGAACCCCTCGGCGCAGGTATGCAATGAACCCTGTCGCCATCTCTAGTCTGTGCAGTAGCCGCTGGCACGATAGGGGGAGAGCCGATCCTTCGGCACAACATCTGGCGCAATGCAGCCGAAATGGAAATCGGAAAACGAGGACTCAAACGGCGTGAGGATCCATGAGACTGCGTCCAACGCGCTTCCCAGATAGCTTGCCGGCACCGTTTTTCGAATGCGCGTGGTGACTTGGTTGGCACCATTTGCCCCCCAAGTGTCACCCAAGATTGATGTGCTCGCGCCGATGCGGAGATTGATCGCCGCCAGCGGATCAAAGCCGGCGACGTTCTGCAAGGACGCTTCCACGTCGGCCGAAATGAAACCCTTGCTGTTCAGGCCAAATGCCTTGGTCTCGACGCCATTAACGATCTGGCCGATCTTGCCCGGTACCGCGTTGTCGCGGGTTACCACTGTGACATCCGTGAAGCTCTTGAGAAGGCGGTTGCCGGATTGATCAGACCACAACGCGTTGTATTCGTTGGATGCAGGCGTGGCAGCAACAAAGTTGGTGCTATTGATCGCACCGCTCATGCGATTGCCGCTAGCGAAAAAACGCGTGCGCACCTCGTTAGCAAGATCACTGTCCTGGCGCTTGGAGTTCGGATCCAAGGCGCGCTCCCAGGCTACGTAGCGAGAAGCCTGTACGGTGCTTTGCTTAATGTCCACGTAGCGTGCAACGTAGACCACGCTCAGGAATAAAGGAAGCAAGAATGCTGCAGCCACTACCATTTCGGCAGCCGCCTGCCCGCGCTGCAAACGACGGGTACGAAGACGGTCTGGGGCACGGAGAAGAGTGCGTGACATGTCAGTTCTTCAGTACATCAGGAGTGAAGATCGAAAGTCCGCTTGTACCGTTTCCGGCATAGAAGAATTCCTTCTCTGTGAACGACACGTCTGTGAGGCGCGCCTGCCAGTACGGGTTGTAAAGGCTGCCGTATTCCTGCGAGCTATCCGCCCGGAAGAATGAACTGGCGGTGATGTCGTTGCGCAGATACGGGCGCTTGAAATAAACCTGCGCCTTGGAGACGGCACCAATACGGTCGCCTGGCATGTTTTCTGTCAGATCAGGCGACCCCACTGCAGCACCCGTGGGGTTCTTATCCATCCCCATGGAGCTGGCAAACGGAATATCCGTACGATTTTTCGCCACCTCGATCAGGAATTCGAGTGCCTGCGGGGAGTTCTTTGCCTTTGCGTCAATCTGAGGGTCGTATGTGGCCTTGCGATCCGCTACGTCGCGGATCGAGGGAATCCCCTGCCACCCTTTGATTTGGTTGGTGGAGCTATACGCCAAGCCGTTAGCATTGCCCGGGACGTTCCAACGGTTACCACGCTGACCGTTCTGTGATGCTGTAGCGCGCCCCCAACCAAGCGGGATAGTGTATTTCTTGCCCTTGATTGTCTGCGTCCACTGATCCAGCGTATCTTGGGCTTCCCAACGGTCATAGCCAACCAAGTGTGTGCCGCCGGATGTCTTGCTAACACCGTTGAAGACCAAATCGACGTTGGTCAGAAACCCACCGCGTCGTTCATCGTCGCCAGAAAATCGGTCACGTGAGCGTTTGATGACATCGGCGGCGTTGCCACGATCGTTACCAGAGTACAGTTTGGTGAAGTTGTACCAGCTTGCTTCATTTTTCACCAAGGCCACCATGCCAAGCTTCGTGATGTAGGGCGCGGTATCGGTCCGTCCGTTAAATGTCGTAGCGTTGGATTGCACCACGTTCTTAGCCGTCTCAATCGCGGTTTCATATGTGGCAGCGTGTGCAGTTTCACGCGCTACGGTAAGCCCCGTGACGATGGCTTGCTGGATCGGTACTACGGGCGGCAGGACCTTCTCTACGATCGGCTTAAGTACGTTATCCGCCAGCTGCACAAGCGCCTGTCCGATAACGTTGGCATAAGGGATAAACCGAAGGATCGTGCCAATGTTCTTGGCAGTGCGGGCCATATAGGCCAGCCATGAATCCATGGTCACAACTTGTGCAATCACCACCTCGTTTGCAACGATCGAACGGTTGACGTATGCCTCGAAATTGAGCGTGCGGGCCTCCATCATGGCCGCGCTGTAGACCGCGGCATCCGCGGTGTTTACGACCTTCTGCTTCTCAATGTTGGCTTGACCAACACCATAGACAGCAAGAAAGACGGCGACACACGCCGCCGCGGTGGCCAATGTCCAGACCAGCACTTGCCCACGTTGCCGCAGGCTTTGCCAGTGACGTTGCCCCTTGCGATTGCGCATGTCGTCGCCTCCTTGTCGATCCGATCAGTTGAACCGATTACTTCTTGCCAGTGCTGTCGGCAAACGAGTCCAGGCCGCGTTGGTTGTTGGCATCGCTGCTCGCGTTGTTGGCAGCCGTGCCAGCGTTGCCGATAGCGGTCTTCGCGGTGCTGTCAGCACCAGCCAGACCGTTGGCCACGCCGGCCATCTGGTTGCGGACGGTCTTGCCAAACAGGTTGTAAACGCCAACGGCGGCGATGGCGATCAGCGCCACGATGATGATGTACTCGGTCATGCCTTGGCCGAGCGATTTGCGCTTGAGGTTGAGTTGACGCATGGTTGACTCCCGGGGGATCAAAGGGGTTGAAGGAACGCAATCGGTTGAGGTAAGTCCGATACGCGAACGCCTAGCGGCCGCAGTTCGTGACCGTGCGGGAGTCTTCCACGCAAAGAATTTTTGTCTATGAAGAGTGGCGCGGACGAAGACGCCGTCGAGTTAACAGTGAGTTAACACAGGGCGCTTATACATGCGGGTCGTCCGGTGGGCGGACGTATGGGGAGCGCAGACGTGCAGCACAATCAGGCAGGCAATCGAATCGGATCCAGCGGAGGACTGCTCTGGGCCAAGGCGTTAGCACTGGCCGTGGCTTTAGCATGTGCCGCCCCCGTTATCGGCCAAACGGCGCCGAAACTTGAGGACAAATTTAGCGCAAGCCTCGAGCAGATGAAGCGCGCCGAAGCCGACTATGATGCGAACCGCTGGCAGCAAGCGCTCGACCAGTACGAGCAGTTGGTTCGCGCCTACCCGAAGAACCCGTTCCTCCTATTCCGCTATGGCAATGCGGCCAGCCATCTTGGCCTGTACGAGAATGCGGCGCAGGCCTACCAGACCGCGTTGGTGCTCGATTCGAACTACGCCGAGGCCGCCTTCAACCTGGGGCTAGTGCGCCTGCTACAGTCCGACGCCGCATTTGCTCACGCCGCCGATCATGGGAGTAGCAACCCCCAGTTTGCTGAGGACGCCCGCCGCATGCGATCGCTCTCGCAACGCATGATTCGCATCACAAGCGCGAGCGAGAGATCAGCAAGCGGTCAGCAAGCACAGCCCCGCCAAGGGCAAGGGAGCGGAGAGTGATGCGCCGTCGTGGCATGAATACGTACAGGCGGCGCACGCGTGGCGCAACGCTGGCCGAATTCGTTGTCATCGGCCCGCTGGCATTCCTTCTGATCTTGGCAATCGTGCAGCTCGGCTTCATGTTCATGGCGCGTTCGACGCTGAACAACGCCACATTCATGGCTGCCCGGGAAGGGGCTCTGCACAACGCTGATCCAGCGGTCATTCGATCGGCGGTCATCAAAGGGTTGATTCCGTTCTATCAGGACAGCACGCAGAGCAGCGATATCTCGCGCCTGTCCGCTGCCTGGCTTGCGGCACAGGCCGACATGCTGATCGCGTTTCCGCCGCGGTTGCGGGTCGACATCCTCAACCCTACGCCGGCAAGCTTCAAGGACTACGGCGTCGCGGATCCGTCCAATGGCAACAAGCGCTTTATTCCAAATGACAACCTGCAGTTCCGGGCTGGAGGCGTCGGCGCGCAATCGGCACAGACGCTGATGGATGCCAACTTATTGCGCATCCGCGTCACTTACGCCTATGAGCTCAAGGTTCCGCTTATTTCGTACGTCTTCAAGCGTGTGATGTGTGGCGGCTTCGGAGACGGCGTTAACGCGTTCGGCGGCGATACGTCGGTGCTCGAGGTATCCAACCTATCGAATTGCGTTTACTACCAGCAGGGCCGCACCCCGATTGTTTCGTACGCGACGGTACGTATGCAGAGTCCGGCTATTGAAAAATAACCCAGCCTTGCCGGCATGGAAACCGGTTAGGTATTTCTCTCCTCAGCACTGATTACATCATGCAAAACAATAAACATATCTTCCGGGGGATGCTCCTGGCAGTAGCGGGCTGTGTGGCGCTAGCCGGTTGCGGCGGCGGCGGTGACCTAGAAAACGGCGTGACCGAGCTGACGGTTTCTCCGCAGACCGCGACGTTCAACGGTCCGGACAAAAACACCTGCTACAAAGGCAATGGCGGTCGCTACTTCATCTACGGCGGTACGTCGCCCTATACCGTGCAGAATACGCTGCCCGCGTTCATGACGGTGTCGACCACAACGGTACCGAACGTGGGCGGTAGCTTTGACGTGACGTTCCTCGGGGGGTGCATTAATGGCGGCGTCATCAACGTCACTGACTCCGTGGGTCGCCTAGTTGCCGTGTCTTTGACTGCAACGGTCTCTGCACAGTAGAAGGTCCGATCCGTGGGCGACGCTGCCGCGCCTCAACGCGTGCGGCAGCCCGCAGTATCTTGGCGAGCACCCGGCGCCATATAGCCCAGATATCGGCCCACCACCTGAGGCACATACTGCTGCGTCTCCGCAAACGGCGGAACAGCATGGCCATAGCGCTGCACGGCGCCCTCGCCAGCGTTGTATGCGGCGGCGGTAAGTACCAGGTTGCCGCCATAGAGATTCAGAAGATAGCGCAAATGCCGCGCTCCGATGCGGGCGTTGGTGCTAGCGTCCCACAGATTGGCTGTACCGCTGCGATCGTACTGGCGCGCAGTGGCTGGCATTAGCTGCATCAGACCTATGGCGCCCGCCGGAGACTTTGCGAGCGGATTGAAACGGGATTCGGTATGCGCAACGGCCAGCAGCAACCGCTCATCCACGCCTTCGGCACGGGCGGCATCGCGCAGGGCTTCGATTGACGTTGGCGCGAGACCGCCACACGGATTCTCACGTCCGATCGGCGCAAAGTCGGTGGTATGTGCCTTGCCAAGCCTCTGCGAGGCAAGCGGCACGGCAAGCTGCGCACGGACGACATCACCGCCGCTCATGCCTCCCACAATGAACTGTGCCCCCCCCGAACGATACATCGCTGGGGTGGCCAGTGCGCACGATCCGACGCCCAGCCAAAGAAATCCGAATACCGCGCGCCACATCGCCATCCTCAGTGTTTGACGATCTCCACGCGCCGGTTTTGCGCGCGGTTGGTTTCGGAATCGTTCGGTGCGACCGGTTTGGTGGCGCCAAAGGCTGCGGTAGTCAGACGGTCGGCAGCAATGCCGGTACCCACCAAATACGCCTTGACAGCGTTGGCGCGGCCCTGGGAGAGCGTCTGATTGTGCGCGTCGCTCCCTGAACTGTCAGTGTGGCCCTCGATCTCCAGCTTGGCATCCAGGTGGGCCTTCAGCCAAGTGGCCACCTTGTCGAGCACCGGCGCAGATGCGCCGCGCAGTTTGTCCGAATCCAAGTCGAAATTGATGCCATACAGCGCCATGCGGCCATGCTGGGTCAGTTCTTGGTCAATTGGGTCGACCGATGACTTGTCGTTACCCGTACACGGAACAACTGCTAGTTTGGTCTTGTCGCCAACCTCTTCCCGCGGTTTGTCCTTGGACAGCAACGCTGCATATGCAAGCGTGTCGCCCTTGACTTGTGGGCCGACCACAATGAAGCCTGGCGTGCTGACAGCGTGCCCCGCATCGGTACGCACAAAGCGGAACACACCGTCTTCGAGGCCACCGGTCAGCGTGCCGACAATCGATTTCACGACCAGTTCCCCGCCGCGCGTAGTGGCATCCACTGTGCAGCCTTCGATGCTGCTGCCGTTCTGTCGCAGGATCAGGTAGCCCGTTCCCGACGGCGCGACAGCGCCATTGGGGAAGCTGTAGACACCACTGAGATCGCGCTGCAGGACTGGGCCGTCGAAGTTTCCATAGGCATGGAACTGCGCCAGACCGTGATTGTTGGCAACTTTGCCCTCATCATGATTGCCAACATAGGTGATGCGCAGACGGCGGGCGCGCACGGGAGCATCGATCTTCACGCGAATCTCGTCCGCAATACCCGAAGTCGGCAACGGCGGTGCAGCGCTGGGCGTAATGGACTTCACGACATGGAAGTCCTCCCCCTGCTCGTTGCCGGAGACAGCGATATCAATACGTACTGGCAGGTAGACCGGCATGGCAGCTGGCTGATAGCTGAATTCCTCAATGACTGCTGAGCGTGCCAGCAGCACATCCAGGTGGCTGCTTTGATCGGCACCGCTCATCGGCATCAGGAAACCGTTACCGAATGGCGTCACTATCCCGTTGACTGTCGCGATCCAGGTTCGCTCGCTACGGTCGAAGTTAGTTACGAATGCGCCTGCGGCCAAGCTGGCAACGTCAGTGCGTTGTGATTGCGCTGCAGCTGGTAACGACGCTCCAGTGGCCGTTGCTTGGGCGGCTGGCGTAGGCCCTTCTTGCGGACGAGGCGCCTGGTGGGCCTTCGGCTTGCAGGCCGTGAGCGCCAGCATGGCCGCTACGCAAACAAATCGGAGGGAAAGAGAGGGCGTCGGACGACGCGCAGGCAGACCAGTCATGCGGCGGGCAGCGATTCGGACAAGAAAAAAATGGCCACCCCGCCAGACGCAATTCCGGTGGGACGGAACTTAGGCGCAATCTAGCAGCCCGGTGTTAACAGAAGATAAAGATGCAACCGCCGCCCGTTGCTTCGTTGTTTGGCGCCCATATTGCTCGGAACGGGCTTACATCTTCAGCACACTAGTTGCTCGAAGATGGTGACCTTGAGCTGCCCCGGGGAACGTACGCGCTGGTCGGTCCAAATGCCATCGCGGACGCCCTGCGCAAAGGAGGGCTGCAGGCGGACAAGGTTGTGGACCGACTGTCTATCGATACTTCGCGCTGGCGATGTCGCGGCATGGCGACCTGAGGCTTGCCAGCCGCACGGTGGTGCAACCCACTAAGGATATTGCCCGGACGGGAACGGCGGCTTCAGAACACTAGCGATAGCACAATCCCGGCTCTAGCGGACAGCTCTATCGGCGTCCGCTACTGGCCGGTACCGGCCACTGATGCAGTATGGGTCCGCCTCGGACACAGGATGGTTAAGTTGCGCTGAACGTTCGCAGCTTCGTGGCGAGTTGCGTGACGAGAGCTTCGGCATCGCGCAATCGGAACACCTCGCCTCGCTGCCTGAAGTATTCGAAAGCCATTGCGTTTGCGCCGCGCAACCCCTCGATGACTTCATCAATAAGCTGTTGACCACTTAGTCCCGTAACGTTCAGTGGAAGCTGCACCACGACCGCTGTAGGCGACTGCTCGCCGTACTGGGGATAGTCGAATTCTGGGGCGCCTTGAGACCCTTTCACTACAAGGACAGCATTGACCAGGGGAGTCTCAACATCACCGGGGCCCCGCAGCTCTTTCAGTATCGCAATCGCGGAGGTGATTGTTACGTGGACCTCCGAACCTTCATGTTCCGGCCCTAGGTATACCGCGCCTATCGAAATCATCAGAACTCTCCCCTAACCCTCGTTGCTGTTATGGAAATGTCGGCTCCTGGCCGGGAGCGGACAATCAAGGTGTCGCTGATCGACCGACTGTTTTCGACCCTTAGCTGACATGTCCTCTCAGTCGGTGACCGAAAGCTTGATCGGCGTCCCGTCCGGGAGACTGGCAATTTGTTGAGCTATGTCGCCAGAGACGCGGACGAGCTCTTCGAACGAGATCGTTCCCAGATTATCGCTACCGTACTCGCCGCCGAGTATGCCCGGGATCTTGAGACAGAACTTCCGCCCTGCGGAGAGCGCTCCGAGCCGCAGCGTTGCTTGATCCACCAGAGCACTCATCTGCCAGTCCATCAAAAACTCACTATCGGAGGCAAGCACCTCAAACGCTGCTTGATCTGCGGCAACTACCTCGCAATAGCAATCTTCCGGGCAGAGTCGCCAGTACTGGCCGTCTGCATCCTTGATGATGAGATTACCGAAGTCGTTCTCGTCTACTAGTTCCACCGGCCTGATGCCGGTCCAACCCCAGGCGCTCCGGACAGCTTCGAGAATTTGCATCTGCCGGCCTCCAGACGCAAAGAATCCAATCAATGTCAGACCACCGAATAGTTCGACGACGATTGCCATCGGAGAAGCGCTAGAGCACCGAACACCAGACCTATCGGCGTGTGCAGCGCGTAGAGGACATTGCGAGAGGTCGACGTACCAAGCGGGAACTCACCAAAAAGTAAAACCACACAGCTCAGCAAGACAAGAAGCACGATCGGGATAGCTGCCCTGCGTGGAGACCAGTAAGCTGCCACCCCGCCAGCCACGATCGATGCCACGAAGCCGATGCCTTGCAAAAAGAGCCAGTCCCTGCCACTTGGTGACCACTCGTAAGGCGGAGAAGGTTCCGAATATACGGCGGCCCAAACGAAAGGCCGAACAATCCCATAGACGAAGCTCAATGCCATAGCGATCAACGGGTGAGCTACGACGCCTGCAAGCACGGCGCGCCAGATGGACTGATTTCTCGGCGGATGTCTAAGGGATCGGAATTTCATTGCACAAATGGCGGCTAGGCGAATGGGGCACTAGAACATACCTCAAGCATACAAATGCTGAAAAAAATTCGGAACCTCACCTGCCTGGATCTTGCGCTCCCAAATGTCCAGCCATGCCTCGCCAGACTTCCAGAATGTTCGGCAACGAGCAAGATACGCAAGGACAGGCTCAACCCGCCCCGCCAGTAACAGGGCCTTTGCAAGCTGCATGGTGGGGCCAAAGCTATTGAGTTGAGGCGAACCTTCGGTGTATGCCGACGCATGGAGCTCGGCAACGGCGCGCTCTACATCTCCTTCGCCGAGGGCCAGCAGACCTCGCACAGTGTGACCAAGGTGAATCGCATTGCCATAGTTCCAGCTATTGCGATACCCGGGCATAAGTGCAAGCGCACGCTCGGCATAGAGCTGTGCGTCAGCAAACTGACCAAGATGAAAGGCGGCGGCAGCCGCACCGGGCAGATGAACGAAGGCCTCCTCCTCAGATTGCGAGCTGATCAACTTTGCGAGCCTCTCGGGAGCGCGAACTACAACGGCCTCCCGGATCGCGGATTCCACTTCGGGAGCAAACGGCACCTTCTCTATTTCTTCTTCGTAGGTCATGTTGGGACCACCTAATCGAGTGCCTATTCCGTCTTCGCGAATGATGCAGACGGGTTATGCCTGCAACCTTATTGAATGACTGTGCAGACCTCGTCGTGAAAAACAAAGACCTGAGAGCGCCTTATCAGATGCGGTGTGTTCACCCGCCACCAATTTGCAGCTTCGGGAGACACTTCCTCAAGGGCTGTAAGCGCCTCGAGTACGTTCACCCGAAAACCTCTGCGCCGTTGGTACCCACCACATACATACGCCAAGTGAGCAGCGATGCCTGAGCGGGGTCCAGAGAGAACTCCGGCCGTACACAGGCGTTGCGATGTGGGAAGAGACTGCGCCAAGGGGAGCTCCAGACCGACCCATTTTTCTCTTACCCAATCCGGCGCCTCTCCTGGAGGCACCGCGAAGATTCGAACGCGATAGCGCTTCCTCCTCTGGGCATTGTCTCGCCATGTTGTTGTGAGGGCCTTCGCTACCGCAGCAGTAAGGAAAACGCTCAGGACGATAAGAACAATTCCGATTGGAACGGACAAATCAAATATGCTCACATTCTCTCCGAGAACTTGGAGCCCGAAACCGGGCCCAGAGAACGGCGTTGCGGCGACTATCCATGGCGTAGTGTCAAGCGACCGCTTCTGCCGGGAGCGGACGCATCGTCAATTCGATATGTTTTCTCGTATCGACTGGGAATTTTTTGGCTCCCAGTAGCCGCCGCTACCGTGATACGTTTCCGCGTGCAGCCAGAACTCCTCGCCGCAATGCAGGCAGCGAAAATGGTATTCAACGTAATCGTCCCACTTGTCTGCTCTAAGCAGTCCCTCGAAGGGGATAGAGACCCATCGCGGGTCAGGAATCGTTTCGGCAAGTACCCCATCCGCGATGTTCTGCGCCGCAATCTTTACTGCTTTGTGCAACTCGCGGGGATGCCGGATTGCGTAGCGAACACAAAGGTCTGCGCATTGTTGACACGGCACACGGGCCTCCATCGAAACTCGCTTTGGTAGGAAAGTCGTCCGATTTTTGGTGATTGTGGCAATCATGTCGAACGACGGAGGCTGGCCGGGGAACCGGTCAGCGAGCATACCCATTGCGTTCCCCCCGTCATTTCCTGTCCCTGCTCGCAGCTGGCCTCTAAATAGCGCGGGCCGGCATTCAAAGTTGTGGTTCGGCGCTGCGAACCACAGCGCGGATACATTGGAACAGTGCGTTGCTCTTCTCTGGCCCATGAACCTGCTGACAGTGTTCTATTCGCGGCAACACCGTCGCGAGGCGTGGCATCCTCAGACCACCTAAGGTTTCACGAAAACACACCTCGGAGCGGAAGGAGTATTGGGAATACTGGGAGAGGTTTGGGAAGTCGAAAGCGTCTTCGACACTCTCACGCATCGCGCTCACCACCCGCAGTGACAGAGCTTTGGGTGCGTCGGGTACTAGCGCAAGTACATCCGACTTGCTCCGCCCTTGGTCGCGCAGCGTCGCCGCGACCAACGTCGACTTCGCTTGGTCAAGACAGAGAGCATTGGACGCCTTAACCATTTCATCTGGGTCCGGTAGCAACCAGCGCTCAAGTGGCTGGCATCGGGGCAGGCACGGGCCTGAAACACTGCCTTGAATTCGCTTACTAGCGTCGCGTCCCCTCGCAGGAGGTCGCGCTCCGCATCTGTCTTTGTTTTTATCAGGAACCAGGGTGCGGTCGGTGCAAGGTCAAGCGTCGCTACAGCGCAATCCGGAACGATGCGCCGAGCACACGATTGCATCTCGGCCTCCGCATAAGTCGCTATGAGGCGAAAAGAGTCTGGCTGCATTGATGGCATCACCTCATCGCTGGAGCCGGTCATACACGCTCAATCTGAGCAGCGAGCGAAGGGAGCCGCTTATGACCGACAGCATCTTATTTTGCGTTGTCACATAAGTAGTCCGGCCACAGTCCACCCGACCGCAATGCAGCTTCCACTGCGTCGAGGTACTGCGGTACAAACGCATAGTAAGCGGCCGCCCTGGGGGCGCCTGGCAGAAACTCTCGTATTTGGTTGCGACCACGAGAAACAAGCACGGGTAGCAGCCAATACCGTCATCAAGAAAATTCAGCGTTACCTCAACCAAAACCCGCATAGTTCAAAGTCAAGCGAATCAAGAGTTCAAAGTTCCTGCTCTGGGCGGCCGGTTTCCCGGTTGCTTCTCGCCGGGAACGGCAGACTTGCTAAGGACACGCTGAGTCAGTTAGCCACCATCCGGCTGCCCGTTAGGGCTGGAAGTCGCGGATTGCAGCATGCTGGAGGTAAAACACGACGCGTTTTCCTCAGTAGCCAATGCAAGCAAGCGTGCAGCGATGGCTTTTCCGTTCCCGATTCCAGCGGCGACGGCAGCATCCGCCGATTCGAAGTCGGCCGACGTGTTATGGAACCGTTCCAGGCGAGGATAGGTCATCGCACCGGTCTCTCTTGTACAGACAAATCCGGTGTACGAATAGCTGAGATACCTTTTGCGGCCGGGCACAATGAGCACGTGTATCGCGCAGCCAAAAAAGTGCTGGATTAACCATGCGGGCATAAATTTCCCTTCTTATCGACATTTCGATGTCGCTGATAGCGACCGGTGCACACATCGTCAAACGGCTTACCAGCGGGAGCAAGGCAGGAGCAGGCATCTGCCCGCCCACGCCCACTTCTCACAGGTGACAGCCAAGTACCACTCAGCCAGGTAGCCATCCGCATTCAGCACGTTGAACATCACCACGGCAAAGACGGCAGCAGCCATCACGCAAACCAGCACCCTGGCCGGCGGTGCGCCCACGTGGGCCGTTGGCACAGATACCTGACCTCAAGCAACGAAAAACACGCCTGCGCCCTGGCCTATACACACCAAACGCTAGGCGACCTGGAAATGCTTGACGGACTCCGCCAGCAGGCTGCCTTGCTCTTCCAATGCCTGCGACGCCGCGGCCGCTTCTTCCACCAGCGCCGCATTGCGCTGCGTCATCTGGTCCATTTCCGAGACCGCCGTATGGATCTGGGCAATTCCCTGACTTTGCTCGGCACTGGCAGAAGCAATGTCTTCGATGAGTCGTGTTACGTTGGCCACAGCCGCAGTGACAGACCGCATGGTTTGCCCCGCACGCCCCACGGCGACATCGCCTTCGCGCACATGCGCAAGAGATGACTCGATCAGCCCCTTGATTTCCTTGGCGGCAGAAGATGAGCGCTGCGCAAGCGTGCGGACCTCGCTGGCAACTACGGCAAAACCTCGACCTTGCTCCCCGGCACGTGCGGCTTCAACAGCCGCGTTGAGCGCGAGGATATTGGTCTGGAAGGCGATCCCTTCGATGAGGCCCGTAATCTCGTTGATGCGCACCGAGCCTGTACTGATTTTGCTCATGGTCTCGACCATGTTGTCCACCTCATCGCTGCCTTGCTTGGCAACGTGTGAGGCGTCAATAGCGAGGGTGGCAGCCTCCCGCGCATTCGCGGCATTCTGTTGGACCGTCGTGGTCAACTCTTCCACGCTGGAAGCGACCTGCTCCAGTGCCGAGGCTTGTTCTTCTGTACGGCCAGACAAATCAACGTTGCCACTGGCGATCTGACTGGAGCCCGCAGAAACCGACTGTGCTGCATCACCCACCCGGCCGATGAGCGTCCCCAGCCCCTGGCAAATCTGCTTCATTGACGACAGCACACTTCCAGTGGGCGCAACGCCGAAGTCCTCCTGAGCACGAAAGTCGCCACTGGCGATGCGGGTAGCAATGGCGGCAAGCCGCGAAGGTTCGGCGCCCAGGGCGCCCAGCACGCTCCGTGCAATGGCAACGCCAAGCACACCGGCCACTGCAAACGCAAAAAGCCCCACCGCCACGGCAATCCACATCGCTGTGGTGGCATACGTCTGCGCCGCCTGCACCGCAGCGCCCGATCGGGTAGATACGAACGTGTCATACGCTTCAACGGCCTTGTCCAGGGCAGCAAGTAGCGGCACGCACTCTCGATTGATCTTGTCGACTGCGGCATCTCGATGGCCCGTTTCGGCCAACTGCGCAATAGCGAGCGCAACGGGACCGTACTTGTTCTCAACCGCGCGAATAGCGCCTACCAGGGTGTGGGTCTGGTCGGTTGCGTCGGGGCCGTTCTTGGCCTCTTCTTCCAGGCGCGTCAGCTGGCTTTGCACGGCTGCATGGGCTTTGCCAACGGCGTCCGCAGCGGTGCGCCGGTCCGCGTCCGTATCCGCAAGCACCAGGTTGCGCGCAGCAACGGCTCTTTGCTCGACAGCCAACTGCACCGCGGCGACCAGTTTCGACCTGAGATAAAGCCCGCGTTCAAAATTGCCGAACTTCGTACTCAGTGCGTTCAGCTGATAGCACGTCATGGCAGCCACGATTGCCACCAGAACGGCGAGTGCCGCAAACGCAGAAAATAGTTGTGTCTTGACCTTCATGCTGCTCCCCTGTGCCAAAAAAATGAGTCTTTCTCGGAAGACGTTTTATTCAAGCTACCGTACGGCTCGTACCGTTCAAACTGCATTGCTCGACGACTTTGAGTTGTGGTGCCTGTACCCTCCTAGTTTCATTGCTCAATCACGCACTCGAATGCGAGGTTTGCGAGGCCCCATCGCCAGACGCGCCCTCTGGCATGAAGACCGCAAAGACGAGGACTGCCGCAACGGCCACGGCTGAAAGTGCAAGGAATCCTGCGGAGAAACCAAAGCGATCGACCAACAGGCCGCTGGTGAGATTGCTGAGTGCCGCGCCAATGCCCACGGCCAGCGAAACGGTGCCTTGTGCCAGGTTGAAGCGTCCGGTGCCGCGCATGACGTCGGAAAGCATGACCGTGATGACAACGCCGAAAATGCCGGCGCTCACGCCGTCCAGAAGCTGGATGGCAATGACTGCGTACGGACTGCCCGTGAATGCAAATAGAACCCCGCGCACCGGCAGTACCCCAAGAGCAATGAGGAATAGCTTTTTCTGGCCCATTCCTGCCTTGATTGCACGCCCCACGCCGGCCGCAACCCCGACCATCACCAACTGCGCCGCGATCACGCAGGCACCGAGCCAGAGAACGCCCTTGTGTGGTGCTTCTGCGGCGATCATCTGCCCTGCAAGCGGCAGCATGGCCGCATTGCCAAAATGGAACAGCACGACCGTGGCAAGCAGAGCAAGCAAATCGCGCCGTTTGAACACATCTAAGATCGGCTGCGGTTGCCCGGCCCCGGTTCGCGAACGCAACTTCTCGCCGCCGCGTGCGATCTCGTAGTCAATATCGGCTGGCCGTATGAGCATCACTGCCAAGGCGCTCGCCACGGAGAAGAAGCACACGATGTAGAAGAGCCAGACCGTACCTGCGTGGTGCGTGATCGTTGCCGCCAGGATTGCGCCGCTGAAATTGCCTGCGTGATTGAAGACCTCGTTGCGGCTCACGCGCGCAGGCAGCCGGCGGTGTCCAACGATCCCAAGACTCAATGAGGCGAGACAGGGTCCGATGACAGCGGAAACCAGCGCCAGCGCAATCTGCGTGTAAAGGATGACGGACCAGGCGGGTGACCATGCAATCAGCATGCAACCCAGCCCGATGACACCCGCCGAGATGGCCATCATGGCGCGCTTGGCTCGCATGGCGTCCACCAGCATGCCCGCTGGTATCTGCGCGATGGCCCCGGCGAACCCGCTCGCGCCTACGACAAATCCGATGTCCGCAGAAGACCATTGCTGGGTCACTTTCAGGAACACTGCGAGAAACGGCCCGACGCCGTCCCGCACATCGGCCATCAAAAAGCTAACCGCGTCCAAACCCCAAAGACTGCGTGCGGACGGCGGACGGCTGCGCCTTACCTCGGTGACGGCATCAGCGGCCATGGAGTGCTTCGTCATCTAACCACGTCCGCCTGTCAGGCATGCTGTGATGCCAGAACTTGTTTTCACGTGTGCCGCGGCGATGCCATCGGCACCGCTGGCCAGCGTGATCTTCTCCACATCCAGCGTACTGGCCAACCGGCTGGCGACGAGCTTCCCCCACGCGTGCACGCGGGCGCCCGGTGTGAGATAGCTCGCCCGCTCTGCTGCTGCGGATACAGTCATGCGCAGCGAAGTGCCGCCACCGAGCAAGGCGCCGTGCAGTTCACCATTGGGGCTGTACAACGGCAGCACCACTGTCCCGACCATATCGACCTGTACCCGTTCAACATGCCACTCATCGTCGTGGCACAGCGTGCACTCAGGCCCCTCATCGACGATGGTCTCGTCGTCCTCGGTTTCAAGGGCAACCATCGACATCATGTCGGCGCTGCGTAGAAATACGCCTTGCACGCGCACGGTGTCGCCTAGTAAGACATGCGCCGCCACGCTTGCCGACATGCCCGTTGAAAAATGCACCTGACAGCTGCCGTCGAGAATGAAGCCGTCCAGGTCGCCGTGTTCGTTCATCAGGAATTGGGTGACGGTGCCTTTTGCTTCAGCCGCGCGTGCGAGGTCGATCGGATACATCAGTCGTGCTTTTATCAGGTGGAATGCGGAAAAACGGCCGTGAAGTTGCGCCATGCTGCAGACCAGAAGTCGTTAGGTGCAGTACGGCGCCGTATTGGGCGCGCCTGCCTTTTGCAGGACAGGCGCTACGGGAGGGGCAGGACTGACGGGCACAGCACGGCATACGCGTTGCGAAGCACGCGCCGGGGGACGCGCCGCATGTCGAGCTTGAGAGATGGACTGGATTCGTTGCATGGTTCACTCCCGTCGTGGGGCGCGGAATGAATTGCAAACGTCATGCCACCCTGCAAACCCTTATAGGAAAGGGACTGGCGACCATTTCCGGACAAAGTTGTCCGGGTTGCTTGACACCAGAGTGTCTGGTTTCTTGACGGCTTAACTCAACCCGAAAGCCGCCATCTTCGTGTAGAGGGATTGGCGGCTGATGCCAAGCCGGCGCGCTGCATCGGCTCGGTTGCCGTTCGCTTGCACCAAGGCGTGCGTGATGGCCGCGCGCTCGACACGTTCGACCGCTTCGCCAAGGGGAAGCTCGATCAGCTCGATCGGAACCGCCTGTGCCTGCAACGCGGGGCGCTTTTGTAGAAACGATAGATCGTCGGCAGTGACGTTGGGGCCGGGGGCCAGCGAGCAGACCCGCTCCACGACGTTCCTCAACTCACGCACGTTGCCGGGCCATGCGTGCTGGGCAAGCAGACGCTGCGCCTCAGCGGAAAGATGCATTGGGCGCCCCGCCGCGCGCATTGCCGAAGCTAGAAAATACTCGGCGAGGGGGAGGATATCGGCCACGCGCTCGCGTAAGGGTGGCAGATGTAGCGCGACAACGTTAATCCGGTAGAGCAGATCCTGGCGGAACTGGCCCGCTGCCACCAACGCATCGAGATCGCGATGCGTGGCAGTCACCACCCGCAAGTCGATCGGTACGGTCCGATTTGTACCCAATGGCGTCACCTGACGCTCCTGCAGCGTTCGCAGAAGCTTCGCCTGCATTGCGCAAGGCATGTCGCCAATTTCATCCAGCAGCAGCGTACCGCCGTTGGCGGCTACCAGCTTGCCGATGCGGTCCGACGTGGCGCTGGTGAACGCTCCCTTGCTGTGCCCAAACAGCTCACTTTCGAGCAGATCATGTGGAATGGCGGCGCAATTGACGGCAACGAACGGGCCTCCCCACCGATTTGAAGACGCGTGAAGCACGCGCGCCGCCACCTCCTTGCCTGTCCCGGTCTCTCCGGTGATCAGTACGGTTGCATCGGACCTGGCCGCCCGACCGAGCTGCTTCTGTACGGCCCGCATGGCAGCGCTGATACCCAGCAACGGGGGGCACTCGGTCTCCGACTCGTTAAGAAACGGTTTGTCGGCATTGGAAGACTCAGCACGCGGCTGGTTGGCCGAAAAGACGCGCTCCAGCAGCACCGCAATGTCGCGACGCCCGACCGGTTTCGTCAGATGCTCGAAGGCACCCAGGCGCATCGCACCAATCGTGTTGTCGCAGCTGGCATAGGCAGTCAGCATGACGACCGGAAGGGCCTTCAGCGCCGGGGCTGCGTGCAGGCGCTCGAGCACATCGAGTCCATTCAGATCGGGCAAACGAAAATCGAGAAATACACAGTCGGGGACCAGCCCATCGCCAAGCCTCTGCAGCGCGGCTTTCCCGGATGCAGCTTCTACCACGCGATGACCGAGGTCGGTCAGGGTTTCGGCCAAGCCCTCCCGGAAAGCGTCGTCGTCGTCGACTATAAGGATGGTTGCCATGGCACTTCCAGTACGAATGAGGTGGTCTCAGCGGTCTCGTCCAGCCATGCCAGCCCTCCATGGGCGGCCGCGACCTCGCTGACCACGGCGAGACCGAGCCCCGAGCCATCCGCGCGGCCAGTCACAAACGGCTCGAAGATATGCTCGCGCCGTTCGGGCGGTACCCCGGGGCCACTGTCCGATACGATGATCCTGAGGTAGGCGCGGGTGTCAGCATGGGTACGGGTTGCGACGGCTGTCACCTTGCCCCCTGTTCCCGCGTGGCGAATTGCGTTGATCAACAGGTTGTCGAGTGCCCGCCGCAATTGTTCCTGATCGAACCGTGCCGGAGCGGATGGTATGCCAGCGCTGTTTTCGCGGACGTCGCACGTTGACACGAGCTTCACGCGCCTTTGCTGTGCCAACTCCTGATGCGACCCGACCACGTCCTCCATCCACCGCGCTACATCAGCCGCTTCCACATGCAGCCGGACGGGCTGTGTCAGCGCAAGCAGACTCGTCAATTGGGCTTCTATCCTACCGATCTGCTCGAGGATGACGCGAAGCGCTTCTTGCTGCCGGCTGGCATCGCCGGCCAGCGCGTTCTCTGCCTTGAGCCGCATCGCGCCGGTCGGGTTGCGTATCTCGTGCGCGACCTGCGCGGCCAGCTTGCCCAGCACACTGAACCGCTCGGCGTGCGCCAGCCGCTGCCCCAGTCTGGCCGTCTCGTGCTGTAACGCTTCTGCGCGCGCGACGTAACCATTGAATGCGTCGACGATGCGATCGAGATCAGGCTCGCCCACAAGCGGCAGGCGTGTGCCATCGCCGCGCGGCGGCAAGGCCATTTCGAGTTGCCCCAGTTGACGCTTCCAGCGACGCAGGACAGCCGCAAAGGCCACCGCAGTCACCAGGATCCCGGTAAGCACGATGGCAAGTCCGGTCACCAGATCCCTGCCGTAGGGTCCAAGCGCGGCTTGGGCTCGCGTCATGGTCCATACGAGAACGCCTTGGTGGCCCTGTACCGAACACGCTGCGACAACGACGGCATCGTGCCCGTTCACAACAGAGTCTGTGACTGGCTGCTGCGCCTGAAGACCAGCCTGCAATGCACGGAGGATCAGCGGAATTTCAGCCTGCGGGATGTCCCGCTTGATACCGCTGCCCTGATAGGTCGGAAACGAATAGGCGAGAAAGCCATTCGGGCTTAAACCTGCGCGCGATGACCAGAAGCCACCCTCCACGCCCGGCACCGAAACAAGAACGACGTCCAGGATGCCGCGCATCAGGTCGGTACTTGCAACGGTATCGGCTGGCAATATCGATTGGTGATAGCGCAACGCAATGGCTTCACAGGCTGTCGTTGCCTGTAGCTTTGCACTCGCTACTTGCTGGTCTGCCGCAGAGCGAACCATGACCCAGACGACCACGAGAAGCGTGGCGCTGATGACGGCGACAAGCCCCCAAAGAATGGCGATCTGAGCCGAAAAAGAAGGACGTTTAATCTGCATGATGATGACGGCGCAACAGAACGATTCAACCGGTTCTCGGCCGTGAACAGGCGGCACTTCTGCTTGACTTGGTTTTTCATGGGGCGCTGTTCAAGCTGGAGTTTCTCTCGACACGCCTTTCATCCGCCTTGCAGAACGCCAGATATTTCGGGCTGGCACATCGCTTGCACTCCCATTCCCTTGCCATAGCAGATACAACGGAGCGACAAGAATCGACGATTGAAGCCTCCAATCTAACCCACCGCATCACACGTCAGAGTTGGCGCAAATAGAGAAGGCGCTGGGACAGACAAATTCAGTTGAATCTGCCGATCAAGTTTCCATAGCAGCGTTTTCTAGCAAACGGACGGATTTAAACGCACGATCGTGACAGGTGTTGGTCGGCCGGCGTAATACGCGACGCCAGGCGCCGCTGGAGGTTTTCCGGGTGAGCCTAACAGCTCCCGCCATCAAGCTTGTCCGCCGGTCGAAGATCCCCCCCCTTTGTTGTCTGCCATGATCAGCGCGGGCTTCGTTGGTTCCAACGAAATCTGGCCTTTCCGCAGGACCTTTATGTGGTGAGGCGGCTTCACCACGACACCGACGCATTTGAGCTTGTGTTCAACGGGACCAAAGGTATGTCGCGGGCCCGCAAAGAAAAGGCTGATTGCTGGATCACTGGTGAGAGATCATTCCGTATGGAAGTAGTCTCGCAATCTGTGCGGTTGCCGGATGGTACTGTGCTCTCGGTTGTGTCCCTCGCATAGGGCGGTTCGAACACAAGTCGGTTTTGGGGCGGAAAGAAGAATCAGCAAGCGTGCCCCACCTGAAGCCAATTGCGCTTCAGCGAACACAGCTCAAGCGTAAAGCGGTCGCACGGCGCTGCGACTGCTTCTGTGAAAGCTGCCAATGAAGACTTTTTACGCGACTTGGGGTACGGGTGCTGGCAACGAACGCTCAGAGTGTGAGCGATGAGCACTTTCTCAATCGTGTTTCACCGCGAAGGCTTGTCACGCCTGGCCTCGACAGACTATTGCTAAATTTCGCAAGGGCTACCGAGGCAAATTGACGGGGCCCGACAGACTTTATTTTTACAGATCAGGCTGATCGGCGTCCCTCATGGAACCGAGGGATTGCCTCTCAGCATCAGAGTCGCGGCGGAGGCAGCACCCCGAGAATCTTCTCAATAGAAAGGCCAATGCCCAGCAACTCGCTATCGCTACCGAGCGGGCCATCAAGGCCAAGCCCCACGGGAAGACCGCTTTGCGTCAAGCCAGCAGGTAACGTCAGCCCCGGTATTCCGGCAGTACTGCCCGGATCCGTGTTTCGAATCAGCGTGGCAAACGTATCGACCGGCCCGCCACCGTTGATCGATAACTTGCCAGATCCATGCTCGGCGTCGATTGGGGGCGCCGGAACCACCACCGTGGGAAAGATCATGGCGGCCACGCCATTCCGGGCGAAGTAGTCAGCGTATAGCTTTTGCATGGCTGGCCGATACTTGCCAATGGCATCGGGATACGCCGCGCCAGCCACGTCGCCGACCACCGCCTTCATCGCCGCCTTGACATCCGGACTCGCCACCTGCGCCCCGATGTATTGCAGCGAGATTCCGTGAACGCCCGTGGCACGCAGATACGCGGGGATATCTTCGTAGGCTTCATGTACTGCGATCGGGCCCGCAGCCTTGGCCGTCAACTCGCGCAAACCACCAACGTCAGCGTCTACCAGGACAACCCCTGCGGCTGTGAGCTTTTCGATGGCGGCGCGCATCACGGCGATCACCTGAGGATCGGCATCGGCCCAGAGGCTTGCCGGAACACCGAGCTTAAGACCTTGCAGGGACACAGGCCCAGGCGCTGGGCGGCCGCTCATCACCGAATCAAGCAGGACGACGTCCTCCACCGTGCGCGCCATTGGACCGATCGTGTCGCGGGTATGGCTGATCGGAAGCACACCCGACCCATCGTAGCGCCGCTGTGCGGGTCCATTCCCCACAGAAGGCCGTAAGCCTGCGAGGCCGCACAACGCTGCAGGGATACGCACGGAGCCCCCTGTATCTGTGCCGAGCCCGGCGGGGGCAATTCGCGCGGCAACAGCCGCACCGGTGCCGCCCGATGAGCCGCCAGGAACGCGCGATGTGTCGTATGGGTTATGTGCGGCGCCGGCGAATGCACTGAGGTTCGTGTTGGTGGCGCCAAACGCGAGCTCGTGCAGATTTGCCTTGCCGAGGACAATCGCACCTGCGTCGACGAGCCGCTGCAGCGTCGGTGCGTTTTCCGTGGGCTGGACATGAGCGAGCGCCGGCGTAGCGCCCGTCGTGGGCAAGTCCTTTGTATTGATATTGTCCTTCACCACAATGGGAAGGCCGGCCAGAGCGGGTAGCGCTGCGCCGCGCGCGCGGAGTTCATCAATGCGCTTCGCTGCTGCCATCGCGCCGGCCTTGTCCAGGACGATCAAGCTATTCAACGCAGCGAGCCGTTCGGCCCGCGCGCTTAGCGTGTCGACATATTCCTCTGCGGACAACCGTCCGGTACGAATCGCTTCGACTGCTTGCGTAGCGGTGAGCTGGACCTGCGCGTCCGCTGATAGAGGCTTTGTCTCGAACATCGTGCAGCCACTAAGGCTGAAACCCATCGCACTGACGGCCAGTGCCAACCCGGCGCCTCGTTGGAACCCATCGATTTTTTGTGTAGCAAGCACAACGGCCGTCTTCCGAAGGCGCCGGGCAGAAACACTGGTTAGTTTCATAACGGAGTGACGTAGTGGTAGATGGACAGCAGCGCCTTGAAACTACAGCTCTCTCGCAACATCGCTCTCGACCGGAGAGGCGAAGTCTTCGACCCGTTTGCTCTTCCTCGGGTTGAACAGCAAGCGATAGACATCAGGACGCGAGTAATGGCCAACGGGGTCCATCGCGTTCTTGGCGACACCAATTTCAGCCAAGTCGATCTCTGCGTAGAGCAGGCCTTCGGCGTCTTCTGGAAGCTTGTCGCACAGGGGACGGCCGTCGGGCCCGTAGATCACGGCATGACCACCGCCAACGTGGGTGAGCGCGTGTTTGTCCGGCGTATCGCAGAGCTCGTCGATCATCTCTTGGGAGATGACCGCGCAGGGTGCCAGGACAAAGCACCCGCCCTCCACTGCGTACACCTTGCTCACGGCGTTGTTCACTTCCCAGCCAAGCGCATGCGCAAACGGCTCGTACGTGGAGAAGCTCGGCCAGCAGGCGATATGCACCTGTTCGTGCTGGGCGTACATCGCATATTTGTTGAGCGAGAGAATGTTCTCCCAGCAGCACAGCGCGCCGACCCGGCCCAGCGGTGTGTCGTGGACGGCAAGATCGCTGCCATCGCCCTCGCCAAAGACTGTCCGTTCTGCATGTGTGGGCCGAACCTTGCGCCGCTGGTGAATCGTCTCGCCGTCCGGCCCGATCAGCCACTGGGCGATATAGAGCGAACCGCCGTCGCGCTCGGACAGCCCAAGCGACACGGTCATGCCATGCT
This sequence comes from Ralstonia sp., assembly GCA_039592975.1. Classification (GTDB taxonomy): domain Bacteria; phylum Pseudomonadota; class Gammaproteobacteria; order Burkholderiales; family Burkholderiaceae; genus Ralstonia. The sequence continues at coordinate 324,536 of JBCNQE010000003.1, read as the reverse complement.
TGCGCGCGGCCTCGGCGATGCGCCTTGCCTGCGGACTGTCATACGCCAGCGAGTTGTCGAAGTAGCGTTGGACAAATCCACGGGCAATCGCCCATGCCGGCGCACCCAGCCAGATATGCCATGGGTACCCGGGGATCCACGTTTCCGGAAACGCAATGAGCTTGGCACCTGCGGCTGCGGCTTCCTCGATGTACCGGATCGTCTTGTCGACCGTCCCATCCAGATCGAGATAAACCGGTGCGGCCTGCACCACCGCGACTTTGTATTTGGGATGCACAACTCCCATGATGACCTCCCGAGTGTTGAGCGGAGCGCCATCACGCGCCCCGGTGTATGCCAACGGCGTTAAAACATGATCCGCGTCTTCAACCAGACCGCGGTGCCCTGAGTCCGGTTGCGCTCAGCAAACTCCTTCTGAACCTTGGCCGTCAGGAACCAGCCCTTGCCGTTGTCGAACTTGACCGATGGGCCGATCGCAAAGCCACGCCCCTTCGAGTCCGGCACGGTCACACCCCCTTGGGTGTCGCTACTCAACTGCTGATACCAGTAGCCACTGACGCCGGCCACCCAGCCCGGCGCCACTGCGTAACCTGCTGCATAGTCCAAAATGAACTCGGTCCCTGACTTGTAGTTGGTCGCGGTGTTTTTCTGGTTGATGTTCAGCGTGGCCTTGAAGTCGCCGTTAAAGCCCGATGGGTTGACATAGCTCATCGTGTAGAGCGGCTGGATCGACCAGTAGTTGCGGCCGATGTTCGCCAGATCGCCTTGACGATAGCCACCGGTGGGCGCCACAAAATCAACACCAATGACGTCGTGCAGGTTCTCGGAGTAGTGATGCACAAGACCAGGACCGAACGTGATGTCCCCCAACCCGGTTTTTGTCTGGCTCATGCCCCCGGCTTTCACTGTCAGGTTGACCAGCGGAAAGATCGAGTGGACCACGACGTTTCCGCCCAGCAGTTGTAGCGGTGTCGACCACACGACTCGCGTCGCGGCGACAACGGCCTGCGCCTTGAAACCGGGAATCGGAACATTGTTGCCATTGGCATCTTTCAGCTGATCCGCTGTATAGAAGTTGCCGAATTCCAGTACATAAAGACCCGGCGGCGGCACTGCACCCATCAAGTAGTTGTCGGCGCCCGCCGCGTAAGTCGAGCCGCCGCCTTCCGTGGCGTAGCTCGCAGACATTCCCAATGCCAAGGCCATTGCAACGCCTGCCTTGCCGATACTCCGTTTCCTCATCTCCATCTCCATTTGCGCTCCCCTAAACCACATATCCGGCGCGCCGCGTCATTTGCATCGGCGCGCGGCTCCCCCTGCGGGAAGCGTTGGCTTCCTGCATGTGCTCTGCTTCAACTCGGATTGACTTGCGCGACTGCGCTACCTACCGGACCGCCTCTTGTCAGAAGGCGCGCTTGCGGCGGGCATGCTGCGGCGGATTCCAAAGGGATCAAGCGCGTAGCGCCTCGTTATCAGAGCCCACAGCCCGCCTGGTGACACGACCATCGTTGCGATGGCCAGTACACCCAGCCCGATGAAGTACCAGGTTCCGTAATCGCTAAAGCTCTCGCGCAACAGGAAATACACCGCGGTACCGAGAATCGGCCCCTCCAGCGTGCCGATCCCGCCCAACACCGCAATGAAGATGGCAGTGGCCGTCCAGTTCAGAGAGAAGGCAGCATCCGGCGTCACCTGCAGCGTATTCATGTAGGCCACCGCTCCGGCGGTACCGGTCAGAGCCGCTGCCGTACACCACAGCGCCAACTTGGCGCGCTTGACGGGAACCCCGCTGGCCGACGCCGCCGGTTCTGCGTCACGCACCGCCCGCAGCGCGAGCCCCAGTCGCCCGCGCAAGATCGTACGCACCACCAGCAGGCTCCCCACGGCAACCACCAGTGCGGCCCAATAGACCCCGGCAGTGCGATGCCAACGGTCAAAGTTGCTCAGCGCATCCAATGGCATGCCGCCGCCCGCACCCAACGGTTCCGTATTGAGTGTTGCAATGCGGAGCATCTCTGCCAGTACCCATGTGCCAACGCCAAAGTACGGGCCGCTCAATCGAAACATCGGGACGGAGGCCATTGCCGCGAACAGCGCCGTGATGCCGGCCGCCAGGGGAAGCATCCACCACGGGTTGAGATCGAGCGTGTTGGAGAGGGTGAACAACGCATACGCCCCCACGCCCACGAAGGCGTGATGACCGATCACCACCAACCCGCCGTAACCGGTCAACAGGTTCCACGAAAGCGCGATGGCGAACACGGTGAACACCTCGACCAACAGCCGCTGCGTGGCAAAGTCCAAAGCCCACGGCACGCACACCAGCGCGATCAGTAGCAGCACGCAAAACGCGATGCGTGCCGGCGCGATCCAGGAAAGGTGCCCACCCGTTGCTGGCTGCATGGCACTCAGTTTGCGAATCCCGTCCATCATTTCCTGCCTTTTGCAAAGAGCCCGTCAGGCTTGGCCATCAGCACAACGAGAAAGACCAAGTGGCCGAAGAAGGCGCCCAGACCCGTATGCACACGCGCCCCCACAACCTGCCCCAACCCCACCACCAGCGCACCAATGAACGTGCCCCACAGGTTGCCAAGCCCCCCGAGCACGACAGCCTCAAAGGCATACAACAGCCGCTCGGGCCCGGCCGTCGGAGAAAACGGTGTCCTGACGCCATACAGAACTGCGGCCAGCGAGATCACGACCAGCACGAACCCCGTCACCAGCGAGAAGAAGCTGCGATCGTTGATCCCCACCAAGCGGGAAGTCTCCGCATCGTCGGCCACGGCGCGCGCCTGACGGCCAAACCGCGTGCGTGCGATCAGCACATGGGTCAGCGCGTACACGGTCACGCTCGTCAACGTGATGACCAGCGGCAGCACACCGATCGATACGCCGCCCACCGTCACACCCAGCGTGCCGAAATCACCGGCAGGCAGGCTGCGGGTATCCGCCGTGAAGACCTGCTGCAGCGCGTTCTGCAACACGATGGACAACCCGAAGGTGGTCAACAGCGGTGAAAGCGCATCGCGCCCCACCATGCGGTTGAGCAGCAGGCGCTGGAGCAGCCAACCAATGCAGAACATGATCGGCAGCACCAAGAACAACGCAGTGAACGGCCCTGCCCCCGTCAACTGCATCACGACACTGGCCAGATAGGCGCCCAGCACAATCAAGTCGCCATGAGCGATGTTGATCATGCGCATGACACCCAGGCTCAAGCTCAGGCCCAGCCCGAACAGCGCGTAGAGCGAGCCGAGCATGAGGCCGTTCAATAGCGTTTCAATGACGGCGGGCATCTCAAACTCCAAAGTAGGCGTGTGCAACTTGCGCGTGATCGGCGTGTGCCGAATCCCCCGACAGCACGACACGCCCCTTCTGAACACAGTAAAAGCGGTGGGACTCGAACAACGCACGACGCACGTTCTGCTCAACCAGGAAGATCGCCACGCCATCATCGCGAACCTGCGCCAGCAGCCGGTACACCTCGTCCACGGCTGCCGGCGAAAGCCCCAGGGAGATCTCGTCGCAGAGCAGATACTGCGGATTCGTGACCAGGGCGCGTGAGATCGCCACGAGCTGCTGCTGACCGCCGGACAGCGCGGTCGATGGCCTGTGACACAGCGGCTTGAGGACGGGCAGCGCCTCCAGCACGCGCTCGATGCTCCACGGCCCACGGCGCCCATGACTGGCCGCAAGCTGCAGGTTCTCCAGCACGGTCAGGCTCGGAAACAGGCGGCGCCCTTCCGGCACCAGCGCGATGCCGCGTGCCAGTTGTTTGCGCTCGGGGTCTCCGCCGATGGGCTCGCCATCAAGGGTGATCGCCTCATGGCGGACCCGAAGCGCGCCCATCAGCGAGCGCAGCAACGTGGACTTGCCGGCGCCATTGGCGCCAATCAGTGCGACGGTCTCCGACGGTGCCAGTTGAACGTCGACATCGAACAGCGCCTGGAACAGGCCGTAGTGGGCGCAGAGCCGATCAGTGCGCAGCATGGTGTGCCTCGTCTTCCAGATCGCTGTCCAGATCGGACCCCAGGTAGGTTTCACGAACGACCTGGCTGCGCAATACGGCTTGGGGTTCGCCATCTTGCAGAATGGCACCGCTGGCCAACACCACCAGCCGGCGTGCCACAGACACCAAGGCGTGCACGAGATGCTCGATCCACAGCACCGTCACACCGCTCTTGTTGACGGCCGTCACGAGTTCCAGCAGCTCGACCACCTCGGCTTCCGTCAGCCCGCCGGCAACTTCATCCAGCAAGAGAACGCTCGGCTGCGTGGCCAGTGCACGCGCCACTTCAAGGCGCTTGCGTTGCAGTAGCGTGAGCCTGCCTGCGGGCAGATCGCCCAGTGCAATGAGTCCGCACTGCTCCAGTGCGTCACACGCGCTGGTCTGCGCGGCTTGGCCATGCAGACCAGCGCCAAAGGTGGCGGCCACCAGCGCGTTCTCGTACACCGTCATCGCCTGGAAGGGCTGCGGAATCTGAAACGTCCGGCCAATGCCTGCCCGACAGCGCGCGTCGGCCCCCAGAGGGGTCAGGTTCTTGCCGGACAAGTTCACGCTGCCGGTATCGCAGCTCACGCCCCCAGAGATCATGCCGAACAGCGTGGTCTTGCCGGCGCCATTGGGGCCGATCACGCCGACGAACTCGCCGGCGCTCACACTGAGGTCCAGCGGCGGAATGATCGTCATGTCGCCGTAGCGTTTGCTGACGCCGCGCAGTTCAAGTAACACGTCGTCCCTCACGCGTTCTTGAGCAGCGCAAACGGCCGCTGGATTGGGATTTCCGGCGCGGTGCGGTTGTGCGTAATGGCGATCTCCGGCTTGCCATTTGCGCCCACATGCCACTGCCCGCCCACCACGCGGATCTTCGAGACGTTCTTGATGCCACTGCTCGTGAAGTCGAGCTTGCCGATCACCGTCTCATGGCGCAGCGTGCGCAGCGCGTCCGCCACGGCCTTGGGGTTCTTCGGGTTGCCGCTCGCCTTGAGTGCCTGGATGCCAGCCTCGAACAGCGCATGGACCACGCCGATCGGCTGCGTCCATTCGCGGCGCGTTGCCGCCTGATAGCTGTCGGCAAGCTGCCGTGCCGTCTGCCCGGTCAGGCTCGATTTGAACGGATAGGCCGGCGTCCACCAGACTTCCGTCGACATGCCTTCGGCGCTCGGGCCCAATGCGGCCACACCTGCAGGGAACAGCAGCGCCTTGGCGACCGTGGCCACCTTGGGCTTGAACCCCATCTGTGCCGACTGCTTGACGAAGGTGGCCCACTCCGGCGGGCTGAACAGCCCGGTGACGATCTCGACCTTTTCGCGCTTGAAGGCTTGGATGTACGCAGAGAAATCATCCGTGCCCACCTGGAACTTACCGATATCGACGATGCGATAGTTCGCCTTGGCAAACTGCGCCGGCAAGCCGAGCTTCGCATCCCCCATTGCGTTGCCCGGCACGTCATTGGAGAACACGCTGCCCACGACCTTGTCGGTAGGTAAGCCATTCCAGATATCGAGGTAGACGTTCCCGATGTCTTCCAGCCCCCAGAAAAAATGGAAGGCGTTCTTGAACCCTTTGTCCGGCGTCCCCTTGAGCGGGAACATCCAGGCTTGCCAGGGCCCCATCGTCGTCAGGCATGGCACGCCATTGAGTTCGCACTGCTGCGACATACCGGCGGCCACCGATACCTGCCCGAGAATCAGGTCGACGTTGTCCTTGTTGATCAGCTCTGCGGCCAGGTTCGACTGGCGGTCCGGGCTGCTCTGATCATCACGCGCCAGAATTTCGACCCGGTAGGTTTTGCCGCCGATGTTCAAGCCGCCGGCAACAGCCTTGCGAACCTGGTCCAGCGTGAACTCATCCGCCTCTGCAAACGGAGAAAACGGTCCCGTCCGCGGGCTGATATAGCCGATACGGATGACGTCGCCGCCTGCCGCCTCCGTTTTGCCGATGCCGGACAATGCCGCGGCAACGACCGCGCCTGCCGACTGACGCAGGAACCGTCGGCGGCCTCCGTTGCTATCCGAAGCTGCCGTAGCAGACCCCATGTCGCCGGTGTGGTCGGCTGTCTCGCCCGCTGTGTGCGAATGTTGGCTGCATGCGGTCATACGCTCTCCCCTGAGCCTGTCGATCAAAAGCCGCAGTCCGTTCTGCCTGCGCTCTGCCTGAGCACACGGATTGGTTGTGGCTTGGAAAGAAGTCTAAGAACGCGGTGCGGGCGACGCTTTGCCAGAACACTCCACAAACTTGTCTGGAAATCGCTTGCCGGGATTACCCCAAGTGCCGGAGGTTCGAGCGCGTGTGCGAACGACGACGGGCAATCCGGCTCAGGCTGTCAGTTGGCGCAACGCTTCGAGCAACTTGACGGCGGGGCTGGGAAGAATGCCGTGGCGGCGCCGGAACGCAGTGAGCGTACGGCGCGCCACCAGGCCGGGAATCGGCAGGGGTTCGATCACGCCGGCGCGGCGCTCGGCGTCGATCATCGGTTCGGCCATCCAGCTGAGAAAGCCAGAGCGCGCCACGAGGCTCTTGAGTGCCGTCACCGAGCGCGTTTCCACCACGATGTTCGGCAGGCCCAGACCAGCGGCTTCGAATACCTGGCGCATGTGCTCGTACGGGCCGGTGCCACGTGGCGGAATAGCCCACGGCGCATCCAGCGTATCGGCCAGCGTCAGGCTGGTGCGCTGGCGCAGCGCATGCTCTGGTGATGCGACCACGAAACTCGCATCCTCCCAGCGGCAGTCCGCAATGGCGAGGATCTCCTCGGTATCCGGCATCGCAATGGACAGCGCGAGGTCGATCTCGTGCTTGACCAGTCCCTCGGCCAGCCGGTCCCACACGCCTTCCAGTATCTCCACGCGCAGGTTCGGCCAGCGCGCCACCACGTTGCCCACGGCCAGCGGCAGGACGTAGCTTGCGATACTGCCGACGGCGCCCACGCGGATGGTGCCCTTGGCAAGCCCGCGCATGGCGTCGATCTCTTCACGTGCGTAGTCCGCCTCGCGCTGCAGCAATGCAGCGTGCGGCAGCAGCGCCTGCCCGATGGTGGTGAGCTGCATGCCCTTGGAGTGCCGCTCAAATAGCGGTGCGCCCACCTCGTCCTCGAGCCTTTTGATGATGCGGCTCAGCGCCGGCTGGGTGACGTGCAGGACTTCCGCCGCACGCCCGAGGCTGCCGGCGGAAACGATGGTGGTGAAGGCGCGCAGTTGGCGCAGATCGAAGGCCATACCAGAAGGTAATGACTTTTCCCCCAGAATTCAATATCGCGGCAAGGGGCCAGCTTCCATACTGGTCTCCTAAAACAAGGAGACACTGCATGACCCGCACTTCGCTCGCGCTTGTCACGGTGCGCGACGCCACGATCGACCTGCTCCGGCGCCTCGGCATGACGCATGTCTTCGGCAATCCGGGCTCGACCGAGCTGCCGATGTTCCGCGACTTTCCAGACGATTTCCGCTACATCCTTGGTCTGCAGGAAGCCGTGGTCGTCGGTATGGCGGACGGTTTCGCACAAGCCACCGGGAACGCCGCGCTGGTGAACTTGCACTCGGCGGCCGGCGTCGGCAATGCCATGGGCAACATCTTCACGGCCTTCAAGAACCGCACGCCGCTGGTGATCACCGCCGGGCAACAGGCACGCTCCATCCTGCCGTTCGATCCGTTCCTCGCTTCCAGCCAGGCGACCGAACTGCCCAAGCCGTACGTCAAATGGAGCATCGAGCCGGCCCGCGCGCAGGACGTGCCGCTGGCGCTGGCGCGCGCGTATCACATCGCCATGCAGGAGCCGCGTGGCCCGGTGCTGGTGTCGATCCCCGTCGATGACTGGGATCAGCCGACGGAGCCCGTCGCCGTGCATGAAGTGGCCAGTGAGGTGCGGCCCGATCCGGTCACGCTGGCGCGCATCGGCGACCTTCTCGACGCGGCGCAACGGCCTGCGTTCGTGGTGGGCGCCGCGGTGGATCGCGCTGGCGCGTGGGATGCCGTCGTGCAACTCGCCGAGGCGCACAACGCGCGTGTGTTCACCGCGCCGATGGCCGGGCGCGGCGCGTTTCCCGAAGACCACCGTCTGTTCGCCGGTTTCCTGCCTGCCATGCGCGAAAAGATCGTCAGCCTGCTGCAGGGGCACGACGTGGTGTTCGCGCTCGGCGCCCCGGCGTTCGCGTATCACGTGGAAGGACATGGACCGCATGTGCCACCGGGCGCGAGGCTGGTGCAGTTGATCGATGACCCGGCCACGGCTGCATGGACGCCCGAGGGCATTTCCGCCGTGGGCAACATCCGCCTGGGTGTGCTCGATTTGCTCGCCCGCCCTGCACCATCGGCCCGACCGCTGCCGCCGCCACGCGCTAAAGCGCCGCGTGCCGAGCCGGGTTCGCCCATGTCGGCAGCCTTCGTTTTGCAAACGCTAGACACCGTACGCGGCGCGACAGACGTCGTCGTCGAAGAAGCCCCGAGCGCCCGAGCGACCATGCAGGCCTATCTGCCGATGCGCCGCTCGGGCGGGTTCTACACGATGGATAGCGGCGGCTTGGGGTACGGCATGCCCGCTGCCGTGGGCGTCGCCCTGGCCACGCCGGGTACGCGGGTGATCGGCCTGATTGGCGATGGATCGAGCATGTATTCGATTCAGGCGCTGTGGAGTGCATCGCTGCTCAAGTTGCCCATGACCTTCGTCATCCTGAACAACCGCCGCTACGCCGCCCTGCAAGAGTTTGCGTCGGTGTTCGGCTTTGCGCCGACCGACGCTGTGCAGGGCACGGATCTGCACGGTATCGATTTTGTCGGCCTCGCCCGCGCCATGGGCTGCACTGGCGAGCGCGTGAGCGACCCGCATGCGCTGGAAGCTGCACTGCACACCGCGTTGCAATCCGCCGGACCAACCCTGATTGAAGTGGAGATTGCCTGATGACCAATACGAACATGGCCCCGCTGGACGCGGCGCAGAACATCTCGATGCTGATCAACGGCGAGCGCGTGCAAGCTACCAATGGTGCGGTGTTCGAGCGGCGCAATCCGCTTGACGGTACCGTCGCCACGCGCGCACCGGCTGCAACGGTGGAGGATGCCCGTCGCGCAGTGGATGCCGCTGCTGCTGCATTCCCGGCATGGGCCGCGATGGGGCCGACAGAGCGCCGCGCATTGCTGATGCGTGCTGCACAGGCACTCGAGGCAAAGGGCGAGGCTTTCGCTGCCGCCATGGCTGCGGAGACCGGTGCCTCCGCGCTATGGGCCGGCTTCAACGTGCATCTGGCTGCGAGCGGCTTGCAGGAAGCCGCCGCCATGGTCACGCAGATCGCGGGCGAGATCATTCCGTCTGACGTGCCGGGCAGCCTCGCCATGGGCGTGCGCCAACCGGCAGGCGTGGTGCTGGGCATTGCGCCGTGGAATGCGCCCGTCATCCTCGCCGTGCGTGCGATTGCGCTGCCGCTGGCATGCGGCAACACCGTCGTATTGAAGGGCTCGGAGATTTCGCCGGCCACGCATGGGCTCATCATCGAAGCCTTGCAGGAAGCAGGCTTGCCAAAGGGCGTCGTCAATTTCGTGACGAATGCCCCGGCCGACGCGGGTGTCGTGGTGGAGGCAATGATTGCCCACCCGGCCGTGCGGCGCGTCAACTTTACGGGCTCCACGCGCGTGGGCCGCATCATCGCGCAGACCTGTGCGACGTATCTGAAGCCCGCTGTGCTGGAACTGGGCGGCAAGGCGCCGCTGCTGGTGCTGGCGGATGCGGATATCGACGCCGCGGTCGATGGCGCGGCCTTCGGTGCGTTCGCCAACTCGGGCCAGATCTGCATGTCTACCGAGCGCATCATCGTCGACGAGACCATCGCCGATGCATTCGTTGCCAAGCTGGCCGCCAAGGCCGCATCGCTGCCGCTGGGCGATCCTCGCAAGGGGCCGGCGGTGCTCGGCTCGGTGGTCGACATGAGCACGGTCGAACGCTGCAATCACCTCATCGATGACGCACTGGCCAAGGGCGCCAAGCTGCTGTGCGGCGGCAAGGCCACCAGCACGCTGATGCCCGCCACGCTGCTCGACCACGTCACACCCGACATGCTGATCTACGCGGAAGAGTCGTTCGGCCCGGTCAAGGGCATCGTGCGCGTGAGCGGCGACGATGCCGCCGTCGCCTGTGCGAATGACAACGCGTACGGCTTGTCGTCCGCCGTGTTCAGCCGCGATGTGGCACGCGCCATGAACGTTGCGCGGCGCATCGAATCCGGCATCTGCCACATCAACGGCCCGACGGTGCACGACGAGGCACAGATGCCATTTGGCGGCGTCAAGGCGAGCGGCTTTGGGCGCTTCGGCGGTCGCGCTGGCGTGGCCGAGTTCACCGAGCTGCGCTGGATGACGGTGCAGACCACGCCGCGCCATTACCCGTTCTGAGCTGAGATACCAATGAAGATTGCCATCCTCGGGGCGGGTGCCATGGGGTCGTTGTTCGGCGGGCTGTTGGCCGAAGCCGACCAGCACGTCACCCTGCTCGATATCAACGACGCGCATTTGCACGCCATCGCTGCGAACGGCTTGCGGCTGGAAACCGATCGCGGTGATCGCCATGTCCGCAACCTGCAGGCGCTGCGCCCGGGCAGCGCGACAGACGTGCCCGACTTGCTGATCGTCTTCACCAAGTCGATGCACACGCGTGCCGCACTGGCAAGCGTGCGTCATCTCATCGGTGCATCAACGCATGTACTGACGTTGCAGAACGGGCTGCGCAACGTGGAGGCGCTGGCGTCGGTCGTGCCACAGGAGCGCATCTTCGTTGGCGTGACGACGTGGCCAGCCGACCTTGCGGGCCCGGGCCACGTGCGCTCGCACGGCGCGGGGGATATTCGATTGATGACCGCCGACGGTGCGCAGCGTCCGGCGCTGGGGCGCGTTGTAGATGTGCTCTCCGCTGCTGGCCTGAACTGCCGCGCCGATGCGAACGTATGGGGCGCCGTGTGGGAGAAGGTGGCCTTCAACGCCGCGCTCAACCCGTTGTGCACGGTGCTGAACCAGCCCGTCGACGCGCTGGGCGCAGTGGAAGACGGCCTGACCTTGGCGCTGAGCATCGTGGACGAAGTGCTGGCGGTGGCTCGCGCCAGCGGCATTACAGTGGATGCCACAAAGGTGAACGACAACGTGCGGCACGCCATCGTTGCGCATCGCGGGCACAAGCCGTCGATGCTGCAGGACGTGTTGGCCGGGCGTCCGACCGAGATCGAATCCATCAACGGCGCCGTGGTGGCGACGGCGCGCCGGCATGGCGTGCCCGTGCCGCACACCGAGACGTTGATGCAACTGGTGCGATTGGCGCAGGCGCGGTCCGTGCCTCAGCCGGCGTCCTAGCTGGCCGAGATACCCAGGTTTTCATTCGATGGCGCGCAGACGCCACCTCAACGGAGACAAACCATGATGTGCAGTTCTAGATTGGTGAGCGCGGCGGCGGTATTGCGTTGCGCGTTCGCGTGTTCGGCGCCCCTGCGGAGGCCGGCATGAGCCAGAACCCCACCACGGTCGATATCGGTACGGTCCTCGACGACGGGCCGTTTTCCCTCGCGCAGAAGATGGCGGTGCTGCTGGCAGCGTTTGCCATCGTCATGGACGGCTTTGACGGCCAGTTGATCGGCTTTGCCATCCCCGTCCTCATCAAGGAATGGGGCATCACGCGCAACGCGTTTGCCCCGGCAGTGGCTGCCGGCTTGATCGGCATGGGGCTGGGCAGCGCGCTGGCCGGGCTGTTTGCCGATCGCTTCGGGCGACGCTTGGCACTGATCGGCAGCGTGTTCCTCTTTGGCGTGGCGACGTGCGCGATCGGTTTTGCACCGAATGTGGCGACGATTGCTGCCTTGCGATTTATCGCGGGTCTCGGCATTGGTGGCGCGCTGCCAAGCTCCACGACGATGACGGCGGAGTTCACACCTGCGCGTCGCCGCACGCTGGCGGTGACGGCCACCATCGTCTGCGTGCCGCTGGGCGGGATGCTGGCCGGCCTGTTTGCGGGCCACGTGTTGCCGCTCTATGGCTGGCGCGGGCTGTTCTGGATCGGCGGCGCGCTGCCGCTGGTGCTCGGCTTCGTGCTGGTGGCTGCCCTACCCGAATCGCCACGGTTCCTGGCGCGTCGCCAGGCGCACTGGCCGCAACTGGCGCATCTGCTCTCGAAGATGGAGCGCGATGTACCCGCCAATGCGGTGTTTGCCGACGTGGCTGGCCAAAAGGTCATTAAACACGCGAGTTTCCGCTCCCTCTTCGCGCCTGGGCAGGCACGCGACACGATCGCGCTGTGGGCGGCATTCTTCATGTGCCTGCTGGCCGTGTACGCGGCGTTCAGCTGGCTGCCGACGATGCTGGCGTCAGAAGGTTTGAGCGTGAGCGTGGCCGGCTCTGGGCTGACGGCGTACAACCTGGGCGGCGTAATCGGCGCCTTGGTTTGCGCGGTGACGATTGCGCGATGGGGTTCGCGCTGGCCCATGGCGCTGTGTTGCGTGGGCGCTGCCGCGAGTGCCTTTGCCTTGCAGGGCGTCGATGCCAAGCTGAACACGAATCTGCTGATCATCGGCCTTGGGCTGCACGGGCTGTTCGTCAACGCCGTGCAATCGACGATGTACGCGCTGTGCGCCTACATCTATCCGACGGCGGTGCGCGCGACGGGCACCGCATCGGGTTTGGCGTTCGGGCGGCTGGGCGCCATCCTCAGCGCGTTTGCCGGTGCCATGGTCATCACCGCTGGCGGAGCAACGGCATATCTGGCGATGCTCGGGATCGCGATGTTGGTGGTGCTGGCTGCGCTGCTGGCAATGCGCGAGCAAATTCCGCGTCTGACAGAGCGGAAAGCCAACGCCATGGCCGCCCCACCCAACCAGCAGGCCAACGCTCTCAAAACGTAGCGGCCACGCTTTGGCGGGGCAATCCCGCATGTAGACCATGAGCCGCCGCGCCGGTCAAAGGGCAAGAGGAAAGACGCCCCATTGGCCGGCGCAGAACTCCGCAAGTGGCCTCGGTCGTGCCCCCCCAAACTGCACGAGCGGATCCGTCGTTCATTGTGGATCCGGCTCAACCCAGGGCAAATCTGCTGCGGCAAGTGATCCAGCGCTTCTGCATTGAATATCTGTGCGTGGCCGCGCCCTACACAACAGCTCTGCCCTTTGGGACCGTAGGCATCCGGGAAGCCACGCATACGACGCCTCGGAAGTCCCTGCTATGTTGAAGTCACGCTCGCAGATTCCTTCCCCCGGCCCGCTCACGATCCGTATGCCTGTGGGCATGCACCTTGCATTTGTGGCCATATCCAAACTCAATCGCTGAGGGCCTCGTCCGTGACACACCTTGACGCCACGCGCAGCATCGAAGCCATTGGCTCAAAGGTGGCTGCGCCTCAGTCTTTGAGCACCAGTTCTGTGCCGCCACATGAGCGGTTTGCCTACTGGCTGGACATGATCTGCACGGTTTACGTGCAGTTGAACTGTGCCTCTCCGCGCGATTTGGGTTTCTTCGGCAACATTGATTTCGGTGCGCTCGGCCCGTTACGGCTGACGCGTTTGAGTTCGAGCGCACAGCGAATCTGGCGGCCGCTGTCAGACATCCGCCGAGAAACCGAGGACTACTTCCTCGTTCAGGTCCAACGTGTGGGGCGCGGCGTGGTGTGCCAGGACGAGCGGCAAGCGGTGCTCGAGCCAGGTGACTTTGCCATCTACGATTGCACACGGCCGTACGAACTGCATTTCGATGGGTCGCATCACGACGTGTCTGTCCTTCGTGTGCCCCGCACCTGCCTCGAGAATGCCGTGGGCAGCGTGAATGAACTCACCGCCACCACGGTCCACCGACAAAGTACGCCGGCGAGCCTGCTCCTCTCGATGTTGGACCCGCTTCACGCAAACATCGCCAACGTTCACCCGTCAGCGGCGGGCAGCATGTCGGACAGTTTGGTCAGCATTGTGGCGGCCGGCCTGCGCAGCCTGCCCAGTGCAAACGCCCGCCGGCCCTCGAACCTGCAGGCATATCACCTTGAGCGCGCCAAGGCCTATGTTCGCAATCACCTGCGGGAGCCCGGCCTCACCGTCAACGGCATCGCGGAAGCGCTCTCTGTCTCGCCCGGGCACCTGCATCGCCTGTTCCAGAACGAGCCGCTGCCATTGAGCAAGCTCATCTGGAAAATGCGCCTAGAAGGTTGCCAGCGCGATTTGGCGGATGTGCGCTACCGTGAACGAGGCATTTGCGATATCGCCTTTTCTTGGGGGTTCAGCGACGTCACGCACTTCAGCCGCTGCTTTCGTGAGCACTTCGGCATGCCGCCCAGAGAATGGCGGCTGTGCAACGACGTCGACCGCAAGAGTGCACTCGTCGCTAGCTGAAACACCTCATACGGATGCCGGTATACGACACGTGTGGGGAGTGACGAGGGGTTGCCAGGTTCGCCAGCCCTTCTATGCAAGGTGCGCCGGCCCCAATGCAGCGGCGCTTGCACATCCGATGAGCGCGAGCGTGCGGTCCATATCCGCTCGGAACATGGATAGCACGTCATCGACGCCGGCCTCGCCCCTCGCAGCGAGGCCGTAGAGCAATGCGCGCCCAAGCATCACCGCATGAGCGCCCGAGGCCAGCGCCTTGACAACATCTCGGCCATTGCGGAAACCGCTGTCGACCATGATGGTCATGCTGTCACCGGCCGCCTTGGCAATCTCAGGCAGGACATCCATGGATGCAGGAAGATCAGCCAACTGCCGGCCGCCGTGGTTCGACACAATCACGCCATCAACGCCCAGCGCACGGCAGCGTGCAGCATCGCTGGCGTTCAGGATCCCTTTGACGAAGAGCTTGCGTGGCCAGTTGTCGCGCAGCGCGGCCAAATCGTCCCAAGAAAAACCCGCATCCAAGCGCCGCTGCAGCAGTGCGGCTTGAACTTCAAGGCTGGCCGCGCCCTCTGTCTGCACATTCGGCAGCGTTGGAAAGCCTCCTCGGAGCTGCCCACTCAGCCAAGCCGGATGGGTCAGCGCATCTAGCGCGAGACGCGGCGTCAACCGCAACGGCACAGCAAAGCCATTGCGCAAATCGCGGATGCGGTTGCCATTGACCGTGACATCGGTGGTGAGCACCAAGGCTTCGTAATCCGCCGCCAATGCTCGCGCTGTCAGCGCACGGGCATGCTCGCGATGAACAACGTACAACTGAAACCAGAGCCTCGCGGTGGTGCGTCGCGCCAAGTCTTCCAGTGAGACATTGGAGGCCGTCGACAGCACGAACGGAATGCCGGCCCTTGCAGCCGCTCGTGCCAGCATGACGTCGCCATCAGGCCGGCACGCACCGGTCAGCCCCATGGGCGAAACGACCAACGGTAGCGCCACGCGCTGGCCAGCCAGTTCGATCGACAGATCCCGTTGGCTGACATCAATGAGCCTGGAAGGCTTGAATTTCAGGTGGTCGAATGCGCTGCGATTTCGCTGGAGCCCGGATTCGTCATCGGCGCCGCCTTCGATGTAATCGAAAACCATCCGTGGCAAATACCGCTGGGCCGCACGCCGATAGTCTTCGATGCTGAACGACGGCTTCATACGCCGCAATCTCCCTTGATTTGAATGCGTCAATGCATCTGCGCGCAATGACGGGGGTGCCGCCGTATTCAATAGCGGCCGCACCTTGGGATTGTCACGACAACACACCGCAATCTCATATTGCCGATTTGGCGAGAAGTCATTCCGTACCGGCATGACTTGCGCCCTGCCTTAGCGTCGAAGCGGGTCTACACCTCTATCTGAAATTCAGATACAGGCTATCCACGATATCGCGTTGCCGAATGCACTGGGCTTACCCAAACTTGCCTACCAAAAGTTTGATCGGAGACAAGTATGCGTACACAAGTTGGCATCATCGGTGCGGGCCCGGCGGGTCTGCTGCTTTCTCACCTGCTTCATTTGCGCGGCATTGATTCCGTTGTGCTGGAGTCCCGCAGCCGCGAGCAAATCGAATCGACGATTCGCGCAGGCGTGCTCGAACCCGGCACTGTGGATCTGCTGGTCGAAGCCGGGCTTGGCACAAGAATGAAAGCCGAAGGCGCCGTCCATCACGGGTTCGAACTGGCGTTTGCTGGCAAGCGGCGCAGAGTGGATCTTGGTGAGCTGACCGGCAAGGCAATTACCGTGTACGCGCAGCACGAGGTGCTTAAAGACCTGATTGCTGCCCGATGCGACGCGAACGCTGCGCTGTACTTCAACGTCTCCGGAACGACCATCCAAGGTATCGATTCCGATACACCCACCATCCGTTTCGAGCACAACGATACCGAGCAGACGGTTCACTGCGACTTCGTCATCGGATGTGATGGCTCGCAAGGGGTCTCCCGCGCTGCAATCCCCTCAGCACTGCGACAGGACTACGAGAAGGTCTTCCCGTTTGGCTGGTTCGGCATTCTCGTTGAGGCACCGCCCTCGTCCGACGAATTGGTGTACGCGCACCACGACCGTGGCTTCGCGTTGGTCAGCACGCGTTCGCCGTCCGTGCAGCGCATGTATTTTCAGTGCGACCCAAAGGATTCCGTCGATGCCTGGTCGGACGACCGAATCTGGGCCGAAATGCATGCACGTGTCGACACGGAAGACCAGCAGGTTGTTGAAGGAAAAATCTTCCAGAAGAACATCGTTGGAATGCGTAGCTTCGTTTCAACGAAGATGCAGCACGGCCGCCTATTTCTGACGGGCGATGCCGCCCACATCGTCCCGCCGACGGGCGCGAAAGGACTGAACCTGGCCGTCTCCGATGTGCGGATCCTGACTGCAGCGCTGCAGGAGTTCTATCTGACTGGTCGCCAACATCTGCTGGAGGCCTACAGTGAAACCGCGCTGCGGCGCATCTGGCGCGCGGAGCATTTCTCTTACTGGATGACCCGCATGATGCATCGGATGGACGGCGTATCGCCATTCGAACAGCAGCTACAGATCGCTGAACTGGAGCACGTCACGACTTCGCGAGCGGCACTGACCGCGCTCGCGGAGAACTATGTGGGAACGGCGACGGTTTGAGGGGCGTTCGATGAATGCCATTGCGCTGCGCTTCTCGTCGTCAAGAAGCGCGGTGGGCCGCGACCTCAAGGGCAACTGAGGGGCCCAACAGCGGGTAAAGACAACTCACTGTTGGATACCCTCCCCATGGGAGATCACGCTGTGGAACGAGTTCTAAGCGACTGGGAAATCGTAGTGGGGAACCCTCGATTGCCTTGTGCACAGTGGCACGTCGCCAAGCACGTGCTCAGCGGCGGCCCCATTGATACGCCAGCTCAGAACGGCGCCGCAAACGTCAGCCGAACCCCCTGCTGCAAGCCGCCCATCCCCACCATCACGCTGTAATCCAAACCAAACGTGAGTGGCCCAGTACGGAACTTGGTCCCCAGCCCCACTTGCATGCGGTCGCGGCCATACGGGCTGCCGCTCACGGTATAGGCCGGGCCGAACGAAGCCATGTCTGCATACGCCAGGCCGGCATTGCTCTGGCCGTTGAAGTCGTGCTGATACTCCACGCGCGCATACGGCAGGAAAGTGCCCCAGCGGGTCTTCTGTGCGTATTCCGTGCGCAGGCCGAGCGTGCCGGACAGGGTCGTCACCGTCTGCTGGAAGTACGTCAGTGCGTTGGTGCCCGCACCGGTTTCCGAGAACTGATCCAGCGTCGATTCCGACACCGACAACCGCCCGTACGGCGAGACCAGCCACACACTGTCGCGATGCTCATAGCCGGCAGAGACCGACGCAAACACCTGCTTGCCGTTGCGCTTGCCGGTGGCAAAGTCGCTGGCGTCCGTTACCCAGCGGCGGGAGTCAAAGCTGAGCGTGCCGAAGCCCGCCACACCGTCGATGAACAGCGTGGGTTGTGGGCGGAAGCTGCCGTACAGCGCCACGCTGTAAGCATCGCCCGTGCTCTTGGTGCCGGCACTGCCGATGTCGGTTGAATCGCGCCCATAGCCAAAGCCCGCGCCAACGGAGAGCTTGTCCGATACGCGGTAGTCCGCGCCCGCCGTGATGCCGCCCGTGGTGAAGCGGAAGCCCGAGCGTTGCGTGCCGGCGTTGGCAAAGCCGAAGTCGAGCGTGCCCGCGCTCCAGAACGCAAGGTTGGGCACATCTGCGTTGCCTGCGGCGGCATCTGTGCCTGGCAGGTCCGGGCCGGCGTCGGTGATCCCCTTGTCGCTCTTGGCGTCGCCGGTGCGCTTGCCGCGCGCGAGCGGTTTGCCGATGGTGCTGTCGCCGCGCAGGCAAGCTTCGTGCGCAGCAATGCCGAACACGTCTTGGCAGCGCGCTTGCGCATCGCCGCGCGCGCTCGGCAGCGCCACCGTGATGCCGTTACCCGAGGGCGCATGGCCTGTGCCGTGCAGCGCTTCGAGGCGCTGGTGGTAGTTGCTGATCTGCGTGGTCGCAAAGCGCTGCGCTGCCTGGATCTGCGCGTTGATCAAGCCACTGACGTCCGGGTCGGTGGACGGGTCCTTGCGCGGCGCCACGCTGACCTGGATCGTGGCCGGCGTCGACGTTGCGATCGCGTTGCTGAGCGTGTACGTGATCGTGGCCGTGCCGCTGAACGTGCTCGTGGGTGTGAAGCTGAGCAGGTAGATCGGCGCCGCCGCCGCGATGGACTTCACACCCGCCGTCGTCTGCGGGTTCTGCTGCACGATCGTCGCCGTGCCGGCATTGGACGGGACAACCGAAACGATGCCGGCGCCCGTGAACGGGCCGCCAGTCGCACCGTCGGTCAGATCTACGTTGACGAGCTTGCCCGCCGTGGTGCTGGCAGTCTTCTGCGTCACCGCAATCGGCACGGCATTGACCGTGACCGTCGCCTGGATTGGCGCGGAGGTGCCCGCCGAGTTGACCAGCGCAAAGGTGAACGGGACGCTGCCCGAGGTCGTCGGCGTGGGGGTGTAGACGATGTCCATGCCATTGACCACGGCGGTGCCATTGGCCGGCGGGCTGACGATCACCACCGATGTGAACGGCCCGCCCGTCGCATTGGCGGTGGGGTGCAGCGTGACGGGGGTGGTCGATGTGGTGGTTGCGCTGATCGCCGATGCGGTGCCGATGACCTGGCCGACCACGAGCGTGTAGCTGCGCGTACCGCTGTACGGCGCGCCGGTGCCAGTGCTGCTATCGGTGGCGCGCACGGTGAAGGTGCTGCTGCCCAGCGCCGTTGGCGTGCCGCTCAGCACACCGGTGGTGGTGTTGAGGCTCATCCCCGTCGGCAGCGTGCCGGAGGTAACGGCGTACGTGTACGGCGCGATACCGCCGGACGCCGTCAGCGTTTGGCTATAGGCCGTGGCCAACGTGGCGCCCGGCAAGGTCGCCGGGTTGAGTGCGATGGTTGCAGCGCCAATGGTGACGGTGTACGCACGGCTGGCGGTAAAGCTGTTGGCGTCCGTGGCCGTGACGGTAAAGCTGAAACTGCCGCCCGCCGTGGGCGTGCCGGACAGCGCGCCTGCGCTGGAGAGCGATAGGCCAGCCGGCAGCGCGCCGCTGGTGATCGCAAAGGTGTACGGCGCCGTGCCGTTGCTGGCCGTCAGCGTCTGGCTGTAGGCCGTGCCGATGGCGGGGTTGGGCACCGTCGCGGGGCTTACGGTCAACGTGGGAGCGCTGACGGTCAGCGTGTAGGTACCCGACACGGCATAGGGGCCGGAGCCAGAACTGCTGTCGGTGGCCGTGACGGTAAAGCCGACGGTACCGGCCGTGGTCGGCGTGCCGGACAGCGTGTGGGTGGCCGTGTTGAACGACAGGCCGCTGGGCATCGTGCCCGAGTTGATCGTCAGCGCGTAGACGTAGGGGCTGCTGCCGCCGCTGGCGGTGAAGCTCTGGCTGTAGCTGGTGCCGGCCACGCCGATCAGCCCGCCGGTCGATGACGGCGTGATCGTCAGCGTGGGGCTGCCCACGGTCAGCGTGTAGGCCCGGCTACCGGTGAAGGGGCCGGTGCCGGTGCTGCTGTCGGTAGCCGTCACCGTGAAGTTGAAGCTGCCGCCGGCGGTTGGTGTGCCGGACAGCGTGCCTGAGCTGCTGAGCGACAGGCCCGCGGGCAACGCGCCGCTGCTGATGGC
The DNA here is from genome assembly GCA_039592975.1 of Ralstonia sp. Lineage (GTDB taxonomy): Bacteria > Pseudomonadota > Gammaproteobacteria > Burkholderiales > Burkholderiaceae > Ralstonia. The sequence continues at coordinate 304,500 of JBCNQE010000003.1, read as the reverse complement.
GTAGGTATAGGGCGCGGTCCCGCCGCTGGCCGTTACGCTCTGGTTGGTGGCCGTGCCGACGGTGGCGTTCGTCAGCGTCGCGGGGCTCACCGTGATGGTGGGTGCCGCAACCGTGAGGCTGTAGCTGCGCGTGCCGCTGTAGGCGTTGGCATCGGTGCCGCGCACGGTAAAGCTGAAGGTGCCGGCAGCCGTGGGCGTGCCGGACAGCGTGCCGGCGCTGGAGAGCGTCAGCCCCGCCGGCAACGCACCGCTGGTGATGGCGTAGGTGTAAGGCGCGGTGCCGCCGCTGGCCGTCACGCTCTGGCTGGTGGCCACACCTACCGTGGCGCCGGACAAGGTGCTGGGCGACACCGTGATCGTAGGCGCCGAGGCAGTCAGCGTATAGGTGCCCGAAGCCGTGTAGGGGCCGGTGCCGGTGCTGCTGTCCGTGCCGGTGATGGTGAAGTTGACCGTGCCAGACGTGGTCGGCGTGCCGGACAGCACACCGGTGGCCGTGTTGAATGACAGGCCGGTGGGCATCGTGCCGGAGTTGACCGACAACGCATACGTGTACGGCGACGTGCCATTCGAGGCCACAAACGTCTGGCTGTAAGCGACGCTGGTGGTTGCGCTGAAGCTACCGGACGCAGGCGTGAGCGACAGCGTCGGCGCGTTGACGGTGAACGTGTAGGCGCGACTGCCGGTGAACGGGCCGGTACCCGTGCTGCTGTCCGTCGCGGTAGCGGTGAAGTTGAACGTGCCGCCTGCCGTCGGCGTGCCCGACAGGACGCCGCTCGAAGACAGGCTCATGCCCGCTGGCAGCGCCCCCGATGTAATCGCGTAGGTGTAAGGGGCCGTGCCACCGCTGGCGCTCAGCGACTGTGACGACGACGCGCCGACCGTGGCGCTTGTGAGCGTGCTGGGCGATACGGTAATGGTTGGCGAGCCGACGGTGAGGCTGAGTGCGCCGCTGGTGGCGGAGAACGGCCCCGTGCCGGTACTGCTGTCCGTGGCCGTAACCGTAAAGGTGAAGTTGCCGGCGGCTGTGGGCGTGCCGCTGAGCGTACCGCTGCTGCTCAGGGTCAGGCCCGCCGGCAGCGAACCGGAGGCCAGCGCGTAGGTATAAGGCGACGTACCGCCGCTGGCAGAGGCAATCGACTGGCTATACGCAACGCCAACCGTGCCCGCTGTTGGCGACGACGGCGTATAGCTGACCGTGGCGCTGGAGACCGTGACGGTGACGGTGGCCGGAGCCGACGTACCCCCGACGTTGGTTGCCGTGTACGCAAACGTGTCGGTACCTGAATACGCCGCATTGGGCGTGTAGGTGATCGACGTACCGCTGGCGGTGGCCGTGCCGTGGCTGGCCGCCGTCGAGACGGCCACGCTGGTCGGTGCGCCGCCGGTTATGTTCAGCGTGATGGGGTTGCTGCTGCTGCCGTGCGCCACGGTGGCGCTGCTCGCATTCGCCACCGGTGCGGCGACATAGGTGAACTGGTTGGCGGCGCTGGTTGCACTGGTGCCACCGCTTGTGGTGACCGTAACATTCACCGTGCCGGCCGCCCCTGCCGGCGACGTTGCCGTAATGGACGTTGCACTGTTGACGGTAAACCCCGTGGCGTTGGTGCCGCCGAACTTAACGGCCGTTGTGCCCGCGAAGTTCGTGCCCGTGACGCTCACGGTTGTGCCGCCGCTGGTGCCGCCCGAGGCGGGCGAAAGGCTCGTGACCGTCGGCGCGGTGCTGATGACCGTGATGGACACCGTACTGTTGGGCAGCCAGGTGACCCCATCGTTGCTGGTGTAGAACGTGGCGGTGTCGGTGCCCGAAAAATTGTTGGGCGGGGTGTAGACGAAACCATTGGTATTCGGATCCCCCGATGGCGGCACCGAGCCGTTATAGATGGCAATGGTGCCGCCTTGCGAGGTGGCCGTGTTGACGACGGGGCCAGACGAGCTGTTGGCATCGCCCCCGGAGTCGTAGGCGATGCCGATCAGAAAGGGATCGCAATTGCTGGTATCGCTGGCCGTGAAGACGTAGGACTTCTGCGTATTGGTGAAGGTCGAGAACGAGACCGTGCATCCCGCTGCCGACGCTGTGGATGGCAGCAGCATCTGGCAAAGCGCCAGCGCAAGCATCGCCAGTGCCCCCTGCCGTGTCCATGGTGTCCATGCCCGGATATGCGCTGCAGCGCGATCGAACAAATGGACGAATACCGGCAACAGGGCAAACCAGCGCCTGCCGGCCAGGATTGGTTTTGTCAGCGTGCGCATGCCTTCCCTCGCTCCCACGTCTGTTTTAACGGACGTTTTTTATCGGTATAGCAGGCGTGTTAACCCGGACAACGCCTGATTTTCTCTGCCGTGCGAGGGGATTTTTGTGCTGGGAATTTCACCCGCGACGTTGGGGCACAGTAAAAACCCTGAACGGATTACCAGCACCAACTTGTATTAATACTCCCCCGCAAAACGAAATGACTAGTTCTTTTGGTTGGTGACGCCATTTCGATTCGATTGGATGCTAGAAAGGAATCTGCCCTCCCGCAAGTCGGCGTTCCACAGATGGCAAGGCAGAAAGCGCTTTCTACTGCCTTCAATTGCCTGGACATCGGGTTTACCGCAATTACCCAAGGGCCTCGCAGGAAATCACTCAGGCCCCAGCTTATTCACGTCACCATGGCCACGATCGCGCCGAATTGGCGGACGGAAATGGTCGGTGCTAAAAATCCACGTAGCCGCTCGAAGAATCCAATAGCGTGGCGCTGCCACATCATGAGGAGGGGTTGTGGATCAATATCTCGGCGAGATTCGCTTATGTGCGTTTTCATTTCCGCCCAAAGGTTGGGCAGCCTGTAATGGTGCCCTGCTGCCAATTACGCAGAACGCGGCACTGTTTTCCTTATTGGGTACGCAATATGGCGGCGACGGTGTTCGTACCTTTGCGCTACCGGACTTGCGTGGCCGCACACCCCTGCATCGGGACACCACCAACACCATCGTGGGCAGCGTCGGCGGCGCAGAAACCGTCACGCTCAACGCTACGCAGATGCCGTTGCACAACCACCTGTTCAATGCGTCGACCGACGCAGCCACCCAGGTCAACGTGGGGGCCACGCAAAACCATGTGCTGGCCACCAGCACCATCACAACGCCAAGCGGGCCAGGCACCGCGCTCTATGCCCCGCCCGGCACCTTGACGGCACTGTCTGCCGAGACCTGCTCCAGCACGGGCGGCACACAGCCGCACGAAAACATGCAGCCGTCGCTGGTGCTGAACTACATCATCGCTTTGACCGGCATCTTCCCGTCGCGCAATTGAGTGAGGACGCACCATGACACCCTTCATCGGCGAGATTCGCCTGTTTGCCGGCACCTATGCTCCGCAGGGGTGGCTGTTGTGCCAGGGCCAGTTGATCGGCATTTCCGACAACGAGACGCTCTTCACACTGCTGGGCACGACTTACGGCGGCGATGGCCAGTCCACCTTTGGGCTGCCGAACCTGCAAGGCACGCTGCCAATTGGGCAGGGACAGGGGGTGGGCCTGACCAACCGCATCATCGGTCAGCAATTGGGTAGCGAAGACGTCACGCTCACCCAGGCCCAGATTCCAGCACATAGCCATGCCGTGTACGCGACCAGCGAAACAGCCACCACCGTCACGCCCGGCCCCGGCGTGATGCTGGCCACCGTGCCGAACCCGCAAGGCTTCTACGATGCCGGCACGGCCAACCCGCCGACCAAGGCGGCGTTCTCCAACAGGGCCGTGGGCGTTGCCGGCAGCAGCCAGCCGCATTCGAACCACATGCCGACCGCTTCCATCAACTACATCATCGCCACGGTGGGAATCTTCCCATCGCAGAGTTAAGACAGGGGAGACACATGTCAGATCAATTCGTTGGTGAGGTCCGGCTCTTCGGTTTCAATTTCGCCCCCGTGGATTGGGCAGCCTGCGATGGTGCACTACTGCCGATTTCACAAAACACCACGCTGTTTGCCATCATCGGCAACACGTATGGCGGCGACGGCAGGGTCTCCTTCGGCCTGCCCGACCTGCGCGGCCGCGCCGTGATGGGGCCCGCGGGCGGCACCCTGAACGACCCACAAGGCGACGCTGCCGTGACGCTGCTGCAAAGCGAAATGCCCATGCATACCCACACCGCCTATGGCGACAACGCCCGGGCGGCGTCTCCAGAAGCGGCTGGCCGATTACCGGCGCGCTTCATGGTGGCGCACAACGACGCTTTCGTTGCCACGGACGCCACGCCAACGCCCACCATGACCTCGCTGGCACCACAAACCATGGGCACAGCCGGCGGCAGCACCGCACACGAAAACCAGCAGCCCTTTCTGGCCGTGAACTACTGCATTGCGCTGCAGGGTGCATGGCCGACGCGCCCTTGATGTCTTTGATGCTCTCGATGCCCGACGCGTCCCGCGCGGACGGTGCCGCACGCCGTCCGCGTCCGATTTCTCCATGCACGCCATCGCTTCCATGACCGTTTCCGCCGAACTGTTCCTGCCGCACGTCGGCACCGCATTTTTCGTACACGGCCCGACCGCCGAAGCAACCGATACACCGTTCACGCTAAGCCTCGATGAGGTGGCTGGTGTCGCATCCACGCCTGCGGGCGGACAGACGTTCTCGCTCTTCTTCCAGGGCGATACGGCCTTCCTGCTGCAGCAAGGCACCTATTTCCTGCGCCACGCCGTGCTGCCCGAGCAACCGATGTTCCTGGTGCCGGTGGCCGGCTCGCGTGATGGCTACCGCTATCAAGCCTGTTTCAACCTCGCCTGAGTCGCCACCGCCAAACGCATGCCCAATTTCGCCATCGATCGACCGGGGGCTACCCTGCGCGCTGTGACGGCGCACGACCAGCCGTTTCTGCTGAGTCTCTATGCCACCACGCGTGAAGCGGAGTTGCGCCTGACGGACTGGACCGATACGCAAAAGCAGCAGTTCGTACGCATGCAGTTCGATGCGCAGCAACGGGCCTACTTCAGCTATGCCGATGCCGAGTTCTTCGTGATCCTGCAGGACGGCACGCCAGCGGGCCGCATCTATCTGCAGCACCGGCACGATGCGATCCTGGTGATCGATGTATCCCTGCTGCCGGCCTACTGCGGCCAGGGGATCGGCGGCGCTGTGCTATCGGCGGTGTTCCGGCAGGCGACGGAAGCCGGCAAGCGGGTGCAGATTCATGTTGAGCGGTTCAACCCCGCGCAACGGCTGTATCAGCGGCTGGGCTTTCGTCTGGTGGAAGACAAGGGGGTCTACCTGTTCCTGGAGTGGAGCGGCGCGGCGGCGTGCGCAGGCTCAGCTCCAACCATCGCTTGACCGAATACGTACTGCATCCGGGTGTGACCCCGGATGCAGTCATTGCACCCTGATTGCGGTCAAGGCAGCGGTGTCAGCGTTCGGTAGATGTGGCTGACCGACACCTTGTTCGTCGTGTGACACGAGAAGCAATTCGCACTCGGATCAGACGCGGTCTTGCCCTGCACGAACGTTTCCAGCGTGGCGTTGGCGAGGTGATTGGTGCCCACCTCGTTGCCTCCGTTCGGCGCCGCGCCGCCAATGGTCCACGTTGTTCCGAGCTGGAAGTAGTTGCGCCGGATGTCTGCCGCATTCAGCTGAGAAATCACGCTGGCGTTGGCGGAAATCACCTGGGTATTCAAGGCGGCGGCATTGGCCGGGTTTCCGCCATCGTTGGAGCCCCAGGGCTTCGCGCGCAGCACCATGGCCGGGGCAATCGGCGAGCCGGTGATCTCACTACCCGTCCAACTGTTGCTGGTGGTATTGAATGGCCCGGTGGCGCCACTGGGTGTGAAGAGCCAGCTTCCCGCGGTGTTCTGCGTCACGGTCTTCAGCCCACCGGATGCGTTGTAGGCGTACGTTGCGTTCGGCGCATTACCGACGTGCTCGAACGTGCCCCAGACCATTTCGCCGTGCCCGTTCGTGGAGCCCACCACGTGCAGGCCCAGCATGACGAGTTTCATCGTCGTCTGCCCATTGGGCACCCACTTGTCCGGATTGCTCTTGTCGAAGGTCGGCACCACCGCGCTGACCTGGATGTAGTCGTTCGGGTTCGGCACCTTGCTGGCGTCGATCCAACTCGACTTGGTTTCGATCGCCAACGCCTTCGGGTCCTTGATCGCATGGCCCTTGCTGGCCGCAAAGCTCACCACCGGCGCAACGTCAGCCGCCGTCATGGGGAACGTCAACGTCGTGTTGAATGGGATGACAGCCGCCCCTTGCATCGTGCGATGGAAGGCAAATACGTCGTTCACCGCGCTGATGTAGTAGATGAGCGAACCGTTTTCCGAGATCAGCACGCCGCTATCAGCTTGGCCAGGCTCAACGTCAATCACATTGCCTGCGGGGTCGATGAAGATGGGGATGTGGTTGACCACGATCTTGCGCGCCTGCAGCGCCGCGACCATCGCTTTGGCCGGCACGATTGGCGTGGGGCGCTCCGCAGACAGCATCGCCTGCTGGCGGACGATCGGTTGCAGCTTCAGCACCTTCGGCACCAGCGGCTTGCCGCGCGCATCGAGGAGTTCCAGCGTGCCCTGCTCCGTCTTGCGCGCGTTCGCAATCTGCGAGCCGAGGATCGACTTGCCGGTGGCCAGACGAACGAGGGGCGGCCGCTGCCGTGGCAGCTCACGTTGCACTTCCACCACCTGCCCGGTACGCGCCATCACGATCGGCAAGCCGTGTGGGCCCAGCTCGGTCGCGCGCAGGAACATGCGGATGGGCAACCCCGGTGAGTTGGGGATGAAGGTGCGCCGGTCGCTGCTGTCCGGCGGGCTGACGGTGTAGAACTGCGGCGAGAACATGACATGGCTGCCGCCGCCATACGTGGCCGGCGCAGGCGATGTCAGCCATAGAAACATCTGCTCGGTCCACTGGAAGAAGCCGCAGTTCGGCGCTAGCGGCAAGGTGCTGTCGGCAGGCTTGACGACGCCGTTGAGCGTCACGGAGCCGCTCTCGAAAAAGCTCGCCACGGTTGCAGGCGGGATCGGGCACCCGCCCACCGCGTCGGTCGGCACCGCCTGGGCGGAAGCCGTCTGCGCGTATCCCAATGTGGCCGCCAGCACGGCGCCACACAAACGATGTTGGACCCTCGAACTCAGTGGCATGGCACTCTCCCTGTTTGGGCGCATGGATGCGTCCCGTTGTCTGCGCGCGCTCAAAATCCACCTTGTGCGGTTCGCCGTTGCGCGCTCGGCGATGATCGGGGAGGTGCCCATGACATGGTCCTCCACCCTTCCGCGATCCATTCAGCCGCGTCTGAAAGTTGAGGCAGGCAGGCCGAGCATGTGCTCCAGGTTGTTGATCAGCGCATGCCGGTGGGCTGCGGCTTCACGATGCGCCTGTGCCGCTTCCTCAACGTCGGCGCCGCAATGCGGGCACGTCACCTCGTGCGGGTAGATGTAGCCGTTGCAGCTCCGGCATAGGCTCAATTGCGGCGGCACGCGCCCAATATCTGGCGCGCGCTTGCCTTTGTTCTTCCACGTCAGTTCCACGACTTGGCCCGATCGCACAATGCTGGACACGGGTGTACCGTCCGCAATGCGCTCCGTCACCAGGTCGAAACGGCCCACGGCGAAGGAAGTGTCGCCGGCCTCCTGAACCTTGACGATCCGCTCACGCAGCCCCTGCTTCTGCAACTCGAGCACGCGGTAGTGGCAATACGGGTTGTTGCCCGGCTTGCCGAGCAGCGAATGGGATGTCCAGGTGCATCCACCACGGCACACGTCGGCGTAGTAGCAGCTGCGGCAGAACCCCCACAGATCGTCCACCGAGCGCAGGCGGCCAAAGTGGATGGCTTCACTGGTGCGCCAGATGTCTTCCAGCGACAAATCACGGACATTGCCACCGGCAAAGCCGACGGTCGCCAGCGATGGGCAACCCTTGACGGTGCCATCGGCTTCCAGTGCGATCACGGTCTGCCCGGCGGCACAGCCGTTCCAGTGCACGCGCTCGTCGCCAAAGCCGCGCCAGAGGTGTTCATACGGGCCGTAGTAGCCGATGTTGTTGCCGACGTTCATCAGCAGCCCGCGGCGCTCGCCCTCCTGATACAGCCGCGCCAGCAGCGGCATCAGCTCCTGCAGTTGATACGGTTGCAACAGCAGCGCATCGTTGTCGACGGCATTGCCCATGGCGACCGTCAATTGGATCTGCCAGTGCGTCGCCCCCAGTTCGATGATGGTGTCCATCAGCGCCGGCAGGTCGGGCATGGTCTGCGCGCCGATCTGCGTGTTGACGCTGATGGCAAGCCCCGCCGCGCGGGCACGCCGGAGCGTATCAACGGCCCGGTCGAACGAGCCCGGGACATTGCGCACCTTGTCGTGCAGCGGCGCGAGCCCGTCGAGCGACACCCCCAGCCCGTTGAGACCGGCCGCCACCGCTTGCTCCAGCCGCGCCGGCGTCAGGTTGCGCCCGCCGGTCTGAATGGCGCAGTACATGTCGTGCGAGCGGATCGCCCGGATCAACTGCGTCCAGTCCTTGCGCAGATACGCTTCGCCGCCAATCAGCGAGACCTCGCGCGTACCCAGCCTTGCAAGCGACTCGATCACCTCCAGGCATTCCTCGGTATTGAGTTCGTTCGGCCTGCGGCGTCCGGCGCGGGAGCCGCAATGCAGGCATTTGAGATCGCACGCCAGGGTGATTTCCCAGACCACGTGCACGGGGACGTACCGATGGAAGTCGTCCGCACTCAGGTAGCGGGCCGGCTGCGGGTTCTGCGTCATATCGCTTCCCTGTCTTGTGGGGGTGCCGCATGCCGGGTCTATCAGCCCGGACATGCGGCTGCAGGCCGAGGCCCGCGCGTCGCTCAACCGAGAGGCTCAGGCACGGCCTTCAAGCCTGGCGATCTCGACATGGAGCTTGTCCAGCTCCGCCTTGATGAGAGGCGCGTCGGCCAATTGCTTTTCCGCCTGGCTGGCCAGCGCCTTCATGTGCCCAAGATCACCGGAGGCCTGGGCTTGTTGCATGCCGACGCCGTACAAGGGAATGACGTGGTGTGGCGGCTGGGGCGCCACCGCGTGCTCGACGTTCATGATCGCGTACTCGACCTCGTGCCAGCGGCCGCCCTCGAAGTAGCGATAGCTGGCGTGCCCCGACTGCCAGCCCCCGGCCAGGATGCCGTGGAAATAGAAGGTGTCGGCCAGCGTGCTGGTCGGCCCGCTCGGGTTGCCCTGCAGGGCCAGGATGATGGAGGGCTCTGCGCCGTCTTCCAGCCGAACGTAGCTGAAATGCCCCCAGACATCGGCATGAAAATCCAGCGGCGGGTTGGTCGTCTGGGTAATCCGGGCGACACCGGACACCTTCTTGGCAGGCGTATTGACCAGCAGCGACAAGGTCAGCCGCGGGGCCCCGATGGCGGGCGTGGCAACAACATAGGTCACGGGAAACAAGCCGGTTTTGCTCATGGGATCACTCCAGGAAGAAAGGTGCGGATGGAACATGCATGACGGACACGGTCACTGACGGCTCTCGAGCTTCTTGATCTCGGCACGCAGCGCCGCATGCGCGTTCGAGATTTCCTGATGGCTGTCCAGTTGCTGCTGCACGAAGGCGGCAAGCGCCTTCATGTGTGCGAGATCGCCAGACGACGTGGCGCGCTGGATGGCAGGCCCGTACAAGGTGCGGCCGATGGTGAGTGATTCCAGCGCGTCGGGTGAGTTGGGAATGACAGGCCCTGGCTCCAGCGGCACAAATTCGTGGTCAACACGGGCCGGTACGCTCTCGACCTCGTGCCACCGCCCGTCGCTCCAATAGCTGTAGCTGGCCACGCCCGTCTGCCAATCGCTGTTCAGCACCAGATGCAGCCGGAAGGTCGGCATGGCATTGGAGGTGGGCCCGCCGCTGTTGCCCTGCAGCGTGACCAGAATGCGCGTATTGGTGGGCGGCATCAGCGCCATGTACGTGAACGTGCCCCACACATCCACGTGCAGATCCAGCGGCGGCGATATCGGCTGCGTGATCGAAGCGTTGCCGACCACGTTGCGCCTGGGCGTATTGACCAGCAGGTTGAGGGTGAGCGTCGGCGCGCCCGGCAGCCCCGTGCCAATCACATAGCGAACCGGGAACAGCCCCACTGCGTTGTCTGCTGACATGTGTGCTCCTTGGGTGGACGATCGATCGAACTGGCGTGGCGGCGCGGCACTGACGCGTCAAGCGCGCTCAGCCTTGGCGATTTCGCGCTTGAGCAGTTCAAGTGCGGCATGCAGATCGCCCTGCTCGCGCACCACGGCTTCTGCCTGCGAGAGCAGCGCCCTCATCTTCTTGAGATCCCCATCGGCAATGGCTTCATGAATGGCGACTCCATAAGGGGGAACAATGGCTTGCCTGGATTCCTGGCTCATTTCAGACCTCATTCATGACGTGTTGAATAAGAGATTTAGAATTTATTTCGATCTACCTTGCAAAATCATGCAAAACCCATTTCACCGACCACCTACGCGATGCCCAGAAACAATCCCAATGCAGTGAATATGAAAAACGCAACCCGACATCAAACCGACGGACGTAAGCCATCGCCGGCAAGGCATGCCGTCCAACCGGATTGATCTAGAGAAATATGAACCCCCGCCCCGCGCCAGGCTGGCGCCGGAAGAACCCCGAGGACTCAGCAACCGCGCCAGCCCTCATCCATTGCTTAGTTCACAAGCCCCGATGTGATACTTCGGGGTCGTCTCCTAATGCCTCGTATTTATTAAGCCCCCGCTTCACAGCAGATCGATACGCAACCAACCGAGCTATCAATTTTTTCTGTTCCGTTTTTATAGTTTTTATCGAAACATGTGTCAAACAAAAGGCCCGCATAAAACCGGAAAATCGCCAATTCTTCCGAACAATAAATGGCTGATGACCAAAAGAATGAATGCACCCAGGTTCATCCAAAGAAAATACGATGCACCCTTAGAACGAATGATGACGACTGCGCCAGAACGGTAGGTTTGCCCAACGCTGCTCCATCCGGTAGTAGTGCCCAAGCCGTTGCCGATAGGTCTGCCGCACTTGTGTGAGTTGCTCGCCATATCGGTGCAATGGTGAGCCGTCTCCCAACAATGCTTGAGACACCGCTTGTGCGCCACGCAGCCCGGTATACAGCGCGTTGAACATGCCCTGTGAGGCGAGCGGATCAAACGACAACGCGGCGTCCCCAATCGCAATCCATCGCTCTCCATACCACTGCGCGAGCGTGGCACCGCATGCATCGGTGCCGCGCGGCTGCGTCCACGCGCCATCTGGCGGACACACGCGTCGCACCTGATTCGTTGCGGCCAGCAGTTCACGCCATCCCTGCGGATTGCGCAGCACGCGGGCACCTTCCGCCGCTTCAACGTGCAACACGCCCACGCGCCGCGCCCCCGGCAATGGCGCGCTATACCACCAGCCATGGGGAACCGCCTCGATCAGGGTGCGCTCGTCTGCGTATGCGTCGTCACACCAGGCATACAGCGCGACCAGCGATTCATCGCATCGGCGCGCCACCCCAAAGCGCTGCGCGAGGATGGCGCGGCGGCCGCTGGCATCGACGAGCCATCGCGCGAACACCTCACCGTCATCGAGCTGGACGCGCCAGCCGCCTTGGCATGACTCCACCGTCTGCACGCGTGCCTCGCGCAAGCCTGCGCCCGCATCGACGGCTGCATCACGCAGGCACGCGTCGAACCGCCGGCGATCGAGGTGCCAGCCGGCACCATTCGGGTCATCGATGAAATCGGTGGCGACCAACTCGTCCGCATTCCACGCCGATGCGTTGCCGATATGGGCGCGCGGCATGCTGCGCTCCACCCATGGCAGGAGCCCCATGTCACGCAGCAGCGGTCGAGCCGCACCGGGCAGGCTCTCGCCCACGCGGTCAACGGGCTTGGCTGCGTCAGCCAGCATCACGCGGTGGCCGGCCAACGCCAGCACGCGTGCTGCGGCGGCGCCGGCCGGGCCGCCGCCGACCACCAAGACATCAACGTCGCTCACGGCCGCACGATGCGCAGGAATTCCTCCCGCTGTTCGGCACTGGCCCAGCCGGCACGGCTCAAGGTGTCCTCCGCAGGTTCGTCATGCGCAGCAGCGGCAGCGAATACGGCTTGCAGTAGCGGCGGCACCTTGTCGCCTGCCAGCGATTCGACAAAGATCACCGGCGGGAAGTCCGGATCGTTCTCCACACCCGGGCGCGCTTCCACGATGCCGAGCTGCGCGAAATGCTGGACCATCAGCATCATCACCTGCGGCGCCGGCGTCGGATTGGCAGGGGTGCCCAGCAACGCGCGCAGCCAGTTGGCCCGCCGATTGAAGGCAGCAATACGTTGTTCACGCGGCAGCGCTTCGTTGATCACGATGCGATAGTCGGCATCGCTCAGCACCTGGTTGGGCACCCGTGCCGGCCAGAACGACGGCAGGTAGGGATCGTATTCGTGGTCGTAGCCCGAGCGGCAGAATGCGGTGTCACCCTGCCAGGGCAGCGCCATCCACCGGCTCAAGTCACCCGGCCCTTGCGCGTAGAGCGGCCCTCCGGGGCTGAGCGCAATGGGCTGGGTCAGCGTGGTGCCGTAATCTGGCTCGGCCACGCCCTCCGGCCGCTCGCGAATACGGAATGGCGCACGATACAGCGACGCATGCCGCATCGGCCAGGTCAGCTCACAGCCCGGGTGGAACGCGTCAGCCAGGCAGAAATGCAGCGCCGCCTGATCGAGCATTGCCGGCTGCTCTGCCAGTGGCACTTCGGCCAGCGTTTGCGGCGGGGTGTACTCCGGGCTCCAGTCGTTGACAAAGTCGCCGCGCACCCAACGTTGCAGCAAGGCCTCTCGCACCTTCGACAACGCCAGGTTGTTGCGTGGCGTAGGCACCGGGGACGATCCTTCCGCATCGCCATACAGCCATGGCCACAGGCGCACGTCGTCTACGGTGTTGCTGGCGGGCCGGAAGCAGTTGAAGATCACCTGCCGCAACTCCGCATAGGGGTCGCTCTGGCCGGATGCCGGCTTGTAGGCCAGCTTGGCGATCAGTGTCGGATCATTGAAGTCGAACTGCCCGCCCCGGCCGAACAGCGCGGCAAACCCTTTGTTGACCCATTGCAGGTTGGTCAGGCGCGCCAGGGCCGGCAAGACATCCTGCGTGAACGACACCGTTTCAGGAAACGGCAGCCAACCGCATTCGACGTAGGTATCGACCAGCAAGTCATACAGCGTGCGCCAGCCGATCACATCAGGCGCATAGTTGGGCGGCGCTACAACGGCCCATGCAGCATCGACCGGGATGGCAATGCCGTTGATGCTGACGGCAGCGCTGACCGGGCCATCCGAGATGTCGTCGTACCAACCATTGGCGTTGTTGAAGCTGCTCGGATTGGCCGGATCGTAGATCGGCATGCCCTCAGGCGAGGCCGATGTCCCCAAGCCACCCAGCACCAGCAGGTGGCCGTGCTCGTCCGTACGCAACTCGCCCAGTGGCACCGGCACCCCTTGGAACGTGCCGGTATCGAACTGGTAGGCCGCGCCGCTGGTGTTCTTGCCCTGGATATGCCGTACGCCCGGATCAATGGCGAGCGCGTCGCGCGCTGCCCCGCTGACATGCGGATTGCGCAGCGGCACAGCCACCGTGGCCGCTTCCGGAATGTCCATCGCCACCTGGAACTGGAACCACTGCGCCTTGCGGTTAACCAGATGCGCCTGCCAGACGATCTCTGCGTTGTCCGGCGTCAACTCACCCACCACCTCGCCGGCGGCGTTGTAACCGTAGAGACGAAACCGCGCGGCTTGGCGCTTGATCGCGCCGGCGGCATCGCGCGTCTCACCCGCCAGCGTCAGCGGCGGATGCGTGACCTCCGGCCCGATGTAGAAGCCGTCTGGCGCCTTGCTGTTGCCGATGCGGGCAATGCCAATGCCGGGGGAGATGGCGGCACGCACCACGCGCGTGTCTTTGGCTGCGGGCCAGACCGTATCCGGGCGCGGCACGATGGGTTCGCCCAGGGGCTCGCCGTTGACGTCGCGGCGCAGCTCGGCCGACGCGCGGTAGACCACCTTGCGCGCCTCGGCAATGCTGCCAACAGGCTCATGCACGGCCAGCGTGCGCCACGGGTTGAAAGCGAGCGTCTCGCCATAGTTGGACTGGCCACGCGCAGTGATGTCCTGGCGCGGCAGGATCAGCGTGGCGACATGAATCGGCGGCGATGCCTCTTCGCTCCACGGCACCATCGCCTTGTCCAGCGGCATGGTGGCGGGGTCCGTCTGCAACTGCACCATGAAGCGAAAGCGTGCCTCGCCGTTGTTCAGGCGCTGCTCCAGATCGATGCGTAGATAGTCGGGATCGTCGTAGTCCGGCGCAGGCCCAGGCGGCACGAGCTCAGGCTCGAGCTTGTACTTGCAGTAGCGCTGTTCGCCAAAGTGGAACGGAATCACGCTCCACAAATCGGTTTCCAGCACGCTCGGCACCACCTTCTGCATGGCATCGAGAATGCGTTGCGTTTCCGGGTGGGCCTTCAGCCATGCGTCGGCAGCAGCGGCACCGGTGAGCGATGCACGCGTGAATGCGCACATATCGTGGGCGTCGTTCACGAAGAAGACATCCATGTTCTGCAGCAGGATGTCCAGCGTAGGTGCCTGCACCTGCGGCGGCAGCATCTTGTCACCCGCCACATCAAACAGCTTGATGCCGATGCCGACAGTACTCTTCAGGTCAGGCACGCCATCCGGAATGTCACTGGAATAGCGCACCCACGCGGGATAGGCCATGCGCTGCCCGAACAGACCGACACGCAAGTCCTCCGGCAAATCCGGCACCACTTCAAAACGCCCATGCGCAACGCCATGCAGACGCAGAAACACAGGGCGCTTGGCAGGACACTGCCCGGCCTTGATGCGGCCAAGCTGCACCATGTCGACAAACATCTGCTTGAGGCAACCGATGGGGTCCACCTCGCACTGGCATGGCACCGGTTGGCTTTTTGCGTCGGGATGGTCGGTCGTGGGCTTGTTCATGCGTCTCCTCCGGTTTTTGAATGTGGGAGGGCGACGCACATGCATGCGACAGCCGTTCGAGTCGACACTGAATTGGATTGGCAGCACCGCGCCTGCCCGCAGACAGGCAGACTCAGCGCCCATTGATGTGCGACACGGCTGCTTGTGACAGAAACGGTTCTGTCTCCCCCCGCCCGTGCACTGATTCTAGAAAGCGCCCCAACGAAACGCCTCCCGGCCATCGCTGAAATTTATTTACGTCTGAGCGACGCAAATCTAACTTCTGGGGGCTGAAGACAGGCTCACAGGAATGCTTGTGTGCATGATCAAAAAAAGCGCGCATCCGTGCATTGGATGCGCGCCTTCAAGTTTGCTCTTGATGGATCAACGCTGCGCTCAGGAAGGGCACCCCTGCGTGCCCTCCCCTCGTCCACGCCTTACTTCAACCGCGACTTCAGTTCTTCGCCGGCCTGGTGCAAAGCGGCACGCGTGGCCGGCAGTTCAGCAAGCACGTTCAGCGGCAGATCAGACCAGGCTCACGCGCACGTCGATGTTGCCGCGCGTGGCGTGGGAATACGGGCACACGATGTGGGCGCGGTCGATGAGCGTCTGCGCTTCGGCGCGGTCCATGCCGGGCAGGCTGATCGCCAGATCGACCTCGATGCCAAAACCGGTCGGGATGGTGCCGATGCCCACCGTGCCCTGCACGCTCGCATCCGCCGGGATGCGCAGCTTGTCGCGCGCGGCAACGAACTTCATCGAGCCGAAGAAGCAGGCGCTGTAACCGGCCGCGAAGAGCTGCTCGGGGTTGGTGCCTTCGCCGCCCGCGCCGCCGAGTTCACGCGGGTTGGACAGGCGCACATCCAGGCGGCCATCGCTGGCAACGGCGCGGCCATCGCGGCCGCCGGTGACATTGGCTTGGGCACGGTAGAGGATGTTTTCGATCGACATTGACAGTTCTCCTTGAGAGAGGGTGTTGCGCAGCGGCACTCAGGCGTTTGCACGGGGTTGAAGTTGTTTGCTATTAAATAGCGCGCTATGTATTTGATTCAAAAAAACGGGCGCGTTGCGGCACCCGTTGGGGCTCGGTTTGCCTCAGGCGGCGTTCTTAAAGAGCCGCTCTCGCAAATCGTTCAACTGCGTACGCAGGACTTCCAATTCGCCCGGTGCGCATTCCATGGCAGTTGCCACGCAGCCAGGCACCTCCCTGGCGGGCAATTCCAGCGCCTTGCCCTCGGCAGACAGCGAAATGATCACCTGCCGCTCATCCACTTCAGAGCGTTGACGTTGGATCAGGCCGGCTGCCTCCAACCGCTTGAGCATGGGTGTGAGCGTGGCGGAATCCAGGAACAGCCGTTCGCCGATCTCCGACACCGTCTGTGCATCGCGCTCCCACAGCACCAACATGACGAGGTACTGCGAATACGTCAGACCCAACGGCTTGAGCAGCGCCCGATACACCTTGTTCACGCCGATCATGGTTGAGTACAGGGCGAAGCAAAGGTGCTGATCCAGGGCCAGCCCGGGCGATGGAGAGAGGGGCTTGTTTGCGTCCATGGAGCGCAATATACATAGTGCACTACTTAATAGCAAGCAACTTCATTCCCCTCATCCAGCCGACTGCATCGAGGCCGAATCGCCATCCAACGGAGCGCTTGCCGTAGACGCATGCCCCGCCTGGCGTGAAACCGGCCCAGGCGGGGCCCCTCTCGCTATTGACTAGCTCGCCCGCGCCGTCAGCCACTGGCTCGGTGGCAGCGGCGCGCCCACGATGCGCATTTCGCCCAGGCTGCCGAAGAAGCCGTTGCCCATGCTGCCGCCATATTGCGAGGCGCCGATGGCCATCTGCTGCGTGCTCGCCACGTAGCGGATGCCATTCATGCCGCTGTTGTTGCGGAGGATGGGCGCGCCTTCCACGTACATGGTCGTGCTGCCTTTGCCGTCATTGACGATGGCAACGTGCAGCCACTGCCCCGCTGACACACCGCCCGACCAGCACGCAAGGTTCTCGGTGTTGTCCGTTGGCACGACCTCCCACTGGAATTCCATCAGGTTCGAAAACGCGAACATCGCCATGGTGTCGCCGGTGTCGACATCGCTCGGCCACGAGATGCCCGAGGCCGCGCTGCGTGCCCCGAGGCGATACAGAATGCCCATCCACGCGTTGTTCTGCGCCGTCCATGCGGCATCGATCTTGACGAATGCCTCGATGGTGTAGCCGTTGGCAAACGTTTGACTATTGAGCGGCGAAGTGGGATCGGTCGTGAAATACGAGCCCCTCGTCTGGTTGGCGTTCTTGAACTGCAGGCTGCCTGGCGCGGAAGACAGCGGATGATGATCCTTGGACCACACCAGATCGCCCGCCTGCCCGCCCATCCACGTGTTCAGCGAGATGGGGTTCACGCCGCCCGACGTATCCCCCGGCACGGAAACATCTTTGATCTGAAAGCCGGGCTGGTACGGAGACAGCGCCTCGCCTTCGGCCGCTGCGCTGTTATAGAAGCGCCAGTGCGCCAGCGTGTTTGCCACCACGGGGTAATCGTTCGGTGCGGTGGCTGGCTTGCCGGCTTCTTGCGGTGGGTTGTGATAGTTGGCCAGGATCAGGCCCTTGGCAACGTCGGTCAGGCTGCCCGATACCGAACCGGCGGCCGCCTTGAATGCCGGGTTGAAGCCCGCAAAGCGCTTGGCGAAATCGATGTCGACGGAGAAGTTCTGGTTGCTCGCCGTGAGCCATGCGGAATCAAATTGCGTCAGGCTCGCTTCCGGCTTGACAGGCACCCAGGGGGAGAACGAGCTGGCGATGATCTTGTTGTTCGTCAGGTCGAATTCATACAGCCGCATCAGGCCGTTGCCGCCCATGTAGGCCATCTGGTAATCGACGACCATGAACAGCACGTCGTTGCCGGCGGCGTTCTTCTTCGTCATCTTGCAGGCGCCGTGATAGTGCCCCGAGACGGCCATGAAGATCTGATCGTTGTTCTTGATCAGCTTGTCCCACAGATAGCTGGAATACGCCGTATCCACCGCCGTCACTGCATCGGGGCCGATGCCGGCAAGCTGGTGGCAGATCAGGATGACCGGAACGCTCGGGTTCTTGGCGATGACGGCATTGGCCCACGCAATCGCATCGTCCGAGGCGCGCCACGACATCGACAGCACCAGGAACGCATTCCCCTCGGCGTTGAAGACGTGGTACTCGTGGAAGCCCGAGCCGTGGCGGCCGCCGAAGGTCGATTGCTGCTGTGCCCGCGCGGTGGGGAACACCTTCAGATATGGCTCCAACAAGCCTTGCCGGTGGCTGCCGCCATCTTGGTAGCCATCGGTGTTGTCAAACCCCGAGACGCCGACACCCCAATCCGGCCCCCACTGCATGGACGACCCGATGGCACCCACGTCATGGTTACCCGCGCAAATCGAGTAGTTGCAGTTTGCCTTCTCCAGCACCTGCATCGCCTGGCTGGCGAGCTCCCACTCCTTGGTGACGGTGCCATTGCCCAGCTGGCCGTTGCTGACCAGGTCCGTGCTCGCACTCCACGGCGCTGAGGCCTCGGCGCTGTAGTACCAGGATTGATCGACGATATCGCCAAGGTGCGTCGTGAATGCAATCTTCAACGCCTTCGCGTTTTGCGCAATCCATTGCGTTTGCGCCTTGAACGGGTTGTCGTATTGGCCGTTGATGGTGGGATAGTTCTTCTGATACAGCTTCCCCATCTTCCCAGACGCATAGCGCGGATAGAACTGCGTATCCGGCAACGCCGCCAGCGTGAACGACGACACCTGCTTGGGCGTGACACCGGTGCCCGGCGATGTTCCTGTGCCGGTTGAGCCGGAACCTGCCGACGCGTCTTGCGTGGCCCCGTCGCCGCAGCCGGTAAGCAAACTCGAAACGCCCGCTGCAGTGGATGCGAGCATCATGCGCAGCAATTGCCGGCGCTTGAGCTCAGGAACCGACGCTAGCGTATCCAGCGTAGCCTGCCGCTGGTCAGCCGAATGCTTGGTGGACATCTTTCTCTCCGTAACGTTGTTAGCAACCCCAGAAAATGCCGTCCATCGTCTGGGTCAGCCAACACCGAAAGAGAAAAGAAGACACCTTGAACCCTCGCCTCTCACCCGGAACGGGCCAACCGCTCCGAGTGCAAGTGATCCGCAACCGCTTGATAGCGTCTCGGTGGCGAATGCTTTTATTGGTGCTTTTTATCTTTTAATGATTCGCATTGAACGGCATTCGCATGCTATGGATCGCGTGTGACAGAGACATGTCTTTAATGCACGCACTGCAACTCAAACGCCAGTTCGTCAACCGCGCTTTAAGAAAAGGGATTTGAGGATATTTGAGATTCTGCGAAATAATCTGCGGCTAGCGCGCCACAGTTTGGCGCGCCGCAGGCTCTTACTTTGGCATGCCGCCAGCTTTAAGCGCGGCCAAGCCGATCGCACTGCGTGAGTCCACGCCGAGCTTGCGCATGATGTGCCCCACATGGGTGCGCACCGTCCAATAGCTGATGTTCAAGGCTAGGGCGATCTGTTTGTCAGACATGCCCTTGAGCAGCAACTGGCAGACGTCGCCCTCGCGCAGCGTCACACCAAACTGCTGCTGAAACCACGCAGATGACCCGACGACCCGTGCGATGAAGTGAACCCGGCACACCATTTGGGGGCCGTCATCGGCCGGCAAACGTTCCACACAGAAGCCGAACCCCTTCCATTGCCCGTGGGGGGATCCGAAAGCCGCCTCCAACACGTGCTGATAGAGCGCGTCGCGTTCTTCGGCGCTGAGCCCGGCCATGATGGCGCGCGCCTTCTCGTTCGGCTGCGGCGGTGACGTGCCGTCGAGCAGAAACCCCGGCACCTGCGTTTCGGCATCGGCACCGCGCTCCGCGGCCCGTTGGATTGCGTGAAGCTGCTGGGCATTCAGCAGATGCGGCTTCAACAGGTTCAGCAGCAATGTCTCGCGATCGCCAAAACGCTTTTTGGGGTCGCTGGTACTGAATCGATAGTCCTGCAGCATCCCGCCGGCGTCGGGCAAGCGTAGGCTGACGCCGGGATACGCCTGATGTCGACACAGGTAATCGGTGAAGTACTCCGATCGGCCCCATTCCGAGCGGCAGATCTTCCGCTCGATCACGATGGGCTCAAAGCTGCCTTGCAACAGCGGGGCGATGGAGTCGACGGTGTGGAAGTAGTGGCGATACTCGATGCGCATGGACTGATCTCGCCCCCACAACGCGCATGGCTGCGGATAATGCGTACCGTCAGCGCGCCACATGAGTTGCGCGATGAGATCCACGTGCAGCAGCCTCCCCAGCTTCTTGGCCAGTTCAGGGCGTTCAATCAGGCTGCTGGACGAGGGCTCATGAAGCTGCCCGGTGATGTCGAGCAGCGTTCGTAAATCAGGTGTGGAGAGGTCCATCGATCATTTTGTCGGCTTACCGCCGGTGTTGAGTCTGAGAGTCCATCTCGGTCATCCAGGCACGCACATCAAAACAACTGATATATCGGCACAACGGTGCGCCTCTATAGCCGACACCTTTCATCGAACGTCGAATACGCGCGCATCCTTGCCCAGGCAGGCTCGCCGGGCCAGGTAGCGCACCGGCCCCACACTGACCATCGCTATCCATAGCGATGGTTGCAGGCGCACCCCTTTTGCGATAGTGCGCCTGCGGAGGACGGCCCGCCAGCGGTGAGCCGTCACTCCACCGCCTTGACTCACGTTGCACATTGCTTTTCGAAGGGGAACCCGCATGCAAGCGCGAACACGATCATCAACCTGTCCGCCAGATACATGCGCCGCCATCCTCCCGTCGACCGCCATGGTGGCGCGCTGGGACGTGGTGCCCACATCGCTGGCCGTCATCTTTCTGGATGCATCGCTCCTGAACGACACGACGTGGCTTCCTTCACAGCCCACCTTGCAAACGATGGCGCTGGAAGACGTACAGCAAATGCTGAGCGGCGCGTTGAAAGCGCTTGCGCCTCCCGCCGACACGGAGGCCGTATTCGCCGCACCGCCTGCCATGCTGGAGCCCAAGCGCCTCACTCGCCGGCAATGCGACATCCTTCAGGAAGTGGCAAGCGGCCGTTCCAACTCCGAGATCGCGCAACGGCTGCACATCAGCGTCGAGACCGTCAAATCGCACATGCGCCAGTTGCTCATGCGGCTAGGTGCACGCAACCGCACAGAGCTGGCCACGATCTACCAACGTGCCTGCAAGGATGAACTGGGCGAGGCATCGTTTGCCCCCATGCTTGCGTCCTGAGCGTTCGGGTGTGAGACACACAGCACAGCGACGTAGCGCCGTGCCCGATCGCGCTGCCGATTAGCTCAGCTCGGCAGCGCTCGTCACCACTTGGCCGACCGCCGCGCGCGACTCGATCCCGAGCTTGTCGAGCACCCGCCCCACGTGAACGCGCACGGTCCAGTAACTGATGTTCAGCGCCACGGCGATCTGCTTGTCAGACTGACCGCAGAACATCAGATGGCACACCTCGCTTTCACGCGTCGTCATCTGAAACCGCTGTTTGAACCAGGCCGCAGAGCCAGCGGTGTGCGCAAACAAGTGCACGACTTTGGTCGGCCCGCCAGCGGCCAGATCGACGCGGCGCTCGACGCACAGGTTGAAGCCGTTCCAGCGAGACTCGGCAGGTAACCCCACCGCAACCCGCGACAAAATCAGCAACAACGCTGTCTTCTGATGCGGCTCGAGCACCGACAGCAATGCCGACGCCTGGCGATTGGGCCGCGGTGGTTTTCCGGCGCGCAGGGTAAAGCTTGGGCTGGCCGATTCGTCACGGCCTACGCCGTGCAGCTCCTTGGCAATCCGATGCAACCGGTGCGCATTGATCAAATGCGGCTTGAGCAGATCCAGCAGGCGGACTTCCCGCTCGCCAAATTGCTTGCCCGGGTCGCTGTTACCAAATCGGTAATCGAGCAACACGCCGCCGGCATCTTCCAGATACATGCTGATGCCGGGATATGCCTCGTATTTGCAGAGGAAATCGCTGTAGTACTCCGATCGGCACAGCTCGCTTCGATCGACCAGGCTGGCAACGATAAGCGGATCGGTCTGGCTGCGCAGCAAGGGCGCGAAGGGGTCGAGCGCATGGTAGTGCTCGCCGTACTCGGCATTCATGCGGGCGTCGCGGCCCCACGTGCCGCGCTGCTCCAGTTGCTGACCGTGACCGTTCCATGCCAGGTGAACCATCACGTCAACGTTCAGCAGCGTTGCCAGCCCGCGCGTGAGGTCTGCACGCTGCGTGAAATCCTCGTGCGATGGCTCATGGAGGGACCCTGTCACCTCCAACAGCATGCGTAGATCACTCGTACTGAAACTCACAACTCCCACCTGCCGGCGCCTGCGTCAACACAGGCACGCCGCCACTGACTGCGCCAGCCATCCCAACGCCCCTGCCCGCCTGCGCGTTGACGGCACCATCCAGCAGGCGCCGCCTCCACCACTCGGGCTGCACACGGGCTTATTGCAGGGTGGCGCCGCCTCCACCAAGGTATTGCCCCAGCAAGCGCGCGAACTGACCACCGTCAGAGTTGATCGTCGTCTGGTACGAACCGCCTGAGCCAAAGACGATGGCGAACGTATGGCCGTCGCCGTATTCCTGCGTGTTACGCAGCATGTAGTCGGCCCGGTTGTCGCGGTAGTGCTGGTTGGTCCCGCCCGGCGTGCTGGAGGGCACACCCAGCGGCGTCTGCCACCACAGAATGGGCAAGCCGTTGCCCAACGCCGTGCGATAGTCCAGGTAGCTGCTTTGCGACTGATGGAAGTTGGGCGTGCTGACGTTGGTCTCGTCCCAGTAGAACGTACCGCCGCGGCCCGTGCATTCCGCCACCGCGGCAGTCTCCAGGCAGCCGGCATCGCGGTCGCTGGTCTGGGCGACGATGAAATCGGCCAGGTGCGCGCCCGCCGCCCGCATTTCCCCGCCCACCGCAGTCGGTGACGCTGCCCAGAACGCTGGTGGGAATCCAATCAGCGCCTTGGGCGCAATCTGACGGGCCATCTGCACCAGACACTGGCCGATACCGGCGGCGGTGTTGGGCAGGCTGCTGCATTCGGGCTGGCTGTTCACCACCGCAGGCATCTGCGTGGGATCGTGGTTGGGGGCCTGGGCCGATACGTAGCCCCAGAAATCGGGCTCCAGATTGATCAGCACCGGCGCGTTGAGGGCTGCGATACGTTGATACATCAATCGCGCCTGGCTCCAGTACGTGTTCATGAACGTCGTATTGGTGATGCCACTCAGGTTGCCGTCGCCGTTCTGGGCCATCTGGTAGAACGTGTACATCGGCGTGGCGCCATAGGCCTGCGCAGCTTGCGCGCTGTACGTGATGTACGCGCCGTCTGGGCTGTTCCAGTAAGGCCAGGAGCCCGGCCCCGCGCCCACCAGGTACACGTCGATGATGTCCGGACGAATGCCTTGGCTTTGCATGTCGGAAATCGATTGCCCCGAACCGAGGCCGACGAGCACGCGTGAAGGCTTGCCCAGCTTGGCGACGAGCGCAGCGCTCGCCGAAGTGTTGGCGGTGCCGCCGCCCGTACCACCAGAGCCGCCGGTACCACCGGTGACGGTGCCGCTACCGCCGCTACCGCCCCCGGCTTGCGTCCCCGTACCGCTACCCGCGCCTGTCGTGCTGCCACTCTGCGCGCTATCGGTACCGCCGCCACCGCAGCCGAACAACGCCAGCGCAACGGCAGTCACCACCAGAAAGTGTCGCCCCGAACGAACACCGCCCCCCGAGCCCACGCCAAGGCCCGCTCCGGGCGCATTGTGCGCCCCGCCTGCTGCTTTCATCTTTCCCGACCTTTAATTCGTTTTTATTGAAATACTGCAATACCGTGCTTTTTTCCCACAGCACTCGGCCAAGCACGTCTTTCAACCTAGATGGACAACCCGCAATGCTAGCCCCCCGGCCCGCTTTGTCGGCATCCGATTCTAGGGTGGGCGTGATGCGCGGCACAAACACCATCTGGGTATAGGAAACCATACCTGCACGGCATAACTCGCCGGCAAACCGCAACAGCATGGTCGAGGTTGGCAGCAGCAAGCTCGATTGAAGTGAGAATTCGCACGTGCGGATTTCCATCCGCAACAGATTCAATGTGCCGGGGCAATGACACGTATGTCGTATCAATCCTGAATTTTCCTCAACTGCCCGCCATCGGGACCGGCACACCGACGAAACGCTCTATCCTTTCAGACCACCCCCAATCTATCTAATAAGTCGGGTGTAAAAGTACTCGGGGAGTAGTCAAGATGAAAACGCGATTCCATGGAGGAATTGGGCATTGGCACGTCCGTCGCTCGCTGGCCTCAGTTGCCGCAGCGGCGCTTTGGGCAACCATACCGGCAGCGCACGCAGCCGAACTTGGCGTGCTGCATTTGCATTCGGGTATCGGCCAACCGCTTGATGCGGAAATCGACTTGATGGGCATGCGCCCCGAAGACGCGCAAACCCTGGCGCTGCATCCAGGCGGACGCGATGCCTACCAGGCAGCGGGCTTGCCTTATGGCCCAAGCACGAATTCGCTACGCACGGCGTTGATACGCCGGCAAAATGGCAGCTATGCCGTCCGCGTGTCTTCAACGGTGCCGCACAGTGATCCCATTGCAGACGTCGTCGTCTCACTCGCTGGCCCCGGTGGTGAGCGCGTGGCCGCGTACACGGTATTGCTCAGCCCGCCGGGCACGGCAGGCGCTCCGGATACCTTCCTGCAGACGCAACGCAACGCTGCGCCCGCGCAGCGGGCGTCACCGGCCAGCAGCACCACGGCGCAAGGCATCGATACCCTGCCGGTGACCACCGCGTCTGCACCAGTGGCGAAAACCGCATCGGCCAGCGAACCCCGTGCACAGCAGCCGTCGACCACCGCGACGGCCGCACCCGCGACCGAACACGACGAAGCCGCCGCAAGCACCTACACCATCAAGGCCGGCGACAGCCTGTCGGGCATCGCGTTGAGCGCGTTGCCGGATCGGAAGGACGTCTCGCCCTCGCAAGCGCAGCTCGCGTTGTATCGGAGCAATCCGCAAGCCTTCATTGCAGGGAACATCAACCAACTGCGCGTGGGCGCGACGTTGCGTTTGCCGTCGCAAGAGCAAGCGCGTGCGGTGGCACGCGGTGAGGCCGATCGCCAGATCCGCGCGCTGACGCAGCCCGAAGCCGCCGCCGTAGTCAACGCCAAGCAGCCTCCGGAAACAGACGCGTCAACGCACACGCCAGCGCGCCCGACACCCACCGACACAACCGGCAAGGACACACTGCGCCTATCCGGCACGAGCTCGCAGGATCGAATGGCAGAGCAGCTCAACGACGAGCTGGTGGCGGCCAAGCAGCGTATCCGCGAGCTCGAATCGCGCCTCGCGCAGGTGGAGCAAACCGTGGCCGACATGCGGCGGCTCGCGGCCTTGAAGAGTGGATCAACGCCTGCTCCAGCACAGGCACCATCCAAACCCGCGGACAGTGCCTCGCAAGCTGGCCCGGCGATCAGCGCCCCGCTCATCACCGAAGAGCCTCCGCTGTGGATGCACGCCGAGATCGTCGGCCCTGCGTTGGGTGTCTTGCTGGCCGGCTTGGGAGCGGCGTTGGTGTTCTACCGTCTACGCATACGCAAGGTTCAATCTGCGCTGACCACCATCTATACGCAGTTCAACGCTGATGGTGATCCGCTGACCGAGCGCGGCCGGCCTCAACAGCGCGATGATCGGCCGGTAAAGAAAGCAGCTTAGAACGCATAGGGCCTACTCTTACGAGCGTGCGTGCGCACCGAGAGCGGGCCCTAGTTCTTTGAAAGGCAGGGACGAAGTGGTCGGGATTTCACACTCCCTGGCCCATATTCGAATCCACCCGGACTTTCATGTTCCGAACGACAGCACTGCTTGATAGATCGGAGAAAAACGGCTCTCTGGTACTTTTGAGGTTCAGTTCTTTGAGGGTCGTGTTTTCAGCGAACGGTCGCAGGGTATGGTCTTCAACTCTACCCACATCGAGAGTCAGAGATTCGAGCGCGGTGTTCCGCCCCAAGGCCCAGATGCCTTCAATATCGAGGTTGTTGCCGGTGATATTCAAGGATCTGAGGGATGCACTGGCGGCCAATGCTCGCACGCCCGCAAGGCCAATCTCACTGAACCGAACATCGAGCTCGGCAAGCGTGGTGTTCGCAGCCAACACTCGGGCACCAGCGTCGCCAATACCGTTTTCGCCGATGTGCAATGACCTCAACGTGGTGTTGCCGGCCAGTGCGCTTACATCTGCATACTGCAATCCACCCCGCGTTCTAGTGACCGCCAGCAAGGAGAGTGAGGTATTTTTGGCCAGTGCCGCGATACCCTGACCGCCGATTGCGTTGCCACGGAGGTGCAGCGATGACAATGTCTCGTTGGCTGCCAACGCTTGCGCACCGGTATCGGTGATGTCGTTTTCGGAAAGATCGACGGATTTCAGTGTCTGGTTAGCCGCGAGCCTCTGTGCACCTGTGTCGCCGATCGCGTTTCCGACGACATTGAGAGACCGGAGTGTGGTGTTGGCAGCCAGCGCCGAGACGGCTGCTTGCCCGAGGCTAATGGTCTTAAAAGCGTTGTCCCTGGGACGAATCCAGGAAATGTTGAGTGATTGGAGCGTTGTGTTTGCCGCCAGCGCTTGCACACCTTCGTCGGGAATCTTAACGTGAGCAAGATCGAGCGACTTCAGCGTCGTATTCGCCGCCAGTGCCTTTACGCCGGCCAGTCCGATTGGGTTCCGTGCGAGATTGAGCGATTCAAGCGTCCGGTTTGCCGCAAGCGCGCGTGCTCCCCGCTCGCCGACATCGTTCGCGCTGATATCAAGCGACTTGAGGCTGCGGCTGCTGGCCAGAATTTCTGCAGCCTCATCGCCGAGGTTGCCTCCGGTGAGGTGTAGCGTCTTGAGTGTGGGCTTTTCAGCCAGAATCTGAAGCGCCTCGATGCCCATTTGATCACCGCGCATCTTCAGGTTGACGAGAGGCAGCTTATGCAAGAGCGGGAGATGGAACTCAGGGAAGCGCACGACGCATTCGCTCAGGTCCAGCTCTGATATCGAGGTAGGAAGATTGCCCAGATCCTGCGGTCTGAAGTCGACTCCGGCCAGCGTAAGCTTCTTCGGGGTCAGCTTGGAGCGAGAAAGATTCCCGATCTGATATCCATGCCTGATCGTCAATCCCATTTCGCTATCCACCGCAGCGCGCATTTCGTGGTTGACGGCCCGCAGATTCTTGCGGGTCTGCGGTGTGGCGCGGCTCGCAATGGCCGCCCACATCTCGGGCGGAAGCGGCGGCAAGGGCCTTTCCTTGGCCGCGGGCTGCCGAAGGCGAGGGAGCGCTGCTTTCAACTGACTCAAGCCCTGCAAGGCGCCTCCAGCGCGATGGGCCCTCGCTTGGCGCGAAGCGTCCGTTGCTGGCGCTGTGCTGCCGGAAGTTGACGGCGAATGGACCTGATCAAGCGTCCGAGGGGCACCAAGGCAAGCGGAGAAGATTTTCTTCATTGACGTCTATGTGGAATGGATTCTTTCCCATAGAAGTCTGGGCCGCGTAGCGGCCTCCCGTCTTTGCAATAACGAATCCGGGTTGCTGAGGGCGAACTGAGCATGGCCCCGTTGCTTGTCAGTGGCGCCGGCCACTCAACAGTCAATCGACTGCATGCGTGCAATCATTTCGCGTTCGCAGTATCCGATTCGGCGAAAGGTCGATGCGCCACGAGCTTCGCCTTTACAGTGCGACGACTTCACCGTCGGCTCAGATCGCTTCTCTCGATGCTTGGGGGAACGAATGTGCCCCTTCAACCCAGGCACCTGCCGAATCTAAAGGAACCCCATGAAAGCAAAAATCATTGTGACCGTGCTGCTCGCACTGGCCAGCGCGACGGCGTTGTCTTCCGCCTTCGCTGACGACGTGGTAGCCGCTCAGCAAGGCGACGGCGGCGGCATGACGTCTCAACAGCAAGGCGAATTTCCCGGCATGGTCTGCCAGGGCTGCCACTAAAGAAAAAACCCGAAAGCTGGCGACCAGCTTTCGGGTTGCGACGGTCGAGAGGTCGCCCCGCTCAGTTGCTGTAGATCAGACCGCGAGCGACACCGTTGACGTAGATGCGGCCATACGTGTTCCAATCGCCCACCATCACGGCGTTGCCGCCGAACTGGTGCGCGTCATCGTTGAAGCGCGACCATGTTGCACCGCCATCGTCGGAGCGGAAGATGCCCCACTGGCCGTTCATCGTGCCTTCCACGTAGACCGCGGCCGAGTACGGCGCGCCGGTTTGTGCCTTGCCCAGCGCGATATTGGTGGCGCCCAGCTTGCCGTTGGCGGTGGCAAAGGCGGTGAGCTTGGTCCACGTCGCGCCCGAGTCCAGCGAGTGGTACACGGCATTGCCGTCGGCCACCCAGATGTCGCCCTCGGCGTTCGGGTTCACCACCATCGACGTATCGCCCCAGGCGTTCCACGCCATGTTCGCGTTCACCGAGCCCTGGCTCAGCGTGAACGTGTGGCCAGCGTCGGTCGACACGTAGACCTTGCCACGCTGCCAACTCCAGTTTGCGCCGCCCGAATCGAAGGCATAGACCTTGTTCGGGTTCTTGCGGTCCACGGCCAGGCGATACGCGCGGAAGAAGCCATTCCAGGTGGCGGTGAACGCCGGCAGGTTGGTTTGCGTCCAGCTCGCACCATTGTTTGTGGTGTATGACGGCACCGAGTCTTGCGGCGCCCAGACCAGGTTGTTGCGCGACGTGACTGCCACGCTTTGCACCTGGCTCGAGCTGTTCGAGCCGCCGGCAGGCATCGACGCGAACTGCGACCAGCTATTGCCGGAATCGCCAGACCAGAAGCCCTTGACGACGGAACCGTTGGCATTGTCGACGCCGGTGACGGCAATGTAGGACGGATCGGCCCACGCCATATCGACCGCATTGCCGCTGCTCCACCCAGGCATCGGCGCCCGCGTCGGCCGCGTCGCCAAGTCCGTGATCACCCACGCGCCGATGTCGCCTGCGGCATTGATCAGCTTGTACTGCGCGCCGGCCGGCGGTGCGACGGCGAACAGCGTGGCGGTCTCTTCCAGGTTGTTGACCTTCGGGCTCCAGGTCGGCGTGGCCGCGGAGGCGTTCGTGGTTTCGCAGATGCCGCCGCCGTGCACGTGCATGATGTGGTCGCGGTTGGCGGGGTCGATCGTGACGCTCTCGATCCAGCCGCGGCAGGTGTCGGACGTATGCGGCATGTTGGCCTCGATTTCACGCCAGGTGGTGCCACCGTCATCGGACAGTTGAATTTGCTTGCTGCCGTCGCTCCAGCCCGTCATGCCCACCGCAATGCGGGCGGTCGAGCCGCTGCCGTACACGGACAGGCCGGCCATCCCCATGCTGGTGGAGCTGGCGAGCTGCGTCCAGGTGCTGTTGTTGCTGCCGCCGAACTTGTAGAGATAGCTGGGGCCGCCTGCGCCCTGCACCTGAGGCGCGGTTGGCCGGAACGTCATGTAGAAGGTGCCGTCGGTCGTCTTCACGACGTGCGGGATGTCGTAGTTGGTCACGTTGGACGGAACCGCCACGGGCGCCCACGTGGCGCCGCCATTGGTGGACCGGTACAGCGTCGACGTCAAGCCTGCCGCCTGGGCGTAGTCGGAGGCAACGGTGGCCCAGATGATCCACGTCGGCTGCCCGGTGCCCTTGAATGGGGTGTCGAACACGATTTGTTCGACGCCGATCGGGGTTCCGCCGCCGGTCATCGTGGTGCTCGAGAAGCTCGTGACCTGGCTCCACGTATGGCCCGAGTCCGTGCTCTTCCAGATACCAGCCTTGCGCGAGCCGAACATCAGCGTCGACGGATTCTGTGGGTCGACCGCCAGGCGTTCGCCGTAGCCGCGGGCGTTATCGTTGCCGCCCACCGCGAACGGCAGGTCGTAGTGCGTCCAGGTGTTGCCACGATCGCTGGAAATGTAGATACGGCCGTTGGCATTCCCCCCCACGGTATCGCCGGTCATCATGTAGACCAGCTGGTCGTTGTTCGGGTCGAGCGCGATGCTCTCCACGCCGTGGTACTGGCCTTCGCCAGCGCCGAAGCCCAGGCCGTCGGTGATGGGCGTCCACGTCGAGCTGGTGGCGTCCCAACGATAGGCGCCGCCGACGTCGGTGCGTGCGTACAGCAGGCTCGAATTGGTCGGGTGGTAAATGGTGCCGGTCACGTAGCCGCCACCGCCCCATTTCACGCTGGTCCAGCTGGTCCCCTGTGGGCTGCTGGTGGGCTTGCCTTCGCCAGCCCCGCCGGTCTGGCCACCATTGGTACCGCCAACGGCACTGCCTTGCGTTCCGGTGCCATTGCCGCTCTGCGTGCCATCAGATCCGCCGCCACAGCCAAACAGCACACACGCCGTGGCCGCCGCGGCAATCCATCGTTGCTTCATTTTGTTCATTGATCCACCCGGTTTCTGTTTTGTCGTCAAACCTGCGGCTCGGCCGCACAAACGGCTGACATACCCTACTAAAGAGGGGTATCGCGATTTGTGCCGTCATTGAACACAGCATGTCGCGGCGCATCAATCACAAAACGGGGTTGGTGAGCTTTATTGAGGATCCGCGTACGCAGGCGGAATGGCGTTGCGGGGCCAACGAGCATGAGACTCGCGGCTATTTTCGTGCGGCATAGATCGACCCGCCTTTCTTGACAAAGACCAAGTGATCATTCAAAGCTATGCCGACCCGGTATAGATCAAAGCAGGTATGGACATCCGCGAACTGAAAAGCTTCATCCGCGTAGCGCGTGCCGGCAGCTTTAGCCGCGCCGCTGCCGAGCTCTATATCGCGCAGCCGGCCTTGAGCCGGCAGATCGCAAAACTGGAAGCGGAGATTGGTGTGCCCTTGTTGGTGCGCCATGGCCGGGGCGTGCGGCTGACGGCGGCCGGTTCACGCCTGCTGGAGCGCGCCGAGATGATCACGCACCTGATCAGCGAAACCAGCGAAGACGTACGCGCCAGCGCCGACGAAGAGCGCGGCCACCTCGCAGTCGGTCTGCCCCCGACGATGGGCGTGCTGATCGGCGCCGAGCTGATACAGGACTTCTGCGCTCAATGGCCACAGGTGTCGCTGCACGTGCGCGAAGGTCTGAGCGGCTCGCTGCAGGAATGGGTGCTGGATCGCCGGGTCGATCTGGCCGTGGTCTATAACCAGCCACCGTTGGATGCCTTCAACGTGCGCCCGCTCTTCAGCGAGCCCATGATCCTCGTGGGCCCGCCCGGCACCGACACTGGCACCGAAGCCGGCAAGCGCGAATATCACATCCGCGACCTGGCCAGCGTTCCGCTGATCTTGCCGGGGTTGC
This sequence comes from Ralstonia sp., assembly GCA_039592975.1. Lineage (GTDB taxonomy): Bacteria > Pseudomonadota > Gammaproteobacteria > Burkholderiales > Burkholderiaceae > Ralstonia. Next base: position 273,231 of record JBCNQE010000003.1, on the reverse strand, counting down.
CGCACAGCAATCGACGCCTGGTCGAGCAGGCGGCCGTTCAACACGGTGTGCGGCTGCGCGTTGCGCTGGAGGTAGAGAGCGTGGCACTAACCAAGCAGTTGGTAAAGGCCGGTGCGGGTTATTCCATCCTCACCTACATCGCCATCCAGGAAGAAATTGCGCGCGGGGAACTCGTCGCGCATCGCATCGCCCGCCCGGGCATCCGTTCAAGCGAGGCGATCACGACGCTGCGCGAGAATCCGCCCTCGCGCTTCGCCGCCGCCTGGACCAGCCTGCTGCAGAGCAAGCTACGGCAATTCATCGCCACGGAATCATGGAAGGCCGACGTGGTCTGGCCGAGCGACGCAGCGCCCTAGTCGTTGGTACAACCGGTACGCCGCGCCGACAAGATAGCGAGATCGTGGATCGCAATCAGACCGACAGGCACAGCTTGCCGAAATGCTTGCCCGCCGCCTGATGAGCAAACGCCTGGGCAATCTCATCCAGCGGGAACGTCTGGTCGATCACGGGCTTGATGCCGGTGGCCTCAATGGCGCGCACCATGTCTTGCTGGTGGCGGCGGCTGCCGACAATCAAGCCTTGCAGCGTCTGGTGACGGCGCATCAGCTCGACCGTGGGGAATGCGCCCTCGATGCCGGTCAGCACGCCAATCAGCGAGATATGACCGCCCGTGCGGCAAGCGCGAATCGACTGCGCCAGCGTATCCGGCCCACCCACCTCAATGACTTGATCCACCCCGCGGCCCTGGGTGGCTTCAAGCACCTTGGCGGCCCAGTCCGGATCGCGGCGGTAGTTGATCGTGTGATCGGCGCCCAGTGCACGCGCGCGCTCCAGCTTTTCGTCTGATGACGACGTGGCAATCACGCTTGCCCCCATGCGCTTGGCAAATTGCAGCGCAAAGATCGACACGCCACCCGTGCCGAGCACGAGCACGGTGTCGCCGGCCTTGATGCGCGCATCCACCACCAGGGCACGCCATGCAGTGAGCCCTGCCGTCGTGAGCGTTGCCGCTTCGGCATGGCTGTAGCCGCGCGGCGCGTGCGTGAACCACTGGGCGGGCCGGACCACGTATTCGCATGCGTAACCATCCACGCCGTCGCCTGGCACGGTCCGGAAATCGGACAACGTGGCGCCACCATCCAGCCACGTCGGGAAGAACGTCGACACGACGCTGTCGCCCACGGTGAATTCGTCCACGCCCTCGCCCACCGCTTCCACAATGCCGGCGCCGTCCGACATCGGAATACGACCATCCGCAGTCGGGATCCGGCCCAGCACGACACCCAGATCATGGAAGTTCAACGAGCTGGCGTGGATGCGCACGCGGATCTCGCCGGCGCGGGGTTGGCCGGGGTCGGGCAGATCAACACGTTGGAGTTGGTCAAGGCCAGCGGGCTGGCGCAGGGTAATGGCTTTCATGCGGAGTATTCCTCTGTGAGATCGATGAGATGACAGCGCCACCGCAACATCGTGGCGATTGCGGGCATTGTCGAGGCGTACGTCGCTGCCCGCAAGAACGTACAATTTTCACCAGTACGATCATTTTTGTAGGTATCAACCCATGCGAATCAAACGCCTGGATGGCAAGAGCGGCTGCGCTGTGGAGGTCACGCTGGCGGTCATCGGCGGGGTGTGGAAGCCGGTGATCCTGTTCCACCTGCTGCCTGGCAAGAAGCGGTTCATGGAACTGACACGGCTGATTCCCAATGCCACGCAGCGCATGTTGACGCTGCAATTGCGCGAGCTGGAGGCCGACGGCGTCATCGTGCGGGAGGTCTATCCGCAGGTGCCACCCAAGGTGGAATATGCGCTGACCCCGCTGGGCGAATCGCTGGCGCCGGTGCTGATCAGCCTGCGTGAATGGGGAGAGTCGTATCGCGCACGCGAGATGGTGCGAGAGCCTGGACAAGAAGAACAGGCACAGAAGCAGCCCGTGGCGGCCTGCGTTTAGCGAAGCGGCTGTCGGCATCCGGCGCGCTGTTACATTTTTGTTTGCCCGACTTGTCGATTTCGCACCCCGTCATTCGACGTGCCAATAGAGACGCGAACCTCTTGCGGCTCCCCCTCAACCCCAAGGAGATACAACATGCGATTCATGGTTCTGCGATTGGCCGACAAGGACACCGAAGCCAGCGTGATGCCCACCGAAGCCCTGCTGACTGCCATGGGCAACTACATGGAAGAACTCGCCAAGGCGGGTGTGCTGCTCGGCGGCGAAGGGCTGCACCCCAGTTCGCGCGGGGCGCGCGTCGAATTCCACGGCGGTAAGCCGACGGTGATCGATGGGCCCTTTGCCGAGGCCAAGGAGTTGATTGCCGGCTACACGATGCTGCAGGTCAAATCGGAAGAAGAAGCGCTGGAATGGGTCAAGCGCTGGCCGGCGCTGGATGCCGGCGGCAATGTACGGTTGGAAATCCGCCGCGTGTTCGAGGCCGAAGATTTTGGTGCGGAGTTCACCCCCGAAGCGCGCGAGCGTGAAGACCGCCTGCGTGCAGACCTGGCGGCCAAGCAACAGTAGGCGCCCGACGGTGACCGACACAGCGCAGATCCACCGCACCATCGATGCGGTCTGGCGCATGGAGTCGGCCCGCATCATCGCTGGGCTCGCGCGCCTGCTGCGCGACGTGGGCCTGGCGGAGGAGATGGCGCAGGATGCACTGGTCGCAGCGCTGGAGCAGTGGCCCACATCGGGCATCCCCGACAACCCGGCGGCATGGCTCACCGCCACCGCCAAACACCGTGCGATTGATCGGCTGCGCCATCACACACTGGCCGCACAGAAGCACGCGCTGCTCGCCATTGAGCTGGAGATCGAACAGGCGCTGGCGCAAGCCGAGGCAGATGCCGCCCGCGACGAAACCATCGGCGACGATCTACTGCGCCTCCTCTTCATCGCTTGCCACCCGGTGCTGCCGCACGAGGGCCGCGTGGCGCTTACCCTGCGGCTGCTCGGTGGTCTCACCACGGACGAGATCGCCCGCGCGTTTCTCGTGCCGGAGCCAACCGTGGCGCAACGCATTGTGCGCGCCAAGAAGACGCTCTCCGCCGCACGCGTGCCGTTTGAACTACCGGAGCCGGATCAGTTGGCCGAGCGGCTGTCTGCCGTGCTGCGGGTGATCTATCTGATCTTCAACGAAGGCTATGCCGCCACCTCGGGCGACACGTGGACGCGCCCCACATTGTGCGAAGAAGCGCAGCGCCTGGGCCGCATCCTCGCCGGGCTGATGCCGAACGAGCCCGAAGTGCACGGCCTGCTGGCGCTGATGGAGCTTCAGGCCTCACGCCTGCGCGCCCGTGTTGGCCCCGGCGGCCGCCCCGTCCTGTTGATGGATCAAGACCGCAGCCGATGGGACTACCTGCTCATCCAGCGCGGCTTTGCTGCGCTGGCACAGGCCGAAGCGTGCGGGCGCGGACTCGGGCCGTACGGCTTGCAAGCTGCCATTGCGGCGTGCCACGCCAGCGCCCGCCGCGCAGAAGATACCGACTGGATGCGCATTGCCGCGCTGTATGACGCGTTGGCACAGCTCGCGCCCTCGCCCGTGGTGGAACTGAACCGCGCGGTGGCGGTAGCCATGGCGTATGGGCCGGCGGCGGGGCTTGCAATCGTCGATGCGCTCACGGCCGAACCGGCGCTGCGCCATTACCATCTGCTGCCCAGCGTGCGTGCGGATTTTCTTGCACGCCTCAATCGCATGGACGAGGCCCGTGCGGAATACGAGCGCGCCGCAGCCCAGGCGCAGAACCGTCAGGAGCGCGCGCTGTTGCTCGAGCGTGCGGCCAAGTGCATCACCCCTGAGTAATCGCACTCCATTGCCGGGGTGAGCCATTCACCACGAAGGCGACCGCATAAAGCCGCACACCGACCGCGATGCACTGATGCTGTAGAAGCACGTCTGCAGCAGATTGCGCGCTGTCGCACATCCGGAATCTGTCTTTCGATATAAGAGCGCGCCATTGCGGATTGGCAACATCGAACACTGACTTCAATTCCCTTTACCGCTCAGAGACTTAGCGCAAAACGCGAGCATTGAAATATAGATGCTCCGATTTCTACGTATGCCGCTGCGGGTCGTGCAACGCAGAATGATTTGCAAGCGCAGGAGATGCCCTTGAGGCGACTGTGCTCACGCAGATCCGTCATTCCGTTGGTTGCACAAGCGCAGAGGTGTTCAAGATGAGTCGCAAGTTCAAGGTCGTCGCCGTCTCGGGGAGCGTGCAAAGCCCCTCGCGGACACTCGTATTGGTTGAGCAGTTGCTGGCCGCCCTCGCAAAGGTCGTGCCCATCGACGTGCACCTCATCAAGCTTGAGGACCTGGCCCCGGCCATCGGCGGCGTGTCATATCGCAACCAGTTGCCGAGCGCGGTGCAGGCCGAGCTGGCTGCCATTGAATCGGCCGACGTACTGGTGGTGGCAAGCCCCGTGTATCGCGGCTCGTACACCGGGCTGTTCAAGCACCTGTTCGATCTGGTCCACCACGAAGCGCTGATCGACGTGCCCGTACTGCTGGCCGCCACGGGTGGCAGCGACCGCCACGCACTAGTGATCGACCACCAGTTGCGGCCACTCTTCAGCTTCTTTCAGGCGCGCACGCTGCCGTTGGGCGTGTATGCATCCGAGCAGGATTTCAGCGGCTACGAGGTCACCAGCCAGGCGCTGCGCGAACGCATTGCCCTGGCCGCATCGCGCGCGCTGCCGCTGCTGACTGCATCGCCCTCTGAAGACGTTCGCACCGCCCCGGTGGCGCAAGCCGCCTGAAGCCACGCTTCGTTTCGCCCCCACCCCGTACCGGACACAGGACCATTGCGATGAGCCAATCTTCTTCCAACGCCAACATCAAGTTTGCCTATTGGGTTCCGAACGTCAGCGGGGGGCTCGTGGTCAGCACCATCCCCCAGCGCACCGACTGGAGCCTCGAATACAACCAGAAGCTGGCGCAGACGGCCGAGAACGCCGGCTTTGACTATGCGCTGAGCCAGATCCGCTTTACCGCCGGCTACGGCGCAGAGCACCAGCACGAATCGGTGTCGTTCAGCCAGGCCATCCTGCATGCCACGACCAAGCTGAAAGTGCTGGCGGCCATCCTGCCGGGGCCGTGGCATCCGGCGGTGGTTGCCAAGCAACTGGCCACCATTGACCACATCTCCAACGGCCGCATCGCCATCAACGTGGTCAGCGGCTGGTTCAAGGGCGAGTTCCAGGCGCTGGGCGAACCGTGGCTCGAGCACGATGAGCGCTATCGCCGCTCCAACGAATTCATCCGCGTGCTCAAGGGCATCTGGACGCAGGACAAGTTCACCTTCAAGGGCGACTTCTACCGCATCAACGACTACACGCTAAGCCCCAAGCCGCTGCAGAAACCGCACCCGGAAATCTTCCAGGGCGGCAGCTCGCGCGCTGCACGCGACAACGCCGCCAGCGTGTCGGACTGGTACTTCACCAACGGCAACACGCCCGAGGGCATCAAGGCGCAGATCGACGACATCCAGCAGAAGGCCCGTGCGAACGGCCACAAGGTCCGCATCGGGGTGAACGCGTTCATCATCGCGCGCGACACCGAAGCGGAAGCCAAGGCGGTGCTGCAAGACATCATCGACCACGCGCACGTGGAGGCAGTCAACGCCTTTGGCGATGCGGTCAAACAAGCCGGCAAGGCCTCGCCCGAGGGCGAAGGCAACTGGGCCAAGTCGACCTTTGAAGATCTCGTCCAGTACAACGACGGCTTCCGCACCAACCTGATCGGCACGCCGCAGCAGATTGCCGAGCGCATCGTGCATCTGAAGTCGATTGGCGTGGACTTGGTCCTGGCGGGCTTCCTGCACTTCATCGAAGAAGTCGAGTACTTCGGTCGCAAGGTGCTGCCGCTGGTGCGCGAGCTGGAAGCCCAGCGTGCCACCACCGGCGCCAGCTCGCACGAGCCCCAGCCCGAGCCCGCCGCGTCCGTCGCCTGATCTGACACCCAGCGTTTCCCTGCATCGCGCCCGCTCGGCTGAACGGGCGCGAGGGAGTCGTGTTGCCTGTCGCTTTGTGGAAATCCACCATGCCCCACACTTCTGCTGAACTCGCCGAATTCGCCACGCCGTCGCCGCTCGCACGGCACACCACTGCACGTGACGCGGATGCGCCATCGCCTGCGCGGGGCATCGGCGCCCATGCTGTGCAGCCGGTGGCGCCCGCGCTCCGGTTGGCGGGCATCGATCTGTCGTTTGGTGGCATCCAGGCGCTCAGCGGCATCGACCTGACGGTGGCGCCGGGTGAGATCCGCGCCATCATCGGCCCCAACGGGGCGGGCAAGAGCTCGCTGGTCAACATCATCAGCGGCCTGTACCGGCCCGACCGTGGCGGCATCTGGCTGGATGGCCGCGCGTCTTCCAAGGTATCGCCGGCGCGGCTGGCCCGTCTGGGCATTGCACGCACGTTCCAGAACCTGGCGTTGTTCAAGGGCCTGAGCGTGCGCGACAACATTGCGCTGGGCCGCGTGCAGCACACCCGTTCCGTCTTCGTCGAACAGTTGGTTGGCTTGGGCCGTGCGCGCCGCGAGCTGGCCGATGCGCGCGAGCGTGCCGAGCAAGCGATCGACTTTGTCGGCCTAGCCGACGTGCGAGACCAACTGGCTGGAACCCTGTCTTACGGGCAGCAGAAGCGCGTTGAACTGGCGCGCGCACTGGTGGCACGCCCCCGCCTGTTGCTGCTCGATGAGCCGCTGGCCGGCATGACGGTCACGGAGAAGGCGCAGATGGCCGAGCTGATCCGCGCCGCGCGCGACCAATGGGGCACCACCATCGTGTTGATCGAGCACGACATCGGCATCGTGCTGGGCCTGTCCGATCGCGTGGCCGTGCTCGACTACGGCCGCAAGATCGCCGATGGCACGCCTGACGCGGTGCGCGATGACCCCGCCGTCATTGATGCCTACCTCGGCGTTGCCCACGAGGCCGAGCACAACGACAGCAAGGCCGCATGATGGGCGACTTCGATTTCGCGTTCTTTGCCGAGGTGCTGGTCGGCGGCCTGCTCTCCGGCGTGATGTATTCACTGGTGGCGATTGGCTTTGTGCTGATCTACAAGACTTCGGGCGTCCTCAACTTTGCGCAGGGTGCGCAACTGCTGTTTGCGGCGCTCACCTTTGTGAGTCTGGTGGAGCGCGGCGTGCCCTTCCCGCTCGCGTTGCTGCTCACGTTCGCGTTGATGCTGCTGCTGGGGCTGGGCATCGAGCGCGTGGTGCTGCGGCCGCTTGTCAACCAGCCGCCCATCACGCTGTTCATGGCCACGCTCGGCCTGTCGTACGTGATCGAGGGCGTGGCGCAACTCGTGTGGGGCACACAGGTGCATGAGCTGAACCTCGGCATCTCCGATGCGCCACTGCAGATCGGCGGCATCCTCGTCTCCAGCTTTGACCTGTTTGCCGCCGGCACTGCAGCCGTCATGGTGACGGTGTTGTCGGTGTTCTTCCGCTACACCCGTGTGGGGCTGGCGTTCCGCGCCGTGGCGGACGACACGTTTGCGGCCATCGCTGTCGGCCTGCGCTTGCCGCGCATCTGGGCGACGGTGTGGGCCACGGCTGGCGTGATCGCCCTGGTGGCCGGGCTGCTGTGGGGCGCGCGCCTGGGCGTGCAGTTCTCGCTGTCGCTGGTGGTGCTCAAAGCGCTGCCGGTGCTGGTGCTGGGCGGCTTTGATTCGATTCTTGGCGCAGTGGTCGGTGGATTGATCATCGGCGCGCTGGAAAAACTGGCCGAGGTGTATCTCGGACCGTTTGTCGGCGGCGGCATCGAGAGCTGGATCGCCTACGTTGCCGCGCTGGCCTTCCTGCTGGTCAAACCGGGCGGGTTGTTCGGCCTGCGCCCCGCCGAGAGAGCCTGAGAGAGCCCGAGCCATGACAACTGCATTGGATTCCACGTCTGCACCCACGGCACGCACCACCGCTGCGTCGGGCACTGTGCGCTGGCCCGTCTGGGCAACGCCTGCGGTGACCCTGCTGCTGGCCTACCTCGTAGTGCCGCTGGTGGCATCGGACTACTGGCTGGACGCCATCCTCATCCCCTTCCTGGCGCTGTCGCTGGCGGCGGTGGGCCTGAACCTGCTGACCGGCTACGCGGGCCAGTTGTCGGTGGGCTCGGCCGCCTTCATGGCAGTGGGCGCATTTGCGGCCTACAACTTCAACCTGCGCATTGATGGCCTGCCCTTGCCGGTCAGCATCGTGCTGGCCGGGCTCGCTGCCACCGCCATCGGCGTGGTGTTCGGCCTGCCGAGCCTGCGCTTGCGCGGCTTCTACCTGGCGGTGTCGACGCTGGCCGCGCAGTTCTTCGTGCAGTGGGCGCTGACCAAATACGGCTGGTTCAGCAACAACAACGCATCGGGCGTGATCGACGCACCGCCCATCGTGGTGGCAGGCTTCGCGTTCGATACGCCGGCGCTGCGCTATGTGTTCGCGCTCACGGTGGTGACGCTCCTCACCGCGCTGGTCTGGCGGCTCGTGCACACGCCCACCGGCCATCATTTCATTGCGGTGCGCGACAACGAACTGGCGGCGCGCGTCACCGGTGTGCCCGTACTGCGCACCAAGCTGCTGGCCTTTGCCATCTCGTCGTTCGTCATTGGGGTGGCGGGTGTGTTGTGGGGCTTCGTCTATCTGCGCACCGTAGAGCCTGCGGGCTTCAACCTCGATCGCTCGTTCCAGATTCTGTTCATCGTCATCATCGGCGGCTTGGCGACCATCCGGGGCGCATTCCTGGGTGCGGCACTGGTGGTGGTGTTTCCGTTGCTGCTCTCCCGCTTTGGGGCCTTCGTGTTCGGCAGCCGATTCGACTCCGGTGTGCTCGACCTCAGCCAGCGCATCGTGATCGGCGCGCTCATCGTGGCCTTCCTTATTGCCGAGCCCCAGGGCCTGGCCGCCCTGCTGCAACGTGTGCTGCGCCGCATTGGCAAGGCCGCACGCCCGCTTTCTCGAACCTGATTTCCTCGCCTTCTCCATTCAACCGACGTCGTATCGATTCCAGGAGCGTTTGCACCATGTCCTTCCCCCGTACCATCAAGATGGCGTTGCTGGCTGGCGCGCTGGCCCTGTCCGGCCTGAGCGGCCTGGGCGTACAAGCCGCCCACGCGGATGAGCAGTTCTTTCCGCTGCAAAGCTACCGCGTCGGCCCCTATGCAGCCGGCGGCACGGGTTTCTTCGGCGGCTTCATTGATTACCTCAACCTCGTCAACACACGCGACGGCGGCGTGGGCGGCGTCAAGCTGACCTGGGAAGAAGGTGAAACGCAGTACGAAGTGGAACGCGGCGTAGAGGTGTACGAACGCCTGAAGACGCACCCCGGCATCGCCACGTGGAACCCGCTGTCGGTCGGCATCGCCTACGCCCTGCTCGACCGCGTGACGGCCGACAAGGTGCCACTGCTGACCATCAACCACGGCCGCACTGACACCACTGATGGCCGCGTTTTCAAGTACATCTTCCCGCTGCTGCTCAACCCGTACAGCGAGACCTCGGGCATCGTGAACTACATCGGCACCAAGGAAGGCGGCCTCGACAAGCTCAAGGGCAAGAAGATCGTGGTGCTGTATCACGGCTCGCCGTACGGCAAGGAGACGATCCCCATCTACGAACTGCTGGCGAAGAAATACGGCTTTACCGTGCAGCAGATTGAAGTGCCGCACCCGGGCAACGAACAACAGTCGCAGTGGCTGGCGATCCGCCGCGCCAAACCCGATTACGTCGTGCTGCGCGGCTGGGGCGTGATGAACCCCGTGGCACTCAAAACCGCGCAGAAGACCGGGTTCCCGGCCGACCACATCATCGGCAACGTGTGGTCCAACTCGGAAGAAGACGTGATTCCGGCCGGCGATGCGGCCAAGGGCTACGTGGCCATCACCACGGTGGCGGCAGGTGCGCAGTACCCGGTGCTTCAGCAGATCACCAAGACGCTGTACGACAACGGCAAGGGCAACCTGCAGGACAAGAAGCGTATCGGCAGCGTGTACCACAACCTCGGTGTGCTCAACGGCATCCTCAACGTGGAAGCCATCCGCATCGCTCAGGCCAAATTCGGCAAGCGCACGTTGACGGGCGATGAAGTCCGCTGGGGCCTGGAGAACCTGAAGATCGACCAGGCACGTGCAGCGGCGCTGGGCGCCAAGGGCCTGTTCCACTCCATCAACGTCACGTGGGACAACCACGAGGGCGATGGCCGCGTCGCCTTCCAGCAATGGGACGGCACCAAGTGGAACGTGATCTCCGACTGGATCGCCCCGGACTGGAAACTGCTGCGACCCATCATCGAAAAATCGTCGCTGGCGTATGCCAAGGAGAAAAGCATCAAGGTGCGTACCAGCATCAACGATTGACGGTAGATCCCCCACCCACCCCTATCACGTTCCCCGACCCGACGGAGGCTTGACATGACCCAAGCACACGCCAGCACTCTTTTTGGCGCTGAATACGAGGCCCTTGCGCAGAAGTACCGTCCCATCTTCCAGCGCGTTCGTGACACCGCCTTGCAGCGCGAGCACGACCGGCAACTTGGCGTGGACGCCATCCAATGGCTCAAGCAAGCGCGCTTTGGCGCGGTGCGCGTGCCGGTGGAATACGGCGGCGACGGCGCCACGCTGCCGCAGCTGTTCCAACTACTGATTGAACTGGCTGATGCGGATTCCAACATCGTGCAGGCGCTGCGCGGGCACTTCGCCTTTGTGGAAGACCGCCTGAACGCGCCGCGCGATGCACGCACCGAGGTGTGGCTGCGGCGCTTTGCGGCAGGCGATCTGGTCGGCAACGCGTGGACAGAGGTGGGCGACCTGGCCATTGGTGACGTCATCACGCGCGTGTCCAAACGGGATGGCCGCTGGGTGGTCAACGGCCGCAAGTACTACAGCACCGGCAGCATCTTCGCGGATTGGGTGGACCTGTATGCGCGTCTGGAAGACGGCACCGACGTGATCGCCGCCGTCAACTCGCACCAGCCCGGCGTCACGCACCATGACGACTGGAACGGCTTCGGCCAGCGCACCACGGGCAGTGGCACCTCGGTGTATGAAAACGCCGCCGTGGAAGACGAGAACATCTTCCCGTTCAGCAGCCGCTTCAAGTACCAGACGGCGTACTACCAGCTCTTCCACCTGGCCACGCTGGCCGGTATTGCGCGCGCCATCACGCGGGAAGTGGCCCAGCAGGTCCGCGAGCGCAAGCGCATTTTCAGCACCGGCAACGCGCCGGCCGTGGCGCAAGACGTGCAGGTGCAACAGGTGGTGGGCGAGGTCTCTTCCCTCGCCTATGCGGCAGAGGCGACCGCCATCCGCGCCACCTTTGCAGCGCAGCGTGCCTACGACGCGCACTGGGCCGGCGATGACGCACAGGAGCGCCAAGCCAATATCGAAGCGGAACTGGAATCCGCACAGGGCCAGGTGGCGGTCTCGGATTTCGTACTGCGCGCCGCCACGCAGTTCTTCAATGCGCTCAGCGCATCGGCCACGGCATCGAACAAGGCGCTGGACCGCCACTGGCGCAACGCGCGCACGGTGGCCTCGCACAACCCGCTGATCTACAAGGCGCGCATCGTAGGCGACTGGCATATCAACGGCACCGAACCGCCGTACGTCTGGCAGATCGGCGCCGGGCCCGGCGCGGCATCGGCGGAAGCCACACCGCCGGTTGCCAAGGCGGCTTGAGGGCGCTGGCGATGAGCGACTCCGCTGCCCTGCTGCACGTCCGTGCCGTCGAGGCGACTTACCAGAACGCCATCGTGGCCCTGCACAACGTGAGCCTCACCGTGCAGCGGGGTGAGGTGCACGCGCTGCTGGGCGCGAATGGCGCGGGTAAATCGACCACGCTCAAGGCGATCTCCAACCTGCTGGTGCCTGAGCGTGGGCAAGTTACGGCCGGCGCCATTCTTTACGACGACCACGATGTCGCGCGGACCACGCCCGCGCAGCTGGTACGCCTGGGGCTGGTGCAGGTGCTGGAGGGCCGGCGCTGCTTTCCCAATCTGTCCATTGAGGCCAACCTTGTCACGGGTGCACTGGGCCGCAGTGCTTCGCGCGCAGAAACCGCTGCCGATCTGGAGCGCGTGTACGCGATCTTTCCACGCCTGAAGGCGCGCCGCCGCATTGCCGCGGGCCTCACATCGGGCGGCGAACAACAGATGGCGGCCATTGGCCGTGCATTGATGTCGCGCCCGCGCCTGCTGGTGCTGGACGAGCCTTCGATGGGCCTGGCGCCGCTGGTGGTGCAAGACATCTTTGCACGGCTGCGGCAGCTCAACCGTGAGGAAGGGTTGTCGATCCTGGTGGCGGAGCAAAACTCCACCGTCGCCTTGCAATACGCGGATCGCGCGACGGTGCTGGAGGCCGGCGTCACCGTGCTCAGTGACACCGCACACGCGCTGCGCCAGCGCCAGGACATCCAGCACTTCTATTTCGGCCGCGACGTGGCGCAGCAAGCGCCGGCATTGGCGTAGTTGGCCTCACCTCTGGCCCCACCCTCTCTCCGATTTTCCATGACGACCGAGACGGCGATCCCTCCTGAAATCGACATTCCGGCGACACCCATCCACCAGTCAGCCAAGGCGCTGGCTGCCCAGTTCGCACAGACCGCTGTGGAGCGCGACGCCACCGGTGGCACACCGCTGGCCGAGCGCAATGCGCTACGGCGCAGCGGCCTGCTGGCGTTGTCGATTCCCAAGCACTACGGCGGACACGGCGCCAGTTGGGCTGAGACCCTCGACACCGTGCGTGAGTTTGCGCAGGTGGATAGCTCCATCGCACACGTCTACGGTTTTCACCATCTGTTGCTGGCGACCGTGCGCCTATTTGCGCGGCCAGACCAATGGGAACCGTGGTACGAACAGACTGCGCGCAAGCACTGGTTCTGGGGCAATGCGCTCAACCCGCTGGACGACCGCACCATCGTGCGCCGCTTCGACGGCTGGTATGAGTTCTCCGGCAAGAAAAGCTTCTGCTCTGGCGCGCTGGATTCACAGATGCTGATTGCCTCGGGGCTGGACGAGCATAGCCGCAAGCTGCTGATTGCCGCCGTGCCCACGGCGCGCGCCGGCATCACCATCAACCACGACTGGAACGCCTTCGGGCAACGACAGACCGACAGCGGCAGCGCCCTGTTCGAGAAAGTCCGCGTGGAAGACAACGAACTGCTGCGCGATCCAGGGCCGCTCACCACGCCGTTCTCGTCTTTGCGTCCGCTGCTGGCCCAGCTTGTCTTCGTGCACGTATTTCTCGGGCTGGCAGAAGGTGCATTCGAGCAGGCCAAGCACTACACGCTGCATGAAGCGCGCCCGTGGCATCGGTCCCCGGCAGAACGCGCCAGCAAGGATGCATATACGTTGGCGCACTATGGCGAATTCTTCATCGGCCTGGAAAGCGTGCGGTTGCTGGCACAGCGGGCAGCCACACGCTTTGATGAGGCCTGGGCACAAGGCGCCGTGCTCACCGCGCGCGAGCGCGGCCATGTGGCTGTTGCCGTTGCCACGGCCAAGGTGGCGGCCACGCGGGTCGGGCTGGATGTGAGCAGCCGGATGTTTGAGACCACCGGTGCACGCGCCACGCACGGCGCGCTCGCGCTGGATCGCTTCTGGCGCAACCTGCGCACCCAGACGCTGCACGACCCGGTCGACTACAAGCTCCACGAGTTGGGCGACTGGGCCCTGAACGGCGCGCTGCCCGAACCCTCCTTTTACTCCTGAACCCGACGGAATGGACACCCATGGCGACGTTCCCTGTATGGCCTCCGCCGCCGGGCCATGCGCCAGCGGCCAGCACACCCGCATGGATCTTCGAAGACCCGCGCTCACGCGCGCTCCTTGATGAAGTTGAACAGGTGGCGCCCAGTGACGCCACCGTGTTGATCTCCGGTGAAACCGGCACCGGCAAGGAGCTGATCGCCCGCTATCTGCACAACCGCAGTACACGGCAGGACGGACCGTTCGTGGTGGTCAGCTGCGGCGCCTTTTCCTACACACTGGTCGATGCAGAACTCTTCGGCCACGAAAATGGCGCGTTTGCCGGGGCCTTCGGCACGCAGGTCGGCTGGTTCGAGCAAGCCAACGGCGGCACCATCTTCCTGGACGAGGTCAACGACCTGCCCCTGCCGGTGCAGAACAAGCTGCTGCGTGTGCTGCAGGAGCGCGAAATCGTGCGCCTGGGCGGACGCACACCCATCCCGGTCGATTTGCGCATCGTAGCGGCCACGACGGTCGATCTGGAAACGCTGGTCCAGGAAAAGCGCTTTCGCAAGGATCTCTACTACCGGCTGAACGTCGTCAACCTCAATGTCCTCACGCTGAAGGAGCGGCCCGGCGACATCGTGCCGCTCGCGCGCTACTTCATCGACACTTACAGCAAGCGACTCGGCCATGCGCGCCCGACGCTCACCCCCGAGGCGGAACGCCTGCTCACGCATGCCCCGTGGCACGGCAACGTGCGCGAGCTCGAAAACGTCATCCACCGAACGCTGCTGCTCTGCGACGGCAACACCATCGACGCCACCAGCCTGCGCCTGTCGAACCGCCCCAGCTGCACAACCCATGCGGAAGTTTCACCGCCCGCCTTGCCAGTAAGCACACCGCCTGCACAGGCACCGGTGGATGTCGGCACAGACGATGTCGGTGCGTTGCGCAAGGCAATCCAACAGCTCTGCAATGCCAACGTGGCAGATGTCTATCAGGTGGTGGAAGACGCCCTGTTCCGCGAGGTGTTCCGGTACTGCCACTACAGCCAGAGCGAGACCGCGCGCCTGCTGGGCATCAGCCGCAATGTGGTGCGTGCACGGCTCATTCGTCTGGGCGAGGTGGGCGCGCCGCGCAAACCACCGTTTCCATCCACCGCGTCGGCAACGCCACACGAAGGCAGGGTCGGCACGTAGCTTGCTGGGCAGCTTGGGTTGCACATTGACTGGCCCAAGTTGTGAACCGTTCTTCCTCCTCCCTCCAAAGCATCCAGGCCTTGCGGGGCTTTGCTGCGCTCTACGTTGTCGTATTCCACTCGGGCTTGGCGCTGGCCCATGCAGACGTTCCTGCCCTGGCGTGGCTCACCGAGCATGTGATCAAGCGTGGGCATGTGGGCGTGGATGTGTTCTTCGTCATCAGCGGCTTCATCATCGCGTGGGTCGCTGTGCTCGGCCAAGGCCGGGGCAAAGCACCGGAGACGCCGGGCGACTTCCTCATCAAACGCGCGTTCCGGTTGGCGCCGCCGTACTGGTTGATGTCCGTACTGCATTCCGCCTGGCTCAATCCTGTATCGACGGGCGTGTTGCTGAGCTCGCTTGCGTTCATGCCGCAGGCCAATGCGGATGCGCCGTACTTCGGGTATCCGGCGCTCTACGTGGGCTGGTCGCTCAACTATGAGGCGTTCTTCTATGGGCTGTGCGCACTAGGCTTGGCGCTGTTCGGCCGGCGTGCGCTGTGGCTGGTGGCGCTGGCGCTGTTCACCACCACGGTCATCGTGCCGTTCTGGCACAGCGGCGTGGTCCTGCGTGACCCGGAAGCGCTCTACGCATGGGCCACACCCATGCAGGCGATGGGCGCCAACCCGCTGGTGCTGGAGTTCCTGCTGGGCGCGGCCCTGGCGTGGGTCTATGCGTTGCACCGGCGCCGCCTGACACCCACCATTGCGCGCGTGCTGCTGGCGGTGGGGCTGGGGGCGTTCCTCATCTCGGTGATCGGGCCGGCGCCCAAGTTCGACCTGTTCTGGCGTGGGCTGCCCGCTGGCGCGCTGTTGGCCGGGTTTGTCGCCATGGAACACTGCGGCGAGCTACGTGTGCCGCGCGTGGCGGTCTGGCTGGGTGAACTGTCGTACGCGCTGTACTTGGTGCACCCCAGCGTGATCGAGGCCACGCATCGGCTGGTGGGCGTACTGGCGCCGGAGTGGATCGGCTCGCAACTGCTGTTGTTTGCCGTCAACCTGTCGTTGACGCTGGTGCTGGCCGTGCTGCTGCATCGCTATGTCGAACAGCCTTCCATTGCCTTGGGCCGCCGCACGATCGAATGGATGCACAACCGGCGGCACACGTGGCGTGCACGGCTGGGGCTGCAGAAGCCGTGAGCAGCGCATAACGTTTCCGGTTTTTATTCGTTCCCCGCTCGACAGGCGTCTCACACAATGGCTGCCTCAGAAACAATCTGTCGCACGCCATGTCCGCTCGTTCCGCTGGGTTCCGTTTTGCGTCCGCCGCACTGGCCGCCGCTTCTCTGTTGACGGCGGCCGCCGCGCACGCCGATGCCACACTCGACAAAATCCAGCAGCGCAAGAAGCTGGTGGTGGGCGTGGTGCTGTCGGGTGGGCCGTTTGGCTCCATCGACCCGGCCACGCAGCGGGCAACGGGCTTCAATGTGGACCTGGCGCAAGCGCTTGCGCGTGGGCTCGGCGTGGAAGTCGAAACCGTGCAGGTGCAGCCGTCCAACCGTGTGCAGTTTCTGCAGCAGGGCCGCGTGGATGTGCTGGTGGCGTCCATGGAGCTGAACCCGGAACGCGCAGAACTGCTGGCCCATGTGCCCACGCCCTACTACCGTGTGGGCGGCGTGGCGCTGGTGCCCAAGGACAGCCCCGTGCGACAGTGGAGCGACCTGAAGGGCAAGGACGTGTGCCTGTCGCAAGGCAGCAGCTATACCAAGCCGCTGGCCGCCGAGATTGGCGCCACGCCCAAGGGCTTCAAGAGCCCGGCTGAATCGCTGCTGGCGCTGCGCGGCAACAACTGCGCGGCCGCCGTGCACGACGCCACGCTGCTGCAGCCGCTGCCGCGCACCAACCCCGAATGGAAGGACTACCGCATCGTCGGCCCCGACCTCATCCCCGCACCGACCGTCATCTGGGCGCGCAAGGGCGAGAACGACACCGTGGCCGCACTCGACCGCGTCGTGCAAGGCTGGCATCGCACCGGCTGGCTGATCGAAACCGAAAAGAAGAACGGCATCCAACCGCCCTCGCCCGCCCTGGTGGAGTGGCATGACAAGCTGAAAGCCAATCGCACCTGATTAAGGCATTGAGGATCTGCCGTTGACCGACGACCTGCTCCTGCGCGCAATCGCGCTGGTCCGCCACACGGGCCTCGACTACGGCTTTCTGGCGGAGGCGTACGAGCGCACCTCGCTGCTGCAGGGCGCCAAGACATCACTGCTGGTGATGCTGAGCACCGTGGTGCTGAGCCTCGTCTTTGGCGTAGGGTTGGCGCGCCTGCTGGTGTCGCCGCGCAAGCGTGTGGCGTGGCTCGCACAGAGCTTTGTTGAACTCACGCGCAACACGCCCACGCTGGTGCAGTTGTGCTGTGCATTCCTGGTCGTCAATACGCTCATTACGCAAGGATTGGCGCAGTGGCATTTGACCAATCCGCTCACGCCGTTCTTCTGGGCGGTGACGCTGCTGTCGCTGCACAAGGCGGCGTTCCATGCCGAAGCATTGCGTGCCGGCATCGAGGCCGTGCCGCCCGCCATGCTCGAAGCCGCCACCTCGCTGGGCTTCAACGCACGTGAACGCCTGTGGCGCGTGCAACTTCCGCTGGCATTTCGCGCCGCACTGCCCTCGCTGATGAACAACACAGTGGAGCTGGTGAAAGCCTCGTCGCTGGCGTCCGCCATTGCGGTGGGCGACATCACCTACAGCGCACTGATGATCTGGACGCAGCGGGACAACGTGCTCGAATGCATGGTGCTGTTGCTGCTGTTCTACGGCGTGGTCACCTATGCCGTGCACGCCGCTGGGCTATGGCTGGAGCGCTGGCTGCGCATGCCCGGCTACGGCACCGCTGGCCATGGCCATGCCATCACGGGAGCGCCTGCCCATGCCTGACAGCCTGTTTGCGACCCTGCTGCAATGGGCGCCCGCGCTGCTGCGGGGGCTGGGCATCAACATCGGCATCAGCCTGTTGGCGGTCGGTCTCGGCTCGCTGGCTGGGCTCGCGGTGGGCGCGCTGCATCTGTCACCCACACGCAGCATTCAGCGCCTTGCTGGCACCTATGTGGTGGCCTTTCGTAATGCGCCGTGGCTCGTGCTGGTGTACGGCATTGCGTATGCCGTGCCGTTCGAGATTGTCGTGCGTGGCCATGTGGTGCCGTTTCCCGACTGGTTCAAGGTGACGCTCGCATTGGCGCTTCCCGCCAGCGCCCACGTCGCGGAAATCTTCCGTGGTGCTGTGCTGTCGATTTCATCTACCCAATGGGAGGCGGCGGCATCGCTGGCGTTTACGCGACGCGACATCCTCTGGCGCATCGTGCTGCCGCAGTGCGTGCGCCGCATGCTGCCCTCTTGGATGAACCTGTATGCCGTCATCACCATGGGCACCGCAATGGCCTCGCTGGTGGGCGTGCACGACCTGCTCGACACCGCGCAGATCGCCAGCAACACCATCAACCGCACGCCCTTTACGGTGTTGACGTACTTCACCGTGCTGGCCTTGTTCTTCCTCTATTGCTATCCGATTTCGCGCCTGACCCGGCGCCTGGAGCGCGTGCATGTCGTTGCCTGATCTGTTGCCTGATCTTCTGCCGTTGGAGGCGCCGTCTGCCGATGCTCGCGCCATGGCCCCACTGGTTGCATTGCGCGACGTCCACCTGACCTTCGGAACCACGCACGTGCTGCGCGGCATCGATCTCGACGTGCATCGCGGTCAGGCGGTCTCGATCATCGGGCCGTCGGGTTCGGGCAAGTCGACACTCCTGCGCTGCATCAGCGGTTTGCTACGCCCGCAGCGCGGCAGCATCACGGTGGACGGCATTCGCGTCGACCAGCTCACCACCGAAGCCGACACGATTGCCCTGCGCAAGCGCATCGGTTTCGTGTTCCAGCAATACAACCTGTTTCCGCATCTGAGCGTGCTGGACAACCTGACCGCCGCGCCCGTGCGCGTGCTGGGCCGTAGCCGCCAAGAGGCGGAGTCCGACGCGCACGCGCTGCTCAAAAAGGTGGGCCTGGTCGACAAGGCGCGCGCCTATCCTGGCCAGCTTTCCGGCGGGCAACAGCAACGTGTGGCGATTGCCCGTGCATTGGCGATGCGCCCGGAGTTGATCCTGTTCGATGAAGTCACCTCCGCGCTCGACCCCGAAACCGTGGGCGAAGTGCTCAACGTGATCGGCGAACTGGTCGACGATGGGCTGACCTGCGTGCTGGTGACGCACGAAATGGCGTTTGCACGCGCCATCAGTGATGAGGTGGTGTTCACGGAACACGGCGTGGTGGTCGAGCGCCGGCCCGCAGAGCAGCTGTTCTCCTCACCCACCAGCGAACGCACGCGCGCATTTCTGTCGCGCGCGCTGTCTGGGCACACCGGTGCCCGGCCCGCTACACATGCCCCGTGGCACGCCGCCTTTACCAGCGCGGCGTTTGCGGTTTGATTGGCTGAGCTCACCCGCCAATGGCATGCAACGCCGCCGCCGGCGCGTGCTGCAACGCCTGCGCCAAGTCTGCAATCAAGTCATCAGCGTCTTCCAGGCCCACGTGCAGGCGCAGCACAGCGCCGGCCTGGTTCCACTGTGCATGGTCGACCAGGCGCTCCGGGGCAACCACGGTAACGAGGCTTTCGTAACCGCCCCACGACGCGCCAATGGCAAACAAGCTCAGCGCATCGGCCACGCGCTCTGCCGCGTGCACGTCCGCGCCTTCGAGCACAAACGACACCAGGCCGTTTGCGCCCTTGAAATCCCGCTTCCATAACGCGTGCCCCGGGTCATCCGGCAGCGCGGGGTAATACACCTGGCCGACACCCGGCTGTGTTTGCAGCCATTGCGCGATGCGCGTGGCGTTGCGCTGGTGCTGCGCCATGCGCACCGGCAGCGTGCGCACGCCACGCAGGGCGAGGTAGGCATCGTCCGCACCGATGGTGAGGCCCAGCACGTCATGCGCGGCGGCAATGCGCGCGGCCACGGCTTCGGTGCGGGCAATGACAGCTCCCAGCATCACATCCGAATGCCCGGCCACGTACTTGGTGGCGGCCAGCACGGAGATATCCGCACCCACATCGAGCGGCCGAAACAGGATGCCCGACGCCCAGGTGTTGTCTGTCGCCAGCACGATGTCATGGCGCCGCGCCACACGGGCAATAGCGGCCAGGTCATAGATTTCGTACAGCAGTGACCCCGGCGATTCCGTATAGATGAGCCGCGTATGCGGCCGGATGGCCGCTTCGAGTTGTCCGTTCGACGGGTCCACGTACGACAGCTCGATGCCCAGCCGTTGCAACAGCGTCGCATCGAGCCGGCGCACGGGCGCGTAGATGCTATCCGTCACGATGACGTGGTCACCGGGCGAAAGTAGCGCCAGAAACGTCAGCGAAATCGCCGACAAGCCAGACGGCACCAAGAACGCGCGCACGCCGCCTTCCAGTGCCAGCAATGCCTCCTCCAACGCACGGTGCGTCTGCGATCCATGACGGCCGTAGCTGGCGACGTTCTCACCGGCCTTGCGACGCGCTTGCACGTCGTGCTGGGCGGCCGTGTTTGCATGGCGTACGGTGCTGGTGCGTTCAACGGGTATGTTGACGGGCGCGGTGCCATTTACAAACGGCGGGCTACCTGCGTGCACGATGCGTGTGGCAAGCGCTTCAGCGGCACGGCGGGTGTCGCGGGTCATTGCGCCTCCACTTCGTTTGCTTGAACTCGCGCTTGGGCGCTTGCATCGGGCACGCCGGGTGTGAATCCAGCGCGCTCCTGCGCATCCAGCTGTGCGACGAGGCCGATTTCCCAGGCGAGGTAACCGCGTGCGGCATCGAGGTTGCCGTCGTGGCGATCGTGCACGAAGAAGAGGTAGTCGATGCGCTCGGCGTCCGTCGGCAACGCGGGTGTGGCTTCCAATGGATACCCGGCGGCGTGCCAGGCTGCAATGCCGCCATCCAGGCGCTGCACGGACGCCGCACCCTGTTCGAACAGGTCGACCGCAGCCAGCGCGCTAACGACAGGATCATCATCCACCAGCACCACATGCGCGCCGCGTACATCGACCAGCTGGCGCCGCGTCGACCACCGTGCGCCGGGGATATGTCCTGCGCGATAGGCCGCGCTGCTGCGCAGGTCGAACACCTGCACTTGCCCGTTGGCAAAGGCATTGCGCAGCGCGCCGGCATCAATGCCCGATGGCGCGGCCGGGTGCCAGGCGGCATCGTCTTGCGCAAGCGCAGCGGCGTTCGCCTCGCTAAGGCCACCCTCCAGCACAACAGCGTCGTGGCCCATCTGCCGCAACCAACTCACGATGACCGGCGCGCGAATCCCGTCGTCGTCAAAGACGATCAGCCGCGCGCCGCGCACGCCCACATATTGGTCGGTCGCTTGCAGCAACTGGCCGCCCGGCGCATGCACCGCACCGGGCAGGCTGCCGCGCGCAAACGCCTCGGCGGTGCGCACGTCGAGCAGGAAGACTGTACGTGCAGCGCGCAGCCGCTCGGCTTGTACGTCGGCGGCGGTGATGCTGGGCACGCCAAACCGTCGCGACAGCTCGGCCGCCGCTTCTTGCGCACGGCGGCGCGCCGGCACGTCGATCGTATCGGGGTAACGCCGGTCTGCACCGTGTTCCAGCGTGAGGCCATGCAGTTGCCAGCCCTGCGTGCCGTTTTCCAAGGCATAAATGGGGTTGCGCAGCCCAAGGTTACGCAGCGTCTGCGCGCCGATGATGCTGCGCGTGCGGCCCGCGCAGTTGACGACGACAGGCGTGTCGTCATCGGGGATGATTGCAGGCGCACGCAGTGCCAGCTCCCCATTCGGGCATGACACCGCACCGGGAATCGTCATGCGGCGGTATTCCGCGACGGTGCGCCCGTCCAGCAGCACGTGGCGCTTGTGCTCCCGCTGCCAGGCCGCGAGTTCGCCCGCCGTGATGTGCGGTGTGTGATAGGCCAGCTCAGCCAGTTCGCCAAAGGTCTTGGATGGCACGTTGATGCCCTGGAACAGCGCCAACCCGGCGGCCCGCCACCCTGCGTTACCGCCCTCCAGCACATGCACATTGCCGTAACCCAGATCGGCCAGGCGCCGGGCGGCTTGTGTGGCAAGCGCACCGCCATCGTCGTCTGTCACCACCAGGCGCACATCGCGCCGGGGCGCTAGCCGCGTCGCTTCCACCTCCAGCCGGCTATAGGGGACCGGCGTGGCGAGAAAGAGATGCCCTTCGCCAAATTCGCCGGCTTCGCGCACATCGAACAGCGCGATCTCTGCACCGTCGTGCAGCCAGGTTTTGAGCGTGGTGGCGGGGATGGAGGGAATGGACATGCGTGCCTCGCGCGTTTCTGCGTGTTCTGCGGTTCTGGGAGGCAGCCATGGTAGGCACGCCGGCACACGCGCGCGAACGAAGCGATGCGTCTATCCATATGCAGGATCGTGCGTTGGTGGCGCGGGTTCGGCGCTCTACACTGGGGCATCTTTCTTCTGCCTCTTTTCTGCGCCGGACCGCCATGAGCCTTGCCCAGCAACGCGAACACGCCATCCACCAAACCCTCGCCGCCATCCGCGCCATTGCCGCGCAGGATGGCATCACCCGTGCGTCGCTCTCGCGCATTGCCGACCGGCTGCAGGAGCTGGCCGCGCAGGAGGCACTGTTTCCGTTCGACGCTTTTCCACCGCCGCCTGCTGATGATGCCGACGCCTCGAGCCGCTATCTGCTGCATGAAGACAGCGACAAGACCTTCGCGCTGTATCTGAACTCCATCAACCCCGGCAAGACCACGCCGCCGCACAACCACACCACGTGGGCGGTGATCGTCGCGCTGGAAGGCGAAGAACTGAACCGCGTCTACACCCGCACCGATGATGGCCACGACCCGGAGCGTGCCACGCTCGATCTGTCGCGCGAGGTAGTGGTAAGGCCCGGCACGCCCATCACCTTTCTGGACGACGACATCCACAGCATCCACGTGGTCAGCAACAAGCCGACGCGGCACTTCCACCTGTATGGCCGTGCGCTGGAAACGCTCACGGGCCGCATCGGCTTCGACCTGGCCACGGGGCGCGTGTTGAACTACAACCGCAACTACATGAGCGCGACCAAGCAAGCGGCTTGATCCAGTCTCACGCCGTCACGCTGAACATCAGTGCCTGGATCTTTCCGTCGACGGGCCCCGAGCCGAACTGCGCGGTCAAGGCATCCGCACATGCGTCAGTGGCATCGGCAAGTGCGTGGGGGCCGAATGCCTCCAGCTCGCCGCGTACCGGCGTGCCCTGGCAGTAGGCAATGGCCACCGTGCGAGCCGCATCGGCCCGGCTGCGCGCTGAAACCACGTCGCATGTGACTTCTGTGGTGAAGCCGCCCAGACGGGCGTCCGCCCGAATCGGCGCCGGATCGTGGTGGCCATGCGGCGTGCGCGCCAGAAACATCGGCGGGTTCTCGGGAAAGCGTCTCGCCAGCGCGCGCGTCACCACGTTCGCAAAATCGTTGTCTTCAATCCGATCCCACACGCTGAAGAGCAGCGTACCGCCCGGTGTCAGCACGCGGCGCGCTTCGGCAAAGGCTTTGGGCCGATCGGGAAAGAACATCACGCCAAACTGGCAGATCACCAGGTCAAAGCTGCCGTCGTCAAACGGCAGTTGCTGTGCGTCGGCCGGCTGCCACGTCACGGGCCGGCACGTGCCCACGGCGGCGGCGCGGTCGAGCATCGGCGGGTTCAGGTCAGTCGCGACAATCTCGGTGGTTTCCGGCAGCGTCCGCGCCAGCACACGTGTCACGGCACCGGTGCCCGCCGCGACCTCCAGCACGCGCTTCGGCTTGCAGCGCACAGCCCGTGCAGCCATCTCCACCGCATAGGGCGCGAAGATCAACGGGACCATCAGCGTGTCGTACAGCTCGGGAATCGAGCCGGCGAAGACCTTGTCAGTGTCATGCGCTTCCATCGCTCACCACCTTTACCCGAGGGGATGGCCGGGCATCCCTCGTTATAGTCCGGAACCACGCGATGGGCACTCCGCCAAGTCGACTAGACGACCAGACGACGCCTGCCCAGGCATACAGACGTGGGCAACCGGCAGGATTACGCGCGCTTGCGAGCCGCAGTCCCTGCCTGCCGAGGCATGCGCCCCAATGCCGGCTTCAGCACCAGTGCCTGCTGGGCGAGAAATTCCCACAATCGATTGGCGACCGGCCCGTGCGGCTGATCGCGTCGGCGCGCGACCACCAGTTCCTGCACCATGCCGGGAAAATGCCGCCCTGCAATCGATAGCAGTTTCCCTTCGCGCAATTCCGCGTCGATCAGGAAGCGCGGCAGATGGCCCCACGCCATGCCGTGCAAGATCAGCTCCTTCTTCATCAACTGGTCCGGCGCCGCGCACTGCGGGGCGCCTTCGATCACATAGTGGGATTGCTCCGGCGGGTTGCGCGCCGAATCGTTGATCACGCACTGCATGAAGCGCTGCATCTGCTGCGGCGTGATCGTCGAAGTGATGGGAAACGGCAAGAAGCCGGGCGCCACCACCGGCACCATGGCGATCGTGCCCAGGTCGATCCACTCCATGCGCACGTCGCCTTTGGGCACGCGGTGCACGATCAGATCGGTCTCGCCCTCCAGCAGGCGCTCCCACGGGCCGGTCACGGCTTCGAACTGCAATTGCAGGCGCGTCTGCGGGCATTGGCCAAAGAACTGGCTAAGCAATGCCAGCACGGGCTGCAGCGGACAGAGATCACCCAGCACCACGCGCAACTCGGCCTCTTCGCCCATCGCCAGTTGCCGGGCATGGGTCCGTAACTCATCGCTCTCGCGCAGCAGGGATTGCACCTTGCGATGAAACGACTGCCCTGCTTCCGTCAGGTGCACGCGATAACCGCTGCGGTCCAGCAGGCTCAATCCCAGCTGATGTTCCAGCTTGGCAACCGCCGCAAACACCGAAGGGTGCGAGCGATGCAGCCGATCGGCTGCGGCCTGGAAGCTGCCGCCGGTCACCACCGCATCGAAGCATTGCAGCTCATGAAGCGTGAACTTCTGCATTGTCCGCAAAACCTACAAAGACTGTCAGAACTTCATAGTATCGACAAAACGATCCGGCCCCTACGATGACGCCATCCCAATCGTTTCAACGGTCCTTCTCAGGAGCCCATCATGACCCACCCCAGCGACCTCTCCTTCATCACCACCGGCGACGGCGTGCGCATCGCCTATCGCTTTGACGGCGCAGCAGACAAGCCCGTCCTGCTGCTATCCAACTCCATCGGCACCGACCTCCATATGTGGGACGTGACGGTGCCGGGGCTGGCCGAGCACTTTCACGTGCTGCGCTACGACGCACGCGGCCATGGCGCTTCCGACGCACCGTCGGGCGCGTATTCGATGGATCGACTGGGGCGTGACGTGGTGGAGCTGCTCGACGCGCTCGGTATTCAACGCGTGCACATGCTGGGGCTATCGCTGGGTGGCATCGTGGCGCAATGGCTGGCGATTCATGTGCCGGAGCGCATTGATCGGCTGGTTCTATCCAACACCGCTGCGCACATCGGCCCGACGCAATATTTCGATCAGGCCATCAAGGAACTACAGCAGGCACCCGACATGCAGGCAACAACCGAAACGTTCCTGTGCAACTGGTTTCCAGCACGCATGCTGGAAGCGCGCGACCCCGCCGTTGAACCGTTCCGCCGCGCGCTGTTGGCAACGCCGCGCGAGGGCATCATCGGCGGCTGGACAGCGGTGCGTGATGCCGACCTGCGCCGCACGATCACGCTGATCACGCAGCCGACGCTCGTCATTGCCGGCCAGCACGACACCGTGACGTCTGCCCGCCACGGCGAGGAAATCGCGGCCGCCATCCCGGGGGCGCAACTGCGCATGCTCGACACCGTGCACCTGGCCAACGTGGAGTTGCCCGACGCGTTCCTGGAAGCCGTGCTGGACTTCTTGGGCGTGCACGAAACCGCTTGATCCGCTTGCCCTCGCTTGATGCCCCGGCACGCGGCATCGACACGGCACAACGCCGCCGGTTAACATGGCAGCCGCTCCAGCCAATGCGCACCGATGTGCCGCCCCACATGTCCCGCGTCAAGAACGAAGACGAATTCGAGCTGCGCCGCGAAAGCGTGCTCGACACTGCCGCCGAGGCCTTTGCCGCCGACAGCTACCCCAGCGTGTCGATGAACCAGCTCGCCGCAGCATGCGGCGGCTCTAAGTCGCGCCTGTATCACTACTACGAAGGCAAGGAAGCGATCCTGTTCGATCTGCTCGACCGCTACACCAAGCGGCTGGCGGATCTGGTCGAGCGCGCGGAAAGCGACGCCCTGCACGCCAAGCTGTCGGCCCGCGCCACGCTGCATCTGCTGGTCCGCACGTTCCTGGCCGAGTATGCGACCTCGCGCACGCGGCATGTGGCGCTGCTCAATGACGTGAAATACCTGTCGCCGGAACAACGCGACATCGTGCTCGCGCGTGAACGGGATGTGGTGGCCGCGGTGGGCCGGCAGCTGGGCGCGGCCTACCCCGACAAGGTGGATGACGCCAATCGCACACCCATCACCATGATGCTGTTCGGCATGATGAACTGGACGTTCACCTGGCTCAAACCCGATGGGCCGCTTTCGTATGAGGGCTATGCCGAGATGGTGATCGACATGCTGGAGAACGGGCTGGGCGGCCCGGGCAGTTCGTCCAAAACCAAGCGCTGAAGTTCAGCGCCGAAGTTCAGCGTTCATCGTAGCTGACCACGACACGCTGCGTGAGCGGCCGTGCCTGGCAGGTCAGCACAAAGCCTTGCTGGATCTCCCAATCTTCCAGCGTGAAGTTCTTGTCCATTTCCACACGGCCTTCCAGCACCTTGGCGCGGCAGGTGCAACACACGCCGCCCTTGCAGGCATAGGGCAGATCCAGCCCCGCACTGAGCGCGCTGTCGAGCACCTTGGCGTCGCCCGCCATCGGCACATCGTGCGACTTGCCGTCCAGCACCACCGTCAACGCCACATCGCCCGCCACGGCGGCATGCTTGCGCGGCTTGGCCGACGCGTCGCCCACCGGCACACCAAAGCGCTCTGCGTGGATGCGCTCGCGCGGCACGCCGCGCTCCAGCAGCGCGGCCTCCACCGCGTCGATCATCGTCGCTGGGCCGCAGATGAACGCGGCGTCGATGTCATCCGGCGGAATCAGCGCATCCAGAAACGCGTGCGTCTTCGCACCATCCAGCCGGCCGTTGAAGAGCGCAATCTCCTGCGTCTGCCGCGACAGCACGTGATACAGCGCGAAGCGATCGAGGTAACGGTCCTTCAAATCTTCGAGCGCTTCACCAAAGATGATGCTGTCGACACTGCGGTTGCCGTAGACCAGCGTGAAGCGGCTGTGCGGCTCGGCGGCCAAGGTGGTCTTGATGAGCGAAAGGATGGGCGTGATGCCGCTGCCCGCCGCAAAGGCCACGTAGTGTCGTGCGCTTTCGGCGGCCAACGGCACGTAGAAGCGGCCATCCGGCGGCAGTACATCGAGCGACTGCCCCACGCGGATGCGGTCGTGCAGGTGGTTGGAAAAGACGCCCGCATCGACGCGTTTCACGGCCACGCGCAACTCGCCATGCGCGTCGTAATCCTGCACGGCGCAGCAGATGGAATACGAACGGCGCACCTCATCCTGCCCGGGCAACGCACCACGCGGCACGCGCAACGTCAGGAACTGGCCCTGCGTAAAACGGTAGGCATCACGCAGATCACTGGGCACATCGAAGCGCACGGAAATCGTATCGGCCGTCTCGCTACGCACTTCGGCAACGCGCAGAGGGTGGAATTGCGGGGTCATGGCACTCGCTCGGTGTGGCCTGGGTTTGGCCTTGGTGTGACCTAGTACGGCTTGAAATAGTCGAACGGCTCGCGGCAGGCGCGGCAGCGGTATAGCGCCTTACACGCCGTCGACCCGAACGCGGAGACGAGGACCGTATCGTGCGACCCGCATTGCGGGCAGGCAATGTGCTCGGCCTGCGCAGGGCGCACGACGCGAATCGGGCGAGCATTCTCGGCCGACGCCCCATGTGCCGGCGGCGCAATGCCAAAGTCGCGCAGCTTGCGCGCCCCTTCGGCGGTGATCCAATCCGTCGTCCATGCCGGTGCCAGCGCGGAACGCACGCGATACGCACCCACATCGGCAGCCGCCAAGGCGCGACTCACGTCGTCGGCGATCTGGTCCATCGCGGGGCAGCCTGAGTAGGTCGGCGTGATCGTTGCGACGAGCGTTCCGGCCTCGTCAATCTGCACATCGCGCAGAATGCCCAGCTCGGCAATCGTGACCACGGGAATCTCCGGGTCGGTCACGGCCTCCAGCGCGGCACGCGCCCGACGCAGGCGTTCGGCTACCACGATGCCCCCGGAAACTGACGCGCCAGCCCCTGCATTTCGGCAAGGAGATAGCCCATGTGTTCAGAATGCACCCCGTGTTTGCCGGTGCTGACATACGGGCCAGGGTCTGGCCAGGTGAGCGTGGCCTCGTCCAGGGCATCGCGCACGATGGCTGCCCAGGCTTCACGCAAATCCACCGGACGCACGCCGATGCCGGCCTCCGCCATGGCGTCTTCCACCGCATCCGTGGCAAAGAACTCGTTGGTGTACGGCATCAGCCAATCGAGTGCGGCTTGCGCACGCGCATGCGATGCTTCCGTGCCATCGCCAAAGCGCACCAGCCAGTCGCGCGTATGGGCGCGGTGGTAACGCATTTCCTTGAGCGACTTGGCGGCAATCGCGGCCAACTCGGCATCGGAGGAGGCAGTCAGGGCCTCCCACATCGGCACCATCAGAGCGGCATACAGAAAGTGCCGGACGATGGTGACCGCGTAGTCGCGCGCTGCAGCCGAGGTCGCCACCATGGGCCCGGCATGCGGCAACTCCAGCAGCGTGTAATTGCGGAACGCGCTTTCCGCACGCCAGTAGGCGTAGTCGTCCTCACTGCGCGTGGCGCCGGTCAACGCGCCTTCGAGCGTGCCCGCATGCGTATAAAGCAAACGCGCCTGGCCAATCAGGTCGAGGCCGAGGTTGGACAGTGCAATGTCTTCTTCCAGCACGGGGCCGTGGCCCGTCCATTCAGCGTTGCGCTGGCCCAGAACGAGGGCGTTGTCAGCGAGGCGAAGGACGTATTGCAGATGCGCTTCGGAACTCATCGCCGCCCCGCTCACATGTGATTGACTTCATCGGGCAGCCGATAGAACGTCGGGTGCCGGTAGATCTTGTCGGCCATCGGGTCGAACAGCATGGGCTTGTCGTCGGGCTCGCTGGCGGTGATGGCGGCCGAAGGCACCACCCAGATCGACACGCCTTCCTGCCGGCGCATATACACGTCGCGCGCCATCTGCAATGCCTGCTTGGCATCCACCGCATGCAGGCTGCCGCAGTGCTTGTGCTCCAGACCCTGCTTGCTGCGGATAAACACTTCCCACAGCGGCCATTCGTGTTGATGCATGGTGGACTCCTTTGCGCTCAAGCAGCTTGTTCTGTGGCGGCAGCGCGTTCGGCCTGCTTGCGCGCCTGCTTTTTCGCATACTCGAGCGCAGCCTCGCGCACCCATTCGCCCTCTTCGTGCGCACGCTTGCGGGTGGCGAGGCGCTCGCGGTTGCAGGGGCCGTGGCCGTCGAGCACGCGCTTGAATTCAGACCAATCGAGCGGGTAGAAATCGTAGTGGCCGCGTTGCTCGTTCCACGTGAGGCCGGGGTCTGGCAGCGTCACACCCAGCACGCGTGCCTGCTCGACCGTCGCATCGACAAAGCGCTGGCGCAAGTCGTCATTCGAGATGCGCTTGATGCCCCAGGCCATGGTCTGCGCGCTGTTGGGCGATGCGGTGTCAGGCGGCCCAAACATCATCAGCACCGGAAACCACCAGCGGTTGACCGCCTCTTGCACCATGTCGCGCTGCGCCTGCGTGCCGCCCATCATCGTGAGCAACGATTCGTAGCCCTGGCGCTGGTGGAACGACTCTTCCTTGCAGATGCGAATCATGGCGCGCGCATAGGGGCCGTACGAACAGCGGCACAGCGGCACCTGGTTCATGATCGCCGCGCCATCCACGAGCCAGCCGATCACGCCCACATCTGCCCAGGAGAGCGTCGGGTAATTGAAGATGGAGGAATACTTGGCGCGCCCTTCGTGCAGCGCGTCGATCATCTCGTCACGCGAGCTGCCGAGCGTTTCTGCGGCGGAATACAGATAGAGGCCGTGGCCCGCTTCGTCCTGCACCTTGGCCAACAGGATCGCCTTGCGCTTGAGCGAGGGTGCACGGCTGATCCAGTTGCCCTCGGGCAGCATGCCGACCACCTCCGAATGCGCATGCTGCGAGATCTGTCGCAACAACGTCTTGCGGTACGGCGCGGGCATCCAGTCTTGCGGCTCGATCTTGTGGTCTGCACGGATGCGCGCGTCGAAACGCGCCTGCAACTCGGCTTCGCCTTGGCTATTCGACGACAAGGCCGCCAGCTCCTGTTCGGTGGGCACGCCACCGGGCTGGTCGAGACTTTGGGTGTACATCCGATCCTCCGGCCGCTGTGACGGCATGTGCACGGCACCGCATTCGGACCGTGTTTGGGATGGATCGATTATAAACCGTCCGACCGGTCGGTCAATGGCGGGTTTCACCGCATGCCTCGATGGAGACATGCGATGAGAACCGCTTATCGATTCAGATGATTCAGATGGACGCGGCGGAAGACGCCTCGCCCTGCGCATGCCCATGCGCGCGGGTACGCACAAAAGCGCCGGCCAACACGGATGCCACCACGGCGGCAATGGCGCCGAGCAAGAACGCGAGGTGATAGCCGCTATTGAGCGCAGTCGTGGCGTCGGCGCCTGCGGCGGCCAGACCCTCCGTGCGCGCAGCCGCCAGGCTCGCCAGAATGGCCAGCCCCAGCGCGCCGCCCATCATGAACGACGTATTGACCACACCCGAAGCCAAGCCGGATTCATCCGGCGCTACATCGCTCATGGCCGCGAGCAATACCGGGTTGAACGCCACACCTGCACCGAGCCCCAACAACAGCATGCCCGGCAGCACATCCAACACGAAGCTGCCGCCAGCCGGCGCACGCGCAAACAGCACCAGCCCCACCGCCGCCACCAGCAAACCGAGCGATAACGGCGCGCGAATGCCAAACCGCATCACCAGCTTGGCCGACAACCCCAGCGAGAACACCGCCATGATGATGTTGGCCGGCAAGAACGCCAGGCCCACCTGCATGGCGCTGTAGTCCAACACGCGCTGCATATACAGCGCGGAGATGAAGAACCACGCGAACATCGCCGCGGCCCACAGCACGCCTACCACATTGGCCGTCGCCACGTTACGCAGCGCGAACATGCGCAGCGGCATCAACGGATGCGACACGCGCGATTCGATGACGAGGAACGCAATCATCAGCGCGATGGACAGCCCCAATTGCGACAGCGTCTGCGTGGAAGTCCAGCCCGCTTCGTTGCCGTGCACGATGGCGTACACCGCGAGCATCAGCGATGCCGTCACAGTGATGGCGCCCGCCACATCCAGCTTGGCGCGATCGGCCAGCGGCTTGCCCACCGGCAACAGTGCCACGCAGGCCGCATACACCGCCACGCCAATCGGCAGGTTGACGAGAAAGATCCAGTGCCAGCTCAGCGCACTGGTCAGCAAGCCACCGAGCAATACGCCGATGCTGCCGCCGCCCGCACACACAAAGCCGTAGATGCCCATGGCCTTGGCACGGTCTTCCGGCGACGTGAACAGATTCATGATGAGCGACAGCGACACGGCCGACACCACCGCTCCACCCACGCCCTGCACCGCACGTGCGGTAATCAGCAGCCCTTGCGAATTCGCCAGCCCGCATGCGGCCGATGCCAGCGTGAACAGCGTGAGCCCCAGCAGAAACAGCTTGCGATGCCCGAACAGGTCACCCAATCGCCCGCCCAGTAACAGGCAGCCACCGAAGGTGAGCATGTACGCGTTAACCACCCAGACCAGCGCGGTCTCGGTAAAGTGAAGATCCGCCTGAATGGACGGCAGCGCGACGTTCACGATGGTCGTGTCCAGCACGATCATCAGCACACCGAGACACAACACCATCAGGGCAAGCCATCGTTTGCGCTCGTCGATGCCATGCGTCATGGAAGCACTCCTTGTTCAACGATGTAAGAGGCGAAACGCCTGATGTTATGCAAAAAACGGCCACCCTGCGGCGGCCGTTTTCCGTAGGCAGGCCGAGTTACATCGGCTTGGGCGCGATCACCATCCACGTGATGCCGAAGCGGTCCGTCACCATGCCGAACGCATTGGCGAAGAACGTTTCGGACATCGGCATCGTGACTTGACCGCCTTCTCCCAGCGCCTTGAACGTGCGCTCGGCGGTCGCGTTGTCGGGCACGCTCACAGACAACCCGAAGCCTTTGAAATCGGCCTTGCCCGAAGCCATGCCGTCGGATGCCAGGATTTGCGATTCACCCACGCGGAAGGCGGCGTGCATCACCTTGTGGGGCGCAGGTGCCATGCCACCGCATTGTTCGGCGGTGGGCTGCGCATCCTTGGGCGCATCCTTGTAATGCATCACCACATCGACCTTGGCGCTCAGCGTCTTCTTGTAGAACTCGAGCGCCTCTTCACAACGACCTTCGAAGAACAGATACGGTTGAACTTGCATCACAACTCCTTTGGGTAGGGACTGCAAAGCCGCGCATCACGTCACGCGGTCGGGGGGACCATCTGAACCAGGAATCAGGAATCAGTTGCATGCCGGCTCGGGCACCGGCATCGGTACGGAAGCGTGTTCGTGGACGACCAGCCAGTGGCCATTGATCTTGCGAAAGCACACGGTGGCGCGTGTCTGCGCATCGTGCTTCGCGCCGTCTCGATACCGCGCGCGCAGGCGGTTCACGCTGAAGCAATAGGCTAGGTCGCCACTGACATCCAGATGCAATTCGACGAACTGGAAATCCGCCTGGCCATCCAGTGCATCGAACCAACTCTGCCAATTGCGCCGATACGCATCAGCGCCTTTAACAAACAGCGGCGGCATCACGTCGAAGACCACCACGTCTGGGGCGTAGTGGCGCATCACGGCATCGGTGTCCTTGGCGCGGACGGCTGCCGCCCACGCCTCGATCAGAGTGCGCAACTGCGATGCATCATCCGCAGCCTCGGCTGCATTCGTCATATCCGCCTCCTGAAAGTGCTTGGCATCTCGCGTGACAACGCCTAGTGTTGATTTGTGAACACTGTCCACAAACGATAGCAGACATAATGAACAGTGTCCACATCGCTTTTGCGGAGTTTCACTGCATGACCCAGGAACCACCCCGCCCGCCCGTGCGCGCAACGTATCGCCATGGCGACTTGCGGCGTGCGCTGCTTGACGCAGGCATCGAGTTGGCGCGTGCCGGCGGGCCGGACGCCATCGTGTTGCGCGAGGCCACGCGCCGTGCCGGTGTCGCGCCCAATGCGGCATACCGTCACTTCGCGGGGCGGCTCGATTTGCTGCAAGGCGTACGCGCAGCGGCACTTGCAGCGCTGGCGCGCGCCATGGAGGCCGAGCTGGATGCCATTGACCGGACCTGGCCGGAAGACGCACAAGCACGCGCTTCACTGCGCGCCATCGGCGTCGGTTACCTGCGTTTTGCGCAAATGGAGACCGGCTTGTTCCGCACCGCCTTTGCCGTGCCCGATGAGGTGGAAAACGATGCCGACCCCGCCAAAGCGGGCGACAGCGGACTAAATCCGTTCCAGCTGCTGAGCCTCGCGCTGGACCGCATGACCGCAGCCGGCGTACTCCCCGCCGAACGCCGCCCCGGCGCCGAATACCTCGCCTGGTCTGCCGTGCATGGGCTCGCCCTGCTCATCATCGACGGCCCCTTGCGCGGCCGCCCGCCGGAGCAAACTGGCGCCATCGCCCTGCGCGTGGTCGAAATGGTGGAAAACGGCCTATAGCCAAGCGACGCGCGCCTTGTGCGCATAGCGTCTGACGACATGCGCAACGCTTCGTTTGCCTGCGCAAGCTTCAATGCAACGATGACGGCCTCGCTGCACCCGCTCACCCGGCGGGTGCATGCCCTATTAACCGGAGCGACCCTCCGCGAAGAGGACGTCAACGTGACCCAAGCCCATCTCGAAACGACCGCCACCGCCCACACACGCTACGGCGCCGCGCTGGAAAAAGACCTGTTCGACCGCGTTGCCGCCGTGCATGCGCCCCACCTGCCGCCCGCCCGTACGGAACCGCCGCGCGACGCGCAAACACCAGAAGAACGGGAAGGCGTGATCGACTACGCCGTGTGGAATGCCGTACATGATCTCTTCATCGTGCAATTGGCCAGCGCTGGGTTGGACCGGCTCTTTCGCGACGAGCCCGATTTCCAGTTGGCACTATCGCGTCAGATTGGCGATGACGGCTTTCACGCGGTGGCCTCGCGCGAGCGCATTCGCGTGCTGTCGGGGCGCGATCAAATCGAGCGCATCGCACGGGATGTTCGCCACCACTGGGACATCCTCGGCGATTACCCACTGACAAGCCAGGCCGCGTTTCTCGCGTGGGAGTTCCACTACGAACATCACATCCTCGCGCGGCTACAGGTCAACCGGCGTACATCGCGCGTGCTCGATCTAGCCAACCGCGATTTTGCCGAGAACCGCATCATGCCCGACGAGGAGGTGCACCGCATTCTCATCACCGAGTGGTGGCACAACAAGCTCGATACCGCGTCGGACAGCGAGCGTGAACAGCTCGTGGGCGAAGTGCTGGAAGCCGATGACAAGCTGCAAGTGCTGCTCGGTGACTACCTGCGTGAATCGTGGGCGCTGAACGAACGCGCCGCCGGCATCGACACACGCAACTACGTACCGCTCTATGACGCATGGCGGCGCGAGATTCTGGGCGTACTGCTGCAACGCCCCGCCGACAGCCTCCCTGCCCTCACAAGCCTGGGTAACCTGACAGCCTGACTGCAATGGCCAAGAAACCGATCCTGCTCAACGCGTTCAACATGAACTGCGTGGGCCATATCAACCATGGCCTGTGGACGCACCCGCGCGATACCTCCACGGACTACCGCAAGCTCAGCTACTGGACCGACCTCGCCAAGCTGCTCGAACGCGGCCTGTTCGACGGCTTGTTCATCGCCGATATCGTGGGCGTGTACGACGTGTATCAGCAGTCGGCCGACCTCACGCTGCGCGAGTCGATCCAACTGCCGGTGAATGATCCGCTGATGCTGGTTTCCGCCATGGCCGGCGTGACGGAGCATCTCGGCTTTGGCCTGACGGTCAACCTGACATACGAGGCGCCCTACCTGTTTGCGCGGCGCTTTTCCACGCTCGACCACCTGACTGAAGGCCGCGTCGGCTGGAACATCGTCACGGGCTACCTGGACAGTGCTGCGCGTGCCATGGGCCTGCGCGAGCAGATCGCACACGACGAGCGCTATGACCGCGCGGATGAATTTCTCGATGTCGTCTACCAGCTGTGGGAAGGCAGTTGGGAAGACGATGCGGTATTGCGCGACCGCGTTGCCCGCGTGTTTGCACAGCCCGACAAAGTGCACCGCATTCAGCATCACGGCCGCTACTACGACGTGGAGGGTTACCACCTGAGTGAGCCGTCGCCGCAGCGCACGCCGGTGTTGTTTCAGGCGGGCTCATCCGCGCGTGGGCAGACCTTTGCGGGGCAGCATGCGGAATGCGTGTTCCTGTCGGGCCAAAGCCAATCGGCCACGCGCGATCAGGTGGCGCAGTTGCGGCAAGCTGCCGTGCAGGCCGGACGCCGCGCCGACGACGTCAAGGTCTTCATGGGCATCACCGTCGTGGTCGACAAGACCGAGCAGCTGGCGCGCGAAAAGTTGGCCGAATACCAACGCTATGCCAGCGCGGAAGCCGGCCTTGCGCATTTCTCGGCGGGCTCCGGCGTCGACTACTCGACCTATGCGTTGGACGATCCGCTGCGCGCGGTGAAAACGAATGCCATCGAGTCATCCATCCGCCGCGCCACGGGTGGCGACACGCAGTTCACCGTGCGTCGCCTGCTGGATCAACTCGCGCTAGGCGGCCGCTATGCCACCATCGTGGGCGACCCGCAGCAGGTTGCCGACGCGCTCCAGCAGTGGATGGAAGTCACCGACATCGACGGCTTCAACCTGGCGCGCACGGTGACACCGGAAAGCTATGCGGATTTCATCGATCTGGTGGTGCCAGAACTGCAGAATCGCGGTGTCTACAAGACCGCGTATGCGCCGGGCACGTTGCGCCGCAAGCTGTTTGGCACCGACCGCTTACCGGACGCGCACCCGGGCGCACAACGGCGCCGCCAGCCCGCAGCGGAGCTGGCGAACCAACCCTAAGCGCTGCTTGTAGGCGCACCCAGCATGTGTTGAAAGAGCGGGAGCAACGCTGCGTACGTCTCCAGATAGCCCGTTGAACCGGCATAGCGTGACGCACGCGCGGCGCAGAACAGCTCGTTGCGCAAGTCGACAAGCGATGCGCGCCTGCGCTCGCGTGCGGCACGGGTGCAGGCTTCAAACGAGCCCAGTTCTTCATAGCCGTTGAACGACATGGCAAAGGCGAAGACACCCGACACGTCTGCCGGGTCGGGCAGGTCCTGCCAAGAGAGTTCCTTTTTCACGGTGTTCCCCACTGCGCTCCCATCCGCCGATCGAGCGGCCCTCAAGCCGCCGTCACTTCCCGCACGCTGACCGCCACATCCACCTGATGTTCACCCCCGCCGAGGATCATGCCGCGCAGCAGTGATACGTCGCTGTAATCGCGGCCGATGGCGAGCGTGACGTGGTCCAGATCGGCCAGCACGTCGTTGGTCGGGTCAAGATCCACCCACCCACTTTGCGGGCAGAACACCGACACCCACGCATGCGACGCATCGGCGCCAATCAGGCGCGGCTGGCCGGCCGGTGGCTCAGTCCGCAGATAGCCGCTCACATAGCGCGCCGGCAGCCCCAGCGCACGCAGGCAACCGATCATCACCTGCGCAAAGTCCTGGCAGACGCCGCGGCGCAGGCCAAACGCTTGCGTAGCCGGTGTATCAAAAGCGGTGGCGGTGGGCGCGTATTCAAAGTCCGCATGCAGGCGATGCATCAGGTCGACAGCGCCAGCGACCACAGGCGTGCCCGCTGCAAAGCTCGCACGCGCATAGCGCTCCAACTCGGGGCTCAGCGCGATGTTGGGCGAGGCAAAACAAAACTCGGCCTCCGGATAGAACACCGAGCCGGCCTGATACCGCAGACGCTGCGCCAGGGTCTCCCACGCCGGCGTGGCGGCTGAGTCCAGATGGGTCCAGCGCGGCAGCAGGCGTACCGTGGTCTCGCTGGTCATGCGCAGGCTCTCGTGCGGCGTATCGAGCGAGAAATACAGCACGTCGTTGCCAAACCCGTCAACGCGGCTGGTCAGGTACGAGGGGGCGGGATCGATCTGCTCGTCGTGCGCGACGATCTCCTGCCACGGGCAGGCGCGCGGGCGAATCGTCGCCAGATGCTGGGCCGTCTCCACCGCTGTGGCGTAGTGGTAAACGGTGCTATGGGATACCGTCAGGAGCGCTGCGCGTGCATCCATCAGGCCACCTGCGCGGTTGGGGTGCTGGCGTGGCTGAAGTAGCGCGCGCTGATCTCGTTGGATGCGGCGGCCACGTAGTCGCCCAGCTTGTCGCACAGGCCGATGAGGTTGGCATAGCGGCCATCGGCATCGGTCTCGCATAGTGCTTCCAGCGAGGGGAGCGTATCGACCGCGGGTATCAGGTTCGCAAACGGCGGGCGGCGCGTGTCGGCCGCGGCGCGTTCGATCTGCGCCAGCTTGGTCCGCAACCGGTCGTACACGCCGTACAGCCCGCGCGGGTTGGTCGACTCGACCACCAGCAGGTCCAGCAACGCCGGCACCTCCAGCCGCCCCGGATACAGCGACCGATAGGTGAGCGTGCTATCGAACAGTTGCAGCAACAGATCAAACCCTTCGGCGGTGGCCAGCTTGCCTTGCTCGGCAATCACGCGCAGGAACGTCGCCATGGCCCATACGCGCTCGATATGGCGGCCGGCAAACAACAGGCGCCAGGCCTCGTCGCGCGTCATGCGGTCGCCTTGCGCACCGCTGATGGCGGACAGCTGCGTCGCCAGATATTCGAGTAGATCGACCAGCGCCACCCGGTCGTGCGGGCCTTCAGCCGTGAGGTTGGCCAGCCCATCACGGAAATCATTGCGCGCGGCGAGGATGGTTCTCCAATGATCGTTCGACAGGCGCCCACGCACCTCACCAGACGAGCGTGCCTGCGCGGCCAGGCATTGACCGATGCCAGCCGTGCCCGATTGCTCGCTCAGTCCCGCCACCAGCGAGCGCTCAAACGCGCTGGGGCTGCTGCGCGCGAACACATCGGCGCTGAAGATCAGGCCGCATTCGGCCGCCAGCTCCGTCAGCGTGCCGAACATGGTGTCGGCGTCGTTGGCCTCCAGCGAGCCGAGGATCAGGCGGCACAGGCGTACGCCGTTTTCCGCACGCTCGCCATAGCGTCCGGACCAGAACAGGTTTTCCGCCGCGCGGCTCGATACGGTGCGGTGCTTGCGCGCGAGGTCCGCCGGCCGCATCGGCGAGGGCAGCAAGGAAAACGGCGCGGCCGGCTGTGGTTGATTCGACAACACCCAGGTATCGACGCTGCTGCCCCCCATCTGCATGGAGGGTGAGACCTGTCGCTCGGCCGCCAGGCGCGTAAAGCCGCCAGGTACGACATGCCAGCCGCCAGCCATGTCCGCAATCGCAAATACGCGCAGTACGGATGGCCGGCCCGCGAGCATGCCGGCCTCATAACGCGGCGTGCAGGAATACGGTAACGGGGCCTGGACGGTAAAGCTGTCAGGTGCGCTGTCAATGCGCGCGCGCCAATCGGCCAGTGACTGCGGGCCGCCTGCCATGCCGGGCGGGCCGTCGGGGTGGCTTCCGGGCCAGGTTGGCAACAACAACCCAGCGGACAAGCGGGCCTGCGCTTCGTCGCGGGCCAATGCCTCGCCGCACCACCATGTCGGCACACTGGGCAGAGCCAGGGGCTCGCCGAGCAGCGCCTGCGCAATCCGCGGCAGGAAACCCAGCATGGCCGGTGATTCAACAAACCCGGCGCCGGGCACATTCGACACCATCACGTTGCCAGCGCGCATCACCTGCAGCAGGCCTGGCACGCCAATGGTGGAATCGGCGCGCAACTCCACCGGGTCGCAGAACACGTCGTCCAGGCGGCGCAGCACGGCGTGCACACGCTCCAGCCCGTTGAACGTCTTCAGGTAGAGCTTGTCACCGCGCACCGTCAGGTCCTTGCCCTCCACCAGCGTCACGCCCAGGTAGCGCGCCAGGAAGGCATGCTCGAAATAGGTCTCGCTGAACGGGCCCGGTGTCAGCAGCGCAATGTGCGGTGAATCGCCGGCCTCGTCGGCGGACATCGTGGTGCGCGCGGCGGCGGCTAGCGTGCTGATCAACTGCGAATACGTGGGCGCCAGGCGCGTGGCATGCAGCTCGCGAAATGCATCGGCAAACAGGCTGGAGACAATCAGCCGATTCTCCAGCGCATAGCCGAGGCCGGACGGCGCTTCCGTGCGGTGGCCGACGACCATCCAGTTGCCGGTGGGCGCTCGGGCCAAGTCCACCGCCACGATGTGCAGGTATTGCCCGCCCGGCGGCGTAAAGCCACGCACCGCGCGCAGATACCCAGGATGGCCAAACACCAGCGCGGGCGGCAGCAGCCCCTGCGCGAGCAACGATTGCGGCCCGTAGGTATCCGCCACGATGGCGTTGAGCAGCCGCGCGCGCTGCATCACACCCTGCTCGATCACGGACCAGCTTTCGTGGTCGATCAGGAAAGGCAGCAGGTCGAGCGCCCACGGGCGCGGCTCGCCCTTGTCGGCGTAGACGTTGTAGCTGATGTCGTTGTCGCGCACCTGCTGGGCGACGGAGGCGCGGGCCTGCTCCAACCCGACCAGCCCGCCTTCACGCACGTGCTCGAAAAACTGCCGCCACGGTTCACGCAACGCGCCCGTGGCGTCGTGCAGCTCATCCCAGTGGCCCTCCCGCACCGGCAGCATGCGAAGAAGGGCCAGCACATCCGCGTGGGCGCCAGCGGGCTGTAGTGGATCAAGCGGCAGGGTCGACTGGTAAGACAAGATGGGTTGGGCTGGAGATTAATAGCGGCGCAAATCCAGCGTAAACGGAAACTCCAGACTGCGCTCGGGTACCCGCACTTCCATGGGCCCGGGCGTGTGCCCGATGGTGAAGAAGCGCGCGCGGCGGCGGCTTTCCGCCTCGTAAGCGTTGACTGGAAACGTCTGGTAATTGCGTCCACCCGGATGCGCCACATGATACTGGCAACCACCCAGCGAGCGGCCAGTCCAGGTATCCGCCAAGTCGAACGTCAGCGGCGCATGCACACCAATGGTCGGGTGCAACGCCGACGACTGCGACCACGCCCTGAACCGCACCCCCGCCACCTGCTCGCTCACGCGGCCGGTTGGTTGCAATGGCAAGGGAATGCCGTTGACCGTCACCACGTGCCGGTTCTCGTTCAGGCCCAGCACGCGCACCTCAAGCCGCTCGACCGAGGAATCGACGTAGCGCACCGTGCCACCCTGGGCACCCTCCTCACCCATCACGTGCCAGGGTTCCAGCGCGCCGGTGAGTGTGAGCGAGATCCCGCCCGTATGCAGCTCGCCCACCAGTGGGAAGCGGAACGAGAAATGCGGCGCAAACCAGTGGCGCTCAAACGCGTAGCCGGCTTCTCGCAGATCGGCCAGCACGTCGTCGAAATCCATCTGCACGAAGGTGCCGAGCAGGAAGCGATCGTGCAGCTCGGTGCCCCAGCGCGTGAGCCGCGTGGTGTACGGCGTCTTCCAGAAGCGGGCGACCAGCGCGCGCAGCAGCAGTTGCTGCACGAGGCTCATGCGCGCGTGCGGCGGCATTTCAAAGCCGCGCAACTCCAGCAAGCCCAGGCGGCCAGTCGGGCCGTCGGGGGAATAGAGCTTGTCGATACAGAACTCGGCGCGGTGCGTATTGCCGGTCACGTCGATGAGGATGTTGCGCAGGATGCGGTCGATCAGCCAGGGCGGAACGTTGGCCGCACCCAGTCGATCAAGCTGGTGCTGCAGTTCGGCAAAGGCGATCTCCAGCTCGTACACCTGATCGTTGCGCGCCTCGTCCACGCGCGGCGCCTGGCTGGTCGGCCCAATGAACAGCCCCGAGAACAGATACGACAGTGACGGGTGGTTGTGCCAGTACGCAATCAGGCTGGCCAGCAGGTCGGGCCGGCGCAGGAACGGGCTATCGGCCGGCGTCGCCCCGCCCAGCACGAAGTGGTTGCCGCCGCCGGTGCCGGTGTGTCGCCCGTCGAGCATGAACTTCTCCGTGCTCAGGTACGACTGGTGGGCCGATTCGTACAGGTATTCAGTGTGGTCGACCAACTCATCCCAGTTGCTGGCGGGGTGGATGTTGACCTCGATCACGCCGGGGTCGGGCGTCACCTGCAGCAGCTTCAGGCGCGGATCGCGCGGCGGCGGATAGCCCTCGATGACGATCTGCACGCGCAGTTCAGCAGCGGTGGCCTCCACGGCGGCCAGCAGGTCGAGGTAGTCATCCAGCGCAGTGAGCGGCGGCATGAATACGTGCAGCTGGCTGTGGCCGGAGCCGAACGTATCGTTCTCGACCTTGGGGCCGGCGGCGCGGGCGGGGTCGCGCGCCTCCACGCACAGCGCGGTGCGGTGGACCCACGAGGCCGATTCGTTCTGCGCGGGCAGGCGGGCATCGACCCGCGGGCCGGTGCCGCCGGAGACCGATGCAGCCGATACGGCTTTCGCAGACTCGCCTTGGTACTGCATGCGCAGCTCTGCCGCCGTACGCAGCGGCGCGCTCGGGCCGAACGGATCATGCGCGTGCTGATACGGATAGTCGCTCTGGCTGACCCACGGCAGCGAATCGAGCGGCAGGCGATAGCCCATCGGCGAATCGCCGGGAATCAGGTACATGCGGTCTTCGCGGAAGAACCACGGGCCGGTCACCCACCGCGCACCGGCCAGCGCGGCATCGTCTTCGCGCGCCAGCGGCAAAACGTAGCCGGTGACGGCTGACAGACCGGCATCGAATATGCGGCGCAGGCGCACGCGCTCCATCTCATCGTCGAGGCGCGATTCGAACGGATCGACGTTCACAGGCAGACGCCGCTCGCGCCAGAGGTAGTACCACGTGTCTTCGTAGCCGGGCTGGATGCATTGCTCATCCACCGCCAGCTTGCGCGCCAGATGGTGCAGAAAGCGCTGGGCGTCGGCGGCGGTGTACCGGCCGGGCTCGCGCTCGTCGGCAAACAGCGTTGGATCATTCCAGCACGGCTGCCCATCGGTGCGCCAGTAGAGCGAGAGCGCCCAGCGCGGTAGCTGCTCGCCGGGGTACCACTTGCCCTGGCCGATATGCAGAAAGCCGTTGGCGCCGTAGCGCTGGCGCAGTTTGTCCATAAGCCCGACGGCATAGCTGCGCTTGGTGGGGCCGAGGGCATCGGTGTTCCACTCGGCGGCATCGCGGTCGCGCACGGCCACGAAAGTGGGCTCGCCGCCCATGGTCAGGCGCACGTCCATGGCCTGGAGTTCGGCGTCGACATGGGCCCCCATGCGCACCACATCTTCCCAGTGCGCCTCGGTGTAGGGCTTGGTCACGCGCGGCGCTTCCAGCACGCGCGTGATCGACATGGTGTGCTCGAATTCGACCTCGCATTTGTCCACCGCCCCCGAGATGGGCGCCGCGCTGCCGGGCTCCGGCGTGCACGCCACGGGGATGTGCCCCTCGCCCGCCAGCAGGCCCGAAGTCGGGTCAAAGCCGATCCACCCTGCCCCAGGCAGGTAGACCTCGCACCAGGCGTGCAGGTCGGTGAAATCCACCTCCGTGCCGCTGGGGCCGTCGACAGCTTTCACATCGGGCGTGAGCTGCAGCAGGTAGCCAGACACAAAGCGCGCCGCCAACCCCAACTGCCGCAGCGTCTGCACCATCAGCCAGCCCGTGTCGCGGCAGGAACCGGAGCCGAGCGACAGCGTCTCTTCCGGCGTCTGCACGCCGGGCTCCATGCGGATCAGGTAGCGGATGTCGTGCTGCAGGCGCTGGTTCAGGCCCACCAGAAAATCCACCGTGCGGCGCGGCGTGCGGTCAATGCTGGCGACAAACGCGGCAAAGTGCGGCGTCATCTCACGCTTAACGAGGTACGGCGCCAGTTCGGCGGCCAGGTCATCGGCGTAGGCGAAGGGGAAGGTTTCCGCCTCGGGCGTCAGGAAGAAATCGAACGGGTTGTAGACCGCCATCTCGGCAACCAGGTCGATGGTCACCTTGAACTCGCGCGTCTTGTGCGGAAACACCAGCCGCGCCTGGTAGTTGGCAAACGCATCCTGCTGCCAGTTGATGAAATGCTCGGCCGGCTCCACCCGCATGGAATACGAATGGATGGGCGTGCGGCAGTGCGGCGCCGGGCGCAGGCGCACCACCTGCGGCGACAGCTCGACGAGCCGGTCATAGCGATAATGGGTAACGTGGTTCAGCGCGACTCGGATCGACACACGGACTCCTCGATGGCTCGTAATGGCGTGCCGGCGCGGTGCCGGCGGGCGGTTCAAGCAAGGTTCATGCCGTTTGTGCGGCATAGCCGGCTTGGGCGACGAGCTATCGTGCCACGTGTGCACCGCCGTGCGTATGACACGCCGATGCGGTACAACGCTTGCTGGACGGCTGGCCGCTGCACTCCACCATCTTGGTTGGGGAGCACGCCGAACGCCAGCCCCTCGCCCTGGAATCGCCATGAAAACGTTTCACTGCAACCGTTGCCAGCAACTCGTCTTCTTTGAAAACGTCTTGTGCGAGCGCTGCGACGCCCTGCTCGGCTACCTGCCCGACGTTGGCGAGATCAGCGCGTTTGAACCCGCCGACGAGTCCCCAGAGTCGGAAGACAAACTCTGGCGCAGCCTGCACCCCGATGCACAAGGCCAGCGCTACCGCCAATGCCACAACTACGCGGTCGAAAACGTCTGCAACTGGATGGTCCCGGCCGACTCGCCCGACACCCTGTGCCGCGCCTGCCAGTTCACCGCCACCATCCCCGACCTGGACGTGCCGGAAAACCGGTTCTATTGGTACAAGATGGAGGTGGCCAAACGCCGGCTGCTCTATACGCTCATGACGCTGGGCCTGCCGCTGGAATCGCGCCAGGAGAACCCCGAGACCGGCCTGGAGTTTGCGTTTCTGGAAAGCAAGGAAGACACCGAGCCCGTGATGACCGGCCACAACCACGGCCGCATCACGCTCAACATTGCCGAGGCCGACGACGCCGCCCGCGAAAAGGCCCGCACCGACCTGAGCGAGCCCTATCGCACGCTGCTCGGCCACTTCCGGCACGAATCCGGGCACTACTTCTTCGACCGCCTGATTGCCGGCAAGCCGATGTGGGAAGCGGCGTTCCGCCTGCGCTTTGGCGATGAACGCGCCAGCTATGCCGATGCCCTCAAGGCCCACTATGACAATGGGCCGCCGGCTGACTGGGCACAGAACTACATCAGCGCCTACGCCACCATGCACCCGTGGGAAGACTGGGCCGAAACCTGGGCGCACTACCTGCACATGGTCGACACCCTGGACACCGCCGTGTCCTACGGCCTGGCACTGCTGCCTGACCACCCGCAAGAGCCGGAACTGACGGACCAGACCCCCGTGGAAGAAGCCAGCTTCAACAACCTGATGAGCCGCTGGTTCCCGCTCACCTACGTGCTCAACAGCCTGAATCGCAGCCTGGGGCAGCCCGACGGCTACCCGTTTACGCTGGCGTCCCCGGTGATCGACAAGCTGCGTTTCGTGCACCGCGTCATCGCTGCCTCCGCCAAGAAACCCGGTTGATCGCACCAATGTTGTGCGGCGCAGGCGCCAGTTTGGACCGAGGGGAATATTTCGTGCGGCTGCGGGGTTTACCATCCAGAAGGTCAATCCCAGCATTCCCTTCCGGAGAACACCATGCCAAGACACATCAGCCGATGGATCAGCCTGACGGCACTTGCCCTGTGCGCGTGTGCCTCGCTCAACCCCGTGCAGACTGCG
Source organism: Ralstonia sp. (assembly GCA_039592975.1). Taxonomy (GTDB): domain Bacteria; phylum Pseudomonadota; class Gammaproteobacteria; order Burkholderiales; family Burkholderiaceae; genus Ralstonia. Next base: position 228,295 of record JBCNQE010000003.1, on the reverse strand, counting down.
CAAAAGATGATCGGCCAGCCAGAAAATGCCGTGCGAGAAACCTTTGGCGCGCCCACCGAGACCTATCAGCTGGCGGGTGGCACGCACCGCTGGATCTACTCCAAGCAGCCGCTCGGGCATGAGGTCTATGCCGCCGACTTCGACGCCAACGGCAAGCTCACCGGCTACCGGCAAATGCTGACTGAAAAGGAAATCTACGAGGCGCGCCCCGGTGTGTGGACCAAGCGCGATGTGCTCGAACGCTTCGGCACGCCGAAAGAGCCAACGCAGTACTACCGGCTCATGAAGCGCGAGGCGTGGTCATACCGGATGTACGTCGGCGGGTATCAGCAAGCGCATTTCAACGCCCTGTTTGATGACAACGGCGTGCTGGACCGCACCATGATCGTCGTCGACCCATTGGGCGGCAATGACCGCGACGCCCGCAAATAAGACGGCCAAGCGTGCGTCATACAGGGCGGCGCATTGCACGCCGCCCTAGGGTACGAATACGGTGCGATCAGCCCAGCGCTGACGCAATCGCCTGCGCCAGTTCATTCGCCTCGAACTTGGCGACATAGCCATTGGCACCCACGCGGCGCACGTGGTCTTCATTGGCCGAGCCCGACAGCGACGAGTGAATCACCACCGGAATCGACTGGAACGCCGGCTCGGTCTTGATCTTGCGCGTGAGCGTAAAGCCATCCATCTCGGGCATTTCCAGATCTGTCAGCACCAGAGCGATCTTGTCGCGCACGGTCTTGCCCTCGCGAGCGGCGTCGCGCGCGATGTTCTGCAACGTGTCCCACGCTTCCTGGCCGCTCTTGGTCATCACGTACGGTGCGCCCATGGCTTCCAGGCCGTTGGCGATCAGCGTGCGGGCCAGGCCGGAATCGTCCGCCACAAGCAGCTTGGACCCCGGGGGCAGCTTGATCGGGCGTTCGTCGGTATCCGGCGCCAGGTCCGTGCGGCGGGTCGGGAACACGTCGACCAGGATCTGCTCAACGTCAATCACCTGCGCCAGGCGTGAGTTCTCGGAATTGCCGTCCAGGCGTGCCAGGCTGGTGATGTTGCTGCTGCCCACGCTGGCCTCGGCTGGGAAGATCTGGCTCCACTCCAGGCGCACGATCTCGTCCACCTCTTCCACCGCAAAACCCTGCGTGGTGCGCGCGTATTCGGTAATCAACAGAATGTTGGCGCTGCTCTTCTTGGTGCCGATCACGCTGGCCAGGTCGATCACCGGGATGATCTGGCCGCGCACATTGACCGCACCCAGGATGTGGGCGCCGGCATCCGCCACGTGCGTCACGGGCGGCATGACCATGATCTCGCGCACCTTGAACACGTTAATGCCGAACATCTCGCGCTGATTGGAGCGCGCAGATTCACCCAGGCGGAACAGCAACAGCTCAAAGCGGTTGTTGTTCGTCAGATTGGTCCGTTCATCGACTTCGTGTTGCGAATGCTGTGACATTGCGTCTTCCCCCGGTTCAAGCACACGTTATGTGGCGGTAAACGGCATGCCGCTGGGCAACTTGAAGGGTTTTACGCATGTGATGGCTACGCCCCTCCAACGTTGGGGGAGCGCTGCAGCCTAGGCCACCTTCACATGCGCGACCAGAAAGTCCAGAAAGGCCCGCACCCGCGCCGGCAAATGCGCGCCCTGGCCGACATACACAGCGTGAATCTCTTCGGTTTCGCCGGGGTTGTAATCCTCAAGCACCGGTACGAGGCGACCGGCATCGAGATCCGCACGCACCTGAAATTCAGCCAACCGCGCCAGACCCAGGCCGGCCACGGCCACCGCACGCAGGGCCTCGCCATCGCTGATCTGCGTGTTGCCCTGCGGCATGACCTCGGTGCGGCGGCCACGTTTGGTAAAAGGCCAGCCGTTGACCGCGCGCGCATAACTGAACGCCAGACAGTTGTGGTTTGCCAGGTCGGCCGGCGTGTGCGGCGTGCCAACCCGCGCCAGATAGGCGGGTGAGGCCACGACCATCAACCGCGTCTGCCCGAGCTTGCGCGCGACCAACCGCGAGTTCTTCAGCGGCCCACTGCGCAACGCCACATCGGTGCGCTCTTCCAGCAGGTCGATCACCCGGTCCGTGAGCGCAATATCGAGCGACACCTGCGGATGGCACGCCAGAAACGCCGGCACGATCGGCAGCAGCAGATGGGTACCGACCGGCACATTGGCGTTGACACGCAAACGCCCCGAGGGCTGCGCGCCTGCCGAAGCCTCGCGCTCGGCCTCTTCCAGGTCGGCCAGCACCGCCACGCTGCGCTCATAGAAGGCCACGCCTTCGGGCGTGAGTTGGAAGCGCCGCGTTGAACGATTCACCATCCGCGTGCCCAGCCGCGCCTCCAACCGTGCGACCAGCTTGCTCACCGCCGATGGCGTCATCCGGCACGCCCGTGCAGCCGCGGAAAAACCGCCCTGCTCCACTACCCGCACGAAGACTTCCATCTCGCCAAAGCGATTGACATCGAGCCGCGACATTGTGATTTCAATTCATAGATGTTGTGCTTCCAGGCAGTCTATCGCACAGATTCAACCCTTCGCATACTGGTCGCCATTGCTGGAATCCAGCGCTACCCACGCAACACGGCACCATGGCTGCAGATAACAAAGTCGCGCTCGTCGTTGGCGCGCAAGGCGTGATCGGCCGCAACCTGATCAACCACCTGGCCACGCTGGACGACTGGCACGTCGTCGGCCTGTCACGGCGCGGCGGTGAGCCGACCGGGCAGACAGAACGCGTGCGCCACATCGCCGTCGACCTGCTCGATATTGCCGACACGCGCGCCAAACTCAGCGCGCTCAGCAACGTCACGCACCTCTTCTACGCCGCCTACCAGGACCGCCCCACCTGGGCCGACCTCGTACCGCCCAACCTCGCCATGCTGACCAACGTGGTCGACGCCATCGAAGCCGTTGCGCCCGGCCTTGCACACATCAGCCTGATGCAGGGCTACAAGGTCTACGGCGGCCACCTCGGGCCCTTCAAGACGCCGGCACGTGAAACCGATGCGCACTTCATGCCGCCCGAATTCATGTTCGACCAGCAGACCTTTCTGGAAGCGCGTCAGCATGGAAAAGCATGGACATGGTCGGCCATTCGCCCATCGGTAGTCGGCGGCTTTGCGCTGGGCAACCCGATGAACCTGGCCGTGGCCATTGCGGTGTACGCGTCGATGTCGAAGGAACTCGGTTTGCCGCTGCGCTTTCCCGGCAAACCCGGCGCGTATGACCACCTGCTGGAGATGACCGATGCCGGCCTGCTCGCCCGCGCTACCGTGTGGGCCGCCACCGACCCGCGCTGCGCCAATCAGGCCTTCAACATCAACAACGGCGACCTGTTCCGCTGGAGCGAAATGTGGCCCAAGATCGCGCGCTACTTTGATCTGGAAGTCGCCCCACCGCTACCGCTGTCGCTGGACACCGTCATGGCCGACAAGGCGCCGCTGTGGCAAAGCATGATCGCCAGACATGGGCTGGCCGACACGCCGTATCGCGATGTGTCTTCGTGGCGTTTTGCCGACTTTGTGTTCTCGTGGGACTACGACATGTTCGGCGACGGCTCAAAGGCACGCCGCTTCGGCTTTCACGAGTATGTGGAGACGGAAGCCATGTTCATGCGCATCTTCGACGACTTGCGGCAACGCAAAATCATTCCGGGTTAGAGCGTCCGGATGTCCCCGTCGAACCCATGAACTCGCCGATCGGGCTAAGGGGATATCCCGACTCGGGTTTCCTCAAGAGGGGTCGATATAGTGAAGGCGGGGCGGTAGCTCATGGGTCGAGCAGCGACGGTTTACCGCCGCAGGCAGGCAGGTTCAAGTCCTGTACGCCCCACCAGTTTGTGTTTCAAGAATCTCGGTGTTACAAGGCCTTGCGGCCAATTATTGGCCGCTGGCATACGTCGCCACCCTAAGGTTTGGAGCAGGATGTCGAACATGACGGCCCCGAGAACATGACCAGCCGGATTCGGCACACGCCACACCGCGCTGGCCACGCCGCAATCAACGGTCAGAAGTGGTGGTCGTAGCGGATCTCGAACTTGTTGCCCTGGGTGCGGTTGCGCACCGCAAACTCCTTGTAGTAGTGGAAGAACAGGAGATCCTTGGGCGATAGCGCCACCATGGCCGCCGGCCCGAGCGCGACAACCTGCTCGCGCCGTCCGGGCACGTTGATGCCGTTGACCTTCGTATCCGTGATCTGCTTGAGCCAGTAGCCGCTCAGGCCAGCCACCAAGCCTTGCTTGATCTCATATTCGATGGCGAAATTGCCGTGCAACGCCTGACCGGCCTGGGTGGACGTCGCCCCGCTGCCGAAGGCGACGTTCGGATCGCTATTGCGGGCGTTCCATAGGTAGTTGAAGCGCCCGCTGAAACTGAGCTTCGGGGTCGCCCAGAAGGTCACGGCCCAATATGGGTCGAACGACCAGAAGTTGCTGCCAGGGCTGACGGCGGCGGTACGGTCGTAGTGGCCGGTGGGCGCAATCACCTGCAGCTCAAAGCGTTGCGAGAACAGCGGCCCTTGCGCCCCCATGACGGGATCGAACTGCAGCGACACACCGGCCGCCAGATCGCCGATGCCGCGCCCGCCTTTGAGCACGGCGTTGTTCATCCCGTCACCGACGCGCGCGGCGGCCACCCATGGCAGCAACAGTTGGAAGCCCAATTGCTTGTTGCCCCACTTTGCGCCCTCGGGCACGAAGATCAGCTGGCTGACGGGCACCGTCACATCAAACTTCTGCTTGGACGGAAAGGCGGACTGATTGCCGGCGTTGTCCATCAGCTTGCTGGCCGAATAGTGGGTCAGGTACTCGACGAAATAGAAGCCCGGTCCGCCCGGCAGCGGCGCGCCGTCAAAGAAGCTGGTGCCGCCCATGTTGACGGACGGTTGATCGAAGGCCCAGGTGGCCGATGCGCATGCAGCCAGAAAAGTGGCCAGCAGAGTGGTCTTCAGGTTCATGTGGTGTCTCCTTTGTGGGCCTGCTCAAGCGCGCGCGTGCACCTCGCTCGCGCGGCATGCCTGATGGCCTTTTTGTGTGGTCTGTGATGTGTGCAGCAGAGTGAGTTGTCCAGCTTGGCCGCTACGACAGGCAAAGCGAGGCCCTTGCGTCGGGCAGCCGGGTTACCGGCGCGCGAACGCTGGGAGGCAGCCCAGTGGCTGCCCCACCTCAGAACATCAAACAGGGTGTCGCGTCAGTAGTAGGTAGAAGCGAGCCCGCCATCGACGGGCACGTTCACGCCATTGATCCACCGCGTCTCATCGGCGCATAGCAACGCGATCACGGGGGCGATCTCGTCCGGGTAGGCGGGGCGCTTCATGCGGTGCGCGTCTTTCTCTACGCGCTCGGCGCCGAGCATGGACACAAAGTCGCCCAGGATGGGGGTGAACACGGGCCCCGGCGCCACGCAATTCATGCGCACGGAACGTTGGAGGAAGATCTTCTGCGCCTGTGTCAGCGTCCACACGATCAGCGCTTCCTTGAAGTACTGATAGCAGGTGGCTTGTGGCGCGGGTCGGTCCCTCAGCCAGGCGGCGCCCGCGTCAAAGCCGTGGGTTTCGGCCAGCGCCTTGTGCAGGTCGACGCGCTGCGGCCATTCCGCCCCCAGGATGGATGCAACGTTGACGATGGCGCTGCCCTCCGGCATGCGCGGCAGCAACTGCTCGGTCAGATGCCGCAGGCCGAGATAGTTCACGCGTGCCACCAGATCCACCGGCGCGGTGCCCGGCACGCCGGCAATGTTGCATAGCGCGTCGATCTGCGCTGGCAGTTGCGCCACGGCCTGGTCGATCCCTTCGACCGTGGACAGATCGGCTTGAACATAGCCGTCCAGGGTGATGCCCGGCGTGTTGCGGTCTACACCAATCACGCGCGCGCCGTGAAAGCGCAGCAGGCGCGCCGTCTCCGCGCCGATGCCCGACGATGCGCCGGTCACCACGATGGTCTTGTTGCTCAATTGCATGGTTGTCTCCTCTTGTTTTCTATTTGTTTGAAGCCGTTTCAGAACGGGTACTGCGGCGCGCGCTCCTTGATGGTCGTCCACTGCCACTGGGTGTATTCCTCCCAGTCGGCCGGGCCGCCTACGCTCGTGCCGTTGCCCGCGATGCCGGGGCCGCCGAACGGGTTGACGCAGTCGTCGTTGACGGTCTGATCGTTGATGTGGACCATACCGACACGCAGGCGTTGGCCCAGCGCCATGGCACGCCCCACCGATGCAGAGATCACGCCCGCAGACAGCCCGCCCTGGCTGTTGTTGGTCAGCTCCACAGCCTCGTCGTCGCTCTGGAAGGTGATGATGTTGGCCACCGGCCCGAACACCTCTTCGTCGAACACGCGCATGCCGGGCCGCACACCGCCGAGCACCGTGGGCCGGTAAAACAGGTTCTCGTACGTGCCGCCCGCCAGCAGCCTGGCGCCGGCGGCCACGCTGTCCTGCACGATGGCGTGCACACGCTGCAACTGCTTCTGGTCGATCAGCGGCCCGAGCGCGACCTGCCCGCTGGCGCCATCCCCCACTGGAAGATGCTGCGCCTTGTCGACCAGCCGGGCCGTCAGTTCAGCCGCCAGCGAGGCATGCACGAGAATGCGGTTGGATGCCATGCAGATCTGCCCCTGATGCAGCCATGCCCCCCAGGCCGCATTGCTGACTGCAAGATCGAGGTCCGCATCGTCGAGGATGATCAGCGCGTTGGCGCCGCCCAACTCAAGCGACACCTTCTTCAGATGCTGCCCCGCCAATGCACCAATGCGACGGCCCACCGCCGGCGAGCCGGTAAAGGCAATCATCGGCACCTGCGGGTGGACGACCAGCGCCTCGCCCGCCTCCACGCCGCCCGGCAGCACATGCAGCAGCCCGGCAGGCAGGCCTGCCTCTTCAAAGATGCGCGCGATGAGGTATCCGCCCGACACCGGCGTACGCAGGTCCGGCTTGACCACCACCGCGTTGCCGGCGGCCAGCGCTGGCGCCACCGAACGCAGCGTCAGGATCAACGGGAAATTGAACGGCGAGATCACGCCCACCACGCCAAACGGCGCGCGACGCGCGTAGCTCAGCCGCCCTGCCGGGCTCGCCAGCACTTGGCCCTGCGCCTCGAGCGGCATGCCCGCGGCCAAGTGGCACAGCGTGGCCGCCTCGCGCACCTCGTGTTGGCCCTTGAACAGCACCCCGCCGGTTTCGCGCGCAACGGCCAAGGCCAGTTCATCGAAGTGCTGGTCGAACAGTGCGGCTGCGCGGCGGAATACCTCGGCACGTTCGCGCGGCGCCTTTGACACCCAGGCCCGCTGGGCAATGACGGCGGCCTGCACCGCCGCAGCCACGTCCTCGGCATCGGCCAGCCCGACACGCGTCAACGTTTTGCCTGTCGCAGGCTCGATCACGTCAACCGCTTGCTGCTGCAGCGGTGGCACCCAACTGCCCTGGAACAGCAGACCGTCCCATTGGGCGGCATCCAGAAAGCGCATCGTTTGAGGGGCATTCATCGATCGAGTCTCCTTGTGGTGATGTGGTGAGATCGTGTCCGGCGGCTGGTTGAGCGCCGGCTGTCGGCGCCCTGATTTGCAAGCGCTATGCCATTCGCATCTGCGCCTGTGCTTGCCGTTTAGCAGCAAGACGTGTGTGCCTTGCCAGGTCTCGCGTTTCGCGCTAATCAGGCTGTGATCTGCGGCGGCGCAGCAAAGCACTTGCCGCAGCCGCGCTTGCGGATTTGATGAAACCGGCACAGTATCAGGAGCCCTGATATTTCCATTTGAAGAACCCATCCGGAGCTCCCATGGCGCAATTGCCCCGCATCTCCCTTGCCGAAGTGGCCCGCACCACGGGCAAGGTGCTCAGCCCGGCGGGCAGTGACCGCTGGAGTGCTGACTCGCAGCCCACTTTGGCTGACATCAGCGAATGCCTGTATTTCTCGCCCGGCGACGGACGCATCTGGCTGAACGACCAGCGCATGCTGTTGCTGCACAGCCGGGCGATCGGCACGCTGCGGCGTGAGCTGATCGATAGCCTCGGCATCGACCGAGCGCGTGGGCTGCTCACGCGCTCGGGCTACGTGTCGGGCGCGCACGATGCACGGCTGGTCCGCGAGCGCTGGCCGGATGCCGAGCCCTCCGCCATCTTCGTGGCCGGCACTCGGCTGCACACGCTCGAAGGCGTGGTGAAAGTTGTGCCCGTCAGCTTCAGCTACGAGCCCGAGAGCGGCCGCTACCAGGGCGAGTTCCTCTGGCACAACTCCAGTGAAGACGACGAGCACCTCGACGCCTACGGTGTGGGCACCTCACCGGCCTGCTGGCTGCAGCTCGGCTATGCCATTGGCTACGTCAGCACGCTGCTCGGGCACCTGGTGATCTTTCGCGAGGTGGAATGCCGCGCGATGGGTGCGGCGGTCTGCCGGGTCATCGGCAAATCCGCCGAGCTGTGGGACGACGCCAGCGAAGACCTGCGCTACCTGAACGCGCAGGACTTTGTCGACTCGGGCATGCTCGCCGCGAGCGTGCCCCAGGCGGCGCCGCAATCCGGTGAAGCCGAATCCACCGGCGCCGCCACAGCGCCGGCAGACCGCGACACGGAAGACAGCCCCGGCCCTGCACTGGTGGGCGCCTCATCTGCATTCAACGCCGCCTGCCATCTGCTGCAGCGCGTAGCCCCCACCGATGCCACCGTGCTCTTCACCGGCGAATCCGGCGTCGGCAAGGAGCGCTTTGCGCGCATGCTGCACCAGATCAGCCGGCGCCAGGACAAGCCGTTCATCGCCATCAACTGCGCCGCAATTCCCGAGATGCTGGTGGAAGCGGAACTCTTTGGCGTCGAACGCGGCGCCTACACCGGTGCCACGCACTCACGCGCGGGACGCTTTGAGCTAGCGCACGAGGGCACGCTGTTCCTCGACGAGATCGGCACGCTGAGCCTCGTGGCACAAGGCAAGCTGCTGCGCGCGCTGCAAGAAGGTGAATTCGAGCGCGTGGGCTCCACCCGCACGCAGCGGGTCAACACGCGCGTGGTGGCCGCCACCAACGAAGACCTGCAGCAAGCCGTGCGCGACGGGCGCTTCCGTCAAGACCTGTTCTTCCGGCTCAACGTCTTCCCGATCCACCTGCCGCCGTTGCGCGAGCGCCGTGACGACATCCCGCTGTTGATGAGCCACTTCCTCAAGAGCTATGCGCACAAGCATGGGCTGGCCGTGCGCGGGTTCAGCCTGCGTGCGGTCAAGGCGCTGGTCAACTACAGCTTTCCGGGCAACATCCGCGAGCTGCAGAACTTGGTGGAGCGCGGCGTGATCCTGGCGCAGGCGGGGTTGGTGGACCTGTCGCACATGTTCATCAGCGGCGAGACATTGAACCAGGAGGTGCTGTCCCTCGCTATTGCTGGCGAAGTAGCGAGGTTGACGCAGGAGCACGAAGCCGACGCGCCATCGCCCCAGCCCGAAACGCTGCTGGACCTGGTGAACCACTGGAGCCAACAGACGCGCGGCAGCAGGTCATCGCTGCCGGCGCTGGAGCAGCAATTGCTGGAAGAGGCCGTGGCGCGGGCCAACGGCAACCTCTCGTCGGCCGCGCGCACGCTCGGTATCACGCGCGCGCAATTGGCGTATCGGCTCCAGCGGCGGGTTGATGCGTCGTCAGCGGTGGGCTGAGCAAGCCTCCTCGACAATCATGCGGGCATCGTCGCCGCTGTAGAGCGCATCGATCAACGCGGCGCGGCGGCTCAGGACAGCACGCTGGTTGATCGAGCCCTTGTCGGTGATTTCTCCATGGTCGATCGACGGCGGGTCCTCCAGCAAACGCAGGCACGCAATGCGGCTGGCCGACCCGGTGGCACTGCGGTTCAGCCGATTCAGCAACACCGCGAAATGCGCCCGGACTGGCGCACTGTCGAGAATCTGGGCAGCAGTGGCATCCGGAGGCAGCCCCGCCAACGCCGCGCAGTGTTCCAGGCGCGGAAACACTAGCACGCGGACGTCGTCGCGGTTCATGCCGGCCACCACGGCGTCCTGCACATAGGGTGCGCCTTCGCTGATGATCCGCGCGCGCAGCGGCCCCACGCTCACGAAGGTGCCGGAACTGAGCTTGAAGTCTTCGGCGATGCGGCCGTCGAACATCAGGCCAATCTCGGGTTGCGCTTCATCGACAAAGCGCACGGCATCACCGGAGCGGTAGTAGCCCTCATCGTCGAAGGTGTCGGCGGCCAGCTGCGGTGCGCGCCAGTAACCGGGCATCACGTGCGGCCCCTTGAAGCGGGCCTCCAGCTTGCCGTCGGTGCGCACCAGTTTGACCTCGCAACCCGGCGCCGGCAGCCCGATGTAGCCCGCCATCATCGCGGGGCCGGTGGTGAAGGTGCAGGACGGTGCGGTCTCCGTCATACCCAGGCCGGCCATGATGCGGATGCGCTCGCCGCAATGGGCTTCGCTGACCTGTTCGAGGCGGTTCCACGCAGCTTGCGACAGCCCCGCGCCGGCAAAGAAGAACAGCCTGACCTGCGCGTAGAAGTGCTCGCGCAAGGCCGCGTCGGCTTCGAGCGCTTCGGTCAGCATCTCCCAGCCCTTTGGCACGTTGAAGAACACCGACGGCTGGATCTCGCGCAGGTTCTCCAGCGTTTGCGCGAATCCCTGCGGGGTCGGCTTGCCCCCGTCGATGTAGTACGTGCCGCCGTTGTACAGCGCGATGCCGACGTTGTGACTGCCGCCAAAGGTGTGGTTCCACGGCAGCCAGTCCAGCAACACCGGCGGCGCCTCGCCAAAGCAGGGAAAGGTCTGCAGCAGCATCTGCTGATTGGCGCACAGCATGCGGTGCGTCGTCGTGACCGCCTTGGGTTGCTTGGTGGAGCCGGAGGTGAAGAGGAACTTGGCGACCGTGTCCGGGCCGACCTTGGCGTTGGCGGCGTCGATGTCGGTTGGCACGGTGTCGCACAACGCCGCAAACCGGGTGGCCGCGCGCCCTTCCAACGTGCCGGTGTCGATCAGGATTTCGGTGTCCGGCGGCGTGACCGCGCGCAGCGCATGGCCAAACTGCGCCGCATCGCTGGCGTACACCATGGCCGGCGTCAGGTGCTGCACGAGATAGGCGAGCCGGCTGTAGTCCTGCGTCAGCAGCGCGTACGCCGGCGAAACCGGGCTATAGGGAATGCCGGCATACATGGCGCCCATGGCCAGTTGCAGATGCTGCAGATCGTTGCCCGACAGGATCATCAACGGGCGTTCCGCCGACAGCCCGCGCGCCAGCAGCGCCTGACCAATGGCGCGCGCACGCTCCAGCATCTGGGCATAAGACATGCGCTGCCAGTGGCCATCCGGGCCACGCTGTGCCACGAGCGTGCGATCCGGATACTCGCGGGCACCGCGCACCAGGCAATCGGTCAATCGTGCGGGGTACGTGCCGATGGCTTCCGTCGAGCGCAGGTACCACGTGCCGTCCTCTGTCCGGCGCACCTCCACCGGCGCTCCGCCAATCGACACCGGGCGATAACGCGGCGCACACGGGAGCGCCTCCGCTTGCTTCAACATGGCTGTCTCCTTCCATGACGGGCGCTCGCGTGCCGTTACCACAGCGTCAGCCGCGGCCGCTCCGTTCTTGTTGTGGGGCGCGTGCGGTTCAGGCGCGCTTGTAGGTCTGCAGGCCCGGCTTGATGCTCTTGTCGTCCAGAAATTGCTTCAAGCCATGCTGCCGGCCCTTCTCCGGATCGCGGTGGCTGGATTGGTCCACCTTGGCGTACAGGTAGTCCTCGTTCTGCTCCCACGTCAGCTCGCGGCAACGCTTGAAGCCATGCTTGGCATAGCGCAACACCACGGGGTTCTTCTCGAGCAGCTTGCGAGCCAGCTCGGCAACGGTCTCGCGCAATTGCGCGCGCGGCACGCTCCGATTGATGAGCCCCATCTCGGCGGCCTCTTTGCCGGTAAAGGTCTCGCCGGTCATGATGTAGTGCAGCGCGGCACGATGACCCATGGTGTCGGCCACCGCCTTGCTCACCAGGTTGCCCGGCGGGATACCCCAGTTGATCTCCGACAGGCCAAAGACAGCCTCATCGGCCGCAATGGCCAGATCGCATGCCACGAGCGGCGAAAACGCGCCGCCAAAGCACCAGCCATTGACCATCGCAATAGTCGGCTTGGAGTAGAAGCGCAGCAGCTTCCACTGCCATTGCGAGCAATCACGCCGGGCGCGCTCCTGCATGATCTCGGGCTGGCCGTCGGTCTCGCGAAAGTACTCCTTCAAATCCATGCCGGCCGACCAGGACTCGCCTGCGCCGGTCAGCACCAGCACCTTCGCATCGGCATCGAGTTCTAGCGTTTCCAGCACATCGATCATTTCGCGATTGAGCGTTGGGCTCATCGCGTTGCGCTTTTCCGGGCGATTCAACGTCACCCAGGCGATGCCGTCTTCTACATCAACCTGTACGGTGTTCCAACGGCCTGTGTACTGCGTCATGGTGGTGCCTCCTCTATCGAATTTTTATCAGGAACCCTGATATTGACTGCGAATGCCGGGCGACTTGCCCGCATGTGAAAACAAGTTGAAGGGTGCATGCCCGTGGGATGTCACTTGCAGCCAATATCAGGTCTACTGATATCCTCTGCGCAAGACACAAGACGCTGGCTTATGCAGCCATCTTCCTCACACCATGCGAAAACCATCTCAATCGAAGCCGCGTGCAGCAAGCAAACCCCTGGGGATTGCCTACCTGGTCGGCCGCCTCGATCACGTACTGAACCGCCGGCTACGAGACAACCTGCTACCGCTCGGGCTGACCGTGCCGCAATACACCACGCTGTCGTTCCTGAGCACCCACGGGCAGCTCTCCAATGCGCAACTGGCCGAACGCTCGTTGATCTCTCCGCAATCCGCCAACGAGATGGTCAAGATGATGGAGAGCCGCGGATGGATCCTGCGCGAGCCCGATCCCAACCACGGCCGCATCATCCACATCATGCTGACGGCAGAGGGACAAGACCTGCTGCGCCAATGCGACGTCGTTGTCGCGCAGGTGGAGGCGTCCATGCTGGCCGACATGGATGACAGCACGCGCGCGCAGTTCCATCATCAGTTGCGCGCCCTTGTCCGGATGCTGAGCGTGGACGCGGACTAGCCTCGATACCTAGATATCCAGCACCAGCAGCCCCCTGGCCCGCGATACGCAGGGCAGGAAACAGCCCTCGGCGCGTTCCTCTTCGGTCAGGTAGTTGTCGTGATGCTGCGCTTCGCCCTGCAGTACCTTGGTCAGGCACGTACCGCACACGCCCTGCTCGCACGATGTCGGCCAGTCGATGCCACAGCCGCGCAATGCGTCAATGACCGTTTCTCCGGCGCCGACCGTCATCGTCTTGCCGCTGTGCGCGAGGCGGACCTCGAAGGCGCCCGCCTCTGCGGCTTCGGGCGCTGGCAGTGCGGCACCGAAATATTCGCGATGCAGGTTGGCGTCCTGCCAGCCCAGCGCATGCGCTTGCTGCAATGTCGCGTCGATGAAGCCAGCGGGGCCGCAGACATACACATGGGTTCCAGCGTCCGGCCGCGATAGCACCGCAGCCAGATCGAGCCGTTGATTCTGCGGGGCATCATCGACATAGCACCGTGTGTGCGGCGCCAGGTGCGCGGCAACCAGACGATCGCGGAAGGCGGTGCGCTCCGGCGAGCGCGTGGCGTAATGCAACGCGAACGAAGCCCCCTCCGCCGCAAGCTGTTCCGCCATCGCCAGCAGCGGCGTCACGCCGATACCGCCCGCGAGCAGGATCGAATGCCGTGCATCTGGCGCCAGCGGAAAATGGTTTTTCGGCGCGCTGATCTCCAGCATGTCCCCCACGGCCAGGGCATGCATGGCTACCGAGCCGCCACGCGAGTTCACCTCACGCAGCACGCCGATCTGGTAGCGGTGGGTTGCTCCCGGCCGGTTGCAGAGCGAGTACTGCCGCACAACGCCGCCAACTTGCACGTCGATGTGGGCTCCGGCGCTGAACGGCGGCAACGCACGCCCATCGGGCGCCGCCAGCTCGAACGTCATGATGTCCTGGGCGGTATTCGCCTTGCTGAGGACCATCACTTGCATGACACAGCCTCCTGCTGCTCACGCTCGATCAAGCGCTCCAGCACGCGGCGCGATTGCACGCCCCCGGCGTCGATGTTGAGCTTGAGCAGCTTGCGCTCCGGATAGGCCAGCAGGTTGCGCTGCTGTTGTTCGAGCATGTCGAGATCCTCGCTGAAGATCTTGCCCTGCCCGGTACGGATGGTGTCGGTCAACGCCGCATCGTCCACGCAGAAGTTGCGCGCCATGCCCCAGAAGTACCAGATGGAGGTTTCGGTTTCCGGCGTGATGAAATCGACCACGATGCTGCTGACCTTGTGCTGCGCGTCAGCGTGGTACCCGCCCTTGCCTGCATGCGCCACGCCCACTTCGATCATCACGTGGCTGGGTGGCGTGAAGCGGCAGATCTGCCAGCGATCGCACGACACGTTGTCCGCCAGGCCCGCGCCGCGCAGCGCGGTGGCCCAGAACGGCGGCGGCAGGATGTTCTCCATGAAGCGGCTGGTGACCACGCTGTCACCGTCGGCCTTGGTTTGCGGGGCGGCTTCTTCAATTTCGGGTTGGCCGATGCTGGTGGCATGCACGTAGGTCTCGTGCGTGAGGTCCATCAGGTTGTCGATCATCAGCCGGTAATCGCACTGGATGTGGTACAGCCCACCGCCGTACGCCCACGCTGGGCTTTCCGCCCATTCGAGGTGATGGATCAACGCGGGATCAGCCTGCGCAGCATCACCGGGCCACACCCAGATAAAGCCATAACGCTCCACCACGGGGAAATGGCGGATGCACGGAAAGCCGCCCACGCGCTGGCCCGGCATGCTGGCGCATTTGCCATCGGCCTGCATCGTCAGGCCGTGGTAGCCACAGACCAGTCGGCCATCGCGCACAAAGCCGAGCGACAGCGGCGCGCCACGGTGCGGGCAGAAGTCTTCCAGCGCAACGGCTTTCCCGCCCTCGCCGCGGTAGAACACCATGCGCTCCCCGCAGATGCGGCGGCCCAGCGGTTTATCGGCGATTTCATCGGGGGTACAAGCCACATACCACGCGTTCTTGAGGAACATGCGTGCGTCTCCTTGAAGTGCTCGTTCTAATGGCCATCGGCTGGCCTTGTTTTTATCAGTCTGATATCAGGGTCTGGATACATCAAATTTATTGTTATGATGGCCAGCATTCATTCTGCGAATGCCTGCCATGCTGCCGAAACGACTCGATCTGAACCTGCTCAGCGTGTTCCAGGCGATCTATCAGACGCGCAATGTCACGGCGGCAGCCAAGCACTACAACGTGACCCAGCCGGCCATGAGCAATGCGCTGGCGCGGCTTCGCGAAGTGTTTGACGATCCCTTGTTTGTGCCGGGCCCCTACGGCATGCGGCCGACGCCCTATGCCGAGCAGCTAGCCATCCCCATCGAGCGGGCGCTGCGTGAGGTCGGGCAGGCGCTCGAACTGAGCAAGCACTTCGACCCCGCCACCAGCGACCGCGAGTTCCGCATGCACCTGACCGACTTCGCTCAGGTGGCGTTCCTGCCGGCCTTGCTGGCGCAATTGCAAGCACAGGCGCCCAATGTCGTGATCAAAGTGGATGCGTTTGCCGCCGACACCGTGCCCCCTGCCCTGGACGATGGGCGCCTCGACTTCGCCTTCGGGCGCTTACCCAAAACGATCGGGCAAGGCATTGCCCGCTACACGCTGTTCAAAGACCGCTATGTGGTGCTGATGCGCGCAACGCATGCGCTGGCGGGGAAGGTGCTGTCGCGCAAGGATTTCGCTGCGTTCGGGCACGCCCTGGTCTGCACGACGGGCCACGAAGTCATCGAAGGCATGTTGACCAAGATGGGCGCACGCATCGCCCTGCGATTGCCGAGCTTTCTGGTGGTCTCGCGCATTGTGGAAAGCTCGGACCTGATGGTCGTCATTCCCGCGCGGCTGGCGGAACAGTGTGTCGCCACGGGTCCGTTTGCGATGGCTGAGGTGCCGGCCACCATTCCCTCGTTCGATATCGACCTGTTCTGGGCGGACAGTCGCGCGACCGATCCCGCCCTGGCCTGGATGCGCGGGCTGCTCCAGCAATTGCTCGGCCCGCAGCCCTGAACGGATGGGGCCGATACCGCGTCCCCCGCCGCCTCACCCCGGCTGGCCCGCGTCCCGCACGGGCAGCGCCGTCGAATATTTGATCTCTTCCATCGCAAACGACGAGCTCACATCCGACAGCGGTACACCCCGGATGAGCTGCTTGTATACACGGTCGTAGTCGTCAATGCCCGACACCGCAACGCGCAGCAGATAGTCCATGTCACCGCTCATGCGGTAGACCTCGACCACCTCCGGAATCTCGCGCACCACCTGGGTAAAGCGCTGCGCCCACTTCTCCGTGTGCTGATCGGTACGCACGGCAACGAACACCGTCGTCCCCACGCCCAGCTTGCGTGCATCGCATAGCGCCACCTGCGCGCGGATGACGCCCGTCTCCTTGAGCCGCTGCACCCGCTTCCAGCACGGCGTTTGCGAAAGATTCACTCGCTGCGCAAGCTCGGCAATGGGCAATGTCACATCGGCCTGCAACAGCCTCAGTAGCTCGCGGTCAATCGCATCCATGCTTCAGCTCCTGTGTTGATCCGGGATCCATCTGTGTGTGTCGGGAAGCCCGGGAAAATACCCCTCTCGATGTGAGAGTATAAACATCCTCACATTCCGGACTATACGAGAATATTTTTCCCCAATACCGCCAATATGCAGTGAATTTAGGATCATTTTTTCCGACCTTCGTACGTATCATTTCTGCATTCCACCGTGCAAGACAGCGATATGAGCGAAAGCAACACGCCCCACTACCTCGACTACGCCGCCACCACGCCTGCGGACCCGCGGGTCATTGAATCGATGATGGCCTGCCTGGGCATGGAAGGCGCATTCGGCAACCCGGCTTCGAGTTCCCATGCGACCGGCCGCGTGGCTCGGAACAAGGTCGAGCAGGCACGCGAGCAAGTGGCCGCGCTCATTGGCGCCAGCGCCGACGAGATCATCTGGACATCGGGCGCCACCGAATCCAACAACCTCGCGCTGAAGGGCTACGCCGATGCAGCCACCAACAAACGCCACCTGATTACCAGCCGCATCGAACACAAAGCCGTGCTCGACACGATAGCGAATCTGGCGACGCACGGCTGTTCGGTAACCTACCTGTCGCCGACGCTTGCGGGGGAAATCACCGTCGACGCTGTTGCCGCGGCAATCCGCCCGGATACCGGCCTGGTCTCTCTCATGCTGGTGAACAACGAGCTCGGCACACTGACGGACATTCGCGCGGTTGCCGACGTCGTGCACGCGGCCGGCGCACTGCTGCATGTCGACGCTGCACAGGCGCTGGGCAAGACGCCGATTCATGTGCGCGCACTCGGCATTGACATGCTGTCGATGTCCGCCCACAAGGTCTATGGCCCGAAGGGCATTGGCGCGCTGTTCGTGCGTCGCGACATTGCCGCACGAATCGCCCCGCAAATGCACGGCGGCGGACATGAGCGCGGGTTGCGCTCGGGCACGCTCGCCACGCACCAAATCGTAGGCATGGGCACCGCCTGTGCGTTGGCGGCAGAGGATCTTGAACACGAAACGCAGCGGATTTCGGCGCTCAGCGCACGGCTGAAAACGTCTGTGCTTGCCCTGGGTGACGTGGTGCAGAACGCGGAGGCCACGCGGCGCATTCCCCACACCCTGAGCTTGACGGTCAACGCACCGGGCTTCTTCCCCCTCATGCTGGGCGATACGCTGGCCGTGTCGTCCACCTCTGCGTGCAACTCGGCGGCGGGTACACCCTCCCACGTGCTGACGGCCATCGGCCTGGATGCCGATGCAGCCGGCCGCACCGTGCGTGTCAGCCTGGGACGCTTTACAACCGACGCAGACATCGATGCGGCAATCGCGTGCTTCCAACAAGCCATTGCGCAATGCCGGGCCACGGCATCCGATGGGGTCGCTACGTCCCGACAGATCACACAGGCAGATCTCAAAGCCATTCGTGATGCGGGTTTCCGCTCCGTCATCTGCAACCGGCCTGACGGCGAATCCGAAGACCAGCCGGCATTTGATGAGATCGCTGCAGCCGCCCGCGAACTGGGCCTCGATGCGCGCTATCTGCCGGTCACACCCGATGGCATTGGTGATGCGGAAGTGCAGGCGTTCGGCGCGTTGGTCAACACATTGCCGAAACCGATCCTCGCGTATTGCCGTAGCGGGAACCGGGCTGGAATGCTGCGGAATCTGCTGGTCGCGCAGCGCAACGGCTGATCAAGGCTTGCATACAACGATCGCCACAGCAAGGGATGACGATGCGAGCCGGCCGTGTCGATGCCGGCCGCATCGTCCTCCGATCAACGCAGCGTGCCGAACGCAGCTGCGACTAACCGGCGCTGCTCCACCTGATGCGCCCGCACGGATGCATGCGCGCCCGCGGGCGTAGCGCTACGGCAGATGCCGGTCAGCCTGTACCCTGTTGGCAAGCAGGCTTCCAGCGCCTCGCGCACAAAACGCCATGCACCCTGGTTGGCGTCTTCCTCCTGGGCCCAGACGATTTCCTTCAGGTTCAGGAATGCCGTCAGCGCATCCGTAAGCGCTGCCTGCGGAAACGGATAGAGTTGCTCGATACGGATCAACGCCACATCCGTACGGGCATCCTGCTCCCGCTGCGCCTGCAGTTCATAGAAGAACTTGCCGCTGCACAGCACCGCCCGCGTAACAGCTTGCGGGTCAACGACACCCGCATCCGCCAGCACCGGCATGAACCTGCCATCGACCAAGTCCTGCACGCGCGAATGCGAGCGCCCGTTGCCATACAACTCCGCCTTGGGCGACATGACGACGAGTGGCTTGGGCGTCGCCAGCGTGGCCTGCTCGCGCAGCAGATGGAACCACTGGCCCGAGGTCGACGGCATAACTACGCGCAGGTTGTCCTCCGCGCAGAGCTGCAGAAAGCGCCCCAGAAACCCGTTGGAGTGCTCCGGCCCAACCCCTTCGTGACCGTGCGGGAGGAGCACAACCAGCGCCGATTGGTTGCCCCACTTGTACTCCCCCGACGCGATGTACTGGTCGATGAAGACCTGCGCGCCGTTGACGAAATCGCCAAACTGCGCCTCCCACAGCGTCAGACGCGTGCGGGTCTGCACGCTGTAGCCGTATTCAAAGCCGAGTGCAGCCTCTTCCATCAACGGCGAGTTGACGATGTCAAACGCGCCCTGGCACTCGCCCACATGCTCCAGCGGAATGTACTGACCACCCTCGCCTGATATTGCAGCTTGCGAATGCCACACGGCATGCCGATGCATGAACGTACCGCGCCCAACGTCCATGCCCGACAGGCGTACGCTGTGCCCCGCTTCCAGCAACGTGGCATGGGCGAGGTTTTCGGCCATGCACCAGTCCGCCTGATGTTCGCCGCTCGACACCGCCGTACGCCAGCGCTCGCACAAGCCACGCACGACATCGTGTAGCAGTACGCCATCGGGTGGCGTGGTGACTGTGTGCGTCAACGCCTGCAAGCGCTGCAGCGACAGCGGCTGTAGCGGGCGGTGCACGCCACGGTGCGCAGCAGATGCATCGGCCTGGAATGCATCACCAACGCGGCCCGCCTGCAAATCACGTAGCGCGGCCTCACGCAGATCGGCCAGGCGCGTCGCTTCCGCGCTGACAGCGTGGTACAGCTCAGTAACCGTCGGGTGCAAGGCAATGGCCGCGTGCAGTGTCGGCTGCGTCAGGGCCGGCGTGTCGTGCTCCGAATGCCCCAGGCGGCGATAGCCGATCAGGTCGATGACGATGTCGGCCCCGTGTTCCATGCAGTAGGCGATGGCGATGCGGGCGGCGCGCAACACGGCCTCCGGATCGTCTGCGTTGACGTGCAGTACCGGTGCATCGACCATGCGCGTCACATCGGTGCAGTAATCGTTGGCACGCACGTCCATCACATTGGGCGTGGTGAAACCAATCTGGTTGTTGACGATCACGTGCACGACGCCGCCCGCCGTGTAGCCAGCCCGGCGGGTCAGGTTCAGGGTTTCCATGACAACGCCTTGCCCCGCAAAGGCCGCATCGCCATGTACCATGATCGGCAGGCACGGCATGTCGGGATGCTCATCCACATGCGCGCGCGCCATGCCGCAGACCACCGGATACACGCTCTGCAGATGCGAGGGGTTGGGCGCCACCACCAGCGCGAGTTCACTGCCGGCAACCCTCCGCTGGGCGACACCGCCAAGGTGATATGGCAGATCGCGCTGAGCGATGGCGACATCGGAATCGGGGTCGAGCCGATCCAGCATGCCTTGCGCATCAAACCCCATCACGTTGACGAGCGCGTTCAGGCGTCCGCGATGCGGCAGCCCAAGGAACACCTGCCGTACGCCACAGCCGCCAGCCTCGTCGACCAGCGTATCGAGCAGCGGCACCAGGCTCTCGCAGCCCTCCAGCGAGAACCGCTTGGCGTGCGCGAACGTGCTGCCAACCAGCCGTTCCCACATCTCTGCAGCCACCAGCCGGCTCAGCAACCAACGTTTCTGGTCCGGCGCCAGCGGTGGGGCCTGCAGTTCGGCCTCCATCCGGTCGTAGAGCCACAGGCGGCGCTGGCGCTTGCGTACGCCGCTGCAATCAAGGCCGATCGCGCCGCAATACACATGCTTGAGCTGCCATTCGAGCTCCTGCAGGGTCGTTGCGGTGGGTAGCACATCGCCTGGCTCGCGCTTGTGTGTGGGGTCCAGGCCGTGGAACGCCAAGCGAAGCTCCGGCACCTCGGGCAACGGCACACGGGCGAGCGGGTCCAGCCGCGCGCGCCGGTAGCCAAGCTCCCGGTAGGCGTCGATCAGTTGGGTGACAGGGGTGGATGGAGGCGCCGCCACTGCGGCGCCCGCGGGCACAGAATGCGCGTCAAACATTGCAGACACACCCGGGCCGGCAAATTGAGGAACGTGCGAAGACATGGTTGTTCAGGAGAATGAGACACCGTGGGTTGACCCCGCCATCGGCACGTCGGCGCTCCACGCGTACACCCCTCTGAACAACTCAGCGGTTGCGTAGCAAGCACGTGCTCGGCAGACGGCGGGACCGTTCGAAACGCCAAACCGGGCAAGACACCCGGGGCGCTACGTCGATTCCTTCTTTTACGGGCCACCTGGCAGCGGCCCGTGCCTCCTCCGTTGGACTGCTTACAGCAACATCACTGCGGCAATAGCACTGCAACTACGCACTGCAAAAGCGTTTGGACGTTTGGACGTTTGGACTCAGCTCCAGGCAGCACGCGCCATGAGGGCGGTGCCAACCTGTGCGGCAGACTCGCGGCCCGAGGCGTCGGCATGCAACTTGAAGGTGCTGACCATGTCGGCCAGTTGATCGGCCTGGTCCTGCAGGGACTGCGCCGCCGTGGCGCTTTCCTCCACCAGCGAGGCGTTTTCCTGCGTGGCTTTGTCCATCTGCGTGACGGCTTGGTTGATCTGCTCGATACCGTCGCTCTGCTCACGGCTCGATGCGCTGATCTCAGAGACGATGTTCGTCACGTTCTGGATACCGGCCACCACGTCGCGGATGATCTGGCCGGCCTCTTCCACCTTGGCGGTGCCGGTGCCGACGTGGCTGACGGAATCCTCGATCAGCGCCTTGATTTCCTTGGCCGCTGCGGCACTGCGCTGCGCCAGGCTGCGCACCTCACCGGCCACCACGGCAAAGCCACGGCCCTGTTCACCAGCGCGTGCGGCTTCCACCGCTGCGTTGAGCGCCAGGATGTTGGTCTGGAAGGCGATGCTGTCGATCACGCCGATGATGTCGACGATCTTGCGCGACGACGCGTTGATGGTGCTCATGGTCTCGATCGCCTCGCCCACGGCATCCCCGCCCTTGGTGGCGACCATCGATGCATTGGATGCCAGGCGGCTGGCCTCTTGCGCGTTGTCGGCGTTCTGCTTGACGGTGGAGGTCAGCTGCTCCATGGCCGCCGCCGTTTCTTCCAACGAGCTGGCCTGCTGCTCGGTGCGGTTGGAGAGGTCCATGTTGCCGCTGGCCACCTCGCGTGATGCCCGGGTGATGGTGTCCGTGCCATCGCGTACGCGGCCGACGATGCCGTGCAGGTTCTCCGTCATGTGCTTGAGCGCGGCCAGCAGGCGGCCGATCTCGTCGTGCGTATCCGCCTCCAGACGGTGCGTCAGGTCGCCCTGGGCAACCGCCTCGGCCAGATGCACCGCATGGTGGATCGGACGCGTAATGGTGCGGGTGATGAAACCGCCCGTGGCAATGGCCAGCAGCGTGGCGAGCACAGCCAGCACGATCATCTGGATCTTGGCGTTGGCGCCCTGCGCGGCGGCTTCGCCCACGTCGCGCTCCATCTCGCCGGCCTGGTGGTCGACCATCTTGTCGACCAGCACGTAGTACTGGTCTTGCAGGCGGCTCATATCACCCTGGTAGAGCACGCGTGCATCTTCGGGCTTGTTGGCATCCACCAATTCGAAGAACTTGCGCACGCTGGCGCCGTAAGCGGAGCGCGCATCGAACTGCTCCTTGAAAAGCGCCTTGCCCTGATCGGTCGTCAGCAGCTTTTCCAGGCGGCCATAGGCCTGCCCGTTGGCTTGGCGGATGGCGGCGTAGTCGCTCATGTACTTCGCTTTCTGGTCCGCCGATGTAGCCAGCAGCAGATTGCTGAGAATGCCGTTGGCCTTGTAGCCGTTGTTCTTGATCTGGTTGGAGAGCGCGATCAGCGAATAGCGCTCGCTGACGATCCGGCCCATCTTCGTGTTGTTGTCATCCAGCCGTTGGATGCCGACCGCGGCGGTACCGATCAGCAGCGCCACGACAAGCGCAAACGCGGCGCCGAGTCTTACCCCGATCTTCATGTCCGAGATTCTCATTTGCTTATTCCTGTTTCAACGGCTTCAAGAGAGAGACGTCACGACCCGAGCCATGTATTGCCGAACAATTCGACAATGCATTCAGGTACATGCGTTGAAGCAGGAGAAACTCGGGGAAAAGCGCGGCTGTCGTTGACCGATCTTCAAAGCCGTCGCACCCAAGATTGCCCAGGCTGCTTCCAACGAGGATGTCGGCATCGGCAGGGGAATCTTGAGAACGTGGCTACGGCGGCCATACGCCTCAAATCAGGGCATACCGCGGGGTACGTTTGCCCGATGATGGCTCGCATGGCGCCAATACAGGTCAGAAGCGCACATGCAATCGCTCTGGAGAGAATCCGCGCGCACCAGAGGTGAGCTTTTTTGAATCTTGATCGCGCGAAATCTTCTGATATGAAATTATTTTAATTCTCGTCTAGGGCCGCGTCATATTCATGGAAAAGGCGCAGCCCCGTCGATCAGAAGCGCGATATGGGGCCGCCTTCCCGTCCGTTCCACCATGGGCGAACGCACCTGAGGCAGCCCCGCTTTCTATTGCGCTGGCGATAGCATCAGTTCGGCACCGACACGGTCGCCACACCGCCAGACACGCTCACCGAGATGCGGTCCGCTGCGGCCGGTGTATTCGTAAAGCTGGGCACATTGACCGCGCTGATGGCCGGCGCAGCACCGGCCGTACCGCCGCGCGGTGTGGTACGCACCACCTGCGACGGCGGCAGCGGCGTGCCGTTCTTCAGGTTGGCGTACACCGCATCCAGCGCGCGTTGTTCGTACAGCACCAGCGGCACGAACAGCGTGTCGTAACCGGGCACCAAGTCGATAAACCCATCGAAGTGCTGGGCGTTGGTTACCTCGATATACGACAGCTTGCTGTTGGCCTCCACCTGCGCGTTCAGCCCCAGATACGGCCGGGCGCCATGATTGACCGGCAGCAGCGCGTCGTTACGCCCCTGCACGATCAGCGCTGGCCTGCCGCCCAGGTTGCCGGTGCGCAATGTCTGGGAAATGCCGAGCTGCAGCGCCTGCGATGCGGCATCGCTCCCCGTGAGCAGGTTGCGCAGGCACAGGGCGCCGTCCAGGTTGGCCGCCTGCGTGCCGGATGAATCGACCGACTGCTTGCTCTGTGTGGGGCCACCCTGCGCGAGGTTGTTGATCAGCTGCACGCCCATGGTCGGCGGAATGCCATTGCCGGTGCCGGCCAGTTGCGCCAGCACCGTGGCGTTGACGGTGGTCGGATGGAAAGACGCATCGACGGCGGCAAAGCTGAAGTTGCACAGGTTGTCGAACACACTGGAGCGCGACAACGCATTGCCGAACGTGGTGGCCACCGACGGGTCGATCTCGAAATACGCCATGGAGGCGTGTACGAGGTCGGATTCTGGTTCCCAGCCGTAGGTGTGCAGCTTCTGCAGGGCCTCATCGGCCTGCGCGGCCGTGGTGGACGCCGACAGCAAACCGTTGGCATGCAGCGCGGCACAGCGGTTGGCCTGCACGCTGGCCGGCCAACCAACGTTGCCGACAAAGGACGACTGTGCGGGCGCCGCCGACACGCTGCTCGAAAGCGCCGCACACAAGCGGAACTGGTTGGCATAGCTCACGTAGTCGAACAGCGGCTTGCCACTGATGGGCAACGTCACCCCGCCGCGCTGCACCTGCACGCCGGCACTGGCCGGCAGGTTGAGCCCTGGTTCGCCCACCGCCACGCCGTCGATCAGGTTGGCCGTATCCTGCTCGGCTGCCGCAATGGCTGCACCACCGCCATTGGACACGCTGGAGGCAATCACGATGGTGTTGTCCGGGCGCACCGGCAGCGTGCTGCTGTTGGCTGCACTGGCGCCGCTCAGCTTGTCGTTGATGGCCCAGAACGCAAACTGCACGGCCTGCAGCGTGAAGCGGCCCCAGTCCTTTTCAGGGTTGCGCTGGGAATGCGCGTGCTTGAACGCCAGCCGGTTCGGCGTGGCCGCGTTGAAGGCGGTGAGCTGGCTGCTGGCAAGCGGCGCGGCAAACTGTGCCTTGCTGCCCGCGGCCGCGCGCGTGGTACGCGTGCCGTCTTGCAGCGGGACGGTATCGGTGGCGAAGTCGTGCGGGCCGGCGCCTGTGCCCTTGTCGGTATAGGCGACGGCGCACTTGCGCTTGAGCCCCCACTCGCCCGTCGAGATCGCGCCGTACACCCCGCGCGAGCCCGATGAAGTGGCCGTGATGATGCACGGGTTGGCCGCATCGAAGGCATCCGGAATCTGCACCAGCAGCACCACGTTCTGCTGCCCGGAGCCATCATCCGAATAGGCGATGTATTCCGTGCCCGGCACCATGCCGGTGCCCGATGTCACGTTTCCGCTGGCATCGACATTCGGGCCGTAGAGCGTGCCGTAACCACCCTTGGCGTTGGTATCGACCAGCGCACGGTAGTTGTTGTAGATGGCCAGGCGCCGCAGCTCTGCCGCAGTCGGTGCGGTGGCGTTGGCCACCGTCGGGGCCGTGGCCGAGGCGAGGCCCGATGCGCCCAGCCCGGCCGTCAGCAAATCGTCGCTCACGCCGTCGAAATGCGTGACCGTCACTGCGCCCACAAACGACGGTTTGACGTTGCCCGCAGCGGGAGTGTTGTCGTTACTGCCGCCGCAACCTGCCACCACGGGCAGGGCCGACGTGGCCATCACCATCAGCAGTACGCCGCGCAATCGACGGCCGCGGCCCTTTCCTTGCATCGTTTCCATACGGTCTCCCTATTATTGGTGTTGCGTGGGTGTTGCGTGTGAAGCATTCCACTGTTGCGAGACTGCGAGACTGCCAAAGCCAAACGCGCGAAACATGCATCGGTATAGAACGGATTGCCGCCGCGCGACAGTGCCACGAATGCATCCGCGTCAGCCGGTGCCGATTGCCATACAAACGAGACCGGCACGGTACTGCTACAGGCGCTCCGCCAAGGTTGCGCCGCCGATGCTCCCATTTCAGTCGTCCTCCGGCACACGCGCAATCCGTTGTTCCCCCGTACCGTAGAATCCTTCATCCCCTCAGATGACAACCAGCATGACCGTGTCTCAGCCGGAACGCAGCGGCTCCGCATTCGAGGTATTGGGCGTCTTTCTCAAATTGGGCCTGACAAGCTTTGGTGGCCCCATCGCCCATCTCGGCTATTTCCGCCACGCCTTTGTAGAACGCCGCCGCTGGCTCGATGACGCGGCCTTCACCGACCTTGTGGCGCTTTGCCAGTTTCTGCCGGGGCCTGCCAGCAGCCAGGTGGGGTTTTCCATCGGCTTGCTGCGGGCAGGCTGGCTGGGCGGATTGGCCGCGTGGTGCGGTTTCACGTTGCCGTCAGTATTCCTGCTGCTCGCCTTTGCCGCCATTGCGCCGAGCCTGACGGGCGCGCTGGGCAGTGGGCTGGTCCACGGTTTGAAGCTGGTGGCCGTGGCGGTGGTTGCACAGGCGGTGTGGGACATGGCCCGCCGGCTGTGCCCGGACCACCGCCGCGCGGCGATCGCACTGGTGGCCATTGCCCTGCTGAGCGTGCTGAGCACCGTGTATGCGCAGCTCATGGTGATTGTTCTGGGCGCTGTGCTCGGGTTGCTGTTGTGTCGGACGTCGGCCGCGCAGCCGCTGACGCGGGCAGGTGAGCCGCGGCACGGGTTCCGCGTCGGCCATGTCGCCGGCGTGATCGCGCTGGCGCTGTTCTGCGTATTGCTGTTTGGGCTGCCGGTTCTGGTGGGGCTAGAGGCATCGTCGTCGCTCAGGGTATTCGACGCGTTCTATCGCTCTGGGGCCCTGGTGTTTGGCGGCGGGCATGTCGTACTGCCGCTTCTGGAGCAGCAAACGGTGGCCACCGGCTGGGTGGCATCCAGTGATTTTCTGGCTGGTTATGGTGCCGCCCAGGCAGTTCCGGGGCCGTTGTTTACGTTTGCCGCGTTCCTCGGCTGGAACATTGCCCCGGGCCCAAACCACTGGGCAGGTGCGGCGCTTGCTACCGCCGGCATCTTTTTGCCGGGGTTGTTGCTGGTGGTTGCGGCCCTGCCCTACTGGCAGGCCATGCGTGCCCGCCCTGCCATGGCATCAGTGCTGGCCGGCGTGAATGCGGCGGTGGTGGGGTTGCTGGCCACGGCGTTGTATTCGCCGGTGTGGACGAGCGCGGTGCACTCTGCGCGCGATTTCGCCGTCGCGGCCATCGCGTTCCTGCTGCTCGTGCGCTGGAAGGTTCCGCCGCTGGTTGTGGTGGCGCTGTGTGCGGCGGCAGGCATTGGCCAAGCCGTTCTGGGTTGATCCGGCGGCGACGCAACGCGCCACGCGCACATGAAAAAAGGGGCCGAAGCCCCTTTTTTTCCCATCTGGCGGATTAGCCGTTCAGGGCTGCGTCCTTGACCTTCTTCAGGGCACGGACCTTCACGCGCACCGTGGCCGGCTTGGCTTCAAACCATTGCTCCAGGCCGGTGAACGGGTTCTTGCCGAAGCGGCGCTTGGTGGCCGGCACCTTGACCGACACCACCTTGAACAGGCCCGGCAGCGTGAATTCGCCAGCGCCCTTCTTGTGCAGCGCGCTCACGATGGTCTGCTCGAGATGGGCCAGCACGGCCTTCACGGCCTTGGCCTCAACCTGCGCCTGCTCGGCCAGATGGCTCACGAGGCTGGATTTGGTGAACGTGTCCTTCAGCGGCTTCACCGTCGCTGGTGCGGCGGCGGCCTTCTTCGCCGGCGCGGCTTTCTTTGCCGGCGCGGCCTTCTTCGGGGCAGCCTTCTTTGCTGTGGTCTTCGCTTTGGTCGCCATAGTTGAAATCAGAGTGAGGTGAATGGAGCTTCCAGGTTCAGCGTATCGCGGCTGCGATACGTTGCGCAGAAGCATAGCAAATCTAGGGTCTGTTTACTATGCAATGCTCAGCGTTCCGCCTGCAGAAGCAGCATCCGCCCCCGGCAAATCTGCCGCAGATGGCTGGCGTGCCATCCCACGCGTTGCCCTTGGTCTCCTGCCAGCGTGCGAGGGCGTGGGCCTGTTCAGTGTGGCAAGCAGCAACATCGGGAGCACCAGGGCCACCCGCGCAGGCCTGCACGGTCATCAGGAAGCAACCAGCGCGCGCGGGAGCATGGGCTGCGCGTGCGTTACCCGAGCTGGCCTTGGCAGACGTACTTGGTGTGGAGGTAGTCGTCCAGCCCATGGACGGAACCTTCGCGGCCGTAGCCCGATTCCTTCACGCCGCCGAACGGCGCGGCCTCCGCAGCCAGCGCACCTTCGTTGATGCCGACGATGCCGCTCTCCAGCGCGTCGGCGACACGCCAGATGCGGCGCACGTCCTGGCTGTAGAAATACGCGGCCAGCCCGAACGGCGTGTCATTGGCGGCGGCAATCACCTCGTCTTCGGTGGTGAAACGCGTGAGCGGCGCCACGGGGCCGAAGGTCTCTTCGCAGGCGCAGGCCATGGTGGCATCGGCGTTGGTCAACACCGTGGGCGCGTAGTAGTTGGGGCCGAGTTGGGTCAGGCGCGCGCCGCCCGTCAACACCTTGGCGCCCTTGGCGACTGCATCCTGCACGTGCCGATCAATCTTTTCGACGGCGCGTGCGTTGATCATGGGGCCGATCTGCGAGGCGGGGTCGCTGGCGGGCCCGACGTTGAGCGCTGCAACGCGTGCCGCCAGCTTGCTTGCAAACGCGTCGTGGACGGCGTCGTGCACGAACACGCGATTCGGGCACACGCAGGTCTGCCCGCCGTTGCGGAACTTGGCGGCCATGAAGCCGTCGACCGCAGCGTCGAGGTCGGCGTCTTCAAACACGATGAAGGGCGCGTTGCCGCCGAGTTCAAGCGACAGCTTCTTGAGCGTATCGGCGCTACGGCGCGCCAGGTGCTTGCCAACCGGCGTGGAGCCCGTGAACGTGATCTTGCGCACGCGTGCGTCGTCCAGCCACACATCCACCACCTCAGGCGTGCGTTCGCGCGAGGCAGTGACGATATTGAGCACGCCGGGCGGCACGCCTGCTTCCTCGGCCAGGCGGACCAGCGCCAGCGATGTCAGCGGCGTGTCTTCAGCAGGCTTGCAGACCACGGTGCAGCCCACCGCCAGCGCCGGCGCAATCTTGCGCGCGATCATCGCGGCCGGGAAATTCCACGGCGTAATGGCCGCCACCACCCCCACGGGCTCCTTGAGCGCGAACATGCGCCGGCCCGGCACAGGCGCGGGAATGATTTCGCCGTTCATACGCGTGGCTTCTTCGCCGAACCATTCGATGTAGCTGGCGGCGTAGGCCACCTCACCCTTGCCTTCTGCCAGCGGCTTGCCTTGCTCCAGAGAGATGAGCTTGCCCAGATCGTCCTGATGCGCGAGCACGAGATCGTTCCACCGCTTGATGATCTGTGCGCGCTGTTTGGCCGGCACCTTGCGCCAGGCCGGAAAGGCAGCGTGGGCAGCATCCAGCGCGGCATGGGCTTCGGTTGCGCCTGAATCGGGCACGCGGGCGATGACGTTGCCCGTTGCCGGATCCGTCACCTCCAGCAATGGGCCTGTGGCGGCCGCCCATTCGCCGGCGATGTAGTTGGCGTTGCGGATCAGATCGGTACGGGTAAGCGTGAGAGACATGGTTTAGGTCGGCGAAAAATCAACGATCAGGCGACAGCAACCAGCGCGGCAATCGCCTCGCCAATCTGCGTGGTGTTGGCCGTGCCGCCCAGGTCCGGTGTGTGCGGACCGACTTTGAGCACAGTCTCGATGGCCGCGACGATGGCATCGTGCGCGGCCCGCCCTGCCCCCTGCCCTTGCGTGAGGAAATCGAGCATCAGCGCGCCAGACCAGATCATGGCGATCGGATTGGCGATGTTCTTGCCGTAGATGTCCGGCGCGGAGCCGTGGACGGGCTCGAACAGCGAGGGGAACGTGCGATCCGGGTTCAGGTTGGCCGACGGTGCCAGGCCGATCGTACCCGTGGTCGCCGGGCCAAGGTCGGAGAGGATGTCGCCGAACAGATTGGTGGCGGCAACCACATCAAAACGACCGGGCTGCAGCACAAAGCGCGCGGTCAGGATGTCGATGTGTTGCTTGTCGAGCGTAACGTCGGGGTAGTTCTGCGCGACTTCGTCCGCGCGCTTGTCCCACCACGGCATGCTGATGGCGATGCCGTTGCTCTTGGTGGCGAGCGTCACGTGCTTGCGCGGGCGGCTCTGTGCGAGGTCAAACGCGAACTTGAGCAGCCGCTCGGCACCCTTGCGCGAGTAGACCGACTCCTGGATCACGATCTCGCGGTCGGTGCCTTCGTACATGATGCCGCCGAGCGACGTGTACTCACCTTCGGTGTTTTCGCGCACCACGTAGTAGTCGATGTCGCCCGGCTTGCGGTTGGCGAGCGGGCACGGCACGCCTTCAAACAAACGCACGGGGCGCAGGTTGATGTACTGGTCGAATTCACGGCGGAACTTGAGCAGCGAGCCCCACAGCGAGATGTGGTCAGGCACCGTGGCCGGCCAGCCGACCGCGCCAAAGAAGATGGCATCCATGCCCTTGAGCTGGGCTTTCCAGTCGTCCGGCATCATCTGGCCGTGTTGCTGGTAGTAGTCGCAGCTGGCCCATTCGATGTGGTGGCACTCCAGCTCAAAGCCAAAGCGCTCGGCCGCCGCCTGGATGACGCGCAGGCCCTCGGGCATGACTTCCTTGCCGATACCGTCTCCGGGGATGATCGCGATGCGGAATGCGGGGTTCATATCGCTCCTTGTCTCTGTTCTGTTCATGCGGACAGCGCAACAGCGCGGTCCCGCTCGTCAAGCCAGCCTTGGCGCAGTTCGGGCACCGAGTTGGCGAGTTGCTCATAGTACGGGTGATGTGGGCCGCGATCGAAATCGGCGCGCGCCACCTGTGTGAGCTTGCGGCCATGTTGCATGACGACGATCTCGTCGCACACGGCACGCACCGTGTGCAGGTCATGGCTGATGAAGAGGTACGACACGCCCAGATCGCGTCGTAGGTCGGCCATGAGGTTGAGCACGGCCGCACCCACCACGGTGTCGAGCGCGGAGGTCACCTCATCGCACAGGATCAGGTCGGGCTCTGCAGCCAGGGCACGGGCCAGGTTCACACGCTGCTTCTGCCCGCCAGACAACCCGCCCGGCAAGCGTTGCGCCACGCTGTGCGGCAAGCGCACCAGATCGAGCAGCTCGCGAATGCGCCGCTGCAAGGCTTCTCCCTTCAAGCCTTTGTAGAACTGCAGCGGCCGCGCCAGGATGCGCTCGATAGTGTGCGACGGGTTGAGCGCCGTATCGGCCATCTGGAAGACGATCTGGATGCGGCGCAGCTCCTCGTGGGTCCGGTTGGCAAGCAGCGGCTTAAGCTCGCGGCCGGCGAACGTCATGTTGCCCTGGCACGGCGCAATCAAACCCGCAATGGCGCGCGCCAGCGTGGTCTTTCCCGAACCCGATTCGCCGATCACGCCAATAGCCTGCCCGCGATAGAGCTTGAAATTGATGTCATCCAGGATGCGCGTGGCGGGTTGGCCCTTGGCGTCCACGGGGCCGTAGCCAGCGCCCAGTTCGTGTACGTCGAGCAGCAGTTCGCCCTCGCCCAGGCAGTGCTCCGCCGGGCGCGCCTTGGGCCGCGCTGCTGCCAGCAGGCTCTTGGTGTAGTCGTGGTCGGGCGTGGCAAGAATGTGCGCCGTCGGGTTGATCTCCTGCATCTGGCCGCCACGCAGCACCAGGATGTGATCGGCCATCTGAGCGACTACGGCCAGGTCGTGACTCACATAGACAGCCGTCGCGCGGCGCTCGCGCACTACGCGGCGGAAGGCGCGCAGCACTTCGATCTGCGTGGTCACGTCCAGCGCGGTGGTCGGCTCATCCAGGATCACGAGGTCCGGATCGGTGATGAGCGCCATGGCAGCCATGAGCCGCTGCAACTGGCCGCCCGAGACCTGATGCGGATAGCGCTCACCGATGGTTTCAGGATTCGGCAAGGCAAGCTCGCGGAACAACTCTACGGCCTTGGCCTCGGCTTCCGCACGCGACATCGTGCCGTGAATGCGAGCGGGCTCCACCACCTGATCCAGGATCGTGCGCGACGGGTTGAACGATGCCGCCGCACTCTGCGCGATGTAGGCCACGGTGCGGCCGCGCAAGGCGCGTTGCTCGGCGGGCGGCAGGTGCAGGACATCGGTGTCGCCAATGCGCACGCTACCGCCGGCAATCTCGCATCCACGGCGGGCGTAGCCCATCAGCGCCAGCGCGGTGGTGGTCTTGCCGGAGCCGGATTCGCCAATCAGCGCCAGCACCTCGCCCGGCTGGATGGCAAAGCTGAGGTTGTCTACGAGGGTCTGTTCGCCTGCGGTAATGCGCAGGCCTTCTACGACGACGGACGCACCCATGTTCAACGCCCTCCGCGTTCGCGGGCCGCAGGACGATTCGGGCCCGGCAGGTTGTCGATGACGAGATTGACCGCGATGGTCAGGCTCGCAATAGCCAGCGCCGGCACGATCACCGAGGCGCCTGCGTCAGGCAGCGCGCCGATGTTCTCGCGCACAAGCGAGCCCCAGTCGGCCGACGGCGGTTGAATACCCAGGCCCAGAAAGCTCAGGCTCGCCAGCAGCAGCACGACATAGACGAAGCGCAAACCCAGATCGGCCAGCATGGGGCCCAGGATGTTCGGCAGGATCTCGCGCAGCATGATGTAGAGCGTGCCCTCACCGCGCGTACGTGCCACAACCACGTAATCCAGCGCGTTGATGTTGACTGCCAGCGACCGCGCGATGCGATATGCGCCCGGCACGTAGATGATGGCCGCCGTCACCACCAGCATCGTCACCGATGAACCGAAGCCCGCCACCATCAGCAGCGCAAACATCTTGCTCGGGATGGCCGTGAGCGTATCGAGCACGCGGCTCAACGTAGCATCCACCAGCCCGCCCATGGCGGCGGCGAACAGCGCCAGCACTGTGCCGGTGCCACTGGCCAGCACGGTGGCCACCAGCGCCACACCTACGGTATAGCGCGCACCTTCCACCACGCGGACGAACATGTCGCGGCCGAGGTAATCGGTGCCGAACCAATGGGCGGCGCTGATGGGGCTGAACACCTCGCCGTTGCCGTCACCGCTGGTGATCAGGTGGGCCGGCAACAGCGCAGGGCCGACTACCGCCGCCAGTAGCCAGAACAACAGCACCACCAGGCCAATGAGGCCCGTTGTGCCGAAACTGCTCAGCAGGCGCCGGATCCGGTGGCGCGGCGCGGGCGGCGGCGTGGTGGCCGGCAATGTTGGGGAAGTGGGCGTGGTTTCCATCGTCAGGCTCTTGTTCATAGGATCAGCATCAACGCGATGTCAGCGATGGCGCAAGCGCGGGTTGGCGACGATGCCCAGCACATCGGCCGTGGTCACCAGCAGCAGATAGCCCGCGCAGAAGATCATGGCGCAGGCCTGCACCAGCGGCATGTCGCGCTGGGACACGCCATCCACCATCAGCTTGGCGATGCCGGGGTAGTTGAAGATCGTCTCGATGATGATCACGCCACCCAGCAGGTACGACAGCGACAGCGCCACCGCATTGGCAATCGGCCCGACCGCATTGGGCAAGGCATGCGCGAGCACCACGCGCATGGGCGATGCACCTTTGAGGCGCACCATTTCGATGTACGGCGCTTCAAGCTGGTCGATGACGGCGGCGCGGCTCATCCGCATCATCTGCGCGACGATCACACAGCACAGGCTGAGCACCGGCATGGCAAAGGCCTGCAGCAGTTGGCCGAGCGATTCGATGTCGTTGACGTATGACAGCGCGGGCAGCCAGCGCAGCTTGACGGCAAACACCAGCACCGCCAGCGTCGCCACCAGAAACTCCGGCACCGACACCACCGCCACCGATGCGGTGGAGGCCAGCCTGTCAAACCACGAACCCCGCCACACCGCCGAGGCAATCCCCAGGCTCAGCGCAATCGGCACCGAAAACAGCGCCGTCACCGCTGCCAGCAGCAGCGAGTTGGGCAGGCGGCTCGCCACCAGCTCGGCCACCGGCATCTGCGTGGTGGTGGATTGCCCCAGATCCCCGCGCGCAATGCCGGCCAGCCAATGTGCGTAGCGCTGCGGCGCCGGCACATTCAGCCCCATCTGCGCACGCAGCGCGGCCAGGGCTTCGGGCGTGGCGTCCTGCCCCAGTTGCTCCTGCGCGGCGTCGCCGGGCAGCACGGCGGTAATCGCAAACACGATCACCGACACCGCCAACAGCGACAGCAGCGCCAGCGCCACGCGCCGCGCCAACAGCTTGAGGATGACTCGATTCATGGCAGCACCTTTTGCATGGACGCCCCTGGCTGTCTCACTTCGTCAGGCGTCGAGCCAGACGTTTTCGGCAAACGAATAGCCCATCAGGCCACCCAGCGGAATCGGCGCCAGCCCCTTGAGCTTGGTCGAATGCCCGTCGATGCTGGCCAGGAACATCGGAATGCCAATACCCGCTTCGCTGTGGATCATCGTCTGCATGTCGGCATACATCTGCTTGCGCTTGGCAACGTCCGTCTCGGCGCGTGCGCTCACCAACAGTTGGTCGAACTTCGGATTCTTCCAACGCGACTCGTTCCACGCGGCGTCGGACTTGAAGAACTGCGTGAGGATGGTGTCAGCGCTCGGGCGCGGGTTGACGTTGCCGAAACCCACCGGGCTGTTGAGCCAATGGTTGGACCAGTAGCCGTCGGCCGGCATGCGCTTGATATCCAGGTCCAGTCCGAT
This sequence comes from Ralstonia sp., assembly GCA_039592975.1. GTDB lineage: Bacteria > Pseudomonadota > Gammaproteobacteria > Burkholderiales > Burkholderiaceae > Ralstonia. The sequence goes on along the minus strand of JBCNQE010000003.1, from coordinate 193,751 downwards.
GCGCTGTGCGGTCTGCTGCATCACCAGCGCAATCTCCACCGAATACTGCGCCGCCGGCGAGGCCACGACCGGAATCTTCCCCGTCACACCCGACTTCTGCAGGTGGAACTTCGCCTTTTCGATGTCGAACGGGCGTTGCGGCAGCTCCTTGAAGTAGAAGCGGTTGGTCGGGTCGATCGGCTGGTCGTTGGCGACCACCGCGTGGTCCAGCGCGATGGTCTTCTTCATCTGCTCGCGGTCGAACAGATACTTCATCGCCATCACGAAATCCGGGTTCGCACCGGGGCCCGTGTCGCGGCGCATGATCAGATCAGAGTACTGGCCCGACTGCGTGGTGAAGATGGCATAACCCGGCGTGCTCTTCACGCGTGCCACCGCGCGCGGGTTGACGGAGGCAACCAAGTCCATCCCGCCGGAGAGCAGCGCATTGACGCGCGCGCTTTCGTCGCCAATGCCGACAAACTCGATTTCGTCCAGATACGGCTTGCCGGGTTTCCAATACGCATCGTTGCGGACCACCACTGTCCGTACACCGGGCTTGAACTCCTTGATCTTGTACGGGCCGGTACCAATGCCGGCGCTGAAATCCGTGGTGCCGTCCTTGACGATGTGGAAGTGGAATGTGCCCAGGATCACAGGCAGGTCGGCGTTCGGGGCCGTCAGCACCACCGTGACCTCGTTCGGGCCGGTGGCCTTGACGCTTTCGATCTGATCGGCCAGTACCTTGGCCTTGGATGCGGTGGCCGGGTCTTTGTGGCGCATGACGGAATACACCACGTCGGCCGGCGACAGTGCCTTGCCATCGTGGAAGGTCACGCCTTTGCGCAGGGTCAGCACCCAGGTCTTGGCGTCGGCCGTGTGGTACGACTCGGCCAGTGCGGGGCGCGGCGTCAGGCTGCCGTCCAGCACGAACAGGCTGTTGTAGACCATGTTGCAGCGCACGTAGTCGTTCTGGTTCGACTGCTTGGCCGGGTCCAGCGTGTCGGTGGCTGCCGCCGTGGCCGCCGCCACGCGGATGCGCCCGCCACGGCGCGGCGTTTGGGCATAGACCGACACAGCAGTCCCGGCGAGGCTGCCGGCCAGCGTGGCTTGCATGCCGCCCGCCATCAGCATCTTCAACACGTCGCGGCGCGAGGCACCGCGCTTTAGCGACTCCATCACGCGCAGGCTCTCGCTCGGGCCGACAAGGTTCTCGAACTCATTACGGCTGTCGCTCATGGTGGGGCTCCTGATGATTCAAAGAAGAAAACAGCGGGCGATACAAAAAAGTTTGGCCAAGGCGGCTTGGAACCTGTTCATGATCCGTAGCGAGCGGCCCGAGGTTGGAGCGAGAAGCGCAGCCGTACATGGGTACGGTGAGCATCGCAGGTTCAAGATCGGGACGCGCAGTAGGATCATGAGCAGGTTCTCAGGCGAGCCGGTCTTTTAACTGGTAGTACATGCCAATCGCCGGCAGGAACCACGGCGGGCCAAAGTGACCGGGGATAGCGCTCCACGCGCGATCGCGCCACGGGTTGGCGGCAGCGTCGCCGGCCATGACGGCGGCCATGCGTTCGCCCATGTGCACGGACATCTGCGTGCCATGGCCGCTGTAGCCCATGGAATAGAACAGCCCGTCGCGCTCGCCCGCGTGCGGCAGACGGTCTTGTGTCATGTCGACCAAGCCACCCCAGCAGTAATCGAGGCGCACGTCGTGCAACTGCGGAAAGGTTTCGGTCAGGCCAGCGCGCAGGATCTCGCCGCTCACCGCATCCTGCTGCGGGCTCGACACCGCAAAGCGCGCCCGGCCGCCAAACACCAGCCGGTGGTCCGGCGTCAGACGGAAGTAATGGTGGATGTTGGCCACCGTCACATACGTGCGGCGCGCGGCCAGCAGCGCCTGTGCGCGTTCCGCACCGAGCGGCTCCGTGGTGACGATGAAGCTGCCAATCGGCACGATGCGCCGGCGCAGCCAACCGAACGTGCCATACCCGCCATGGCGCGATGCACCGGTCGCCAGCAACACCTGCTTGGCCAACACCGTGCCGCGCGAGGTGTGGAGGCGATGCATCTGCCCCTGCACACGCTCGATGCGCTGCACGCAGGTGCGGGTATGAATCTGAGCACCCTGGCGCTGCGCCGCCGTGGCCAGGCCCTGCGCAAAACGGCCCATGTGCATCTGCCCGCTGCGCTTGTAGAGCAAACCGCCGTGGAAGCGATCGCTCTGCACTTCCGCGCGCACACGGGCGGCGTCGAGAATCTCCACATCGGCATCCACGCCATCGGCAATCAACCGGTCTGCACTGCGTTGCAGGGCATCCATCTGGTAAGGCTTGGTGGCGAGCTTGAGTTTGCCGTTGCGCTGGAAGTCGCAGGCGATGCCTTCGTCGCGCACGATACGCTCCACCGTATCCACGGCGGCGTCGTAGGCGTGATACCAGGCGCGGGCGCGGTCCACGCCCACCTTGGCAGCCAAGTCTGCGTAGTCGACGGCCAGGCCATTGTTCACGTGCCCGCCATTGCGGCCCGACGCCTCGGGCGCCACCCGCTCCCCGGCCTCCAGCACGACCACGCTGGCGCCACGCCGGGCCAGCGCCAGCGCCGCAGACAACCCCGTGAAGCCGCCGCCGACGATCGCCACGTCTGCCTGCACCGGCAGATCATGCGCATCCAATGCCAGCGCGGGCACCGAGTCGTTCCAGTAGGAGTCGAGTTTCATGGAGGTCATGTGGGGTGGCCGTGGCGGCTCGGCTTCATTCGGCTTAGAGACCCACAACACCGGGCAGCCCGCCGATGTCCTGAATCTCGGTATAGCGGTACGCCGGGTTGCCCGGGCCGTGGCCCCGATTGACGAACACCTTGTTGACGATGCCGAGGTCGTCCGCTGACATCAGGTCGTAGCGCAGGCTGGACGACACGTGCAGCACGTCTTCGGGGTTGCAGCCGAGCGAATCGAACATGTATTCGAAGGCTTTCAGGCGCGGCTTGTAGGCCTGGGCCTGCTGCGCGGTGTACACCCGGTGGAACGGTGCGCCGAGCATCGCCACGTTCTTCTGGATCTGCGCGTCGTCTGCGTTGGACAGGATCACCAGCGGGATTTCCTTAGCCACCTTGGCAAGACCTGCCGGCACGTCGGCGTGCGGGTCCCACGTGGGCACGGCGTCGTAGTAGGCCTGGCCGTCGGTGTCGAAGTACTGGATCTTCCATTTCTTGCACAGGCGGCGCACGGCGTTCTTCAGCACCACCTCGTACGGCTTCCAGTCCCCCAGCACCTCGTCAAAGCGGTACGCGGTGAAGTCGGCAATGAACTGCTCCATCTGCTCGGCCGGAATGCGGTCGGCAAACAGTTCGCGCGTCATCTCGCCCATGCGAAAGCGTGTGAGCGTGCCGTAGCAATCAAAGGTGATGTACTTGGGGCGGAAGGTCATGGCGTTGGGTCCTTGGTCCTTGAAGTGTGCGCTTATGCGGCGGCTGCAACAGGGTTATGACGAAATCATTGAAGCACGCAGACCGGTCGTGGTTATAGGGAAATGCGCGGTCTCACGTGAGAAAGCTGCTGTTTCTACTGGCACTCGCGGCATGCCATGCGGTCTGCACCGGTGGCGTGCCGCCTGCACCGCTAATGCGCCGCAGCAAAGTCGATCAGCACGCTTTTGAAGCGCAGGTTGGCCTCCACGGCTTGCCGGCCCAGGTCTTTGCCGATGCCCGACTGGTGATAGCCGCCGGTAGGGATGACGAAATCGGCGCTGCGCCCATAGCGGTTGATCCACACCGTGCCCGCCGCAATGCCGCGCATGGCGCGCAAGGCACGGCCAATGTCTGCGGTATGCACGCCAGCGGCCAGGCCATAGTGTTCGTGCGCGGCCAGGGCCAGACCTTCCTCTTCGTCATCGAAGGTCTGCACGGTCAGCACGGGGCCGAAGATCTCTTCCTGCACGGCAGGGTTATCCGCACGCACGCCTTCGAGCAGCGTGGGCTGGAAGTACGCGCCACCCGGCCCATCGCCAAAGAGGTCACCGCCGCAGCGCACCTGCGCGCCGGCATCACGCGCACGTTCCACGATGTCGAGAATGCGCCCCGCCTGCGGCGCAGAAATGATGGGCGACAGCGTGGCCGCGTTGTCCCACGTGGCGCCGGGCTGCAATGCGGCAAAGCGCGCCGCGATGCGCTCGATCAATGCCTGGGCAATACCCCGCTGCACGATCAGGCGCGACCCCGCCACACACACCTGCCCCGCGTTACCGGTGATGGCGCCCGCAATGATTCCAGCCAGCCGGTCGATATCCGGCGCATCGTCAAAGACGAGCTGCGGGCTCTTGCCGCCCAGCTCCAGCGTGACGGGCTTGGGACCATGCGATGCGCAGGTCGCCATGATGGCGGCGCCTGTGCGCGTCGAGCCGGTAAAGGTCATCTTCGAGATGAGCGGATGACGCGTGAGCGCATCGCCCGTGGTGCGGCCATCGCCCTGCACCACGTTGAACAGGCCCGGCGGCACGCCCGCTTCAATGGCCAGCTCCGCCAGGCGGACGGCGGAATACGGCGTCAGTTCGGATGGCTTGAGCACCACCGCATTGCCGGCCGCCAGCGCCGCACCCACCTTCCACGACACCATCACCAACGGGAAATTCCACGGCGTAATGGCGCCGACCACACCGTACGGCTCGGCCACCACCATGCCGAGGTTGTCGTGCCGCGTGGCAGCCACGTCGCCGCCGAGCTTGTCGGCGTATTCGGCAAAGAAGCGCAGCCCTTCGGCGGTGAACGGCACGTCCCAGGCGGCGGCATCACGCACGGGGCGGGTCGAGCAAACGGCCTCCAGCGGCGCCATGTGGGCCACGTCGGCGTCAATCAGGTCGGCCCAGCGGCGCAGCACGCGTGCCCGGTCACGCGGGGCGCGGCGGGCCCAGTCGCTCGTGCGCCACGCTTGCCACGCGTTCTGCACAGCGGCATCCACGGTGGCGGCGTCAGCCAGTGGCAGTTCGGCATGCACGGCGTTGTCGGATGGGCGCCGCACGGTGATGCGCCCCTCAGTGGATAAACTCGCGGGCACGAGCCTGCCGCCGATGAAATGGCCCGATGGCACGCGGATGGTTTGAGGGTCGAAAGTCAGCACGGAATGAAGGGGCGCCGGAGCCCGGCACCCATATTGAAATGAGGTCATTGATGCTAGGCAGGAAGGCTCGGCATTTGTGTTCGTAACCGAGGGCGCCACCGCATCGAATTGCGAAACCGGCACCCTCGGCAGACGATGCTTGCAAATTGCGGGCAAACCCCAATTCGGTCTGGCTCAGCGGGGCGATGTCGTACAAGATGAGTGGCAGTGCCACCCTTCTCCTTCGTCCGAAGGACCCTGCCATGCCCTCCTCATCCGTACCCGCCCAGAACAATCCCGCCGACGATGGCGTGGTGCTGCGTCCGATGACTGCCGATGATCTGGCGCAGGTCCACGCCCTTTCAGAAGAGCAACGTTGGCCGCACCGCCCAGCCGATTTGGCGCAGAGTTTTGCGCACGCGGAGGGCATCGTCGCCGAGCGCGATGGCCAGATCATCGCCACTGCGCAACGCTGGCGCTGGGGCCCGCGCCACGCCACCATCGGGCTGGTGATCGTCACACCGGCGTGCCAGGGGCGGCGCATCGGCCATCGCTTGATGAGTGCGCTGCTCGAAGGTCTGGACGACCACACCGTGCTGCTGCACGCCACCGCCGAAGGGCGCGGCCTGTACGAGCGCCTGGGTTTCGTGCGCACCGGCGAGATCCGCCAGCACCAGGGCATTGCGCAACCCACACCGCTGATCGCCCTGCCCGCCGGCTGCCGCCTACGCCCGGCCGGGCTCAATGAAGCTGCGGACCTGCGCCGCCTGGATGCCGAGGCACGCGGCATGCCACGCGATGCGCTGATCGACGATCTGCTCGCCAGCGCCGAAGCCTGCGTGGTGCTGGATGACGACGGCGAGCCGCGCGGCTTCGCCATGCTGCGCCGCTTTGGTCGTGGGCACGTCATCGGCCCCGTAGTCGCCCCGGATGCCGAGAGCGCCAAGGCACTGATCGCGCATCTGGCTGGCATCAACGCCGGACATTTCACGCGCATCGACATCGACTTCGACAGCGGCCTGGCCGAGTGGCTGGAGAGCATTGGCCTGCTGCGGGTGGATGCGCCCACCACGATGGTGCGTGGTGCACCACTGACAACACCACCCGGTGCACCCGCGCAGTACGCCATCGTGACCCAGGCGATGGGCTGAGCCGCCAACATTCCGCCCGACCCCATACCCCACCGTGACGACCACCTTCCTCTATAAGTCCGACCCTGTCCGCGGCCAGCAATGGGCTGAAGTCTTCCGCGAGCACGCGCCGGACATCGATTTCCGCATCTGGCCCGATATTGGGGATCCGCTACGCGTGCGCTTTCTTGCCGCGTGGGAACCGCCCGCCGACATCGCCACGCAGTTCCCGCATCTGGAGGTGCTGTTTTCATCCGGCGCGGGGGTCGACCAGTTCAACTTTGCCGCGTTGCCGCCCGCACTGCCCGTCGTGCGCATGGTCGAACCGGGCATCGTGCGCGGCATGGTGGAGTACGTCACGCACGCCGTGCTGAGCCTGCACCGTGATATTCCCGCCTACCGGCGCCAACAGCAGGCGGAGCAATGGCGCCCGTTGCCGGTGCGCCCGGCCAGTGAACGCCGCATCGGCGTGCTGGGACTGGGCTCGCTCGGGCAGGCCGTGCTCGCGCAGTTGCAGGCTTTTGGTTTCGATTGCGCAGGCTGGAGCCGGTCGCGCCATGCCGTTGATGGCGTGCAATGCTTTGCCGGGCAGGATGACCTGGCCGCATTCCTGGCACGCACTGACATCCTCGTCTGCCTGCTGCCGCTGACTGATGCCACGCGAGGCGTGCTCAACGCGGCGTTGTTCGCGCAGTTGCCGCAAGGTGCAGCACTGGTGCATGTGGGCCGTGGTCCGCAGTTGGTCAGCGACGACTTGCTCGCCGCGCTAGACAACGGCCGTCTCAGTGAAGCCATGTTGGATGTGGCGGACCCCGAACCATTGCCCATTGGACATGCATTGTGGAAGCACCCGCGCGTCCACATCACACCGCACATCGCCAGCATGACGCAGCCGCGCTCCGCCGCCGCCGTGGTGATCGACAACCTGCGCCGCTTCCATGCTGGCGAGCCGATGGTCGGGCTGGTGGACCGCGCGCGCGGGTACTGAACGCCGACACTCGACCTGCAAGGCGCATCGTCCGAGCACTGACCACCGGTGCCGAGCCTCAAAGCCCCGGCGTCGGACCTCCAATCTCCGCCAATGCGCCTCGGCGCTCCGCCACCTCGGACCTTTGACGTCCGATGTCGAGGCTTTGAGCCCCGCCCTCCGACCTTTCTGCTCCGCCATCGGACCTCCCGAGCCCCGGACGTGCCCCTTTCAGGTGCAGCGCCGGACCTCTGCTGCTCCACTGTCGGACCTTTGAGGTCCATCAATGCACCTTTGACCTCCGACGTTGGACCTCTGAGGCCCGGTGTTGACGCCGCAATGTCCATCAATGGACGTCCGACCTCCGCTGCTGCACCTCAGAGCACCGCACGATCTGCTGCGAAAGCCCACACAACAGCAGCCTGCTTCGTTCCACACCTGCAAAGCAGCATCACCCTGAGCGCCGCTCGGCCTACTCTTGAGTCCATTGATCGCCCCACAGCCATTTGCCCGCACGAACGGACTCCGCCATGACCCAGCTCACTGATCTGCCCCAGCTTGCGTCGCTCAACGCCATCGACCGTGCACACCTGATCCACCCTGTCTCTGCATGGCGCACGCATGAACAGCGCGGGCCGACGGTGCTCTCTTCGGGCAAGGGTGCATGGCTGACGGATGCCTCCGGCCACGAATTGCTCGACGCGTTTGCGGGCCTGTGGTGCGTGAACGTGGGCTACGGGCAGGAAAGCGTCGTGCAGGCCGCCGCCGAGCAGATGCGCCGCCTGCCCTACGCCACGGGTTACTTCCACTTCAGCAGCGAGCCCGCCATCCGCCTGGCCGACAAGCTCGTGCAGATCACACCACGCTCGCTCAACCATGTGTATCTGACGCTGGGTGGGTCAGAGTCGGTGGATGCGGCGGTGCGCTTTATCGTTCAGTACTTCAATGCGATCGGCAAGCCGACGAAGAAGCATTTCATTTCGCTGGAGCGCGGGTATCACGGTTCATCGTCCACCGGCGCGGGGCTGACGGCGCTGCCGGCATTCCATCGCGGCTTTGACTTGCCGCTGCCCACGCAGCATTACATTCCCTCGCCCAACCCTTACCGCGCGGCCGATCCTGCCGATGCGCAGGGCATCATCGCGGCCTCGGTGGCGGCATTGCGCGCCAAGGTGGCGGAGCTGGGTGCCGACAACGTCGCCGCATTCTTCTGCGAGCCTATCCAGGGCTCCGGCGGCGTGATCGTGCCGCCCAAGGGCTGGCTCAAGGCCATGCGCGATGCCACACGCGAGCTCGGCATCCTGTTTGTGGTGGACGAGGTCATCACCGGTTTTGGCCGCACCGGCCCCATGTTTGCGTGCGAGGCCGAGGGCGTGGAGCCCGACGTCATGACGATGGCCAAGGGCCTGACCGCCGGCTACGTGCCGATGGGCGCGACGCTGATCTCCGACGCCATCTACGCCGGCATTGCCGACGGCGCCCCGGCAGGCGCACCCATTGGCCACGGTGCAACGTATTCCGCGCACCCGGTGAGCGCCGCCGTGGCGCTGGAAGTGCTTCGCCTGTATGAAGAGGGCGGCATCCTCGCCAACGGCCAGCGCGGCGCGGCCAGCTTTGGCGCGGGGCTCGATGCGCTGCTCGCGCACCCGCTGGTGGGCGATTCCCGCCACCGAGGCCTGCTGGGCGCGCTGGAACTGGTGAGCGACAAGGCCACCAAGCGCGGCTTCGATACCGCACTCGGCCTGCCCGATCTGATTGCCTCGGCTGCCTACCGCAATGGCCTCATCTTCCGTGCGTTTGGCGACAACATCCTGGGCTTTGCGCCGGCGCTGACGTTTACCGAAGACGAATTCGCACAGCTGTTCGCCCGGCTGAAGACCACGCTCGACGACGTGCTGGCCGTTCCGGCCGTACGCGCGGCCCTCGGCTGACGCAACAACCTGACACAAGAGACCCCGGCTGCCGCAGAATCAGACACATCTTCCACGCCTTCGCCCTTGCCATGACCGAAGCCCTCAAGATCGATCGTCTAGACCTGCGCATCCTCGCCCAACTGCAGAAGAACGGGCGCATGACCAACGTGGACCTGGCCGATGCCGTGGGCCTGTCGCCCAGCCCGTGCCTGATCCGCGTCAAGCGCCTGGAGCAGGCCGGCTACATCTCTGGCTACGGCGCACACATCCGGATGGAAAAGCTGGGTGACACGCTCACCGTGTTTACCGAAGTCACGCTGTCGGACCACCACCGCGAGACCTTCGTGCGCTTTGAAGCCGCCATCCGCGAGGTGGACGAAGTGCTCGAATGCCACCTGCTCTCCGGCGGCTACGACTACCTGCTGCGCTTCATCACGCGGGGCGTCAATCACTACCAGGAAGTGATTGAGGGCCTGCTGGAACGCAACATCGGCATTGCCAAGTACTTCAGCTACATCGTCATCAAGTCGCCCTTCATCAAGACGCACTGCCCGATCGAACGACTCTTTCCCAACCAACGCTGACACGCCGTACCTGACGCTGCCGCCCCTCGAAACCCGGGCGACGTTGGGATACGGTGAGGCACAACCCGCATGACAACCGCCCTGATGCTGCACCGCGCCGATGGCGCCCCGCTCTCCACTGCGTTCCGACAAGCCGCCCTGAGCCCGGACGACCCCTTCGCGCAAGAACGCGAAATTGCCTGGGAAGGGCCGAACGCCATGAGCGCCGGCCGCGTCAGCTTTGTTGGCGAACGGGATGTCGCAAGCTATCCGCATACCGAGACGCTCACCGTTGTGGAGGGCGAACTCACACTCACCGCACCCGGCAGCGCACCGCACGTGATCGGCCCGGGCGCCGGCACGGTTATCGCATCGGGCACGGCCGTGCGTATCGAGGCTACTGCCGGCGTTCGATTCGTGTTCTGCACCGAAGCGTGCGATACCCCCACGACGCCGGCGCTCATCCCACTGCGCGCGGATGCGGACTTCAAACCGTCTGGCGGCCCGGCTCAAGAGGTGCTGATCGGGCCGGCCCCGCAGTGCCGTAGCGACAACGTCTTCACCAACGCGCCCACGCAATACCGTGCAGGCACGTGGGACTCGACGCCCTATCACCGCGTCGTTCGCCCGCATCCGGTAAACGAGTTCATGTATGTGCTGGATGGCGGTGTGCGATTCGCCACCCCGGATGACGCAGACGGCAGCGCGCTGTCCGTGAGCACGGGCGATGCCATCTTCGTGCCGCAAGGCGCCTCCATCGGATGGGAGAGTACGGAGCGCGTCGCCAAGTTCTACGTGGTGCAAAACGCGCAGGCCTGAGCCCTAAAAACAAAGAGAGCGAGGAAAGCGATTTATGTCTCAGCCGTTGCGCCTCATCGAGAGCGCCACTCCCCTGCCCGCGCAAGCCGACGTCGTCGTGATCGGCGGCGGGATCATCGGCGTCTTCGCGGCTTACTACCTGGCCCGGCGCGGCGTGTCGGTGGCCGTGGTCGAGAAGGGCCGCATCGGGGCCGAACAGTCGAGCCGCAATTGGGGCTGGTGCCGCCAGCAAAACCGCGATGCGCGTGAGCTGCCGATGGCGACCAAGAGCCTCGAACTGTGGGAGCAGTTTGCCGAGGACACCGGTGAAGACACGGGCTTCCGCCGCTGCGGCCTGCTCTATCTCAGCAACGACGAAGACGAGATCGCGCGCTGGGCAAAGTGGCGCGATTTCGCCAGAACGGCCGGTGTGACGACGCACATGCTGAGCAGCAGTGAAGCCTCCGAGCGGGGCCGTCTGACCGGGCGGGCGTGGAAGGGCGGCGTGTTCTCACCGAGCGACGGCACCGCAGACCCGGCCAAGGCGGCGCCCGCTGTGGCCGCTGCGCTCATGAAGCTCGGCGGCACGGTGCTGCAGAACTGCGCCGCACGCGGCATTGAGATCGAGGGCGGCCGCGTGAGCGGTGTCGTCACGGAAGCCGGCACCATCAAGACCCGCACCGTGGTGTTTGCGGGCGGGGCTTGGGCATCGTCGTTCTGTCGCCAATTGGGCATCCGCTTTCCGCAGGCGACGGTTCGCCAGTCCATCGTGCGCGTGACCGGGGTGGCTGAACCGCTCCCTGACGCCCTGCATACGGCACGCGTTTCCATCACCCGCCGCAGTGATGGCAGCTACAACCTTGCCATCAGCGGACGCGGACGCGTGGACCCGACGGCGCAACTCCTGCGCTTCTCGCCGCAGTTTTTGCCGATGTTCGCCAAGCGCTGGCGCAATGTGTTCCCTGGCGGATTGGAAGGTATTCGCGCGGGCCACGAGACCCTCGCGCGCTGGCGGCTCGATGCCCCCACGCCCATGGAGCGCATGCGCATCCTCGACCCACGGCCGGATCCCGCGGCGGTCAGGCAAACCTACAACCGTGCCGTCGAGCTGCTGCCAGTGTTCGGCCAGGCGGGCGTCGCCAATGCCTGGGCGGGCTTCGTGGACAACACGCCGGACGGTGTGCCCGGTATCGGCGAAGTGTCGGAGATCCCCGGGTTCATCCTAGCCGCAGGCTTCTCAGGCCACGGGTTCGGTATCGGCCCCGGCGCGGGCCATCTGATTGCCGATCTGGTGACGGGTGAAAAACCGATCTTCGACCCTGCCCCCTATCACCCCGCCCGCTTCAAGCAGTCGGCCTGGGGCAAGGTGGCCGACTTTTAGGGCGGCAATACGAGGATGGTGATGCGCGTGGCCGCCGCTCAAGAATCAGATGGAACGGCGGCCAGCGCGCGGCGGGCTACCTCGCAAAACCAGCGCACACCCAGCGGCAGCGCATCGTCGTTGAAGTCGTAACAGGGGTGGTGCAGCGGATATTCGCCGTCGGGGCCCGGCTCTGCCCGCGCCTGGCCGAGCCAGAGATAAGCACCCGGCTTGTGCTGCAGCATGAAGGCGAAGTCTTCTGACGTGAATGCCGCGCGTGGTGCCATCTGTGCCTGCAGGCCGATCGCCTGTGCCGCATCCAGCGCGAGCGCCGCTTCGGCTGGCGTGTTGATGGTGGCCGGGTAGTAGCGGCGGTAGTCCACCTCCACTTGTGTACCGCTGGCCAGCGCAACGCCGTTGGCCGTGTCGCGCAATGCGGCCTCGATGCGATCTTGCGACGCGGCATCGAAACTCCGCACCGTGCCGGTGATGCGCACCTCGGCCGGCAGTACGTTGTGGCTGTGGCCACCCTCGATGCGCGTGACCGACAGCACCGCCGACTCGCTCGGATCAATCCGGCGCGACACGATGGTGTGCAACTGCGCCACAAGCTGGCTGGCCGCGAGGATGGCGTCGGGCGTGTGATGTGGTTGTGCGGCATGCCCGCCACGTCCTCGCAAGGTGATATCGAACCGGTCCGCCGCCGCCATGATCGGGCCCGGGCGCGTTTGCGCGTGGCCCAGTGGCAAGTCCGGCCAGTTATGCAGCGCATAGACGCTATCGCACGGGAAGCGCTCGAACAGGCCGTCTTCGATCATGCGGCGCGCGCCGGCTTGGCCTTCTTCGGCAGGCTGGAAGATGAAGTGCACCGTGCCGTCAACGCCCGTACGCGCAAGCTGGCGCGCGGCGCCAATCAGCATGCTGGTGTGACCGTCATGCCCGCACCCATGGTGCTTGCCGTGCACGCGGCTGGCATGCGATGACCGGCCCAGTTCCACCATCGGCAGGGCATCCATGTCGGCGCGCAGCGCTACGCTGCGGGTGCCGCCTCCACCATTCACACCGCGTAACGTGGCCACCACGCCGGTGCCGCCAATGCCCTCTTCCACCTTCAGCCCCAGCACACGCAGCGATTGCGCCACGATGCCTGCTGTCCGGTGTTCTTCGTAGGCCAGCTCCGGGTTGGCGTGCAGGTCACGGCGCAGCGCGACGAGGTCCGGCAGCAGATCGGCCACCGGTTCGGCAATGGCGTTCGGCTTCATTCGCCGGCCTCCACCGCATCGGCCAGTTGCGCCAGCGTGTGGAAGTGGTAGTCGGGCACGGTGTGTTCGGATTCGATGGTGCCGCCTGAGCCCTTCATGCCGTGGCGGCGCTCGATCCAGCACGTGGCGATGCCCAGGCGCGTGGCAATGCCAATGTCGTGGTACTGGCTCTGTGCCACGTGCAGGTTGTCGGCTTGCTTAAAGCCCCATGCGCCTTCGTAGCGCCCCCGTGCATAGGCGAAGTACTGCGCGTCGGGCTTTTCGCAGAGGGCATCGTCACAGCTGAGCAGCATGTCGAACGGCGAGCCCAGCGTGCGTTGGAAGTGTTCGAGTGCCCACGACTGCGCATTCGTCATGGTGACGAGATTGAAGTGTTTGCGCAGGCGCTGCAGCGCCTCGACTGAATCGGGAAACGCCGGCCATTCCGCCACGGAATCCCGAAAGCCGCGTGCCAGCGCATCGGTATCGGGTAGGCCAAGCTGCTGCGCAACGCTGTGCCAGCAAGGCACGAGATCGTCGGGGTACCACTCGGTCTGGCCGCGTTTGCGGGCGGCCCGGTAGGCGGCTAAAAAGTCCTCGTCCGTAACCTTGCTGTCCGGCACGGCACGGCGGAGGTAGGCGAGCATGCCGCCCTCGAAGTCGATCAACGTCCCGACAACGTCGAAGGTCAATACTTTGAAATCCCGAAGTGCCATGCGCCTGCTCCTGAGTGGTTGGATGCCAAGATGAACGCGCGTGGCAAGCCACCCGCTGTATGGCATCAAGCTTAGAAGCAGCCGCGCAGACGATGCTACCGTTCACCCCACACCGCACGGTAGCGAATTGCGTTTTGAATGGTCAATCGGCGTGATTGTTGGCAGGATCACCCATGCTGGCGAAATGGGCTTTCGCGCACCGCCCTCAAGGGCGATTGACAGTGTGGGCGAATTGACGGCGAGGACAGTGGGTGGCGCTACCTGCTAATCCTGCAGCCGACGCTCATGACTGGGCGCGTAACCAAACTGCGCCCGATACGCCTTGCTGAAATGACATTGCGAATGAAAGCCACAGACCGCTGTCACGCGGGCAATGGAGGCGTTGGTGGTCCGCAGCAGATCGCGGGCGCGTTTGAGCCGCAGCGTCAGGTAGTAGTGGGTGGGTGACACGTTCAGATAGCACTTGAACATCCGCTGCAGATGCCGCTGCGATAGATTGACCAGCCGCGTCAGCTCTTCCAGGGAGAGCGGCTCTTCAATGTTCGCCTCCATCAATCGGAGCACCTCGATCAGCTCGGTTCGCAGGTCGCCCACGCGCATGTCCACCGGAATCGGCTGCACGTCCGTCGTACCACGGATGCGTTCCAGCACGAACTGCTCCGCCACCTGCGCCGCCATGCGCTGCCCGAAGCGCATGCCGACAAGATTGAGCATCATGTCGATCGGCGCGGTGCCGCCCGTGCATGTCAGCCGATCGCGGTCGACCACAAACAACTCATCGGCAAACTGCACGTGCGGAAACGTTTCCTGCAGCGCAGTGCGGTTCTCCCAATGAACGGAACAGCGGTATCCGTCCAGCAGTTGGGCCTGCATCAACGCATAAGCGCCCGTGCAGATGCCACCCAGTGGTATGCCGCGCTGCGCGGTCGCGGCCAGCATGTCGCACAACTCGGCATCCACCACGTCACGGATGCGCGTACCCCCGCAAACGATCATCACGTCGGGCAATTGCGCCTGGTTTACGGGGCGTGTCGGGTGGACTTCAATGCCGTTGCTCGCCTGCACGGTCGTACCGGTGGGCGAATAGATCGACCACGTGTAGTGCTCCGCACGTCCGACGTAATTGGCCATGCGCAGCACTTCCACCGCGCTGGAGAACGCGATCATCGAGAAATTCGGCAGGGTCAAAAAGCCGAAATGCGCGAGGGACGACATCGACTGTGAAGCGCTGGCCCGCGGGGCCTCCAACGCAGCAACAGCAGACGACATAGCGGTCTCCTGAGAAACGGAAGCGATACGCGCGGCGTCACCACGGCTGCCGCGGGCATCTGCAAGACGTCGGGGGGATAGCCGCCGCCGGAACGTCAGGCGACGGCACGGCAAATCAGGTCTGCACTGGCTGGGCCTTGGCGCTGAACAGTTGCCTGAGCCCGGAGAACATTGCCGTTTTCGGCGCGCCGGGCGCGCGCCCAAAGCTCTCGGTGATGCGGTCCAGCATGATGGCCAGCAACACCACGGAAAGACCGCTTTCAAACCCGAGCCCGATATCCAGCCGCTGGATACTCGCGAGCACTTCATTGCCTAGGCCGCCCGCCCCCACCATCGACGCGATGATCACCATCGACAGCGCCATCATGATGGTCTGGTTGACGCCCTGCATGATCGACGGCAGCGCGTTCGGAATCTGCACCTTGTACAACAGCTGTCGCGGCGTGCAGCCGAAGGCCAGGCCCGCCTCGACGAGTTCCATGTTGACTTGGCGGATGCCGAGGCTCGTCAAGCGTACGGCCGGCGGCATGGCAAAAATCACCGTCGACAGAATGCCCGGCACGCGGCCCAGACCGAACAGCATGGCCGCCGGAATCAGATAGACGAACGCAGGCATCGTCTGCATCAGGTCCAGGATGGGGCGAACAATGGCCGCGACCGCCCGGTTGCGCGCGGCCCAGATCCCCAGCGGCACGCCAAGCGCCAGGCTGATGATGGTGGACGACAACGTCAGGCCCAGGGTGATGATGGTCTGGCCCCAAAACCCCGTGGCCGAGATGATGAACAGCGATGCCGCTGTGAACAGCGCGAACCGCCAGCCGACGCGCCAAAGCCCGATGCCGATGAAGAACGCCATCATGGCCCACATCGGTACGGCCTGCAGACCGTGCTCGATCCACTCGGCAAGGCCTTCAATCGCGCGGCCGACCGCATCGAAGGCAGCGGCATCGTGATCCAACAGATAGTGAACGGCCTGGTCAACCCAGTGGCCGATGGGGAGCGTGTCAGACATGATGGCCTCGCGAGCGCGTGATGGCTTTCAGGATGAGTGCACGGCTGACCGAGCCACGGTAGCAGCCGTCGTGATCGACCACCGGCAGTGCATTGGGACACTCGACCACGCGTGCAACCACGTGCTCAAGCGATGCGTCGTGGCGGATGCTCTCCACCGGTTGCACGTTCGGTGCAGCGGCGCGCGTGACGCAACCGCGAACCCGGCGTTGCGTATCGAGCACGAAGGCGTAGTCGACGCCGCCATCCAGCGTGGCGGCAATGCTGGCCGCGTCGAGTCTGGAAACGACGGGCACGGCATCCGTCTGCATCAGGTCGCCCGCGGTGAGGTATCGGCTGGTGTCGATGCCGTCAAAGAAGGTGCGGACGTAGTCATTGGCTGGGTTGGTGATGATCTCCTGCGGCGTGCCCACCTGCACGAGCCGACCGCCCTCCATGATGGCGATCCGGCTGCCGATGCGCAGCGCCTCTTCCAGATCGTGCGAGACGAACATGATCGTGCGCCGGTGATCCTTCTGCAGCTGCAGCAGCACGTTCTGCATTTCCTTGCGCTTGAGCGGATCGAGCGCAGAGAACGCCTCGTCCATGATCATCAGCGATGGATTGACGGTGAGCGCGCGCGCCAGACCCACACGTTGCTGCATGCCGCCCGACAATTCACGCGGCAGCTTTTGCGCGAAGGCAGCCAAGCCCACCTGCTCCAGCACCGCCATGGCGCGGCGCTCGCGCTCCGCCCGGCCGATGCCGGCCACCTCCAGCCCGAACGCGGCGTTCGACAGCACGGTGCGCTGCGGCATCAGCGCAAACGACTGGAACACCATGCTCATATCCGTGCGGCGCAGCGCAATCAGTTCCGAACGGCTCACGGTGGCCACGTCGCGGCCACCAATCAGTATCTTGCCGGCGGTCGGCTCAACCAGACGGTTGACCAACCGGATCAGTGTCGACTTGCCGGAGCCTGACAGGCCCATCAACACAAAAATCTCGCCCTCCTGCACGTCAAACGACACGTCGTGCACGCCGACGACCTGACCGGTCCGGCGGAACACTTCGTCTTTCGTTGACCCGGCAGCGAGCATGTCAAACGCCTGGCGCGGGTTGCTGCCAAATACCTTGCTCAGACCTTCGACTACCACTTTGGGACTATTCATCGAAACCCTCTCCTGGTACTGCTGGCGCCGCACGTCACATGGCGTGCTGCCGGAATGCCTCGGCAACTGCTTTTGCGCATTGCAAACGAGCCGGTGCAATTCCCCTACATGGTTGCCAGAAACCGCCATCGTCTGCCGACGATTTCCGACAACTGCTTGTTCAAATGCGACAGCCGAAACACCCATCAACGATAGCGGACATCCGCTTGTCCGGGAGCGACAACGGCCGCGTAAAAACTGCCGCTGGGCACGCCAATCGCCCTGTACCAAGGTTGGCGGCTCAATACCAGCCCAGTGGCGGTTCGGTTCTATCGGCGCGGCCATCCACCCTGCTTTACTGCGCGCATGGCCGGCGCTTGTCAACCGTGCGGCGCCGGCGCTCAACCCTAAAAAGGAATCGCATGGACGCGCCATCCCGTTCGCCATCCTTCATCCTGACGCTGACCTGCCCGAGCGGCCCTGGTCAGGTGGCTGCCGTTGTCGGCCTGCTCGAGCGCCACCGCTGCTACATCGACGAGCTGACCGTATTTGACGACGACCTCAGCCAGCGCTTCTTCGTCCGCTGCGTGTTCCACCCGACCGGCACCGATGGCCTGCCCATCGACACACTGCGCCGCGAGTTCACGCCCATTGCAGAATCCTTCGGCATGCAATGGGCCATCCACGACGCCCAGGCCCGACCCAAGGTGCTGATCATGGTGTCGAAGCTGGAACATTGCCTGGCCGATCTGCTGTTCCGGTGGCGGATGGGTGAACTCAAAATGGACATCGTCGGCATTGCATCCAACCACCCTGAGCTGGAGCCGCTAGCGCGTCAGCATGGCCTGCCGTTCCGCCATTTCCCAATCACCCCCGAAACCAAGGCGCAGCAGGAAGCGCAGTGGCTCGACCTGTTCGAATCCAGCGGCGCCGAACTGGTGATTCTCGCGCGCTACATGCAAGTGCTCTCGCCAGAAACGAGTGCCAAGCTGGTCAACCGCGCCATCAACATCCACCACTCCTTCCTGCCGGGGTTCAAGGGTGCCAAGCCTTATCACCAGGCCCATGCGCGCGGCGTCAAGCTGATCGGCGCCACGGCGCATTTCGTGACCGATGATCTTGATGAAGGTCCGATCATCGAGCAGGTGGTCGAACGCGTCGATCATTCCTATCGGCCAGAACAATTGCTGGCGGTCGGCCGGGATGTGGAATGCCTGACGCTGTCGCGCGCGGTGAAAGCGTTCATCGAGCGCAAGGTGTTCCTTAACGGCGACCGGACAGTCGTGTTCCAGTAAGCATCACGCCAAACGAAAACCGGCCACAGTCGCGGTGCGAAGGTGGCCGGTTTTTCTTCTAACGGGCGGAATTATTGCGCTTGCGTGCCCTCAAGCCAGCCGTTCACACGGTCGGCATGCGCGGCAATCCACGCATCCGCCGCGGCGTCTGGCTTGGTACCGTTCTGAATGGCCAGCATCACGCTGTCGATCTCGCCGGGTTTCCACTGAAACTTCTTGAGAAACGCCACCACGGGTTTCGCTTTCGTCTCCAGGCCCGGATTCACCACGTTGTCGACGTGCTCAGCATCGCCAAACACTTTCTTGGGGTCGTCCAGGAAACGCAGCTTCCACTTCGCAAACATCCAGTGCGGCGCCCAGCCCGTCACGATCACCGGCTTTTTCGCGTTCATTGAGCGCGCCAGTTCCGCCGTCATTGCGCTACCGGAACTCGGCATCAACGAATAGCTCAGCCCATAGGCCTTGATCGCATCGTCTGTCTTGCGCATCACGCCAGCCCCGGCGTCGATGCCAACGATCCGCCCCTCGAACGCTGCCTTGTTTGCGTTCAGATCGTCAATGCTCTTCGCACTGACGGAATCCGGGACGATCAAGCCAATGCGCGCATCAGTAAAGTTGGGGCCGAGGTCGACCACTTTGGTCTTGAACTGATCCCAATAGGCACCTTGGGTGACGGGTAACCACGCCGACAACGTCGCATCCAGGTCGCCCCGTGCAACGCCCTGCCACATCACGCCCGCCGCCACCGGCACGAGCTGCACCGGATACCCGAGCTTCTTTTCAATGATGCGGGCGGCCACATTGGTGGTGGCAACACTGTCGTCCCACCCCTCGACATAACCGATCTTCAGGGCGGGTTTTGTCGCGCCAAGTGCAAGCGCGCTCCACGTCAACATCACCGATGCGGCACTGGTAAAAACCAGCTTTTCGAGAAACTTCATGGTGCTTCCTCCTATATTCCGCGCTTGAACGCGTTAGCTCACTGACGACCCATCGTCGCAATCCGTGGCTGGCGTTCGGCACCGCCGTGGCGGGCGCCGACGCTGGCTCTTATTTGTCGATCACCAGATCCGACAACGGTTTGCTGCAACACAGCAACACCATCCCCTGGTCGATTTCACGCTGGCGGATGCCGCCGTTGTGCTTCATATCAACCTGGCCTGACACGAGCTTGGCCTTGCAGGTACCGCACATCCCCTGGGTGCAGGATGCCGGCAGCCGCACGCCGGCCTGACGCGCCGCCTCCAGCACATGCTGGCCGGAACCGCAGGCGATCTCGCGACCGCTCTTTGCAAAGCTGATGCTGAACTGCGGCGCGTGGGAGCCCACGTCCGTCGGGGGTGCGACGTCCGCAACGGCCACATCGGCGGTGGCCTCGGCCATCAGGGATTCAAACGAGAAGCTCTCTTCGTGGTAGTGCGCGTGGTCGAAACCCGCTTCATCCAGCAAGCTACGCACGGCTTTCATATACGGCGCGGGGCCGCAGGTGAAGATCTCGCGCTCCATGAAGTCCGGCGCGATCAGCTTCAACAGCGGTAGCGAAAGGAAACCGGTGATGCCAGGCCAGTTGGTGCGTGCGCCAAGGCGCTCCACCACAAACGCGGTGCGGAAGTTTGTGTGATTCGCTGCGATGAGATCCAGCTCGCGCGCGAAGATGATGTCGTCCGGCGTACGCGCGCTGTGCACGAACACGATGTCGTGATCCTCGGCAAGATCGTGGTGGGCGCGGCTCATTGACATCAATGGCGTCACACCCGACCCCGCCGACAGAAACAGATACTTGCGTGCCGGATGCCGGGCACACGTAAATTCGCCGGCGGGGCCCAGCACGCGGATCGCCATGCCCGGTTGCAGGTTGTCATGTAGCCAGTTCGACACCTTGCCGCCCGGCACGCGCTTAACGGTAATCGACAGCGTATGCGGTCGCGCGGGCGACGACGAGATCGTGTAGCACCGGTTGATCGTGTCGCCGTCGATATCCAGTTCCAGCGTGATGAACTGCCCGGGCTCAAACGAGAATGCGTGGCCACGCGGCGAGCGGAAGAAGAAGCTCTTCACATCGTGCGTTTCTTGCCGGACGTGGCAGCACACCAGGGTCTCTTCAACATCGCTCGTCCAGCGCTCCGGCAGGGCCGCCCAGAACGCCGGCCGTGTCACGCGGCTTTCCATGAGATCGAATTGGCCCGCATCTCGCATCATGTCGTGCTCCGGTTCTCAGATTCTCAGGTTGATTGCGAAGCTTCGATCTGCTCGGCCAGCCGGGCGATATACCAGGCGGCGAATTTCTCGACGAGACCTTCCGTGTACGGCGAATACGGGCCCGGCTCGTACGCGCTGCTCTCTGACCCGCGCTGCGAATACTCCACCAGTGCACGGTCCTGATCGTTCGTCGCATTCCACACGGCGGTCAGGTTTTTCACGTCATAGTCGACACCTTCCACCGCGTCCTTGTGCACCAGCCATTTCGTGCGCACCAGCGTCTCGCCGGCAGAGAGCGGAATCACCGAAAACGCCACGATGTGGTCGCTCATGAAGTGATTCCACGAGTTCGGCTGTGTCCAGAACGACAGCCCGCCGAGGTCCGCCTGCTTGAAGCCGCCGAGCAGTTTCTTTGACGCGACCCTGGCGTCGAGCGTCTGCGATTCGCCGCTGCGATCCAGCGGCAGACGCTGCGTGCGGAAACCAGTGACCTCGAGCAGCCGCTCAATCTCTTCCGACGGCAACCCCATCTCGGCCCACTGCTTGCCCCGGGTGATGCAGGTCTGCACAAAGGCGTCCATGCCTTCGGCGTTGGCGTCCGAGCGCTGATAGCCGAAGCCGTACTCGTACAGAGACACCGTCAGCTCCGGATGGTTGGCCACGCAGTGATAGCACTCGCGGTTGTTTTCCAGCGTCAGCTTCCAGTTGCCTTTTTCGATGATGTCGACCTGCGCGGCGATCTTCGTGTTGGGCAGGTCGTGCGGTAGCAGGTAGGGTTCCATCGCCTCGCGCATCGCGGAGAAATCCGGCGGATTTTCCGCCAGGCAGATGAAGATCAGGCCCGCCAGGTTTTGCACGTGCACCGGCTTGAGGCTGTGCTTGCAGCGGTCGAACTTCTCGCCCATGTGCTCGGCAAACATCAGCTGGCCGGTCAGGTTGTACGTCCAGCTGTGATACGGGCAGACGATGTTGCCGACCGTGCCCTTGTCCGCATTGCACAGCCGCGCGCCACGATGCCGGCATACGTTGTGGAAGGCGCGGATGGCCATGTCGTCATCGCGCACGATGAGGATGGAATCGCTGCCCAGCTCCACCGTCACATAGTCGCCCGGCTCGGGCACGTCCGGCTCCACCGCGACCTGGATCCAGTGCTGGCGGAAGATAGCTTCCATATCGAGCGCGAAAATCGCTTCGCTATGGTAGAAGGGCGCCTCAAGGCTGTAGCCGGCTTTGCGCCGTTCAATCAATGCACGAATGTCTGCCGATACTTTCATTGTCTGCTCCGGACTCCTTGCATCCTTGGTTCTTGCGACAGGCGCTTATCAGTCGTCGATCAGTAGTCGATGAGTTGATGCTCGCGCAAATAGGCGAGGATCACTTGTGCTTTTTCGACGGAAGTTCCTTCAATTACGACGTTGCCGCCGCGACTTTCCGTGGTGGTGGCGGACAGCATCCGGGCATGTCCGGAGCGCTTTTCTGCGGCAACAAGCTTCACCGGTTTGCGCTCCAGGGGGCCGATCGTCCATGCGGCTGCATGCGCATCCGCCCCAGGTGCCACCTGCGTCGGCCGGATCACACCGGCCCGCAACCGGGCGTAGGCGTAACGGGGCTGCGCGTTCGCCAGCGGATGCACCGCCACTACGGCTGGCAAGGTCGTCTCCACGCGCCGCCGTAGGCCCTTCGGCAGAAACTGTCGCACCGCCGCCCGGCCCTCTTCAATCGCCACGTCCACAGCCTGCCCCACCAGGGGATACCCGAGCGCTTCGGCCACTCGGTACGGGAGCATCCCCGTGTCATACGCACCTTCCGCACGTGTACCGGTCAGGACGAGGTCGTAGCCTTGCAGGCGTTCCGCGATGGCGGCAGCCGCATCGTCCCCGTCATCACAGGCCAGCACGACGACTTCCTTTGCACCGAGCGCGAGGTATTCGGACAGCGCCGGGTTATCCGGATCACCCGCATGGACGACGTCCAATTGCGCCAAATGGCGGTCGGCGAGCTGACGGCCAATTTCCAGCGCCACGGCGTCATTGCGGCTATAGCGGGTAGCACCGCTGACCGGATGGCGCCCAACCGATACCAGTACGGCGAACCGCTTCAACTTTCGGGTTGCGGTCATGCTGCGATTTCCTCCGCTTCACGGCGTTCTACAGCGGCCCCTGACTGGCCACGCGTTGCGCGTGCGGCCTGCACTTGATCGATCAACGCGGCGATAGTGGTCTGCGCGTCCCCCACCACTGTCAGGTCTGCACGCTTGGCAATCGGCGCGCTGCCATCCAGATTCACCGCGATTACATGGCGACAGTCCTTGATGCCCTGCAAATGCTGCACGGCGCCAGAGATACCGAACGCGATGTACACGCTCGCCTCCACGGTCTTGCCCGTGGCGCCGACCTGCTTGTCGCGCGTGAAGTGGCCGTTATCCACCGCAACGCGGCTTGCAGCGATGGCCGCACCAAACGCACCGGCGAGCCGCTCGAACGCGCCAATATCCGACACGCCGTTGCCCGCCGACACGATGAAGTCGGCCTCCTCCAGCGCGACCTGCGCGGCATCGACTTCCTCCAGGCCAAGGTCACGCATGCGTGGCGATGCAACGGCAGCCGAGGCAACGAAGTCGTGCGCGACATGCTCACCCGCCCCAACAAACGGCAGCTTTGCCTCCACCGCATTTGGCGCCAGCAAGACGACTTCCGGAAGCGGCCGGGTGGCAAATGCGCGCTTCGCCTGCGCGTACACGCCAACGTGGTGTGCATCGATCTCCACCACGTGCGTTGCCACGGACGCGCCGGTAGATGCCGCGTAGCGGCGGCCAAGATCGCCGTCGCCAGTTGCGTTGTCGGGCAGGAAGATGTGCTGCGGCGCCAGCGCGGCTACGCATGCGCGTAGCACCTGCAGCTCACGCTCGGGCGCAAACGCGCGGCGGTCAAATTCGGACAGCACCACAACTTTGTCGGCACCCAGGGCGGCGGCATCGTCCTTGAACTCACCAAATACGAGCAGCGCCACTTCCGTCTGTGCATCTGCCAGCAACGCAGCGGCGGCGAGCGCCTGGCGTGCGTGGTCATCCAGCGCACCGCGGTCCGTGTGTGCAACCACGAGCAGCACGTGTTCCGGAGCATGCAATGCACGCCGCGGCTTGGCGGCTGTGCCGTGCGCGCGGGCCGGCCAATGCGCCGTGCTGGCACCTGCGCTACCCACCTCGCCCAAGGTGATGCGTTTGAGTCCGGCGGCCGTGATGACGAACGGCCGGCGCGGATCGATTCGTTTGATCGTGTGCATCAAGTCACTCCAACGAGGCAGCCACAAGTTCCGCCACATCCAGCACATCGGGCCGCGGACCGACCACACCTTCCAGCATCGCCGTGCAGTTCGGGCACGCCACGGCAACCACCTCTGCGTTGACGGCGCGCGCATCGGCGATACGGATGTCCGGAATGCGCTGCTTGCCTGGGATGTCCGTCAGCGGTGCCCCGCCACCGCCACCACAGCAGCGGCCACGCAGCCCGTTGCGCTCCATTTCCACGACTTGAATGCCGATCGACTTCAGCAGCTTGCGCGGTGCTTCGGTCTCGCCGTTGTAGCGGCCGAGGTAGCAAGGGTCGTGATACGTGGTGCGTTTCTCGCGCAGCGCATCGAGGGCCTTGGGCGCGATCTTTCCGCTGGCGGCGAGTTCGGCCAGGTAGGTCGTGTGATGCTTGACCGCTACGCGCAAGCCGAGCGCGCGATACTCGTTGCGCAGGCTGTGCATGACGTGCGGGTCGGCGGTCACGATCTGACGGTACGACAGCGTATTGAGCGTGCCGATGAGTCGCTTCGCCATCTGCTGGAACGTCGCCTCGTCGCCCAGCCTGCGCGCGACGTCACCCGTATCGGTTTCCACGCCGCCCAGCACGGCATAGTCGACGCCAGCCTTGTTCAGCACCTTCACAAAAGCGCGCAGCGTCCGCTGATAGCGCATGTCAAAGCCGCCCTCGCCCGCCACGAACAGCACGTCGACCGGCTTGCTTGGCTGCGCAATCGGGGCATTCAGGTCGACCGCCCAGTCATAGCGTGCAGCCGTGTCGTAACCGCCCATCGTGCCGGTTTCACGCAGGTTGGCCAGCACCTCTGGTCCCTTGCCCGGCACGGTGCCGTGCACCAGCGTTTGGTTGCGACGCATGTCGACAATCGCGTCAACGTGCTCGATCAGCATCGGGCATTCCTGCACGCAGGCGCGGCAGGTTGTGCATGACCAAAGCGTCTGCGCTTCGACCAAGCCGGAGACAATCGCGCCGTGCGGCTCC
The DNA here is from genome assembly GCA_039592975.1 of Ralstonia sp. Classification (GTDB taxonomy): domain Bacteria; phylum Pseudomonadota; class Gammaproteobacteria; order Burkholderiales; family Burkholderiaceae; genus Ralstonia. Next base: position 168,802 of record JBCNQE010000003.1, on the reverse strand, counting down.
CCGCGATGCTGGCCGACTGCGATACCGGGCGTCGGGCTACCGGCATACGCGGCGTCGGTGCCCCCTGCCATGCCAACGACGAGGTCCTGGATCAGCTTCTTGGGGTTCAGCGGCTGGCCCGCGGCGAATGCCGGGCAGGCAGCCTCACACTTGCCACACTGCACGCACGCATCAAAGCTCAGCAGTTGGTTCCAGCGGAATTCAACCGGCTTGGCGACGCCGTACTCCTTGCGCTCAATCTCCGGCAGCTTGAGTGCCGTCGGCGGCGTGGCGGTGCCATTGCCGGTGTACGACGCCGGCGAACCGGCAAAGCGCTCCTGGCGCGGATGGAACGCCAGATGCATCAGCCCCGCAATCGCATGCTTCATCGGGCCGCCCTTGGCAGCGCCGAACGTCATGGCGAACGCTCCCACGCCGATAAGCAAGGCACAGAGCACAGCAAACGCACCCGACATTGCGCTGGTCGGCACCACCATGTACAGCGTGAGACCCAGCGCAAATGCACCCAGCAGCCATGGCAGCGTATTCCATGGCCCGCGCGACAGCCGAGCCGGCACATCCTTCGCTGCGCGACGGCGCCAGACAAACACCGCGCCGATCAACATCGCCAGTGCCGCCAGCAGCGTCAGCCGATCCAGCCACGGCGAGTAGATCGCGAGCCCATAGTTGATGAACACGAGCGCCAGGGCAGCAATCGCACCGCCGGCCGTGGCAACGTGGGTCTTGGCGATATACGGATCGCGCGCGACGACGTGGTGCAGATCCACGAAATAGCGCTTTGGAATGGCAAACAGGTTCGCCACGCTGAACGCCCCGGGGGCCGTGGCCCGCCCAAGCCGCCAGTAGGACGCGCGCTTGGCCACCGCAAACGCGAGCCCTGCCACCGACACCCAGAGCAACGCGGTAATCAGGAAGGACGGATTCATGGCGTCAGAAATCCTTCGTGAGGCGCAGCGCGTCGTAAATCGCGCCGTGGATGTTGTGCATGGAGATGCAATCGCCTACCCGGAACAGCAGGAATCGCCCGTTGCCGAGCTCTTCCGACAACCACGGCTGCGGCTCAGCGGCGAAGAGCTTGTGCACGTCGACTTGGCCGAGGTTCAGCGATTCCGGCTTGAGCTTCCAGTACAAGTCATCGTTGGGCGCGATGCCGTTCTCGATGACGACCTGATCGACCACTCGCTCTTCCTGCTCTTCCGTGTATTCGTTGCGCAGCACGGCGATGGTCTTGCCATCCTCCTGGTACACGCGGTCGAGCCAGCAGTTGGGGGTCTGGATCACGCCCTGCGCATACAGGCGCCGATAGAAGATCGGGAACGTTGTGCCGCCGCAGTCGTCGCCCACCTTCACGTCGGGCGTGACGATCTCGACGTTCGATCCGCGACTGGCGATGAAATCCGCCACGCCCGACCCGGCATGCGTGCTGACACCGTCGTACACCAGCACGTTCTGTTTCGGCTCCACCTTGCCGGACAGGATGTCCCACGAACTGACGGCCAGGCCTTCCGCAACGCCCCACGCCGGCACCTGACCGGTGAAGCTCGACCCGCCCGTTGCCAACACGATGATGTCGGGCTTCTCCGCCATGATCATCTTCGTGTCAGCCGCAGCGCCGAGCCGGCGGTCTACGCCAAGCCGCTTCGTTTCCATATCGAACCAGCGCACGATGCCGGCCATCTGCTCACGCTGCGGCGCCTTGGCCGCCAGCAGGATCTGGCCACCAACCTCGTGGTGCTTCTCGAACAACACCACGTCATGCCCGCGCGAACGCGCCACGCGTGCGGCCTCCAACCCGGCCGGGCCCGCCCCGACCACAACCACCTTGCGCTTCGGCCCACGCGATTTCTCGATGACATGCGGCATCGTTTCTTCACGCGACGTTGCCGCGTTCTGGATGCACAGCACATCCAGGCCGTTGTATTGGCGGTCAATGCAGTAGTTGGCGCCCACGCATTGCTTGATCTCGTCTTCGCGGCCATCGCGAATCTTGATCACCATGTGCGGATCGGCCATCTGCGCGCGCGTCATGCCAACCAGGTCGATCATCCCGCTCGCCAGCAGCCGTTCAGCCTGACCCGCATCGCGAATACTCTGCGCGTGCATGATGGGCACCTTGACCACCGACTTGATACCGGCAGCAAGATGCACGAACGGTTCTGGCGGCAGCGCCATCGGTGGCATGCAGTTCGCCAGCGTGTTGTGGGTGTCGGCCCCAGAGCCGATCACGCCGAGATAGTCGATCAGCCCTGTCTCAGACATGGCCTGAGCGATCTCCTTCAACTGGGTGTGGTCCAGGCCGTCTTCGTGAAATTCGTCGCCGCACATCCGCAGGCCAACGCAGAAGTCCTTGCCGACCGCTTCGCGCACGGCCTTCAGTACCTCGACGCCGAAGCGCAGACGGTTTTCAAGGCTGCCGCCCCATTCATCCGTGCGGTGGTTGGTGCGCGGGCTCCAGAACTGGTCGATCAAATGCTGGTGCGCGGCAGAGATCTCGATGCCGTCCATACCCGCTGCTTTCACCCGTTTGGCGGCCGCTGCAAAGTCGCTGATGATCCGGCGGATCTCTTCCACCTCGATGATCTTGGCATTGCCACGGTGTACCGGCTCGCGCACGCCGGAGGGCGACATCAGATGCGGCCAGTGTTCGCCATGAAACGCCGAGCGTCGGCCCATGTGCGTGGCCTGGATCATGATCTTCGCGCCGTGGCGGTGCATGGTTTCGGCCAGCCGCGCCAGTGGGTCGATGACCTTGTCGGTCGCGAGGTTCACGGATTTCCACCAACCTTGCGGGCTGTCGATCGACACGGGGCTCGATCCACCGCAGACCGCCAGGCCAACACCGCCCTTGGCTTTCTCTTCGTAGTAGCGGATGTAGCGCTCGCCCGGCAGGCCGCCTGGCTCCGCATACACCTCCGCATGCGCGGTGCTGACAATCCGGTTGCGCAGCGTGAGCTGATTGAGCTGCAGGGGCTTGAACAAGTGGGGATAGCGCATCGCTGGCGACCTCTGGTATGCGTGAATCTGGTGGTGCGTGGTGGTACGGGGCAGTACGAATGGGACCGTGCTGGTACGTCAGTGCGCGATGGGCGATACCTCGAAGATGCAGTGGTCATGCCCTTCGGCAGCACACTGCACCTCCTTCGATTGGGCGCGCGGTGCGCCCTTGCCTTGCGGCGTGGTGTCGTTCACCCAGTCCATCGCGCCAGCAAACCAGCCAGCGAACATGTAGCAGAGCTTGCCTTCCTTGCCCGGCTGCGCGAGCACGAACGACGAGTGGCAAAGTTCGATCCGGGCGTGCGCCCGCGCGGGGTCCGCTTCCAGGATGGAAAACAAGCCCCAGCCGCGCTGCGACAGTCGCTTCAGGTAGTGCTCGAACACCGCCATCCCCTGCATGCCGTGCAGCTTCGCTTCCTTATCGCACCAGTGGTACGCGGATTTGTAGCCCGCCTTGTAGAGGATCTCGGCATAGGTGTCGCGGCCCAGCGCGTCTTCCACGGCCGTGTGGTTGTTCGTGAAGAAATGGCGCGGCACGTACAGCATCGGCAACGCATCGGTGGTCCAAACGCCTGTGTTCGGGTCAACGTTGATGGGCAGTTGAGGTTGCATGTGTGGCTCCGTGAGGAAGAATGTCGGTACACCGCCCGGTTGCAGGTTCGGCAGGCGCGGCCTCGCCCGCGCACCCACGCTGGTTGCGCAGGCACGTCCGGTTTCGTGTTGCTGAAATGGCTGGTTTTGGGCTGGGCTTATGCGCCCCACACATCCTTGAACACGCGCACCCAGTTCTCGCCCATGATCTTGCGGATGCGCGACTCGCTCCAACCGTGGCGCTCCATCGCGGCGGTCAGGTTCGGGAATTCTCCGATCGTGCGGATGCCGTCCGGGTTGATCACCTTGCCGAAGTTCGTCAGCTGGCGATAGCGGCCCTTGTCGTGCGTCAGCATGTCGAAGAACTCCTTCGCGAAATCCTGCGTGAAGTCCGTGCCGATGCCGACTGCGTCCTCGCCGATGAGGTTCACCACGTAGCCAATGGCTTCGATGTAGTCGTCAATCGTCGCCTCGATGCCGCGCTTGAGGAACGGCGCGAACATCGTCACGCCGACGAAGCCGCCCGCGTCGGCGATCTCCTTGAGCTGTGCGTCGCTCTTGTTGCGCGGATGCTCTTTCAGACCAGACGGCAGGCAATGCGAGTAACACACCGGCTTCTTCGAGAACGCAATCGCTTCCGACGACGTATTCCCACCCACATGCGACAGGTCGACCATGATGCCGACGCGGTTCATCTCGGTGATCACTTCGCGGCCGAAGTCCGACAGCCCGCCATCGCGCTCGTAACAGCCCGTACCGACCAAGTTCTGCGTGTTGTAGCAGAGCTGCACCACGCGCACGCCCATGTCGGCAAACGCTTCGATGTAGCCGAGGTTGTCCTCGAATGCATGCGCGTTCTGAAAGCCCAGGATGATCCCGGTCTTGCCTTCCTTCTTCGCGCGGAAGATGTCGTCGGTCGTGCGCACGAGCGTGAGCAGTTCGCCGTTGTCGCGGATCTTCTGCTTCATCACCCCGATGTTGTCGACGGTCTTGGTGAAGTTCTCCCACACCGACACCGTGCAGTTGGCGGCGGTAATTCCGCCACGGCGCATGTCTTCAAATACCGGCCGCTCGAATTTCGAGATGTTCAGACCGTCGATGATGATGCTGTCTTGATGCAGCGTTCCCATGGTGGCTCCAGTACTCCGGTCGTCAGGTCAGTAAATCGGGAAGCGGTCGCACAGGGCGAAGATCTCGCGGCGCACACGTTGCTCGGTCGCCTGGTCGCCTTCGGGGTTGGCACGCAGCGCTTCGAACACTTGCAGGATCAAGCGGCCGACCAGCTCGAATTCGGGAACACCAAAACCACGCGTGGTAGCCGCGGGTGCGCCAAGGCGGACACCCGACGTGATGGTCGGCTTTTCGGTATCGAACGGAATGCCGTTCTTGTTGCAGGTGATGCCCGCGCGCTCCAGCGCCTGTTCCACCTGCGTGCCCTTGAGCCCCTTGGGCCGTAGATCGACCAGGAGCAGATGGTTGTCTGTGCCCCCGGTGACAAGGTCGACGCCGCCCGCCTTCAGCACCTCACCGAGCGCCTTGGCGTTGGCCAGCACGTTGTCAATGTAGGTCTTGAACTCGGGGCGAAGCGCCTCGCCAAACGCAACCGCCTTGCCGGCAATCACGTGCATCAGCGGGCCACCCTGCAAGCCAGGGAACACGGCCGAGTTGATTTTCTTGGCGATGTCTTCGTCGTTCGTCAGCACGAAGCCGCCACGCGGGCCACGCAGCGTCTTGTGCGTGGTGGACGTGACGACGTGAGCATGGTCGACGGGGTTCTCATGGCGCCCTGCAGCAATCACGCCGGCGATATGCGCCATGTCGACCATCAACTTGGCGCCCACGCTATCGGCAATGGCGCGGAAGCGTGCAAAGTCGAGCTTGCGCGGGTAGGCCGAGAAGCCGGCGATGATCAGGCTTGGCTTGTGCTCGCGCGCCAGCGCTTCGACCTGGTCGTAGTCAATCAGCATCGTGTCGCGGTTCACGCCGTACTGCACCGCGTTGAACCACTTGCCCGACAGGGCGGGCTTGGCGCCGTGCGTGAGGTGGCCGCCGGCGTCGAGTGACATACCGAGCACCGTATCCCCGGGCTTGGTCAGCGCCAGCATCACCGCGCCATTGGCCTGCGCACCCGAGTGCGGTTGCACGTTGGCAAAACCGGCGTTGAACAGTTGCTTTATGCGGTCAATGGCAAGCGCCTCCACCTCGTCGGCGTATTCGCAGCCGCCGTAGTAGCGCTTGCCCGGGTAGCCCTCTGCATACTTGTTAGTAAAGACCGAACCCTGAGCCTCCAGCACCGCGCGCGAGACGATGTTTTCCGAGGCAATCAATTCCACCTGCGACTGCTGCCGTTCGAGTTCCTTCAGGAGGGTGCTGCGCACCGGCGCGTCGCGCTCGGCAAGGGGCTGCGAGAAGAAAGACTGCGTGTTCGACATGGGGCGTCCGTGAAGGGTTGGGGGCTACCTGAAGACTTGCAGAAGCGGCTTGCGAAACCCACGGTGCCGAGCGTTCTTGTCTGGTCGGCGCTGCGTGGTTGACGGCTCTATTCTTGACGCCGGCATCCTTCGTCGATTGACGAATTCAGACGTGTTCTTTTCCTTTTCCGCCATTCGCGTCCGTTTTGTACAAATTCAGATTCCGCCAACACGGCAGGCCAACATGGCGCCACAGGCATGCCGCATCGCAGCAATGGAGCGCACCATGAACGTGCCCATCGCGCGGCAGAGGTGCGGCCCCTCACATATCAGGTGCAACGTGTTGTCACTACAGCGCCTTTCACCCCAGCGAGTAGGGTTTCGCCGTATGGCCCGATAGTTGCAATCCCACTATCAATAAGCGACAGAGCCTTAGCCGGTACCCGGGATTACCTGGACCCAATGGCCAATCGAAACCAAGGAACGCCCCCATGTCGTCCGACCGAACTGCGTCGCTGCAGCACTTCGCGTTCATGCCGCTGCCGAACTTCACGATGATCGCGTTCACCAACGCGATCGAAGTCTTGCGCATGGCGAACTATCTGAGCGGCCAAGAGCTATACCGGTGGTCCATCGTCAGCCCGGAGGGTGGGCCTGTCGCGGCCAGCAACGGGCTGGCGATCGATACCAAGCCGGCAGACAGCATCGGCCGGCCCGACATCGTTTTTGTCTGCGGCGGCATCGACGTGCAGCGCGCGACCACCGCCGCGCACCTGTCCGCACTGCGGCGCGCGGCGCGCGAAGGCATCCTGCTGGGCAGCCTGTGCACCGGCACCTATGCGTTGGCCAAGTCGGGGCTACTGGCCGGTTATGCCTGTGCCATCCATTGGGAAAACATGTCGGCGCTGAAGGAGGAATTTCCCGACACGCGCTTCCTGAAGGAGCTGTTCGTTGTCGACCGCGACCGTGTGACCTGTACCGGAGGCGTAGCGCCGCTCGACATGATGCTGAACCTGATTGCCAAGCGGATTGGCACGGCACGCGTCACACAGATCGCTGAGCAGTTCATCGTCGAGCATGTGCGCGATACGGGCGCACAGCAGAAGATGCCGCTGGTGGCGCGACTGGGCTCGGCCAACAAATCGCTGTTCGAGGTCGTCTCTCTGATGGAGAACAACATCGAAGAGCCGCTGTCGCGCGAGGAACTGGCACGGCTGGCCAGCATGTCACAGCGCCAGTTGCAGCGGCTGTTCCGTGACCACCTGGGGATGACGCCAACGCACTACTACCTGACGCTGCGCCTGCGCCGCGCCCGGGAGCTGCTGCTGCAAACGGACATGTCGATCATGCACATCACGATGGCATGCGGCTTCCAGTCTGCCTGCCATTTCAGCAAGAGCTACCGCGATGCCTTCGGCGTGGCGCCCACGCGTGAACGCCGCGCGCAGGCTGCTCCGTTGGCGCGCGCTTCGGCACCGGCCGTATCCCCGCCCTCGTCCTATTCAGCGCAGGTGATGTACGCAGGCTGAGCTGACCGCTACATACCCATGCAAAAAAGGGCAGCCGATACGGGCTGCCCTTCTTTTCTTCTCTTGCTTTCCGCAGCCGATCAGGCGGCCAGCAAACCGTGCGGGTCGATGACGAATTTGCGCGGTGCGCCACCATCAAACTGGCGGTAGCCCTCCGGCGCGTTGTCCAGCGAGATCACCGTCACGTTGACGATGTCGGCAATCGGCAGGCGGTTATGCAAGATCGCCTGCATCAAGTTGCGGTTGTATTTCAGCACCGGCGTCTGCCCGGTATGGAACGAATGCGATTTTGCCCAGCCGAGGCCGAAGCGGATGCTCAGGCCGCCATGCTTTGCAGCGACATCCTTTGCGCCCGGATCGTCCGTCACGTACAGCCCGGGGATACCGATGGCGCCGGCAGGCCGCGTGATCTCCATCAGCGAATTCAACACCGTGGCAGGCGCTTCTTCGGTGTGATTGGAGCCGTGGCCGTGCGCCTCAAAGCCCACGCAATCGACCGCGCAATCCACCTCGGGCGTGCCCAGAATGGCGGCAATCTGCTCGCCGAGCGTTGCGTCCTTCGATAGATCCACCACCTCAAAGCCCATCGCCTTGGCGTGTGCCAGACGCGCAGGGTTCATGTCGCCAACGATCGTGCAGGCCGCGCCCAGCAGGCGCGCCGAAGCCGCCGCCGCCATGCCGACCGGGCCCGCGCCGGCAATGTAGACCGTTGAGCCGGGCTTGACGCCAGCCGTTACGGCGCCGTGATAGCCCGTGGGCAGAATGTCCGAGAGACAGGTCAGATCGCGGATCTTCGCCATGGCCTGGTCGCGGTCGGGGAACTTCAGCAGGTTGAAGTCGGCATACGGCACCAGCACGTACTCGGCTTGCCCGCCAATCCAGCCGCCCATGTCGACGTAGCCGTACGCACCGCCCGCGCGGGCCGGGTTGACGCTCAGGCACACGCCGGTGTGTTGCTCCTTGCACATCGCGCAGCGTCCGCAGGCAACGTTGAACGGTACCGACACCAAGTCGCCAATCTTCAGGGTTTCGACATCGCGGCCGACTTCAACCACCTCGCCGGTGATCTCGTGGCCCAGCACCAGGCCGACCGGTGCGGTTGTGCGCCCACGCACCATGTGCTGATCCGACCCGCAGATGTTCGTGCTCACGACTTTGAGGATCACCCCGTGGCCGATCGCACGGCCGCTGGGGTCAACCATTTTCGGATAGTCGATGTTCTGCACCTCGACCTTGCCCGGGCCAAGATAGACGACGCCTCGGTTATTGCTCATAGCCTTGTCTCCATGTCTTATTGAATCGCACGGCCGCCGTACGGGCCAAAGACAAGACCAGCACGGCAGCGTCTTCGAGAGTAGTCGGGGGCACCAGGGTGCCGATGTACAAAACACGACGCGCGCTTGGCCGCCACCGACATCGCAACGAGATGCCACAAGCGGGACATGGCAAACGGCGTATCGGACGCCGTGTCGCAATTACGCAGACCCGCGACGGTTTTGCGCCAGAGCGGCACCGGCCAACCGCGTCTACTGGTGATCCAACCCTTTCACCCATGTATGAGGACGCCATGCCTACTGCATTTCCAGACCCTGCTCACGCGAGTGCTGCCGCGCGGCTCGAACGCCTGCCATTTTCCGGCTATCACAAGCGCATCTTCATCATCATCGCCATCGCCTTCTTCTTTGATTCGGTCGACTTGGCGACGATGACGTTCGTCCTCGGCTCGATCAAGAAGGAATTCGGGCTCTCCACCGCCACGGCCGGGCTGGTGGCCAGCTCCAGCTTTTTCGGCATGGTGATCGGCGCAGCAGTTGCCGGCTTGCTGGCAGACCGCTATGGGCGCCGGCCGGTGTTCCAGTGGAGCATGGTGCTGTGGGGTGTGGCGTCGTACCTGTGCTCAACAGCGCAAAGCGTGGAGGCGCTGATTGTGTGGCGTGTGCTGCTGGGTATCGGGATGGGGATGGAGTTTCCGGTAGCGCAGACGCTGCTGTCGGAATTCGTGCCCACCGCAAACCGGGGCCGCCTGATTGCATTGATGGACGGCTTCTGGCCACTGGGCTTTATCACAGCGGGCATCGTCTCCTACTTTGTGCTGCCGCAGTTCGGCTGGCGCGCGGTGTTTGCGCTATTGGCGGTGCCGGCGTTCTTCGTGCTGATCGTGCGCCGGGCGGTGCCCGAATCGCCACGCTGGCTCGAGCACGCTGGCCGGCATGCCGAAGCCGATACCGTGATGCGCAATATCGAAGCCAAGGTGATGCGGTCGACCGGCTTGTCGACACTTCCCGCGCCGGCCCCGCACAGGGCAGCCACGCCGGCTCGCGGCCGCAGCGCGTTGCGTGAAATCTGGAGCGGCCCGTATCGCCGTCGCACGACGATGGTCTGGTTGCTGTGGTTCTTCGCGTTGCTTGGCTTTTATGGACTGACGTCGTGGCTGGGCGCACTGTTGCAGCAGGCCGGTTTCGCGGTCACGCAGTCGGTGTACTACACGGTGTTGATCTCGCTCGGTGGTGTGCCGGGTTTCCTGTGTGCAGCGTGGCTGGTGGAGCGCTGGGGGCGCAAACCCACTTGCATTGCATCGCTACTGGGCGGCGGCGCCATGGCGTATCTGTATGGCCAGAGCGCGCTGTACGGTGGCAGCGTCACGTTGCTGGTCTGCACTGGCTTGGGGATGCAGTTCTTCCTGTTTGGCATGTGGGCGGTGCTGTACACCTACACGCCCGAGCAGTACGGCACTGGCGCGCGCGCCACGGGCTCCGGCTTTGCATCGGCCATCGGCCGCGTCGGCTCGCTGATTGGTCCTTACGTTGTGGGCGTCGTGCTACCGGTGTTCGGACAGGGCGGTGTATTCACGCTTGGTGCGCTGTCGTTTGCGGTGGCTGCGGCTGCGGTGTGGGCGCTGGGGATTGAAACTCGCGGTGTGGCCCTGGAGACCTTGGCGTCAGAAGACGCTGCAGAAGAAACCGGCGGGTATGCCGCCGTGGCGGACAAGACGTCGTAGCCGCTGCCCTCGGGGCGCGGGCGTGGACGCCCAGCCCCGAGGGTCAAGACATCAGAACTTGTGGCGGATGGCGACGCGCGCCTGGAATTGCCTCGCCGTTGACGATGCATCCGCTGCGCCGGGCAGATCGGCCAGGTCCAACGCGGTCCCCGTCTTTCCGCCGGCTACGCGCACATAGGCGCCCTGGACATAGATGTCGGTGCGCTTCGAGAAGTTGTAATCCGCCATCAACCCAAGGGCGTGCACTTTCGGCTTCGCCTCGCCCGACGACGCCTGGAAGTTCTCCACGGTCAGCGTATACACCGCGCCGGCGTAGAAAGCGGGCGTGAACTGGTATTTGAAGTTCACCTCGAAGTTCTGGAACCGTAGCGAACTCAACGTACCGCCCGCTGGAAGGATGGACCCGGAGATATACCCGGTCGACAGGGGCTGGTTGAAGTTACTGTTGGAGTAGGCGAAACCCGCCGTTGCCGCACCGAACGTGTAGTTGACACCCGCGCCAAAGATACGCGTGCGGCTGGCGAGGAAGTTCTGGTCACCGCCGTTGTTGATGGCACCACCGGCCGTGGCCGACGGGTGATCCGCCTGCAGGTACGCCGCGGTCAACAGCAAGCCGCCATTCGTGTACTGCATGCCCGCGCTGTACTGGCGGTTGTTCGCAAAGCCGGTGTTGTTGCTGAAGCTATACGTGCCGCCGAACTGGAAGCCGGAAAACACGGGGCTCGTGTACTTCACCGTGTTGTTCACGCGGAACGAGTAGATGAAGTTGTCGTTGTCGTACGGGTGGCCGAACATGGTGCCGCCCCAGTTGCCGGCGGCGGTGGTCAACGACAGATAGTCGATCACCGAGTCGTACTGGCGCCCGAGCGTGACGGTGCCCCATTGGTTGCCGGACAGGCCAACGTAGGCTTGCCGGCCGAACAGCAAACCGCCCTGTCCCAATTTGCCATTGCTCGCGTTGAAGCCGTTTTCGAGCTGGAACAGCGCCTTGAGGCCACCACCCAGGTCTTCCGTGCCCTTCAAGCCCCAGCGGCTACCTTGCGCAAAACCGCTGGCCATTTCGGTCAGGCTCTTGCCACCCACGTTGTTGGTGTAGTTGATGCCCTCGTCAATCACCCCGTAAAGCGTGACGCCGCTTTGTGCAAAAGCGGGCGCAGACAGCATCAGTGCAATGCTCGAACCCAGCGCCGAGCCCAGTGCGACCTTTTTCATTGGATTTCCTCCTCGTATTGTCGAATCGCGCCGCTGCCCAACCCGTCAGCAAGACAGCGGCGACGCTACGAGAGTAGTCTCCAGCGCTCAACTTTCTGATGCTAAAACCGACACGCGCTTGAACGCCGACGCCATCGGTAACAGGGCTGATCAGGCAGCCTTTTCGCTACGCCGGAGGTAGTCGGCGCGCGTCCATTCCAGTGCAACGCCAACGCGCTGCGTGCCCGGCCGGATCTTTGGCTTATGCAAGGCCAGGCTCAAGGTGCCGAGCGCCGGCCACTCTCGAAACGACAGCTCGGCCAACTCCGCAATCAGCGTCTCCAGCAAGCGCGTATGCGGTTTGCCCGCGAGGAAGGCGGCGATGCGCGCGCAATAGCGCTCGTAGTCGATCCAGTCGCTGTCTTCACGCGGCTCGCAGGCGTAGCCGAGGCGCGCGTCGATCACGATGGGCTGCGGCGCCTCGTGTTCGTGCGGATGAATGCCGATGCGCACCGGCACCGTCAACGCATCGACGAACACGCTCCAGCCGCGCCCGGGCAGCAGCGGCATATCGAGCGCGGGGAGCGACTCGCGGAACGCGGTTTCGACTGGCCTCATGTCGTCAGCGGCGTGGCTGCATCCAGCATGATGCGGATGAAGTAATCGGCAAAACTGCGGCGCACGACGATCTCGTAGGTGTCATCCCCGGTCGGGATCAGCACGATCGATGCCTTGAAGTAGTGCGATTGCGCACACTGCCCCGGCCGGAACATGCGCGGGTGCAAGTCAAGCGGGCAACCGCGCGCCAGCACTTCACGCGTGCAATTACCGCTGATCTCGACCACCGTGTAGCCGCTACCGACGTCCACTGCTGCCGCATACGAACCCTGCACGGCCTCCGCCAGCTTCGCCTCCAGCACACCCGTCTGCACAGGCACCACAGAGCGCACGAGCCATTCGTCGGGGCCGAGCCACAGCACGTCGTAGTCGGCGCTGCGTGCAACGGTGTTGGGTGCAGCCGGCGGGCGACAGCCCACCACGCGCTCAAAGGCGGACACAAACGCCGGGTCACTCAACTCGCCGCGCACGTTGACGAGGTCGAGAAACGGCCGCTCACGCAGCATGAATTTTTCTGGCGCGCGGGTCTGCCGGGTCTTCAGCAGGTCAGCCGCGCCAACGAAGGGCGACTCCAGACGGACGCTGTTCATGCTCGCCACCTGCGCTTCGGTTCTCGATTCATTCCACATGTTGGCGCACCCCTTCGGTATCGTAGAAAACCGGGCTGGAGATCTTTGCGGTAACACGCTTGCCGTTGGCCAGCGGAATCACCACGCTCTCGCCCATCTTGCTCAAGCCGCCCTTCACCACCGCCAGGGCAATCGAGCGCTTCAGGATCGGGCTGTAGTAGCTCGACGTGACGTGGCCCAGCATCGGCACGGGTGCCGGCGTCCACTCGACGGGCGATACCTGCGTGTCCTTGGCCACAATCTGCGCGCCTTCTGGCAGCACGAACTGGTCGTCTTCGGTCAGCAGGCCGACGAACTGCTTGCGCCCTTCCTTCGCCGTATCCGACCGCGTGAGCGAACGCTTACCGAGGAAGTCCTTCGACTTGGCGACGAGCCCGCCCATGCCCAGGTCATACGGCGTGACCGAGCCATCGGTGTCCTGGCCGACGATGATGTAGCCTTTCTCCGCACGCAGCACGTGCATGGTCTCGGTGCCATACGGCGTGATGTCGAACTCAGCACCGGCTGCCATCAGCGCTTCCCACACGGCGCGGCCGGCATTGGCAGGCACGTTCACCTCATAGGCCAGTTCACCCGAAAAGCTGATACGCATCACGCGCGCCTTGACACCGGCCACGGTGCCGTTGCGGTAGCTCATGAACGGGAATGCCGCGTTGCCGAAGTCGATGTCCTGGCACACCTTCTGCACGACCTTGCGGCTTTTCGGGCCCACTACCGCAAACGTCGCCCAATGGTCGGTTACCGACGACAGCCGCACCTTCATATCGGGCCACTCGGTTTGAAGCCAGCGCTCCAGCCACGTGAGCACGCGCGCCGCGCCGCCGGTCGTGGTGGTCATCATGAAATGCTGGTCAGCCAGGCGCACCGTTACGCCGTCGTCGAAGACCATGCCGTTCTCGTCGAGCATCAGCCCGTAGCGGCACTTGCCGACCTCGAGCTTGCCCCACGGGTTGGTGTACATCCAGTTCAGCAACTTGACCGCATCCGGGCCCTGGATGTCGATCTTGCCCAGCGTCGATGCATCGAGAATGCCAACGCTGTTGCGCACCGCCAGACATTCGCGCTTCACGGCGGCGTGCAGGTCTTCGCCCTTCTTCGGGAAATACCACGGCCGCTTCCAGTTGCCGACGTCTTCAAACAGCGCGCCGTGCTCGACGTGCCATTCGTGAATGCAGGTCTTGCGCACTGGGTCGAGGAAGTTGCCCAGCTCGCGCCCCGCAAACGTGCCGAACGACACCGGCGTGTAGTTGGGGCGGAACGTGGTCGTACCCGTCTCGGGGATGGTCTTGCCCAGCGCCTGCGCCAGAATCGCCATACCGTTGATGTTGCCGAGCTTGCCCTGGTCGGTGCCGAAGCCCATGGCGGTATAGCGTTTGACGTGCTCGACCGACTCAAAGCCCTCGCGCGCGGCCAGCAGGATGTCCGTCACTGCCACGTCATTCTGGAAATCGACAAACTGCTTCGGCCCACGCGCGGCGGCTTCGGGTGTGCCGATCAGCCAGAGCGGCTGCAAAGCGCCCTCAGCCACCTCCGTCACGCGGGGGGCAACCGGACGCTGCACAGCAGCCAAACCCGCTGCCGCTGCACCGTCCGCACCGGCATCCATCGCCTGCTGCAACGCGGCTGCAAAGCCGAATTCACCCGCCGCGGCGCCCACGCTCCGCTCCGCCTGCAAGCTCTTGCCCGGCACAAAGCAGACTTTGTCGTCGCTCCACTGCGCCTTGCCGCCCGACTGCGCAAACAGGTGCAGCACCGGGCTAAAGCCGCCCGACGTGGCCACCAAGTCGCACGGCAGTGTCGCCAGCTTGGCGCCGACTTTCCCATTCGCGTACGCGGCCACGTCTACCGACGACACGCGCCAGTTGCCGGCCGCCGTCGTCACCACCGCCCCGCTCATCACCGTCACGCCTTGGCGCTTGGCCGCAGCAGGCAGCGCACCGTTGCTGGCGGCACGCGAATCGACCAGCGTCACCTTCGCGCCGCAGGCCTTCAGGTCCAGCGCGGCCTGATAACCCTGATCGTTGTTCGTGAACACCACGGCCTCACGCCCCGGCAGCACGCCATAGCGGTGGATGTACGCCGACACCGCCCCCGCCAGCATCACGCCCGGCAGGTCGTTATTGCCGAACACAATCGGCCGCTCGTGCGCGCCCGTGGCCAAAATCACACGTTTGGCACGTACCTTCCACAGCAGCTCGCGCGTGCCCTTGCGCATCGAGATCGGCAGATGATCTGTCAGGCGCTGCGTCACGGTTACGAGGTTGTGGTCCTGATAGCCGAATGCCGTGCTGCGGTTGAGGATGGTTACGTCAGGCAGCTTGCGCAGTTGCGCTTCAATCTTCTCGACCCATTGCAGCGCGGGCTTGCCGTCGATCTCCGCACGGCTCGACAGCAGGCTGCCGCCCAACTCGCGCTGGTCATCGACGAGGATGACGCGCGCACCAGTCACCGCCGCAGCGTGGGCTGCCGCGAGCCCCGTCGGTCCACCGCCCACGACGAGCACGTCGCAGTGCGCATAGCACTTGTCGTAACGCTCGGCGTCGCGCATGTCGGGGGCCTTGCCCAGGCCGGCGGCTTCGCGGATCTTTTCTTCGTACTTCGGCCACATCTTGCGCGGCCACATGAAGGTCTTGTAGTAGAACCCGGCGGGCAGGAAGCGCGAGAACTTTTGGTTGATCGCGTAGCGATCATTCTCCAGCGACGGTTCCGCGTTCACGCTCGTGGCCACCAGGCCTTGGTACAGCTCGATCTCGGTCGCGCGGGCGTTGGGCACCGTGTACGGGCCCGACTCCAGCTGTACCACCGCGTTCGGTTCGGCCACGTCGGCCGTCATGATGCCGCGCGGGCGGTGGTACTTGAAGCTGCGCGCGACAAAGTGCACGCCGTTCGCCAGCAGCGCAGAGGCCAGCGTGTCGCCCTGGAACCCCTGATACGTGCGGCCGTTGAACTTGAAGCTCAGCGGAGTCGCACGGTTGATACGGCCACCTGTACCGAGACGGTCTTTCTGGCTCATTTGCTCGCCCCTTCTTGCTTAGCGTTGGCATCGGGTTGGGCGGTGTTGGCGCCGCCACCGAATTGTTCATAGCCCTTGATGTCGTACGTGACGGTGTCACGCGTGACCTTGAACCAGCGGCGGCAGCCCTGGCTGTGCAGCCACTGCTCACGCGCGATGCCACGCGGGTTCTCACGCATGAACAGGTAGTCGCCCCACTCGCGGTCGGACATGGTCTCGTTGTCCACCGGACGCACGATGTCGGCTTCGCCGCCGCAAGAGAATTCGGATTCGGCGCGCGGCCCGCACCACGGACATTCGATCAGCAACATGTTGGGTTCTCCTCGTGGTGGTGCATCAGTGCGCAACGGCGGCGGCGCCGTGCTCGTCGATCAGATGGCCGGTATAGAAGCGGTCGAGCGAGAACGGCGCGTTCAGCGGGTGCGGTTCGTCACGCGCGATGGTGTGCGCGAACACCCAGCCCGAGCCCGGCGTCGCCTTGAAGCCGCCCGTACCCCAGCCGCAGTTGAAATAGAGGCCCTTCACATCCGTCTTGCTGATGATCGGGCACGCGTCCGGCGACACGTCGACGATGCCGCCCCATTGGCGGTTCATGCGCACGCGGGAGAACACGGGGAACATCTCCACAATCGCCTGAAGCGTGCCTTCGATGATGTGGAAGCTGCCGCGCTGGCCAAAGCCCGTGTACTGGTCGATGCCCGCGCCGATCACGAGATCGCCCTTGTCGGACTGGCTGATGTACGCGTGCACCGCGTTGGACATGATCACCGAGTTGACGACGGGCTTGATCGGCTCGGACACCAACGCCTGCAGCGGGTGGCTTTCGATCGGCAGACGGATGCCAGCCATGTCGGCCAGCGTCGTCGTATTGCCGGCCGCGACCACCGCCACCTTCTTCGCTTTGATGAACCCTTTCACCGTATCAACGCCCACCACCGCACCGCCTTCGCGGCGAATGCCCGTGACCTGGCAGTTCTGGATGATGTCGACGCCCGCACGGTCCGCACCGCGCGCGAAGCCCCAGGCCACCGCGTCATGGCGTGCCACCCCTGCACGGCGCTGGATCGACGCGCCGAGCACCGGGTAGCGGCTGTTCAGGTTGATGGTCGGCTCGATTTCCTTGATCTGCGCGGGCGTCAGGAATTCGGCATCCACGCCGTTCAGCCGGTTCGCGTTCACGCGGCGTTCGGTGTCGCGCACGTCCTGCAGCGTGTGGGCCAGGTTCATCACGCCGCGCTGGCTGAACATCACGTTGTAGTTGAGGTCTTGCGACAGCCCCTCCCACAGCTTCATGGCCTTTTCATACAGCGCGGCGGATTCGTCCCACAGGTAGTTCGAGCGGACGATGGTCGTGTTGCGCGCGGTGTTGCCGCCGCCAATCCAGCCCTTTTCCAGGATCGCGACATTCGTGATGCCATGTTCCTTGGCGAGGTAGTACGCCGTAGCCAGGCCATGCCCGCCGCCACCGACGATCACGACGTCGTACTCCTGCTTCGGCTCCGGGCTCTTCCACTGCTTTTCCCAGTTCTCGTGATACGAGAGGCCGTTGCGGAACAGGCTGAATATCGAGTAGCGGCTCATTGTGGTTGCCCCTTCATTAGCATTCGATGACGTTCACGGCCAGGCCGCCGCGCGACGTTTCCTTGTATTTCGTTTTCATATCCGCGCCGGTTTCGCGCATGGTCTTGATGACGGAATCGAGCGAGACGTAGTGGGTGCCGTCGCCTTTGAGGGCCATGCGCGACGCATTCAGCGCCTTGATTGCGCCCATGGCGTTGCGCTCGATGCAAGGAATCTGCACCAGCCCACCAACCGGGTCGCAGGTCATGCCGAGGTTGTGTTCCATGCCGATCTCGGCGGCGTTTTCCACCTGGTCGGGCGTGCCGCCCATCACGGCGGCCAGTGCGGCGGCAGCCATCGAGCACGCAACACCGACCTCGCCCTGGCAGCCAACTTCCGCGCCGGAGATCGACGCGGTTTCCTTGTAGATGATTCCGATGGCCGCTGCGGTGAGCAGAAATTCAACGATGCCGGCATCGCTCGAACCCGGCACGAATTTCACGTAGTAATGCAGCACGGCAGGGATCACGCCGGCGGCGCCATTCGTGGGCGCGGTGACGACCCGGCCGCCCGCGGCGTTCTCTTCGTTGACGGCCATCGCATACAGATTGACCCAGTCGAGCATCGACAGCGGATCGCGCAGCGATTCTTCCGAGCGGGAGCGCAAGCGGGCGTTCAGCTCGGCGGCGCGGCGCTTGACGCGCATCGGGCCGGGCAGCTCGCCTTCGGCCTTGCAGCCGCGCTCCACGCAGGCGGCCATCGTCCGCCAGATCGTCAACAGGCCTTCGCGCACCTCGTGCTCGGGGCGCAGCGCGCATTCATTGCGCAGCATCAGCTCGGCAATCGACAGCCCGTGTTCGCGGCACTGCCGGATCAGGTCGTCGCCCGTGCGGAACGGATACGGCACTTCGGCCGCGGCGCGCACGCCGTTCACACGATCGCCATCCCGGTTGACAACGAAGCCGCCGCCGACCGAGTAATACTCCTTCTCGACCAGCAGTTGCCCGTGCTCGTCAAACGCCTGGAAGCGCATGCCGTTCGGGTGCACGATGCCCGTGCCGCTCATCAGCTTGCGGTAGAAGCCGATGTGCTCCTTTTCTTCAAAACGGATCGCCTGCTTGCCGAGCAGCAACAGCGACTTCTCTGCGCGGATGGCCGCCAGGCGCGGCGCGATCAGGTCGGGGTCAATGGTGTCGGGCAAGTGGCCTTCGAGACCGAGCAGTACCGCCTTGTCCGTGCCGTGGCCCTTGCCGGTGGCACCCAGCGATCCGTACAGCTCCGCCCGCACGCGGCGCACGAAGCCCAGCAGGTTGGCGTCTTCGATATGCGAGGCAAAGCGGCAGGCGGCAATCATCGGGCCGACCGTGTGCGAGCTGGACGGGCCGATGCCGATCTTGAACAGGTCGAACGCGCTGACGTTCATCTGGCAGCCTTTGCGTGGGTACGCGTTGAATGACGTTGGCCGCCAGTACACCAAAGCCTAAAATTGGCAGATAGAACAAAAACGGCATCGGCGTGGGATAGCGCCGCCACGCCACCGCAGGCCGGCCGCCGTGGACGTATTGGCGATGGTTTGCGGCGGAAAACCACAAGTCCACGCCCCACCAATCGGCGACGCTGAAACCCTTGCACGGGCGCAGATTGCCGGTTTGACCAACCATAGAGACGCTGCCTGCCCGGCACCCAAGACTGGCCGCAATGACACCCGACGCACCTGACGTACGCGCCCTACCCGCTTCAGCCGCCCCCGAAGCCGCGCCTGCCGCGGCGTCCAGGCGCATCCGTTTCGGCATCGTGCTGCTGCCGAACTTCACGCTGACGGCGTTCTCGGGGTTCGTTGACATGCTGCGGCTCTCCGCCGACGACGGCGACTACAGCAAACCCGTGCGCTGCGCATGGAGCGTGATTGGCGAGACACTCGCGCCCGTGCGCGCCAGTTGCGGCATCCAGATCACGCCGTGGGAAACCTTTGAAGAAGCCCAACCGTTCGATTACGTGGTCGTGGTGGGCGGGCTGCTGCACTCGGGGCCGCAGGCGGGGCCGGAAACGCTGGACTTCATCCGCCGCACGGCTGCTGCCGGGGCCACGATTGTCGGCATCTGCACCGGCACATTCACGCTGATGCGCGCCGGCGTACTGGAGGGCCATCGCGCATGCGTGAGCTGGTTCCACTACTGGGATTTTCTCGAGCGCTTTCCCACCGCCAACCCCGATTTACTCATCGCCGACCGGCTGTTCGTGATCGACCGGCGCCGGATCACCTGTTCGGGCGGGCGAGCATCGATCGATGTAGCGGCGGCGATCCTGTTGCGCCATTTCGATCATGCAACCGTGCAGAAGGCGCTGCGCATCCTGCTCGTTGGCGAAATGCAGAAGGGCAACGCGCCGCAACCGCATCCGCCTGGGCTAGAGCCGGCCACGCACCCGAAGGTCAAGCGCGCGATTTTGCTAATGGAGCAGCACGTAGGGCGTGCGCTGCCGCTGGAGGAACTGGCCTACAAGCTCGACATGTCCACCCGCCAGCTCGAACGCCTGTTCAAGGCCGAAACCGGCAAGAGCCCGCAGGCGTTTGCGAAGCAGGTGCGCTTGCGCACGGCCGCATGGCTGCTGACCAGCTCCGACCGCACGGTGGCCGACATCGCCCTGGGCTGCGGCTTTGCCGATGCCTCGCACCTGGGCCGCGAGTTCCGCAAGCAGTTTGGTGTTCCCCCTGCTGCCTACCGGGAAAAGGGCGCGCCAGCCCATCCGCCTGGGGTGCCGGATTGCGATGACGCCGTACTGCCGGAAGGCGAGCCTATCCCCTTGGAGTGAGCCGTCACGTGCCCGGGAGGCACGCTGTGCGGTATGCCGAGGCCCCAACACCAGGGCCGGCCCGGCGCAGCGAGAATTGTTGAGCTTTGCAGTTGGCGGCGGCCCCACAATCGATGCGGCGTCCCGCTAGGCGGCGTGGGCGCGACATGTTGCAGCCCCATCTGAACCGCTGATGATCGATCCAAACGAGCTTGAGGCGTTGAACGTCTCGATCAACACCAACCTGGCCAATGTCTCAAGACTGGGGGCACGCGTTGTCGCATTGAGCCGCTTCATTGCCGCCGTCTTTCCGCACGTACCGGCCAGCGAATGCGCCGCCATTGAGCAAGCCTTCCGGCGGGAGATCAACAACGCGATGTCGATGACGAGCGACGAACCCGTGCCGGGTGTCTACGAAGAAGCGCTGCTCCACGAGGTCAACCTGCTGATTGCCGCGCTGAAACAGCGCTCGCAGATGCCGCAGTAAGCAGAGCCGACCGCGGTGCTCACCCAACGGGCTGCGCACCAAACCGCTGGCGGATCAAGGCAGACGGGTAGCGGTAGTTCCAACGCAGTTCAGTACCGGCGGCCACGGGCTCGGTGGTGAAAAACGCGCGGATGGAAAAGCGCCGCCCGCAGCGTGACACGGCCCCAAACACGGCAGCCTCCATGTTGTAGCCCGCCTCGGCCTGCCGATCCGGTTCGTCGCCTGTGTAGGCGAACACGGTATTGGCCATCGCCAGGATGTTCTCGCCGTCCACCCACGATTCGATGCCGTCCGCCGTGCTGGACAGCACGAAGGCGTCTTCCATGCACGTGAAGTAAGTGGCAGGCGTCATCAAGCGGCCACCGTACACGCCCACGCATTCGCCCGGTGCGATATCCCGCACGGCAAACACGCCGCGCTCGCCGACGAGGGCGTGTTCGCGCGCGTCGCGCAGATCTTCGGTGCACATCGGCCGGCACAACAGCTTGCGGTGGTACAGCGCGCCACGGGTATCTGGCGCGGCATCGGCCTGCAGATAGGGCCAGACCGCATCGGCCGGGTAGCTGCGCGCGCTACCCGCCGGGTGACCGGTTTCGGCAAGCGTATGGATGAAGATCGGCTCACTGGCCGCGTCCCGAAACGGATAGCGCGTATCCACCTGGGGCGAATACAGCAGCCGCGCAATCGGGTGCGTGCTTTTGAACGCGGCAACCCGCTCGTGCAGCACGCGCACGCAGCGCATGACGACCTCGTCGTCCGGTTCTTTGGCGGAAAATTCCAGAATCTCGGATTTGAGTGTCTGCACGACTGCGTAGAAAGCCTCGTGCCGGGCCGCGAGCTCGGCAGTCTCGGCGGTCTGTCGGATGCACTGGTCAATGCGCTCAGTCAGCGCGTCTGCAGAAGGCGATGCGGATGAAGACATGGGCAATCGGGAGAAAAGGCGACGCGCGCCGTGTGGCATCTACCATAACGACTGGGCCGCGGTCCGCGCGGCGCCCAGGCGAAGCCTGCCATCACGAGGCGAAGTACAGCGTGGGCCGCGCTGTCGCCCAAATAAACGAACTGGCCCTAGCGCCCGTGCTGCGCCCGGTAGCTGGCTTCTGCACCGGGGTAGTCGGGCATTTCGTTGTGATAGCGCGCGCGGTCGTCTTCAGCCTGGTGGATCGTATGCAGCTCCTGCGCGGTCAAGGGACGCGGCTGCGTACGCACCGCGTGCGATGCGCGATGGGTGGCGCTTGGCCGGGTCACCGTGCGTTGTGCCAGGTGGTCAGCGTAGGCCTGCTGGTAGTTCGGCATCTCACCGTGATAGCGGGCGCGACCATCTTCTGCGCGGCGAATCTGCTCACGCTCATGGTGGCTCAGCACGGGCACCTCGGCACGCTGCATGCGCGGCGGGGCCGATGCCGCGCGCTGGGGCTGTGGATTGCGGCGCGCCAGGTAGCTTGCGTAGTCCGCCCGCGCCTGACCGTAGTCGGCGTGTGCATGGCCGTGGTACGCCGCTTCCTGCTCGGCATCGCGCTCGAAGTCTTCCAGTGTCAGTTCGGGTTCTGCTCGCGTGTGCACGGGTTGCGGCGTGGCTGCAGTGGGACGAGCGTACTGGCGACCGTACTGCGGTGCCTGCGCGTGAGCCGCTTGCACGGGCGCACTTTGGCGAGGGCGCAGCGCAGCCAATCCCTCAAAGTCCTTGAAGGACAGCTTTGCAGGCTGCGGCTGTGGTCTCTGCATAGACGGCTGCGGTTGCTGTCTATGCATGGGAGGCTGTGGCTGCTGTTTCTGCATGGCCGGCCGCGGTTGCTGCCTGTGCATGGCCGGCCGCGGTTGCTGCCTGTGCATGGCAGGTTGCAGCTGAGGCTGCTGCCTGTGCATGGGCGGCTGCAGGTTTGCAGCAAACTGCTGCAGATTGGCGTCACGCGTGCGGGTGTCCTTGATGCTCAGGATCACCTGCATCTGCTGCAACAGCTTGACCGTCTGCGCGGGCGGCAGGTGCGCGACATGGCGATCGAGCAATTCCATGGTCTCGATCGGCTTGCGCCACGCGCGCTTGCCGCCCTCGGTCGGCAGGTGTTCGATCTGGCTCAGCACCCGATTGCGATGATGCTGAATCGAGGCTGGGCTGCCCTGCATGCCGTGTCCCGGTGTGCGTACCGAATGCGGCTTGGCGGCAGTGGCAACCGGCGCCGGCTGCCGCGCGCCCACATTGACCTGCGCCGCACGCAACGGCGCCCGGCTTGCGTTGCGCGGGCTGGCGCCCAGTTCAGCCAGTGCACCTTGGCGCGAGCGCGCAGCACGTCCATTCGACGGCTGTTGTGGCGCGACATTCTCTTTGTCGGCCGTGCTGCGGCGATGCGCTCCGATGGTGGGTTGGAGCCCGATCCGATAGTTGCCCATGATGTGTCGTTTTGTTAAAAGCCGCCATTCAGAGCACTCGGCTGGCACACGGCGTTGTGGGCCATGCTAGCCTTGCCCCCCCGTGAGGCACGTCGCCACAGCCGAAAAGCGACAGCTTCCGCCGAAGCCATCCGTCGTACCGCATGCCTCCTGCCGGGCGGGGCGAGCGTCCACACAACACAGACCCCGCGCGAGGCCCGGCAACGCATGCCATTCCAGATCGTTTTCGAACATCCGACTGCACGATGCCCGCTTTGCTCTCCCTGACATCTGTGGCCTTCTCCGTCCGTCGCCGTTCGCGCATTCCCGCCCTGCTCATCGCGCTGTCCATCACTCGGCACGCTTACGGCCTGACCGAAGACGATCCGTACCGGTTTCGTATCGAACGTGCTTCGCTGGAGCACGTGCTGATGGAAATCACGCGGGTGAGCGGGCACCCGGTCTCGTTCGCATCCAGTCTGGTCAAGGACCGCTTGGCTGGCCCCATTGAAGGCACCATGACAGCCGCAGAGGCCGCCCGACGCGCACTGCAGAACAGCGGGTTCGCACTGGCCGCCTTGCCCGATGGCACGCTGACCGTGGTCCCCACAACGGCAAGCGCAGCCGACACCGAACCCCCGCCCAACATCGGCACGCTGCCGCCCTCTGAAGTGCATGCGACCGGCGATCGGGGGTTCGCGGTGTTCTCCACCAGCGCCATCACCCGCGTGGAGATGCCCATGACGAGCATGCCGCATGCCGTCAACACCATCACCAACGGCCTGCTGACCAGCCAACAGCCGCCGTCGCTGGCAGTGGCCCTGGCGCAAGCCGGCGTCACCTCGGTGCTGACGGCGCCGAGCGCACCGCCGCAATACGCCATCCGCGGTTTCATGACCGACACGATCTCGGTGGATGGCCTGCCCGACAGGCTCGCCTCCTTGCGCCCGATGGAAGCGGTGGAAGACATCAACGTCATCAAAGGGCCGAACGCTGATGTGGCGGGCATCACGATGGCGGGGGGCGCCATCAACGCCAACCTGAAAGCGCCCACCAAAACCACGCAGCGCAGCGTCACCGTGGAAGTCGGCTCGCACGCGGAACGCAAAGTCGTGGCGGACCTGGCAGGCGCCATCGGGGCGAACGGTTTGTCGTACCGGGTGGTGGCACTCAATGACACCACCGCCAACAGCGATGGCGGCTACGCCGGCCACCGCGTCAGCTACGGCCATGGCGCGCTCGGCTGGCACGACAGCACCACGGACATCACTGTGGGGGCGGAAATCCTGTCCAACCGGCAGCCGGTCCAGCCGGCCACGTTTGCGTTGAACGGCGCGCCGGCACGCATCCCTGCGCAAACCCCGCTCGGCAACGCGGACGACCGCATCACGGGCAATGGCACGCGCGTGTACTACATGGTCTCGCACAATCTGACGGACGACTGGGCCGTGCATTCGCGCGCCAGCTATGAATCCGTGTCGGAAGAGTCGGTGCAATGGCGTCCGGCATTAGCGCAAGCTAACACCGTGCCGAACACCATGTTGGGCCTGGGCTACCGTACGGACAGCCACCTCTGGGCGTTCTCCAACGAACTGACGGGGGCCTTCTCGCACGGCCCACTGCGCCACACACTCACGCTCGGGCTGGACGAGCTTCACGAGCGTCAGGATATGCTCACGCCGGGCGGCTATTCGGTGGCGACGCAAAACCCGTTTGCGCCGGTGCCGCTGCCGCCGGCGGCCTTCATTCCGGGCATGCCGCTGTCGCAAACGGTGCGGCAATCGATCTTCCGCCTGCGGGACCGCATCGCCATTGGTGATCGCTGGGAGGTGTTGGCGTCCATTCGCGCCAACGACTATGTCGCCAAACTGCCCCGCGCACAACTGCGCGGGGTGGCATGGACGCCCGCTGCGGGCGTGCTCTACAAGCTGACGCCGCACACCGCGTGGTTTGCCGATTACTCGCGCGGGTTCCAGATCAACACGGGCTATTTCTACAACGGCAGTGCCATGCAGCCCGAGCGCAGCCGCCAACTGGAAACCGGCCTGCGCTGGGAGAACCCTGCACGCACGTTGACGGCGCAGGCAGCGCTCTACCGCATCAATGCCAGCAACGTCAGCCTGGCCGACATTTCCCACGCGGGCTACTACACGCAGATCGCCGACCAGACCAGCCAGGGGCTGGAGCTATCCATGCAAGGCACGGTGGCCACCGGCTGGGAGACTGCATTGTGGCTGGCGGTGTCCCGCATATCGGGCACGCTACCGGGGGGCTCTCTGCCAAAGAAAACCACGCGCGGCGGTTCATTGTGGACGACGTACACGGTGCAACGCGGGGCACTGGCAGGCATGGGAGCGGGCCTCGGCATCAACGCCCAGAGCAGCGTCGACTGCGATGGCCCTATGCCCTACCGCCTGCCGGGCGCCGTGCGCTTTGATACCAGCCTGTTCTGGCACAAGAAGCCATGGCGGGTCGACCTGGTCGCGCGCAACCTCTTCAACGTGCGCGCGTATGAAAACACGCTCACGGGCAACTTCATCCCGATCCTGCCCGGCCGCACGCTGGCGCTGCGCGTAACGCACGACTTCTGATTCCGCACACGGCGGGTTAGTTGATCAGATCCTTGGCGGCCTTGCTGCCCTCTTCCATCAGCTTGGCTTGCATATTGGCGCGGTTGAGCACGTTCTGCATCTCCGCGCTGCGGATCATGGTATCCGCCTGCATCTGCATGATGCGTTCCATGCGCGAATCTGCATCGCCCTGCGCGCCCGGCAGGCTCGTGCGGGTGCGTTTTGCCTGCGGTTGCGCGGCGAGATCGTCGCCGGATCTGCGCGACGGCTTCTTGCTGCGCCCGGACAGCCCTCCCAGCTCCCCCTGCGCGTTACGCGCTGTGCGTTGCGGCGCCTGCGGTGTCTTTGTCGGCGACGTGCTGGGCGTGTTGGTGTGGCCGACATGGGGTTGGACGCGCGGCCCACTGATCTTCGATGGCAATGGCATGGCGGGTGGCACTGGATCAATGACGCTTGCATGCTAGGCAGCGCCTTGCAGCTTCAAATGCGGCAGAGCGAAGGTATGACGACAGGCACGAACCGCGCCCACTCCCGCACCCGCAACCCGCACAGCAGCCGCGTTCTCCGCATCTTTCATTTCGCCCCAGCGATCAGCGCTTCGGCCCTTGCGGGTCGCATGACAGGCGGCATTCACTAACGTTCCACCAAAGTCGCCCGACCTGCCATTTGCTTTGCGATTGGCCTGTCGGCACGCGGCTGCCCTGGGCTGCGCGGCCCGGCACGGGCAGAACGCGCTGGGCCATCCCGGCCCCGCGACCCGAACCGGAATCGGAAGCGATTGCCGTACCGGCGTTTCTCTGGAGGCGCCGGTCAGGCGGCGTTTCTCTCCTCTTTGTATTGGCATTGCCTCCAGTCGGCGGCCTGGAGAGTGCCATGCCTTACGCCTGCCCACTGAGGTGACCCATGAACATGAAAGTCCAAGACAACGCATCACTCAATATCTCGACCCAGCTGCAGTTGGATCAAGCCAACAAGCAGCCGAACCAGGCAGACAGCCCGCTGCAGCATCTCGTGCAGGACATCCTGAAGGTGCTCGAAGCAATGCTGCGCAATGCGACCGCACAAGGCGGCGCCCATGCAGGTGCTGGTGGTGGCTCCGGTGCTCCGGCTGGTGGCGGCGCACAGGGTGGCGGCGGCGCCCAGGGCCCGTCCGCCAATCAGGGCGCTCAAGGTGCTCAGGGTTCGCAAGGCTCCCAAGGCGCGCAGGGCGCCAACAAGGGCCAGCAAGTGGGCGATGACAACGGCGACGACTCCAGCAGTCAAGACCCGATGCAAGCGCTCATGAAGCTGCTGGAAGACCTGCTGAAGTTCATGAAGCTCAGCGAGCAGATGCAACACAAGCTCGACACAGGCGAAGGCGCCAAGGGCGTCGATGGCGCGAGCGGTGCTGGCGGCGGCAAGGGCCTCAACATGGACGACATGCTGCAGATGCTCGACGACGCGCTGCAACTGATGCAGCAGCAGATGATGGCGAATGCCTTCGGTGGTGCTGGCGGCGCGGGCGGTGCTGATGGTGGCGGCGGCGCGGGCGGTGCCGGCGGCGCTGATGGTTCGGGCGGTGCCGATGCTTCGGGCGGTGCTGACGCTTCGGGCGGTGCCGACGCCTCGGGCGGTGCCGACGCCTCGGGCGGTGCTGACGCTTCGGGCGGTGCCGATGCTTCGGGCGGTGCCGATGCTTCGGGCGGTGCCGACGCCTCGGGCGGTGCTGACGCTTCGGGCGGTGCTGACGCTTCGGGCGGTGCCGATGCTTCGGGCGGTGCCGATGCTTCGGGCGGTGCTGACGCTTCGGGCGGTGCTGACGCTTCGGGCGGTGCTGACGCTTCGGGCGGTGCCGATGCTTCGGGCGGTGCCGATGGCTCGACCGGCGCCACAGGCGCGGACGGCGCCGACGGTGCCAACGCCAGCGGCCAGACGGGCAATGACTCCATGATCGAACAACTGCTGAAGGTCCTGGACGACATCCTCAAGATGCTGGCTCAGCAACAAGAGCAGGCGCTTAGTGGCGGCCAAGGGCAAGGTGGCGGCGCGGGTGCAGGCGGTGCAGGCGGTGCAGGCGGTGCAGGCGGTGCAGGCGGTGCGCAGGGTGCAGGTGGCGCAGCAGGCGGGCAAGCAGCCGGCGGTGCCAACGGTGCATCGGGCACGCCGAACGCCTCCGGAGCGGATGGTGCCAACGGCGCAGACGGCACGGGCAATGGCGCCAACAACCCGATGGCCCAGCTCGAAACCCTGCTCAAAGACATGATCAAGGTGTTGGAACAACTGCAAGCCCAAAAGGCTGGCGGCACGCAACAGCAGCACACCCAAGTGCAAGGCGCCTAACGCCAAGCCACTTAACCAGACGGCCGGCAACGGCCGTCATTTTTGCGACCTCAAGCAAGGAGACTCACCATGAGTATCTTCAGCAAAATCAAGCACGCCTTTCAGCACATCGGCGAAGACATCGCCAAGGTCGGCAAGGGCATCGTCCACGCCGCCGAAAGCGTCGGTAAGACCCTCGTCCACGACGTGGAAGCCGTTGCCAAGCAAACGGCAGCCCTGACCAACGACCTGGTGCACCTGCGCCTTCAAAAAGCGCTGCACGACGCCGTGAACGTTGGCGAAGCCACCTTCAAGGGCATGCGGGACCTGAATACCGCCGCCTTTGACGTGGCCGAAAAATCGCTGGAAAACGCCCACCTGAGCAAGGGTCTGGACAAGGCACTGAGCAAAGTGGACAAGGCCCGCGGTTTCGTCAACGACATCGCTGACCGCACCGTCAAGGGCATCGGTGACAGCGTCAACGGGTTCGCGGACAACAGCATTGCTGCCGCGAAGGCCGCTGCGCATGGCCATATCGGCGAAGCGCTCGGCGACCTGGGCCAAGCCGCTGGCAATGCCGCACAACTGGCTTCGGACCTGACCCCCGAGGGCCTGGCGGCCAGCGCTGCCGTCGCCACGCTGCAGAAGACGCACCTTGGCGGCACGGTGGTCGACTCCGTGGTGGAAGGTGCGCTGACGGGCGGCCGCAGCGGCATCAAGGATGCGGTCAAGCTCGCCGCCAAGGAAGGCGCCAAGGCCGAAGTTGGCGTACAAGCCCAGAACGCGTTCGACAAGGTGGCCAGCAGCGGCGACGGCAAGGGCGCCATGTTGCTCGGCACGGCGGCGGCTGGCGCCGACATCGCGGCCGACTTCCATGCCTCGCGCAAGACGCGTCACACCTCGCAACCCGAAGCGCACCACACCACGGACCGCCATTCGGCCCCGACCGGCGAGCACGACGGCGCCAACCGCAAGGGCAAGAAGAAGCACGAGGCCGAAGTGGATTCGAGCAACGGCAACGGCAACGGAAACAGCACCGGCAAAACGGGCAACGGCAACAACGCCGCCGATCCGACCGGGCAAGATGCGCTGCTGGAGCTGCAACTCCTGCAACAGCAGTCTGCACATCAGCGCATGCTGAGCGCCATCAAGTCGAACGGCAACGACGACGATGATGACGATGGCGACGACGTCACCTCCAAGGCTCCCATCTCGGCTCCGCAATCCTCGGGTTCGGGCCAAGCGAGCGCCGGCACGTCGACGCATAAGAAGGCTGCGTAAGAAGGCCGCGTAAGCCATCGCTGATTCTTGTTTGACCTCGGCCCCACGCGATGTTTGCGTGGGGCTGATGTTTTGAGCCCATGCGGTGCTCACTCAAACCGTCGCCAACCCCGGCACCCTCGTCGCGCCGTCCATCCGTCTCGATCTCTATGCCCTCGATCAATCCATTTCGCCGGGCCTCGCACACCCCGGCTGCCGATTCCACACCCTCGCGCGGTGGTGTCCCGCCCTATGCGACGCCCCTGCGCCAGGAACCTACACAGCAACCGCGCCGACGCGGCATCGCCGGGCTGTTCGGACGACGCCGCGCGCCTGCCAACGCCGGGGAGGGCTCCCCTGCCCGGCCTCACGTTACGGTCGGTGCGCCATCCGGTGCGGCGCGCACGGCGCCGAACAGTCCGTTGCACGGCTTCGCCTCGGCGCCTGGCAGCCCGCTGCATGGCGCTGCGGCCGTCAACGCACGCATTGCCGGCTCGGGCATCCGTCAGGCGCTGGAACAATGGCACGGGCAAATGCAGGCTCACATTGCGGAATACCGCCCAACCAACCCACCGGCGAACTTCAACGCAGCACGCCAACTCAACGCCGCGCGTGACCACATCGAAGACGTGGCACGCGGCCGGGTGGACCCTGCAGATACGATCAAACTGAAAGCGACGCCCGTGCTTCACCTGCCGGATGTCGTGTTTGAAATCGCGCATCTCAAGACGCTCCACCTGTCGGATTGCGACCTGCGCACGCTGCCGCATGACGTGGGCAACCTCGGCATGCTCGAAACGCTCAAGCTGCACGACAACCCGCGCTTAGATGCGTTGCCCACCGCGCTGGGGCAGTTGCCGAACATCAAACATCTCGAAATCGTGGGCAGCAAGGTGCGCGAGTTGCCACCCATGCACGGCTTGGCCAATCTGGAGCATCTTGCGATCGAAAGTTCGCCGCTCACGTGGGTGCCGCGCGACATTGGTAACGCGCAGAAGCTGAAGACGCTGTCCTTGGCGCATACCTACCTGCGCGATGTGCCTGCCAGCATCGGAAACCTGACCAAACTCACGGAACTCAAGCTGCACAACAACGTCGGCCTGACGTCGATACCCGACGCCATCGGAAAGCTGCGCCGCCTGAAAACACTCGACCTCTCGCACTGCCCACAACTCCGTTCGCTGCCGGCTTCCATCGGCAACTTGCGCGACATCACCATCAATCTGCAGGGCTGTACGGGCCTCACCATGCAAGGCCTGCCGAAATCCCTCATCACGCCGATACAGGGTCGCAAGGTCATCTTCCCCGAGCACCTGCGCGACGAGATTGCCAAAGCACGTGGAGAATGGGCGATGCAGCATGACCCCCGACTTCAACTGTTGCATGCCGACATTGAACGCAAGAACGATGAAATGGAAAACGCCGTTTTCGGTTCGGGCGGCGGCATGAATGACGCACAACTGGTGTCGGTTGCGTTCCGGTTGAAGGGTGCCCATGACAGACTGCCGGCGCTGCAAAATCAGGCCGTGCGCAACCCGATGGCCCCGCAGGCGAACGAATCCGCCGCCATGCGGCAGGCACTGGGCGAGGCGATCAACGTCGAGCCGGACCCTGAGGTATTCAAGCGCTTGCGTACCGCCGCGCGTGCCTTGCCGCGCCCCTTGCAGCACCAACTTGCCGACCTGCTGGCCTCCAGCGCGGGACGCCAGCTCGTGATTGCCATTGGCGAAAACGCATTCGGCGTGCGCGGTAGCAGCCGGCTGCAGCAGCGGCTTCCCGCACTTGCGCACCACATCGAGAATCACCCGCAGATCCAGGGCCTGCGCGAGCAAGCGCGGCGCCATCCCTCCGCCAACCCACCGCACGAAGTGGCGACAAAGCTGACGCACATCGTCCAGCATCTGTGGGACACCACACTAGCCAAGGCTGCCCTCGAAGCCCTTCCAGTGGCATTGCAGACCGAACTGAAGCCGTTGCTGGCATCAGCGGGCGGCCGTCAATTCGTGCAGGAACTTGGCAAGGTGGCGGACGGCGCCAGGGGCACAAGCGCACTCAAGCGCCTCTTGGCGCCACTGGCGACGCGGATTGCGCAAGACCCGCAAACCAAGGCCCTCCATCGCCTGGTACGCGCGGATCAGCACGCCAACTCGGCCGAGCGCAATGAAGGTCTTGCCGTGGCGTTGGTGCCCATCGCTCAGCAGCACTGGCAGACGCTTCAGCGGGAAGGCACCGCCGGCCCATCGCATCGCGCCTGACGGCGTCACTGCTAACGCAGCATGAACAAAGCCTCCCATTGGGAGGCTTTGTCACAGGTGCATGGGGGTCGTGCGTTACAGCGCTATTACCCGCGGCGTCAGCAGGAACAATCGCTGAAACCGCCGGCCGGTCGTCTGGTCATGCCGGAACAGTGCACCCAACAGCGGGATCTTCGACAAGCCAGGCACGGCATCCACACCCTTGCTCTGCTCGTCCACCGAGTAGCCGGCAATCAGCAGGCTCTCGCCTTCGTTGATCAACGCTTGGGTGTTGATCTCGCTCTTGTTGACCACCGGCAGGTTGCCGACCATCTGGTTGGTGATTTGGCCATCTTCAATGTGGATGTTCAGGCGGATGCGCGAGGTGCCCCCGTCCGACACCACCATCGGCAGCACACGCAGCGAAACCCCGGCTGAGATGTTGTACAAGTCAGCCGACTGATACCCCGCCACCGGCACGTAGAAGTTCTGCTTGCTGTCCATCACGGCCTCGGTGTTGTCCAACGTCGCCACCTTGGGGCTGGCCGTGATATGCGCCTGGTTGGTCTGCTGCAGCGCGCTGATGCGTGCCATCAAGTAGCGCGATGCTCCGCCGATAACGGCCGTGAGCACGCCACCCGTGGGCGTGGCTGCAATGGCCGCCGCGGCGTTGGCCGTGGTCGCCACCGAGTCAAGCGAACCAGGATTGGCGAGTTGCGTGTTGCTGCCATAGCCCGTTTGCAGATCGACGCGGCTGTTGTGCAGGCGCCAGTCAACGCCCAGGTCTTCCAGTGCCGTCTCGCTGATCTCGATGATGCTGGCGCTGATTTCCAGCACGGCCGGCCGCGTATCGAGCGACTCGATCAACGACTGGTGTGCAGCCATGCGGTCGGCCCGGTCACGCACCAGCACCGAGTTGCTGCGCGGGTCCGCACGGATGATGGGCGCGCTGCCGCCATCGTCCTGGAAGGCATCGTTGCGGCTGCGCGTTTCACCTGCCGGCAAGGGTGCCGAAGAATTGCCACCGGCATACTGGCCAACACCGCCCGGGGGCAGCGGCGGCTTGCCGCCCAGGCCCGAGAGTGCGCGCGTGCCGCCACGGCCGGCATTCGCTTCACCGGGGGCGACGCTATCAACGCGGCGATCACCACCGCGCGGCGCCTGCGTGTTCTCGGTACTCGGCGCGTTGTTGGCGTACATGCTGTTGAGGATCGACGCCACACCGCGAATGTTCATGCTTTGCCCATCGACCACCATGGTGTGATCGGTGGCCCAGGCATAGCGCAACGGAAACGTGCGGACCACGGTGCGGTTGGCATCTTCGCGGCCACGGTCGATCAGGCGGGCGATGTCTTGCACCAGTTCCACCAAGCGCGGCGGGCCCGACACGACCACGCTGCCCGTCTCATCGTCATACAACACAGGAAAGCGCGGGTCTGTCACGCCCAAACGCGTAAGCGCACGCTTGACCTGCGAGGTGGACGCGCGTTGCAGCGCAATCGTCGCGCTCTGCGCTTCGTTGGCGCCCGTCACGCGCAGCACTGCGCCGTCGTAGTACCACGCAAAGCCAAACGTGGCGGCCATGCGGTCCAGAAACTTCTGCGGGGCTTCATTGAAGTTGCCCGTCACGCTGCCTTCCACCTGGGGCGAGATCCACGTCATCACATGCTGGCTCGCGCCGAGGTCGCGCAGCACGTCCTTCACGTCCTTGCGGTCCGCCACGTATTCAAATTTTTGCGACTGCCACGGGATGACCGCAGCTACGGCGCTGCCGGCCAATGACAGCGCCGCGACCGCCGCGCCCAATAAGCGCAGGAACGCTGCGTGCGCTGTGCCCTTCCGGCTCGTTGTTCGAGTCAGATGCATGATTGCACTCCGAGAGGATGAAGAAGACTGACCGCACGCTCACAGGCGCGCGGCCATTGCGCGGCTTAACGCCAGATGGTTTCCGACGGCGCCTCGTTGAACTGCTTGCGATACCCCTTGACCAGCGCCGAGCGGCTGCGGATGCCCCAGCGCGATGCGGTATCGATGATGTTCGACGGCCCGCGCCCTTCGTCCAGCAGGTCGGAGCGAATGCCTTCCAGGCGCAAGCGGCGGATAACCGAGCTGGGCGACATGCCCACCGCGCTCTTGAACGCAAGCTGCAGCGCGCGCTCCGTCACGTTGATGTGTGCGGCCACCTCACGCGTGGTCAGGTCGCTACGCTCGATGTTGTCGAGGATGTAGTGATACGCGCGACGGTACTTGGCGGACAGCCGCGCGCTCACATCATCCGACGCACGCGAAGCAGCCGGCGTCGTATGCGCGATGCGGCGCACGCCAGGTGATTCCGTACGCAGGCAGCGCAGCGCGTCTTGCATGTAGGCGGTGTAGTACTTCAGCGCACCCGCTGCGTCGCCGCGCTGTGCGGCCATCTTGGCGCGGCAGTACAGGTAATCGAAGTTCCAGCGGCGCGCACCGAACGCAGTGTCGCGATTGCAGATCTGGTCGAACACCCTGCCCGCCACATCATGCTGCTCACCGCTGAGCGCGGCCAGCACGACTTCCACCTTGGTCTGCATCAACAGGCGGCTGCCCATGCGGCGCGATTGCCCCATGATCGCCATGAGCGGGTCGATGGCGGTGCGATCACCATCGGCCATGCGGCGCAGCAGGCTCAGATACTCTGCGCGGCGTTGGATCATCACGGGAATGGCCGCGTCGTGCTTGCCATTGCCAGCCCAGCCGTCACGGCCGCCATGGTGGTGCAGCATGGCGGCCCCCACTTCCGCCGATTGCCAGAACGCGTGTTCCAGCAAGCGGTTGGAGCAGCGAATGCCCGACTGCACCGCAAACTCATAGACGATCAGATCGAGTGTGGCGAGCCAACCGGTGTCGTTGCGTTCGCTGGCGATTGCACGGGCCGATTGAAGCGCTTCGTCTGCCGCATCCTGCTGGCCGAGCTGGTGGTGCACCAGCGCCAGGCCCATCATGCCTTCAATGCGTTGCGGCCACGTCGCGCCTTCATCTTCCGCCATGCGCGAAAAGCAGCCGGCTGCAGCGGAATAGCGATCACGCAGCAGCGATTGCCAGCCTGTGTTGCGGCACGACACCACCCGCAGTTGATCATCCGAATGGCGAATCAGCCGTTGCGCAGCACGGAAAGCCTCTTCGGCGTCTTCTTCGCACTCCAGCAGCATGGAGGCATCCGCCATGGCTAGCACGCCAACGTAGTCGCCCGCATCTTTGCCTTGCAGGCCTTCGTGGTCATCGACCAATTGATACGCGCGCTCGAATTCCTCCGCGAAGACAGCCTTCGCATAGTCGGGCAGACGTTCGCGCGTGGCGAGCCCGGAGGCCAAGGCAAAGTAGATGTTTCCCAGCATGACGATGCTCCCGTTGAGGTCGTGAAAGCCGGCGTGGCGCCGACAATTCCGTGTTGAATCTTTCTAAGGACATCGTAAGAAATCACGGCCACGACAATCTCAACAAAGCTTCGTCACGCGCTGAACAATCCTCACTGCGGAAGTTTCGGTTTTGACGACTTGCCGTCGCCCCCCGGGTCGCCCACCAGACCGCTCTTGACCCGCTCCAGCAACTGGCTGTAGGTGAGCGTGTCCCGCACCTGGCTGGACATGGCAATCACCAGCGCCGTCACCATCAAGATGGCCACCGCACCCTTGATGGGCTGGCCAAGCGATGCGGGCTCCAGCTTGTCAGCCGCGCGCGAGAGCAGCCCGATGCCCGCGTCGATGAGGAAGAGCGTCATCATCACCGGCGCGGCCAGCTTGACCGCCGTGGAGAAGATGGAATCGGTCTGCTGCAGCAGAAAGCTTTGCGCCACGGCGCTCATGTCGGGCAGCGTGGCGCCGAGTGGCCACCAGCGAAATGATTCGAACACCACGCCCAGTAAGAACAGCATGCCGCCAGCGGCATAGAACAAGGTCACGGCCAGGTTCAGCAGCGTGTTGCCGATGGGCGTGTTCTGGTCCCCCTGCAACGGGTTGCTCATCTGCACGTTGTTGAAGCCCGCCATGTTGTCGACGATGGTGCCGGCCGTCTGCGCTACCCAGAACACCGTGGACGCCGCGTAGCCAAGGCACGCGCCAAGAAAGATCTCCTTACCCGCCAGCAGGAACCACTTGGCCGCGCTGAGGTGCTCTGCCACGGCCGGTGGCTGCGCCGCTGCCACGATGATGGCCAGTGTGTAGACCACGCCATTGCGGGCCGTTCCAGGCACCGATTGGTCACTCGTAGCGGGCAGGATGGCGAAGATGGTCATGATGCGCACGCACGACAGCGCCAGCAG
Source organism: Ralstonia sp. (assembly GCA_039592975.1). Classification (GTDB taxonomy): domain Bacteria; phylum Pseudomonadota; class Gammaproteobacteria; order Burkholderiales; family Burkholderiaceae; genus Ralstonia. The sequence goes on along the minus strand of JBCNQE010000003.1, from coordinate 132,971 downwards.
CGCCAGGATCACTTCCGCGCTTTCGTCGACATCAAACCAGGCGCGCAGAACGGTATCGATAGCTTCCATATGAATGCGTGAGTGTCGGGGCGAGTGGTCGGGGCGCGTTGGCTTGAGGTGTCAGACGTCAGGCGCCTGCGCGGGGGCGTGGCCGCGCGAGGATGGCCTCCACGGCCTCTTCTTCGGTGGCCAGCTCGCGCTCGGTGGCTTCCTGTTGGTCGATCCGCTGTGCGGTCTTGCGACATTGGTCCAGCATGGCGTCCAGGCGTGCCAGCGCCTGCCTGCGGGCCACCAGCTCAGCCTCGCGCTCGGCCACGGCAGCGTGTGCGGCAGCCACGGTCTGTTCGGCTTGCACGACGGCATCGTCCAGCTCGCCGCGAAATGCGTCGTAACGCAGGTACGCATCGGCCAGCAGCACGGGGGCGTTGATCAACGCATCCATGCGCTCGACGTGGCCGCGCAGGCGGTCGTGCGCACGCTCACAGGCCGCCTCGCTGTCTTCGGCGGCCGCCCGCGCGTCGGCCACGGCCTGTTGCGCAAGGGTGATCTCGGCTTCCACGCGGCGGCGCTGGCGCGTCTTGGCCTCGATCAGCGTGTGCCATACGTGCGAGCGCTTGCGCGTCATGCCTGCGCCACCTCGCTCAGCAGTCGCGCTGTTTCATCGGGGCTGCACCATTCATCGGTGCGCTGGCGCAGGAAGTCTTCCATCCAGTCGTTCCATTGCACGGCGGTGTCGGCCACGGCATCGCTGCCTTCCTTGTACTCACCCATCTGCAGCAGCGTTTCCACCTCGTTGTACTTGGCCAGCAACTGGCGCATGCGTCCGGCGGCGGCGCAATGATCGGGCGGCGCCACCTGCGTCATCACGCGGCTCAGGCTGTTGAGGATGTCGATGGCCGGATAGCGGTTGCGCGCGGCAATGTCGCGCGACAAGATCAAGTGGCCATCGAGAATGCCGCGCACTTCTTCGGCCACAGGGTCGTTGCCGGATTCGTCTTCCGCCAGCACGGTGTAGAGCGCGGTGATGGAACCGGCAGCGCTCATGCCGGCACGCTCCAGCAGGCGCGGCAGCTCGGCAAACACCGATGGGGGGAAGCCACGCCGCGTGGGCGGTTCGCCCGCGGCCAGGCCGATCTCACGCTGCGCACGCGCAAAACGCGTGAGCGAATCCATCATCAACAGCACGCGCAGGCCCTGGTCTCGGAAATATTCCGCGATGGCGGTGCCAACGTGTGCCGCCTTGGCACGCTCCACCGAGGAGCGGTCCGAAGTGGCACACACCAGCACCGAGCGGCGCATGCCCTCCTCGCCCAGGATCTGTTCGATGAACTCGCGCACTTCGCGGCCACGCTCGCCGATCAGCACGATCACGTTGACGTCGCATTCGGTGCCGCGTGCCAACATGCCGAGCAAGGTGCTCTTACCCACACCGGCCGGCGCGAAGATGCCCATGCGCTGGCCCTCGGCCAAGGTCGCCAAGCCGTCGATCACGCGCACGCCGGTGGCCAGCGGTAGCTCAACCAGGCGGCGCGACATCGGGTCGGGCGCCTGCGCAAACACCGGCACATAGCCGTACACATCCAGCGGCGGCCCACCATCGGCGGGTCGGCCCAGACCGTCAAGCACACGCCCCAGCAAACCGGGGCCAATGCCCACGGAGAGCGTGCGCCCGCTCGGCACCACGCGGGTCGAGCGCGACAAGCCCACCACGCCGCCAAACGGTGCCAGCAGCGCAAAGTGTTCGCTAAAGCCGACCACCTCGCCCTGCTGCAGTTCGGTGCCGTCGGGCGTGGTCAGCGTGCACAATTCGCCCAGCTTGACGTCCACGCCGCCCACACGCAGCAAGGTGCCGGTCACTTCCACCACCTTGCCGAAACGCTGGACGGTCACCGTGTTGCGGATGGCTTCGTCCAGGGTGTCGATGAGCGCGGCCTTGGTCATTCCGCGTCCTCGTCGTACGTGTGTTCGTCGTCGGCATAGGCAGCGGTCGGCTCGGCAGGTGCGCGGCGCTTGCCCGACAGCGCTTGGCGCAGCGCGGCCAACTGCACGCGCAGGCTGGCGTCGGCCACGCCGTGGTCCCATTCGCACTGGCAGTGGCCGGGTTCGGCACGGTCATCGGCCAGCACTTCGAATGCGGCGCTGAGGGTGCCGGTTTGCACGGCCTTGGCGAAGGCGGCGCGCGCAGATTCAATTTCGTCTGCACACACGCGCACCGTCAGCCGCGACTGGCTTTGCAACACGCGGCCGAGCGTTGCCGCCACGCGGGCGAACAACGCTTGCCGATCGGCTTCCAGCACAACCTGCTCCACAGCCTGCATCACGGTGGTGACAAGGCGATCTTCTTCGCGGCGTGTGGCCTCCGCATCCTCAAAGGCCCGTGCGGCCATCGAGGCGTGGAAGTCTTCCAGCGCGCGACGTTGGCCCGCCGCATAGCCCAGCTTGGCGCTGCGTTGGGCACGTTGATCGGCTTGTCGGAGCATCTCGTCTGCGGTGGCCTGGGCCTGGGCGACGATGGCGTCGGCCTGGGCATGTGCGTCAGCCAGGGCGGCGTCGCGCGCGGCCTGCACGGACTGCCATGCGGCGTCCAGGTCCACCACGTGCTGATAGTCTTCGGCGCGGATCACATCCGAGCCGATGCCCAGCGCGGCGTCGCGTCTCAGCCAAATAACCATGACAACTCCGGAAAGAGAACGGGCAGCGCGGCCATGAACGGCGCGGTCTGCGCGTCGTAAGTTGGGGCATCCGGGCCTACCAGCGCAGGCGCTTGCATGTTGATCGTCAGGCGCATCAACTGCGCCAGCGATGGGTCGGTCACCGCGCCTTCGGCAATCAGTGCATGCAGGCCGGCCTGTGCCAGCTGCTGCAGATCCAGCGTCGGCAGCGGGCCGCCTGGGTCGGCCGCCCACTGCTCGCGCTGCGTCAGGGCCGAAAAGGCGGTGCTACCCAATAGCGCCTCAAGGCTGGCCAGGTAGGTACCGTCGATGCATCGGGCCAGCGCGCCGCGCCTGGCAATCAAGATGCGGGCAGCCAACACGGGCCGGAGGCTTTCTGCATCCAGCACCGCCAAGCGGTGCGCATGCGCAAGCAACGTGGGCAACCCGACCTGGCGCACGCCAAGCACCAGACACACTTGGCGCCAGTCATTTGCCGGGCCCGCTGGTAAGCCGTTCGCCTGGGCGGCCCATGTCGACGCATCGACCACGAGCGGCAGGCCTTGCAGCCGTTCCTGATACGCATGCAGCATGCGCAGGATCATGGTGGCGCTCCGGTCCGGCGCGGCGCTGGTGGGGTTCATGCTGTCGCGCGCTTCTTCCAGCGTGCCGGCAGTTTGTCTTCCAGGCGCGTGCGCACTGCATCCAGCCGTGTCCGAACCGCCGCCAACCGCATCGCGGCGCGCCACAGCAGCAGGATCACGCCCAGCGCACCCACCACGCCAGCCAGCGTGGCCCACGACACACCCGCAGGCGCGCGGCTGGCCGCGTCGGGTGTGACCGCCGCATCGACCGTACCCGGCACGAGCGTGACACTCACGTTCTCGTAGGTCAGCCCTTCCACGCTATGCACCACGAGGTTCTTGATGCTCGGCACCAGCGAAGACACGTTCGCGCTCGGACGGTACTTGATGAACACCGAGGCGCTGGACGGCTTGACCACGGTGGCCAGCGGATCGTTGTTCGGCAACACGATCTGCACGTTCGCCACCGCCACGCCATCAATACGCGAGAGTGTTTGCGAGAGCTGCTGCGATACCCCGTAGATAAAGCGCACGCGCTCCTCCGTGGGGGTGGAGATCAGCCCGTCCTTCTTGAAGATGTCACCCAGGCTCGCGTACTTCTCGTGCGGCAGGCCGTGGCTATGCAAGACCTCCATTGCGCGGGCGAAGGCGTCCTGGTCGACCATCACCGTCCAGGTCTTGCCGTCGTCGGGCGAGTTCTTCTGCGCGTCGATACCGGCTTGCAGCAGCACGGTGAGCATGTCGTTGGCATCGGCCTCGCTCAGTTGTGCAAACAGCTGCTTGTTGCAGCCGGCCAGCAGCACGCTCAGCGCGAACAGGAGTGCCAGCGCGCCGCGCCGCGTGCGGTGGGATGCAAGCGCGGTCCGCATCATTGATTCCGCATCAAAGTCTGCACGGCGTTCTTGCCGGAATGCGCGATGGTGCTGCCCAGGTGGATCTTCGTCATGGTGGCGGCGCACTCCATCTGCACGCGCACGCCTTCGGCCACCACCTCCTGCACCGACATGCCACGCTCGGCTTCAGTCATGGCTTCTACACGCGCCATGGAGGCTTGCACCGCGGCATCTTCCTTCTTCACCAGTTCGCCAACGGCCGAAGGGCCCTTGCTATGGGGCTGGCTGTGCTTGGCGTTCTGCAGCATGGATTCGAAACGCGCGACCAGCTCGGGCGACGGCGCTGCCGCCTCAGTGGGGGCAATGCCGGGGGCCTGCGTGCCTGCAGTCACGGGCGGAATGGCGGTCGGACCTTGGATCATGATGGGCTCCCAATAAGAGGGGGGGATGGTTAGACGCGGGTGAAGTAGTGCGCGCTGTGATACGCGCTCAAGTCCACGCTTTCCGCGGCGGGCGCGGCAGTGGCACCGGCTGTGCTGTTGAACGTGCCGGCATCCATTTCTTCTTGCACGCCGATCAGCGTGCGTACCAGCGCGACGGAATCCGGGTCTTCGTCGCGCGCGAGCACCTCGTTGGCATACACGTGCCACTCCTGGTCGCCCAACGCGTTCAGGCACAGGGCCATCATGGCCGAGGCAAACGGCACCACGCTCTCGGCGCGCTCGCCGTTGTGCAGTTCACGCAAGATGCGCGCGGCATCGGCGTATTGATGGCGGCCGACAAGCAGCCAGCCTTCCACCAGATCCAGCTCGCGGAAGTTCGGGCGCAGCGTGCGCAGGGCAGTCAGCAGCGACTGCGCGTGTTCGAACTGCCCGCTGCGGGTCGCATACATCAGGACTTCCAGCAGTCCGCCCAGCAGGCGGTTGCTGCATTGAATCGGTTCCATATCGCAGGGTTCTCCGTGTCAGGTCATATCGATGCCGGCGTGGATGAACCGGCCGACCTCGGGCTGAACCATAGACGCCCGCATGCGGCCCGCCGACGGCCCAGCGCGAAAAAGAGCGCGCCACCCCGAAGTCCGCCCGCGTTGTGCGCCCGCACGCACAGCGCAGGACTGCCCGGTTGCCTACTGGTTGCATACCGGTTGCGTACGGGCTTCGGAACAGCGCATCCGCCTTCGCCCACGGCGCGAGAGGGCATTGCCCGCGTACGCACAATGCCCTGCATCGCCACGGCCGCTTGCGCTCGCACCATGTCGGACGAAAAAACCGAACAGCCCACAGACAAAAAACTCAGAGATGCGCACAACGACGGCGAGACCGCCAAGAGCGCCGACCTGATCGCCGCCATCGTGCTGTTGGCGGGCTGTCTCCTGCTTGCCATGACGGCATCGCTATTGGGCGAGCGCTGGCGGGCACTGGTGGACCTTGCGCTCGATGTCGACAACAGTCGGCACCCCGTCATGACACTCAAGCAGACCATCGGCCATGTCGCGCTGCAGCTTGCGCTGATGACGCTGCCCGTGAGCTTCGTGTTCGCGCTGGTCGCGTGGATTGCCACTTGGGGGCAGACCGGCATCGTGCTCTCGACCAAGCCGCTGGAGCTGAAGATGAGCGCCATCAACCCGGCGTCGGGCCTCAAGCGCATGTTTTCCGTGCGTTCGATGATCGATCTGCTGAAGATGGTGGTAAAGGCGGTGGCCGTTGGCGCCGCGCTGTGGAAGCTGATCCTGATGCTGCTGCCCACCATCGTGGGCACGCCATATCAGCCCATCATGGATATCGCGCAGATCGGCATGTCGATGCTGGTGAAGCTGCTGGGCGCGGGTGGCCTGCTGTTCTTGATACTCGGCGGGGTGGATTTCGGCATTCAGCGCTGGCTGTTCATCCGCGACCACCGCATGAGCAAGGACGAGGTCAAGCGCGAGCACAAGAACAGCGAAGGCGATCCGCACATCAAGGGCCAGCGCAAACAACTGGCGCGCCAGATGGTGGACGAAGCCAAACCTGCGCAAACCGTGGCCGGCGCGCAGGCCGTGATCGTCAACCCCACGCACTACGCAGTGGCGATCCGCTACGCGCCCGAAGAGTGCGGCCTCCCGGTGATCTGCGCCAAGGGTGTCGACGACGAGGCCCTCAAGTTACGTGAAGAAGCCCAGGCACTGGGCATACCCATCATCGGCAACCCGCCATTGGCGCGCGCGCTTCACTTGGTGGAGCTGAACGCCCCGGTTCCCGAAGCCCTGTTTGAAACCGTGGCTGAAGTGCTGGCCTGGGTGAGCGAGATCGGCGCGAAAGACCGCAGCGCCAACCACATGGGCGCGAGCCCTTCCTTCTTGAACTGAGGCATCCAACATGGCCAAGAAAACCGCCGTTTCTGAATTCAGCGGCGAAATCGGCATCGCCGCACTGGTGGTTGCCGTCATCGCATTGATGGTGCTGCCGCTGCCCACCGTGCTCATCGATTCGCTGCTGGGGCTGAACATCACGCTCTCGGTGGTGCTGCTGATGGTGACGATGTACATCCCGGCAGCGACGTCGTTGTCGGCGTTTCCGTCGCTATTGCTGTTCACCACGCTGCTGCGGCTGTCGTTGAACATTGCATCCACCAAGTCCATCCTGCTGCATGCGGATGCCGGCCACATCATCGAGAGCTTCGGCAAGCTGGTAGTGGGCGGCAACCTCGTGGTGGGCTTGGTGGTGTTCCTCATCATCACCACGGTGCAGTTCATCGTGATTGCCAAGGGCTCGGAACGCGTGGCAGAAGTCGGTGCGCGTTTTACGCTCGATGCCATGCCCGGCAAGCAGATGAGTATCGACGCGGACCTGCGCGCCGGCCACCTGAGCGCAGATGAAGCCCGCAAACGCCGCGCACTGCTGGCCATGGAAAGCCAACTGCACGGCGGCATGGACGGCGCGATGAAGTTCGTCAAGGGTGATGCGATTGCCGGCCTGGTCATCACGCTGGTCAACATCCTGGCCGGCATCGTGATCGGCATTACGTATCACGGCATGACCGCCGGTGACGCGGCCAACCGCTTTGCCGTGTTGTCGATTGGCGATGCCATGGTGTCGCAGATTCCGTCACTGCTGATTTCCGTAGCGGCCGGGGTGATGATCACCCGCGTGTCGGACGATGACCATGGCGCCAAGCCCAGCTCGCTGGGCAAGGAGATCGTGCGCCAGCTCTCCACCAGCGCGCGTGCGATGTTCACCGCCAGTGCCTTGCTGGCCGGCTTTGCGCTGGTGCCGGGCTTTCCGTCCGTCCTGTTTGTGGCGCTGGCCGGTGCGGTGTTCGGCTTTGGCTACACGCTGCGCAAGCGCCTGAACACCGGCACCACGGTCGATTCCGAAGCCCTGCCCGCACTGCTGCGCGAGGGCTCGAAAGACAAGGCACCAACCATTGCCGACAAGGCCCCCTCCTTTACGGTGCCGCTGGGTGTGCGGCTTGGCACGCGGCTGGCAGACGGCTTGGACATCCCCAAGCTCGACGCGGCATTCCAGAGTGGCCGCCATGCGCTGGCGGAAGAGCTCGGCCTGCCCTTCCCCGGTATCGCCGTATGGAAGAGCACCACGCAACCCGAAGATGCGTATGAAGTGCTGGTACACGACATCCCCGGCGAAGCCGTGAGCGTGCTCGAGGGCAAGGTGTCGACAGAGGCCCTGCCGGAACCGCTGCGCGCCAAGGTGATCGCTACGCCGGACACGCCCCCGCAAGCCGAACAGGTGATTGCCGAGCACGTTGTGCACGTGCTGCGCAAGAACGCGCATCTGTTCATCGGTCTGCAGGAAACCCAGTGGATCATGGAGCGCGTGACCACCGAGTACCCCGGCCTGGTCACAGAGGCGCAAAAGGCCGTGCCCGCGCAGCGCATGGCCGATGTGCTGCGTCGCCTGCTGGAAGAGCAGGTGCCGATCCGCAACATGCGCGCCATTCTGGAAAGCCTTGTCATCTGGGGGCCGAAGGAAAAAGACACGCTGATGCTGGTGGAATACGTGCGCGGCGATCTCGGCCGGCAGATTGCACACCAGGCCACCAGCGGCTCGCGCAAGATGCCCGCCATCCTGCTGGACCCGACCGTGGAGCAAACCGTGCGGCAGGCCATCAAGCCCACGCCGGCCGGCAACTTCCTGACGCTGGACCCGCAGCAGGTCGACAACATCGTCACACGGCTTGAGCACATGAGCCGCAGTGCGCCGCAATCTGCAGCGGCGCCAGTGGGCGCTTTGGCCATCGTCACGTCGATGGACATCCGCCGCTACGTCCGGCGCATGATCGAGCCGCGACTGCAGACGTTGAACGTGTACTCGTTCCAGGAACTGGGCCCGCACGTGGATCTGCAGCCGGTTGGCAAGCTCACGCTGTAGATGCGTAAAACGCCATGACCACGTCTGTACGCCTATGGCGGGCGCCGCCTGTCACGCCTGCCCCTCACCCTGCCACGCCCGCCCGGCGCGCTGCCCCGTCACGCAATGCGGAAGCGCGCCCCAACGCCCCTGTAGAGCACAGCCCCGCCGAACCTCCGCTGTGGCTGCCGCCCGACGCTGACGACACTGGCGCGCGTGAAGACGCGCCCGAGCACGAGTCTTCCTCGTCGCACGACGGCGCCGACGCGCAAGCAGAAGACACCACGCCCGACGCGCCGACGGCGCAGCACACCTCGGCCATGGCCAACCGCCTGGTGCGCGCGTGTTCAGAGATCAGCGTGGGCAACACCGTGACCGAACACCTGGCGCAGTTGCTCTCCAGGTTTTGCGGCTCACGCATCGTCAAGGCCGGTGGCGAATGCTGGGAAGTCACGCTGGATCTCGACCCCCGCGTGCTGCCAGAAACCCGGCTCACGCTGCAGCTTTCGCCCCACACGCTATGGCTTCGCTTCCATACCGGACACCCCAGGGCGCGCGACTTACTCTCCGAACATGGCGATGCACTGCGCCAACGCATCCACGTTTTGCTGGAGCAGCGCATCGATGTTGAACTCGAAGTGTGGTGACGCCCAATGACGCATTGATGCGCCGCATTGATGTCCCATTTTTGGCGCCCTACACGCGCACTCTGCCGACTCGCTATGAACCACGGGCCAACGCCGTCCCCGCTCGAACCGCATCTGCGTGCGTTCACGCCGGCCGAGGCTGCGCTGACGCGGCTGATCGGTACGCCGTTGTCTGATGGCGATGGCGGCACCTGGCGGTTGCACATCGCCGATCACGCCACGCCGATGCAAGCGCCGCTACGCCTGGCCATCCACGCCTCGCAATGCGCTGCGGATGTCGTAATTGACGGCGCAAACCATCCGGCATTGCATGCCATCGCCCAGGAAGGCGATGCCGAGCGCCGCACCGCGTTGGCCGGCCTCTGGTTGACGCCGATGCTCGATGGCTTGTCGGCGGCAGGCCTTGGGGATGCTGCATTGGCGGCATTCGCCCCCGAGCACACCAGCACGCCGCTCTTGTCTGGCGCGACCAACGCAGCGTTGTCCATGCGCCTGGAAGGCCCGCATGGCGAAACGCCCTGCCGCATTGCTGCGCTGGATTGGCACCGCGCGCCGCCCGCCCCGCCCATGGCCGATCGCAACGCCGTGCTGGCCCAACTCGGCGTAATCGGCCTGCCCGTGCACGCGCGCATCGCCAGCCGCCAGGTTGCGACCGCCACGCTGGCGTCTCTCGCCCCCGGCGACGTGCTGCTCGGCTGGGGCCCCAACACCTATCGGCCCGACACCGAAGACGGTGCCCTGCACCTGACGTTCGGCCACAGCCGACAGCCTCACTTCACTGCCCACGCTCACTACAAGGAAGGCACCGTGACGATCCTCGATGTTCCCGCGCTCGCAGACGACGACACGCCCACCACAGACCACGCCGCACATGACGGCGCGCACGACACCGCATATGGCGCAGCCGATGGCGCCGCAGACGGTATCGCTGTGGAAGCACTTGAAGTGCCGGTGCACCTTGAAGTGGCCGTGATGAGCCTGCCGCTGGCCGAATTGGCCGCGCTGGCGCCCTCGCACGTCCTGCAACTGCCCGTGCTGTTGCGCGATGCGACGGTGCGCCTGGTCTGCCACGGCCAGACGCTGGGCCACGGCCAGCTCGTGGCAGTGGGCGATCACCTTGGCCTGCAGATCTCCGCAATGAGCGCCCGTCATGCAGAACATTGAATTTGCCTCGCTCATCATCGCGGCGGTCGCGATTGCGCTGCTGCCGTTTGCCGCCATGGTGGTCACGTCTTACACCAAGATCGTCGTGGTGTTGGGCTTGCTGCGTAATGCGCTGGGCGTGCAGCAGGTGCCGCCCAGCATGGTGCTCAACGGCATTGCAATGATCGTGTCGTGCTTCGTGATGGCGCCGGTCGGCATGGAGGCCATCCAGCGCGCGCACATGCAGCTCAATGATTCGAGTGCGAACGTGAGCCAGGTCATGCCGCTGCTCGACGCCGCGCGCGAACCCTTCCGGCAGTTCCTGGACAAGCACACCAACGCGCGTGAGAAGGCGTTCTTCATGCGCTCGGCGCAGCAACTGTGGCCACCGGCCAAAGCCGCACAGCTGAAGGAAGACGATCTCATCATCCTCGCGCCCGCCTTCACGCTGACGGAGCTGACCTCGGCTTTCCGCATCGGCTTTCTGCTGTACCTCGTCTTCATCGTCATTGACCTGGTGATCGCCAACCTGCTGATGGCGCTGGGCTTGTCTCAGGTCACGCCCAGCAACGTCGCCATTCCGTTCAAGCTGCTGCTGTTCGTGGTCATGGACGGCTGGTCGGTACTGATTCACGGGCTGGTCAACACTTACCGCTAGAGGCTGTGCCATGGACTACGACAACATCACCCGACTGACCAGCACGGCGCTCATGCTGTGCCTGCTCGTCTCGCTGCCCGCCGTGGCAGTGTCGGCCATTGCGGGGTTGCTGATCTCGTTCGTGCAGGCGGTGACATCGCTGCAGGACAGCAGCATCTCGCATGGCTTGAAGCTCATCATCGTGTCGGTGGTGATCGTGGTGGCGGCACCGTGGGGCGCGGCGTCGATCCTGCAGTTCGGCAACACGATCCTGCAGTCGCTCTTCCAATAGGGGGCTGCCATGACGCGTATCTCCGCCTCATCGTCGGGCCTCTACACGCTGACTGATCCCGTACAGACACAGCCGTCTGCGCCGGTCACACCGCACCACCGCAAGCACCATCGGCATGGCGTGCATGGGCACGGCCATGACGCCGGCGAACTGCAGAACGAAGAGCAGCTTCACCACAATCACAAGCACCTGGCGCAGGTCGCCAAGCGGGTGCGCAGGCCGCGTACCGGCAAGCGCAGCGGCGCGGGCTCCCCCGAAGAACCCATCACGGACAGCACGTTTGAAGAACTGCTGCTGATGCTGGAGGAGCATGCGCGCAAGGTCGAGCCGCTGATCGTCGGACTGTCGCCCAGACAAGGCCATAGCGATGGCGACGACGAGCAAGCGCGCGACCACCGAAGCTCCCAGGGCCGCCGCGCAGTGTTGCTGCAGTACTTGCAGGAAACCGCAAACGAGCCCACTGCCGCCGTAGGCAAAAAAGCCTCGGTGGCCGAGGCCGATGCGTTGTCTGCCGAGGCATTGCTGGCGGAAGTACAGTCATCCGGCTACCAGCGCCTCGAGCAAGAGTTGCTGGCCGTGCGGCACGCCATGCGTACCGGCCACCCGATGCCGCTGCGCATGGCGTTTGACGTTCTGCGCGCCTACTTGAAGCAGGCGCCTGTCGAAGGGACTCCGGCCACGCTGCTTGCGGTCAAGGAGCGCTTGCTGGCGACCACGGCTGCGCAACACCCGGCAGCCAGCGCGCTGACCGACCGCGAGAGGACGTTCAACCTGCTGTTTCCCCTGTTACTGCTCAGCCCATCCCGGCCGCGCATCGGCCGCGAGCGCGGCGAAAGCATCGCCCGCAGCAGCGCCGTGGCGCGCCGCTGGACAACCGAGCTCTGGTCCTACCGGGCCGGGCTCGGTCTGGCCCTGCCACAGATTCCTGATCCTTCCCCGCAATCACCATGAACAAGCACATCCGCGTGTTGGCAGGCGCGCATGCCGGCGCCTGCCTCGACCTGACCCCGGGCCGCTGGACGGTGGGCCCCGACGCGCAAGCCAGTATCCGCATCACCGATTGGACCGGCGATCCGCTCGCACTGCGTGTCGATACCGAGAGCGGCGTCCTGATGGAATTGGAGGACGGCGACACCGCCTGGAGCGACTTGTCACCTCGCCGCTTTGGCGATGTGGTCCTCTGCGTTGGCCCCGCCGATGAGGCATGGCCCTCTGACCTCACCCTCCTGGAGCGCGTACTGTCGCCCACGCAGGCAGAAGCAAACCCCGCCAGCGTTGCCGCCACGCAGGAACAAGCGCCAGTGCCCAACGCACCTGCTCCGGCCCGGCCTCGTGGGCGCAAAGGCTGGATGGGGGTCACAGCCGTCGCGCTGCTCACGCCATGCGCACTGCTCCTGGCGTCAACGCGAGAGACCTCCCTCGCCGCGCACTCCGCCCCCACGGCCCAGCCGCCGCTGCTGGAACGTGTACGCCTAAGCCTTGCGCAGCATCGCATCGATGGCCTGCAATTGGAGCAGCACGACAACGAGATCATCGTGCACGGCATCGTCACCTCCGCAAACGAAGAGCTCTCCACGCTGCGCGATCTGCGGGCGCTGTCGCCGTCCATCCATACCGATCTGTCGATCGCGCAAGAGGTGATTGAAAACCTGCGCGAATCGCTGCAGGAGCCGGGGTTGCGCATCAGCTATCTGGGCGGCAACCGGTTCGCCATCGCCGGCCCGGCGGTGCACCCCGAGCGCGTACGCGCAACGGCAGACCACGTGCGCAGTGACCTGGGCAGCAACATCAAGGACATCGTCCTGGACATCACGCAAGCACGCCTGCGCAACAAGGTCGATGCCACCTCCGCACTTTCCGTCGACGAGCTGAGCTACATCGAAAGCTCGGATGGAACCAAGGATTTTCTCGCCGCGCAGCACTAAGGCGGCCCCTGTTCGTGCCTCTTCCCACTTGTTTTGGAGACTCACATGTTTGACCACTTCACGCTCGACATCATCGAAACGTTTGACGGCATTCAGGCCTTTGCCAAGCAGGAAGGCCCGAAAGATTTCGGCCCGCTGCACAAGGCCGTCGAAGCACTGCAACGCACCGCCATCGACCTGGAACAACGCGCCATTCGCGCGATGGACGTCAACCAACGCGAGCAGCTGCGCGTGCTGTCGCATGGTTTTTCCAGTGCAGCACAAGTGTGCACGGGGCTGATCACGGCGTAAGGCGCATACGGCGCTTTCGCGCTTCGCGAGACGACATCCGGCTTCGCATCTTCGCCAGTTCAGCACCGACAAATATCCGATGATGTCCTCACGGCGAACACAACAGCAGCACGTTCGCTGAACCGAATCGATGACACGCTTCCTCTGGCGTGTTGTTGAAAAACCCGGCTCTCACCCGAGACCATTCATCCACCGCAAAAGGAGTTTTCTATGTCCACTTTGACCTCTGCCGCTGGCCTGGGCGACGCAGCTAGCCGTCTGTCGTTCAACGCGCAAAACGAAGCCATCACCAAAGAAGGCGAGCAAGACATGCTGAACGCTGCCAAGCTGCAAAACGAACTGAACCGCGTCAACATGTTCGCCAAGCTGATGGAAGCGGGCCCGAAGGCCGCCAAGGACCTGATCTCGTAATGATCGGCTCCGGACGGCACATCCTGTGCCGCCAACGTTCGGGAACGGGGCCGCGCCGTTCCCGAGCGGTTTTTTTTGTAGCATCCCCCGCGCGCTTCTGCTTCTCCTCGCTCGGCCCATCGCGCCGCAGCCGATTCACTGAACACTGAATCGGACCCGCCACCGCGATCCCGACACAACACCGATCCACCGCAACACCCTCACAGCCGCGCAAGCCCAACCACCGGGCGAATCGAGATCGCGCTGACCAAAATCACACCGCTGCGCACACACAGGATGCCCTGCAAGCCGAGGTTTCCGCTCGCACCACAGCACACACACTGCCATGGACTTGGAACAACGCGCCATTCGCGCGATGGACGTCAACCAGCGCGAGCAGCTGCGCGTGCTGTCGCATGGCTTTTCCAGCGCAGCACAAGTGTGCACGGGGCTGATCACGGCGTAAGGCGCATACGGCGCTTTCGCGCTTCGCGAGACGACATCCGGCTTCGCATCTTCGCCAGTTCAGCACCGACAAATATCCGATGATGTCCTCACGGCGAACACAACAGCAGCACGTTCGCTGAACCGAATCGATGACACGCTTCCTCTGGCGTGTTGTTGAAAAACCCGGCTCTCACCCGAGACCATTCATCCACCGCAAAAGGAGTTTTCTATGTCCACTTTGACCTCTGCCGCTGGCCTGGGCGACGCAGCTAGCCGTCTGTCGTTCAACGCGCAAAACGAAGCCATCACCAAAGAAGGCGAGCAAGACATGCTGAACGCTGCCAAGCTGCAAAACGAACTGAACCGCGTCAACATGTTCGCCAAGCTGATGGAAGCGGGCCCGAAGGCCGCCAAGGACCTGATCTCGTAATGATCGGCTCCGGACGGCACATCCTGTGCCGCCAACGTTCGGGAACGGGGCCGCGCCGTTCCCGAGCGGTTTTTTTTTGTAGCATCCCCCGCGCGCTTCTGCTTCTCCTCGCTCGGCCCATCGCGCCGCAGCCGATTCACTGAACACTGAATCCGACCCGCCACCGCGATCCCGACATGACACCGATCCACCGCAACACCCTGACAGCTGCGCAAGCCCAACCACCGGGCGAACCGACATCGCACGTCGGCCTTGGCCACGCTGCCGCGCACACGCAGAACGCTCTGCAAGCCGTGGTGTCTGCCGGCACCGATGACATGCGCAACGCCGCCCGGCTGGAAGACGCACTGAACCGCACACAAGCGTTTGCCAAGCTGATGGAAGCCGGTCCCAAGGCCGCCAAAGATCTGTTGGCCTGAGCATGAGCACGGAACAGCGCGACAGCCTCATCCGCGACATGTGCGCGCATCTGCAGATTCCGGATGCCGATGCCATCATCGCCGCCGGACGCCTCGTGGTGGAGGGCTTTGAAGTCATCATCGACGCCGTTGAAGACGACGCCGACGCGTTCTACCTGAACTTCGACTACGGCATCGTCACCGGCGGCCGAACGCTGCGCGTGTTCCGCCTGATGCTGGAAGCCAACCTCACCATCTACGCGCAGGACCACGCCCAGCTCGGCCTGGATGGCGACACGGGCGGCATCATCCTGATCGTGCGCGTGGCCTACGACCCCGACCTCGACGGCGAACAACTGGCCGAGTTGCTTGGCCACTATGCTGAACACGGTCGCTACTGGCGCGACAACATCCTGCAGACCACGGACGACATGTTCGAGAGCCTCTCGAACGGGACCTACGTGTGGATTCGCGCCTAAGCGTCCTCCCAACGGAGCGGTCCTGGCAACGCTAGAAGCGTTTTTTGGCGGCGCTTAGACGTACACCAATCGCTGTCATACCGGCGCGCCGTGCAGGCCGCGCCGGCGTCTGTTCATCAGAGTGTCAGAACGCTGCCCTGCTGATGCGGGTTCGCCCGGCGCAAACCTTCGATCCACTCTGCCGTCGGCAAACCGAATGTGGACTGCAGCGCTTCGGCACGCGCCTGCAGCACAGCCCACTCAACCGTGATGGTCGGGCCGTTGAACGCCAGCGCGATCGTGTTTTCCACCATGGTGATCGGGAACATCAGCACGCGGTAGTCAAACACCTGGCAAATGCGCTCCATGTTGCGGCCAAAGCTTTCATTGGAACAATGCAGGTTGATCGCCATCACGCCGGGTGCGCGCAGCACCTGCCGGCACGCGCGGTAGAACTCCAGCGATTGCAGCGTCGGGTTGCCATCGTGCACACCGTCGTACACGTCGACCTGCAAGGCGTCGACCGTGCCTTGCTGTGCGGGATCCATGACCCAGTCCAGTGCGTCTTGCGCCAGGACGCGCAAGCGGTGGTCATCGGGGGGCAGATGAAAGGCGGTGCGAGCGGCCTCGATCACCAGCGGGTTGATTTCCACTGCCGTGACACGCGCCTGGGGCAGCTTGCGGTAGCAAAAGCCTGTTAGCGAACCCGGACCCAAGCCAAGCTGGGCGACATGCGCATCGGCCAGTTGTGCCGGCTCCAGAAACAACAGCCACGCCATCATCTGCTGCGCATAGGGCAACAGCAGGCGGTCGGGCTCGGACAGCAGGATGGCGCCCTGCGTGCAGTCCTCGGCGCCTGCAAAATGCAGGAACCGAACACCGTTGTGTTCCGAATAGCTGATCGGCGTGGGAGCAGAGGCGACGGGGGGTGCCGTGCAGTCAAGGTTTTGGTGTGTCATGGTCGTAGAGGGCAGATAAGAGGCAACGTGGAAGAACATCACACAGACGAGGCTGTGCACCGCGACAGCCTGCCACACCCAGTCCCACGCGGCAGATGCCGCTTCGTTTCCGCGGACGTTGCATCGCGCCAACCACCGTGAGGTTTCAACGCCCAGACAACTAGCTTCGCCATGCCCGTGTTGACTTCGTGAACGCGCACGCGCACCAAAACGCCCGGTCGTACGCTCACGGCATTGCATGTAGGTGCACGCCGCTGCCGGCTGACCGGCGCACGGGGCATCGCTCACCCACTCCATGTCTGCCTCACGCACGCCGCATCTACCTCTCGCTACTGTTCCGCACTTCCGTGCGGACGATCCCGCAGCGTTTTCCGCCCACCCTTTGCGCATCGGCATCTATCAGCTTTGGTTTGCCTTTGATGCTCTCGACGGCCCATCGGATTCAGTCACGGTCTGCATTGAGTTGGGTGAGCCAGTCAGTGTGGATCTGGAAG
Organism: Ralstonia sp.; assembly: GCA_039592975.1. Taxonomy (GTDB): domain Bacteria; phylum Pseudomonadota; class Gammaproteobacteria; order Burkholderiales; family Burkholderiaceae; genus Ralstonia. The sequence continues at coordinate 116,046 of JBCNQE010000003.1, read as the reverse complement.
CAGCGCTCCACCTGATGCTTGGCCTGTGCCTAGATCTGCCGGCCGCGTCGCGAGGCAGCGTGGTCCTGCACCCGCCCACGGGCCGGTTGATCTACCGCTTTGCCTACGTTCTGGGTGACGACCCCACCGGCTCGCGCCTGGTCAACGCGATGGTGGCCTTGGCCGCGCCCCTTGCCCTATCCGCGCATTTGGCGGTGCACTGACGCGTAGTTGGAGTCGGCCTCGACCCGACTTCGCTGCGATCGCACAAGCTTCGGGGGCGCGACGCAGTTGTCATGCGGCCCCATCAAAGTGGTGTTTCGATTCACCAGTGCGATGCCAGACCGTTTTTATTCCCATGCCACGCATACGTCTGTCCCCTCCGCGGACACCCGCTTCCCAGTCGGAATACGAAACACTCCACGACTTCGCAGCGCGTACGCCGTCACCAACCAGTGGCCCGGATGGCACGGTTGCGCAACCGCGCAAGAAGGGCTGGCTCGGCAACCTCAAAGCGCGCGTGCGGGAAAAGCTACCAAATAGCGATGAAACGGAACTGGCAACGCTGCTGACCGACCGCAAGCGATCCGGCAAATCGCTCAATACGGTGAGCGACTACAAGCCGCCCACGCGCGGCACGCTGACCACCACACCACAAACCACACCGCAGCCATCGGCGCATGGCGGCACACCGGCAGTCGCGCCAGACGTGCAGGAGCAAAGCGATGCACGCCGCGCGGCGCGCTCGCAACGCAAGACCTCGTCGATGATGCAGCGTGCGCAACAGGGCGCCCAGCGCCTGCGCGAGCGCGGCAAACCATCGTCGGCGCCGACCACGTCTTCGTCGCTTGTGCCGTTGACAGTCCCCGCCACGCCAGAAGCATTTCGTACCGCGATCGCGCAACTGTTCCCCGGTGTCCGCAACGCCGCCGAACGCGAGGTATTGAGCGAGCGGCTCGGCGTGCTGGCCGCGCCGGCCGAGGGCTCGTCTTCCGCCGCTGCAGGCAGTTACGTCCGGCCGATGCTGGCCGCCCGTGCGCTCGCAGCCACCAGCGGCAACAACGCGTCGGAAGCGCTTCGTGTGCTGCAGCACGTCGCACAGACAGTGCGCTTTGATGCCGCCACCTTTGCCGCGCCGGAAGCTGCGCGAGACCCCGAGGGCTCGCGCCATTCGTCGAATGCGTCCTCATTCGGCATGGGGCGCCTGTTTGATGCGTCATCCCAACGCTCCAGCACCTCCGACCTGGGCTTGCATCAACTGTTTGGCGAGGGCGAAGCCTCCGTGCACGGTTCCGAGTTGAGCCTGAGCGCGCTGGCTGAGCACGGGAACACCGACGCCGTGTCCCGGCAATCGAGCCTTTCCGTGCAGTACGGATCGGAGGCACCATCGTTGCACGCGCCGCCCTCGCCCACGCCGCAGCCGATGAGCGAGGCCGCTGCCATGAGCGCCGCGTGGCGTACCGCGCAATCGCTTTCGCGCAGCCACCATGGCTTTGAAACACTATGCAGCCTCATGCAGACGCCGCCCACGCCCGAATTGCGGCAGACCGCGCGCAGCTTTCTGCAAGCGGCAAACCACCTGCACACCGCGGGCACGCCGGCCTCGGACCCCGCCGCCCTCTTGCAAGCCCACCCGGCTGACAGCGGCACGCACGCAACGTCGTTGGCCATCAGCGTGCTGCACGCCGCCGCCGCCAAGCTACGCGGCGAACCGGTGAGCGCGCAAGCCGCAGGCGCGCTGTTCGCCTGGCGCCAGGGCTTTCGCGAAGACGGCCCGGGCTCCGACCTGGCCAACACCAAGGCGCGCCTGGCCAAGTTTGTCGGCCGCAGCATTCCGCGTGTGGAAAAGCAGGGCGTAAGCCGCCACTTCTGGCAGATGATCGGCAAGAAGAAGTCGCCGCTATCGGCGGCTGCGCTGGGCATGCATGGCGCCAATCGGCCAGGCGTGGTCAAAGAGATGGACGCCTACACCGCAGCCTTGCGCACCATGATCAACACGCTTGCCCACCCCGGCGAGGCAACAACGCCGCAAACCGTTGCCCACCCTGGCGACCTGTGGCGCAACGCCATCCTCGCGCATTGGGCCGAGCTGGCAGCCAACAACGCACCGCTGCACGAATACGCGCTCACGCCCGAGAAGCTGCGTGAGATGCAGCCCGACGTGGGCGCAGCCGCGACCCGGCTGCAGCATGAAATGTCGACGCCTGTGGCCGCTGCGCGTATCGCGGGAAGCTCGCCAGCCCATCAGGAGTTCGCGCAGCTCGTGACGCAGGCCGGCCTGACCGACGATGCGCAGAGCCAGGACTGGGCCCAACATCGGCTGGGCGATCTCACCCTGCCACGGGTCAGCGCGGCGCAAGCCCATTTCGCGCAACTGGTCGACCACGCCGGCCTGGTAGGCGAGCCCCCTGAGTATCTCGTCGGGCTGCAGCCATCGGCCTCGCTCCTGCGCTATTGGAGCGGTTACGCCAGCGCCGCGCAGGCTCCAGCCTTTCACAGCGCGCTGCAAGCCGCAGAAAAGCTCGAACACCCCGAAGATCTCAAAATGCAGGCGCCCACCATGGAAGACGCTCGCAAGACGCTCGCGACACTGCTCTCCACCATGGAATCCGGCAACAAGGTGCGTCTGTCCAACGGTGGCTGGATGGGCTTGAGTACCTCCGGCCTATCGACCGGTCTGTCGCACGTGGGCAAGGCGCTGCCGGTGCCCGTGTCGGTGCAACTTGACGCCAACCTCGGTACCAGCCGGCAGGCCGTGGTGGAAATTGGGCGTAGCTCGCATGGGCGCGACCTGTTTCTCGGCACGGACCGTACGACCCGCATGTCGGTCGGCGTAGGAGCGTCTGTCGGTTACGACCTCCCCGTGCGGGGCAAACGCTTGCGCGCCAATCTGGCCGCCGTCAAGGTCACGCCGTTCGACCGGGAGACCGCCCAACCGCGCGGCGTTGTGATTCGCGCCACGCGGCCCACGCAACGCCCGGTAGGGGGCCATGACGACTGGGAAGCCATCAAGTACGACGACAAGACCGCGGCCGACACCATCGTCAAGGCCGCGAATCTGCTGTTCGAGCAAGCGGTAGCGAACCCTGCGCACCGGCCCGACGCCAACACGTTATGGAACACGCTGGCGCAGCACAGTGGCGATAACGAGCACCTTTCCATTGGCTGGGTCGACCAGACCAAATCGCGCTGGCGCGCCTCGCTTGAGGGCAGCGTCGGCTTTAGCGTGCGCGTGAGCAGCAAACACACCCCCGTACGCGTGGGGCCCACCGCGCGGTTGCGTGGCGAGAAAACGCTCAGCAACACCGCCACCCTGCACGAAACCACGGGGGCGCTGCGCGTGCAGCAATTCAGCGTGGGCACCGCCCACAAGGTGACGGCACGGGCGGGGCTGGCGTTCTCTGTGGGCGACACGTTCTACACCGCCGCGCCTAACGACAACGCCTCGGCCAAGGCCGGCGAAAGCGGCAAGATCACGCAGTCATTCGCGGCGGGCACGCCGCTGGGCTACAACTGGAAGCTGGCCGAAGGCGGCCACGCCACCAAGGTCAAGATGGCCTATCACAACGGCAAGATTGCCGACCGCGTGTGCTACTTCGACACCGAATACCGCAGCGCCAAGGAATACCTGGCCGTGGTGCGCAGCGAGCGCGATGCGTGGATCGAGATGCTGGCCCACAAGCCGGGCGGCACGGTGGAAAAGGCCACGCGCGAGTTCGAGGCCTATTGCGAAACCGTGGAAAAGCACCAGCGCCCCAACCAGCGCTATCTGCATCGACACCGCCTGCGCCCTGCCGCCGCCCGCGAGATGGAAGGCCACCTCGACCTGGCGGATCTGCACCGCAGCCTGGACCCCAATTCCGCCGACGCGCAAGCTTCCGACGCACTGGCAGAAGCGATCTTGCATGCCCCCGAAGCGCGCCTGCCGGAGAAACTTGCCATCGTGGAGCAAGCCTCCACCAACCGCAGTCTGGGCCTGACCAGCACCATCCAGGCCCGCGCAAACCACGAAGTGGAAGGCACGCGCGAGCTGGCCGCCATCAAATTCGGCTGATTAGGGCCGGTTCCCATATGCAATGGCGCACATAATGAGAACAAACCCTAGCATTTATCAAGTTGTATGAAGACCAGTCAACCCGGCGAAAAACACCCAATGTATGGATATCTTCGCATGCTGGCCCGCAGTGAATTCGCAACGCACATGATCAAACGGCACTAAATCGGTGCCTTAAAAAAACTAAATCAGAATTAAGCGCAATTTCACTCTTTGTAGGGATGTTTGGAGAAATTGTGAACGTTATGCTGGACTCCTGTTTGAAGCGCCCTCTAATGACACGTCGTTGGGGGGCAAGAAAGGGGAGCACCATGAAGTTCGCAATACTGACTGCCAATACATCCGGCTTTGCCTACGTGGAAAGCTGCTTGCCAATGCAGGACGTGGAATGCGTCCGCTTTGACGATGCCCTGTCGCTGCTGCGCGCGCGCCGCACGGAAACATTTGATTTGCTGATGATCGACGCACAGCAGTTCCGCACTGCCGGCCAACTCGTGCTGTCGTGGCGCGAGTGCAATGCCGACATGTGCTGGCCCACCCTGGTGTTCGGCCAGTTTGCTGACCGGGGCGACATGGCGCTGGCCTTCGATGCCGGCGTGGATGACGTGCTCACGGGCCACTTCACCGCCGAGGAGCTGCAGGCCCGCGTCCAACGCGCCCTGCGCCGCGTCGAGCCCATCCGCAAGAACGCCGGCATCCACGTTGTGGTCGGGCCCTACCGGCTGTGCCGCCTCACGCGCACGGCCACGATCAACAACGTCCCCATCCGCATGACCGCGCGCGAGTTTGCGACGGCCTGGCTGCTGTTCTCATCGCCGGGGGCCTTCCTGTCGCGCCAGCAGATTGCCTCTGCCGTGTGGGGAGCCGATGCCAGCATCGTTGAACGCTCCATCGAGCAGCACATCTACAAGCTGCGCAAGAAGCTTCAGCTGGGGGCGGAGATTGGCGTCGAACTCAAGACCGTGTACGCACGCGGCTACCAGCTGACCGTGCAGACGGCCCAGAACACCTTGTCCGCGACCGACCCCACAACGGCGCTCGCTGCATAAACAGGCCGCGCAACGCGGCCTTTTGCGCAAACGATTGCGCGCCACGCAGCCCTATCGCTCGCAGCGAATTGGATTTCAGGGTTTTCAGGAGACACTTCAAAACGAAGTGTTTCAGTGCTGGCTTAATTATTTCAGCGCCGGCTGAATAAAATCTTTGCTGTGTGAATCGTTACCGCGTTAATCGTTATCGCGTTAATCATTACCACGTTAATCGTTATCGCGTTAATGATTTTCGCCTGCTCGATTTTCACTGACACATTGCTGATAGAGCGCAGCCAATTCCGTCCGATTGCGCGCCTGCAAGCGCATCAAAATCTGCCGCACATGCGATTTCACGGTTTCCACGCCGATATGCAGCGTCTGCGCAATCTCTACGTTGGATTTCCCCGAAGCGGCCTCGCGCAGGATGTCCCGCTGGCGCCGCGTCAGCGCCGACAGCGCTGTCTTTTCTGGCCGCACAGGAGCCTTCTGGCGCCGTGCCTCCAGCATCCGCCCGAGCATGGCATGCGCCTGCTCCAGCGTGACGGGCTGCGGCGGAGGGGGTACGCCGGCGGCTTCGGCCAACTCCGTCAGGTCGATCAGGAGCATGCCGGGAGACGCCAAAACGGCCCGCGCGGTCGCCACGGGAAGCGGTGCCCCCGTGGGTGCACGCCAACCCGCCGCAACCTTCGGCAGGGAAGAGAAATACCGGCTTTCGGCGGTCGTGTCGGCTGCTTGTAGCAGCACGTCGTTCTGGACTCGGGCGTTCATGTCGTCCTTCGCTCTGGTGGGAGCCTTGCATCGGGATGCAATCGGCGCGCCGGGCTATCCGTACCGCGGCGGCCTCTTACTCTCTCTGTGCAACGTGCACGGAAAACCGGAACCCGAATCGCAAAAAATTTTGCGTGCAGTGGGCTATCGCTCAGCGGGCGGCGATGCGCACCCATACCCCGGCCAGCTCGCGCACCTGGATGGGCAGCGTTTCGGCCAGCATCTGCAGGGCACGGTGCACGTCGAGCGGGAACCGCCCTGTCACGCGCAGGCTGGCCGCCTCGGGTTGCAACTCGATTACGCCATGGTGGTACGGGCGCAGGGCGTCGATCACGTTGGCCAGCGGCTGGTGCTCGACCTCCACCAGACCGCGCGTCCACGCCGCCGCCGAGCGCGCCAGCACATCCAGCGGTTGAATACCGTTCGGGCTCAGGCGTCGCACTTCCCCTGCACGTACTGTCGACACCGCGCCGGCTGCCGTGGCCACCGATGCGGTGCCCTCCAGCACGGCCACGCGCATCGATCCGCTGGGCTCCAACGTTGCGCAAACCATGCCGCCCGCACATTCAATCGATCCGGCCGCCGTCGACACCCGCACCTGCGCCTTTGGCGACGCAGCCACGGCCAGCACACTGCCGCGGCGCAAGCGGACATCCGCACCCGCCGCATTCACCGACGCATCGACCGCGCTGCGTGCGTTCAGGCGCAACAGCGAACCATCGGCCAGCCGGTAGTCACGGCGCTCCGAAGTGGCCGTGCGCATGTCGGCGCCCAGGCCAGACAGTGGCATCTGCAGATCCACCAGCGCCGCCACGCCAACACCAATCCCCCCAAGGACCAACGCGCGGCGCACATGCCGCATCCGCGAGGGTGGTGTGTCCAACAAATGCCGCGCCGCCTGCCGATGCGGCGCCAACACTGACGGCAACGTCAGCGAGCCCAGACCACCTTGCAAACGCTGCACCGCCGCCGCGTGTGCGGGGTCGGCTTCCTGCCAGGCCGTAAAGCGCTGGCGATCCGTGTCCGAGGCCAAGCCCGAGCGCAACAGCACCAGCCATTGGATAGCCTGTTCGGCGATCCGGTCATCCAACGGCTGTTTCACGATACGTCGGCCAGGTAGCACAGGCGCAGGGCCTGCGTCATGTATTTCTGCACCATGCGCACGGACACATCCAGGCGCTCGGCGATCTCGGGGTAGGTCAGCCCATCCAGCTGGCTATAGAGGAATGCGGTACGTGCCTTGGCAGACAGTCCATCGAGCGCGCGATCGATGCTCGTCAGCGCTTCGAGGAGCAGGGCCCGCTCTTCGGGGGATGGCAGCGTCGCCTGCGGCTGGCTGGCGGCCCAGTCCAGATACGCCTGTTCCAGATCGCGGCGGCGCCAAATGTCATACAACAGCCGCTGCGCAATGGTGGTCAACAACGCGCGCGGCTCGCGGGTGTTCTGCCAACCCGGCTTTTGCAGCAGTTGCGCAAACGCCTCCGACGCCAAGTCTTCGGCGCCAAAGCGGCAGCCTGTCTTGCGGCCCATGCGGCCGGCGAGCCAGGCGTAGTGTTGTTGGAACCAGTCGGATGCCAGCGCGTTGGCTGGTTCGCAGGCTTGCGTCACGGTTTTACCCTCCGCGAGATTCAGTGCGGGCCGTTCACAGCAAGCGGCCCCGCTCAGACCGGGGTCTCAAATGGCCCCACCGGAATGTCAAATTTTACCCAGGAGTGATATTTCAGGTGAGCGTTTTTTCGGGGGGGATGCCGATATTTCGGCGGGCCTGCAACGTCACAACGCCCCGGCTGGCATCGTTTTCCGGTGCAACTTGGTTGCTGCACTGCGTTGCAGTGGCAACCGCCGCCCTCCCCCGAGCCATGCCCCCCGACCAATCCTCCCCCTCCCCCTTGCCAGACGACGACACCGCGACCGCCCGTGCGCTGCACATCGGCACACGCCGCGTCTGGCTGGCCTACGACGGCTACACCGAACCCGACGCGCTGGTCGTCTACCTCGAACTTGGCACGCGCGACATGCTGGATGTGGCCCTCACGCTCAACCTGCTGCTCAGCCTGTGCCTGGAGGTGGAAGGCGCCGCGCGTGGCACGGTCGTTCGCCACCCGCAGAGCGGTCAGATCATCTACCGCTTTCGTTACACCCTCGACGACGATCCCGAGGCCACCGGCCTGCTCGACGCCATTGCCACGCTGACGGCAGAACTGGACGAAGGCGTGGATCGCAGCACGTACTAAGCCAACGGCAACACACCAGCGTGGCGGGCTTCGGCTGCCGATACACCGCTTCGGCGTGTGTGACATTCGCCGGCAGGGGCTGGCTACGCTTGCAAGGTCCACTGTGCCGGGGCGAGGCAGCCCTGCCCGGGCATACCAACCTCGGAGCCTCCCCCATGAAGATCTTCTCCAGAACGTCCCGCGCGACACCGCCTGCCGAAACAACGCCCACAACCCATTCCGCCACATCACAGCCATCGTTGCCGAGCGCGCGCAAGACCTCGCAGCTGCCGGGGAGCCTGCGGGGCTTGGCCGACAAGGTCACGGCGCGCAAGCAGAAGAAGGACGCCGCATCGTTGACGAACACGCAGCTCTCGGTTGCGCTGTCCAGCAACACCATGAGCGGCCGAGGCACACGCGCCGTACACAAGGAAGCTCAGAAGCGCATCCGCGAGGGCCGGCTGCAATGGCCGCCGCAACAACCGGCGGCGGCTCCGCACAGTGCGGCCACACAAACGCCTGAGCCCACGGCCAGCACAAGCGGCACAGCCGAGGGCGCCGCGCACCACCACGAAACGCACGCCCAGCCCGAAACCACGCAAACCACATCCGCCCACACGGAGCACACCACGCACGCAGAGACATCGGCCCAAGGCGGCATGACGCTCGGCATGATGCTCGGCATGACACCGCCGCCGCCCTCGCGCCAGACCTCCTCTGCCAGCTCCGCACACACGGAAGGCCGTCATGCGCTGCCCAATGGCCCCGTCTTTGACCCGGACACCGGTGCACTGAACAAGCCGCAGCTGCGCCAGATGGTGGCCGCGCTGAAAGATGCGCTGCCGGCCGTGCCCGTTGCGCTAACGCACTCGCACGGACACAGCGTCGAACTGCACGCCAAGCTCCAGCAGCAGCTGACGAAGATCAACACCATCGCCGCCGACAACACCCGCAAGCCGCCGCACGAAGTGGGGCTGGCCGTGCGCGATGCATTTGCCGCGGCGGCCAAGACGGCAAGCAAGCTGGGTAAGTCGCTGGGCAGCCATGACCCGGCCGATGCCTACAAGGGCATCGCGGCGCTGCTCACCGAACTCAAGCGCACGCACCTGAGCGGTAGCGCAAACGATGTGTTGACGCATTACGCCGAAAAGGAAACCGCCAACCTGGAAGTCAAGGCACCCGGCATCAGCACCGGTAAATCGGGGGCTAACGTGAGCACGAGCACCGCGGGCAGCCTGACGGTATCTGCGTTTCCGACCAACCAATACGCAGCCGCCCACGTGACAGCCGGCGCTGGCGGTAGCACCAGCCGCTTGTACACGCTCGATGACGACGGCGACGTCGACTTCATTCCCGGCAAACAGGTCTTTGCCCAAGCGGCCCTGGGCGGCACGCTGGGCAAATGGGCAGCAAACCTGGCCGGCAAGCTTGCCGTGACGGGCCACAACGTCTACCTCGAACATGACGACCTCCAGCAGCTCGTCAAGATCGTCGCCAACCACGATGCCAACCACGCGCTGCTGAAGACAAGCTCTGCCAGCCCGCAGGCGCGCCAGCTGATGCATCAGCTCCAATCGCTTGCCAACCTGGTATCCCACGCAGTGGGCCGCAATTACACCGAGACCGCCGGCAAGCCGTACTTCCTCACCGACGCGAAGATCGCCAAGGGTTTCAACACCTTCAAGATGACGCTGCTGGCCGGCGCGATCGACCACAAGCTCGGCGGCGATCGCATGAGCACGCTGATGAAGGCGGCGTACCCGCCCATCGCCGACGTGGTGGAGGATCGCGTCCGCAGTGGTGGACCGTTGCCGGCTCAGCCGCGCCGCGACATTCCGGATTCGGTCGCGTATGGCGATCGCTTCATGGCGTATCGCCAGATCACCGGCACTGTGGATGCCAGCGCCGGCAACAAGACACACGGCGGCACCAACCTGGAAGCCAATGGCAACTTTGACGTGACGGGGCGCGCGAACATCGCGCAATTCTTTACGGAAAGCGCCGCCGCACCGCACGCGCTGCTCGACCCCGGCTACCACAAGGACTACCAGGCTACCTTCAAGCTGCATCAGCAGTTGGACGCAGCCTGCAGCGGCGACCTGCCGCCTGCGCAGTTCCACCTGTATAACGAGACGCGCAAGGCGCTGACGCAGGAACTGCACGCCGGCCCGGCCCTTCCGCTCACGGAACACGAGCGCCTCCACTATGGCGAAGAGGCCAACATCCCCGCGCAATTCCGCAACGCCATCACCCATGCAACGCCCGAGCAACTGAATCACGCAACGGACCAGCTCGAGCACATCATGAACACGTACCAGCATTTCGCCAAAGATGCCGGCGCGGTGCTCGCCAAGAACGACCGTTTCATGCCCGCCGAACAGCGCGGGGCGCTCACGCAGGCACGCGAAGCCGCCTTTGCGCAGATCAACCAGACCGTCTGGCACGGGCGATACCCGCAAAAGGACGCACTTGCCAAGCCCGAGGAATTCATCGCCAAGAGCCATGCCGCCATCAGCCTGGCGCTGGGCTGCGTGGGCGCGCACGTCTCGGTGATCAAGCAGCAGATGGCACAACGCGCGGCCGGCGCTGAACCACATCCGGATGAGCACGTCGCCATCCTGACGGCGGACTCGATGTACAAGACCACGCGCGAACTGCTCGACAAGACCTACCTGCCGCTCAAGAACTACGACGTGCAGAAGAACGGCCCGCTGAAAGACAAATCGCTGTGGCAACGCGGAGACATCACGGTCAGGGCCACGGTGTCGGGCGGCGCACAAGGCAGCGCGCTCAACGCCGTCCTGAACCGCTTCCACCGGTCGACGGACAAGGTGGATCTGGGCCACCTGACGGGGTCCATTTCGCTGGGCAACAGCGCGGGGCAGGTTTCGCTCAGCGCCGAAGCGCGCTGGATGAATGCCAGCCACCAGGTCAACCCGAGCCGCACGGGCAAGTTCTTGCAGTTCACGTTCACCGCGCAAGGCGGCGCGCCCATTACCGGCCTGATGGTCAACAAGGCCATCGAGGCGGCCCTCGAGAAGTTTGCGCCGAACCTGCGCCTGCAAGGGCAGAAGATCGATCCGCATGAGTTGATCCGCCAGACGCAGGGTCTGGTGCTCGACGTCAGTGGTGGCACGAGCATCGTGGTCAAGCTGCGCCAGCCGCCCGATGTGCACAACGCGCCGATGGAGTTGCAATACGCACGTGTGTTGCACAACAAGAACAGCGGCATGAACCTGTCGGTGACGGTGCCCACACCGAAAGGCACGTTCACGCCGGCCGTGTCCCACACCGACAGCGCGCAGAGCTTCGCCGGCGAGGTCGTGGGCACCGACACGAGCTATCTGATCATGCAGCACCCGTTCCTCTCCAAGATCGTCGATGCGGAAGCCAACCACGAAGACGCAGCACTGCGGCAGGCTTTTGACGCCAACCCGGTGCAGCGCGACCGCTATCTGGCCAACCCGAACCTGATGGTCGACGTGGTCGCCAAGTACGCGGCGGCCCGGCAGGAGATCGACACGGCTGCCGCAGAGAACCGCGCGCCCGTGATCAAGAACGAGTTCGTGCGTTACCACGCCGCCACGCCCTTCGCGCGCGCGGCACAGGTCTCGGCGCAGGTGGCCGCGCATGCGCCGGGCTCCACCGCCAAAGGCGAGGAAGCATTCAAGCTTACCGAGCCGCTGACCACGCCCATCGACGTCAGCCACCTCGATCTGGGCGCCATGCGCGCGCACCTGCAGTCCCTGCCGACCATCGAGGCGCGTGCCGACTATCTGTGCAATTCCAACGAAGGGCGGCCGCTGCTGGACGCGTTCTCCAAGATCATTGGCAACACCCGCGCCATCAACTCGGCCGCGCTGCTCCACGCGGATCAACGCAACACCGGCATTCAGACCCTGCTGCGCGATCCGAAGGGCTTGCAACGCGAAAACGCACGTACCCAGGCTGCCTTGCGCGGGACACCACAACCCACTGGCACCATCGAGCAGTTGCGCACACGTTTGCAGCCGGCCAAAGCATCGGTCAAACAGGCGAACCTCGACCAATTGCAGCAGCTCGGCAGCCTGAGCAACCTGCCGATCGGTCAGAAAGCGCAGCGTGAGATTGACCGCCGCAAGGCCGTGCTGGGGAATGCCTTCCCGGCCGACCACGGCGGCACCGAGTCCTAAGCGTCTGCCACTCCGCCGCACTGCCGCCAGCCCAGGGATAACGTGGGCTGGCGGTTTTTTTTGTCCTTCCGACAGGCAACGTCGCTGCCGCCAGAAACAACAAGGCCGGCATTCGCCGGCCTTAGGTCCATCACAGCACAGACAGCGTTTTACCTAGCCCGTAGCCAGGTACGCGCCACGGCAATGTGCCTGCGCGCAGCATCGCCATCGGCCCTGGCATAGCGTTCGACGTAGCCCTGCAGCGGCGCCCACTGTGCAAGCTGCTGGACGGCCTCGTCGATGGAGCCATCGGCTGCGTCGCGTTCCAGCAACGTGGCGAAGGCTTCCGTGCGCAGCAGGTTGCTGGCCGCGTCTTCGGTCAAGTCGTGGTCGCGCAGGCGCTCGTTCAGCAGCAAGGTCATCAGCTCATTGAGCGGCAGCCCGCCATCATCCAGATCGCCCAGCGCATAGCGCTCGTGCGCACGCTGAAAGACGTGGCTGCGCAGCACCGCCGAATCGCACAGGCCATCCACCAGCAGTGCCAGGCGGCGGCAATCGCGGTGCGCGCGCACCACGTCGGGCTCGACCGTGTTGATGTAGCGTTCCAGCCAGATGTGCAGCGCGTCGCTGCCATATTCGCCGCCATAGGGCTGCAGGCGCGCACGCCAGCTCTCGCGCAGCGCATTCCAGTCGATGACGCTGACCGCGCGGCGTTCACCTGCATGCGGTGTGCCCGGACGCAGATCAGCCAGACGGGCCAGCAGGTGCGCCGGCACATCGATACGGCAGCCGGCCGGCAGGGCGCGCAGCGTGTCAGGCAAATCGGACAAGGCATAGCAGCCGCGCAGGTCGAGGTACTCCAGCTTGCTCAACTGCCCGACAGACGCCGGCAAAGCACGCAGCGACGGGCAATCGCGCAGCCGCAGCGTACGCAGCGCGGCGCACTGGCCGATGTTCTCCGGCAGCGCGACCAGTGCCGACATGCCCGATGCGTCCAGGTAGTGCAGCTTCTGCAGGCGGCCCAGCGTGTCGGGCAGCGCGGTCATTGCATGCGCATCGCGCAAGTCCAATCGCTCCAGCATGGCCAGGTCGCCAAGCGTGTCGGGCAGAGCCGCCAGCAGCGGGTTGCCACGCAGGTTCAGTTGGCGCAGTTGGCGCAACTGGCCCAGACTGATGGGTAACTGCGTCAGCAAACGGCTCGACGCTAGGCTGAGCGTTTGCAGGTGCGCCAGCGCGCCCAGTTCCACCGGCACGATGCGAAGATCCGTGCCCTGCAGCACCAGGCGTTCAAGCCTGGGCAACTGCGACAGCGAGGCAGGCAACGCCCGCAGCGGCGAATCCAGCACCACAACCTCACGCAAGTGCAGCAGTTTGCCGATGCGCCCCGGCAGCGCGGTCAAACGCGGGTTGCGCGAGAAGTGCAGCACGCTCAGGTTCAGCGGCAACCCGCCCGATGCCGGCCACTCAAACACGTCGCAATCGTGGATGACCAACTGCTCAAGCTGATCTGCCAGGCACAGCGCGGCAGGCAGGCGCATCACGGGAATGCTGTCGAGCACGAGGTGGCGATTGTGCTGCTGCATGGCCAGCAGCATGCGTGTAGCGGCCAACGCCAGACCTTGCGCTGTCGGCTGCTGCGTGTCGGCCAGCAAGGGGCCGCTATAGCGGTGCAGCCGGCGCGCCATGTCTTGCTGCCAACCGGCCACGGCGTCGCACACGGCCAGCCAGCGGTTGCCTTCCGTTGCAGGCTCGGCAGCGCGCAAGCCATGGCCATGTGGCACCGCTTGTTGAATGCGCAATGCATCGCGCGCGGCCCCCGCACGCAATTGATGTTGCGCACGTGAAGACGCCGGTGCGGGCTGGCGCTCGTGATGCGGCAGCGCATGCGCGCGGGCCGAAACCGGCGGCTGCGGTTTCCCATGCACAACGCGCAGCAGCGCACGCCGCAACGCGCGCGACAGCCGGCCCGTAAACGCGCCCGGCTCTGGATGCAAAAAGGCACTCTCGAAATGTGATTGCATGTTGTCGCCTGAAGAAGAGGAAGTGACGATCGGCGAAAAGCAGTCAACCCTTTCCGCCTGCTCCTCCATCGTATGGGGCACGACACACCACACCGCGTGCCGGCACGAACCCGTCGCGCTTGCACCGAACCCCGTGTGCGCTCAACCAGGCGATGCCGCTTCGCTCCAGCGCAGCCGAGTTCGCAGCGGGCGGGGCCGCCACGCCGCGCGCGTTTCTATGATCGGCGCATCTTCATTGCACGAGAGTCGTCATGCATGCCCCATCGCCCCGCACCCTGGCGGCGCGCGAACGCCGCGCTCACGCCAACGCCCACGTCGCTCGGCCGGCCGTGCGCCGAAACACGCATCACAGCTGGCAGCAACAGCGTCTGCAACAACGCCACCCGATTGCGCACCGCTGCGCCGCAGCCCCCGAACATGCGCACGCGTAGTACGTGGGCGCGCAGCTTGCTCGCCCTGCTGGCCTGCCTGCCGACACACGCCCTTGCCGATTGCATTGACGATGCCGCCACCTACCACGGCGTGAACGCGCAGGTGCTGCGCGCCATCGGCTACCAGGAATCGCACCTGAACCCGCAGGCGCACAACCGCAACCGCAACGGCAGCGAAGATCTGGGCATGTTCCAGATCAACACGATCCACCTGCCCGAGTTGTCCCGCTACGGCATCGGCCGGCAGGCGCTGTACGACCCATGCGTGAGCGCCTACGTGGCCGCATGGCATCTGGCGCGTAAGGTGCAGTTGCACGGCAACAGCTGGCGGGCCATCGGGGCGTACCACTCGGAATCGCCCGGAGAAAACGGCATCTACGCGCGCGCGGTGGAAGGCATCCTCAATCGCAAGCTCGGGGCCCGCGCATCCGTGGCTTCCACGCGCGTGCAGGAGCCCGCCGCGCAACCGCAACGGGAGGCGGCACAATCGGCTGCCCAACCCATGCGGCAGATCACCCTGCGGCGCACGGCCAGCCAGACATCAGACCGCGAAACGCTGGCCACCAGCACACCGCACGCCCCACCCGACGACCATTGGCTCGACGCCATGCTGACCAATCTCAACCAGAGCGCGAGCCTGCGCGAGCGGTTCAGCCGATAGGCCGGCAAGTCGATCCTTGGCGCCAAAAAATCATCAATTCTCACAACATCGCGAACAAGATAGATTCAGCGCGACGGCGCTGCTAAAGTCGCGCCCAGCTTGACACGACCGCAGGCCCAGCGCCGTGCCGGGTAAGGCGGAACCATGGCCCCTCTGTGGTTCCGCCGCCATGTCCCCAGCACGGTCGGCATGCGGATGCGTCACGCTGCACGATCAAGCGATCGCGCCATGACAACGCTGCGGCGTTGTCTCCCTGTTGTGTGTTTTTGGACGATCCAAGCCCGCCTCCATGGCGGGTTTTTTTTGCCCGCGCACCGGCAAGCACTGAACAAAGTTGAGACTTCCAGCGCGACATCGGGCAGGGCTTCGTCTACGCTGCTTCTCACAGAAACAACAAGCGCAACGCCACACACACGCGCATACCAAACACAAGGGGGGCCCGGCTTCAACAGCGGGTCCCTTTTTGTTTCTGCTTTTTCCTCGACCCACTCAAACCCAACCATGACGCAAACGTTGATTCGATCCATCGCCTGCATCGCCGCCTGCGCGGCAGCTTCGCCTGTCTTCGCACAGGGCCCTACCATCCCCATGCAAGACGTGCTGGCTGTCGAGCACGCCCTGGCCGCCGGCAAGCAACTGAACGCCACCATCGACCTCACCCGCTGCACGGGCGACACGCCCACCACCCCGGCCGGCACCACACGCGGCGGGCTGACCGTTGGCGCCTACCGCATCCTGCCCGACCACACCCTCAGCTTTGCCGACACGCATTTCACCGCCCGCCAGGACGGCACGCCCATCACCCAGTTCCTGCGCTACACCATCGACGCCACCGGCACGGCGCACTTCGCGTCGTACATCTACGCCATGCCCGCCTACACGCTGCAAAGCCAGGTGTCATACACCTGCAAGCTGGGCGATGGCGTGAAGCTGTTCGTCCAATACTGAGCACCAACCACATCGCGCCCGCCGCCAACGTGCACGGCCCGGCACTCGGCCGGCATTGTGCGTTGGCGTAACGGGCGGTATCGTGTCGCGGTTTCCCCGTGCGCCCGGCTTTGGGCGCACGCCGGCCCGCCGCTTTCCGATACCACCCCGTGACCGATCACCCCACCCTCAGCTGGACCGACGACCGCCCTGAAACCACCAGCGACGCCGTCCACACCGCCCTCTGGCGCTCTGAAACCGGCAACCCGCCGCCCAAGCGCGTCGTCATCGCCGACGACCGCACCTCGGCCGACACCGCCTACCGCCTCGCCTGCGAAGGCACCGCACTGCTCTGGCAGGGCGACTTCCAGAACGCGCGCCAGCTGCTGCAGGCGATGTCCCGCCGCACCGATCATCGCAAAGCCGGCAAACCCGGCAAGCCGCGCAAGGAAGCCGCCTCGCCCATCGATGCGTTCAACCTGCACCGCCTAGCCCAATCGCAGCGGGCCCGCACGCTCGGCATGCTGCTGATTCCGCTGGAGGCGGATTACACGATCCCCCTGCGCCGCGCGCCCGACGTGCGCGATGCCTGCACCGAGGCCTATGGCACCAGCGATGCCGCATCCGTCGTCTCGCTGCGCGAACTGCTCGGCCTGATCGGCGCGCATGAATGGCGCAAGAAGGGTGTCCCCATTCCCGCGCTGGACGGCGAGCACATCCACCCGTACTACGGCGTGTTCTCGCCGGTGCGTGGGGAATACATCGATCTGGTGGCGAATGCGCCGTTGCCTTCAAAAGCGCTGGCGTTCGACATCGGTACGGGCACAGGCGTGCTGGCTGCGGTGCTCGCCAAGCGTGGCGTGAAGCGCGTCGTCGGCACCGACCAAGACCCACGCGCCCTCGCCTGCGCGCGCGAGAACGTAGCGCGCCTCGGCCTACAAGCCCAGGTGGAGGTGGTGGAGGCCGACCTGTTTCCCGAGGGCCGCGCGCCGCTGGTCGTGTGCAACCCGCCGTGGGTGCCGGCTCGCCCCAGCTCGCCCATCGAGCGGGCAGTCTATGACCCGGACAGCCGCATGCTGCGCGGCTTTCTGGATGGCCTCGCCGCGCATCTGGAGCCCGGCGGCGAAGGCTGGCTGATCCTCTCGGACTTTGCCGAGCACCTCGGCCTGCGTACGCGCGAAGCCCTACTGGCGATGATCGATGCAGCGGGCCTGCAAGTCGTCGGCCGCGAAGACATCAAGCCGAAGCACCCCAAGGCATCGGATGAGAACGACCCGCTGTACAAAGCGCGTGTTGCCGAGGTGACGTCGCTGTGGCGCCTGAAAGCGCGCCCGTAGTTCAGCGCGCCAACGTGGCCAGGTAGTCGAGCACGCCCTGCCCCGCAGCGGCGCCGCTCGCAAAGCACGCTGTCAGCAGATAGCCGCCCGTCGGCGCTTCCCAATCGAGCATCTCGCCCGCGCAGAACACGCCGGGCAGGCGCTCGACCATCAGCCCGGCATTCAACGCTTCAAATGCCACACCACCCGCGCTGCTGATGGCCTCGTCGATAGGCCGGGCGCGTGTGAGGTGCAGCGGCAGCGCCTTGATGGCCTTGGCGAGTTGTGCAAGATCGGCAAACGCTTCCTTGCTCAGGCATTCGCGCAGCAGCCCAAGCTTCACGCCCGTGATGTTCAGCTTGCTCTGCAGATGGCTCGACATGGAGCGCGCCCCGCGCGGGCGCATCAGCTCATCGGTCACGCGCTGTGCGCTCCAGCCGGGCGCCAAGTCCAACCAGATCGTCGCTGTGCCATCCGCCAACAGCGCATCGCGGATCGGCGCAGACAGCGCATAGATCAGGCTGCCCTCCACCCCCGTCTGCGTGACAACGAACTCGCCTTGGCGGAACTGCAGCGCACCGTCGTCACCCGAAGGCAAACCAATGGCAACCGACTTGACCGGTTGCCCCGCAAAGCGTTCTTGAAAGTACGCGCTCCAATCCGCATCAAACCCGCAATTGGCAGGCTTGAGCGGCTGCACCTGCACGCCGCGCGCCTCCAGCAACGGCACCCAGGCGCCATCGGACCCCAGGCGCGGCCAACTGCCGCCGCCCATGGCCAGCACCACGGCATCGGCTTGCACAAGGCGCTCGCCATCGGGGGTTGCAAAGCGCAGCACCTGCGCATGATCGGATGGCTGCGCCCACCCCACCCAGCGATGCCGCATATGCAACTGCACACCCGCCTCACGCAGCCGATGCAGCCAGGCGCGCAGCAACGGCGCCGCCTTCATCTCGGTCGGAAACACACGGCCGGAGCTGCCGACAAACGTATCGATGCCCAGCCCATGAATCCACGCGCGCAGTGCATCAGGGTTGAAGCGGTGGATGAGCGGCGCCAGCGCGTCACGGCGCGCGCGATAGCGCCCCAGAAACGCGTCAATCGGCTCCGAGTGCGTGATGTTCATTCCGCCGATGCCCGCCAGCAGAAACTTGCGCCCCGCCGATGGCATGGCATCAAACACCGCCACCCGCACGCCGTTGCGCGACAAGACTTCAGCGGCCATCAGCCCGGCCGGGCCGGCGCCGATGATGGCGACGAGGGGAGCGTTCAACGATTCAGACATACGGAGGCGGACGGATCACACGCGGACAACTAGGAAGGGCCGCCATTGTCACATCCCGACTGAGCACGGGCAAACGATGCGGCGATCCGGCGTCCAGTGGGGCACTTTTCGGTAAACTGGCGCCCTCTTTCCCGTTTCTCTCTGCGCTGCCGCGCCGTTCATACCGGTGCGATCGGTCGCCCAGGCTGTCCTGACGATGTCCAACAACACCCACGAAATCCGCCCCAACCAGTCCATCGAGCTGCTCAAGGAACTGCACATCCTCACGCGCGACGGCAAGATGAACCAGGACAGCCGCCGCAAGCTCAAGCAGGTCTACCACCTGTTCCAGTTCATCGAGCCGCTGATGGCCGACGTGCAGCAGGCCCGCGGCCACGTCTCGCTGGTCGACCACGGCGCAGGCAAGTCGTACCTTGGCTTCATCCTGTACGACCTGTTCTGCAAAGAGCAACCCGGCGATGGCACCTCGCACATCTACGGCATTGAAACGCGCGAAGAGCTGGTCACCAAGTCCACCGAACTTGCGGCGCGGCTCGGCTTCAAGGGCATGTCGTTCCTGAACCTGTCGGTGGCGGAGTCGATTACGTCAGACAAGCTGCCCGCCACCATCGACATCGTCACCGCGCTGCATGCATGCAACACCGCCACGGACGATGCCATCCGCTTTGCGCTGGAAAAGAAGGCGCAATACATCGTGCTGGTGCCGTGCTGCCAGGCCGAGGTGGCCGGTGTGCTGCGCAAGAACAAGGGCAAGTCGCTCGGCAATGCGCTCACCGAGATCTGGCGCCACCCGCTGCACACGCGTGAATTCGGCAGCCAGGTCACCAACGTGCTGCGCTGCCTGCAGCTTGAAGCCCACGGCTATCAGGTGAGCGTGACGGAACTGGTCGGCTGGGAGCACTCGATGAAGAACGAGCTGATCATCGCGCAGTACAAGAACCTGCCGCGCCGCCGCCCGACCGAGCGCTTGAACGAGGTGATCAGCACGCTGGGGCTGGAAGAGCTGCACGATCGCTTCTTTGCGCCGGCTTGAAGGCAACGCCCCACCCCGGGGCGCCAGGATTTGAGATGTAAAAAGGGCTTGAACCACTGCGGTTCAAGCCCTTTCTTTTTGGCACGCCCACGAGGCTGACGTGATGCCCCCTGTGCGCCCGCTGCACACACAACAAATGACAGGTCCCCCAAGCCGATTCGTGTCCACCGCCTCGCATAATTTGCGCCCTGATCCCACACCGGCTGGGTCGCAGCAGACACGCTTTTCAGATGGAGGACACATGAAGACATTGTTCATTACGGGCGGCACCAGCGGCATCGGCGAGGCCACCGCGCGACACGCCCTTGCCGAGGGGCATCAGGTGTATGTCACCGGTCGCCAGCGCCAGCGGCTGGATGATTTTCTGGGCTCGTTCGAGGGGGAAGCTCGCCAGCGCATCACAGGCGACATCGTCGATGCCTCGTCCTGGGAACAAACGCAGCGCGCCGTGCAGGCCTGCGTTGAGCACTTCGGCGGTCTGGATGTCGCCTATGCCAACGCCGGGTTTTCGTCGCGCGGCGACTTGCTGACCGGCGATCCGGAAAGCTGGCGCGACATGATCAACACCAACTTTCTGGGCGCTGCGTTGCTGATCAAGGCCGCACTGCCGGTGTTGACCGAGCGGCGCGGGCATTTCCTCTTCACCGGCAGCGTGTCTGGGCGCAAGGTGTATCCGGGCAACCTGTACACCGCCACCAAATGGGCCATCACGGGGTTGGCAGAAAGCCTGCGGCAACAAGTCATCGGCACCGGGGTGCGCGTGTCGATCATCGCGCCCGGCCATGTCGATACCCCGCTGTGGGGCGAGACCCCGATTGCCATGATGCAGCCCGACGACGTTGCGCGTGTCGTGATGTGGGTGCTCAAGCAGCCCGAGCATGTGGACGTGAGCGAAGTGATTGTGCGGGCGATGGGGCAGATCATTTGACGTAGCCACCCGCGAAGAGAAAAGGGACGGAAATCGCCTTCCGTCCCTTTCTCTTTTTCAGCGCCTTATGTGGCGTCGATCAACGCCTTACCCGCGATGTCCGTCGCCCTTGGCCATGCTGGAGAACACGCCGTCCCGGTAGACCAACCCGTGCAGCAGTGCCGCGGACAAATGGGCAATCACCACCAGAAACAGCAGCCGGGCCAACCAGCCATGCGCATCGCGCAGCCACGCATACAACTCGGGGCTGGCAGGCAGAATTGCCGGAAGGTTGACACCCTTGAACAGAACGACCGGGTAGCCACCCGCAGACAGCAACGCCCAGCCAAGCAACGGCAGCGCCAGCATCAGCGCATACAGCACCACGTGCGAGGCCCTTGCCGCCAGGGCCTGCAAAGGCGGCACACTGGCCGGTAACGGCGGCGGTGCGTTACGCAGCCGATTGGCCAGCCGGATCACCACCAGCACCAGAATGGCAATGCCCAGCGGCCGATGCAGGTCAATCAACGCGGTTCGATGATCGACCGAGGTCATCATTCCCGCGCCAATGAACAGCATCGACAGGATCATCGCCGCCATCAGCCAGTGCAGACTGCGTGCGAGCGCATTGAAATGACGTGGGTTGTGGGTCTTCATTTGGACTGGGCCTCCTGCTTGCCAACGGCGTCGGTGGCCTTGCCATAGCCAATCTCGCGCTCACGCCGGTTGAACGAGTGGGTGTACGCGCCCGAGCGCGCTTGCAGAATCGGATCATCCGAAATCTCGATCCCCGTGGGGACGATCGTCGGGTCAAAGTTGACGTCGCGGCAGGCACCCTCGGCCTGTTCCACGGCCTGCGTCACCTCCAGCGTGCCCGCCACGATCTGCTCGCGCTTCTGCGGCCAAGGCAGAGACGGATCGTTGATCGGGTCCCCCGGCTCGGCTAGCTGCATCACCATGTCCCAATGCAGGGGCTTTTGCGCGAGCCGCGCGCGCAGGTCTTCGAACATGTAGTCGTGGCCGACGTGCTGCAGTTGGTCTTGGCTCAGTTGCACGAACGGTTCTTGCGGCCGCATGAACCAGCGTACGGCTTGGCGTTTGCCATCGGCGGCAACCAGATAGAACGCGTTGATACCGTCAAACTCCACCCCGCCAAAGCTGCCCGGGTTGGGCGCCTGCGCGGCCCATTTCAAGAACTTTTCCGCTTCGGGATACTGCTTGAGGAAGGCGGCCACGCGTGCCGGATTGGGCTTGCCGGTGGCGGGGTCAGGCGCCATGGCTCTCGGCATGTCCACCACAAAGCCTTGCGCGTTGTGCGTGGGGAAGTAGGGCTGGTTGTTCATCGCCATGCGCCACTGCTGGCCGTCGTCGGTCTTCAGCAGCAGCGCCATGCTGACCACGTTGGAAGCACTGTCCGCCCCATGCGGGTCACCCATGGCAATGGCAAGCCGGCCCACGATGGGAACGCCCGGCTGCGTGAACACGCGCGCCGTCGACAATGGCACCGCCGCACCGCTGGGCCGGAACGTACCGGCAATGCAGATGCCCTTGCCATGCGCACGGCGGAACCCCGGCGGAAACGGCTGCGGGGTTTCCGTGAACAGCTGGGCGCTGGTGAGGCGCGTACCGATCCAGCCCTCCGTCCAGGCGAAGGCCGTAGTCAACGCTCCAGCGGTCAGCGCAATCACGGCGAGCGCGCCCCAGGTGCGTTTTGATTTGAGATCGAGTTTCGACATAGCGTGTGCTTTCTCCTGATCGCTCCAAAGCAGGTTCGAGTGGTGGACTGTGGCCGCGTTCCGCGCTGACTTCGCGCAGATGCGTACGTGATGGCGACGCTCCGGCTCGGGGAAACCCAACAAGTGAAAAAGGGCTTGAACCGTAGGGATTCAAGCCCTTTTCCTTTCGTGCCACCGCCCTGAAGAAAACCCAGGGTTTTAGCAGGTCAGTTCGGGGTGAACGTCAACGTGGCCGTGGCCGTGACCGTGCCCGCATTGGGATTGGCGGTTACGACGTAGTACTGCGCCGAAATCGGAATATTCAGAGGAGCACCACCAGCAAAGTCGACGCCCGTGCCGCCAATCGGTATCACTGTCGTAGCAGCGGTGCCGTTGTTGACGCCACGGAGAATCTGCACCCCCACCTGGGTTGCCGTGCCGGTATTGGGCACCACATTGTTCGTGGGCGATGGCGAGGTGCCAGTGATCGTCATCGTCATCTTGATCGGAGGGTTGCCAGTGCACCTAACGTTGACATATTGGACTGGGGCACGGCTGGCAGTCACGGCGCCGGTGGCGGTCAAGGTGGCCGACTCTGTATCGGCGAGCGTGAAGTTCAGCGTGCTTGGGCTAACCGCGCCGGCCGCGCACGAGCCGATGATATTGCCCGTCACGTTGACAGCATTGGCCGCCTGGGCAAAAGCCTCGGTTGCACCGCCGCCAATCAGCACCAGGGCCGCCAGGGCTTGCGGCAGACAACGCTTGTAGTTCGCAATCTTCATGAGGAACTCAGTCAGTAAGAGGTTCGGTAATCGGGCCGCGCGGCACGTTCAGTTGTAATCAAACCGGAGCGTGGGGCTCGCATTTGCGGGGCCAGACGTTACGTTTCCGGTGCGGTAGTAGCGTGCGGCGATGGGCACGCTCATGTTGCCGGTAGCAGCCTGGGTGGTCAGGGAAAGCGCGCTGCCAATCGTCAGCACCGTAGTGCGGTTATGCAGAAGCTGCACCCCAACGCCTTGCGCAATACCGATGCCCCCAGTCAATGCCAACACCGTGTTTGGCCCCCCGGCGGCTTGCGTGCCCTGCAACGTCATCCGGACGGAAGGAAACCCCCTGCAACTGAGCGTAATGTTCTGTGCCGCGCTGATCGCCGACGTGGAACCCACAGCGCCCAACGAAGACGCCGCCACATTCCCCAAGGGGATCGTGATGCCGGTTGTTGAAACGTCGCAAGTGGAGTTTGAAACGGAAACCCGCATTGCAGCTTGTCTGATGGCCATACCCGGCGGGTTGCCGGTCGTTGGATCGGTGGTCGTCCAATTGGTGTTCATGGACGGAAAGGACAGGTTGCCAGTGGGCGATGTGATCGGGCCGGTCGTCCTGACCAGTTCTGCGACCCAGGTTGAAACCGGGCCCGAATAGGAGGCAGCGTTTGGGCTGGCTGAAAATCCACCGCCCACACCGACGGCAGCGCCGTTTCTTGTGACACGCCATACCACACCAGTCACGCCGGTCCCCGCCCCCACGAGCGTCTCTCGATAGGTGAGCACCCTCGCCGCGCCGGTACAGCGCATGTTTCCGGTAATCCCACCCACTGATCCTCGGGCCAGCACCGTACCCGACGTAGCAGATGCATCCAACGCACCCGGGAAGATGTTCCAGCTAAACACTGGAGAGCCGTTATAGGTGCACAGCGCCTGGGCGCGCACGGTGTTAGAGAAACCCAAAAGAAGGAACATCCCCAGCAGCAACGTAAGCAGCTTGCGGCCGCTCTTAAGGCTCATTGGCGTTTGCATGTCAAACCTGAATCCAGTATTGCGGCAGGAGCAGCCGCCGAATGCCCTATCCACGCATTCCTGCGGGTGGAGTGAACCTGCCTCCAACGGTTCGCTGGAGGCGTTTGGCGTTTAGTTGACGGTGAACGTCAGCGTGGCTGTCGAGTTGGCTGAACCCGCCTGCATGGTTGCCAACGTTTGGACATAGCGTGCGCCAACACGCACCGTGACGGTGGCGGCGGTGGGAATCGTGACGGCAGTACCGCGCACGAGCACCGTCGTAGGGGTGCCGGTCGTGCCGACCAAATACAGCAGTTGCACGGCCGCGCCCCTTGCAACACCCGCTGTACCTGCACCGTTCAAAGCCAGCAAGGTGGTGTTCGTCGGTATGTCGCCATTTTGCGTACCACTCATCGTCATCCTGATGCCGGGGTTCGCAGTACAGGTGAGCGTGATGTTTTGCATCCCTGCCGTAGCAGAGGCGCTGTTCACCCCTGTGAAACTGCTGGCCGCAACGTCGCCAAGTGGAACCGTAAGCGTTGTCCCGCCCGTGATCCGGCACTCACCGGTGATGTTGCCTGTCACGTTGACGGTGGACGTTTGAGCGAGTACCTGTGTGGTGCCGCCAATCAGCAGCAGGGCCGCCAGGGCTTGCGGCAGACAACGCTTGTGGTTCGCAATCTTCATGGAGAACTCAGTCAGTAAAAGTTTGGCAATCGCGCCGGTTTGGATCGCGTTGCGCTGTACAAACGCGCCCGCATGCAGCATCTGGCAGCCGGTGTCCCGAGTGGGAACTCGGCCATGGTGAATACACCGCAAATGGCTGAGATTTGTCCGACACTGCGCGGCAGATTGTGCAGAGACAGCGGCCAGAACGTTATGGGATTGCTCCTAAATTCACGCATGGCCACCGTATCCGGTCAAAACGTGCATGCAGCCGGCCACAACTGCCGCACAAGGCCTCAGTGCTCAATGCACGAGGGGCGCTTCCTGCTCGCTTGATGCACCCTCATCGTCAATCACATCAAAGCTGGCTTTGACATCACCAGCCGGGCGGCTCGCCAGCTTGAGCGGCGCCAACGAGAACACCGTCGTAGCGCCCGGCGCCACCATGCCGCCATCCCCCACGCGCTTGCGCACTCCGTCAACGTTCAACCCGACATCTGCAAAGTTGACGTAGTACGGCGTGGGGTTGGTTACCTCCAGGGCGGGGCTCTTGCCGTCCGCCTCGGTCCCCAACCTCCAATGCAATTGCTTGAATGCGTCTGCGGCACTGCCCTGCAAACTTGCGGGCCGAAAGATGAGCTTGATGCGGGTGCGCGCCGCAAACTGAACATGGTTTGCCCCCTCCGCATTCACAGCCTTGGGCGGCACCTCCAGCACGTTGAACCAGTACATGGTTTCCTGGTTGTCCGGCAGCGGGTCGCCCGTATAGGTCAGGCGGACAGCCTGGCCGCTAGCAGGCTCCATACGAAAGATGGGCGGCCCAATCAGAAACGGAACCTTGATCGCGTCCGGCGTGGCCGACGCATCGCCGGTGTCGATCCACGTCTGCACCAACACGGGCAGCGTCCCCTGGTTGAAGAGGGAGACCGTCACTTCCTTCTCGTGGGATGGATAGATGACACGCGTACCGCCGACCACCACACCAGCCTGGGCCGCACTGACACAGCACCCCATCACCAGCGCGCAAACGGCCATGAAACGGCGCACAGACATGCATCACCTCATTGTTGAAATTGGGATAGAGAGGGCCTGTCAACCCGCGCAGGTTGCGCGGGTGAATGCAGAGACGGATGACAAGGGGATCTCAGCGCAAGCTCTGCCGTGTTGACGGCAGCGCCAATGGACAGGCTGGAAACTACGCGCCTAATTCTGAGGACGGGCAAAGGCGGCTGTTATCAGACTGCTCCTAAATCCGGGAAAAGTGCACGGCCTTGCACCGGCACGCTGGCATCCCGCCCGTCACGGGGACACGTCAATCTGGTGACTGGCTTTCTCCCCATGCCCAACAAAAAACCGCCCCAACGGAGCGGTTCTTCATCACAGCAAACGCCTGCACTCAAACCTCAGCAGGCGCCTCTGCCTTCTTGCGTGACGTCTTGCTAAAGCGCGTGGACAACGCCTTGCGCGCCATATCCAGCCCTTCGCCCTTGCCCGACACCTTCAACAGCGCGTAGCCCTCCAGCGCCGCGCTCATGACATCGCTGCCCAGCGCCAGTTGGGTATCGCGCATGCGCTCGTACAGGCGTTCCACGCGCACCGTGCGCTGGCGCAGGGCATCAAAGTCGGCCAGGTCGCGGCGCATTTCCGCCAGGTCAAAGTTGCCCGGCAACACGTTCGGGTTGGCCGACAGTACGTCGAGCGTTTTGCGGCAGAACTCGCCCGACTTGTCCCCCATCTTCACCGTCGTGGCGCGCTGCTCTTGGGTCAGGTCGATCAAACCCGTCAGCATCGACTCCAGGCCGTTCAGCATGGCGTCCACCGACTCCAGCGTGCCGTTATCCAGGCCCAGGGAAATGAGGTTTTGGGACATAGCGTGTGTCTCCTATTAGAAAAGGGGTGGTAGTGGCCGTGCCGGTTGGCACGACCGCGCCAGAGTGGACGGCGCCCCACCCGCCCGCAAGACAAGCGACAACTTTTGACAGCCCACAGCGCGCCGCACGGCATCCGATGCCCGGCTAACCGGCACGCATGACCGCCCCGCGCCCACGCATGACCGCGCAACACGCATGCATGAGCACCGCACGCGCAACGTTGCGCGCGCCACGCGCATGCATGCCCCAAAAAGGGGCACGCGAGACCGCGCCACGGTCATCGTTGCGCGCCAGACCCGCATCGTTGGGCGCGGCGCGCTCATGCATGTGCCCTTTTCGGGCATCGATGCGCGCGGCGCGCTCACGCAGGACCCCGCCGTGCCCAACCGAGCCCGCCCGGCACGCAAGCCACCCTGCCGTCATCCCAACCTCAAGCGCGCCTGACCGACTCGCCCACTGCATCCACCGGGCCCCACGGCCCCGCCAAACCCCGCTGGGCATGGCGCTTTCGGGGCAAAGGCCGGAGGCTTTTGATCTGCACCAAATGGCTCTACGGCACGGGTTTCTGGGTTGTGCACCCGCACAATCTTTAGGAGTTTTCTCATTTTGCGAGAGAGGGCCGGTCCTTAGCATGGGGGTAACAAATCAACACCTGCAAAGGAGCCGGATATGAACAAGATTTATCGCACCGTATATAACGCCGCCACGGGTACGTGGGTCGTGGCATCGGAGTTGGCCAAGGGCCGCAAGAAGAGCAGCAAGAGCGCTGTGGCAGTTGCTGTGGCTGCGCTGCTGGCGCTGCCGGCGGGCGCTGCGTTTGCAGCGGATGACGCTGATAGCGAGAAAGACGACGAAACCATCGGACAGATGAATACCGCGCTGTCGACCAAGGTGGATGACACATATTTCAAGGATAGCTTTTCTGGAACCGCAGCATCGGTAACGGGCGTGAATTCTGTGGCACTGGGCGCAGGCTCTAGTGCTTCCAACACGCAGACAATGGCACTGGGGTTCAGCTCGCAAGCCACCGGCCTCGTTGGCACGGCAGTCGGCAGCCAAACTGTTGCAAGTGGCGTACGTGCGTCAGCATTCGGTGCCCGCGCCAACGCAAGCGCCGACTTCTCCGTGGCGCTTGGTGCCAGCTCCATTGCAAATCGCCCCTATGCCGTTTCGGTGGGCAGCGATGATCCGACGGGCTTCAGCGGTGTGTTCACTCGCCAGATCATCAACGTGGGAGCTGGTACGGCCGCAACGGATGCTGTGAACGTGTCGCAGCTCACCCCGGTGGTGACTGCACTGGGCGGTGGCGCGACCATCAACCCGGACGGCTCAGTGACCGGCCCGTCGTACACCCTGGCCAACGGCACGGGCACGCCTGCAACCACCATCGGCGACGCACTCGGCCAGCTCGACGGCGCGCTGACGACCACCAATGGCAAGGTGGGCGACCTGGAAACCAAGCTTGGCTCGGGCACGATTGGCTTGGTGCAACAAGCTGGCGCGGGCCAGAAGCTGACCGTGGGTAAGGATACGGACGGCACGGTGGTGGACTTCACGAACAACGCCAGCGCAAGCCGCACGCTGACGGGCGTGGCAGCAGGTGCGGTGGCCGCTGGCAGCACCGATGCCATCAACGGCGCGCAACTGCATGCCGTGTCGAGCAGCGTGGCATCGGCCATCGGTGCGGGCTCGTCGGTCAATGCGGATGGTTCGATCTCGGCCCCGAGCTTTACCGTGGGCGATGGCAAGGGCGGTACGACCACGGTCAACAATGTGGGCGCAGTCGTCTCCAACCTGGATGGCCGCACCACCACCAACGAAAACTCGATCACCACCATCAACAAGCAGTTGGGCGATCTGTCTAGCGGCACGATTGGTCTGGTGCAGCAGCTCAAGGCCGGTGACAACCTGACCGTGGGTGCGGCCACCGATGGCGCCGCCGTCAGCTTCAAGGGCACGGCAGGCAATCGCCAACTGATCGACGTGGCTGCCGGTTCCGTCTCCAACACCAGCACGGACGCTGTGACCGGCGCGCAACTGTATGGCACGGCCAGCAGCGTGGCTTCGGCCATCGGCGCGGGCTCGACAGTCAACCCGGATGGGTCGATTACCGCCCCCAGCTTTACCGTGGGCGATGGCAAAGGCGGTACGACCACGGTCACCAATGTGGGCGCGGTCGTCTCCAACCTGGATGGCCGCACCACCACCAACGAAACGTCCATCACCGACATCAACAACAAGTTGAGCAGCGGCTCGATTGGCCTGGTGCAGCAAGCTGGGGCGAAGGGCGACGTGACGGTGGCGGCAGGCTCGGGCGGCACGGCGGTCAACTTTGCGGGTACGGACGGCGTGCGTGTGCTCAGCGGCATCGGCGCAGGTATCGGCAACAACGATGCGGTGAGCGTTGGGCAGCTCAAATCGGTCATTGGTTACAACATCGTCGACCCGCTGGACCCGCTGATGGCTGTGCGTTATGACGATGCAAGCATGAATTCCGTGTCCTTCGGTGGCTCCACGTTGTTTGGCACGGTGCTGAACAACGTGGGGGCGGGCCTGATCGCATCGGGCAGCCTGCAGGCCGTCAACGGCGGCCAGTTGTTCGACATGCAAGCCAAGTACGACGGCCTGATTGGTGATCTGGACAGCCGCGTGGGCAACATCGAGGCCGGCGGCATCGGTGGCCCAGGCACGGGCACGCCGGAGGGTTCGGTACCGTCGCCGGGCAAGGGTGACGGCAGCACGGCCGTGGGCGCGGGTTCGGACGCCTCGGGCAAGAACAGCTCGGCCATCGGCAACGGTGCGGTGGCTTCCGGCAGCGGCAGCACGGCCGTCGGCAACGGCGCAGTGGCTTCGGGCGAGAACAGCACGGCGCTGGGCCAGGGCGCGCAAGCCTCGAACAACAACTCGGTGGCCATCGGCGCGGGCTCCAAGACCGACCGTGACAACGAAGTGTCGTTCGGCTCGCCAGGCAATGAGCGCATCCTGTCGAACGTGGCAGATGGCGTGCGCGATACCGATGCGGTGAATGTGCGCCAGATGAACAACGCCATCGGCGGCCTGAACAACAAGATCGACAGCACGCGCAGCGACGCGATGGGCGGCGTGGCTGCAGCGATGGCGGTGGCAGGTTTGCCGGCGTCGTCGGCGCCGGGCAAGACGTTCATGGCCATCGCTGGCAGCACATACGGTGGTGAGCAGGGCACGGCCATTGGCGCATCGTACATGTCGAAGAACGGCAAGTGGCTCGTCAAGGGCGCGGTCAATACCAGCACCCGCGGTGAAGTTGGCGCGGTGGTGGGTGGCGGCTTCTACTGGTAAGCAGCCGCACTGGCTCTAGCCGCTGTGTGAGGCCCGTTTGCTTCGGGTCATGCTTATCCGGCTCCTTCTGGGGCAAACAGGCCAAGCACGCGGCATCTGAGGGAAGGGCTCCGGGAAACCGGGGCCCTTTTTTTGTCCGCCACGCCACCATGCTTGACACGGTTTTCGGAGGCTTCCGGTATTCCGGCCATCTACGCGGCCCTAGAGTCGGAGTTCTTTCCTCCTAACCGGCGCCGCGCACGTGCAGCGCAGACCGGGCGATTGCCTCATGAATCCTGTCCTGATCCGCGTGGCCGTTGCGGATGACCATCCGGTCATCCTCTTCGGCGTCGAGCATGACCTGGCCCAACACCCGTCGATTTCGATCGACGGCTTGGCGCGTAACTCCACCCAGCTGATCGCCCTGCTCGATCGCAACGTGGTCGATGTGGTGGTGTGCGATTACGCCATGCCCGGCGGCGTCTACGGCGATGGCATGGCGTTGCTGTCGTTGATTGCGCAGCGCTATCCGCATGTGCGCATCGTGGTGCTGACCATGCAGGAGAACCCGGCCATCGTTCAAGCGCTGGTGACGCAGGTGCGCTGCATCGTGAGCAAATCGGACATGACGCACCACCTGTTGCAGGCGGTGCATGCCGCGTTTGCCAACGAGCGCTATGTGTCGCCCGCCATGGAGACGCTCTTGCGCACAGTGCCGCCAAGGCGCGGCTATGCGTCCGGCCACCCCCTGCTGACCAACCGCGAGCTGGAGGTGGTGCGCCTGTTTGTTTCCGGCCTGACGGTGAATGAGATTGCAGCGCGGCTGCATCGCAGCAAGAAGACGATCAGTGCGCAAAAGACTGCGGCCATGCACAAGCTGAAGATCGAGCGCGAGGTGGATCTCGTGTACTACGGCATGGAGACGGGGCTCATCCCCTCCGCCATGCGTGCCCCCACCGAGCCGGCAGCGTAATCAAGCGCCGCGCCGCGCCAGCGCTTCTTGTGCCATGGCCGCAAGTTGGTCGAGTGCGGGTTGCAGGCCTGCAAGGTCATCGCCCTGTTTGGCTTGCTGCTCCAGGGCGGCGCAGGCGTTGGAAACGCCCTGCTCGTAAATCATGGCGAAGGTGCCTTTCATGGCGTGCAGGTCGCGCAACGCGGTTTTGCGGTCGTCGGCGGACAAGGCCACACGCAAGTTGGCAAGCTGTTCCTGCGTGGACTTGGTCAGCGCAGCGAGGATGGCGTCGGGCAAGCGGCCCTCGCCAATGCCTGCGCGGGGTGTGGGAGGTGTGGCTTCGGTCGACTCCACGCGTTTCTGCTCGGCCGGGGCCTTGGTGCGCAACATGCGGCGCAGCGTGGCATCCAGCGTTTTGAGCAGCACGGGCTTGACGAGCACGCCATCGATGCCTTCCTGCACACAGCGGCGGTGCTCTTCCACCTCGGCATTAGCCGTCAGGGCGATGATGGGCACGCGTGAGCCCTGGTCGCGCAGGGAACGCGCCAGCGCATAGCCATCCATGCCGGGCATGTTGAGATCGGTCAGGACGAGGTCGTAGGGTTGCGCGTTGAAGCGCTGCAGCGCGTCGTTACCATCCTCGGCCATGTCGACGCGGTAGCCGAGCGCTTCAAGTTGCATGCGGATCAGCTCGCGGTTGGCGGCCTGGTCGTCTGCTGCCAGCACACGCACATTGGCTGGGAGGCTGTCAGCGCTGGGCGCTTGTGCTGGGTCGACGGTGGCCTCCGGTGCAACGTCGGTCACCGCAAAGGGCAGCGTGACGACAAACTCGCTGCCCTGCCCTGGCGTGCTGTGCAGCGCAATTGTGCCGCCCATCAAATCCACCAGCCTGCGGCAGAGCGCGAGGCCAAGCCCCGTGCCGCCAAAGCGGCGGGTAATGGTGGAATCCGCCTGCATGAAAGGCTCGAACAGGCGCGCCTGCTGTTCTTCGCTGATGCCGATGCCGCTGTCGGCCACGCTCAGCACAATCGCGCCGCTCTGGGCGCGGAGCGCGACCCGCACGCTGCCCTGGTCGGTGAACTTGATGGCGTTGCTCAGCAGGTTCGATGCGATCTGCCGCAGGCGTGTCGGGTCGCCCACGTAGTGCGCAGCGACGCCGGCGTCAACGGTGCACTCAAACTGCAACCCCTTCTCCTGCGCGATAGGCGCGAAGATGGCGGCGGCATCGCGCACGACGGCGGCAGCGTCAAACGCAATCGATTCGATGGACAACTGCCCGGCTTCGATCTTGGAGAAATCGAGCACGTCGTTGATGATGCCGAGCAGCGCGTTGGACGACGACGACACCGTCTGCAAGCGCTGGCCCATGGCGGGCGGCAGCGGCAGGCGCTGGATGAGTTCGAGGTTGCCGAGAATCGCGTTGAGCGGGGTGCGGATCTCATGGCTCATGGTGGCCAGGAAGACGGACTTGGCGCGGTTGGCGTGGTCGGCGGCTTCCTTCGCTTCGCGCAGCGCGTGTTCGGTGCGCTTCTTGTCGGTGATGTCGGTAAAGGTGGTGACCAGCACGTCGGCATTGCGGTAGTGGGCCGGCGCAAGGTTGACTGCCAGGTCAATGCGGCTACCGTCGGCAGTGGTGACGGCAACGTCGTCGCGCACCACGCCCGTACCGCCGTGCTTGGCATAGCGCTGCGCGATCTCGGTGGATAGCGAAGCGGTGCCGGCAGATTTGCCGGCCATGTCGTTCATGACGGGGCTGCTCAGCATGGGCTCGCCGGTGTGGGCGTCGATCACACCGAGGCCAATCGGCGCCATCTCGATCAGCATCCGGTTCAGGCGCTCGGTTTCCACCACGCGCTCGGAGCGCTCCAGCATCGGCGTGAACACGCGCCGGTTGAACCACCACAGCAGGCCCCACAGCACGGCGATCAGCCCGGCGGTAAGGAACGTCGTCAGACGGATCTCGGGCCAGACGCCCGCCAGCACGTCGCGCCAGGTGAAGGCGTAGACCACGCGTCCACCCGCCTGGCCCGGCGGCGTGGCGGCCATGAAGACGCCGTTGCTGGCGCGCTGGATGGCCCCGGGCGCAGCGGAAAGCTCGCGTACGGCGGTGAGCACGTCGGGGCGGGTGTCGCCGGCACTGGAGGCAACGGGCGCGCCATCACGGCCCAGCACGACGAACGTGCCGTCGAATCGGTCCGTTGAAAGCGGCCCCAGCACAGCCTCGGTCGGAATCTCGCAAACGAACACCGCAAAGGGTTTTCCGCTGGCGTCCAGCCCGTAGATCGACATGCGTACCGACGGCACGCCGGTCACCGGATTGCGATATGGCGTCAGCCAGCGCACGGCGTGCAGGCCGGTGCGTGCGTCCATCACGCTTTTGGGTGCGACCGACTCCCCTGCCTCTTGCGTCAACGCGGCAAACAGCGCGGGCCGGTTGGCCAACGCGGCATCGAGCTTGGCGGCATCCGGCAACGGAAACGGCGACATCGCCAGAAAATCGCCTGACGGCGTGTAGAGGTAGGTGGTGAATCGGTAGCCCTGGATACTGGCGGTGGCAGCCAGCGTGCGCGAGACGGCATCGGTCAGCGCGATGAAGCGCTCCATATCGGGCGTGGTCGATGCCGGCGTGGCGCTGGCGAAAACGACGGAATGCAACCCGCTGTCATGGGTGCGCACCAGCTTGCCGCCGTCGGCATGAAAGCGCACGGCGGCATCGGGGTCTGCGGTGACGTGCTGGTTCCACACCAGCTCCGCCAGATAGATCGTGCTGCGCAGGACGATCTCGGCCTTGGTCACCTCGCTCGCCATGCGCTGGCCTTCGATGGCCAGCTCGCGGCGCTCGGCGTCGATGTGGGCGACGATCATCGAGGCCACCGCAATGCCAAACGTCAGAAGCGCCAGCACCGTCAGGACGATGCCCCCGCCAAACAGCGCCGAACGCCGAAAGCGGCGCATGGCCGAGAGCACGGTGGATGACTGGGTGTTGGGCATGGTGTGGCAATCCTTTGGCGGCGCGGAGCGTTGCGCGCCATCTTACGTGAGCGCAAAGCAAACAACCCGCTGTGCAAGCGCCAGCGGGTTGTTTGCAAGTGCCGGCACAACCGGCGTTCATAGCGTTACGGCATCACCAGGCCCACCGGACGCCAGCGTTGCCCATGAGCGTGCGCTGGTGCTCGCCGCCGAGGTTGGTCAGGTAGCTGACCGTGGCATACGCGCTGGCACGCTGAGTAATCTGCGCGACCAGGCCTGCGCCGATCTGGCCGGCGGTCTGGCCGACCTGCGTGCCGATGGTGGTGCTGCCGCTGAAGGTGGTCTTGTCGTCGGCACCGAACGATCGCAACACGTTCAGGCGCAGATACGGTTTCCAGTTCACCCCGCCGGACGTGAACGACCACTGCAGGCGCGCACCCGCGCGGGCCAGGAACGTGTTGCCGTTGTTCCAGCTCACGTCGGAGGCGCCATCGTTGAACGTATTCAACGACGTCCAGCGCCACACGAGCTGAGCCTGCGGCTCCAGCGTCAGGTTTTGCGCAAGCGGAATCGGCAGCCCAGCTTCCACCGAACCGGTGACCGCCTTGCCGTTGGCCGAGCCGCGCACGTTGTCGTTCGCGCTGGTGCGTACCGTCAGGGCGCTGCCCATCAGGATGGCGTCGGTGTACCAGCCGCTGGGGGCGACGTGCGTCCAGTAGCCGCCAAGGTCGTACGCGTTGACCTGCAGCGAGCCGACACCAAAGCCCTGCTGCGCGAGCGCAAAGCCATTCACATCGCCCGTGGCACGCGAGAAGCCGAGCAGCACGCCGTAGTGGTTGCGGTGGCCGTTCGACTGGGTGTCTGCGACCAGGTCTTGCCCGACCTGCATGCCCCACACCGTGCCGTCAAACGACGGGTTCACATCGCCCTGTTGCGACAGCTTGGTATTGCCGCCCCACACGCGCGCCCATGCGTCGGGCAGCTTGCCGTTTTCGGTCAGCAGGCCTTGCTCGCCCTGGCGGTCGTGGAAGGTGTCGATCTGCAGCAAACCCAGTTGACGCGCCACGGCCGGGGCTTCGGCATACAGCGGAACGGAATCGCGGTAGATGGGCACCGGGCCAGCGCCCGGTGTGGCCTCTGCAATGGCCTCGGTAATGGCGGCGGGTGTGCCGACGGCGGCATCCACCGGTGCCGTGGGGGTGGTCGCCGTCACCGTGTTGCGCAGGTACCAGTTGTTGCCCGATCCGGCGGCGGTACCGCCCCGCACCAGGTAGTACGAATAGGCACCGGCGTTGACCGTGCCGCCCGAGAGCGTGAACGCGCCTGCGCTGGTGGTGCCGCCGTTGGTGGCCTGCACGACCTGGATGCCGTCGGCCATCGTTTGCGCGCCGGGGCCGCCAACGTTGGTCACCTTGAGCGTGCTCGTGCCGCTAGTGCTGCCGCCGCTGATGATGAGCTTGTCCGATGCCGCGCCGTCGCTGCCCAGATAGCTGTTCAAGCCGATCGTGCCGCTCTGGCCGACATAGTTGCCGGCCACCGTGAGCGTGTTGCCGACACCGGTGCCGCCAAGCTGCACCACACCGGCGTTCGTCAGATTGCCGTTGATCTGGAAGTTGCCGGTGGCACCGCTGGCGAGGCTCGTCACTGCGTTGGCGGCCGAGAGGGTGCCGTTGTTCGTCACGTTGCCCGTGACGCTGCCATACCCGCCCAGCGTGGCACCGGATGCGACTGTCACCGCGCCGCCACCGCTGAGCGCTGCCGACGCGCTGCTGCCATCCCCCACGATGACGGTACCCGCGCTGACTTGCGTGCCGCCCGTGTAGCTATTGGCGCCGTTGAGCGTGAGCGTGCCGCTGCCGAGCTTGGTCAACGTGCCCGCGCCGGTGATGCCCTGCGCAATCGTCGAATTGAAACCCTGCGTATCGATGGTGCCGTTGTTGGCCGTGACGGACACCGCGCGGCTGGCAGCGAGGTTGAACGTGCTGCCAAGCTGTAGCGTGCCACCGTTGAGGGTCAGAGCACCGGACGAGGCGCCCAGCGCGTTGTCTGCCGCCACCGACAGCGTGCCCTGCGTGATGGTCGTGCCGCCCGAATACGTATTGCCAGCCGACGGCGCGAGGGTGAGCGTGCCGGCACCCGTCTTCTCCACGATGCCGCCGCCGCTGATCGTTCCGGTGTAGGTGCCGGTGCTGTCCTGCTGGAAGCGAACGAGGCCGTTGTCCGTGACCGACAGCGGCAGGTTCGACGCGTTGGCCTGTAGCGTTGCGCCGCTGTTGACGGTGGCCACCACCGATGCCGTGGTCGTACCCAGCGTGCCCGTCAGGTTGAGCGTGCCGCTTTGCACCAGCGCCGTCGAGAACGTGCCAGTGCCGGCCCACGTCCAAGCGGTGCCGGCCATCGTCAGGCTCTGGAAGTTGGTGAACGCATTCGATGCGGTGCCCGTGCCTTGCAGCGTGACGGTATTCGTGCCGCCGCCACCGTTGGCGGTGCCGATGATCTGCGAGCCCGTCTGCAGGATCAGCGTCACGGGGCCGTTACCGCCCTGGATGGCTGTGCCACCGCCACCCTGGATCAGCCCCGCATTGGTGATCGTGGTGGCGCCATTGGTGGAGCGCACGCCGATGCCGTTGTTGCTGATGATTCGGCCGCCGGCCTGGTTGGTGATGCTCGCCGTAAAGGAGCTGCCGAGCGTGTTGGACACCACCGCATCGACACTGCCGCCGCTGGTGGCGGTGCCCGTCGTCTGGATCGTGCCGCTGTTGACGAGTGCGTCGTTGTTGCCCTGCATGTAGACGGCAGGCGCGTCGCGGCCGTTGGTGGTGAGCGTGCCGCTGTTGTTGATGGTGCCGTTGCCGCCCAGCAGCGATGCCGCACGCGCGTTATTGCCCGAGGTCGTGACCGTGCCGGTATTGGTGATCGTGTTGCCGGAGGCGCCCGTATTGCTCTGCCCCCACGCAGCCGTCATCCCATAGGAGTTATTGCCGGTGGTTGTGATGGTGCCGTTATTGACGAGCGTATTGTTGTTGCCGTTGGCGGCAACGCCATCGTTATAGGCGCCCGTGGTGGAAATCACGCCGCCGGCGGCATTCGTGATCGTATTGCCGTTGTTCACGCCCAGCAGCATCGCACCGCGATTGGCCACGCCGGTGCCATTACCAGACATCGACAGATTGCCGCTATTGGTAATGGTGCTCGAGGTATCTACCGAAAATGGGGTAGGCGTGGTGGATAACGCAAAACTACCGCTTGCCGTTGAATCGATATTGATGGCGACGTTGGCACTGCCACCCACTGCGTCGACCGACGGAATACCCGCACCTGAGCAGGTTACGGTGGTGCCACTGGCCGGGGCCGTGGCAGAACAGGCGGCATAAGCCCCCACAGGCACTGCGCCAGTGAGCACCGCCACGCCTCCAACACCCAACTTCCACGCACGTCTTTTCATTGTTGTCACTCGCAATCTGATGGGGGATCTTGCTGAGACTTTTTGAGACTTTGCTGCGTGGAATGGGTTATATCACCTGAATTAAATTTCCTGCAAGACGGATTTTCAGTACTGCATGTCAGTACGGGATCATCGCAATGACAAGGCCGGAGCGGACTGACCGGCGTGCTATTCGGCGGCTGTCCTGAATTTGCGGACGGCGTAAAGCCGACCTAAATTCCTTGATCCGCCCGAAGTATTTCGAAACGTTAATAGTCGGGCGCCTCTATTTTCCGCGTGCCAATGAAAACGGCCCTGCCCGACATGACATCGTGGCAGAGCCGTTTTGCATCGCCGGCACCCCGGGGCATCAAATCAGCGCGGTGGAATCTCCACGATGGTGACGATACCTCGGTGGCGAGCGCGTTCTTAGAACTTGTAACGCGCGCCCAGATAGATTTCGTGCGACACGAGGTTGGCGCGCAGCATTTCGTCTTGCATGCCGACAGCGTTCGTGAAGGCGTTCCAGCCGCTTTCGGTCTTGCCCATGTCGACGTAGCGGTAGCCCAGATCCAGCGTCAGCTTCTTCATCGGCGAATACGACACGCCTGCACCCAGCGACCACGCCAGATTGGTCTGGCTTGCCGAATTGAACGGGCCGCCAAAACCGTTGGCCGGGTTGATCTGTGCGCCTTCCGACTTGAGCATGGCCAGACCCAGGCCACCCATGGCGTACACCGACACGTTCTTGGCCACCGCGAAGTCGCGGTACACGTTGGCCATTACACGTTGCGACTTGATGTCGTGGTAGTTGTTGCTGGGCCAGCGGGTCGAGCCGCTCACGAAGGAGTCGGTGCGCGGCAGCGTGTATTCGCCTTCAACACGCCAGCCGTTGGCGAAGTCATAACCCAGGGCGAACGAGCCGGCCACCAGATTGGCACTGTCGTCAATCTGCACGAACGAGCCAATACGCGGGCGGGCGCTGGAATCCATGTCGTTGGCCTTGTGCTTGGCGCCAACGATACGGGCTGCGCCGTAGTAGCCCTCTTCCTTCGAGGCATCGGCGGTTTGAGCAAACGCAGCACCCGAGAACAGGAGCGCCACGGCGCCCGACAGAGTAAGAGTCTTGAACATGAAAACGGTCCTTAAAAAACGACGAGAGGAGAGAGACCGTCATCGTAGAAAGGACGCAGCTTTTTCTGAACCCGGTTGCTTACGGGTGTGGCCTCCGTAGCGCTACGGAGCGCGCTTCGCGATCAGAACGTCGGCAAAAAAAAACCGGCGTTGAGGACAACGCCGGCGCATACATATATCGATCATCGAGGTGAGGTTGCAGCCTCGGTCTGCTGTGGACCACCGGAAGCGGTCAAACAGTACCGCAGGCGGTCCGCTATGGCACCTCTTGGCTTGAGGTTACTCAGCCCTTTCTGTTTTCAAACCATGCCCCTATTTGTACTGGATCGCAAAGGTAATGGCTGTCTCAACATTGCCCGGTTTGACAACGGCGCCAACCTGCCAGTACCCCGCCTGTAGGGGCAGCACGATCTGATTGCCGGAGACCGTGGCAATGCGCTGATTGTCCGTACCGTCGGCCCCGATCGTTTTTCCATCGGCCGATTGAAGCTCGATGGCCACCCCGCTTGCAGTACTGCTGTTGCGATAGCGCAGTTTGTCCGTGGCGTCCGACGTGCCAGAGAACGTGAACGTTGCGCTGACCAACCCTGGCGTGCAGTTGGTCAGCGTGAGCGTGAATGACTTTACACCGGCAATCTGTCCCTGCTTGAGCTGCAACGGATAAATCGGGTCCAGGAGAACCGCATGGTCAGAGCCACCAATGCCCCATTGGCATGTTCCCGCCGTCAGTTTTCCCGTCACCCCCACCGCCGATTGCGCCTGCGCCGTGGATGAGACACCCCCGCACAGCGCCAACGTCGCCAATGCGAGCGACACCTTGCGGATTGAGAAGAAGCGTTGTCGCATGGTTTTAGCCCTGCATTTCGGTGCGCGGTGACGGCTGCACCCGCATGGATGAGAAACGCGCCTTCGTCAGCACCGCGCCGCTGGGCTGCGGCGCCTGACTGAACGCGTCGGAAAGCTTGACTGGCGTTACCGTTGGTCCAGCGGGCTCACACGCCGAATCAAAGCGCTCAAAACCGCTGGCAGCCGGCTTGTCAGGCAACGTCACGTTGATACGACAGCTGTTTTCCGCGCCTTCGCCCCAACGCACCGTCAGGCCACCCGACTTAAGCAAGCCCGTGGCGATGACACGGCTCGCCTGCCCGACCACACCCACATTCGTGCCTTGTTCGTCCAGGACTTCCGCACCGAACGGCAGCGGCTGCCCGTCGGGCTTCTGGCTGTCGATGATCACGGCACGACCGGCCTTGGTCTCGTAGGTCAGCTTGACCACCGAGCCCGCGCGTGGCGCGACA
Organism: Ralstonia sp.; assembly: GCA_039592975.1. Taxonomy (GTDB): domain Bacteria; phylum Pseudomonadota; class Gammaproteobacteria; order Burkholderiales; family Burkholderiaceae; genus Ralstonia. The sequence continues at coordinate 76,167 of JBCNQE010000003.1, read as the reverse complement.
CTCACCGTGGTGGACTTCAGCTCGGTACCGGCCGCCATGCCCTTGGGGTCGAGCGTGACGGTATTGAGCTCGTACGGGTTCAAATTCGATACGACGGCGTAGCCCTTGCGGTCGACCACGGCGCCCTGGCCGTTCGACACGCGCGCGCCAGCGGCGTCGGGGGCATACACCAAGCCGATGGTGTCACCCAGCGTTGGGGCAAACGTCACCCCGCCACCATGGACAACCAGACCGCCCGATGCGCCAACACCCACCTGGCGATACCCGCTGCCCTGGCTGTAGTTGGCACCCACCTGGCCATAGGCACCGTTGTATCGCGCGTTGGCGCTCAAGGTCTCGCTGCCGTCGCTGCGGCCAGCGGTCACGCCGTAGCCGATACGCTGGTTCTCGCCGGCATTGCCGGAAAGGGTGACCTGGCTGTTGCTGCCGTCGCGCTGCGACTGGTTGTGCGAGGCCGACACCGTCGGCGAAGTAGCCTTCGTACCCAGAGGGATCGAGACGGTAAAGAAGAACCGCGTATCCCACCGTGTATCAAGCGACGGCGAGGGGTTATCAATCGCGCCGGGAATCTGGTTGTTGAAATCGCTCCACGGCCCCGGCTTCAGAAGCGACTCCCGGGTACGTTGTGCGGTGAAGCTATAGGTGAGGTTGCGCCACCGGTTGGAATAGCCAACGGTGTAGTCCAACTGGCTGCCGCCGCCCGACCAGTAGTTGCGCATGGAGGCCGACACGTTGAGCGAGCCGGCCTTCTCCCCAAGCGACTGGGCGAGGTTCAAGTCGACCCGGCTGCGTTGACGCGGCACGAAATCTGTCGGCAAGCCGCGGGCCGCTGCGTCGCGAACGGCCACCATATCGCTCAACCCCACAAACCCGTTTGTGGAGTAGCGATAAGCAGCGACGGCGAAGTTCGTGCCGGTATCGACGATGTTCTTGTTGTAGCCCACGCGCATGGACACGCCGTTGGACGTATCCCGCCCGGAAACCGACTGCTGCGCCTGCGTGACGTCGAACGAGAACGCGCCAACGTTGGTGTTCAGGGCACCGCCTGCCAGCACCGAGCGATAGCCGGACGCCAGCGTGACGCCGCCGTAAGCCGTCAAGATGTTGGTCAGGCCGCGCTGGTACGTACCCTGCAGGATATTGGGGGCGTCCTGCAGGTTCAGGCCAGTGACCTTACCTACAGTGGCGCTCCACCGGTCGACACCCGGGCGCAGCAGCTGGGTAACCGTCGAGAACGGGACGACGAAGCGCTTAACGCGGCCATCGGCCTCAATCACTTCCACATTAAGGTCACCGCCGTACCCGGTGGGGTACAGGTCGTCAATGACGAACGGGCCCGGGGCCGCGCTGGTTTCGTAGATCACATAGCCGTTCTGGCGAACCACAACACGCGCGTTAGTCTCGGCAACGCCGCGCACCACCGGTGCAAAGCCGCGCTGCGATTGCGGCAGCATGCGCTCTTCCGTCGCCAGACGCACGCCGCGTACGCGCACGCTGTCGAACATCTCACCGGGGGTGAACAGGTCACCCGCCGTGACCTGCTCGCGCCAAGCCGGCAAGTCATGCTGAAGGTAGGTCGCAGCAGATTGATAGCTCGAGCCACCGAAGGACGATACATTCAGCGCGCCCTGGTGATACAGATGCCATGAGCCCTTGTGAGCGGCGGCGTTGATCCCGAGGTACCCGCTGGAATAGTTGGTAGTGCCTGAATTGGTATAGGCGTTGGCGTTGTAGCTGAGGGTGGCCGCCGTCGTGCCCGCATCCCATTGGGACGGGTCGACATAGCCGCGCGCCTGACGCTGCTCGTAGATCTGGGGAACCGTGAGCGTCAGCTCCTGGTTGCCCATATCGAAGTTCATGGTCGCATCGGGAATATAGCGACTCAGGGGCACGCAGAAGCGCCCTTCCGGCAAGCGCTCGGTCTTGCCTTCCGCGGCCGCCATGGCGACCTTCCAGACGTCCACGCCATAACGCGAGAGCGATTGCGCGTCGAGACACAGCTGCGTCTCTTGCGAGCCGGCCTCCGTCACAAACGTCACGTCTTCGCGCGCGCGCCACTGCTGGTTCAGCACCACATCGGCACGGTAGGTGCCGGGGGTGATGTAACCGCTTTTCTCGAAGCGAGAAATGTCGATCTGGCTGCTCGCACCCTTCGGGAAGAAGTCTGGGTCGAACGTCACGGTGCCCGAGGTCGCTGACGCCGCGCCCGTCTCTTTCTCTGTCGGAGCGGCATACGCCTTCGGTGCCAGTGCCGCGGCGATCATTGCGGACAGCACGTAGCCACGCGGCAGGCCCACAGATCGCGCCTGTTTTCTCATCGCGTCACGAGGCAACATCCTTACCTTCTCCAGAAAATAAGCAGCAGGCGGCCATGCCGCCTCAGCGGAGGCGGCATCAGCCATAACACTTGGGGGAAACTATTGGGGGGTGCGGCTGGTGTCTGTTGCTGCCTGAGGTCGGAGCAGCTACCGGCCCAACCGCCTCGTCAGGTCAGAAGCGGCGCCCACCCATGACTGCGGGAAGACAATCAGCGCGTGAGCGGCGCTTGCTTCTGAATCAACGAGCCGTAGTCAGTGATGACCGTGAAGTCGGCCTTGAGCTCACCGGACGGAACACGCGTGACGTCTTTGAGCGGGAGCGTCGCGCTCTCTCCGGGCGCCACCATGCCGCCGTCGCCGTCCATGGTCTTGTCATTGGCATTGATACCGACGCGGGCAAAGTTGACGTGATAGGGCGTGGGGTTCGAAACCTGCAACGCCAGCGGCTTGCCTGCCTCGGAAGGCATCAGCTTCCAGCTGAGTTTGTCTGCGGCCTGGTCAACGTCACCAGTCAGCGTGGCCGGGCGAAAAAACAGCTTGATACGCGTACGGAACGCAAACTGCAGTCTGTTGCGCCCGTCGCTGTTGTCTGCCTTGGGGGGAACTTCCAGCACGTTCAGCCAAAACAGGGATTCCTTGTCTGCCGGCAGCGGGTCACCGGTGTACATCAGGCGCACAGCCTGCCCCTTTCCTCCGTCCATGCGGAAGATGGGCGGCGCCACCGTGAAGGGAACCTTGGCCGAATCCGGGGTTGATTTTTCATCGCCATCATCCAACCAGACCTGAACCAGCGAGGGGATCTTGGCCTCGTTGCTCAACTTGACCGTGACTTCTTTTTCATTGGCCGGATAGACGACGCGCGTACCACCAATGACAACGGTAGCGTTGGCATTAGCAGCGAACATCCCGGCGGCAACCGCCACGCCGGCTACAACATTACGCAACACATTGCTCATTCTTGGCACCTCGATTCGTTGATAACAGCATCGGTGCTGCATGCAGCACCGATGCCTTTACAGCTGAGACTTAGTTGTACTTCACGCCGTACTGCACGCTGGTATCAACCAGACCCGGCGTTGCTCCGCCCGTGGAGTAATACTGAGCACCCAGATTGATCGTGGACGTGTTGTTGGCGATTGCGGGGCTCTTGATGGCGGTCGCCGGGCTAGCCAAGTTGAGGGTGCCAGCGGCGGTACCGTCCGTCATCTGGATGTTGGTATGGGTAGCCTGACCCACCAGTGCGTTGGTCAGCGTCCCGGTAGCGGCGTCGATGCGCGGGCTGGCAACGTTGAACGACAGCTCGGCAACCTTGCCGTCGACGCACGAACCTTGGCCCGGGCCACCGATGATCAGCTGGAATGCCTTATGGTTAGCGACGTCGCCATCGTCTTTCAGCGCGGTTGCGGCAACCGGATCCAGCGCCACGCCAACGTTGCCCGTGCCGCCGTCGGTGCCAGCGCCGCCCGTGATCGTGCAGGTTGCGTCGGTCACCGAACCGGTGATACGGATCGTGCCGCCGTTAGCGGATTGCGCCTGAGCAGTGCCCATCACCAGAACGCCTGCAGCCAGTGCGATGGCAGAAGCAAACTTGATGCTCTTCATGAGATTAATTTCCTACTGAATAAATAAACATGTTTACTCATCAACGCGATGAGACCTGTGTTCACAGCCCCACGAAAATCCGTGCGATGGGCAGCGATCAGCAGATACAAGCTTATTGACGACAACCCTCGTGATGAATGAGATTCGTCTGATATCTGGACGCTGTCAGAGCACGGCCTGACGTGTTGGCGCATGTTAGGAACGACGGGGGTGATAGGCCATCGGAATAGGCCTAATTTGCGCAGGAAACCGTGTGGCTTCCTGGTGCCTGGCGTTCGGTCGGGGAACGACGTTGCTCCCTAGGCCATGGGCACGTCTGGCCGCACGGTTGGCGAGCCCGTTCACATTGCGTAGGTACGCACCAGCTCAACCACCGAACGCATCTGCAGCTTGTCGAACACGTTGGCCCGATAGGTCTCTACGGTGCGTGGCGACAGGCCGCCAAGATTGCGCGCGATCTCCTTGTTGCTGAGGCCGCTCACGATGCCATCGAAGACTTCTCGTTCGCGCGCGCTCAGCGTCGCGATGCGCTCGGCCCGCGCTTGCTTGTCGTCCTGGCCATCGCATCGCTCGCGTCGATTGCGGATCGCCTGCTGGACGACGCCGATCAGTTCATCGTCGTCGACGGGCTTGCGCAGAAAATCGAGCGCGCCACTCTTGAATGCGCGGCGGCAGGAATCGATGTTGCCGTGGCCGCTCATGATGACGATCGGCATGTCATAGCGGTCGCTCAGATGCTCCAGCAGATCGAGGCCGCTCATGCCGGGCATGCGAATGTCGATCAGTGCGCAGCCGAGTGTGCTGTCGCCGGCGTCCGCCAGGAAGGCATTGGCGTCGGGATAGCAGCGGGTCTGTAGGCCAACCGTGCGCAGCAGCAGTGCGAGGCCTTCACGCACGGCCTCATCGTCGTCGACGATGGCGACAACGGACGCTGCGGTCTGCGTGTCGAAGGTAGCTTTCATGCGCGCTCCTCTGCGAGTGGAAGTGTCAGTGCCGCCTCGGTGCCGCCGGATGGCAGGTTCTGCAGTGTCAGGGTGCCATCCAGGCGTTGGGCGAGTGTGTCGCACAGCGGCAGGCCAAGACCCAGCCCGCCGGTGCGTGTCGTGAAGAACGGCTCGAACAGGCGCGGGAGTGCATCAGCAGGTACACCCGGGCCGTTGTCGACGACTCGGAAGCGAAAACGCCGGCCAATACGTTCGCCGCTGACACGGATCTGGCCACGGGTGCCGCGACGTGCGGAGGCGATCGCGTCTCGTGCATTGCGGATCAGGTTGTACAGAATCTGTTCCACGGCGACCTGCTCGCCCAGGGGCTGCGCGTGCTGCGCGGCGCGCGTCCAGGCAAGGTCGATGTTGTCACGTGCCAGTTCATCGCGAAGCAGGAACAGCAACGTGGCCATCAACGCGTCGGGATCGAGGGCGCTGCGCTGGCCCGCTTGCGTGGAGGTGACGGCCGTGCGCAGTCGATCGAGGATGGCGGCCGCCCGCTTGGCCTGCGCAACGCTGGTCTGCAGGGCCCGACGAATGTTGTCGCGCTCGTTGGGCATGTCGAGCATCCGTTCAGCAGCGCGCGTGTGCGTGATGATGGCGGTCAACGGCTGGTTGAGTTCGTGCGCAAGACCGGCGGCCATCTCGCCGAAAGTATCGAGCCTGCCGAAGCGATCGATGCGGGCGCGTGCGTGCTCGCGGCGATGGACTTCGCGCAACCGCCACACGCCCGATGCGCCCAGGACGATGAGGACGGCGACGGCGTTCCAGAGGGCGATGGGCAGCCAGGGCAGATCGGCCAACGTCAGCGTGCGGGTGGTGTCGAGCACGAACGCTTGCGGTTGCACGGGCAGGTGCTTCTGAAGAGGGAATGTCCAGCCCAGCTGCGAGACCGGTGCTTCACGGTTGAGCAATTGGAACGCGTGGTCCCGCAGACGCAACGTGGCGGACGATATCGAATCCGGCCAATCGCCCGCGTCGAGCATCAGCAACGGGTCGACTCGCACCGCCCACCCGCTCTCCGCGATGAGCCAGTACGCTTGCGCGCCGTCAAACTCGAGCGCGAATTTGCCATTGCCGGCGCTCACGCGCGCGGCGGGCGGCAAGACGGCGCCCTCGCCTTGCCAACCCACATCACGTTTCCAGAAAGCGATTGCCGTCACCTGCGGCATGCGCTCTCGCAAGCCGCTCAGCAGGTCCGGCGGCAGTGCGGAGAGAGGCGTTGCGCCCAGCGTGGCCAGGATGGCTTCGTGCTGCGCAGCCCTCTGGCTGAGCTGCCGGATGGCGATGCTCGAATCCTGGAAGAAACGGCCGTACGCGTCGGAAACCGCGCGCGAGACGATCAACGCGGTGCCTGTCAGGCTCAGCGCAAGCCAGCCGAGCATCAGGATGATGCGGGCGGGAAGCTTCATGAATTTCCCGCGGTCAGCAGACTTCGTCCGCGGTCTTGGCGGTTGCGGTTAGCAAGTCGGCGCCGGCTGCGGCAAGACGCGTTCGCGCCATGCTGGCGACACGGTGGAAGGCGGCGAGCTGCTCACCGCGCAACGCAGGCGAATTCGTCTTGCGGATCAGCGCCAGCGGGTCGATCGGGTGGTTGCCGCGTTTGACTTCGAAATGCAGATGCGGGCCTGTTGCGGTGCCGGTCTTGCCAACCTCACCGACACGCTGCGCACGCGCAACGCGCATGCCGGTACGCAGGTTGCGCTCGATCTTGGAGAGATGCGCGTAGTACGACGCGTATCCGTTCGGATGGCGGATCACCACGTATTTGCCATAGCCGCGTGGGTCATTGCCGATATGCGAGACGACACCGTCAGCCGATGCATGCACGGCACGGCCCGCCGGGGCGGCAAGGTCAACACCGGAATGCACATGCTGCGCTCCGGACACCGGGTGCACGCGCCCGCCAAAGGTCGAGCTGACGCGTGTGGCGACCACCGGGAACGTAAAGCGCAATCCGCCCATGAGTGTGCCGTCGAATCGGTAGTAATCGCCCCGCGGTCGCTCGGGCGTGACAAACCAGACACCGCTGTGATTGCCGCCGCGAAACTGCACTTCGAGGGCGGTCATACGGACATCCTGGCCACAGCAACTACCTTCCACGGGTTCGTAGATCACACGAAAGTAGTCACCTGGCGAGGCTTGCGCAGATGCATCAACCGAATTGCGCAACACGCGCAGAACCTGCTGAGAAAGATCGCCCGGCAGATCGGCTCGCGCGAGTGCGTTGCGCAGCGTGGTCGTGATGACGCCGGCACGAGCGCCCGATTGCGCTGGTTGGGCAGGCGCCTCGAACACGTCGCTCGTCGCGGTTGCGAATGGCGTTTGTGCGGGCGTGCTCGGTGTGGACATCACGCCGAACACGGCAACGGGCGTGACCGCAGTCACGAGGCCGGACAGCAGAGCCAGGCACGCCAATGATCGTCGCACGTGACGCTTGGCACCTTCGTTGGCCGCGGGTTGACCTTGTTCGCGCGTAAGACGGAAAGGCTGGTCGAACCACATGGCGTCATCACTCGCTGGAGAATGGGAAATAGGAATTGGATCGTGCCGGTGGCGAACGCGAGAGGCGCGTCACAATTCGGCACGAACGCGAATGTACTGACAGGCTGGAGTGGCGCATATCGGAACGGTCTGATTCCGCTTGGATTCCGTATGCGGGGTGTCGGTTACTGCGCGCGGTAGTACTCGCGCATGTAGTCAACAAAGGCGCGCACCTTGGGCGCGACATGGCGCGTGTGCGGATAGAGCGCGTAGTAGAAGCGCTTGCCGAGCGTACAGCCCGGCAGAACGTGGACCAGATGCCCGCGCGCCAATGCCGGCCGCACGGTGTTCCATGTGAAGGCGGCAATACCGGCTCCGGCCAGCGTGGCGGAGTAGGCCGCTGTAATGGCATCGGTCGTGAGCCGCCCTGCCAGCGGCACGTGTAACGCCTCGCCCTGAGGTGGCTCGATCACCCATTCCATGGCCGTTTGGGAGCCAGAAAAAGTGATCAGCTCATGCGCCGCCAACTCTTGCGGGACAGTCGGCAGTCCATGCCGGGCCAGATAGGCTGGTGAGGCCACCAGCACGATGTCGGATTCGACCAGCGCGCTGGCGACGAGGCTGCTGTCGCCAAGGGGTTGACTGATCCGCAGTGCAACGTCGAAGCCTTCTGCGACGAGATCGATCATCTCGTCGCTGCACGACAGATTGAGGCGAATGTCGGGATAGCGCTGCTGAAACGCAGGCAGCCAGTCGGCAAGCTCCAGCGTACCGATAGCCAGCGGTACGCTCACGCGCAAGGTGCCGGCAACGCGCTGGTGTTCGTTCGCCATGGCCTGTGTGGCGGCTTCCACGCGCGTGAGGATGTCAACGCAGGCGTCGTAGTAGCGCTGCCCTGCCGCCGTAAGGGCAAAACGCCGGGTCGTACGATTGAGCAATTGCACGCCCAGCTCGGCTTCCAGCCGTTTCAGATGCCTGGAGACGGACGAGTGCGTGCTGTCGAGGCGTTCCGCCGCAGCGGAAAACCCTTGCGCCTCGACGATGGCGCAGAAGACGCGCATGGCAAGCAACTGGTCCATCAGATGAGCGGTGTTAGCGCAAGGGCAAATGCATGATCTCAGACGTCGTCATGACATCGCCGAAGGTGTCTTCGACTTCCGCCAATGCCGCGCGATGCAGTGTGTCCTTGTCGATCGTCTGGCCGTTTGCACGTGTGATGCTACGCGTGGCTGAGGCGTCGGATGCTACCACGACGCTATAGCCCAACGGCGCCGCATCCCGCGCGGCACCGGCCACGCAGGCATGCGTCATCAGGCCGGCAATCACCAGTGTCTTGATGCCACCGGCCTTCAGTTGCTGGTCGATATCGGAGCTGGCGAACACGCTCACGGTGTCCTTCCTGACCACGATATCGGTGGCGCGGGGCTCCATGCCCGGCTGGAACTTCACGGTGTCGCCATCTGCGGCAAACACGGCGGAGCCGGCCGGCGTGACGTGCTGCACCTGGAATACAGGCATCTTGTGCGTGTCGGCAAACGCGATCAGCTTCTTGGCGTTTTCTGCGGCCTTGGCGCCGTCAGGAATGGGCATCCTGCCGATGGAGTACTCCTTCTGGAAGTCGATCACCACCAGCGCGGTCGTCTTCGGGTCGAGATGATCCAGCGTGCCAGCACCGGCCATGGCACGAATGGTCGGATTCGGATTGGGTTGCGCTGCAGAGGCGTTGGGCACCACGGCAGCCGTGAGCGACATGCCGGTGGCGAACGTCTTGATGAAATGGAACAGGCGGAAGGTCATGGTGGCTCCTGAGGAAAAGGTCAGGAGCGCAGTGTGTTCATGCATCCGACTGGGGACCAGACCACGCGCGCGACAGAATCTGTGCACGGGATGCACAAATCCGTCGGACTGATGCCAGGCGGCTGCCCTCGTCAAGGAATCGTCAGGATATCTCCAGTGATTTTTGATTCCAGATGATCGACGGGTGTGGCGCGTACAGTTTTACTGTATCTACCGTTGTAATAATTCGTCGTTTGATTTTACGGAATATTCAAGAACCGCATTCACCCTCTCTATTTTTCAACGCGGTTTGCAGAACCCACCCACACCTGCCGCAATGCGAGCTCGTCATCCGCATACCCCATACCCAAAACTACAATGCAACGGACCGCAAGTTGTCTCGCGCGATTTAAAAAACTTCGTCTCGATTCAGAGAACTTTTCCTCCAGAATCCGTGCATCCCTGGGCGGGACTGTGACGGTGCTGTCACGCAATGCCGCCATTTTCGTCCTGCTGTTACGGGGTTATTCCTGTTTCGATTCGGTGGCCCTTCCCCCCAATGTTTTCGAGCCCTGGGCTGCCGATTCGTTTCCACTTGAGGAGAAAGGCAATGCGGGATTCGACCACCACCCGTCGTACGAGCGCTACGCGTGCCACGAACGGCGCCGGTAAAACCCACCGAGCATTCAAGCTGGCCCTCGCGGCCCAGGCTGCGGCGGCGATGATGATCCTGGCGGCATGCGGCGGCGGCGGAGACGACGCGCTTACCCCGGCCGGCGGCAAGCTCGACGGCAACGGCTCGCAGCAGCAAGGCAATACCAATACCGGCAACGCGCAGGCACCCGCCGTTGACGCATCGGTGCCGCCGGTGGAGTTGCCGGACTACATCAAGCCAGTCAATTACAAGCTGTGGTTCCGCCCCAGTGCCGATCTCAACAGCTTCTCGGGTCGCGCCGATGTCGAGATCAAGGTCACCAAGCAGACCGGCGCCGTTTCGCTGGCCGTGCGTGACCTGAAGTTCGATGCTTCGCGCCTGACGCTCACGCCCATGTCCGGCGGCCCGTCGCGCGTGCTCGTGCCTATCCCGCAATCGCAAGGTGCCTTCTATGATCTGCGCGACCCAACCGGCGACATCAAGCCCGGCAGCTACGTGCTCCATATGGAATGGACCGGCACGATCAACTTCACCAAGGCCGAGGGCATCTTCAAGCTGGGCCTGCAGGCTGCCACCGGCGAAAGCTCCGACGCCATCGTCACGCAAGGCGAATCCAACTTCGCGCGCGAATGGTTCCCGAGCTGGGATGAACCGGCCTTCCGCAACACCTTCGAGGTGACGGCGGAGATCCCGGGCGACTGGAAGGCCGTGGCCAACGGCAAGCAGACCGGCGCGATCAAGCTGCCGGACGGCTACCAGCAGGTGTCGTTTGCCAAGACGCCGTCGATGCCGGCTTACCTGCTGTTCTTCGGCGCGGGCAAATTCGACATTGCGGAAGACACTTTCACCAGCCCCCTGGACGGCAGCAGCATGCGTCTGCGCTGGTGGGTGCCGCCTGGCGAGGCGCACTCGGCAACGGCCGGCATGCAGTTCACGAAGGAAGCGTTGAACCACTACTACAACTACTTCCAGATCCCGCTGCCGTTCGACAAGATGGACACCATCGCCGCCAACGACAGCTACGACAACAAGAACGCCGGCTTTGGCGGCATGGAGAACTGGGGCGCCATCTTCGAGTTTGCCGATCAGGTACTGGTGCCGCCCGATGGCGTGCCCACTTCCGTGCATACGATGGGCAAGGCGCGCTCGTTCGTGGTGGTGTCGCATGAACTGGCGCACCAATGGTTTGGCGACCTCGTCACGCTCGACTGGTGGGACGACATCTGGCTGAACGAATCCTTCGCCAACTGGTTCGAGAACGTCACGAAGATTGCGCTGCACCCCGAGTTCCCGGGCAACACGTGGGATGGCTATGCGGCCGTCAAGCAGCGCGTGTACACGCTCGACCTGCAACCGACCTCCGTGCCGGTGCAGCACAACCTGAGCGATGCCGGCTCGATGGACTTCCTGGACCGCTTTGCCTACAACAAGGGCGGCCATGTCCTGCAGATGCTGGAGAACTACGTCGGCAAGGATGCGATGCGCCGTGGCCTGCAGAGCTACCTGAACAAGTACAAGTTCGGCAATGGCACGCCGCCGCGCCTGTGGGCAGAACTGGAAGCCGCCAGCGGCAAACCCGTCGGCAAGGTGGGCGACAGCTTCGTGCGCCAGACCGGTGTGCCGCTCGTCACCATCGACGCGCAGTGCAACCCGGCCACCAACCAGAACGTGCTGACCATCACGCAGAAGGCGTTCCCCAGTAAGAACGTCTATTCCGGCTACCAGTGGAATATTCCGCTCACGATCGCCTACGGTGACGGCCTGGCGCAAACGCAGACGGTGGTGCTGGACCAACAGACCGCGCAGGTGACACTGCCGACGTGCTCGGCCGTGCTGGCCAACCCGACGGGCCTGGACTACTACGTGACCAACTACAGCCCGACGCTGTGGAGCGCGCTCTTGGCACAGGCCGGCGCCATCAGCAACAAGGCCGCCACGACCAACATCGCGGGTGATGCCACGCAGTTGTACAACGCGCAGATCATCGACAAGGCGCTGTACGACCAGATCGTCGGCATCCAGAGCTTCCAGCCCACTGTCGCAACGCTGCGCGCCCAAGGTGTGACGCCGACCGGCTCGCTGCGCCCGCAGGCGGTACAACTGCAACAGATGCAGTCGATGGATCGCCCGATCCACAACTTCCGCTACGAAGGCGTCATGAAGCACCTGACCGACCTGAAGCGGTAAGTGCCAAAGCAAACGGGCCGCATCTTACGAGGCGGCCCGCTGCAATCTTGGCTCCTGATGTTCGGCGGATTCGGTCCGCCGTTTTTCATGGGCGCATCACACCATCATCAACCGGTGCGATGCAGGAAGGTGGCCTGAATCACGTCGGTCATCCAGATCGCGCTCTCGCCAGTCTGGCCGTGTTCCAGTACCTTGACGGCGCTCTCAAACAACACGCTGGCCAGTGCGTCGGATGCAACGATCTCGATACGCACGCGCGGCACGAACTCCGTCAGATCTTCCTTGATGGAATGCACCCCGGCCTGCGAGGCAACCGGCGGATAGCCGTTCACCTCGCCCACCGTCATGCCCGGAAACCCCGGACAACTGCGCAGCGCCTCATGCACGCGCTCCAGCAATTGCGGGCGCACTACGATGCGGATTTCCTTCATGCCTTGGCCTCCTCGTCAAACCATTTGTACAGCGTGGGCAGCATCACCAGCGTGAGCAGCGTGCAGGTCAGCAGACCGCCGATGACCACGATGGCCAGCGGCCGTTGCACTTCCGAACCCGGGCCCGTGGCAAACAGGAACGGGATCAAACCCAGCATGGCCACCGTGGCCGTCATCATCACGGGGCGGAAGCGCATGCGCGAACCCAGGCGGACGGATTCCTCCACCGACATGCCCTGCTCCCGCAGGCTGCGGATCGTGCTGACGAGCACCACGCCGTTGAGCACCGCAATGCCCCAGAGCGCAACGAAACCCACTGATGCCGGCACGGACAGGTACTCGCCCGTGACAAACAACCCGATGATCCCGCCCACGGAAGCGAACGGCAGCACCAGGATGATCAATGTGGCGTAACGCACCGAGTTGAACAGCAGGAACAGCAGGAAAAAGATGGCGGCCACCGTAATCGGCACGATCACCTTCAGGTGGCCCATGGCGCGTTCCATGTTCTGGAACTGGCCGCCCCATTCCAGGTAGTAGCCTTCGGGCAGCTTCACTTTCTGCGCCACGGCCGTTTGCAGTTCGGCCACGAAACCACCGAGGTCGCGGTCGCGCACGTTCACGCCCACCACCACGCGGCGCTTGCCCAGTTCGCGGCTGATCTGCGCGGGGCCGTCGGTCACCTCGATGCGGGCGATGCTTTCCATCGGCACCTGCGCGCCATTGGGTGCGGCCACGATCAGGTTGCGGATGGCTTCTACGCTGCCGCGATAGCCCTCGGGCAAACGAACCACTGCGCTAAAGCGGCGCTCGCCTTCGAAAACTTCCGTGGCTTCCTTGCCGCCGATGGCGGTTTCGATCACGTTGTGCACGTCGGCAGCGTTCAAGCCGTGGCGTGCGATGGCCTGGCGGTCGATGGCGATCTGCAGGTATTGCTGGCCGGTAATGCGCTCCACCCGCATGTCCTGCGCACCCTGGATGCCCTGCGCCACCTTGGCAATCGCCTCGGCCTTCTCGCGCAGGGTGTTGAGATCGTCGCCGAACACCTTGATGGCCACGTCCGAACGCACGCCGGTCACCATCTCGTCCACGCGATCGGAAATCGGTTGGGCCATGACGATCTGCACGCCGGGCAGCACCTGCAGCGCCTTGCGCATCGCTTCGGCAATGTCGTCCTGGTTCCAGCCCTTGGGCCATTCGTCACGCGGCTTGAGCGAGACGATCGGGGTCGACTCGTTCTGGCCCTGCGGGTCCGCCGGCGATTCACCACGGCCCACGCCGGACACCGCAGATTTCACACCCGGCACCTGCATCACCAGGCGCATGGCTTCCATCTCCATGCGGATCGACTCTTCCAGCGAGATGTTGGGCGCGCGGTTGATGCCGGGCACCACCGAACCTTCCTTCATCTCGGGGATGAACGCCGTACCCAGGAACGGCATCAGCGCGCCGGTGGCAAGGAACACCGCCACGGCTACGATGACCGTCTTGCGGCCGTTGTTCAGGCTCAGTTCCAGCAGGCGCAGATACGGCTTCTTCATCTTGCGGATCAGCCAGGTGTCGTGCGCATCGTGCTCGGCGTGCGGGTCCTCGTTGTGCGCGCCCTCCACGTGCTTGTGCGCTTTGGGCTTCAGCAGATACGACGACAACACCGGCGTGAGCGTCAGCGACAGCACCAGCGAGAAGAACAACGCAATCGCAATCGTGAAGGCCAGCGGCGCGAACATCTTGCCTTCCATGCCTTGCAGCGTCATCAGCGGCAGGAACACCAGGATGATGATGCCCACGCCAAAGATCACGGGCGTCGCCACCTCCGTCACGGCGTGCAGGATGATGCGCGCGCGGCTCTCGTTCGGATCACGTGGTTTGGCCAGATGCGCGAACGCGTTTTCCACCACTACCACGGAGCCATCTACCATCAAGCCAATCGCAATTGCCAGCCCACCCAGCGACATCAGGTTGGCGGAGATGCCGAGCTTGTTCATCGCGATGAAGGTCAGCAGCGGCGTGAGGATCAGCGTGCCGACCACGATGAGTGACGAGCGGATATCGCCCAGAAACAGCAGCAGCACGATCACCACCAACACCACGCCTTCGGCCAGCACTTTGATGACGGTCTGCAAGGCAGAGTCCACGAGGTCGGAGCGCTCGTAGTACGGCACGATCTTCAGGCCGTCGGGCAGCATGCCGTCGTTATTGATGGCCTTGACGCGATCCTGGATGCGGGCGACGACTTCCTTGGCATTGCCGCCGCGCATCATCATGACCACGCCGCCAACGGATTCCGTCACGCCATTCTTGACCACCGCACCCGCGCGCACTGCCGTGCCGATCTTCACCTCGGCCACATCGCGAATGGTGAGCGGCGTGCCGTTGACCTCTTTGAGCACGATGGCGCCGATGTCGTTGGTGTCGCGCACCAGGCCTACACCACGGATCAGGTACTGCTCCGCAAAGTGCGGCAGCACACCGCCGCCTGAGTTGGCGTTGTTGGCGGCCAGCGCTTCGAACACCTGCTTGACCGTCACGTTGTGATGGCGCAGACGCTCCGGGTTGACCAGCACCTGGTACTGCTTCTCGTAGCCGCCCTGCGAGTTGATCTCGGCCACGCCCGGAATGGAACGCAGCAGCGGACGCACCACCCAGTCCTGCGCGATACGGCGCTGGGTGAGTTCCTCCACTGAGAGTTCCTTGTTACCGTCATCCGGCCTGTCGAGCGTGTACTGATACACCTCACCCAGCCCCGTCGACACGGGGCCCAGCACCGGCGTCACGCCCGTTGGCATGCGCGACTGCACTTCAATCAACCGCTCCATCACCAGCTGGCGCGCGAAGTACACATCCGTCTCGTCGGTAAAGACGAGCGTGATGAGCGACAGCCCTGGCTTGTTGAGCGAGCGCATCTCCGTGAGCGCGGGCAGGCCAGTCATGGCCATTTCCACCGGCACGGTCACAAAGCGCTCGACCTCCTCTGGCGAGCGCCCAGGCGCCTCCGTGGCGATCTGCACCTGCACGTTGGTCACGTCTGGAAACGCGTCCAGCGACAGCTTGCGTGCGGCATCCAGCCCAAAGAACAGCAGCACGGCGGCCAGCACGGCCACCACGAGCCGCTGCTTGAGCGCGCCGCGAATCAATGCGTCGATCATGCGCCCTCCATCTCGGCGCGCTTGCGCTCGTTGTTCAGGTGGAAGCCGCCCTCAACAACGATGGGCTGGCCCGCTTGTACGCCGGAGAGCACGGGCCGTACGCCGTTCGACTCATCGCCCAGCTTGACGGGGGTGAGGCGGTAGTCGGATTCGCTGGCGCGCACGAACACGTAGTCGCGGTTGTCCTCACGCACCACGGCGGATGTCGGCACCACGAGCTTTTCTTCCGGGCGCGACTGGATCAGCAGCGTGGCCAGCATCGAAGGCTTGAGCGTGCGTTCCGCGTTGTCGACTTCCGTACGCACCGTGACCGTACGCGATTGCGGGTCAACGATGTCCGATACCCAGATCAGCTTGCCGACAATGCGCTCACCTGCACCTGTGTCGATCTCCACCGCCTGCCCTGCGCGCACGCCGGCAGCAGCATTCTCGGGCACCTCGCCCACCACCCACACGCGCGACAGATCCGCCACGGTGAACAGCTCGTCGGCGGGCTGCACCACTTGGCCGCGCGTCACCTTGCGTTCCACCACCGTGCCGCCGATGCTCGCCACCACAGGCGAGATCGATGACATGCTGCCCGCGCGCATCTTCGAGAGCGTGCCCGGCGACACGCCCATCACGCGCAGCTGATCCACTGCCGCACGCACTTCCGCATCGGCCATGGCCAGTTCGCTCTGGCGTTTCTGCAGCTCAGCCGGGCCGATCACGTCGGCGGCCAGCAGCAGTTTGGCGCGTTCAAGTGCGCGCGCCTGCAAGTCACGTTGCGCGGCGGCCTTCTGATACGCCAGCTGTGCAGCACCCAGTTCGGTGCTGTGCAACTGCGCGAGGATGTCGCCCGCCTTGACGCTCTGGCCCGGCGTAGCGATCAGCTCTGTCACTCTCCCGGTCACCGTGGCGCCGATGCGCGCGACACGTTGTTCATCGAAGGCAATGTGCCCCGGCACGTGCAAGCGTTCGGCAATCGGCTGCTTGCCGACCGGTGCCACTTTCAAGCGCTGCACCAGCGTGGGTTGTGCAACGACCAGGTTCGGGTCAGCGGCTGGCTGCGTGGCCTTGGCGTCGGCTGTGGTGTCTTTGCCGCAGGCGCCGAGCAACAGCATCGCCGCCAGGGCAACACCGGCCAGCCGGATCGAAGAGGAGAAAGAAGACGGCGTGTTCATAGTCAGGCTGGATTCGTGAGTTCGGGAGGCAATGCAGCGGCTTTGGCGTGTCATGGGGCCTCCGGGCGCAAGCGGTCGAGTTCAACGGCGGCGGTGCGCAAATCGGCACGTGCTGCAATCAGGTCGTTGCGTGCCTGGCGGAAGACGCGCTGCGCATCGAGGTAATCGAGGATGCCGCGCTCGCCGTGGCGATAGGCGGCCTCGGCCACACGCAGGGCGGATTCGGCCTGCTTGACCACGCCCGATTCCAGCGCACTCACTTGCGACTCCGCAATCTCGTATTGGCGATAGGCCGATTCAACGCCCTGCCTTGTGCGCAGCTCACGATCGCGCAGCAAGGCGCGGGCGCGTTCGAGCGCCGCCACGGCTTCACCAACCGGGCCTTCGCGGCGGTCAAACAATGGAATCGACATCACCAGGCCAACGCGGCTGTCTTGCAGATCGGGCTGTCGATCCACGGAGCCGCGCAGCGCGATCGAGGGCCAGCGTTGGCTGCGCTCATATGCGAGGCGCGCCTCGGCTTCACGGACGGCGGCGCGATCGGCTTCCAAGTCAGGATGCGTGGCCACCACCAGGCTCAGAAGATCTGCCAGCGGTGGCAGATGTGCTGCTGCGGGCGTGTCAGCGCCGGCGTCCACATCAAAGGTGAGTGGCAGCTCTGCGCCAACGGCACGGCGCAGCTCAGCTAACGCCTGCTGCACGCGCAGCGCGGCGGCCTGCTCGGTGCGTTGGGCATTGAGCAATTCGGCATCGCCGCGGATCAGCTCGTAGCGCGGCGCCTCGCCGGTTTCAACACGCACGGCCACACGTCGGCGGATCTGCTCGACCAGCGTCACGTCTTCGCGGGCGTTGCGCTGCTCGGCTTCGCGGCGCACGACATCGAAGAAGCGCAGCTTCAACTCCGCCTCCACGTCGCGGGCGCTGGACTGTGCGACTGCCTGTGAGCTTTCGTACGCCGCATCGGCGGCGCGTGTGCGGGCGGAGCGCTGCCATGGCAGATCGAGCTTCTGCGTGATCGACACGCTGTTGGTGCGACCTTCTACCGCACCGGGCATGCGGGCACGCTGGCGGCCGGCCATGGCTTCCACCTCGGGGTTGGGCCAGGCGCGTGCGGTAGCGATACCCGCCCGCGCGGCTTGCACTTGGGCCTGTGAAGCCGCCAGCGCGGGGTGATTGGCGCGGGCCAGCGCCAGCAGCTGCGGCAAGGTGTAGCGCGGTTGAGGTAGCGCCTCGTCACGCTGCGGCTGGATGGCCGGAGCAGCGTTGGGCGGGGACGCAGAAGGTGCTGCGTGGGCATGAGCCGCCATGACGGCCAGCACGGCGGAAAGAACAACACGTCGCGACGCGCGCGCACCCGCTGCGGGGCACGGGACGGCCGCATCCTGATTAAACAACATCCGAAATCATCCTGAAAAAGAAGAACAGGCAAGCGCGAGCATCCAGCCGGTCAAAGGGCCGGCTGGCACAGCACTAGCAACTCAAGGGGATGGTTTCCGGCAAAGGCCGGAGATCAGGCGCGTGCGGGCGGACGCAGCATGGGGGCCGGCGTGGGGCCAGCCTGGAAAGGCGGTAGAGCAACACGGACGCGCGCGACACGCAGGCCGGGCGCCAAGACCATGGGAGGCGGCGGCAGCCAGAGTTCCGGCGCGTCGCTGGGGTGATCGGGGGCGGCGGCGTTGGTGGCCGGCGCATCGGGGGCCTCTTGCCCTTGCGCAACCCAATGCTCGGCGCTGAAGCACTGACTGGGTTGCGTGGTGTGCTTGCCGAGCGCTGCGCTGATGGCGCGCTCAAATCCCTGGCTGGGTTTCATCGCCGGGGTTGCATCCGCAAGCCCATCATCCGTTGCGGCTTCGATGGCTTCCAGCGCCTCGTCCGCGGCTTGCCCGTCGGGGAAATGCGTGGCCGAAAACACCGAAACCGTGAACAACAGGCACCAGATGGTGAGAACCCATCGCACCCCGCGCATGCGCGAACGCATCCCACGCGCATTCGCACGCGGCGGCACAGGCGAGGAGGAGAAAAAGTCCGTCACAAACATTGACCCGGATACTAGCAGGAAAATTGCTGCATCTGCACATAACTGCCGTCAGCGGGCCGCAATGTCAAACGCAGACGATGCGTTTGCTGGCGCTGTTTGTACGGGGCCTTCAGGCGCGGACGATCTTCAGGTACTGCGCAACCACATCATCCAGACCCTGCTCGAGGCACTCGACCACGAATGCGTGCCCGATCGACACCTCTGATACGTTGAACGCCTGCAGCAGCGTGGAGAGGTTCTGCAGGTTGAGGTCGTGTCCGGCGTTCACGTCGATGCCGCAAGACTGGGCTGCCTGCGCCGTGTCCCGATAGGCCGCCAGGAGTGCCTGAACATCGCCAGCCGCATAGGCGGCCGCATACGGGCCGGTATAAAGCTCGACCCGCTGTGCACCCACGGCTGCCGCGTCGCGTGCGTCCTGCGGATTTGCGCTGATAAATAGCGACACCCGGCAGCCAAGCGCATTCAGCCGCGCCACGACACCCCGAAGAAATGGCGCGTGCGCCTGCACGTCCCACCCATGATCCGACGTGAGCTGCTGGGGCGCATCTGGCACGAGCGTGACTTGTGCCGGTCGGATGTCCGCCATCGCGTCCATGAAACGTTCCGACGGATAGCCCTCGACGTTCAGTTCCTGGCCAAAGCGGGCACAAATCGCCGCGATCTCAGGCAGGTCCGCGAAGCGCACATGCCGCTCGTCCGGCCGAGGATGGAGCGTAATGCCGTCCACACCTTGCGTGAGACACTGCTCCGCGAACCGACCTAGATCCGGATAGTTGCCCCCTCTGGCATTCCGGATCAGCGCGATCTTGTTGAGATTGATCGATAGTTTGGTGCTCACGGTATTCCCTTCTATTTGACAAGGCTCTCTTGCGCTGTCGGCGATTTGGCGCCCACGAGAACGCCGGATTGTATGCACTGACAGGTCGAACTGGCCAGCCTAGCGGCCTCAGGGAGCACACACAACGCAGGGTTGACACCACCCCGAATCTGTATCTACACTGGTTACACTTTATTTTGCTCACCATGACCAGCAGCCGCTTCGCCGTCGCCGTGCACATCCTCACCCTGCTCGCCTGCGCAGAGGGGCCGGTACCGTCGTCGCTCATTGCGGGCAGTGTGGGCACCAATCCGGCGCTGATCCGCCGCCTGGTAGCGCAGTTGGCCGATGCCGGTTTCGTGATTTCGCAGATGGGCGCAACGGGCGGCGCCACGCTGGCACAGCCGGCGGACCGCATCACGCTGCTCGATGTGTTTCGCGTGGTGGAGTCGCCGGTGTTGATTGCGTTGCCACCCAATGCGCCCAACCCGGCATGCGCGGTCGGCCGCGAGATCACCGGCGTGCTGGAAAGGGTGACGCATCGCGCGCAAGCGGCGCTGGAGGCTGAACTGGCTGCGCGCACCATCGCCAGCATCCTTGACGAAGTCGGACACGCACAACGACGTCGCCGCCGGGCCTAGTGCTTCGGCAGTTTTTTTTGTCCATATATGTAACTGCATCAATTACATATCCACCCTCAACCACAGAGCTGTTTCACACGGAGTTCACTATGAAGATTGCAATCATCGGCGCCACAGGGCGCGTGGGTACCCGCCTGATCGACGAAGCGCTGCGTCGCGGCCACCAAGTCACGGCCATTGCGCGCACGGCCTCGAAGCTGCCGGCACGCGCCGGCTTGACCACCAAGGACGTGGATGTGGCCAACCAGGCGGCGCTTAGTGCGGCGCTCGTGGGGCATGACGTGGCCCATAGCACTGTGCGCTTCCTGCAAGCCAATGCCGATCAGATCATTGGTGCAGTGAAGCAGGCGGGTGTGCCGCGCCTGCTAGTGGTGGGTGGTGCAGGCAGCCTGGAAGTTGCGCCGGGCGTGGCATTGATCGACACGCCACAGTTCCCCAAGGAGTACTTTGACGAAGCCTCGGCTGGCCGTAATTTCCTCAACGCGCTGCGTAAGGAAACCGAGCTGAACTGGACGTTCGTATCGCCGGCAGCCATCTTCGAGCCGGGCGAGCGTACGGGGCACTTCCGCGTCGGTAAGGACGCGCTGCTGGTGGATGCCAACGGCAAGCCGTGGATTTCGATGGAAGACTACGCAATCGCCTTCCTCGACGAGACGGAGAAGCCGGCGCACCCGCGCCAACGCTTCACGGTCGGCTACTGATCAGTGGCAAGTCATGGACACGCGCGGCGCCAATCAATGGGCCGGCGTGTCGGCCGCGCCCGGCGGTGCATCGTCGGGCTCGATCGGCTCCGGCACGGCATCGAGCGCCGGCAGCCGAATCACGATGGCACATCCCCGCCCTTCTGCATGGGTCAGGCCATCTTCAATAGCGACCGAACCATTCCCGAGCTCAGCGATACGGCGCACGATCGCCAACCCGAGACCGCTACCCTGCGACTGACTGGTGCGCGGGCGATAGAAACGCTCGAACACGCGTTCGCGTTCATCCGGCGGGATACCGGGGCCGGAATCTTCAATGCGCAGTTCGACCATCGACACACCGGCCTGGTCGACGCGCTTGGCGGACACGCGCACCTCGCCGCCGTTGGGTGTTTCGCGCACCGCGTTGTCGAGCACGTTTTCGACCAGCGTGGCGGCGTCTTCATGCGACACCGATACCCATGCCTGATTGGCGCCCTCATACGACAACGTGATGTTGCGTCGCTCTGCGCGCGACGCCTGCTGGATCACGCCGCTGCGCGCACAACCGGCCAGGTCGGACAACGCACCTTGCGCCAGTTGCGCTTCCACGCGACGCGCATCAAGCCGTGCAATGGCAAGCAGCTTGGCCAGTGATTGCGTCGCACGTGAAATACCGCGATCAAACTCGCGCAGCGCGGTCGAGCGGTCTTCTTCACTGTCGGAATGGGACACCACGTAGGCCTGCGCCTGAATGGCGGCCAGCGGCGTACGCAATTCGTGCGCGGCATCGGCAAAGAATCGGCGGTCCGCCTCGATGCCACGCCGTACGCGTGCGAACAGCCCGTTCAACGCGTCAACGAGCGGTTTCAATTCGGCATGTTCGACGCTCTGCACGGGTTCGAGATCGGCTGAGTCGCGCGCCTCCACCTGCCGCGTGAGCGTGCGCAGGGGCTTGAGCCCCTGGTGCGCCGCCCAGCCCACCATCACCATCAGCGCAATCGCCAGAATGGCCAGCGCAATGGCCACTTCCTCAAAGAGATCACGAATGGCGCGCTCGTAGGCCGACAGCGGCTGCGCCACCGTGGCAGACAGCTTGCCGTCCACACTATCCACCGTGTAGCTGCGCCACGGTTTGCCTTCGAGCATGATTTCGACCACGGTACCGTGCGCCTTGCCACACGGCATGGTCGGCGCACCCGGGAACGCGGTAACGACGTTGCCGGCGCGATCACACAGCACGTAACGGAATTCACCAGGCAGGATATTGGGCAGCGACAGGCCCAGTTTGATGTCAGTGAGGCGGCGCAGGAATTCTTCGCGGCGCGGCACGTCATCCATGTTGAGCGTGGTCAGATCCGCATAGGCCTGTGCGGACATGCGCAGATCACTCACCACCTGGCGGCTGTTAGTGCGGGAGATCTCCAGATGCGCAATGACGAGCTGCACCAGCAGCATCAACACCAGCGCCAGCAGGATCAGCACATACATGCGGAACGACAGCGAGCGAACCCGCAGGATGGCTGGAACCGCCAGCTTCATTGGGCAGCCCCGCGATTGCCACCGATCATGTAGCCGACACCACGGATGGTCTGGATGGTTTCGTTGCCGAGCTTGCGGCGCAGGTGGTGAATGACGACCTCCAGCGCATTGGCGCTCACGCTGTCGCCTTCACGGTAGAGCGCGTCCATGAGCGTTTCACGCGGGACCCACCGGTGGGCGCGGCGCACGAGTTCGAGCAGCAACTGGTATTCGCGCGGCGTCAGTTCGATGACCTGCCCCTCTTGTGTCACGCGCTTCTGCGACGGCTCGACCACCAGGTTGCCGACGTTCCACTGGTTCGTGCTCTGCCCCGCGTGACGACGCAGCACGGCGCGCAGGCGAGCGATCAGCTCATCCACCGGGAACGGCTTGACGAGGAAATCGTCCGCACCGGCATCCAGACCCTTCAAACGTTCGGACAAGGCATCGCGCGCGCTGGCAATGATGACCGGCACGTCACGATGCGCAGCGCGCAACTCTTCCAGGAAGACATGGCCCTCGCCATCGGGCAGGCCGAGATCGAGCACGATGGCCTCGAAGGTGTTGGTGGTCATCCACTTCTGCGCGTCAACCAGGCGGCGCACCCAGGTCGCGTTGTAGCCGGCCTGACGTAGCGCGCGGGCCAGTGCGGTGCCCAGCGGCAAGTCGTCTTCGATGAGGAGGATGGCGTTCATGCGCGGAAATCTCGGCGGAGGGTATCGACGGCAAGACGGCCGTCACAACGGTAAACGGACAGCCGGCACCTGGGAAACCGGTGCCGGCAAAGGTCGAAATCTACCGCAACGGACTGAGCTTTGCCTTAAATGTGTGGCGCCATGTGACGGCCGAGGT
Organism: Ralstonia sp.; assembly: GCA_039592975.1. Lineage (GTDB taxonomy): Bacteria > Pseudomonadota > Gammaproteobacteria > Burkholderiales > Burkholderiaceae > Ralstonia. The sequence continues at coordinate 52,870 of JBCNQE010000003.1, read as the reverse complement.
GCCCGCAGAGCGGCTTGGCACGCGGCACAGGCGCACACACCGAGCTTTGGCTATCATGATGCCGTTTTAATTGATTTTTCCTCAAACGGCGTCGCCACCTTACTCCATGTTCCGCCTGCCCACCACCGCCACCGCGCCGTTTTGCCCATCCGAGGTGCGCGGCACCGTCGCCGTCCCGGCGGGCCTGCCGCTGTGGAAGAAGCTGCTGCGCTTTGCAGGGCCGGGGTTGCTGGTATCCGTCGGCTATATGGACCCGGGCAACTGGGCGACCGATATCGAGGCGGGCTCCCGCTATGGGTACACGCTGCTGTTCGTGGTGGTGCTGTCCAGCCTGGCGGCTATCGTGCTGCAGTGCCTGTCGGCGCGGTTGGGCATCGTCACCGGCATGGATCTGGCGCGTGCCTCGCGCGAACGGTATCAACACCACCCGGGCGCGCTGCGCGTGCAATGGCTGCTGGCGGAGCTGTCGATCATCGCGTGCGACCTGGCCGAGGTGCTCGGCTGCGCGCTGGCCTTCCACCTGCTGCTGGGCGTGCCGATCCTGGCGGGCGTGGCGCTGACGGCGCTGGACACGCTGATCGTGCTGGGCCTGAAGGGCAAGAATTTTCGGCAACTGGAGGCCATCGTCCTGGGCCTCATCCTCACCATCGGGCTGTGCTACTTCGTTGAACTGGTGCTCATCCAGCCGCACTGGCCGTCGGTGGCGACCGGGCTGATGCCGTCGTGGCAGGCCCTGAGCGAGCGCGAGCCGCTGTACCTCGCCATCGGCATCCTCGGCGCCACGGTGATGCCGCATAACCTGTATCTGCATTCGTCCATCGTGCAAACGCGCATGACGGCCAACACCGAAGCCGCCAAGCGTGAGGCCATTGGCCTTTCGCGGCTCGACACCATCGTCTCGTTGGGCCTGGCGCTGCTGGTGAACGGCGCCATCCTGATTCTGGCCGCCGCCGCATTCCATGCCCATGGCCATCAAGACGTGGCCGACATTCAAGATGCCTACCACCTGCTCGAGCCGATTGTTGGTACCGCGCTGGCTGGGCTGCTGTTCGGCATTGCCCTGCTGGCGGCGGGGCAAAGCTCCACCTTTACCGGCACCATCGCCGGGCAGATCCTGATGGAAGGGTTTCTGGACTTGCGCATCCCCTGCTGGCAGCGACGGCTGATCACGCGGGCGCTGGCGTTGATTCCCGCATTCATCGGCGTGGCGATGCTGGGGGACCATGCCATCGGCAAACTGCTCGTCATCAGCCAGGTGGTGCTGGGCCTGCAGCTGCCGTTTGCGATGCTTCCGCTGATCCGCATGACGGGGGACCGCACGCTGATGGGCGCCTTTGTTAACAGCCGATTAACGTCAATGCTGGCGTGGGCGCTGTTTGTCATCATCAGCGGGGCCAACGTATGGCTGGTGTGGCAGGTGCTGGCCGGCTGAGCGCTTGCGCGGCGTTAAAAATCGCCCCATGAATTCGCATACAACCCACACACAACAGGCACGGCCCCATTAGAATGCGCGCTTTGCTGCGCAATCCGGCCCTACCGCGCCCGCACCATCCACCGCGCCAGAGGCCCGCTTTCCTGCCTTGAGCGCGAACCCGCCCACCTTTCTCAACGCACCTGCCCTGCCCGATGGGCGCGCCCCATCGCGCGACTATCAGGCGCGCCATTTCGTCCCGATGATCCTGGCGCTCGCCAAGTGCGGCGTGCTGGCGTATGCCTTCGCCGTGCTGCTGGGTTGGACGACGGGCATGTTGCAAACGCTCGCCCCGCTGGTGGTGACGCTCGGTGTGCTGATGGCCATCGTGCTGACGGCAGAGCGGCACCAGCACACGGGCCTGTGGTCGCCGCTGGCGCTCGCGCACCTGCTGACGGAAGAGATCGCCATCGTTCTCTTCGGGCATCAGGCGGGGCTGGAATGGGTGCTGCCGGCCTTCTACCTGATGCCGCTGGCCACCAGCCCGGCATGGCTGACGCGGCGCGATTTCGTGATCGCCATGGCGTTGTGCGCGGCCGGGCCGCTGGTGGCGATGTTCACGACCGGCACATCGCCAGAGGCGCTGCATAAGGCCTGGCTCGGGCTGGTGCTGTACCTGCCGATCTGCATCGGGGCGGCCGCCGTGATTCACACCTACCTGCTGCGTGCGATGGCGCGCCACTTTGCGGCCGAACGCACCCTGGCCGATCGCGCCAACACCGACCACCTGACCGGCATGCTGGCGCGCCAGCGCTTTTTCGAGCTGGGCAGCTTTGCGGTGGAGCGCGCCCAGCACCATGCCGAGCCGCTGTGCGCGCTGTATCTGGACGTCGACCACTTCAAATCCATCAACGATGCATGGGGACACGCCGCCGGCGACGAAGCGCTGATTGCCCTGTCCGACGCGCTGGCGCAGGTGCTGCGCCCGCATGATCTGTTCGGCCGCTTGGGCGGTGACGAGTTTGCCGTGCTGCTGCCCCGCTGCGGATTGACCGATGCGCTGGCCGTGGTCGAGCGGCTCAAGGCCGCCGTGGCCGCCTCAGAAACGCCCGTGGGCCCGCTCACGATCAGCGTGGGCGCGGCGCCGCTGCGGCCGGGGCAAGACCTTGCTCACCTGCTGGCCGATGCCGACGTCGGCCTGATCGAAGCCAAACGACAGGGGCGCAACCGCGTCTGCGTGCCGCCCGATCTACAAGGGCTTGCCGACGCCACGACCTAACCCGGGCACATCTAGGCGGGCACATTTTGTGCGGCGCCGCATCTCAGTGATCAATCATGGAGATGCTGATGGAGTGGCTCAACGCCCACACCTTTCTGCGCGTGCCGGCTCGCGACTGGGCCGCTGCCACCTTGACCGTCATCGCGGCATATGTGGTGCTGTCGAGCGTGCTGCACCTGATCTGCAACCGGTTTGACGCCCGCGCCCGCCGCACCGGCCATCGCTTTGACGTTCTTGTCACGGCGGTCCTGCGCGATACGCATCCGCTGTTCATCGCGCTGGCCGCGTTGCTTGCAGGTTCGTATTTCATCGACCTGCCCACGCGCATTGCCAACAAGCTCGACCACATCTGGTTTGTCATCATCGGCTTCCAGATGGCGCTGTGGCTTAACCGCGGCGTGAAGCTGTGGGCACGCGACCGGCTTTCCTCGCAAACCCACGCCACGCGCAACCCCGTCATCACATCGATGACGGCGTGGGTGCTGCGGTTTGCATTGTGGTCGATGCTGCTGCTGGCCATCCTGGCCAATGTGGGCGTCAACATCACGGCCTTTGTCGCGAGTCTGGGTGTAGGCGGTGTGGCGGTGGCCCTGGCGGTGCAGAGCATCTTGAGCGACCTGTTTGCCTCGCTGGCGATCGGGCTGGATAAGCCATTCGAGATTGGGGATTTCATCGTCTTTGAATCGATTGCCGGCACGGTGCAGCATGTGGGCCTGAAGACCACACGCATCCGCAGCCTGTCGGGCGAAGAGATCGTCGCCTCCAACACGGCGCTGCTCAAAAGCACGATTCACAATTACAAACGGATGTCGGAACGACGCATCGTCTTTACCTTTGGGGTGACCTACGATGCGCGCGCGGCGCAGCTCCAAAAAATTCCCGACATCGTGCGCAAGGCGGTGGAGGCTGCTGGCAACACGCGCTTCGATCGCGCGCACTTCAAGGAATTTGGCGAGAACGCGCTGAACTTCGAGGTGGTGTACTTCGTGACCGACCCCGATTTCAACCTCTATATGGACATCCAGCAGCAGATCAATCTCACGATCCTGGAGGGCCTGGAAAACCTGGGCACCTCGTTCGCGCTGCCCACACGCACCATCCAACTCGTGCGCCGCGATGGCGAACCGGTGGAGCCCGAAGACGTGGTCGACAAAAAGCCGCCGACAAGCGCACAACGCGTCAGCGCGCGGGCGAGCGGCTAGGCGTAGGCATGGCAGCAAATGCCGCATCCAGGCTGCGCCACAGCGGCCTTGCACGCGGCACCATGTCTTGCCGGAAGTACCACCAGAAGTAGCCGCCCACAAAACGCGGATGCGCAATCGTCATGCCGTAGTACCGCGAGAGCATGGCCGCTTTGCGCGGGGCCTGGCGTGTGCCGACTTCCCCAAAGCCGAGCATGGCGTGCGGAAACAGGTCGCCCAGGCGGCTGAACACGGCGTTCCAATCCGGCGGTGCGATCTTGCAGTCGTCCTCATAGAAGCTGATGAAGACGTAGTCGAGCCCGTTGCGTAGACGCTGCGGCAGGTTGCGTTCGGTCCAATCGAACATCGCGCGTGCGGGTTGTTCGGCGCAGCCCTCGTTGTAGTAGAGCGTGAGCGCGGTGCGGCCGCCGCGCTGGTGAATGGCGTCGTACGCGGCCAGGGTTTTGTCGACCACGTCCCGTGTCGTGCCGGTCCATTCACCATTGATCTCGTTGCCGATCTCCCACACGTCGACGTGGCTGCCGAGCGTATCGATGTAGGCGACGGCGCGCTCGCGCAGCTGCGTTGCGGTGGTTTGCTTGAGCGTGGAGGAATCGGCCAGTTCGCCCATCACGTACGCCACACGACGGACGGCGGCAACGGGCGCGGCATAGTGCGGCGCGTCCATGCCCTCATCAAAGACGACACGCACGATGGGGGTGCGCGACAGATGCGCCAGTGCATCGACCACGGCAGGTACGTTGTCCACCGCGTCGATGGTCACCCCATACAACGGCACAGGGCCGGCAGGCATGACACCCACCGGCCCTGCGGCCTGGGTGGATGCGCTCAATACCAGCATGGCCGCTGCCAGTATCGAGCGCATTCGGCGCATCGCTACTGCACCGTGCTGGCATCCGCCCAGGTATAACCCAGGGACGTAATGCCGGTGATGATGGTTTGGAAATCCGCATACCCCGGCGTGCCGAGTTCAGGTTCCAGCCAGAACGGGTGGAAGAAGAACGAGGCGAAGCCATCGCGCACGACCAGCGCATAGTTGGCGTTGGTCAGGATGTCCTGCGCGGTGTACGTCAGGCACGACGACGGATCGATATTGCAGATGTTGTATTCCACGTTGCCGAGGTTTTCCGGAATGATGCGCTGCTTGTAGTAGTCCTTCTGAATGATGTAGGGGAAGAACTGGCCAACCGAGTAGTCATGCCCCGGGGTGGCGGCGTTCAGCGTTTGCGGGTTGTCGGACGTGTAGTACACCACGCGCTGATACGTGTTCTTGAAGTACTGCGGCACCGCCTTGATGGCCAACGGCGAAGACTGGTAGTGCGGCGCCTCCCATGCAAACGGGAAGTAGCCATTGAGCTGAAGCTCCAGCAGCCCCGAAGACAATCGCCCCGCCGCCCACTGGGTCGAGTCTTCATTCACCGGCCTGTTCTGCGTGGCCAGCCAGAACTCGAAGTCGTTCGCGCTGACGGCGTTGATCAGGTTCGGGATGTTGCTGTACTGGTGGGTATAGCCGTGCATCAGGATCTTCCCGCCACGCGCCAGCGCATGGTTCAGTGCCGACTTCAACCCCGTTGCATTGACCAGGTGGATGGTCTGCGACACACCGCCGTTGTAGACGCCGTTCGGATCCTTGTACAGCGGGATCGTTGCAAGCGAAAACGGAATCTTCTTGCTGTACAGATAGTCGGTCAGCGTGTTGATGGACGTGACAGTGTTGGTGGCGTTGATGTCTTCCAGGCGCACCAGTGCACGGTGCAGCGTCGCTGCATTGGTGCCCAGGATGTCGTGCAGCAGATCACACATCGCCAGGTAACGATCGCGCGGCCCGATGTATGAGAACGGCATGTCGGCGAAATACCAGAAGTTGCCGGAGCGGATGACGTAGGGCGCCGTCTCCTTCGTGACCGAGTTGGTGATCGTCACCAGGCTGGTGGCCTTGGTGGCATCGGCCACGGAGGTCACGCCAATGTCCGGGTCGGCGCTGATGGCACCGGTCGTGGCATTGAAAGCGTAGTACTTCGACATGGTCTGGCTCTTGTACGTCACCGTATCGAAGAACCCCGGGTTGGGGGCGCTGGCCGACGGCGCCGCATTCATGCCGCGCACGCCGACAAAGTTGATGCCGTAGCGCGAGGTGAACGGATACGCCGTATTCCAGGCCAATTCCCACAGGTTGTACTTGAACCAGACGACGGTCTTCTGCGTGGTGCTGACGTCCGACAGGAAAGCCGCGGGGATGGGGTTGGCGTAATAGCTCCCCATGTAGAACGTGGCGACGTACTGCTCCGTCATGCCCGCCGTGTAGTTCTGCACGGGCAGCATCGTGATCGTCGTGTTGAAGTGCGCGAGCAGGTTGTACAGCATGATCGCGTACGCCTTGCCGAGGTTGGTGTACGGATCATTCGCGGGCGCGTCGTACAGCACCAGGATGGGCGCCGGCGTGGTCTGCGCCGATGCCGTGCCGCCCACAGTCACGCAGATGGTGCCGAGCCCGATGGTGCAGGTAGACGCCTGGGCGGTCCCACCCACCGAGATGCCAAGCATCCCGCCAACCAATATCACGACACACAAGAACTTCCGAAAGAGGGTCTTCATGATGGTGCTCCGACTCATTGGCGATACACCGAGCCGTCCGCTTGGCGGTACAGCCCGAGGTTGAAGTTGGGACCACGATCGTGGCCGCGCTCCGTACCAGAGACTTCCGTCTCCGGCATGCCAGGTCGGATTTCTGTCATAACGGCTGGCCGTGGCGGGGGGACCACTTGTCCGTTTTCATCCATGACGCCGTAGCCGTAGGCACGTGGGCCACCGGTTACGGGTTTGGGGGTGGCGACTGCCACCATGGTCGGCTGTACGGGCTGCGCAACCATGACCGCGCCCTGTGAAGCGTTGGGCGCGGCTTTTTGCTTGCCTGCTGCATCACTGCCCGGAGATACCGCCGGGTTGGAGGCGCCGGCAACCAAAGCCGGCGCCTCCGTATTGCCGGCCCAGGGGGGGGCCATAATCAGCCAGCCGGCAACCAGTGCGGAGACGACCAACGCGCCGCCCCCGATATGTTTCGCTTTCATCAAGACCTCCTAGCCACTTGAGCGGTGATGTGCCGATGGCCCTTGCGCAATGGCACGAGCCGCTTCCAGATGGATGATCTCGGCCTCGGTGGCCGGTTTGCGAATAAGTTGCGGGCCGCGTGCGGCCGGCTGAGATTGCGTGGAAAACGCCGCCTTCAGCGCATCGACAATGCGCCGGCAGGCCTGCCCATCGCCATACGGGTTATGGGCTTGGGCCATGCGCGCGTATTCAGCGGCGTTGTCGAGCAACGTTTCGGCTTCATCGACGATGCGTTGTGTATCCGTGCCCACTAGGCGCGCCGTGCCCGAGGCCACTGCCTCCGGCCGTTCGGTGGTGTCACGCGTCACCAGCACAGGCTTGCCCAGCGCGGGGGCCTCTTCCTGAATGCCGCCCGAATCGGTGACGATCAGGTAGGCACGGTCCATCAGGTACACGAACGGCAGGTAGTCCTGCGGCGCGATCAGATGCACGTTTTCATGGCCGGAAAGAATGGCGTTGACTGGCTGCTGCACGTTCGGGTTCAGGTGCACCGGATACACGATCTGCACGTCCGGATGCCGTGCCGCCAACACGCGCAGTGCCACGCAGAAGCGCTCGAACGGCTCGCCAAAGTTTTCGCGGCGATGCCCCGTCACCAGAATCATTCGCCGGCGTGCATCGAGAAACGGATAACGCGCCGCAATCTCCGCCGACAGCGCAGCGTCCTCATCCAACCGTTGCTTGACGGCCAGCAGCGCGTCGATGACGGTGTTGCCGGTGAGCGTGACCTGCTCCGGGTCGATGCCTTCGTCCAGCAGGTTCTGGCGCGATTCCGCCGTGGGCGCGAAGTGCCACGTCGTGACCGCATCCGTCACGCGACGGTTCAGCTCTTCCGGCCACGGTGACCAGATGTTTCCCGTGCGCAACCCCGCCTCGACATGCCCGACCGGAATGCGCCGATAGAACGCTGCCAGGCTCGCCGCCAGCGTGGTCGTTGTATCCCCATGCACGAGCACCGCGTCGGGCTGATACGCATCCAGCACGCCGTCGATGCCGCCCAGCACGTTGGACGTGATGTCCGACAGCGTCTGCCCGGGCCGCATCAGGTTCAGATCAAACTCCGGCTCAATACCGAACAGCTCCAGCACTTGGTCGAGCATCTGCCTGTGTTGCGCGCTCACGCACACGGCCGAGGCAAAACCTGCCTCGGCTTGCAATGCCTTGACCAGCGGCGCCATCTTGATGGCCTCCGGGCGTGTGCCGAACACGGTCAAAATTTTCCCTGTCATGATTTCCCCCCCGTTCATCTGCCTCAACGCACAACAAAGCGCGGCGACGAGCGCGCCGCTTCCCACGCCGGTGCAGTCTTCACCCAAGAGCGAAGGCCGTGCCATGCGCACTGCTTTATCCAGTTTTGGCGACGCGACGCCATCCTGCAGCGCGTCGCTGCCACCTCAGTTCTTGACCCGCTTGCCTCGGTGCTCAGAAACGTTTCATTCGTGACACCTCTGACGGGGTCAGCGTGAATTTGTGGTTCGTCAGAACCACAGGATGGCGCGTGCCACCACCCCCTTCGCCCGGTCCGCATGGGTCAGCGGCAGGCGGTATTGCACGGTCAAATCCAGCCAACTGGCCGGTGCTGCGTATTGCGACTCCCGGAACCAGTAGCGGAAGTTGATGCCTGGGCCAACACCCAGCGCGAGCTGGTGGTCCGCCTTGTTGTCGTGGTCTCCTGCCAGCACCACGTGCGGATACACCGTCAGGCGATTGCTGATGGATTTCAGCGGCCACGTGTGCCCGTAACGCATTTCGGTGCTGAAGATCAGGCGGCCCTGGTTGAGGAAGTACGCGGCCTCGCCATACACCTGCCACGTCTGCCAGCGCGGCTTGGTGACCTGCAGATCCAGGCCCTGGTCGGTCGAAAAGCCGATGCGCAGCAGTGTGTCGTTGGTGGTCAGTTGCCCAATGCGGAACAGGCGCTCGGCCGTGAACACGAGGTTGAGATCCTTGATGGGCTTGTAACGTGCGCCCACCGAGCCCTGCGCGGTCGGCAAACCTGTGCTGCCGTTGCGGTCGAACACGCTGTCGTAGCCGCGCACGAAGAGCTGGAAAATGCTGCCGTCTCGGTAGCCGATACCGGGGGGCTGCCAATACACCTCTGCGCCCATCTGTGCCGCGCTCACGGTGTTGGGCAAACCAAACGCCGAGGTCTGATACGCCCCCGAGAGCACCATGCCGAAGGTGCGCTGCATTTGCTCCACCTCGCGCCGATAGCCGAAGCGGCGGTCTGCGGGAAGGCGGTCGTCGCTATTGCCGCCGCTGTCACCTTTGGCGTCTGCGTCGGCGTGGTCAAGGCTCTCGCGGAACAGCTTGATGGCAGTCGGGTTGTCGCCCAGGCGCTTGGCGGCATAGGCGGCATCGGCATAGTGCATCCAGGTGCCCTGCCCCGTGGCAAAGCCGCGCTGGAAGGCCGCCAGTGCGGCGCGGTCGTCGCGGGCGCGCAGGTGGCTGTAGCCTTCGTTCAACGCACGCTGGCCGATCGTACGCGGGTCATCGGGCGAGGTGGCTTCGCCCTGTGCCTGGGGCGCCATCGCCTGGGCAAGCAGCGCCTTGGCATAACGCTGCCGCGCCGGGTCTGTGGTGTGCTCAGCGGCCAGCGCGGCAGCCTGGGTTGCGCCGTCGCGATCCCCCAACTGCAGGCGCGATTGCGCCAGGCGCAGTTGCACGTCGGCATCGGGTTGGTCCTGCAGGCCGCTGAGCGCATCCAGCGCTGCCTGCGGATGCTTGGCCGAATACGCGCTGTCCGACCACGCGACATGCAGGTTGCGCTGCTCCTGGGGCGTCCAGTCAGTGCCCTGCACCGCGTGCGCAAAATCCTGCTCGGCGACGGCCGGATCGTTCGCCTTCTGCGCGAGGAACCCATGCTGGGCGTACACGCGCGGCTCATTGGGATACTTCTTGAGCAGCGCATCCGCCTGCGCGCGCGCCGCATCCAGTTGGCCCTTGCGCGTCAGCACGTCGAGCAGCAGCAGGTTCAGTTGCAGGCTATCGGGCTGCACGGCCAGCGCAGCGCGGGTGGCGGCCTCAGCATCATCGAGCTTGCTGGCTTCGATGGCGCGATAGGCGCGGTCGGCGCGGAAATACGCGTCGGGCTGCAACGGCTGCGGAGCTGCCTGCTCCGCCAGCGACACGCCATGACACAGCGTCCACACCGCAGCGGCAATCGGCCAGCGCAGATGACGCAGACGGCGTAGAGGAGAACGGTGATCTCGTTTGGGGTTCATGCCACACCTCCCGCAACAGATGGATTGGGGCGTGCCTCAGGCCCAGGGTTCGGGTCTAGTGGCACGGACATCGGGGGGATGGTGGAAGCCTCGGGTGCGGGTGCCGTGCCAGGGAGAATGTTCGGGCCGGCGCCCGTCATGGATTCGGTGGTCAGGGTGGCAGCCAGCACGGCGGGTTGCCCCGCTGGGCCGAAGACCACCGTGGTGCGGCGGTGCGGCGGTGCCGCCATGTGGGCAAGCTCGGCCAGCATCTCGTGGTCGCACGCCATGAAGCACGCCACCTTGCGGCCAGCCGCGTGTGCCAGCTCTTCCAGCGCCGCGCCGTTGGGCAACTCCGACACGGCAATGTTGAGCGAGCCATCTTCGCCAATGGAAAACGGCACCACGTGATGCCGCACTGCCAGATCGCGCGGCAGGCAATCCGCCAGGGCGCCCAGCACCACGTTGGTCAAGCTCACGCGCGGCAGGTCGGCCTGTTCAGCCAGGGCATCGGCCAGGGTGTCGGGCGTCACCAAACCCTGCTGCACCAGCACCTGCCCGAGGCGGCGCCCGGTTTTCTGCTGGATGGCCAGCGCAGCATCCAGCTGCTCCGGCGTGAGCACCTCCCACTTGAGCAGCGTTTCACCCAGCTTGCAGCGCGTGCGGCCCAGCGCGTCGTTCGACAGATAGGTGTGCTGAGTCTTGTCCCACGCAATCGGCTTGCCGGTCAGGCAATAGATGAGGAAGATCTTCCACGCCCGGCATACCGAGAAGAAGTTGATGAAGTTGTTCACCACCAGCCGGGGCAAGCACAGCACCCCCTGCAGCGGGCCGTTGAGCCGGCCGACAAAGTACACACGCTGCGCCAGCCGGTTGATGAGCAGCGTGGCATTGATGGCCAGCAGATCCTGCATCCACCATGTGCCCACCACGAACGAGTCGTTGGGTACCGTAATCCAACCATTGAGCTGCAGCGCCCCCACCAGCAGGTAATTGAGCGACAGCACATACGCCAGGATGGAGAACAGCGCCGTGAGCACGCCCTTGCGGTCGCGGAAGAACATGTACTTGGTGATGAGGTTGCCCTTCCACCCCATCTGCAGCCAGCCCTGAAACGCAATGCCCAACACCCAGCGCGCGCGCTGCCGATACGCGGTGCGGAACGTGCTCGGAAAGTACTCACGCGTGGCCAGCAGTTGCGGGCGCCCGCCTGGCCGCCGATGGTGCAGCGAATGGGTGCGCATGCCGTCGTCGGCATCCGATACCGTCCCGGCATCCTCACAAATCGGAAAATGCACGAACGCCTCGCGCATGCCCAGTTCGCGCAGGCGGAAGCTGAAGTCGTAGTCTTCGGTGAGCGTGCTGGTGTTGAAGGGGCAATCGCCACGCACCTTCATCACCGCTTCGATAGCGCGGCGGCTGTAGCACAGCGCCACACCGGCCCCGGGCACAGTGCCGGTCAACGCCTGACGGGCCACCAGGTCTTTCTGGTGCGTCTCGGAAAAGTCATCCATGTAGGTGCCGGCCACCCACTCGTACCACTTGCGCTCGAGCGAGAGCACGGGCAACTGCACCAGGTCCTGATCGCTGATGAAGTAGTTGAAGTACTTCAGCTCCAGCGGGTGGATCACGTCTTCGCAGTCATGCATGATCACGCCTGCAAAGCGGATGCCGTGGCCAGCCTCGTAGCGGACGATGGTGTGGATGATGGTGTTCAGGCAGTCGGCCTTGCAGGTGGGGCCGTCGTGCGGAACGGCGGCGCGCACCACGCGGCCGGGGTAGCGGCGCACCATGCGTTCCACCTCGGTGGTGGTTTCGGCATCGTTGCGGTAGGCGCCGGCAAAGATGATGAAGCGCTTGTACTCCATCGTCGCCAGGGTGTTCTCCACCATCTTGGCGATGACGTCGTACTCCTTCCAGGCGGGCACCATGATGGCGAGCCACTGCTCTTCGCGCTCACGTAAGGACTGCGCGGAAATCGTGACAGGCGTGCGGCCACGCTGCGGCCAGAGCCACAACTCGCGCACCCAGTAGAAGGCATCGAGGAAGAAATCGTCGGCGGTGCTGATGAGGATGACGAGCGTGGTCGCCACCGTCAGCGTATTGAGCAACGCCACATAGAGGTCCCATGGCAGCTCGCTCATGGTCGCTCTCCGGTACCGGCAAGCTGACCTTCGCAGGCGCGCCCGTCGTTGTGCCCCTCGTTCCGCGCTGTGGCGCCCATGGCTTCCCCCATTCTCTTTATCAATGCCCGGGGCGTCGTGTTCAAACGATGGTCGCCCGAGCAATGTTCTGTGGCCCGCTTCGGGTGGGGAGAATGCGAGGACCATACCAACGCCCGCGCGGCGCGCCGTTGTGCGGCACGGCACTGCGTGCACACGCTTTGGCATGCGCCGAACGCGCGGCGTTGTTGCATGGGTGAACGCAAGACGGGGGGCGCAGCTGAAAGGTGATCACCGCCACGGCATGCAATGCGCGCTGTCGGCGCGCGGCACTTATCCGCGCAGCCGATGGGGCCACCCTACAAACGATGGATGCGTGATACCGCCGGGCACAGGGTGTTCGGGTTAAGCGCGCCGTGGCCCGGTGCACGCCACATTGTGGGCGGTTTGCCGCGCAGATGGCGCAGTTCCAACCACCACATCAACAAACCCTTACCGCGTAAGGCCGCGCAGAACGCGGCATGCCTCCGATTCAAGATGCGCGTGGAAACGTGGCGAACGCCGTCAGAGAAATGTGCCGGTCGCCTTCCACCCTCACCGCATCAATCCACTGCGCCGGCAATATTGATCGGTCCCAGCGCGTGATTTGGTTGCAACCCTGAAACACAAAGCCGCGCACGAGGCGCGGCTTGCATGGGTTGCGATCGACTGCGTAACGTCTGCGTCAGAACTGTTCCCAGTCGTCCGCGTCGTCGGAGGTGGTTGCCAGGGCGAGCTTGCCCGGCTTCGACGCAACCGGCGCGGCCGCGACCGAAGCCGGTGCCGGAGCCGGCGCGGCCGCAACCGGCGCAGCGGATGTCGACGCAGAAGCAGAAACCCGCTTGCGCGCAGCACGTGCCGTTGACGCCGTTTTCACCACGGGCTTGCGCGGCACAGGCTTGGCAGCAGCAGCCGGAACAGAAGGTGCCTTCGGCACAGCAGCCAACGCAGGCTGCGTGCCCCCGTCCGGCAAGCGGAACGACGCCACAGCCGAACGCAGCACGCCCGCCTGTTCTTCCAGCGACTGCGCGGCAGCGGCAGCTTCCTCCACCAATGCGGCGTTCTGCTGTGTGACCTGGTCCATCTGGTTCACAGCCTGGTTGACCTGCTCGATGCCGGAGCTTTGCTCATCCGACGCGGCTGAGATCTCACCCATGATGTCGGTCACGCGCTTGACGGCCACCACCACTTCGTCGATCACCGCGCCGGCTTCCGTCACCAGTGCCGAGCCGTTTTCCACGCGGCCCACGGAATCGCTGATGAGTTCCTTGATCTCCTTGGCAGCCGTGGCCGAGCGCTGCGCCAGGCTGCGCACCTCGCCCGCCACCACCGCAAAGCCACGGCCTTGCTCACCTGCGCGTGCAGCTTCCACTGCCGCGTTCAGCGCAAGGATGTTGGTCTGGAAGGCGATGCCTTCAATCACGCCGATGATGTCAGCGATCTTCTTGCTGCTGTCATTGATGCCCGACATCGTTTCGATGACGCGGCCCACCACTTCGCCGCCCTTGACGGCGACGTCCGACGCGCTGCCCGCGAGTTGGCTGGCTTGCCGTGCGTTGTCAGCGTTCTGCTTCACGATGCTCGTCAGCTCTTCCATGCTGGAGGCGGTTTCCTCCAGCGAGCTGGCCTGCTCTTCCGTGCGCTGCGACAGGTCCATGTTGCCGGCAGCAATTTGCTTGGTGGCGGTGGCGATGGATTCGCTGCCGCCGCGCATCGTTTGAATGGTGCGGATCAGACCGCCTTGCATGTCGATGAGGCCGCGCGTGAGCGCGCCCATCTCGTCCTGGCTGGTCACCGTGATGTGCTCGGTCAGGTTACCGCGCGAGATTTCGCCAAAGTGGGCCAGCATGCGCGACAGCGGCACGGAGATCGCGCGATGCAGCCCGAACGCGCAGCCCAGTGCAGCAACAATGCCAACCACAATGGCGCCGATGCTCAGCATCAGGAACGCCTGCGTGCGCGCCACAGCGCCGTCATACGCCGCCTTGGCCTGGTCGGCCTGGTTACGGTCGAGCGCCTCCACGGCAGCGGATAGCGCCACGAACTGCGGCGGAATGACGGTCATCACGATCTTGTCGACCGTGGCAACGTCATGGGCGCGCAGAGCGGCAATCAAAGGCTCGATACCGTCGCGGAACAGCGCGGCGCGCTTGGCCTCCACTTCGGTGGCCAGGCGGGATTCTTCCGCGTTCATCGGCAGCGCCTTGTAGCGTTTCCAGGCGTCTTCCGACTTGGCGCGGTAGCCGTTGGCCTTGTCGATGATGGCGCCAATATCGGCCGCATCGGGGTGGAACACGGCGCGGTCCAGCGTAGTGCGCACGATGGCGGCATTCAGTTGTGCCTTGCCGACCAGCGAAGTCGAGGCAAGCTGATTGCCGTAGATCTCTTTGATGTTTGCGTCAGACGCGCGCATGCCGACCACGCCAATGGTGCCGATGGTGGCCAGCAGCACAGCCAGCAGCGCTAGCGCGGCATTGAGTCGGAAGCGGATGGAGAGTCGATTGAACATGGGAGTCGGAGCGGGTTATCGCTTCCGGTATATCGGCCGGCCTGCCGCATTTCTGAAGCGGGCCGGCGTCCCATGCCGAGGTATTGCTTGGATGTGGTTAGTACGGCACAGCCAACAAGTTCGTCACGGCAAAATCCGACCTGCAGGCTGTGGTGGCAGAGTCCCAGCAGGCCGGCAGTGTCTCGGTGCTGGAGTCGGTCCTGGGCTACGATCCCGGATCGCTGGGGGGCAAGGACATGTACAGGGTGAGCCTGAATAACCCCGGGGTGCTGACGCCCATCGGCAACGAGGGCGTGTCAAC
Source organism: Ralstonia sp. (assembly GCA_039592975.1). Taxonomy (GTDB): domain Bacteria; phylum Pseudomonadota; class Gammaproteobacteria; order Burkholderiales; family Burkholderiaceae; genus Ralstonia. The sequence goes on along the minus strand of JBCNQE010000003.1, from coordinate 37,656 downwards.
TCGCTGTGGCGCCGGGCGGCATGCGCGAGGCGGTGCTGGACAATGTGCCGATCTCCCACGGTAACGACGTCAATGTGCTGATGTCGACCTACGACGTAGTGAAAATCCAATGAACAATCCGCTCGACACTGTGCTGCAACTGGCGTTAGCCAACGACGAACTGGACAAGTTCCTGGTGGGTGAGCCGCTCTACTTCCTCGAGGCCAAGGTCGACAACGATGAGCCGCAGAACGTGGTGGCGGCCTTCGACCAGTTGATCCTGCCGTACTGGCGCCAGACCCATGATGCGCGTTTCCCAACGCGTTTCGTCTCGGCCCTGCTGAACCTCCTGGCGACCTATCCGGACCGCAACCGGGCGATCTACATCGCTCATGACTGGGTCTGGTACTACCGCTTCTGCCAGGACCGGCAGCGCAAGCAGCCGCAGGGCCCCCATGGCGACCTGTTCGACATCGACCTGGGCAACGTGGCGGCGGCGCTCAAGCGCCAGCTGGAAAGCTGCAAGGCCGATCTGCAGGCCGACACTCGCTGGGCGGGTGCGGTCTGGAACAGCCCGGACGGCATGTGGACGCCGTTGATGCGTTCGGCGCTGATGGTGCGGGATAAGCTGGGCGGGCCGGATTTCGTGCCGGCCAATGCCTGAGCCGGCGTCAGGCGGTCATTGCCTGCGCGGAGTGGCCGGCGTCCTTGCGCAGGAAATCATCCCGATACGCCGCCCCAGCAGGTCGTAGCACATGCGGGCGCCGTCGTGATTGTGGACTTCAATCAGCCGATGCCACCAGGCCAGCACCGACCGCCGGACCGTCGAGCAGATTGGCTGCGACGTCGTAGGCGAAGGTTTCGTTCTGGCTCTGGACGTTGTCCTGACCGGCGATGATCCGGCCGGTGCCGTCCAGACCGGGTCAGTACGGCACAGCCATGTTGTTTTCGATACGCGCGCGATCACCCGGGCGCAAGCCGTTCGGGTTGTTCTGCGTGAGCGTGACGCGAGAGTTGTCGTTCAGGCGCATCGTCACCCGATAGCTCTGGCCGACCACGGTGTTGCCTTCCACGGCGTTGCCCGCCATGGCGCCCGCCACCGCGCCACCAATGGTGGCCACGGTGTTACCGCGTCCGCCGCCGACCTGGTGGCCCAGCAGGCCGCCCACTACGCCGCCCAGCACCGCGCCCACGCCGGAGGGCTGGCCACGCACCGGCACGGCGTCGATGCGTTCGACCACGCCGTAGCGGTTGTCCGCAGGGGCCTGGTAGGCGGGCCCATTGTCGGAGGGATACGGCGAATAGTTCGGTTGCGAATAGGCCGGCGCCGGCTGCTGTTGCGGGTAGGGCTGCTGCGGATACGGCTGCGGCGCGTTCTGGTCGTAGCCGTTGTAGCCGTTGTTGTACGTACTGGTGTTGTCGTACCCGCCGGTATAGCCGTTGCTGTAGGTGGTGCCGCCGTAGCTGTTGCTGTAGGCACTGCTGCCTGCCGCATAGCCGGCGCCGTAGCCCGCGCCATAACCGGGGTACGGTGCGCTCACACAGCCCGTCAGCCCTGCTGCCACGGCGGCCAATGTTGCCACCGCCACCCACCGCCCTGCGCGTGCTGCCTTGTTCATTGCTTGCATGATGAATCCCGTCTTGTGGACGAGGCGTCTGATCCGAGCCGGGGTCGATCCCGGCCTGCGGCAATGCGCCTCTTGCCGCAAAGTCTATGCCGCCGACCCGATGGCCCGTGAAACCAAACCCGTTCATTGGTAACGCGGTGTAACCGCACGGGCGCCAGGGCTTCCGGTAAGGGGCGCACGGGGCGCGGCAGCGCACGCTATCATCGCCGGGCGCCGTGCGCGGCACCTCCAGATACTCCCGACAGCAAGACGTGGCCACCCTCACCTGTTCACCATGCAACCGACGCTCCTGATCCTCATTGCGATGACGCCCGATAACGTCGCGCAGATCGCTGAACACTTCCACGTGATCCACGCCCCCACTCGCGCCGAACGCGATGCCGCCATCGCACGCGACGGCCGGAACGTACGCATCGTGCTCACCAATGGCTCGACCGGCCTCACCGGTGCGGAAATGGCGGCGATGCCCAAGCTGGAACTGGCTTGCGCGCTGGGCGCCGGCTACGAGAACATCGACGTGGAAGCCGCCCGCGCACGCGGCGTGGCGGTGGCCAACGGCGCCGGCACCAACGATGCCTGCGTGGCCGACCACGCCTTCGGTCTGCTGTTGGCCACCGTGCGGGGCATCCCCAAGTTGGATCGCGCCACGCGCAACGGCGTCTGGCGCGATGACATTCCGCTGCAGCCGGGCGTCTGCGGCAAGCGCCTGGGCATCGTCGGGCTAGGCACCATCGGCATGCAGATCGCGCGCCGCGCAGCGGGCTTCGACATGCAGATCGGCTATCACAACCGCAAGCCGCGTGAAGGTGTGTCGTACCGCTACTTTGATGCGCTGAAGGACATGGCCGAGTGGGCGGACTTTTTGATCGTCGCGACGCCGGGTGGTGCGCAGACCAAGCATCTCATCAACCAGACGATCCTGGAGGCGCTGGGCCCGAACGGGTATGTCGTAAACATTGCGCGCGGCAGCGTGGTGGATACGGAGGCGCTGGAAGCGGCCATCCGCGCGGGCAAGGTGGGTGGCGCGGGGCTAGATGTGTATGAGAGCGAGCCCAAGCCGCCGGCCGGGTTGCTGGACCTGGAGCAAGTCGTGCTGACGCCGCACATTGCCGGCTGGTCGCCGGAATCGGTGCAGGCGACGGTGGACCGCTTTCTGGATAACGCCCGCGGGCACCTGGCAGGCACAGGCGTGGTGTCCCCGGTTTAACCCCGGGACACCACAGTCAGAAGACGACGAGGATCACGACGCCGGGCGCTTCATCTGGCACGACGTCGGCTGCGCGCCCAGATGCGGCTCGAGCGTGACGTCGGTACGCCAGCCGTAGCCGGTGTTTTCCTGGTCGTACTTGATCTTCTTGCCGTCGGCCTTGACCCAGGTGGTGACGTACAGCGTCTGCTGGGCCTGGTGATCCGTCTTACGCATCTCGACCGGGCCGTTCAGGCTGTCGACCGTCATGCCTTCCATGACTTTCGCCACCTTGGCCGGCTCGGCAGAACCGCTGGTCTTGATAGCCTTCGCCAGGAAAGCGATGCCGGTGTAAACATCGGCGTTGAAGAAGTCGTCGTTGTACTTCTTCTTGAAGCCGTCTAGCACGGCGCTCGTCTTCGGGTTGCCGTCATTCGGCGCGAAGTAGCTGATGACCTTCACGCGATCCGCGCCCGACGCGCCCATCGCTGTCGGCACGCCGGTGGTGCCGGCGTAGTACGTATAGAAGTTAGTGGTCAGGCCCGCATCTTTCGACGCGCGAATCAGCAACGCCAGGTCACTGCCCCAGTTGCCGGTGATGACGGTATCGGCGCCCGACGCGCGGATCTTCGCCACATACGGCGAGAAATCCTTCACCTGCGCCAGCGGGTGCAGGTCTTCACCCACGATCTGGATGTCCGGGCGCTTGCGCTTCAGGTATTCCTTGGCGGCGCGCGCCACCTGGTGGCCGAACGAGTAGTTCTGGTTCAGCAGATAAACCTTCTTGATGTTCTGATCCTTGGCCAGGTAGCTGGTCAGGGCTTCCATCTTCATATCGGAGTTGGCGTCCAGGCGGAAGTGCCAGTAGTTGCACTTGCCGTTGGTCATGTCCGGATCGACCGCGGCGTAGTTGAGATAGATGATCTCCTTGCCCGGGTTGCGGTCGTTGTACTTGGCGATGGCGTCCTGCAGCGCCATGCCCACGCTAGAGCCATCGCCCTGCGCGACGTAGCGGATGCCCTGGTCGGTGATCTGCTTGAGGATCGTCAGGCTCTCTTGCGGCGAGACCTTGTTGTCAAAACCGACGACTTCAAACTTGGTGCCGTTGCCGCTCCAGTTCTGCTGGTTGGCCAGATCGGCCGCGTATTGCCAGCTGCGCAACTGGTTCTGGCCCAGCGCACCCATCAGCCCAGACAGCGGATCGATCCAGGCGATCTTGACGGTCTCGGCGTGAACACTACCTGCGCAAAATGCGCCCGCCACTGCGGCCGCGCACAGTGCGACTCGAAATGCCTTCATGCAAATGTCTCCTGATGTCTTATGTCTTATCGTTGGACGCCGTGCAGAAGGCATCGTCGAGCATGGTTCTTGCCGCGGTCTGTTGACACCGCTCCGCAAACCAAGGCTTACGGCAGCTCGATCCTTCCATACACAAACGTATGTGCATGGTAGGAAGACGTTCGTTGACATGTCAACCCGCGCAAACCTGGGGGTGTCAGCCTGCTTTAAGCGCTGGACAGTGCAGCCCGCGCGGCTAGAATCCGCCTTCATGCCCAAGCCTTCCCCGCTGATCGACGAATACGACGCGCCCGCCGACGTCGATGCTTCCACTGCCACCGCGCCGCGTGCGCAGCTCACGCCCCACGACTGGGTACGCGCCGCCACCGACCTGCTCGTCACCAAGAGCATCGATGCCGTGCGCGTGGATGTGCTTGCCAAACAGTTGGACGTCACACGGGGCAGCTTCTACTGGCACTTCAAGAACCGCGACGACCTGCTGCACCAGGTGCTGCAGGACTGGAGCGAACGCACACGCATCGGCCCGAAACTCGAACGACAGAACCCGTCGGTGCAAGGCCTGGTGCACGACCTGCTCGCGCTGCCGTTTCGTGGCCGCAGCGCACGGCGCACGGCCATGATCGAGTTCGCCATCCGCGCCTGGGCACGACGCGACCCGATGGCACAGGAAGCCGTCGACGCGGTAGACGAGCATCGCATGGATTACTACATCCAGCATTTCCAGGCGATCGGCTTTACGCGCAAAGATGCCAAGACGCGCGCGTTCATGCTCTACGCCTACCAGCTCTCCGAAGCGTTGCTGTGGAACCAGGGCAGCAAGCCCGACAAGGACGCGCGACGCCGCTTCTTTGAAGACACGCTGCTGGCCGGCGCGCCGCTCGCTGCTTCGCCCGACGCCGCCCAGGAATAAAACGTGCTGCATGGCGCGCATGCAACCCTGCGTGCGCTGCAATGCCAAGTTCCACCGTTTTCCAATCCTCCGATCTGCCCAGCCGGCTTGACCGCCTGCCGTGGAGCCGCTTCCACACGCGCGTGGTCATCGCGCTGGGCATTACATGGCTGCTCGACGGGCTGGAGGTGACACTGGCCGGTGCAGTGGCCGGCGCGCTCAAGCAAAGCCCCGCGCTGCACCTCAGCAACACACAGGTGGGCGTGGCCAGTAGCGCTTACCTGGTGGGTGCGGTGTTGGGCGCGCTGCTGTTTGGCTGGCTGACGGATCGATGGGGCCGTCGCAAACTGTTCTTCATCACGCTAGGCGTGTACATCTCGGCGACAGCGGCAACGGCGTTTTCATGGGACTTCGCCAGCCTCGTGCTCTTTCGCGTGCTGACGGGCGCGGGCATCGGCGGGGAATACGCGGCCATCAACTCGACCATCCAGGAGCTGACACCGGCACGCGTGCGCGGCTGGACGGACCTGGCCATCAACGGCACGTTCTGGGTGGGCGCGGCGCTGGGTGCCGGCGCATCGCTGTGGCTGCTGGACCCGGCACACATCAGCGTGGATACCGGCTGGCGGCTGTGCTTCTTCATCGGCGCGGTGCTGGGGCTCATCATTCTGGTGATGCGCTTCTGGATTCCCGAGAGCCCGCGCTGGCTCATCACGCGCGGCCGGCATGACGAGGCGCAGACCATTGTGTGCGACATCGAACGCGACATCACCGCGCGCGGCCATTGCTTCGACACCGCGCCGCTGCCTGCACTGCGCCTGCGCAACCGTGGCCATCCGGGTCTGCTTGAAGTGGCGCGCGTAGTCTTTGTGCAGCACCGTCGCCGCGCGCTGGTGGGGCTCGCGTTGATGGCCGCACAGGCGTTTTTCTACAACGCGATCTTCTTTACCTATGCGCTGGTGCTGACGGATTTCTATGACGTGGCGGCTACGAAGGTGGGCACCTACCTACTGCCGTTCGCTTTGGGGAATTTCCTTGGGCCGCTGCTGCTCGGGCGCTTGTTCGACGTGATCGGCCGCCGCACGATGATTGCCGCCACCTATGCGATCAGCGGTGTGTTGCTGCTGGCAAGCGGCGTGCTGTTCAAGGCAGGCGTGCTGGATAGCACTACGCAGACGCTCGCGTGGACGGTGGTGTTCTTCTTTGCGTCGGCAGCCGCCAGCTCGGCGTATTTGACAGTGAGCGAAACGTTTCCGCTGGAAGTGCGCGCGCTGGCCATCGCGCTGTTCTACGCCGTCGGCACGGGCCTGGGTGGCGTGGCCGGCCCGGTACTGTTCGGCTGGCTGATTGACACCCATTCGCGCAGCGCGGTGTTGAGTGGCTACGTGTTCGGTGCCGTGCTGATGTTGCTGGCCGCTGGCGTGCAAGCGCGCTGGGGCACCGCAGCGGAACGCAAACCGCTAGAACACGTGGCCGCACCGCTGTCGTTGGACGACCGCCCGGTTTGATCCAGGCTAAGCGCAGGCCGCGCGCGCCGTTGCCTGCCGCATATATACTGCCCGCTGCCTATTTCCTGTTTGCCGGAGACACCCATGCCTGACGCGCACCAAGCGACCTACGATAGCCAGAACATCTTCGCCAAGATCCTGCGCGGCGAGCTGCCCTGCATCAAGGTGTACGAAGACGATCACACCCTCGCCTTCATGGACATCATGCCCCAGGCCGACGGCCACGTGCTGGTGCTACCCAAGGAAGGCGCCGCCATGCTGTTCGACTTGTCCGACGAGGCCGCATCGGCAGCCATCCGCACCACGCGCAAGCTCGCGCGCGCAGTGCGGGCCGCGTTCACGCCGCCGGGCGTCGCCGTCTTCCAACTGAACGGCAGCGCCGCCGGGCAGACCGTGCCGCACGTGCACTTCCACGTGCTGCCGCGCTACAGCGATACCCCGCTGCAGCCGCATGCGCGCGTGCAAGCCGATACCGACAAGCTGAAGGCCCACGCTGAAAAGATCATCGCGGCACTGCAGGCCGACCAGTAACACCCCTCCCTACGGCGCAGCGGATGGCACTGCCGACTCCGCCTGCGCCGCGACGTTTCGTGCGTCATCCCGTCGATAGGCCAGCCGGTACAGCACCGGCAGCACCAGCAACGTAAGTGCCGTCGACGACAAAATCCCGCCGATCACCACCGTCGCCAACGGACGCTGTACTTCCGCGCCGGTGCCCGTGGCAAGCGCCATCGGCACGAAGCCGAGCGAGGCCACCAGCGCCGTCATCAGCACCGGGCGCAAGCGCGTGAGTGCCCCCTCACGTACGGCAACGTCGACCGACTTGCCGTCCTCGCGCAGGCTGCGGATGAAACTCAACATCACCAGCCCGTTGAGCACCGCCACGCCAGACAGCGCGATAAACCCCACCGCCGCTGAGATCGACAGCGGAATGCCCCGCAACGCCAGCGCCAGAATGCCGCCCGACAGCGCAAACGGAATGCCCGAGAACACGAGCAAGCCATCCTTGAGGTTGCCGAACATCATGAACAGCAGCGTGAGCACCATCGCCAACGCCAGCGGCACCACAACCTGCAAGCGTGCCGTGGCGGATTGCAGTTGCTCAAACTGCCCGCCCCAGGCCATCCAGTAGCCGGTCGGCAGACGCACCTGCGCATCGAGCGCGGCTTGCGCCTCTTCCACGAACGATGCGATGTCGCGCCCGCGCACGTTGGCACTGACGACGATGCGGCGCTTGCCGTCTTCGCGGCTGACCTGGTTCGGGCCGGTCACTTCATTGAGCGTGGCCACGTCAGACAGCGGCACGTAGCCCTGGCCGTTGGGCAATGCCAGTGGCAGGCGGCCAAGCGCAGCAGGGTTACTGCGCGCGGTTTCCGGCAAGCGTACGACGATGCCGAAACGACGGTCCCCCTGGAACACCGTACCCGCATCCTTGCCGCCAATGGCGGCGGATACCGTGTCCTGAATCGCGCCGATGGAGAGGCCATAGCGCGCGGCCTTGTCCCGGTCGATATCTACGTTGAGGAACGGCAGGCCGCCGGTCTGCTCGATCTTCACCTCGGCGGCGCCAGCCAGCTTGCCGAGTTGCGCGGCGATGAGCTTGGCCTGTGCCTCCAACACGCCCATGTCGTCGCCGAACACCTTAACGGCCACATCGCTGCGTACGCCCGAGATCAGCTCGTTGAAGCGCAACTGGATTGGCTGCGAGAACTCATACGCGTTGCCGGGCAACGCATCCACGGTGGCCTGGATGTCGGCGAGCAACTGGTCACGAGTGCGACGCTTTCCGTCCGGTCCAGCGGGCCAGTCCTTCTCGGGCTTGAGCATGATGTAGCCGTCGGAGATGCTGGGCGGCATCACGTCGGTAGCCACCTCGGCCGTGCCGGTGCGCGCGAACACGCGTTCGATCTCGGGGAATTTCGCCTTCAATGCGCGCTCGATCTGCATCTGCATCTCCAGCGATTGCGCCAGCCCCGTGCCCGGCACGCGCATCGCCTGCATGGCGAAATCGCCTTCGTTCAAGCTCGGCACGAACTCAGCACCCAACCGCGTGGCAGCCACCAGCGAGACCAGCACGGCCACCGTCGCAAAGGTCAGCACCACGGGGGGCGCAGCCAGCACGCGTTCGAGCAGTGGCGCGTACAGGTTGCGCGCCCATGTCATCAGGCGGTTTTCCTTCTCCGCGACACGATCGCCGATGAACAGCGCCACGGCGGCAGGCACAAAGGTGATGGAGAGGATCATGGCAGCGGCCAGTGCCAGCACCACGGTCACCGCCATCGGGTGAAACATCTTCCCTTCCACACCTGAGAGCGCAAAGATCGGCAGGTACACCACCATGATGATGAGCTGGCCATACAGCAGCGGGCGACGCGCTTCGCGGGCGGCTTCGAAGACCTCTTCGAAGCGTTCAGCACGTGTGAGCGGCCGGCCGCGCGCTTCCTGCGCATGGGCCAGGCGCCGCACGCAGTTCTCGACGATCACCACCGCGCCGTCGACGATGATGCCGAAATCCAGTGCGCCCAGGCTCATCAGGTTGGCACTCACCTTGGCCGACACCATGCCGCTGAAGGTCATCAGCATCGACAGCGGAATCACCAGCGCGGTGAGCACTGCCGCGCGCAAATTACCCAGAAAAAGGAACAGCACCGCCATCACCAGGATGGCGCCTTCCAGCAGGTTCTTCTTGACGGTGGCGATGGCCTTGTCGACGAGCACCGTGCGGTCGTACACCGATTCCACGCGAATGCCTGCCGGCAGCGTCTTGCGGATCTCTTGCATGCGCTTGTCCACCGCCTGCGATACGGTGCGGCTGTTCTCGCCCATCAGCAGAAACGCGGTGCCCAGCACGACCTCACGCCCATTGCTGGTGGCCGCGCCCGTGCGCAGTTCGCTACCGCTTTCGATGGTGGCCACATCACGCAGGCGCACCGGTGTGCCGTTGGGGCTGGCGAGCACCACGTTGCCGATGTCGGCAGCGTCGCGCAACTGGCCGGGTGCACGCACAAGGTATTGCTCGCCCTTTCGCTCGATATAGCCGGCGCCGACGTTAGCGTTGTTGCGCTCAAGCGCCGCCACCACATCGGCCAGCGTGAGCTTGTACGAGGCCAGTCGTTCAGGGCTGGTTGCCACCAGGAATTCCTTGGCAAACCCGCCGATGGTGTTGACCTCCGTTACGCCAGGCACGTTGCGGATCTGCGGGCGGATGACCCAGTCCTGCAGCTCGCGCAAGTCCGCGGGGGTGTAGGCGGTGCCATCGGGCTTGCGTGCGTTGGCATCGGCTTCGACCGTCCACAGATAGATTTCACCTAGGCCGGTGGAGACAGGGCCCATGCTCGGCGTAATGCCGTCGGGCAATTGCTCCTTTGCAGCCTGCAAGCGTTCGCTCACCAACTGGCGCGCAAAGTAGATGTCGGTGCCTTCCTTGAAGATGACCGTCACCTGGGAAAGCCCATAGCGCGACAGCGACCGCGTCTGCTCCAGCTTCGGCAAACCCGCCATGGCGGTTTCCAACGCATAGGTGATGCGCTGCTCGGTCTCCAACGGCGAGTAGCCCGGTGCGGGCGTGTTGATCTGCACCTGCACGTTGGTGATATCGGGCACCGCGTCGATGGACAGGCGCGTATAGCTGTACGCGCCGAACGCAGCGGCAGCCAGCACGGCCAGCAGCACCAGCCAGCGTTGCGCGATGACGGTGCGCAGAAGGCGTTCAAACATGGCGCCTCCTTAGTGGCCGTGGTCTGCCGACTTGCCGGCCTCGGCCTTCAGCACGTAGCTGTTGGCAGCGGCGTAGCGCGTGCCGGCGGGCAGGCCTTCGAGGATTTCCGTCCACGTGCCGTCGGTGCGGCCGGTCTTGACGGGGCGCACCTCAAAGCCGGTCGGCACGGGCACGAACACGGAGGGCTTGTCGTCGACCGTCTGCAGGGCATCGGCACGCACGGCCACCGGCACCTGCACGCGGCCCGATTCGACCGACACATTGACGAACATGCCCGGGCGCCAGGCCAGCTTGGGGTTGTCGAGCGTCACGCGTGCGGGCGCGGTGCGGGTCTGCTCGCCCAGCAATGCGCCCACGTACGACACCTTGCCCTGCACGGCAGTGCCGGTGGCAGTGGCGCGCACGGTGGCGGCGGCGTTGGCGGTCACAGCCTCCAGATCCCTAGCGGTGACGGAGAAGTCCGCCCACACGGTGCGCAGGTCGGCCACGGTAAAGACGGCGGTCTCTGCCTGCACGGCCTCGCCCTGCGACAAGTGTTTGGCGACGACCACGCCATCAAACGGCGCACGCAGCTCAAAGCGGTTCAACGCTGAGCCGGCCGGCGCTGCACCGATGGCCGTCAGCTTCTGGCGTGCGTTGTCTGCAGCAATGCGCGCTTCTTGCAACGCGGTGCGGGCTTGCTGGTAATCCTGCTCGGCGGCGATGCCCTGCTCCCACAGGCGCTTTTCGCGCGTGTGCGTTTCCTGCGCGAGCGCCAAGCGCTGTTGCGCGGCTTGCAGTTCGCTGCGCTGGTCAGACAGCGCGGGGCTCGACAGCACGGCCAGCAGTTGCCCGCGTGTCACCGGCTGGCCCAGCTCCACGGCCACCTTCTCGGCCACGCCGGGCACGCGCGGCACCACGTGCGCTGTGCGGTCTTCGTTCAGGCGGATCTCGCCGGGTAGAACGACTTCCGTGCGCAGCTCGGTCGCACCGGCGGTTTCCACACCAATCTTTGCGTTAGCGATGGCTTCGGCGGTCATGGTGAGCGTTTCGGCATGTGGAGCTTCTTCGCCATGCTCGTCTGCCTGTTGCACGGCGGCAGGCGCGGGGGCGGCCTCCGCCTCGGAGGCGGCTGTCTGGCGTGCGCCCATGCCGAACCACAGCCCGGCAGCAGCCAGCGCGCCCAGCACGACGATGAGCGCGATGGCGCGCCGTTGTTGCGGTGGAAGTGTCATGTCAGCAGAAAAGGAATCGCGGCATCACCGGCCGAGGATGCGATCAATGCCGGCCGCCGCCTGATGCGCGCGTGACAGCGCGGCCAGGTACTGCGCACGCGCCTGGAACAGCGTGCGCTGGGCGTCCAGCACATCGAGAAAATTGAACTTGCCGGCATCGAAGCCGATGCGGGCAGCGTCATAGGCGCGCTGCGCGCCGGGCAATACATCTTGCCGCAGCGATTGCACAGCGGTGCGGGCCGCGTCGAGCCGTGCGACGTCCTGCGCAAGGGTGGCGTTCTGCTCAAGCTGCAAGGCGCGGTAGTCCTCAAACGCCTTGTCGGCCAAGCGCTGTGCTTCGAGCTGGCTGCCCTGGTTGCGGTCGAACAGCGGCAGCGGCACCGCAATACCGAGGACGGCCATGTTGTTGTTCGCAGCGCTGTCACGCTTGGCCCCGACGCTGAGCGTGACATCGGGCACGCGCTTGCTGCGCTCCACGTTGGCGAGCGCCTGGCGACGGTCGATCTCCAAGCGGGCGCGCACGGCGCGGGGGGTGTTCTCCAACGTGCCCGTGGCCTGACGCGCTTCGGGCGGCACGATGGGTAAGGTCTCGGCGCTGCCGTCGGCCTCGGGCATGGCAGAGGCGTTGCCCCAGAAGGCGGCCAATGCACGCTGTGCGACCTGCAGTTCCGCACGCGCATCGCGCAGCTCGATGGCGGCACTGGCACGGGCAACGCCGGCCTTGGTCTGCTCCACCGGTGACACCTTGCCCGCTTGCACGCGCCGCGCGGCAGCAGACTCCGCCTGGGCGGCCAACGTGTCCGACGCCTGGGCTAGCGTCAAACGCTCCTGCGCGATCACCAGATCGAAGAAGGCGCGCGTGACATCGGCACGCAGCTGCGCCAGCAGCACGGCGGCGTCTTGCGCGGCGGCGTCGCGGGCAATCTCCGCAGCACGCGTGCGTGCACTGCGCTTGCCACCGAGTTCCAAGGGGATGTTCAGTTGCGCCGTCATCGTGGCGCGGTCGCGGCGGACATCTTCCGTCGTGAAGGCGGCCTCGGGATTGCGCAATCGGCGGGCCTGGCCGAGCGCGCCTTCGCTGGCGGCCACTTCATAACCGGCTGCGGCCAATGCGGGATGCGTCTGCATGGTCCGCTCGACAGCCTGCTGCAGCGTTACGCGTTCGGGCGCCGTGGCAGCCGGTTCACTGGGCGTAGAAAGCGCCACCGCCGCAACAGGGTCAGCAGCCGCTGCGGTAGCCAAAGGGGCAGCCAAAAGACACGCAAGGGCTACCCCGACGGACTGGAAGCCACCCATTAGGCGTTGGCACCATCGGTGTACGGATCACGGCCGCGCGGGCTGACGAAGCCACCTTCCGTGTATGGGTCGCGCGCGCCGACGCGGGCTTCGAGCGCAGCTTGTGCAGCGCCGTCCGTGTACGGATCACGCGCGCCGGTCTTGGCACCGTCGGTGTACGCGTCACGCACACCGGCGTGGGCGCCATCGGTGTAGAGGTCACGTGCGCTGGTGTTTGCCAGCGGTGCAGCCATCGCGCTATGGTCTTGCGCGGCGACGGCCGTGCCCGTTGCCAGCAGGGTGGACAGCGCGGCAAGTGCGGCAAGGGGGAGCGCGCGTTGGAATCGAATCGTCATGAGAATCTCCTTCGAAAAGCCCAACACCAGCAGACAGGGAAAGGGGGCGGTGTCAGTGCGGCCAGTCTAGGGAGGGGTGCACCACGCGGGCATGACCCGAAGATGACAAACTTGTTATCTTCGGCCCCGCGTGGGGCGTTTTGGCATATCTTGGCGGCAATCGGTAATCACAGGTAACCACGGCAGCCACGGCGGGGCCCGACGCGCCCGTCCTTTTTCTCATGCGACTGCTCATTGTTGAAGACGAGCCCAAGGCGGGCGACTACCTCCTCAAAGGCCTGACGGAATCGGGCTTTGTGGCCGACCTCGCCCGCACGGGCCCCGATGGCCTCTTCCAGGCCATGGAACACGACTACGACCTGATCGTGCTCGACGTCATGCTGCCCGGCATGGACGGCTGGCAGGTCTTGCAAGAACTGCGCCGCCGCAAGAGCACCCCGGTGCTGTGCCTCACTGCGCGCGACGAGCTGGCCGACCGCCTGAAAGGCCTCGAACTGGGTGCGGACGACTACCTCGTCAAACCCTTCGCCTTTGCCGAACTGGTGATGCGGGTGCGCACCATCCTGCGGCGCGGCCCGCTGCGCGAGAGCGAGATCCTCGAAATTGCCGACCTGACCATCGACACCATCAAGCGCCGCGTGACGCGCGCCGGGCAACGCATCGACCTGACCGCCAAGGAATATGCGCTGCTGCACCTGCTGGCACGCCGCGCGGGCGAGGTGCTGTCGCGCTCACTGATCGCCTCCCAAGTGTGGGATGTGAATTTCGACAGCAACACCAACGTGGTCGATGTGTCCATCGGCCGCCTGCGCGCCAAGGTGGACGGCCCATTCGAGCACAAGCTGATCCACACCTTGCGCGGCATGGGCTACGTGCTGGATGAGGTTGCCCGCTGATGCGCTGGCCTGCATCGCTGGCTGGCCGGCTGGTGCTGGCGTTCGTGGTGGTGGCGTCGGTCACCCTCACGGCGGCTGGCACGTATCTGTACTACGCGCTCAACGCGCAGTTGCGCGCGACGGACGATGCCATGCTGGTCGGCAAGATCACGCAGTTGCGCCACCTGGCAAGCGAAGCACTGAGCGCTGACGATCTGACACGCACCGCGCACCGCTATACCGACGTGGTGTCCGGCCACGATGGCCTGATCCTGCGCATTGCCACGCCCGCAGGCCGCACGCTGGTGGAAGTGAACCCCGAAGGGGAACAGGTGACGATGCCGCCCGTGGTGCGGGCCGCAGTGCCACCATCGGAATCGGCCGTCCACACGTGGATGTCGCAGGCGGGCATGACCTCGCGGGCGCTGGCAGCGGAGGCCCCGTTGGGGCAAAGCGGTACGAACGTCATCGTGCTGGTCGCGCAGGATGGCGACAGCCGCGCCGTGTTGCTGACCAACTACCAGCGCCATATCGTGTTTGCGGTAATTGGCGGCGTGGCGGCAGTGGCGCTGCTGAGCCTGCTGCTGGTGCGCAGCACGTTGCGTGGCCTGGCACGCATCGGCAAGCAGGCGGCCGCCGTGGTGCCCAGTCAGCTCGATACGCGCCTCACATTGCAAGGCGCACCGCGTGAACTGGCTGATCTGCTGGCGTCGCTCAACGCCATGCTCACGCGCTTGCAGGATGGCTTTGCACGGTTGTCGCAATTCTCTGCGGATCTGGCACACGACTTCCGCACGCCGCTGGCCAACCTCGTCGGCCAGACCGAAGTCACGCTCGCGCACCCGCGCGCGGTGGAGGAATACCGCGGCGTGCTCGAATCCAACCTGGAGGAATACGCACGTCTGTCGCACATGATCGAAGACATGCTGTTTCTCGCCCGAGCCGACCACGCGCGCGTGGCACTGTCCGTGATGCCGCTAGACGCGCGGCACGAGGTGCAGGTGCTGGTCGATTATTTCGAGGCGGTGGCGGCGGACCGTGACATCGACATCGACGTGAGCGGCGATGCGCAATTGCGCGCCGAGACCACGCTGCTGCGCCGCGCCATCAACAACCTGCTCGACAACGCGCTGCGCCATACGCCTTCCGGCGCGCGCATCGACGTAGTGATCGAACAAGGCCCGGAAGGGATCGGCATTGCCGTGCGCAACCCGGGGCCGGGCATTCCGGCCGCCAGTCTGCCGCTGCTGTTCGAGCGGTTCTACCGGGGCGACCCTTCGCGGACGCAATCCGGGGCGCAGTCCAGCCAATCCACGGGGTTGGGGCTGGCCATCGTGCAGACCATCATGGACCTGCACGGCGGTCGCGTGCAGGCCAGCAGCCCCCCAGGTGGGTTGACCGAGTTCCGGCTGGTGTTTCCGGCTTAGCTTCCCGCAGGTGCCTCAGGTACCAATGCGCAGCGCGGAAGGCGTACGCGCCGCGTCTTGGCCGTCATCACGTAGCACCTGGCGATAGGCGGCGCCCACCAGCAATGCAATGAAGCGCAACAGGCGGCGCGGCGCGTTGATGTCTTCCGTCACCGCAAAGCGGGCCGGCGTGCCGTCCATCGGTTCACCCGACAGCCAGAAACGCACGCCCGCCGGCACGTCGATCGATTGGCCGGGCTTGAGCCAGATGTCCTGCAACTGGTGCTCTTGCGTGACCCACAACCGCCCGGCCTGTGCGGCGATGGTTTGGGCCCGTGCCGACCGCCAGCTCACCGGCACGCCCGGCCGGTCAAGTTCAAAGATCCTGATTTCGCGCATGATGGAGACTCCTGTGCCGGGGTTCGTGGTGGATTGTTATGGGGACTGCGGATCGGCACGGTTCCATCTTGCGCGGCGCGCGACCGCGTTGACATGAACAGTTGTGAACAGTTTGGCTGAACTGTTCAGGATCTTTCGCGAACAGTTCCGCGAAATGACGGACTGAACTGCATTTGGATATGTGGAACCGTTCGTTCTGTGTCTGGCTGCGGCTGGCTAGCATGGCCCATCGCCCATCGCCATTCCCGCAGGAGCCGCCATGCCGCACGACCCCAGCATCGCCATCGATACGACGTTTGGAACCCTGCAGCTGCGCCGGGTCGCGGGGCATATCGGCGGCGAGGTGCTCAACGTCAAACTGGGCGCCGAGTTGCCGGAGGACACCTTTGCCAGCCTGTACGCAGCCCTGCTCAAGTACAAGGTGTTGTTCTTTCGCGACCAGCAGCAGCTGGACGACGACAGGCACCAGGCATTCGGCAAGCGTTTCGGCCGCATCGTGGCTCACCCGACGGTGCCCGCGCCCACCGGCACGCAACTGTTTGAACTGGATGCATCAAAGGGCGGCGGTCGCGCCGACTCCTGGCACACCGACGTGACTTTCCTCGATGCGTTTCCGAAGGTATCGATCCTGCGCGCGGTGACCATTCCGGCCTATGGCGGCGACACCGTCTGGGCCAATACCGCCCGCGCCTACGAACAGTTGCCCGATACGCTCAAGCAGCTCGCCGAGCAACTCTGGGCCGTCCACACCAACGACTACGACTACGGCGCTGAGCGCACGCAACTCGATGGCGCCCGGCTGCGGCATCACCGCGACGTGTTTGCCGCCGCGGTGTACGAGGCCTCGCACCCGGTGGTGCACGTTCACCCGGAAACCAGCGAACAGGCCCTGCTGCTCGGCCACTTCGTCAAGCGCTTTGCCGGCCTCCCGGGCAGCGAGTCCACACGCCTGTTCGAGCTACTGCAGAACCGCGTCACGCGGCTGGAAAACACCGTGCGATGGCAATGGCGGCAGGGCGACGTCGCCATCTGGGACAACCGCGCCACGCAGCACTACGCCATCAACGACTACGGCAACCAGCCGCGCGTTGTGCGCCGCGTGACCGTGCATGGCGACACCGCCATCTCCGTGGATGGCAGCCGCAGCACGCAACTACGCCGTCCCGAGGCCACCAACGACGCGCACATCGATGCGCTGGTAGCCGCCGCGCACTGACATCAGCCCGCTGCCTGCTGCACCAGCCGGTGGTAGAAGCGGATGAGCTCCACCAGATTGGCCTCGGAGATACGCTCGTTGGTGCCATGAAAGCGCGGCAGGTCTTCCGGCTTGGCGCGCACCGGCAAGGTCAGCAATTCTGCGGCGTCTGGCGTGGAATAGCGTTCCCGTCATTCAATCAATCGAGGTATCCAGAGCGTATGGGCCATTGCGCAAACGCTCGATGATGAACTGCGTGCAGGTGCGCAATTTCGGAGACGTTTGAAGCTTGGCCGCGGTGACGGCCCACACATTGGCCTCCTGCCGGTATTCAGGCAGTACGCGCACGAGTTTGCCGGACTTCAGCGCAGGCGCGACGTCCCAACCGGCAAGAAGAATAATGCCGTGACCTGCCAGCGCCCAGTTGCTCACGATATCGCTGTGATTGGAACCCATGGGGCCGGTGATCTTGACCGACTCGATACCCTGAGGGCCCTGCAGTCGCCAAACGCCGAACGTCTGATGTCGCTCACGATAGAGAAGACAATCGTGGCTCGCCAGGTCGGCCGCTGTCTTAGGCGTGCCACGACGCGCCAGGTACTCAGGCGAGGCACACAACACACGCGCATTCTCAACAACCAGGTGCGTGACCAGATGCGGTTCGGACACCTCCCCCATCCGCACATCGATATCGACTCCCTCGGCTAGCAGGTCGACCCGGCGGTCCATCAGCTCCAGCCAAATCTCGAGTTCAGGATGCGCGCGTCGCAGCTCAGCCAAGATGGGTGAAAGGTGGTTACGCCCGAGCCGCAAGCTTGCGCTGATGCGCAACTGGCCAGACAGGCGCGTGTCCGCACGCGACACGCTGTCGCTCAGCCCTTCCGCCGCGTCTAGCACCTTGCGCGCCCAGGCATAGACCGCTTCGCCCGCATCGCTGATACGCACCCGGCGCGTCGTGCGGTGAAACAGCGTCACGCCCAGCGCCCGCTCCAAATCTGCGACCCGCTTACTGACGTAGGCAGGAGAAATACCGAGTTCCGTGGCTGCCGCGACGAAGCTGGAACGTCTAGCGACTTGGCAGAAGACGCGAAGGTCGACCAAGTCCCAATCATTGTTCACGATTTGGAATGATTGAAGTGAACGATTGGCGCATTGTAATCACATCGGTTGACTTTAATCTCGGTTCCAGATGAGGAGCCATACGAACATGAACAAGACGCGAATCGCAGTCGCGGGAGCCGGTTACATCGGACAGGCGCATATTGATGCCATCGTTGGAAGCCGCACCTGCGCGCTTTCGGCCATCGTGGACCCATCGCCTGCTGCGAGGGTAATCGCCGAAGGCGCAAACGTGCCGCTTTACGCGACATTGAACGACCTGTTCGAGCGGGACAAGCCAGACGGTGTGGTGCTTGCGACGCCCAACCCATTTCACGTCGCGCACGCAATGCAAGCGCTCGAAGCACGCGTGCCAATGCTGCTCGAGAAGCCCATTGCGCCGACCGTGGCCGAAGCCGAAACGCTAGTGCGCGCTGCTGCAGAAACAGCTGTCCCCATTCTGATCGGCCACCACCGAGCCCACAGTCCGATCATGGCGAAGACCCGCCAGGTCGTTGACTCCGGCGTTCTCGGACGTCTCGTTGCGGTGACCGGCACCGCGATGTTCATGAAGCCGGACCACTACTTTGCCGATGCGTCTTGGCGTCGCGAAATTGGCGGCGGTCCGATTCTCCTGAACATGATTCACGAAGTGCACAACCTCCGCATGCTTTGTGGCGACGTTGTTGCCGTCCAGGCCTTCAAGTCGCACGCGACCAGGGGGTTTCCGGTGGAGGACACGGTCGCCATCAATCTTCGGTTCGAAAGCGGTGCGCTTGGCACGTTCATGCTTTCGGACACGGCTGCCAGTGCCCGCAGCTGGGAGCAGACGTCACAAGAAAACAAGGCCTACGCTACCTACGAAGACGAAGACTGCTACCTGGTCGCCGGGACAAACGGAAGCTTGGCTATTCCAACCATGCGGCTGAAAACCTATCCGCGACATGAGGACCGATCTTGGTGGAAGCCCTTCGAGACCGGTGTGGTCGGCATGGTTCGAGACGACCCCATCAAGCATCAGATGGAGCATTTCGGCGCAGTCGCGCGTGGTGAGGTTGCGCCTTTGGTATCGGCGCATGATGGCCTGAAGAACCTGCGCGTCACCGAAGCCATCATGACTGCGGCAACGTCGGGCGCCACCATCGAACTGCCCCGCGACTGAATTTCAACGTAGAGAGATTGAAATGAAAGTACTCATGCTCCATGGCGTCAACCACAACATGTTTGGCAAGCGCGACCCGGTTCAGTACGGGACGATTACCTTGGCTGAAATTGACGAACAACTGCAAGCGCTCGGACGTGCGTTGAACGTCGAAGTCGACAGCTTCCAGACGAATCACGAAGGCGAGATGTGCGAACGCATTCACCAAGCGTTCACCGATGGCGTCGACGCAGTGTTAATCAATGCCGGCGCCTGGACGCACTACAGCTACGCGATTCGCGACGCATTGGCCATTCTCACGGTGCCCGTCGTCGAGGTGCATATGTCGAACATCCATGCTCGTGAAGCCTTCCGGCACCATTCCGTGTTTGCGGAAATCGTGAAGGGGCAAATCTGCGGTTTCGGTGTCGACAGCTATCTGCTCGCACTGCGCTCAGTCGTTTCGGCAACAAAGTAGCCTTCGACAGGGTTGTTGCCCCGTGCCAAGCGCAAGCTCACCGGCTCGCCGGGCCGGTCCAGTTCAAAAACTTGGAGCCGCTCATCCCGCCGCCTGCTGCACCAGCCGGTGGTAGAAGCGGATCAGCTCCACCAGGTTGGCTTCGGAGATACGCTCGTTGGTGCCATGAAAGCGCGGCAGGTCTTCCGGCTTGGCGCGCACGGGGGAGAAGCGATACACGTGGTCGGCAATCTCGATCATGTGGCGCGAATCGGTGGCGCCGATCATCAGCCCCGGCGCCACCACCGTGCCCGGAAACAGCTCACGCACGGTCTTGTTGATCAGCTGATACGACGCCGATTGCGTGGGCGACACCGGTGACGCCTCGCTCGAGCCGGGCAGCTTGCTCAGTTCGAACTCGCCCTGCGGCGCTGCCGTCTTGGCGGCGTCTTCCACGTGCGCGGTGACGGAGGCGATGGTGTCCCCGGGCAGCAAGCGGAAGTTGACGGTGGCCTCGGCACGGCCGGGCAGTACGTTGTCTTTATTGCCGGCCTGGAAGATGGTCAACGCGGTGGTCGTGCGCAGCATGGCGTTAGAACTGCCCGATGCCTCCAACTGCTTCTGCACCATCGGTCCGAACAGCCACAGGTTGGATAGCGCGACGCGGCTGAAACCCTGCATCTCGGGCGCCAGCGTTGCAAACATCTCCTGCGCCACACCACGGATGCCGGCGGGCAGTTGATTGTCATCCAGGCGCTTAAGCGTGGCGCTCATCATGGCGATGGCGCTCTGCCCGTGCGGTGGCGGCATCGACGAATGCCCCGGCGTGGCCGCCACCTTGAGCTGCACCGAGAGGAAGCCCTTCTCCGCCACGCCGATCAACGCCGCCGGCTTGGTCAGGCCCGGCAGTACGCCTTCGGTAATCAGCAGACCTTCGTCGATCACGAAATCGAGCCGCTCGCCGCGCGACTTGAGCAGCGCGGCGATCTGCTTGGCGCCACGCTCGCCGCCCACTTCCTCATCGGCGCCAAAGGCCAGGTGGATCGTGCGACGCGGCTTGAAGCCGCTGGCGGCCAGCAGTTCGATGGCCTCCATTTGGGAGATCAGGTTGCCCTTGTCGTCCCATGCGCCGCGGCCCCAGATCATGCCGTCCTTGACCACACCGTCAAAGGGCGGCTGGGTCCAATCGCCTTCGGTGCCCGGGGCGATGGGCACCACGTCCTGGTGTGCCATCAGCATGATGGGCGGCAACGATGCGTCGGCGCCCTTCCATGTGTAGAGCAGCGCGAAGTCGCCTACCGGCTCGCGCTGCAGCACGGCGTGCGCCTTGGGGTAGCGCGCCTGCAACATCGCATGCAATTGACGGAACTGGTCGGCATTCAACTGTGCATCGGTGGCGCTCGATACGGTGCGGGCGCGCACCGCTTCGGCCAGGTGCGCTGCCGCAGCCGCGCCATCCACGGCCACCGGCGTGATAGCTGGCACGTCTAACTGGCGCGAGCCGTGTCGCCACGTATTCACGCCCACAACCGCCACGAGCCCCACCAGGATGACGGCGATTGCCCGAAGCAAACGTCCCACCACCCGCCCCCGCACCGCACGCCTGCGTTCGAAAGATGCACGCATCGAAGAGTCCCCTCCTTGAGATTGAACCGCCACGGCCGAGCGCAAGTATCGCCCCAACCCAGACCGAGTAACCATCTACGCAAATATTCGTGGGAATGGGGCGGGTTGCCATGCTGGAATCACCGCATGTTCCCTTTGCGCGATCCATGCCCATGAAACTCATCAAACGACTTTCCCTCGCCCTCTCCGCCCTCACCTTTGCGGCTGCCGCGCACGCGGCGCCGCTACGCATTGGCGTCACGCCCGGTGCGCTGGCCGACTCCGTGGAGGTGGCTGCCGCCGAAGCCCGCAAGCAAGGGCTGGAGGTCAAGGTGGTGGAGCTGACCGACTGGACCACGCCAAACGTCGCACTCGCTGCGGGCGATCTGGATCTCAACTACTTCCAGCATCAACCGTTCTTGGAAAACGCCATCAAAGAGCGTGGTTATGCGTTCAAGAGCGTGGGCATTGGCGTGCTGGGCAACATCGGCCTGTACTCCAGCAAGATCAAGCGCCTGAGCGACTTGAAGGACGGCGCGCGCGTGGCGGTGGCCAATGATCCCGTCAACCAAGGCCGTGGCCTGTTGCTGCTGCAGAAGGCGGGGCTGATCAAGCTGCGCGATGGCGTCGGCGCACGCGGCACGCTCAACGACGTGGTGGCCAATCCGAAGAAGCTGAAGTTTATCGAGATCGAAGGCCCGCAGCTTGTGCGCGCGCTGGACGACGTGGACTTGGCGCAAGGCTATCCCGCGCACCTCGTCAACGCCGGCAAGGCAGACGTCGCCAGCGCGGGCCTGTTGTATTCGGGCATCGACGACGAGTACTTCGCCATCCGCTTCGTTGCCCGCAACGACAACGCCAACGACCCGCGCATCGCCCGCTTCATCAAGCTGTATCAGGATTCGCCGGCCGTGCGCCAGCAGGTGCGCACGTCGTATGCCAACGACGACAAGCTCTTTACCCTGCCCTGGGTAAAACGGTGACACGGTGAAACGCTAACGCCATGACCACACTCGTCTCGAACCCCGCGCACCTCTGGCCCGACGCTACCGCGCCGCACGCCAGACACACCGACACCGCCATCGCCACACCCACCGCCGGCACCCTCAGCTTCCGCCACGTCGGCAAGACGTATCGCGCAGCGGCGGGCGATGTGCATGCACTGCAAGACATCGACCTCGATATTCCTGCTGGGGGCATCTTCGGCATCATCGGGCGCAGCGGCGCGGGCAAATCCAGCCTGCTGCGCACCATCAATGGGTTGGAACGGCCCACCAGCGGGCAGGTGCTGGTGGACGGCGTCGATGTCGGCACGCTGGGCACGGCGGCACTGGTGGGGCTGCGCCGGCGCATCGGCATGATCTTCCAGCACTTCAATCTGCTCTCCGCCAAAACAGTGTGGGAGAACGTCGCGCTGCCGCTGAAGGTGGCGGGCGTGCCAGCCGCCGAGATTGCACAGCGCGTGGATGCGCTGCTGGCGCTGGTCGGGCTGGAGGGCAAGCAGCACGTCTATCCGGGGCGCCTGTCGGGCGGACAGAAGCAGCGCGTCGGCATTGCCCGCGCACTCGTGCACCGGCCTGAAATTCTGCTGTGCGATGAAGCCACCTCCGCACTCGACCCTGAAACGACCGATGCCATCCTCGCCCTGCTGCGCGACATCAACCGCCGGCTTGGCCTGACCATCGTACTGATCACGCACGAGATGGGCGTGATCCGCGATATCTGCGACAACGTGCTCGTGCTCGAGGCCGGCCGCATTGCCGAGCAAGGCCCCGTATGGCGTGTGTTTGGTGACCCGCAGCACGACGCCACACGCGCGTTGCTGGAACCGCTGCGCGGCGGCCTGCCCGAAGACGTGGCCCTGCGCTTGCAGCCCACGCCGCCCACGCGCGCGCCGTTCGAGCAGCTGATCGAACTCAGCTACACCGGCGCCGCTGCCGTACCGGAACTCGCGCACATTGCCCAGGCGCTGCGCCAGCCGACACGTCTATTGCGTGCCGACCTGGACCGCATCCAGGGCCGTACGCAAGGCCGCCTGCTGATCGCGGCATCAGGCAGCACGCTCTCAGCCGATGCGCTGGCGGCGCTGCAGTTGTCCCAACACACCCGGAGCCTCGGCTATGTTGTCACTCAACCCACTCACGATTGACCGCATCTGGCAGGGCCTGTTCGACACACTCACGATGGTGTCGGCCTCCGCGCTGATCGCCGTGCTGGCCGGGATTCCGCTGGCGCTCGTTCTGGTGCTCACGGCACCGGGCAACGCGCTGGAATCGCCACGCGTGCACCGCGTGCTGGGCGCGCTCATCAACGGCTTTCGGGCCACGCCGTTCATCATCCTGCTGGTGGCGCTACTGCCGTTCACGCGGCTGGTGGTGGGCGCCACCATTGGCGTATGGGCGGCGGTCGTACCGCTGTCGATCAGCGCCACGCCGTTCTTCGCGCGCATTGCGGAGATCAGCCTGCGCGAGGTCGACCGCGGCTTGGTGGAAGCTGCCCAGGCCATGGGGTGCGAGCGTCGTCACATCGTCTGGCACGTGCTGTTGCCCGAGGCCCTGCCTGGCATCATCGGCGGCTTTACGTTGACGGTGGTGTCGTTGATTGGGGCGTCGGCCATGGCGGGTGCCGTCGGCGCGGGCGGGCTGGGCGACATTGCCATTCGCTATGGTTATCAGCGTTTTGACACCACCGTTATGGCGGTTGTGATCGTGGTGTTGATCGGGCTGGTGAGTCTGGTGCAGTGGGTGGGGGATTTTTCGGTGCGGCGGCTGAAGGCGCGGTAGAGGGGCGGTGATTTTTTTTGCTTGTGGTCCATCCCCGGTATCGTCCCCTGCCGGGGCCGACTCACTTTTCTTTGTCTTGCCAAAGAAAGTAAGCAAAAGAAAGGCGCGCCCGATGCGGCGAAAGACTCCTTGAATTTATGTCGCAAGGAGGGGAAGGGAAAAACTCGCTTCGCTCAAACAGTTTCCCTTCCTTTTTCCTCCTTGCAACAGAAATTCAAGGCGCCGCATAGGGCAGGGAAAGTCAAAGGACCAAAGCCAAACCCTCTGGGCACCAGCTCAAACGACAAGGCCAACCTCACGATGGGTTGGCCTTTGTCTTTTGACGTTCTGCCCTAGATGGCGCCTTGAATTTTCGTAAGCGGGCGGAAAAAAGATGGGGAACTGTTTGAGCGAAGCGAGTTTTCCCCATCTCCGCCCGGTTACGAAAATTCAAGGAGTCTTTCGCCATCTCGGGCGCGCCTTTCTTTGCTTACTTTCTTTGGCAAGACAAAGAAAGTGAGTCGCCCCCGGCAGGGGGAGAAAAAGGGATGCACCACAAACCCCCGCCCAGGCAGAGGGCAAAACAAGAAACGCCCTGCCAGCCCTTACATGGGACCGACAGGGCGCCTTCCTTCAACGTCCCAAAAATATGGCTTACCGCCGCGCCAGCGCCCCCACCACCCGCACAAGTTCATCCACCTCCTCGCACGTGTTGTAGAACGCCAGCGATGGCCGCACCGTGGCCTCCACCCCAAAGCGCCGCAAAATCGGCTGCGCGCAGTGGTGGCCAGAACGCACGGCAATGCCTTCACGGTTGAGCGCCGCACCCACCTCCTCCGTGCGGTACCCCGCCAGCGTGAACGACAACACGCTCGCCTTATTGGCCGCAGTGCCAATCAGGCGCAGGCCAGGAATGCGCGACAGCCCATGCGTGGCATACACCAGCAAATCGTGCTCATAGCGCGCGATGTTCTCCAGGCCGATGCGATCGACGTAATCCAGCGCAGCGCCCAGCCCCACCGCATCCGCAATGTTGCCGGTGCCGGCCTCGAAGCGCGCGGGCGCAGGCTGGTACAGCGTCTTCTCGAACGTGACGTCGGCAATCATGTTGCCGCCGCCCTGCCACGGTGGCAGCGTGTCGAGCAGATCCTGCTTGCCGTACACCACGCCAATGCCCGTCGGCCCGAAGATCTTGTGGCCGGAGAACACGTAGAAGTCGGCATCCAGCGCCTGCACATTCACACGCAAATGCGAGACCGCCTGTGCACCATCCACCAGCACGCGCGCACCCGCCGCATGCGCCAGCGCAATGATCTCCTGCACCGGCGTCACCGTCCCCAGCGCATTCGACACCTGCGTGACGGACACCAGCTTCGTCCGGCTGCTGAGCAGCTTGCGGTATTCGTCGAGCAGGATCTGCCCACTGTCGTCCACCGGAATCACCCGAATGCGCGCGCCCACCTGCGCGGCAAGCTGCTGCCAGGGCACGATGTTGGCGTGGTGCTCCAGGTGCGAGACGATGATCTCGTCCCCTGCGCCGATGTGCTGGCGACCGAACGTCTGCGCGACGAGGTTGATCGCCTCGGTGGCGCCACGTACGAAGATGATTTCGCTTGACGACTTCGCACCTAGGAAGCGCGCGACCTTGTTGCGGGCGCCCTCGTAGGCATCCGTGGCACGCGCAGCAAGTTCATGCGCCGCACGGTGGATGTTGGAGTTCTCGTGCGCGTAGAAATACGCCAGCCGGTCGATCACCGCCTGCGGCTTGTGCGTGGTGGCGGCATTGTCCAGCCAGATCAGCGGCCGGCCATTCACACGCTCAGCCAGGATCGGAAAATCCCGCCGTATGGCCTGCACGTCGAAGGCACCCACGCGATGCGGCTGGTGGCTCTGCTGGTCCCTCGTATTGCGCGGTGCCTCCAGCGTGGGCGTGCCAGGGCCGGTGGCTGGCGCGAGGAAGTAGAACTGCCCCGCCTGTGCGGCACCGCCCGGTTGCTGCAAAGCATCCGGCCCGGCAGGCGGCGTGCCTGCCGCGCCATCGATCAACCGTGCCAGCGCATCGGTGCCCGGCAGCTGAAACGGCTGCGCCGAGACACGATCCTCCGGCACACCCGCCTCCGACGCCGCCACTCCGGCATGCGGCACGGCGGACTGGTAACCGCTCGCCTCACCCAGGAAGTAGTACGGCGAACTTGGAGCCGACACCGCATGCGCCGGCCCCGGCAAGCCGTGGCCCGATGCCGCCTGCGGCAATGCCGCCGCGTACTGCGTTGGCACGCCTAGCACGGGCACCTGCGGCGCAATCGGTGCGGCATCCGCAACGGGCAAGGCGCTCAATTGCGGCGTGGCGCCCGCTGGCGTCAGATCGATGGCGGGCTCCGGCTCGCAGCCGGGCAGCGCCGTGAAGAACGCATTGGCGAGTTGCGCCAGCGCCGCAGCATCTGGCAAACCCGCCGGCACGTCGCCCCCCGGCAGCGTCAGGCCGCTCACGCCGGGCGCGTTACTTGTAGGTGTCGGGGTAGTCATGGTACTTGCCGATCTCCACGTCTTCGAGCACCGCCAGCGCGTCTTCAGTCAGCACGGCCAGCGAGCAATACAGCGAAATCAGATACGACGCGATGGCGTTCCGGTTGATGCCCATGAAGCGCACCGACAGGCCCGGGCTCTGCTCACCCGCCACGCCCGGCTGGTACAGACCGACCACACCCTGGCGCTTGTCGCCCACGCGCAGCAGCA
The DNA here is from genome assembly GCA_039592975.1 of Ralstonia sp. Classification (GTDB taxonomy): domain Bacteria; phylum Pseudomonadota; class Gammaproteobacteria; order Burkholderiales; family Burkholderiaceae; genus Ralstonia. Next base: position 10,930 of record JBCNQE010000003.1, on the reverse strand, counting down.
GGATCTTCGTGCGGCCATTCTCGTCAATGGGCACTTTGTCCGACGGAATCAGCGGCAGGCCACGCCACGTCAGGAACTGCGAGCCGAACAGGCTGACCGTCGGCGGTGGCACACCACGGCGCGTGCATTCGCGGCCAAACGCCGCAATCGCCAGTGGATGCGCCAGGAAGAACGCGGGCTCTTTCCACACCTTGGTGATCAGCTCGTCCAGGTCATCCGGCGTGGGCGCACCGGTGAGCGTGGAGATGCGCTGCGTTTCATCCACATTGGCCAGCAGGCCGTAGTCGGGGTTGTTGATCAGCTCGCTTTCCTGACGTTCCTTGATGGTCTCGATGGTCAGGCGCAGCTGCTGCTGGATCTGGTCGTGCGGGCTGCTGTACAGGTCGGACACGTGCGTGTGCACGTCCAGCACCGTCGTCACCGCGTTGAGGAAGTACTCGCGCGGATGTTCGTCGTAATCGACGAAGGTTTGCGGCAGCTCTGCCTCGTCACGCTGCGAGCAGGCGACGCGCACATCGCGCGGATTCTTCACGCGGTTCAGGCGGAAGATGCCCGCCTCCACCGGCTGCCACTGCAGCAAGTGCACCAGCCAGCGCGGGCTGATGGTCGACAACTGCGGAACGGTCTTGGTCGCGTTCGCCAACTGGCGCGCAGCGCTGTCGCCTAGCGCGGTGCGCACGTCCTGGGTATCTGCTTCTGCCATGCAATGACTCCCAACTTCACTTAAGAAAATGCCCCCGCTTCTGTGGCGGGTGCGGTGGAAAAAAACGGTGGAAAAAACACGTCAGGCGGATCAGCGTGCGGTGCGTGCCTCGCTGTCGCGCTGCGCTTGCGGCTGAGGGTTCTGAACCCCGTCTTGCACCCCGCTCTGCACGTTTGCCTGGGTAACGCTGCTGCCCGGCGGCACACTGCGTGTGAGCCACACGTTGCCGCCGATGGACGAGCCGCGGCCGATGGTGATACGCCCGAGGATGGTTGCGCCGGCATAGATGACGACGTCGTCTTCCACCACCGGGTGGCGCGGCGCGCCTTTCTCCAGGTGGCCATCGGCGTCGGCAGAAAACCGCTTGGCGCCCAGCGTCACCGCCTGGTAGATGCGCACACGCTCGCCAATCACGGCTGTCTCGCCAATCACCACACCCGTGCCGTGGTCGATGAAGAAGCCGCTGCCGATCTGCGCGCCGGGGTGGATGTCGATGCCGGTGTCGGCGTGCGCGGTCTCGGCCACCATGCGTGCGAGCAACGGCAGCCCGACGCGGTACAGGTGATGCGCAATGCGGTGGTGGATGACGGCGAGGATGCCGGGATAGCACAGCAGGACCTCGTCGACGCTGCGCGCGGCCGGATCACCGTGGTAGGCGGCCAGCACGTCGGTATCGAGCAGGCGACGCAGCGCGGGGAGTGCCGCAGCAAAGTCGCGCACGAGTTGCACGGCTTCGGCATCAGGGTCGCGGTCATGGGCGCGCGCGTGGCGAGCCGTGTGGCGCAGCTCCAACCGCACCTGCGCCACCAGCGCATTGAGCGCTGCATCGAGCGTATGGCCGACGTAGAAATCTTCGCTTTCTTCACGCAGATCTGTTGGGCCCAGGCGCATGGGGAAGAGTGCCCCGCGCAGCGCCTCCAGAATCTGCCGTACGGCCTCGCGCGAGGGCAACTCGCGGCCGGTGACTTCGGTACGGCCGTTGCGGGCACGCCATTCGGCGCGGGCCGCGCGCAACTCGCTGACGATGCGGTCCAATTGCCAGCCTGAGTCTTGCGCGGGCGCAGGCCTCCCCGCGATGACGCTGTCGCTCATCGTCGCTCCCCTGTTCTGTTGGTTTGGTTGTTCGCTGTGCGGGGCGCTTAGTCCTGCTGCCAGGGCAGACCCCATCGGCGCCAGCCGCCGGCTTCGCCGCGCTGCTGTTGCTCGTCCAGGTCGCCCTCAAAACCCTCGAGCACGTTGAACACATTCTGGAATCCGGCAGCCGCGGCCGCTTCCGCTGCTGCGGCAGAGCGTTTGCCACTGCGGCACAGCAACAGCACCACGGCGCTCTTGGGCGCGGCTTTCTCCAGCTCGCGCAGGAAGCGCGGGTTCTTGATCATGGCTGGCCCCGTCTGCCAGGCCGCATGCGGGGTATCCGGCACGCGGCCCACGAACTTGCGTTCTTCTGCGGTGCGGACATCCACGAGCACAGCGTCGCCACGACTGACCAGCGCCCAGGCTTCCGCCGGTGTCAGCCCACCTGCATAGCGCAGGCCTTGTTCGGCGGCGTGACTGCGTGCGCGCTCCAGCAGCGTTGACGACGGTGTAGAGAGCACGCTATCGAGCACGGCTTGCACAGCCGGATCGCGCGGGGCAGTTTGAACGGTGGTGGCAGACATCGAATCTCCGGCTTAATGGGTACGAGCGCGCAGTGCGTGACGGACAAGCCCACTCTAGCCGTGGGTGATATTTGCCAAAACGAATAAAACCGCCCTTCGATGGTTGCGGAACGCATAAGCGAGCCCCGGCGCCGCGCTTGGGCGATCGGCTTTCCGTTGGGCCCGGCGCCACTACAATACGAACACTGCCGAACAGTTGGTGATGACTGTTCGGCATCTTCCGCCCCACCGACACGACGCCGCGCCATGAAACTCCAGATCGACGCCACCACCCGCGTGCCCATTGCCGACCAGATCGTGGCCGGTGTGCAGGCATGGATCGGCGACAACGACGTGCGCCCCGGCGCCAAGCTTCCCTCCATCCGTCAGTTGGCCGCCGAATACGGCATCAGCCGCTTTCCGGTGATCGAGGCGTATGACCGGCTGGTGTCGCTGGGCTTGCTGGATTCACGCCACGGTTCGGGCTTCTACGTGGCTGAAAGCAGCCTCACGGGGCGCGACGGGCGCGGCTGGTCTGACCCGCGCCGCGCGGAGGCCGAGTCCAAGCACATCTTCGAGCAGTTCAGCTACCCCGACGGCATGCTCAAGCTCGGTGGTGGTTTTGTACCGGCAGACTGGCGCGACATGGACGGCCTCACGCAGGCCATCCGGCAGGTCTCGCGCACCGATACGCACGCCGTGATCGACTACGGCATGCCGCTGGGCAACCCTGCGCTGCGCCACCAGATCGTGATGCGCGCGCGCCAGCTCGGCATCCACGCGGAGCCTGCCAACGTGCTGAGCACGGCAGGTGCCAGCCAGGCCATCGACCTCATCATGCGTCACCTGCTCAAGCCCGGTGACACGGTGTTCGTGGAAGACCCGGGGTACTACACCGTGTTCGGTCTGCTGCGGCTGCATGGCGTCAAGCTGGTCGGCATTCCGCGCAAGGCCGACGGCCCGGACGTCGAGGTGACCGAAGCCATGCTGCGCGAGCATCGGCCCAAGCTGTTCTTCATCAACAGCGTGCTGCAGAACCCGACCGGCTCCACGCTCTCGCCGCCGGTCGCATTTCGGTTGCTGGAGTTGGCACGGCGCCACGGTTTCGTGTTTGTGGAAGACGACATCTTTGCCGACCTGCAGGCCGATCCGACCGCGCGACTCGCCACGCTGGACCAGCTTGAACACGTGATCTACGTGGGCGGGTTTTCCAAGACGGTGTCGGCATCGCTGCCGGTTGGCTACCTGATTGCCAAACGCGAACTGGTGCACGACTTGACCAACGTGAAGATGCTCACCAGCGTGGGCGGATCGCGCTTTGCGGAGGCCGTGGTGACCACGCTGCTAGAGCGCGGGGCCTATCGCAAGTATGTGGAGCGGCTGCGCCAGCGCGCGGGCGACTCGCTCATCGCCTCGCTCAATGTGTTGAGTGACGCGGGCTGGGAGGTGTTTCATCAGCCAGCAGGCGGCAATTTCCTGTGGGCGCGTGTGCCGCATGTGGAGGATTCACGCGACTTGGCCGCCACGGCGGAAAAGCATGGCGTGACGTTGGCGCCCGGGCATTACTTCCGGCCCAACCTGGAGGTGTCGCCGTGGGTGCGCATCAACAGCGCGTATGCGACAGAGCCGCGTGCACAGGCCTTCCTGCAGGACGCCGGACGCCGCCCCTCCCGCAGGCGGGCTTAGACAGATGGCCCGACGAGATCGGGCACGCACGTTGCGGCTGCGTGAAGCGTCATGCCGCAACGGCGGCGCAGGAGCCCGATCATGCACAACGCTGAACACAACCAAGCGCAGCCCCAACCCGAAGAACCGGTCACGCATCAACCCGAGCGCGCCAAGCTGACCGAGCCGCCACCCAACACCCCGGAGAACGACCCACTGGCGCGTGCATCACGCCGCATTCGTTCCGTGGACGCTGCCGGCACCGAAGCCTCCGACAACACTGTCGATACCGACGGCAAAGGCCTGGAGGCGGCCAAGGACCCATCGCAGTGGCAAGACAACGTCATCTATTCCAATGCGTCGCTCGTCAACACCCACCCCGAGCCTGACCCGGAGGCACCCATCGCCGGGTTCGACAGCCGGCCCAGCCACGGACAGCCCACCGTGGCGACAGCGGCCGGGCACCACGTTGTTCTGCGCGGCGTGGTGGACGAAACGGTGCGCAACGGCACGCGCACGGCGCAACGCTTCTCGCTCGAAGACGACGAGCCGGCCTGACACCCCTCTGCTCAATCGCCGCCGCGCGGGCTGAAGGTGCGCGGGAAGACGACCGGCGCGCCGCGGTCAATCAGGCGGTAGCCCTTGGCGGGGCGGTACGAATCGCCCTCCGCCACGCCCGCCTCTTCCAGGAAGTTGGCGGCCAGCATGCGTGTGCGGAAGCCGCTTTTATCCACCGGGCGGCCCAGCACGATCTCGTACATACGTTGCAGCTGCGGCAACGAGAACGGCTCGGCCAGCAGGAATGCCGGCAGCGAGGTGTATTCCACCTTGCTGCGCAGCCGCTCCACAGCGGTGCGCAAAATCTCCGCATGGTCGAAGGCGAGTTTGGGCGCGCGCAATACATCGTCCACGGCAAACCAACCCACATCCGCCGCATTGGCGCCCTTGGCCAACACCACATCCTGCGCGGGCATCAACGCAAAGTAGACGTGCGTGGCCGACCAACCGCGCGGGTCGCGCGTGGCACCGCCCCAACTGCCGAGTTGCTCCAGATACGGGCTGCCGACGCCGGTCTTCTCCAGCAGCTTGCGGCGTGCGCAGTCTTCCAGCGTGGCGTCGACGGCGGTATCGACAAACCCGCCGGGTAACGCCCACGCGCCTGGAAAAGGCTCGGCCTCCGTGCTCGGGCGCTGCACCAGCAGCACGCGCAGCACGTCTTCCAACACGGTAAAGATCACCACGTCCACCGTGGTCAATGGCAAAGGGAACGTCTTGGGGGCGGATCGGGAAGCCATGGCCTGCTCACGAATGTCTTGACAGCCGCATAGTAAGTTGTATTATCCAACTCAATCAAGTTGCACTGTACAACCCAGACAAAAAAAGGGAGGTCACCATGTTCGGCATCCGCTTCATCAAGTCGCAGCCCACCGTTCATCTCATGCAGTTCCGCGCCGGCCAGGTCGTGCGCGAAGGCTCGGGCCTGTCGTTCTTCTATTACGGCCCGACGACCACGCTGGTGGCCGTGCCGGTGGCCAGCCAGGATCGCCCGTTCATCCTGGAATTGGTGACCGCTGATTTCCAGAGCGTGACGGTGCAGGGCCAGGTGACATACCGCATCAACGACCCGCGTCGGACGGCGGCCATGATGGATTTCTCGCTGGCCAAGAACGGCCAGACCTATGTATCGGAAGACCCGAAACGCCTGGGGGATCGCGTCGCCCAGCAAGTGGAAGTGATCGTGCAGCAGGCCGTGCAGGCGATGGAGCTGAAGGCCGCGCTGCGTGCATCGGCGGCCATTGCCCGCACCGCACAGGCCGAACTGGCCGCACAGCCGGAGATTGCAGCGCTGGGGCTGGAGATCCTTGGCGTGTCGGTCATGGCGGTCAAGCCGACGCCCGACATCGCCCGCGCGCTGGAAGCCGAGGCGCGCGAGTCCAACCTCAAGGCCGCCGACGATGCGGTGTATCTGCGGCGCATGTCCGCAGTGGAAAACGAACGCGCGATCCGCCAGAACGAGTTGGACACCGACATCGCCGTCGAGCAGAAGAAGCGCCAGATCCGCGAGACACAAATGGAAGCCAAGGCCACGTTGATGCGCAAGGAGAACGCCCTGCGCAACGAACAGATGGCCGCCGACGTGGAACTGGAAGACAAGCGCAAGGCTTTCGTGGCAGGCCAGGCCGACAACAGCCGCACGCTGGCCGAAGCCGAGGCCTACCGCGTGGCCGCCGTCATGCAGGCATTGGAGAAGGCCGACCCACGCATCGTCAACGCACTCGCTGCGGCCGGCATGCAACCGGGCCAGCTCATCGCCCAGGCCTTCGGCGGCATTGCCGAACGCGCAGAACGCATCGGCCAACTCAACGTGTCGCCCGACCTGCTGCAAGGGTTGATGAACGCCAGCACCAACACAACCGGCAGGGCCGCATCATGAGCACCGATGGCCGCAAGGTGGTACTGGTGACACGCCGTACCCGGCTCGAAGAGCTGGTAGCACGCCACCACACGCTGGCGCAGGCGAAGTTCTATCTCGAACACCTCGGCGCCGATTTCTCCGACTACCTGGCCGAGAACGCCGCCTACGCGCGCAGCCTGGAGATCACCGTGCGTGCGCTGGAAGCGTGGGGACGCTATCAGGTGGTAGACCGCAGCTACCTGCCCAACTTCATCTTCGCGCCGGACGACATCGTCGTAACGCTTGGGCAGGACGGGCTGGTCGCCAATTCGATGAAGTATCTCGACGGCCAGCCGCTGATCGGCCTGAACCCCGAACCCGGCCGCTGGGACGGTGTGCTGCTGCCCTTCGAGCCGAAAGACCTGGGCAACGTGCTGGGCGACGTGGCCCGCGACAAGCGCCCCACCAAGGCTGTGACGATGGCCGAAGCGCGGCTCTCCGACGGGCAGGTGTTGCGTGCCGTCAACGACCTCTTCATTGGGCCGCGCACGCATGCGTCTGCGTTGTATGAAATCGAACTGGGCGAACGGCGCGAGGCGCAATCCTCGTCGGGGATCATCGTTGCGACAGGGCTGGGCTCGACGGCGTGGTTGAAGAGCATCGTGACCGGCTCGATGGGCGTGGCGCGCGCCATGCATGCGGGCGGCGATGGTTTCCGCTACGAACCCGAACCGTGGGATACGCCACAACTGACATTTGCCGTTCGCGAGCCGTTTCCCAGCCGCGCATCACAGGCCACGCTGGTGTTCGGGCATGTGGATGCGGACCAGCCGCTCAAGCTGCGCTCGCGCATGCCCGAGAACGGCGTGATCTTTTCCGATGGCATGGAGGCGGATTACCTCCGCTTCACGGCCGGCATGGAAGCGACGATCTCCGTGGCGGCCACGCAGGGGCGATTGGCGATTTAGCACGGGTTTGATGGCCCGAATTCGGCCAGAAGCGGCCGTCCGGTATGCTTCGGCAATGCGTTTCGTGGACGCATTCGCTCCCAACGAACGCGATATTTCCTCTCACCATGAAACCGATTCGTCTACCCTCAGCAGAGCCCAGCGATGGCTCCATGATGCTAGTCGCAGAAGTCTACGACCGTGAGACCGACAGCATCATCCGGACTTGCAGCTTTGCAGTTCACGACGTTGCGGACCTTTGCCGCGCCCTTGGAATCGACGCCTTCGAATCCGGGGCGTGGCACGACCTGGATAAGAGAAATATCGAAACGCTCAACAGCCGCTATGGCCTGGGACTGCATCCAGATTGGCAGACGCGGCTCAGAAAGAGGATGAGCAGAGAGCTTGACGAGTATCCGTACCTAGTACACACGAATCGGGAACTGCTGCTTATGCTAGAGGGGCGCAAGCCACTTAGCGTCTTTGCTGACGAAGAACCGTCAGCAGATGGCACCTCTCCACTGTTTCCTGAAGCAAAGTTTGATGCCCATGTGGCGACAGGCCGGTTCGTGAAACATGAATATGTTGAATCGGTCGGCGACGGCCAACATTCAGTTCGATGGGTGTTCTACGCACTGCCTGACGAAGCTTGGAGAATCAAGGCCTACATTCTTCTGACCGAGACCTCGAAGCGCTCCGGGTGGAACGAAGGCTTTGAGCGAATGCAGGGCTCTCTACTTGGCTATTCCGAGCAAGAGAACGACATCCACATCGAGCTTCAAAGGACATACCAGGCGCAATGGGCGAGGTAACCACGAGCATTGACGTCTGCCCTGGGCTCTTGCGGGAAGATGGCTTTGATTCGGTAGTGGACGTCGACCAATGGAACCCCGGTCGTCAGCCCCCGGGCCAGGAGCTGACTCATACGCAGCACCAACCTAAGACCAAGAAGGATAAAGCGCAATGTTTCGGCTTTTCTCCACGATTCTGATAGTAGCCGCGCTCGCCGGGGGAGCGTCTGCAAAGGAAGTCCCCGATGTTGTCCTGCAGTACGCAGATGCATTCGCACAATCGCAGACGAAGACTGAACGATTATCCTCAGGCCTGTCGCAGCAAGAGGAGTATGCGGTTTGGTTCTTTCAAGGGTTCACCCATCCGTCTGGTGGGATTTTCACAAAATCGGACTTAATGAAGGACGCGTACACCCAGGGTCAAACCTATTGGCGTGATTACCCATCCGAACGCGACAAGATGTTTGCGGGGTACGGGTACGTCGCTGTCGAGCGAGAAGGCGTTTGGTCACATGGCTTCGAAGTGAGCGCATTTCTACCATCCGATGCCGGCGGAGAGGAATGGTGGATTAGCCCTCTCGGTGACGGGTCATGGAGCGACATAGGGCTGGACAAGGTCAGGCTGAGGGACAGGCACCTTCGAGTGCGCATCACTGGGTATGTCAGTTCAAAGGGGCGCTACGGGCATCTCGGTGCCTACGTGCGCGCGGTACTTGTCACCTCGGCTGCGCCGGTTGACACGGGAAACCAACCGTTGCCGACAGCGATGTCCCAGGTTTTCTTTGACCACGTGACGTTTTACAGCCACTCGATTGCGCCGTATGTTTGCGAGGAGTCCCCCAATATCGAATGGCTTAACCCTCGCGCCGAATTCTCCACGCTGAACATTGCCTCGGTCGATGCAAGAGGACGGTTGTTGAACCCTGCGCTCGGTGGCTGGACTGCAATTGCGGTTGTGAAGCCTTGCGGAGTGCATCCAGTCTTTGCATTCGCATCGTCAGCGGCAAACTGACTTTGTTGGCTTCCGATTATTCGACCATTTCCCCAATCGGAGCGCTGCTGCATGAGGTGCTTCCGCAGGGGTCCACATGTGGACCTGTCTGAAGCCAGCCTTGTTGCACTATAGGTCAGTGGCCGCTATCGGCTGCGGCCAATCGGTGCCAGACGCGTGGCTTCGCCCCGAAGACAAGCTCGCGTCGAAACCAACTAGAATCGGGCACCCGGCGATTCTCTTTTCTGCCCAATGAAAACTGAACTCGATGCAGACGCAGTAGTGCGGTCTACTACCGGATGTCGGCGCTTCGGCCATCCTGAATTTGAGGTTCGCTTCTCCAGTCGCACAGTTTCGCAGGACGTTGACTGGCTGCTACGTTATCTGGAAAGCCGGGTCTCTGGAGGCGCCAAATTTCAGCACGGCGAAACCATGCAGGTTGGTTGGATGGTCACGATGCTTGAGGAAGGTACCGAGGGGAAGCTCCGAGTGAAGGAGCCCGACATGAAAGTCGTTCCCGTGCAGTTTATCGACTCGGTAACGCACACGCTGTTGCATCTGCGCACCCAGAAAGACATTGTCGAAAGCCTTGTGCCGCCGGTAGACCCCGACTTTCCTTCGCTCGTTCACAGTGTCGTCGTGCATGCCAACTACAAAGTCGCACGCCGAGTTCTCTTCACACGAGGGGCTGTTCAGGGTGCAGATTCCGGGTGGTGGCTGACAGACCTTGATGATACGGAGGGGGCGCAGGACCCAACACGATTTTCCAGAACATCGCTCTATCAATTGGGAGTCGACCGCCCCGACTTGATTAAGTTCTTCGCGGTGCCAGCCGGACTCCAGGTCGCAATCGAAGATGCCTATATCGGGGTCATCGGGGCAGAAGGAGAATTGAAGCAAGCCCCGGGTTCCTACCTGAGCGAATTGAATCGAATCCGACGCGACGCGGCAGCGTAAGTCTCGTCCCGGCCGCCCGTTTTCGGCCAGCCTCCATCGTTCGACATGATTGCCACAATCACCAAAAATCGGACGACTTTCCTACCAAAGCGAGTTTCAATGGAGGCCCGTGTGCCGTGTCAACAATGCGCAGACCTTTGTGTTCGCTACGCAATCCGCCATCCCCGAGAGTTGTACAAAGCAGTAAAAATTGCGGCGCGGAACATCGCGGATGGGGTACTTACCGAAACGATTCCTGACCCGCGATGGGTCTCTATCCCCTTCGAGGGACTACTTAGAGCAGACAAGTGGGACGACTACGTTGAATACCATTTTCGCTGCCTGCATTGCGGCGAGGAGTTCTGGCTCCACGCGGAAACGTATCACGGTAGCGGCGGCTACTGGGAGCCCAAAAATTCCCGGTCGATACGAGAAAACATATCGAATTGACGGTGCATCCGCTCCCGGCCAGAAGCGGTCGCGCGGTATGCTTCGCCAAAGCGTTTCGCGGACGCATTCGCTTCCAACGAGCGCGATATTTCCTCTGCCATGAACCCGATTCGCTTAGAAGCGCCGGGCGACGAGGCAAGGTCTGCGCCTGACTATTACGCAGACGGTGCCCAAGCCCCTGGGCGCGGTCGGCATTACCCACTGGTCCCCTGATGGGGTGTCCTTCCCCTCGTCGCGGTAGCATTTTACCTATGCTAGGGGCACACCCTACACATGAGAGGCCGCTATCGGCTGCGGATTCAACCGGTCGATGCAACACACTAGAGACTGCGTGAGCAGAGGAGGGGTTGCAAATGAAACAACGGCGCCGGATCTATTACACCGAGAGTCAGAAGGCACTCATGTGGGAACGCTG
>JBCNQE010000029.1:0-7428 GCA_039592975.1 Ralstonia sp. | reverse complement strand
CCGACCTGGGCCTGCGCTTTGTGTACGTGGTACTGCTGCTGGCGAGCCTGAGCTTTCTGGGGTTGGGCATTCAGCCGCCCGATGCGGACTGGGGCTCGCTGGTGCGCGAGAACATCGGTGCGCTGCCTGACGCAGGCGCCTCGGTGATCGTACCGGCGTTGGCCATCGCGAGTCTGACCATCGCCGTCAACATCGTCATCGACAACCTGCCGGGCCGCGCGGCCCGCGAACGCGGAGGGCGTTGAACATGGGTGCGTCCGTCGTCGTAGAAGGCCTGCGCATTACCGCAGGCGAACAGACCCTCGTAGACAACCTCAGCTTTGCCATCCAGCCGGGCGAGGTGCTGGCGCTGATTGGCGAGTCCGGTTCCGGCAAGACCACCACTGCGCTGGCGCTGATGGGCTATGCCCGCCATGGCTGCGAGATCGCATCGGGCAGCGTGCGCATTGGCGACATCGATGTCCTGCACCTGCCGCCTGCCGAGCAGCGCGCGTTGCGCGGGCGTACCGTCGCCTACATCGCGCAGAGTGCAGCGGCGTCGTTCAACCCGTCGCGCACGATCCTGGATCAGGTGGTGGAGCCCGCGCGCATTCACGGCACGATGACGCGCGCAGAAGCCGAGGCCAAGGCCGTGGAGTTGTTCCGCGAACTTGCACTGCCCAATCCCGAAACCATTGGCGAGCGGTATCCGCATCAGGTGTCGGGTGGGCAGTTGCAGCGGCTCATGGCGGCGATGGCGCTCATCATCGATCCGGATCTGGTGATCCTGGACGAGCCGACCACCGCACTGGACGTGACCACGCAGATCGAAGTGCTGCGTGCGTTCCGCCGCGTGGTGCGCGAGCGCCGCGCCACCGCCGTCTACGTGAGCCACGACCTGGCCGTGGTGGCGCAGATGGCCGACCACATCCTGGTGCTGCGCGGCGGCCAGATGCAGGAGATCAACCCGACCGCGCACATCCTCGCCACGCCTGATCATGACTACACCAAGAGCCTGCTGGCGGCGGCGCGGCCAACCGCGCGCCCAGCGGAGCACTGCCTGGGCGAAGGTGAGTTGCTGCTCGATGTACGGTCATTGGCTGCCAGCTACGGACCTGTCGGCACAAAGGGCAAGCCCATCACCTGTGTCATCGAAGGGATCGACCTCAAGCTTTACCGCGGGCAGGCCATCGGCGTGATCGGCGAATCGGGGTCAGGCAAGACCACGCTGGCGCGGGCCATTGCAGGCCTGATTGCGCCGTGCCAGGGCAACATGACGTTCGCCGGCCGTGAACTCAAGCCGCTGCTTGCCAACCGGAGCCACGAGGAGCTGCGCCGCATCCAGATTGTCTTCCAGATGGCCGACACGGCGCTCAACCCGTCGCACACCATCGAACGCATCCTGGCGCGGCCGCTGCAGTTCTACAAAGGCCTGAAGGGCGAGGCGTTGCAGCGGCGCATCCGCGAGCTGCTCGATCTGGTGCGCTTGCCGCACAGTGTGGCGCAACGCTTGCCGGGTGGGCTGTCGGGCGGGCAGAAGCAGCGCGTGAACCTCGCGCGTGCCCTGGCGGCCGAGCCGGATCTGATCCTCTGCGATGAGGTGACTTCCGCGCTCGACACCGTGGTGGGTGCGGCAGTACTCAACCTCATGGCCGACCTGCGGCGCGATCTGGGCGTGTCTTACCTCTTCATCAGCCATGATCTGCACACCGTGCGCGCCGTGTGCGACGAGATCGTCGTCATGCAGCACGGTCGTAAGCTCACGCAGGTGGCGCGCGCTGATTTTGATCGCGGCCCACATCATCCGTACTACGAGCAACTCGCCGACTCGGTGCCTGAACTGCGTCAGGGCTGGCTTGATGAGCGGGACCGCGCCGCCGCAGTCTCCGTTTAATAGAACAAGGAACGACATGATTCCCGCATTTCGCATCGCGATCATCCCGGGAGACGGCATCGGCAAGGAAGTCATGCCCGAAGGCCTGCGCGTCATCCAGGCGGCGGCCGAGCGCTTTGGCTTCGAGCTGGAGTGTCACAACATCGACTGGGCCAGCTGCGACTACTACCAGCAGCACGGCCAGATGATGCCCGACGACTGGAAGGCGCAGCTCAAGGGCATGGACGCGATTTTCTTTGGCGCGGTCGGCTGGCCGGCCACGGTGCCCGATCACGTCTCGCTGTGGGGTTCGCTGCTCAAGTTCCGCCGTGAGTTCGACCAGTACATCAACCTGCGCCCGGTGCGCCTGTTCGAAGGCGTGCCGTGTCCGCTGGCCAATCGCAAACCGGGCGACATCGACTACTACGTCGTGCGCGAGAACACCGAAGGGGAGTACACGTCGCTCGGCGGCATCATGTACGAAGGCACCGACCGCGAAATCGTGATTCAGGAATCGGTCTATTCACGCAAGGGCGCGGAACGCCTGCTGAAGTTCGCGTTTGACCTCGCACAGAGCCGCCCGCGCAAGCACGTGACGCTCGCCACCAAGAGCAACGGCATCGCCATCAGCATGCCGTGGTGGGACAAGCGCGCGGATGAAGTCGCGCAAAGCTATCCCGACGTCACGCTCGACCAGCAGCACATCGACATCCTGACCGCACGCTTCGTGCTGCAGCCGGGCCGCTTCGATGTGGTGGCCGCGACCAACCTGTTCGGCGACATCCTGTCCGATCTTGGCCCCGCGACGACCGGCACGATCGGCCTGGCACCTTCGGCCAACCTGAACCCCGATCGCACGTTCCCATCGCTGTTCGAGCCGGTGCACGGCTCGGCCCCTGACATCTACGGCAAGAACATTGCCAACCCGATCGCGATGATCTGGTCGGGTGCCTTGATGCTGGATTTCCTGACGCAAGGGCAGGGGGCGGGGCGGGCGGCGCACGACGCCATCGTCGCTGCCATCGAAGCCGTGCTGAAGGACGGCCCACATACACCGGACCTGGGCGGCACTGCCAACACCACGCAAGTGGGCGAGGCGATTGCCGCGCACATTGCCGCCACCTGATCTCTGATGTTTTCCTGACTACTACCATGTCTCTCTCGATCCAACATGCGGACCTGATCCGCAGCACCAACTACATTGCCGGCGAATGGACCGCTGCAACTGGCCCGCTACTGGACGTGACAGACCCTGCCACGGGCGATCTCATCATGCGCGTGCCCGACTCGGGCGCGGATGAGGCACGTGCTGCCCTGGATGCCGCGCATGCCGCTTTCCCAACGTGGCGCAAAGTGCCCGCCAAGCAGCGTGCGCAGATCATCAAACGCTGGAATGACCTGGTGCTTGCGCATCAGGAGGATCTCGGCAAGCTGATCTCGCTGGAGCAGGGCAAGCCGCTTGCCGAAGGCAAAGGCGAGGTGGCCTATGCCGCGAGCTACATCGAATGGTTTGGCGAAGAAGCCACGCGCATGAACGGCGAGGTCATTCCGGCGCCCGTGCCTGGCAGGCGCATGTTTGCGCTCAAGGAGCCCGTGGGTGTGGTGGCGGCCATCACGCCGTGGAATTTTCCGGCGGCGATGATCGCGCGCAAGATTGCTCCGGCGTTGGCCGTGGGCTGCACCGTGGTCTGCAAGCCGGCCGAAGACACGCCGCTGACGTCGCTGGCCCTGGTGCGCCTCGCGCAGGAAGCCGGCGTGCCGCCGGGCGTGCTCAATATCGTTACCGCCTCGCGCGAACGCACGCCCGAGGTGGTGGATGTGTGGCTGGACGATGCGCGCGTGCGCAAGATCACGTTCACGGGCTCCACGCCCGTCGGCAAGCATCTGGCGCGCCGCAGCGCCGACACGCTCAAGAAGCTCTCGCTGGAACTTGGCGGCAATGCGCCCTTTATCGTGTTCGAAGATGCTGACATCGACGCCGCCGTGGATGGCTTCATGGCAGCCAAGTTCCGCAACGGCGGGCAGACCTGCGTGTGCCCGAACCGTGTGTTCGTGCACGACGCAGTGCACGATGCGTTTGCCACCAAGTTGGCCGCACGCGTGGCTGCGCTCAAGGTCGGGCCTGCTACCGACCCGGCTTCGCAGATCGGCCCGATGATCAACGCGCGCGCGGTCGAGAAGATCGATCGGCACGTGCAGGACGCCATCGCGAAGGGCGCCAAGGTATTGACCGGCGGTGCACGCCTGACCCAGCTCGGCGCCAACTACTACGCACCCACGGTGCTGATCGATGCCGATGCCACCATGGCCTGTGCGTGCGAAGAAACCTTCGGCCCGGTCGCGCCGCTCACGCGTTTCACCACCGAAGAGGACGTGATTGCCGCCGCCAACGACACGCCGTTTGGCTTGGCCGCTTACTTCTACAGCCAGGACGTGCGTCGCATCTGGCGCGTGGCTGAAGCGCTGGAGACCGGCATTGTCGGCATCAACGAAGGCGCGCTGGCCGCCGAGGCCGCGCCGTTTGGTGGCGTGAAGGAATCCGGCTACGGCCGGGAAGGCTCCGTCCACGGGCTGGACGACTACCTTCACACCAAGTACGTCTGCCAGGGCCAGCTTAGCTAGCCTCGATGGGGGAAAGCTCAGGAGCTATCAAACTTTCCGCCGTACTGGAAGGTATGCAGGAAACACGCTAGCTTTGCTGGGGCGGGCGTTTTTGCGCGGCCCCATAAAGCTATCGATGAGTTTTCCCCCTGGGGGCTGCTCTGCATACCGTCGCCTACCTGCCTTCCAACTTGCGCCATTGGCTTACGTCGCGCCAGAGGCGCTCGGACTCGAGGCTCGCCCGTCGCAAAAGCCCTGACGTGCGCGCCGTACAGATTCATTTCATCCCCCTCGCCACCCGTTGTAACGCACTGGGACATAAGCAAGAGCGCTCATCCTACCTTTGTGCTTCGGCGGGTAGAAAACGGAGTACCCCCATGCTGAATTCGCGCATTGCCCACATTGCCGGGCTCACCGCAAGTTTGTTGTACGTGTCGGCACCGCCGGTGCACGCTGCGCTGCCCGACGAAATCCAGGTCTATACGGGCGACATCAACGCACCGGGCGAGTTTGGTTTGGAGCTGCATCTGAACACGACGCCGAGCGGCATCGCAGAGCCCTCGTACCCCAAAGAAGTCACAACCCCCCACGGTTGGCGCGCAACCGCTGAGTTCTCTTACGGATTGACGCCGTCGGTAGAGCTTGGTCTGTACGTTCCGACTTCGCTCACGCGTGATAACACGTACTACGTCACCGGTCCGAAGCTCCGCGTGAAGTGGATGCCTGTTCGACCGGAAGATGGGGTTGGCCACTTCGCTGGTCTCAACGTCGAGCTGGCTCACGTTGCGACACGATTTGAGCAATCGCAACAAGCGGCGGAGTTGCGGCCGATTTATGGCTTTCAGAATGAGCGGTGGCTATGGGCGATCAACCCAGTGCTTGACTGGAACCTCTCTGGCCCCGAGCGCAGCGGTGTGCCGGAGGTTGCGCCCGCATTCAAGGTGGCTCGCACTGTCGCAACCGGAGTTCGCGCCGGGGTGGAGTACTACGCAGGACTGGGGCGTGTTGATCATCTCCTGCCATTGCATGAGCAGCAGCACACGCTATTTCTCGCGTTTGATGTGGACCGTAAGCCGTTCGTTTTCAATTTCGGTATTGGACGCGGTTTGACGCGTAGCACCGACCGGTGGACGTTCAAGTGGATCTTGGAGATTCCATTGAGTTGATCGCCGATGTGAGCGGCTCTCCAATTCTTGACTGAATGCTTAGCGGCACACCAACTTTCATGTCGCACAACGGATCGGCATTCGGCGATCTGCTTGCGGCGGGATTGGAATCCTTGTTGGAATCGGGGCGAGCAGATAGGACAACACTTCGCCGCCGATCAAATTCTCAGTGACCGATGGGCAAGGGTGTGCACGCCGAGCGCTTCGAGCAAGACATGACGGCGCTTACTCAATCGGCGCTACGTACGCACGTACTTCTTCTCGACGCTCTGAGTAGGGGAGGCTTTCGACCGCTGTCGCGGTGAGATGTCGAGCACGAGCTGCTTAGACTTCGCGCGCGAGACGCAGATCATGATCCTGTCGCCAGCCTTACGCTCCTTGTCACTGAGGAACGCGTCCCGGTGGTCTGGCGTGCCGGCCAAGAGGCCAGTCAAACAGGTGCCGCAGACACCCTCGCGGCACGAGGTGGCAACAGAGATGCCGTGCGCGCATAGCGCATCGGCGATGCTGCATTCGGCGGAAACCGGAATCGTGCGCTTCGAGCGCTCCAGCTTAACCTCGAACGCGTGGCCCGGTGCGGACGTCGCAGCAACGTCCGCACCGAAGTATTCGACGTGGATGGCTTCGGGCGGCCAGATGCCGGCTGTGACATCGTTGATGACGTCCGTAAACCGGCGCGGGCCACACATATAGATGTGGTGGCCAGGTGAATAGTGGCGAAGGCTCACCTGCAGCAGGTCACGCAGTCGCGCGCCAACGGCGTAATGGAAGCTCACGCGATCAGCATACGGCTGCGCAGAAAGCATTTGTTGGAACGCGGTCTCGGCGATCGAACGCGTGAAGTAATGCAGTTCGTACGAGGCACCGCGAGCCTGCAACTCCTGCGCCATCGCGAGCAGCGGCGTGATCCCGATGCCGGCGGCAATCAGTACGTAGTGGCAAGCATCGTCGATCATTTCGAAGTGATTGCGCGGATGACTGATGACAAGCGTATCTCCGACGCCCACGCGCTGGTGCATCGCGCGTGAACCCCCGCGTGAGTCAGGCGCATTCTTTATCGCGATGCGATACATGTCCTGTGTGCCAGGTGCTCCACACAGCGAGTACTGCCGAACAGTATCTTGGTCGAGTCGCACGTCGATGTGCGCGCCGGCACTCCAGCCGGGCAGCTTAGAGCCGTCGGCGCTCACGAGTTCGAACGACTTGATGTCAGCTGTCTCATCAACGATTCGGCGCACCCGTGTCGTCAGCATCGAGGGGAGAGCCTGTGCCGGGGGGGCGGCCACGCAGCCAGTTGCGCAGCCTAGGCCAGGCGAGGCCGGCTGGCACTGCAAGCGCGAGTGCAGTGATGAACTGCGGAAAGGACGGGAATGGGCTGTTCATATGCAAACTCGATGCGTCTTCACGTGCGTACAGGGCCCGCAATGTTTGGCCTCGGTCGGCCTTACTCGGGCTGGTGCGGCAGCACGAATGACAACGTCGCTAGATACTCGTCGCGGTTCGTCTGCACGGGGTTCGCAGGTGGCGTCGTGAGCGTTGCAACGACGACATTGAGACCCTGGTTTCGCACTTTGATGGTCGCGATGCCGTCGGCACCAGTCTTCAGTGGTTTGGAGTCGGGGTCAGTCACGTAATCGGGCTGCACGAGGGCTCCCTGAACGGGCTTGCCCTCATAAAACACCCGGACCACAAGCGTTTGGCCCATCTTCTCGGGCATATGCTTCGCCATTGGCACGATTTGCAATTTTTGGGCGGGCAGCACTGGTGGCACCATATTCAGCCGGCGCAGATGTACCGCGTACTTGAAGG
>JBCNQE010000028.1:0-16627 GCA_039592975.1 Ralstonia sp. | reverse complement strand
GTGGGTGAAGTGCTGGCACGTATCCCGACCGAATCGCAGAAGACGCGTGACATTACCGGTGGTCTGCCGCGTGTGGCCGAGCTGTTCGAAGCCCGTTCGCCGAAGGACGCCGCCGTGCTGGCGGAAGTCACCGGTACGACTTCGTTCGGTAAGGACACCAAGGGCAAGCAGCGCCTGGTGATTACGGACCTCGACGGCAATGCCCACGAGTTCCTGATCGCCAAGGAAAAGCAGGTGCTGGTGCACGACGGCCAGGTGGTCAACAAGGGCGAAATGATCGTCGAAGGCCCGGCCGACCCGCACGACATCCTGCGTCTGAAGGGCGTGGAAGAGCTGGCGACCTACATCGTCGACGAAGTGCAGGACGTGTACCGTCTGCAAGGCGTGAAGATCAACGACAAGCACATCGAAGTGATTGTTCGTCAGATGCTGCGCCGCGTGCAGATCGTGGACACCGGCGACACCAAGTTCATCCCGGGTGAACAGGTGGAGCGCTCGGAGCTGCTGGACGAAAACGACCGCGTGATCGCGGAAGGCAAGCGTCCGGCAACCTACGAGAACCTGCTGCTGGGTATCACGAAGGCATCGTTGTCGACCGACAGCTTCATCTCGGCGGCATCGTTCCAGGAAACCACGCGCGTGCTGACCGAAGCCGCCATCATGGGCAAGGTCGACGACCTGCGTGGTCTGAAGGAAAACGTCATCGTCGGCCGTCTGATCCCGGCTGGTACCGGTCTGGCTTACCACCGTGCCCGCAAGGCCAAGGAAGCCGCCGACCGCGACCGCGCTGCAGCGATTGCCGAGGAAGAAGCCGCTTCGATCTTCGAGACGCCTGTCGTCCACCAAGAGGAAGGCGGCGCCGCCTGAGGTTAGGCAGCGTCCTTCGCATCAAAGCCCGGCCCCTTTGCGGGGGCCGGGTTTTTTTTCGCCTGTTGATCGGCTGCGTCGCATGCGCAGCGACGCGTTCTGATTTTCTCGAAACGTTAACCCGCCTTAACATGCCAGCGGCTATGATCTCGCGGTTATCGACCGGCAATTTCTACAAATCGCCGGCTCCCTCTCCAGTCTTGCCGACGATTCCATGAAGCTCACACGCAAGCAGATCGCCATTGGCGCGGTCGCCCTGGTGGCGGCCGGCGCCGCGGTGGTGCAGATGGTCTGGCACCCGTTTGGCCGCACGCGTGCCTTGCACGCCCGCCAAGTTCAGCTCGACCTCACGTACCCCGATGCCCTGATCGACAGCCAGAGCCTGTCGCAACTGCCGCGCGACGTGCTGCGCGTGCCGTTGCTGCGCGACGTGCTGACCGAAGATTTCGTCGCCTATTACGAGGGCAACGAAGACCGCCTCTCGGTGGCCGGCGCGCTGCGTCGTCTCGCCTACGAGCAGAAACTGGACCTCGCCGAGACCGTGCTCAAGCACGTATTCGACGAGCCCGCCCGCGTGATGCTATGGCGCGGCGCCGACGACAAGCTCCGCTACTGGGTGCTCTCCATGCAGCGCAATGGCTTGGCCAAGGCGCTGGAAGCCGTTGCCACCGTCGCCACGAGCGACACGCAGCTCACCAAGGTGGCCGATGCACTGGGGGACTCCGGCGCACCGGTCTACGCGCTGCGGTTGTCGGCCACGCGCTCCATCCTGATTGCCAGCAAGGGCGACCGGCTGATCGCATTGTCGGAGCCGGGCATCCTGCTGGATAACGACGGCAAGCTGGTCTCCAAGCAGGCAAGAGCACTCGCCGCACTGCTGTCGGACGACGCAGGCAAGCGCAACGTGCAAGGCAATGCCTATTCGCTGCCGACCGCAGAGACGACGGGCCACCACGTTGTGGTGAGCGCCAACTATCTGTCGTTCGGCTATCAGCAGTATTTCCCGGGGATCGAGGCGTTGCGCTTCGACTTTGGTGCGGGGGCGTCTGGCAATGGCTGGCAAAGCGCCGCACTGATCGACCCGGCGCGCCTGTCCGGCAAGTGGGATAACGCTGCGTTGTGGCACGCCTTGCCTGCAGACCCCGCCGCCTGCGCGACCTTGCCGATCGACTGGAAGGCGGCCGGCACGCTGCTGCGCAATGTGGCTGGCGATGCCAAGGAGGTGACCGAAGCCGCCGCGCATGTTGGCGATGCGTTTGCTGGCCCGGCCGCCGCGTGCTGGTATGGCAAGTCGTCGCTGGTGGCGCCGTTGTTCGTGGCCAGGTTGTCTTCACCTTCGCAAGCCGAAGCGGTGAAGCCGGCGCTGGGCGCGCTGTTCGGCCAGATCGTCGGCTCCTATGAAGCCAAGGCGCAGGCCGATGACAAAGCCGGCGCCTACAAGCGCCTGCCAGTCACGACCAAGTCAGGGCCGGCCAACGCCACGCTGTGGCAGCGCCCGGTGAGCGCGCGCTATGGCACGGCGCAGTCGGCTGGCGCGCCGTTTGCCGCGCAACTCTCGTCGGATCGCTACTTCCCGGTCACGCTGGCGATTGCGGGCGACGTGGTAGTGTTCTCGCCCGATGTGCGCCTGGTGGATGACGCGCTGGCCGTGCTCGCCAAGCGCTTCCCGGCAGTGGCCGACAATCTGCCGCGTGACAAGACCGCGCGTGTTGTGTTGACCATGACGCCTGCATCGCTTGCGCCGCTGGTGCGTCGCGAAGCGGGCGCCGCGTTGCCCGCCGACCAGGAGGCCGTGTTCCTGAACGCCGCGCAGACGCACCTGTTCCCGAAGCTCAAGGCGTTGGCGCGGTATGCGCCGGTGTCGCTGGCGCTGGATGGCGGTGTGCCGGCGGCGCGCGGCTGGGTACCGGTGACGTGGCTGTCGAGCGGACGCGGATTGCCCGCTGGTGGCGACGGGGCACCCCCGCCCGCTGACACGGCTGAAGCGCCTGCTGCGTCCGCCGCGCCCGCCGATGCGCCGGCCACCGAGGCCGCCGCTCCCGTTCCTGCAGACAACACCAGCACGCAATGACGCTGCGCGCCCAGGCTGCTGCGCTGAACCGTCGCCGTTGGTTGGCGGCGGCCGGCGCTTGCCTGCTTGCTCCATGTGCACATGCGTTATCTGGCTGGGCCGATGCCGCACCCGCCGACCCTGACGCGCTCACGCCGGATCAATCGAGCGTGTTTCGCGCGTGGTTCGTGCGCATCGTCAATGAGCAGCTCCGCCAGGGCCCGACGCCGCGCTGGACGCACCGCGACTGTGCCGGCCTCGTCCGCTTCGCCGCCGGCGAGGCACTGCGCACGCACGATGCCCGCTGGCTGCGCGCCAACGGCATGCGTGATGCGGAATCCGCACGGCAACTGCCGCCCGAGCTGAACCTCACGCCGGCCCAGCGCACGCTCACGCAGCGGTGGGCCCGCATTGATGGCAGCACCGGCGCGTATGTCTCCGCGCTCGGCCTCATTCAGCAGAACAGCCGCTTCATCGCCCGTGACGTCAACCAGGCGCTCCCCGGCGATCTGCTTTTCTTCGATCAAGGCGACGACCAGCATCTGATGATCTGGATGGATCGCTACATCGCTTACCACACCGGCACCGTCACCCGCGGCGACAACGGCCTGCGCGCGGTCCCGGTTTCTGAACTGATGCAATGGAAAGACTCGCGCTGGCAGCCGCAGAGCGGCAACCCCAACTTCATCGGCGTGTTTCGTCTGGCCTTTTTGACACGGTAAAAAACATGATGCGCAACCGCTGGCGTTCGTTCAATCTGGTCGCTGCCGTCTGCCTGACGGTGCTGGCGTTGGTCGGCCATGCACAGGCGGCAGACGCGCCTGAAAAGCCGAACCCCACGCTGTTCGATGTGCCCAGCAGCGGCTATGAGCCGTTCAAGGGCCAGCCGTTCTTCCTGCTGTCGGACGCCAGCTACGGCACCGACCAGGAAGCGATGGTGCGCCTGGAAGCCCCGGGCCGCGAGTACAAGGATGAGCTTTCCCGCTACGGCGGCGCGGACGTCCTCATCTACCGCGTGCCGCAGCCGCTCGAATTCCTGAAGGCGCAGAAGAACCTGCACCGCATCGACGTCAAGGCCAACTACACGGGCGAAGGTCTGGCCAACACGCTGGCCTATCTGTGGGACAACTGGACGCGCCAGGCCCGCCGCGCCTGGCAGCGCGTGCTGTCGTTCGCCACGCGCACCAAGGCTGTGGAGACCGCGCCGCAATTCAGCATGGGCGATCAGATGACCGCGCCCACGCGTTTCTCCAATAACCCGCAGTACGCGCCGCTCAAGGGCTACGAGTTACTCGGCCGCTTCCGCTACCCGATCTGGGATGCCAAGCCCATCGCGCCGCCCAAGGACGTGAAGCTCGAAGGCAGCAGCAGCGAATGGATGCCGCAGAACGCCGGCAACGTGATGATCCCAGTGGGCAAGCTGCCGGCGGGTTTGTACATCGTGGAAGCGGTGATTGGTGCGTACCGCGCGCACACGCTGCTGTTCGTGTCGGACACCGTCGCTGTCACCAAGGGCACCTCGCAAGGGATGATGGTGTGGACGGCTGAGCGCAAGAGCGGCAAGCCGGTGGGCGGTACGTCGGTGAGCTGGACGGATGGCGTTGGCGTGCTGGCATCTGGCACCACCGATAGCGACGGTACGGCGGACCTGCGCCACGTCTCCCCGGAGCGCAGCTACGTGATCGGCAGCGACCGCGCGGGTGGCGTGTTCATCTCCGAGAATTTCTATTACGACAGCGAGATCTACAACACCAAGCTGTACGCCTTCACCGATCGCCCGCTGTATCGCCCGGGCGATGAAGTGAGCGTCAAGTTCATTGGCCGCAACTTCAAGAACGCGACCGAATCGACGGTGCCAGCGGCGGGCGACATCAAGCTGCAGGTGCTCGACCCGAACGGCGCGCCGGTGGCGACGACCACGACGCGCCTGGCCGGTGACACGGGCGCCGACACGCGCTTCACGCTGCCGACTAACGCGCCGGCTGGCGGTTACTCACTGCGCTTCGATTACAACGGCGGCACGTACGGCGGCGCCTTCCGCGTGGCCGAATACATCAAGCCGCACTTTGACGTGAACCTGTCGCTCGACAAGGCCAGCTACGGCACGGGCGAAGCGGTCAAGGGCAAGATCAGCCTGCGCTATCCGGACGGCAAGCCCGTCAAGGACGGCAAGGTGTCGGTCAGCCTGCGCGCGCAGCAGGTGACGATGGTGGAGGGCGAACTGCGTTACGCGGGCCTGTTCCCCGTCAAGCTCGAGCAGCAGGAGCTGACCACCGACGGTGATGGCAATGCCAAGCTGGAACTGCCCGCCGCCAAGGAGCCGAGCCGCTATGTGGTGACCGTGTTCGCCAACGACGGCGCAGCCTACCGCGTGAAGGTCACGCGCGAATTGCTGATCGCGCGCGGCGCGACGCCGTACAAGCTGTCGACCACGTCGAACTTCACGACGCCGGGGCAGAACGTGTCCTTCACCCTCACGCCGATGCCGGTGGTGGCGGGTGCGACCGGACCGACGGCACCGCCGGCCAAGTGGGACCTCGTCCGCCTGGAAACGCGTACCCGCACCGAAGGCACGCTCGCGCCGGATGCCAAGGGCAACGCCACCTTCCCGGTCAAGTTTGACCAGCCGGGTTCGTACACGCTGTCGGTGCGGGATGCTGCAGGCAACCTGCTCGCCGCCTCCAGCCACTGGGTGGCGGGCGACGGTGTGCAGACCGTGCCGGGCAACATCGAGATGGTGTTCGATCGCGATCGTTACCAGATTGGTGATACCGCCGAGGCGTTGATCACCTTCCCACAGCCGGTGGACGACGCGCTGCTGACGCTCGAGCGCGACAAGGTCGAGCACCACGCGCTGCTGTCGCGCGGCGGCGAATGGCTCAGCCTGCAGAAGGTCACGCCGTCGCAATACCGCGCGCGCATCAAGATCGGCGCGGAGTTCGCGCCGAACATGACGTTCTCGGTGCTGTACGTGCGCGATGGCGATATGGTGTTCCAGAACGCCGGCATCGTCGTCACGCAACCGACGCTGGACCTGACCGTGCACGCCGACAAGGCCGTCTATGCACCGGGCGAGACCGTCACGCTAGATTTGACCAGCGCGTTGGCAGGCAAGCCTGTGCCGGCCAATCTGACGGTGTCGGTGGTCGACGAGATGATCTACGTGCTGCAGCCGGAAGTGGCGCCGAGCATCGTCGACTTCTTCTATCACCCGCGCCGCAACAGCGTGCGCACCACGTCGAGCCAGAGCTTTATCAGCTACGACCTGGCACTCGCATCGCTGCCGGGCAAGCCGGGTGGCACGTATGGCCGCCACAACGAGCGTGGCGTGAAGGTGCTGGAGCGCCCGCGTCGTGACGAGAAGGACACCGCCGCGTGGGTCGCGAACCTGCAGACCGGCGCCGATGGCCGCGCACGCATGACGTTCAAGATGCCGGATTCGCTGGCGCGCTGGCGGATCACGGTGCGTGCCGTGTCCACCACGGGCGCATCGGACGGCATCGTCGGCCAGCGCACGGCCAACATCCGTTCGGACAAGCCGCTGTACCTGAAATGGACCGGCCCGCAACGCTTCCGCGAGAGCGACCAGCCGCGTCTGGACATGGTCGCCTTCAATCAGACCGACAAGGACATCACCGCAGACTGGATCGTCTCGGGCGCTGGCCTGAACATCAACCAGCGCGTGACGCTCAAGCGCGGCGCCAACTACCTGCGCGCGCCGGTCACGGCGTTGCAGGCGGGCGTCGTCAATGCCGAGTTGAAGCAGGGTGATGCAGTGTCGGACCGCTTGCAGACCACGCTCAAGCTGGATGCCACCGGCTGGCTGGCGGATCGCGAGAACGTCGTTCCGCTCACACAGCTGCAAGGCACGCGCTTGCCGTTGGGCCTGCCTGCTGATGCGCGCGACGTGCGTCTGCGCGTGGTCGGCAACACGGCCAGCCAGTTCGCCCGCGTGGCGGATGACCTGATCGAGTACCCGTACGGTTGTGCCGAGCAGACCGCCAGCCGCCTGATTCCGCTGGCCATTGCCCAGCAAAGTCTGGCCGCCACGGGTTCGCGCCTCGGCGATGGCGGCCCGGCTGGCACGCAAGGCGTCGACGCATTGCTGCGCACGCAGCGTCAGCGTCTGGCACTGCTGGCCGGCACCAACGGTACCTTCGGCTGGTGGGGCGAACTGACCACCAGCAGCGCGCTGATCACGTCGTATGCGTATTACGCGGATTGGCTCGCGAGCCGTTCGGTCGGCATCAGCCTGCCGGCGGACAACTGGAAGCAGGTGCTCGAAGCCTACAAGCGCACCAGCGCCAACGAGCCGCTGCTGCACCGCGCGCTGGCGCTGTGGTTTGCCAACGAGATGGGCTTGCCGGTGGCAACGCCGCTGTCGGGCGTGGCGAATGAGCTGGCACGCAACAAGGCGCCCGCCGACGCCGACCCTGCTGCTGGCGATAGCCTGATCTTCGTGGCCCCGGATTCCCCGCGCGGCCGCCAGGTGGCAACGGTGCTGACCGCGCAGCTGATGCGCCAGATCGGCCAGCCGGTGCCGGAAGCGGTGGTCTCCGCCGACATCGCTGCACGAAACGCACTCGCCGCAGACAACTCGCCGCTGGTGCAGAGCCTGCTGCTGATGGGCGGCGGTCGTTCGGCTGCCGACCCGGCACCGCTGCTGGCCCGCGCCAGCGCCGCCATGCCGACGATGGACCGCGCCGTTGCGCTGGTCTGGCTGCAGAAGGGCCTGGGCGGCCTGCAAGGTGCCAGCGTGGCGGCCATCCAACCGGCCGTTTCCGCGGGCGGCTGGCAGGCGACGCGCTCGCCGGTGGGTGTGCCGATGTGGCGCTGGACGGGCGCGCAAGTGCCAGCCGCGCTGGACTTGACGACCGCCCCGACCGACGTCACCACGCAGTCGGCCATCGTGTCGTACCGCAGCCGCGCACCGGAAGCGTCCAAGCTGCCGATTACGGTGGAGCGCAAGCTGTACCGTCTGGAGCCGATCGATTCCACGCCGGCCAAGCCGGACCCGAAGGCGCCTAAGCAACCGGCTGCTGACACCAATAGCAGCGGTATTGCCTTCACGGCCAAGCTGGTCAAACCGGGTTCCACCCTGGACAGCAACGCCCTCTATGTCGACGAGGTGGTACTGACACCGCGCCAGGGCACGTACCGCTACGGCCTGGTCGAAGTGCCGCTGCCGCCGGGTGCCGAAGTGGAGGCTACCACGTGGGGCATCCAGATCGATGGCCTGAAGGGCGAGCCGAACGAAGGCAACGGCCCGCAGGCGTTCGAACGCAAGGCTGCCTACGAAATGGGCCAGCTGTCGTACAACCAGCCGGTGCCCACGCTGGAGCGCCCGACCGTGCTGCGCCAGCTGGTGCGCTTCTCGCTGCCGGGCCGCTTTGCGCTGCCGCCGGTGCGCTACTTCCGCATGTACCAGCCGGAAGCCAAGGCGTTCCAGGGGGATGGCAAGACGGCCAGCTATCCGTTCAAGGTGGAGTGAGGTGGAGTGATATGGCGACGCGTTCCCGCCTGCTCGCGCGAGGTGTGCTGACCGGCCTGTTCTCGGCCGTCAGCGCGCTCGCGTGCGTTGGGCAGGCAGGGCTCGCCATCGCCGCGCCCGCTGCAGAGCCACTGCGCTACGCCGTGCTGCAGGGGGATGACGCCAAGCTCTGGCAATTCAGTGCCGACCCAGCCGGCGGCACACCGCAAGCCACCGCACTGCCGCGCGACACCGACACGCCGCTGGGCAGCGTCTGGAAACTCTTCGTCTACAGCTACCTCGTCTCGCGCCGTATCAGCACGCCCGACTACATGTGCCACGGCAACGACGCTGAAGAGGTCTACTGCTGCACAGCCGGCAATAGCATCGACCGCGAGCGCGCACTCATCCAATCGTGCGGCCGCTATTTCGAGCCCGCGCGCTTGGGCCTCGACCGCGCAGACTGGCGCCGCTTCTGGCAACAGGCCGGATCGCCTACGTGGCTACGCGACCTGCGCGCCATGCAGCCGACGCAGCGCGTTCCTGTCGCGGATCTGCTCACCGCCTTGCGTACCGTGCCCGCTGATGGCCGCGAGGCCGCCGCACAAACGCTCATCTCCGTGCTCACCGTGGGCAGAGGGGAGGGCACGGTGTCGAACTTTGGCGGTCTTCTGCGTGCCAAGACCTGGACGATGCCCGACCCGCAGCGCCCCGGCGCATCGATTGGCGGTGCGGCTGGCTGGCTGGCCGATGGCTCGCCCGTGTGGCTGGGCGGCGCAGGGTCAAGCAACCAAGTGCTGGCCGCTGCCGCGCCGCGCCTGACCCCGTTGATCGAGCAGACACCCGTGCCCGACGATGACGCCTGCGTGGCCGTCGATTTCTTCGCGCGTTATCCGATTCGCGAAGTGCGCGATGCCAGCGGCAAGGCGGTCGCGCCCGGTCGCCTCGACGGCCGCTATACCGTGCGCTTTATCAACGGTAACGCGCTGCCGATCGAGAGCAAGGGCGAATTGACGTTTGCCCGCGTGAACAACGCCCCGGTCATCACCGGCCGGCTGGGCATGAACGACTACGTGGCCCGCGTGGTGGAGCGCGAAGGCGACCTCGCCGAACCGCAAGCCGCTCGCGCGCTGGCGGTGGCGGCACGCAGCTATCTTGTGCAGCACGCTTCGCGCGACAAGGGCTGCTACCGCATCGCCGACAGTTCCCGCACACAGCGCGTGCTGCCGCGCCCGCCGGCCGTTGCCGCACGCAACGCCGCCGAATTCACCGACAGGCTGGTGCTGACTGGCGCGGCCGTGCAATACCACGGCACGATCAGCGCCAGTGGCCAGATGAGCTGGACGGCAGCGCGCGCCGCCGCCCAGCGCGGCCAGGGCTTTGACGCCATCCTCGCGCAGTGGTGGCCACAGGCGACACTCACGTCGTTCCAGAGCGCGGTGGCCGGCGACTGCGCTCCGGTGGCGGGCGCGCAGCAGTGGTTGCAGGCACAGGCGCCACGCTGGTCCGCACGCCTGGGCGCCGAGCCCGGTTTTGAGGTGCCGCCGCTGCCCGCCGTGTGCGTGGTGCACGAAGGCCGGCCGTACGCTGATGCGCGCCGCAACCGGCTCTACGTCCACCGCCTCGCCACCGAAGAAGACCGCATTGCGCTGACGCACGAATATCTGCACCTGGCCTTTGCGCGGCACCCGCGCGGGCAGGACGAACAGTTTGTCGAGGCGACGGCGCGTCGCCTGATCCGAGGGGAGGGTTTGCTGTGAAGAGAGGGATGACGCGCTTGGGGTTGGGTACCGCTGCGTTGCTGCTGGCCGCTTCTGCGCTGGCGCAACCGGTGGCGGACCTTGAAGGCCCGATCGGCGGCTGGCGCAACAGCAAGCTGACCAACGAACTGGAGCAGTACACCGCGGCGTATCCAAAGCCGCCTGTCGATCGCGGCGCGCAGAAATACCGCACGCTCATCGCCGGGCGCATCCGCGCAGCGGGCAAGCAGCGCCGCCCGCCGGTGCTGGTCGTCAACGGCAACGCCATGCCGCTCTATGGCGACAGCGAAGGCCGCTTCGCGCGTCCGTGGGCATTCGGCCCGGGTTCGAACAGCGTGGAGATCGTCAGCCCCGACGGCCAATCGCGCCAGCGCCTGCAGTTCTACGAGGCGGATACCACCAAGACGTCGGCCAAGCTGCGTGCCGTGCTCACCTGGGACGACCCGCGCGCCGAGGTCGATATGCACGTCATTTCGCCGATCGGCGATCACGCGTTCTTTGCGCAGCCGCTGCTGTCCGACGGTGGCGGGCTCGACGTGGATAGCGTCGACGGCGCCGGCCCCGAGATTTTCTCCACCGCTGCGCCGCGCCCGGGCGTCTGGCTGTTCTACGTGAACTACTGGGGCAACTTCAACGCCGGCGGCTACAACTTCGACGAAAAGGCGCACGACCGCGATCTCATCACCGCGCAACTGACGCTGATCTATAACGAGAACACGCCCAACGAGCGGCGCGAATTCGTCACCGTGCCGCTGCGCAAGATCGGCGAGCTGGCGTTGATGAAGTCGATCCGTTTCTAATCACCATGACGCACGCTTTCCATCGCCTCGCGCTTGCCGTTTCCCTCGCTCTTGGCGCAGTGGGCGGCGCGCTGGCTCAAACCGACTCCGGCAACATCGAGATCACCACACCGATCAACGGCTGGCGCAACTCCGCCGGGGATGATTCGCGCTACACGCAAGACGTGCACTACCCCGCCGTGGTGGTGAACACGCCGCAAGGGCAACGCGCGACGTCGATGATCGCCGGGCGCATCCGCAACACGCCCAAGGCTGCGGCCCCCGCAGATGACAGCAAACCACGCCGCCGACGCGGGGCGGATGGTTCGTCGGTCGGCACGCTGGTCGTCAACGGGGTGGCGATGCCGCAGCGCATTGAAGCCGACGGCACGTTCTCGCGTCCGTACGCATTCGGGGCCGGCAGCAACAGCGTCGAAGTGCGCAGTGTGCGCGGCGACGCCAAGCGCATCCAGTTCTACGACAGCTACACCGGCAAGCAGCGCCCGCGTTTGCGCGTGGTGCTCTCGTGGGACACCGACGGCACCGACCTCGACCTGCACGTGATCTCGCCCGACGGCCAGCACACTTGGTATGGCCAGCGCGTGGTCGAAAACGGCGGCGCGCTCGACGTGGACGTCACCACCGGCTATGGCCCCGAGATCTACTCGAACCCCGCTCCCGTGCCTGGCACGTACCTCGTCTACGTGAACTACTACGGCAGTGGTAGTGACAACAGCATCATCACCACCGCTACCGTCAACATCATCACCGACGAGAACACGCCGTCCGAGCGCCAGCAGACGTTTGTCGTGCCGATGCGCAAGGCTGGCGACCTGACGTTGCTGCGTCGTTTTACGGTGAAATAGTCGGCGGCGGCACACAATCGGACTGCCCTGATTGACCCGCATTCAACGGGGTTTGTCACAATAGCGGTTTCGCCCAGCCCGCGCGTGACACCACGCGCACTCGCCGCCCCGATGTACGACTCCCCCGCCATAGACCACGCGCTGCAGGCGCTGCCCGACGACACCGCCGCTGCCACACGGGCCGTGCTGCACGACGTGTTCGGCTATAGCGCATTCCGCGGCCCGCAGGCGGAGATCGTCGCCCACGTGGCCGACGGCGGCGATTGCCTGGTGCTGATGCCCACCGGCGGCGGCAAATCCCTCTGCTATCAGATTCCCGCATTGGTGCGCCATCGGCGCGGGCAGGGCGCGGGCATTGTCGTCTCGCCGCTGATCGCGCTGATGCAGGATCAGGTCGCTGCGCTGGAAGAAGCCGGCGTGCGTGCCGCGTACCTGAACTCAGCGCTGACGGGCGCCGAGGCTGCGCAGGTCGAGCGCGATCTGGCGGCGGGGCGGCTGGACCTCGTCTACGTCGCCCCCGAACGGCTGATGACGCCGCGCTTTCTCGACTTGCTCGAACGCTCGCGCATTGGCCTGTTCGCCATTGACGAGGCGCATTGCGTGTCGCAATGGGGGCACGATTTCAGGCCGGAGTACATCCAGCTCTCCGTGCTGCACGAGCGCTTTCCGGATGTGCCGCGCATCGCGCTCACCGCCACGGCCGATGCCGTCACGCGCGACGAGATCATTGAGCGGCTCGCGCTCACCGGTTCGCGCGTCTTCCTCTCCAGCTTTGATCGCCCGAACATCCGCTACACCATCGTCGAGAAGGACAGCGCGCGCAATCAGCTCCTGCGCTTCATCCGCGCGGAGCACATGGATGGCGACGCCTGCGACGCCGGCATCGTCTACTGCCTCTCGCGCAAGAAGGTGGAGGAGACCGCGCAGTGGCTGGCCGAGCAGGGCATCCGCGCACTGCCGTACCACGCCGGGATGGATTCCGAGGTGCGCGCCCGCCATCAAGCCATCTTCCGCAAGGAGGAGGGCGTGGTGATGGTGGCGACCATCGCCTTCGGCATGGGCATCGACAAGCCGGACGTGCGCTTCGTCGCGCATCTGGACTTGCCGAAAAGCTTGGAAGGCTACTACCAGGAAACCGGCCGCGCCGGCCGCGACGGCATGCCTGCCAACGCATGGATGGCGTACGGCCTGGCGGACGTCGTGCAGCAGCGGCGCATGATCGACGAGTCCGATGCGGATGACATGCACAAGCGCGTCTCCACCGCCAAGCTGGACGCGCTACTCGGCCTGTGCGAGGCGGCGAGCTGTCGCCGCGTCGCGCTGCTGGCCTACTTCGGCGAGAGCAGCGAGCCGTGCGGCAACTGCGATACGTGCATCACGCCGCCGCAAACCTGGGACGCCACGCGCGAGGCGCAGATGGCGCTCTCCTGCGCCTACCGCGTGCAGCAGGCCAGCCGCGTGAGCTTCGGTGCCGGGCAGTTGATCGACATCCTGCGTGGCAATGCGACCGAACGCGTCAAGCAATGGCATCACGAAACGCTCTCCACCTTCGGCATCGGCAGCGAGCTATCGGAACCCGCATGGCGAAGCGTGTTTCGCCAGTTGGTGGCGCAGGGTTTGTTTGCGGTCGACCATGGCGGCCATGGCGCGCTGATCCTCACCGATGCGGCACGCCCCGTGCTCAAGGGCGCGCAGCCCGTGATTCTGCGTCGCCAGGCGGAGAAGGTGCGCGGCACCTCGTCATCGTCGGGCAAGAAGGAGCGCCGTGCCGATCCGGCGGCGGAGCTGTCGCTCGAAGCACAAGCGCGCTGGCAAGCGCTGCGGGCGTGGCGCGCGCAGACGGCGAAGGAACATAGCGTGCCCGCTTACGTGATCTTCCACGACAGCACGCTGGCGCGGATTGCTGAAACCGATCCGGAGTCGCTTAATGCGCTGGGCGAGTTGCCAGGCATTGGGATGGCGAAGCTGGATCGCTACGGGCAGGCGCTGCTCGACGTCTTGGAAAAGTGCCGGGAGCAAGCGTAGCTCCGGTCAACTCGGCAGGGGCCCCATGACGCCGGTGCACGCCAGGTGGTCACCGAGGAAATCCACAAACGCTCGCACCTTCGGCAGCAGGTGCACGCGCTGCGTAAAGACCGCGTGCAGCGGCACTTCGCGTGCGGTGTAGTCAGGCAGCACGGCCTGCAAGCGCCCGGCGGCAATATCGTCGCGCACCAGATACGCCGGCCCCAGTGATACCCCCAACCCTGAACGCGCCGCCTCGCGCAGCACGAGGCTATTGTTGGCCAGCATCGATCCATTGACGTGCGCCACGTGGCGCTGGCCGGCGGTGTCCGTCAGCACCCAGTCATACGGCCCATCGTAGTTGGCATACACGAGGCAGTTGTGGTCGCGCAGGTCCTCCGGCGTGCGTGGGATGCCGCGCGCGCGGAAATACGACGGCGCACCATAAATCACATGCGCGCAGTTCGCCAGCCGCCGCGCCACCAGCGATGAATCCTCCAGCATGCCGATGCGGATGGCCACGTCGATGCGCCCGGCGACGAGATCGGCGTAGCGGTCATTCATGTCCAGATCGATCTGCACGGCGGGGTAGCGCGCCTGGAACGCGCCCAGCAGCGGCGCGAGTAGCGTCACCGCAAACGACGCCGGGGCCGACACCCGCAGCGTGCCGCGCGCCTCGTTGCGCAGCGCGGTGACGGCTTGCTCGGCCGAGTCGATCAGCGCCAGGCCCTCACGGCTTTTCTCAAAAAAGGCGGCGCCCGCTTCGGTCAGCGAGAGGCGGCGCGTGGTCCGCTGCAGCAGGCGCGTATCCAATCGGGCCTCAAGTCGGGTCAGTGCCTTACTGATCACGCCGCGTGATACGCCCACCGCTTCGGATGCCGCCGACAGGCTCCCGCGCTCCACCACCCGCACGAAGATGACCACATCGGAGAGTTGATTCATATTTGCGCATTCACGGAAACAATATGGCGCCAGAGGCTACCTCAATCTGCGCGAATCGGCTGGCTAGGATGGGGGCGTCACGTCCTAACTGTGTCCATCATGACTGCCGAAGCCTCCACCGTTGCTCCGTCTGCTTCCTCCGCCGACCGCTTGCCGCAAGGCGCGACACCTTTGTTTGCCGCTGCGGTCGGGCTCATCGTCATCAATCTGTTCGGCATCCAGCCACTTGTCGCCGAGATTGCCGCCAGCATCGGCTGGACCACGGCCGCCACCGGGCTGCTGGTGACCGCCACACTCGTCGGTTACGGCATCGGCCTGTTGTTGCTGATGCCGCTGACTGACCTGCAAGACAATCGCCGGTTGGTCTCGCGCACGCTGTGGGGCGCGGTGGCGTCGCTGGTGCTGACCGCCGTCGCGCACAGCGGCCAGGTGCTGATGCTGGCCGCATTCGCCATCGGCCTGACGTCGACCGTCATCCAGATGCTCATTGCCCTGGCCGGGCGCCTGGCGGCTGACCACCGCCGCGGACGCGTGCTCGGCGACATCATGATCGGCTTGAACCTGGGCATCCTGCTGTCGCGTCCGGCCGCCAGCCTGATTGCGGCGCAGTGGGGGTGGCGGGCGTTCTACGGCGCTTCTGCCGTGGCGATCGGCCTGTTGGCGGTACTTCTGCCGCGCGTCATGCCCACCTTCGTACCGCCGCGCGCGCTGTCCTACACGGCGCTGCTCGCTTCGTACGGCCGTCTGCTCCGTACGGAACCCATGCTGTGTCGACGCGCCGCCACGCAGGCGTTGCTGATGGCGGCATTCACCCTGTTCTGGACGGCGGTGGCGTTGCGATTGGCAGCGGCGCCGTTCCATCTGTCGCAAACCGGCATCGGCATCTTCGCGTTGTGCGGCGCGGCGGGTGTCGTGGCGGCGCCGGTGGCCGGGCGTCTTGCGGATCGCGGCCTGGTGCGCCAGGGAACGCTGCTCGCGCACGGCAGCGCGGCAACTGGGCTGTTGCTGGCGCTGGTCTCCGCTTTGCTGCCGGGGCTGACGGTGCCCGTCATGCTGATGATGCTGGCGGTGGCCGCGTTGCTCCTCGACTTCGGCGCGATCGGGGATCAGGCGCTCGGGCGATACACGGTCAACACGCTGGCGCCGGAAATCCGCGGGCGCGTGAATGGCCTATACACCGGGGCGTTTTTCTTCGGTGCTGCGGCGGGCGGTGGCTCGGCGGGTGCGGTGTGGTCGGGTGCCGGCTGGGTCGGCGTATCGGTCCTGGCGCTCGGGTTTGTAGCGGCCGCTGCACTCGTTTTCCTCTGGCCCAGCGCGGTCCCACGTGCCATCGGCGCCACACCTCGCCGCTGTTAGCCAGCACAGCGCGTCGCCAGACTGGTGGCGCGCTTGACGCTTGCTAGACACGCCGCTATAGTGCCAGATTCGAGTTTTTGGCTTCTGGTTTCGCGCGCCCATACTCGGCCAAGCGCCGTGTGCGGCATCTGAACCAGACGGGCTCGCGCTCTTTGGTCTCGATCTGTTCCCGCAGGTCCTTTCTGCAGAGCGTTCTGCTCGCCACTTCCATAAAACCCGATTGCGCCGATTGCCTCACTTATGAGGCTGCCACGTCATGTGGTCCGGCGATTTTTCAAAAACCAAGCTGGATTGAACAATGCCAACTATCAACCAATTGGTTCGCAAGCCCCGCGTCTCGGAAAAGCTGAAGAGCAAGAGCCCGGCGCTTGAGAACTGCCCGCAGCGTCGCGGCGTGTGCACCCGTGTGTACACCACGACGCCGAAGAAGCCGAACTCGGCACTGCGTAAGGTCGCCAAGGTGCGCCTGACCAACGGTTTCGAAGTCATTTCGTACATCGGCGGTGAAGGCCACAACCTGCAAGAACACAGCG
>JBCNQE010000027.1:0-19594 GCA_039592975.1 Ralstonia sp. | reverse complement strand
ACAGGATCACCAGCGGGATTTCCTTGGCCACCTTGGCCAGACCTGCCGGCACGTCGGCATGCGGGTCCCACGTCGGCACGGCGTCGTAGTAGGCCTGGCCGTCGGTGTCGAAGTACTGAATCTTCCATTTCTTGCACAGGCGGCGTACGGCGTTCTTCAACACCACCTCGTACGGTTGCCAGTCCCCCAAGACTTCATCAAAGCGATAGGCGCTGAAGTCCGCGATGAACTGATCCATCTGCGTGGCCGGAATGCGGTCCGCAAACAACTCGCGCGTCATCTCGCCCATGCGAAATCGCGTGAGCGTGCCATAGCAGTCAAAGGTGATGTACTTGGGGCGGAAAGTCATGATCAAAGGTCCTCAAAAGGCTCCGCGTTATGCGGGCTCGGCAGCATCGTTGTGACAAAAACATTTAAGCACGCACGCTTGCATGCGTTATAGGGAATTAAGGCGCGCGACATAGGAAAGCTGCCGTTTGCGATGGCATCTGCGGCATGCCATGCGGTGCGCATTCCAGGCGTGCCTGGCGCACAGGTAATGCACCGCAGCAAAATCGATCGGCACGCTGTTGAAACACCAATTGACCTCCACGACTTGCGGGGTCCACTTCCTTCCCGATTCGGGATAGCCGGCGTTGAAGAAGGTAAAAACTGGATGCGCCGTTAACGGTTGACCGAGATCCGGTGCGTCGTCGATCGCACTGACGACACCGCTGAGCCGGACACGACCGTGACGTGATTGTTATAGCGCGTGGACGCGATGTCGCTGGCGGGCTCATCAGCACATTCAGCGAACAAGCGCGGGCGTTGGAAGTCAACGGGACATCCCGGTTTGCGGCGTCACGCAGCGGGCGGGTAATGCATGCAGTTTCAAGCGGGGCCGTGTGTACCAAGTCTGCGTCGATCAGATCAGACCAACGACCCAGCAGGCGCGCTGGATCACGCGGGATGTGGGTGAAATCCGGTACAGGCTTCAGCACAGATTGACGGAGCATCGCAGCTCGACGCCCCTATCGAAAAGCGGTCATTGATGCTAGGCAGGAAGGCTCGGCATTTGTGTTTGTAACGCCCCGCTCCACCGCATCCAATTGCGAAACCGCTTCCCTCTGCAGACGATACTTGCAAATTGCGGGCTAGCTTCGATTCACTGTGGCCCGTCAGGCTGTTGTCGTCCAAGATGAGAGGGAATTCACCTCCCCTTCATCAGAAGGAATGCTTTCATGTATACCCCACCCGTGCCTCATCAAAGTACCGCTGCCGATGGCGTGGTGCTGCGCCCAATGACAATCGATGATCTGGCTCAGGTGCATGCCCTTTCGGAAGAGCAGCGTTGGCCGCACCGCCCAGCGGACTGGGTGCAGAGCTTTGCGCATGCCGAAGGTATCGTCGCCGAGCGCGATGGTCAGATCATCGCCACCGCGCAACGTTGGCGCTGGGGCCCGCGCCACGCCACCATCGGCTTGGTGATCGTCACCCCCGCGTGCCAGGGGCGGCGCATCGGCCATCGCCTGATGAGCGCACTGCTCGACGGCCTGGACAACCACACCGTGCTGCTGCATGCCACCGCAGAAGGACGTGGTTTATATGAGCGACTGGGTTTCGTGCGCACTGGAGAAATCCGCCAGCACCAGGGCATTGCGCAACCCACGCCGCTGATCGCCCTGCCCGCCGGCTGCCGCCTGCGCCCGGCCGGGCTCAATGAAGCTGCGGACTTGCGCCGCCTGGATACCGAGGCACGCGGCATGCCACGCGATGCGTTGATCGACGATCTGCTCGCCAGTGCCGAAGCCTGTGTCGTCCTGGACGACGACGGCGAGCCGCGCGGCTTCGCCATGCTGCGCCGCTTTGGTCGCGGGCACGTCATCGGCCCCGTGGTCGCCCCAGACGCCGAGAGCGCCAAGGCGCTGATCGCACATCTGGCCGGCATCAACGCCGGCCACTTCACGCGCATCGACATCGACTTCGACAGTGGCCTGGCGGAGTGGCTGGAGAGCATCAGCCTGCTGCGCGTGGAAGCCCCCACCACCATGGTGCGTGGCGAGCCGCTGGCCACACCGCCCAGCGGCCCCACGCTGTTTGCCATCGTCACCCAGGCGATGGGTTGAACCGCGAACATTGCACCGACGTCGAATCGTGACGACCACCTTCCTCTACAAATCCGACCCAGTCCGCGGCCGCCCAATGAGCCGAAGTCTTCCGCCAGCATGCGCCGGACATCGACTTCCGCATCTGACCCGAGATCGGTGATCCGGTACGCGTGCGCTTTCTGGTGCCGTGGGAACCGCCCGCCGATATCGCTACGCAGTTCCCGCATCTGGAGGTGTTGTTCTCATCAGGCGCGGGGGTGGATCAATTCAACTCTGCCGCGCTGCCGCGCTGCCACCCACGCTGCCCGCGGTGCACATGATCGAGCCTGGCATCGTGCGCGGCATGGTCAAGTACGTCACGCATGCCGTGCTGAGCCTGCGCCGCGACACTACTGCTTATCGGCGCCAGCACTCTGCCGAGCAGTGGCGGCCACTGCCGGTGCGCCGCACGATCTGCTG
Source organism: Ralstonia sp. (assembly GCA_039592975.1). Taxonomy (GTDB): domain Bacteria; phylum Pseudomonadota; class Gammaproteobacteria; order Burkholderiales; family Burkholderiaceae; genus Ralstonia. The sequence continues at coordinate 17,048 of JBCNQE010000027.1, read as the reverse complement.
CCGCGCATCGAACAACAGCAGCCCACTGCGTTCTACCCGCGCAAAGCAGCACCAAGCCTTAAGCGCATCAGCCTAATCTTGAGTCCAACGAATGCTCGTGTTTTGCATGAATGGACTCTGATATGACTCAGCTCTGCGATCTTCCCCAGCTAGCCTCGCTCAACGCCATCGACCGTGCGCACCTGATCCACCCTGTCTCCGCATGGCGCACGCACGAGCAGCGCGGGCCGACGGTTCTGTCCTCCGGCAAGGGCGCATGGCTGACGGATGCGTCCGGTCACGAACTGCTCGACGCGTTTGCGGGCCTCTGGTGCGTCAACGTCGGCTACGGGCAGGAAAGCGTCGTGCAGGCCGCCGCCGAGCAGATGCGCCGCCTGCCCTACGCCACGGGGTACTTCCACTTCAGCAGCGAGCCCGCCATCCGCCTGGCCGAGAAGCTCGTACAGATCACACCACGCTCGCTCAACCATGTGTATCTGACGCTAGGCGGGTCGGAGTCGGTGGATGCGGCGGTGCGCTTTATCGTTCAGTACTTCAATGCGATCGGCAAGCCGACGAAGAAGCATTTCATTTCGCTGGAGCGCGGGTATCACGGTTCGTCGTCCACCGGCGCGGGGCTGACGGCACTGCCGGCATTCCATCGCGGCTTTGACTTGCCGCTGCCCACGCAGCATTACATCCCCTCGCCCAACCCGTACCGCGCAGCTGACCCGACCGATGCACAGGCCATCATCTCGGCCTCCGTCGCGGCATTGCGCGCCAAGGTGGCCGAGCTGGGCGCGGACAACGTCGCCGCGTTCTTCTGCGAGCCCATCCAGGGTTCCGGCGGCGTGATCGTGCCGCCCAAGGGCTGGCTCAAGGCCATGCGCGATGCCACGCGCGAGCTGGGCATCCTGTTCGTGGTGGATGAGGTCATCACCGGCTTCGGCCGCACCGGCCCCATGTTTGCGTGCGAGGCCGAGGGCGTGGAGCCCGACGTCATGACGATGGCCAAGGGGCTGACAGCGGGCTATGTGCCGATGGGCGCGACGATGATCTCCGACGCCATCTACGCGGGCATTGCCGACGGTGCCCCGGCGGGCGCACCGATCGGCCACGGCGCAACGTATTCGGCGCACCCGGTGAGTGCCGCCGTGGCGCTGGAGGTGCTGCGCCTGTACGAAGAAGGCGGCATCCTCGCCAACGGCCAGCGCGGCGCGGCCAGCTTTGGCGCGGGGCTCGATGCGCTGCTCGCGCACCCGCTGGTGGGCGATTCGCGCCACCGCGGCCTGCTGGGCGCGCTGGAACTGGTGAGCGACAAGGCCACCAAGCGCGGCTTCGATACCGCACTCGGCCTGCCCGATCTAATTGCCTCGGCTGCCTACCGCAATGGCCTCATCTTCCGCGCGTTTGGCGACAACATCCTGGGCTTTGCCCCGGCGCTGACCTTTACCGAAGACGAATTCGCCCAGCTCTTCGTGCGGCTGAAGAAGACGCTCGACGATGTGCTGGCCGTGCCGGCCGTGCGTGCCGCGCTCGCCTGATGCAACCGCTAGTAGCAGAGCACAACAAGCCGATCCAAGAGACGCTGGCTGCCGCAAAATCGGATCAAACTTCCACGCCTTCGCCCCCGTCATGATCGAAGCCCTCAAGATCGATCGCCTGGATCTGCGCATCCTCGCCCAACTGCAGAAGAATGCGCGCATGACCAACGTGGACCTCGCCGATGCCGTGGGCCTGTCGCCCAGCCCGTGCCTGATCCGCGTCAAGCGCCTGGAGCAGGCGGGCTATATCTCCGGCTATGGCGCACACATCCGGCTGGAGAGACTGGGCGACACCCTCACGGTGTTCACGGAAGTCACGCTGTTGGACCACCACCGCGAGACTTTCGTGCGCTTCGAGGCTGCCATCCGCGAGATGGACGAGGTGCTCGAATGCCACCTGCTCTCCGGCGGCTACGACTACCTGCTGCGTTTCATCACGCGAGGGGTCAATCACTACCAGGAAGCGATCGAGGGTCTGCTGGAGCGCAACATCGGTATTGCGAAGTACTTCAGCTACATCGTCATCAAGTCGCCGTTCGTCAAGACCCACTGCCCGGTTGAACGGCTCTTTCCCAATCAACGCTGACGCCGTATGCCCGACGCCGTCTACGTTCATCCCCGCCGCGTTGTGCGACTGGCAACAGCAGAATCCACAGATCACTTTCGAGCCGTCCACCCCAATATGCCGGCGTTCGGATTTCCAGAGAGGGCACAGCGTAGGCAATGCGATGGCAATCATTGCCCATACAGACACCGCAACCACCTTCACCAAACTGGGCGCTTTGAGCAACTAGCCGCGAGCGCTGCGTAGTCCCGCTTAAATCAAGATCGAGAGAAACCTCCATGTCGACTCTTCAGCAAACAACCGTCACTTGTGCCCCTCCGCCCTCATTCGTTGATCTGCGCCAATTCGCACAAGACGAAAGTCAAGGCATTCCCATGCCCGCTTCGATGGATGATGATCGCTTCCTCTCCAGCCGCCGCATTCTCGATTGGCCTCAAGGCCCAGTGACGGCGGGCATCATTGCGCTCGATGCCGACGGCGGTTCAGTGCAGTCGCTTCCGGCGGACGAGTTCATCATCGTCCACGCGGGGAGTTTCACCATCACGCAGCAGGACTCGCCTCTCGTCCTGAAACCTGGTCAAAGCACGGTACTCAAAAAAGGCGCCACATTCTCTTGGTCTGCACAGGGTCCGGTGTCGCTGATCTTCACGCGCTACAACAACAGCCAATCGGGAGATCGCGCCATTGTGCCGATCAAGGAACACCCACAGTTGGAAGCGACGGGCACGCCGCCGGCAGACCTTCTGCTCACGCCCGCGCCGGTATGTCGCAACTACACCGACTATCGCTCAACCGACGGTGAGTTCGTCTGCGGCACTTGGGATTCAACGCCTTATCACCGCCGGGCGATGTTCTATCGCCACTTTGAACTGATGTACCTGCTAGAAGGCAGCGTGACGCTTATCGACGAAGCCGGCCGAGCCGGCACGTTCTCAAAGGGCGACATCTTCCTCGTTGAACAGGCAGCGCGGTGCACATGGGAAAGCCGTGAACATGTCGCGAAGGTCTATGTGATTTATCGCCCCGCGCAATAAGGGATACCTCGTCTCAACCTGATTGGGCCTAGAAAGATGGAGCGGTTGCCAAAGTGAAAACGTTGCTACTTAGAAGGGATGAAGTCGCCAGCCTCATCTGCATGAGCGAAGTCATCGGTGCAGTAGAAGAGGCATACAAGGCCTTTAATGCAGATCAGGTGGTACAGCCCGACTATATCGGGATAGACCTCCATCCGCCGCGCGGAGATATTGATTTCAAGCTCGGGTACTACAAAGGCAATGAAATCATCTCCATGAAGGCGTCTTCCGGCGGTTTCCCAAACAACCCAGTGACGTATGGTGTGCCGAGCGGCATGGGGACCATCCTGCTGTTTGACGCGCAGACCTGTGCGCTGATTTGCGTGATGGATGGAAGCTTGATCACCGGCCTCCGGACCGGCGCGTCCGGGGCTGTCTCGGTCAAGGCGTTGGCAAGAAAGAACGCGAAAAAGATCACATCGATCGGCACCGGGAATCAAGCCCGAATGCAGATCCGTGCCATCAACGAGATCATGCGCGTTGAAGTGATTCACGCATGGGACCACACTCCCGAGTCGCTCGCGAAGTTCAAGGCCGATATCGAGCGCGAGTTCGGCATTCCTGTTGTGACTGCACACTCCAAGCAAGACGCCGTTGAGCAGGCAGATATCCTGATTACGACGACGCGCGGCAAAGGCTCCGTGGTGGAAGCCGATTGGATCAAGCCCGGCACACACATCGTTGCGATCGGCACGGACGCAAAGGGCAAGCAGGAACTGGATCCGGAAGTATTCCGGAATGCAAAGGTAGTCGTTGATTCGATCCTGCAGTGCACGGAAAAGGGCGAAACCCAGCATCCGCTAGGCAGGAACATCATTGCCAAAGACGGCATCCATGCAGAGATCGGCGAAGTCTTGCTTGGCACGAAGCCCGGAAGAGAGAGCGACGACGAAATCACGATCTTCGACTCCACAGGCATGGCCATTCAAGACAATACAACTTCGACAAGAATCTATCGGAACGCAATAGAGCGGAACGTTGGCACCTTCTTTGAATTCATTCAATAAGGGGATCTCCAATGCGCAACTACCCTACTATTCAGGACATTCGGGAAGCCCAGGAACGACTAAGGCCTCACATCAAGCATACGCCGTTACTGCGCGCAGAAAAGATCGAGAAAGTCGTCGGCTGCCAACTCTACCTGAAACCTGAAACGCTGCAAATCACGGGCGCCTTCAAGATTCGAGGCGCTCTGAACAAGGCATTGTCACTCCCGAGAGAAGAGATCGCCAACGGCCTCATTGCGACTTCTTCGGGCAATCATGCCCAGGGTATCGCGTATGCTGCCAGGATGCTGGGCGTCAAGGCGATCCTGGTCGTTCCAGTGACCACACCCAAGATCAAGATCGAGAACACCAAAGCCCTGGGAGCAGAAGTCGTTCTTTTCGACGGCGACACGGCCGCCCGATGGAAAAAGGTGTGCGAGATCGCCGAAGAGAACAAATACGCGGCGGTTCACGGCTTCGAGGACCCGCTTGTCATGGCCGGCCAAGGAACGATCGGGTGCGAGATCCTGGAGGATCTGGAGGATGTGGACACCGTCATCGTTCCCCTGGGCGGTGGGGGGCTAATTTCGGGAATTGCGACCGCCCTCAAGGAAACGAAACCATCGGTCCGCGTCATCGGTGCAGAGCCCGCCTTGACCCCAAAGTACTATCACAGCAGGATCAATAAAGAGCGTACATCGCTGCCCTTGCGCAATACCGTCGCGGATGGTTTGCGGATAAGCGTTCCAGGTCAGAACCCGTATCCCATCATTGAAAAATACGTAGATGAAATTGTGCTGGTTGAAGATGAGCACATCATCCGGGGTATGCGCGTGCTTGCCAAAGATGCGAAATTGATTGCTGAGCCCGCCGCATCAATTGGTGTCGGAGCCTTGTTGGCCGGTGCCATCCAAGTCAGGCCGGATGAGAAAGTATGCGCGGTATTGACTGGCGGAAACTGGGACCTATCCGATCTTGCCGAGATATACCGTTCGGCGTGACGCCTGAGATCAAACCTGTCTCCTCGACCTCCGGGAGCTTGGCTCGCAGACAGCAATACCTGCGAGCTTTTTTTGATGGACGAACGCATGGACATTCCCAAAGCACTGCGCCAATCCGGTCTGAAAGTGACCTTGCCAAGGCTGCGCATCCTGCAGCTTTTTCATGAGCGTGAAACAAAGCACCTGTCGGCCGAAGAGATCTACCGCAGCCTGATCGACGAGAAGATCGACATTGCGCTTGCGACCGTTTACCGCGTGCTGATGCAGTTTGCCCAAACAGGCATTGTCATCCGGCGCCATTTCGAGTCGGGCGCGGCGGTGTTCGAACTCAATGAGGGCGATCATCACGATCACCTGATCTGCTCTGCCTGCGGCAAGGTGGAAGAATTCTTGGACAGCGACATTGAACGGCGTCAGGAAAACATCGCGCAGGAACGCGGCTTCGTTCTTCATTCGCATTCGCTGTCTCTCTACGGCCTGTGTGCAGCCTGCAACTCGGCCCAAACCGCGCCATCGGAAACGTCCGGATCGGACCGCAACAAATATGAACGGCCAGATCTCCGACATCAACCCGCAGCCCGAGCAGATCGGCGGCAGTACCGTTGATGTCTTGAATTGCGGCGCGTCGTGCCCTGAGGTCAAGTCCCCGCTCGTGCACTGCTGAAGCCCGCCTTTGGCCGGAGGGCCACCGCGTCGCCATTCCAACATTCCCCTCGCGTGATGCCTGGAGCAACATGCTCACGGCCGCTGTGCCCCGCGCTTGACGGCCACGCGCGTGCAGGCCAGCCCCCCCCCTCGCCTATCTGGCTGCTTGCGATCCTGAGCAGCAAAGGCGGCTTCCATCAGAGAGTTGTTCCCTAAGTCCCGTCGGGGCGCAATTCCAGGCCACCGCGGCAACGGGAAACCGGACCACCACACCCGGCAAAGTCCGCTCTGAACGAGCGCCGCACAACATTTCGCACACGTGCGAGAACGACAAGGAATCTGCTCGAGCCTCACTGCAATAGAGCATCTCTGCAGCACTGATCTTCATAAACTTGTATTCGACCTGGCATCCACCTGTCGTCCACCTTTAGGAGATCAATGAAATGGCATACAAACCGAAATTCATCAGCTTCGATTGCTACGGCACCCTCATCAACTTTGAAATGGGTCCGACCGCAAGACGGATTTTCGAAGACCGTGTTCCGGTGGATCGGATGCCGGCTTTCCTGGACAGTTTCCGGTTCTATCGCCTCGATGAAGTATTGGGCGAGTGGAAGCCGTTCTTTGACGTTGTTGAAAATTCCATTCGACGCGCCTGCCAGACGCACGGCGTTGAATATCACCCTTCCGATGCAGTCGCCTTGTACGATGCCGTTCCGACCTGGCAGCCTCATCCGAACGTCGTCCAGACGCTGGAGGCTATCGCTCCGCATGTCCCGCTGGTGATCCTGTCGAACTCCATGGTCGACCTGATTCCGCACAGCGTCGCTCACCTCAAGGCGCCTTTCCACGCCGTGTACACCGCCGAGGAAGCTCGCGCATATAAGCCCCGGGCCCAGATGTTCGAATACATGTTCGACCAGCTTGGCTGCGGCCCCGATCAGATGATGCATGTTTCGTCGAGCTTCCGTTATGACCTCATGACGGCGTCTGACCTGGGATTCATGGCCAGGGCGTTCATCGATCGCGGTCACGAGCCGGTGTGCGACGGCTATGGCGTCAACAGACTGACCGACATTCGCCAGCTTCCCGGTTTGCTCGGGCTCGAATGTCTGCCCCACACCGCCACGACGAAACGAGCCGCATGATGGCGGAGAATCGTGCGATTGCGGCGGCGGCGCTGAGCACGGCGGCCCCCGCCCTGGCTCCCGAGCAAGTGGCGGCCGTGGTCAGTCGCCTTTACGGTGTTCATGGCAGCGTGAAGGCGCTGGCAGGCGAACGCGACCAGAATTGCTGCATCGAGACCACTGATGGCACGCGGTACGTCGTCAAGATCAGCAACCCGTCCGAGTCGGTGTCGGTCGTCGACTTCCAGATTGCTGCGCTCGAACACATCGCCCGCGTATCGCCTGATCTTCCGGTGCCGCGCGTCGTGCGCACACTTGGCGGACGTACGCGTGACACGGTCATCCTCGCCGACGGTGTGCAAACCACCGTGCGGATGCTGACCTATCTTGATGGCATCCAGATTCGGGAGACGCCGCGGACTGCCGCGCAGCGCAGGGCAATGGGAGCGTTTCTCGCCAGGCTGAATCTCGCGTTATGCGATTTCTCGCATCCGTCGGCAACGCACGATCTCCTCTGGAATGTCTCCGCTGCGCACCGGCTGACGGCCAAGTTCGATTCCATCGACGACGCCGCGCGGCGCGCGCTCGTCGAGTCGTTCATGAAGCGCTTCACCGACCATGTCCTGCCGCACCTGGCCTCGGTCAGGGCACAGGTCATCCACAACGACTACCACCTCTACAACGTGCTAGTCGCTCCTGACGATCACGAGCGCATTCTGGGAATTATCGATTTCGGCGACATGCTGCACGCGCCGCTGGTCGGCGAGGTCGGTACGGCGGCGGCCTTTCACATGACCGGCAATGCCGATCCGTTCGAGGGGCCGGCACAGTTCGTCGGCGCCTATCACGCGATTCTGCCGCTGACCGACGTCGAGCAAGAGATCGTCGCCGACCTCATGGCCACACGCCACCTCATCACCGCACTCATTTCGGAATGGCGCGCCAAGCGCTACCCCGAAAACCGCGCATACATCATGCGCCACAACCCCGCAGCGTGGGAGGCGCTATCCCAGATGGCTGATCTTTCCCGCAATGAGATGCGCGATCGACTACTGGCCGAAGTTCGCGACGTACGCGAAGTACATCATGGATAAAGAAAAGGAAAACACAATGACAAGCACCACTGACCTCAACATGGTCAATGCCTACATCCCAGGTCGCGCCAACGTGGCGCCCGCCACTGCGGCGTTGATCGAGCGGCGTGACGCATTGCTCGGCCCCGCCTATCGGCTGATGTACGAGCATCCCCTTCACATCGTGCGAGGCGAAGGCGCGTGGCTCATCGATCCGGAAGGCCGCCGCTATCTCGACATCTACAACAACGTCGCGTCGCTTGGACATTGTCACCCGGCGGTGACCGAGGCGATATGCCGGCAGGTGAAGACGCTCGCGACCAACACGCGCTATCTGCACGACACGATTCTTGAACTGGCCGAACGCCTGCTCTCGACCGTGCCCGAGACCGAGCTTGCCCATCTCATGTTGACCTGCACGGGCAGCGAGGCAAACGACGTCGCCTATCGTATCGCTCAAGTCCGCACCGGCGGCACCGGCGTGATCGTGACGGAAACCGCCTATCACGGCTTCACCGACGCGGTGTCGAAATTCTCCCCGTCGCTCGGCGTGACCGTCGATCTCGGCGCACACGTTCGTCTGGTTCCGGCGCCGCGCCTCTATCACGCCGATGGCGCCGACATCTCCGAGCACTTCACGCGCGATGTCGAAGCGGCAATCGCCGATCTGAAGCGCCACGGCATCAAGCCGGCGGCATTGATTGTCGATTCCGTATTCACGAGCGATGGCATCCTGCCTGAACCCGCAGGCCTTCTGAGGGGTGCAGTCGACGCGATCAAACGGGCCGGCGGCCTGTTCATTGCCGACGAAGTCCAGCCTGGATTCGGTCGGACCGGCGAGCATATGTGGGGCTTCCAGCGTCACGGCGTGCTCCCTGACATCGTTACGATGGGCAAGCCAATGGGCAACGGGCAACCTGTCGCTGGGTTACTGGCTACAGCCGACGCACTCGCGGAGTTCGGCAAGAATTCAAGGTACTTCAATACGTTCGCGGGCAATGCCGTGTCGTGTGCGGCGGCCTTGGCCGTGCTCGACACGATCGAGCAGGAAGGCCTAGTGCAGCATGCTGCCACGGTCGGGAAGATCCTGCGTGCCGGCATCTCCGCGCTAGCCAACCGGCATGAGGCCATTGGCGACGTACGTGGCGTAGGTATGTTCGTGGGCGTTGAGCTTGTCGCGGACCGCGCATCGCGGGCACCGGACCGGGAGCTCACTACCCGAGTGGTCAATCGCATGCGCGACAATGGCGTCCTGCTCAGTGCCTGTGCGATGGGGCACAATGTGCTGAAGATCCGACCGCCGCTGGTGCTCACAGCCGAGCAAGCCGGCATCGTCATCGAAACACTGGACGAAGCGCTATCCGCGGTGCGGTCGGCAAAACGGGAGTAGCCCGGACTGACATTGGCGGTGATACCGGCTCATGCGATCTTCAGATTCCCTGGATCCGTTCGACATCAAGATTCTTGTCACGCTTCAGCGCGAGGGACGCTGCTCGAATGTCGATCTGGCAGCGGCCATTGGCCTCAGTGAGAGCCCATGCCTACTCCGTACGAAACGGCTCCAGGAAATCGGCGTCATCCGCGGCTTTCGCGCGGAGGTCGAACTCGAGAAGCTGGGCAATCACGTCATCGTGCTTTCCGAGGTGACGCTGAACAGCCATCGGCCCCACGACTTCCGCAGATTCGAAGCGGGGGCCGGCAAGTACCAAGAAATCGTCGAATGCTACAACGTCAGTGGTGGCTACGATTACCTTCTGAAAGTCGTGGTGCCCAGCATCAGCTACTTTCAAGCGCTCATGGAGCGGCTGTTGAAAGACGATATCGGGATCGAGAAATTCTCCAGCCGGATCGTATTGCGCAAGCCGCTTGAGCAGCGCGGATATCCGCTGACCATTATTGCAACCGGAAAGCCAAGCTGGGACTGAGTGTGCCGCCCAGGCGCGTGAACACTTTGCCCCAGCAGTCACATGGCTCGTAGCATGAACGGGTTCGATCGAACACTAAGGACGAGTATTGTGGGCCAGCGGCAACGCTCGCAGCGTTGTCCTTCCCTCGTTCCAGCGTGAAGCAATTTCGTCTATAGCAGGGCAAAAAACACTTGCGATCTGCGGTTTTTCGCGATTTGTCGGTGCCATTTGCGGGGCATGCGAACGTACCATCTGGTCGGCATCGTCGCCAGCCCTCTTCGCTTTATGATGCGCTCGTCCATCCGCACACGCGTTGTCTTCACCAGCATCGTTCTTGTCGCTCTGTCGATTGTCTGCTGCACACTCGCAAACTACTTCATTGCACGAGCGAGCCTCAATGAGGCCATCGATCGCAACCTAGCCTCGATCACGGATAACCGTGCGGTCGCCATTGGCGAGTGGGTCGCAGGAAAGAACCGTATGGTTGCATCGCTTCAGGATGCCGTCTTGACACCTGAACCGATGCCTTTCCTTGACCAGATTGCTGCCGCAGGCGGATTTTGGGATGTGGGCGTTGGTTATCCGAGCAAGGCTGCGAAGTTCACCGGCTGGCCCAACATTCCGTCCAGCTATGATCCGACCACTCGCCCGTGGTACAGCGCCGCTCAGCAAGCCGGCAAGGCCGTCGCAACACCGTACGTGAGTACCAGCGGAGCGCTGCTCGTCGCCTTGAGCGTACCGGTGATGCGCGACGGGTCGATGAAGGCTGTGGTCGTCGGAGATATTGCGCTGGACAGCGTGGTCGAGGGCATCAAAACCATTCGCCCAACACCTGCAAGTTTCGGCATGCTGGTGGATAGCACCGGCCGCATCATTGCGCATCCGGATCCCAAGCTCAGGTTCAAACCTGCCACTGAAATTGCCGCGGATTTCGCCCGCGTCACAGTAGGCGCCGCCGGCGAGCCCAAAGGTCTGCTCGAACTCACGGTCAATGGCGCAAAAAAACTCGTTCGCGCTCAAGCGGTGCCGGGCACAGATTGGAAGGTCGTGGTTGCGCTAGACAAGTCGGAAGCGACTACCGGACTTCGCTCGCTGATGATTGCTTCGCTGACGTGCCTGGTGATCGTAGTCTGCATTGCCTCCGTCGTTGTCGCGGCCATGACGACGACGGCGTTCCGACGCCTGCGCGACGTGTGCCGAGCCATGGCGGCAATCGGCTCCGGGAATGGCGATCTGACCCAGCGTTTGCCCGCGCATGGCCGAGATGAAGTGGCAGATATCGCACGCTCCTTCAATCAGTTTGTCGAGAAGCTTCAAAGCGTCATGCTGCGCATCCGTGATAGCAGTGAACTGGTGCGCGCCGCTGCCAACGAGATCGCGGCGGCAAGCCTGGATCTTTCATCCCGCACGGAATCGGCGGCCGCGAATTTGCAGCAAACGGCCGCCTCGATGCATGAAATCTCGAGCACCGTGGACCGATCGTCCACCGCCGCACGCGATGCCGATGAACGCTCCACCGCAGCGACTAGGATTGCGTTACGCGGCGGCGAGGTGGTGTCAGACGTGGTCGGCACCATGGCGAAGATCGAAGAGGCATCGGACCGCATCGGGGACATCATCGGCGTGATTGACGGCATTGCCTTTCAGACAAACCTCCTCGCACTCAACGCCGCCGTGGAGGCGGCGCGCGCGGGGGAACACGGTCGAGGTTTCGCGGTCGTCGCGCAAGAAGTGCGCACACTTGCGCAACGAAGCGCACACGCCGCGCGCGAGATCAAGCAACTCGTCGGCTCTACTGTCGAAAGCGTCGCCGCAGGCTCAGCTCAGGTACGTCAGGCTGGCACGACGATGACGGAGATCGTGGCGAACGCGACTGAAGTGCAGGCCATCGTCTCGGGAATCGCCCAAGCGGCTACCGAACAGACGCAAGGCATCCAAGAGGTGAATCACGCCGTCATGCAATTGGATGGAATGATCCAGCAGAACGCGGCCCTTGTGGAGCAGTCAGCTGCTGCGTCCAGCGCGTTGCAGGAACAGGCAAATGCGCTTGCCACAACGATCGGTCAGTTCAAGGTGGACTGAGGCTTCAGCCCGATGCGAGCCGGCTGTCCACAAAGGGGCATCCTGAACCGCCTGCACGCGCTCGGCACAGCATGCTGGCAGCGCGCCATAAAACAGCAGCTTCGTGGTGATGAACCTGCCGTTTCGCAACAAGCGCAGGTGCACTCTATGTTGCAATGACACCAGCCGAAGATCGACTCAAGCGCTGCACTGCAGCGGAACATCGCCGTGCCACTGCTATGAAGCCCAATAGGCACCGGATCACTTTTCCAGCCGCTTGCATGCTGACCGATCAAGACAAGTACACGCATATGAAGCCCTTGTGCGGAGGACCATTCTGATGATGCACGCCATCGTTGAGCGCCTGAGCAATGCGGGCCATCTGGACCGTATCTTCGTCGACGGCCAATGGGTTCGCCCGGTGGGGCATGGCCGTGCGGCCGTCGTCGATCCTTCGACACAAGACGTCGCTGCAGAGATCGCACTGGGAAGCCGCCAAGACGTCGCCGCAGCTGTGGCCGCCGCCAGGGACGCCTTTGTCGAGTGGTCCGTCAGTTCGATAAAGAGCCGCGTGTCGCTTCTCGACCGGGTGCACGCCCTCATCCTCGAACGGGCTGAGGTGTTTGCCCACGCAATCTCGTTGGAGATGGGTGCCGCCATTAGCATGGCGCGCAGCGCGCACGTGCCTTCAGCGGCAGCGCACATCCGCGTGGCAAGCGAAAACCTACGCCGGTATCCGTTTGTCTCGCACCGAGAGGGCATGAAGATCGCGCGTGAACCGATCGGCGTATGTGGCCTCATCACGCCATGGAACTGGCCGCTGTATCAAATCACTGCGAAGGTGGGCCCTGCGCTGGCAGCAGGATGCACCGTCGTGCTGAAGCCGAGCGAGCTGTCGCCGTTCAGCGCCCTACTTTTCGCGCAGGTGATGCATGACGCCGGAGCACCTGCCGGCGTGTTCAACCTGGTAAACGGGGAAGGGCCAGAAGTGGGCGCCGCACTGGCGGAACACCCCGACGTGGACATGATCTCCATCACCGGGTCCACGCGCGCCGGGGTTCTAGTCGCGCAGGCGGCAGCCGTGACGGTCAAGCGTGTCGCGCAGGAACTCGGTGGCAAGTCGCCCAATGTCGTCCTGCCGGACGCGGATCTTGCGCGCGCCGTGCCGGGAGGTGTCGCCGCGGCCTTTCGCAACGTCGGCCAGTCGTGCAGCGCACCGACGCGCATGATTGTGCCGCGCGATCGCCTGGCCGAGGTGGAGCGGATCGCTTGCGAGACGGTTTCCCGCCTTGTGGTCGGCGACCCGCGCTCTGAACGGACCACGCACGGCCCGGTGGCGAACGCCGCCCAGTTCAACCGTGTGCAAGAGATGATCGGCGCCGGCATTGCCGAGGGTGCTCGGCTCATCTGCGGCGGCCTCGGCCGGCCGCCCGGCCTGGAACGGGGGTTCTACGTACGCCCGACGATCTTCTCCGACGTGCATCCAAAAATGCGCATCGCTCAGGAAGAGATCTTCGGGCCAGTGCTTTCGATCATGGCCTACGACAGCGTCGACGAAGCCGTCGAGATCGCTAACGACACCATTTATGGCCTGGGCGCCCATGTGCAGGGCCGAGATCTCGGCGCGGCGCGCGCCGTGGCCACACGCATCCGTGCCGGCCAGGTGCATATCAACTATCCGGCCTGGAATGCCCATGCGCCCTTTGGAGGCTACAAGCGCTCAGGCAATGGTCGCGAATACGGATTGGAGGGCCTGGAGGAGTATCTCGAAACGAAGGCCATCCTCGAACACAGTGATAAACAACCGGCATGAATGCCACCGTGATGTGGCGCCACAGTTCGGGCTTCAGACCGTCCGGTGGGCCACGCACAAACGTCAAGCTGTAGCTTGGACTGCCGTGTGTCACAACGAGAACATCTTCACCGACGAACCAATGCAATACCACGCAGGCACATACGACTCGGCGCCCCACCCCGGCGTCGTGCGCTCATATCCAATGAATGAGTTCCTGTTCGTGCCCAAGGGCACACACATCGGACGGCAGAGCACAAAGCGGGTGACCAAGTTCGAATTGAAGCAAAGCGTGCAGGCCTAAAAATGCGAGGAAATTCGGCCATGTCCCAGCCCTTGCGTCTCATTGAGACTTCCTCTCGCCTACCGGCGCATGCCGACGTCGTAGTGATTGGCGGCGGCATTATCGGTGTGTTTAGTGCCTACTACTTGGCCCAGCGAGGCCTGTCCGTCACGGTCATCGAAAAGGGCCGCATCGGCGCCGAACAGTCGAGCCGCAACTGGGGTTGGTGTCGGCAACAGAACCGCGACGCACGCGAGTTGCCGATGGCGACCCGGAGCCTTGAGCTGTGGGAGCGCTTTACAGAAGAGACTGGTGAAGACACAGGTTTCCACCGGTGCGGTTTGCTGTATCTCAGCAACGACGACGACGAGATCGCACGCTGGGCCAAATGGCGCGACTTTGCCAGAACTGCCGGTGTGACAACGCATATGTTGAGCGGCCGTGAGGCCAGCGAGCGCGGTCGCGACACGGGCCGCGCTTGGAAAGGCGGCGTGTTCTCGCCCAGCGACGGTACGGCCGATCCGGCCAAGGCAGCGCCGGCGGTAGCCGCTGCACTCATGAAGCTCGGTGGCACCGTGCAGCAGAATTGCGCCGCGCGGGGTATCGAACTTGAGAGCGGCCGCGTCAGCGGCGTCGTCACCGAAGCGGGAACAATCAAGACCCGCACGGTGGTGTTCGCTGGTGGTGCGTGGGCATCCTCGTTCTGCCGCCAGTTGGGGATCCGCTTTCCCCAAGCGACGGTACGCCAGTCTATCGTGCGCGTGTGCGGGGTGCCCGAGCACCTCCCTGACGCACTGCATACCGCGCGCGTGTCAATCACCCGCCGCAGCGACGGTAGCTATAACTTGGCCATTAGCGGCCGCGGACGCGTGGATCCGACGGCGCAGTTGCTGCGCTTCGCTCCGCAGTTTCTGCCGATGTTCGCCAAGCGCTGGCGAAACGTGTTTCCGGGCGGGTTAGAAGGTATTCGTGCAGGCCACGAAACGCTCGCGCGATGGCGATTGGATGCACCCACCCCCATGGAGCGGATGCGCATACTCGATCCTAAGCCGGATGCGACAGCTGTCAAGCAGACCTATAGCCGTGCCGTCGAACTGATGCCGGCACTGGGCAAGACCGGCATCTCCAACGCCTGGGCGGGCTTCGTGGACAGCACGCCAGACGGCGTGCCCGGAATAGGCGAGGTGCCGGAGATTCCCGGATTCATCCTGGCTGCAGGCTTCTCGGGACATGGGTTCGGTATCGGCCCCGGCGCAGGCCACCTGATCGCCGACCTCGTGACCGGTGACGAGCCGATCTTCGATCCCGCTCCGTACAACCCCGCGCGCTTCAGGCAATCGGCCTGGGGCAAGGTGGCCGACTTCTAGAGTCCTCCAGTGTTTCGGCTCCAGGGTCAGGCCAGTGAGCTGGTGCGGCTCATGCTCACTCAGCTCTTTCTCAACGCGTGTGTCGCAGGCATGCGGATGACCATGTCGCTACGCCTGGCGCAAGGTGACGAGGCCGTTGGCGGCCTGATTGCGCTGTTTGCACTCTCCCAGGTGTTCCTTGCGCTGCCAGCAGGCCGCTACTGCGAGCGACATGGGCTCAAGGGGCCGATCCTACGGTCGCTAGTGGTGGCTGTCTGCGGCTGCGCCCTGGCGGCTGCATGGCCGATACTCCCCGTGTTGTGCGTAAGCGCAGTGCTCACAGGGGGTGCGGGAGGCGTCGCCATCATTGCAATTCAGCGCCATACTCCGCGCGTCGCCGGTAGCCCAGACGCGCTCCAGAATGCGTTTTCGTGGCTGGCGATCGGTCTGGCCCTATCCAATGTTTTGGGGCCGCTCGTAGCAGGTGTCGTGATTGACGCCGCCGGGTTTCGTACCGCGTTCGTGGCAATGGCCACACTGCCGTTGCTTGCTTGGCTGGCCGTGCGAGGTGCTCACGATCATTTGCCCATCGCACCGGAGGCGGCTAATCGACCTACCGGCATCTGGACCCTCTGGCGCGACCCTGCCCTGCGGCGGCTCCTTATCGTCACGTGGTTGCTAGCGTCATGCTGGGACCTGCATACCTTCGTAGTTCCATTGCTGGGGCACGAGCGTGGCCTGCCGGCTGCAATGGTCGGCAGTATCCTGGGGGCTTTTGGCATCGGCGCAGCTGCCGTACGGCTACTGACTCCTCTCGTGGTGACGCATCTGCGCGAATGGGTCGTGCTGGTCGGGGCAATGATCGCCACCGCGATCCTTTTCGGGATATATCCGCTCATGTATGCGCCGTGGGCAATGGGTATGTGCTCAGCACTCCTTGGGCTCACCCTTGGCGGAGTGCAGCCGATGGCGATGAGCCTGCTGCATCGGTTAGCGCCTGAACATCGCTATGGGGAGGCGGTCGCGATGCGGTTGATGGTGATTAACATGTCCAGCGTCGGCATTCCCATCGCCTCGGGTGCAGTAGTCACCTCGATCGGCACTGCGGGTGTGTTCTGGGCCGCAGGTGTAATGGTGGCAGCCGGCACTAAGCTAACGATCGGCCTCAGGAAGCACTGAGCAAGACTAGCTCCCGGCCCCAACGTCAGAAAAGTTCAGAGCTACGTGAACCAGAACACAGCTAGTTCAACTGGCTACAGCTCTGAATACGCGTAGGATCGGCCCGATCCCTTCACCACTTTGCCGCAAGGCCTACCGAGGACTGTCCGCTTCCGCTCGCTTGCTTAGCTGCGCCGCGCGCTGCTCGTGTTGGCACTCTTCGGTCTCGCGCGATCAGAACAACCGGGCCACATGGCCATGTGTGATCTCGGCGACGCATGGAACCTGATGTGCTCAGACTTACTGGCGCGCGATCTCATTATTTGTGTCTGCCGTTCTCGCGAATTGTGTCGCCAGTCTCATGAATTGAGTCACCCGACACAACATCGTCCTTGAAATCTGTGAATACCTGTATATATTTACAGTAACTGTAAATTTATACAGCATTCACCATGGACGATCTGATCCGCATCGAAAACGAGTACGACCGCCAGACGGTGCTCTGGCT
>JBCNQE010000026.1:0-23069 GCA_039592975.1 Ralstonia sp. | reverse complement strand
ACACTTCGTACCTGTCCGGCGGTAACGCCGCCTACGTTGAAGATCAGTACGAAGCGTACCTTCAAGATCCCACGTCCGTTAGCGAGGCACTGCGCGCGTACTTCGATGCGCTGCAGAACGTCCCCGCCGTCGACGGTTCCAACGCCCGGGATATCCCCCACGCCCCCATCGTTACCTCGTTTGCTGAGCGCGCCAAGCATGGCCCGATCCGCACGATCGTCGCGTCTGCCGATTCCGATATGGGTCGCAAGCGCGTGGCAGCGACGCAGCTGGTGGCTGCCTACCGCAACGTAGGTCTGCGTTGGGCCGATCTTGATCCGCTCAAGCGTCAGGAGCGCCCGCCGGTTCCGGATCTGGACCCGGCTTTCTACGGTTTCACCGAAGCCGACCAGGACATCGTTTTCAACGCCAGCAACACGTATTTCGGCAAGGAATCGATGAGCCTGCGCGAGCTGGTCAACAACCTGCGCGAAACGTACTGCGGCTCGATCGGTGCCGAGTTCATGTACATCAGCGACCAGGCGCAGAAGCGCTGGTGGCAAGAGCGCCTGGAAACCATCCGCTCCAAGCCGGTGTTCTCGGCAGAAAAGAAGAAGCACATCCTGGAACGCCTGACGGCCGCTGAAGGCCTCGAGCGCTTCCTGCATACCAAGTACGTCGGTCAGAAGCGCTTCTCGCTGGAAGGCGGCGAGAGCTTCATCGCGGCCATGGACGAACTGATCCAGCATTCCGGCGCCAAGGGCGTGCAGGAAATCGTGATCGGCATGGCCCACCGCGGCCGTCTGAACGTGCTGGTCAACACGCTGGGCAAGATGCCCGCCGACCTGTTTGCCGAATTCGAAGGCAAGCACGTGGACGACCTGCCGGCCGGCGACGTGAAGTACCACAAGGGCTTCTCGAGCGACGTGACCACCCCGGGCGGCCCCGTCCACCTGTCGCTGGCGTTCAACCCGTCGCACCTGGAAATCGTCAACCCGGTCGTGGAAGGCTCGGTCAAGGCACGCCAAGAGCGTCGCGGCGACAAGCACGGCGCGCAAGTGCTGGCCGTGCAAGTGCACGGTGACGCGGCCTTCGCCGGCCAGGGCGTCGTGATGGAAACGCTAAACCTCGCGCAAACGCGTGGTTACGGCACGGGCGGCACGATCCACATCGTCATCAACAACCAGATCGGTTTCACGACGTCGGACCCGCGCGACTCGCGCTCGACGCTGTACTGCACCGACGTGGTCAAGATGATCGAAGCGCCGGTGCTGCACGTGAACGGCGACGATCCGGAAGCCGTTGTGCTGGCCATGCAGCTGGCCGTGGACTTCCGCACCGAGTTCCAGAAGGACATCGCGGTCGACATCATCTGCTTCCGCAAGCTCGGCCACAACGAGCAAGACACGCCGGCGATGACGCAGCCGCTGATGTACAAGAAGATCGGCACGCACCCCGGCACGCGCAAGCTGTACGCAGACAAGCTCGTCACGCAGAACACGCTGAAGAGCGAAGAGCCGGACGCGCTGGTGCAGGAATTCCGCGCCGCCATGGACGCCGGCAAGCACACGGTCGACCCGGTGCTGTCGAACTTCAAGAACAAGTTCGCAGTGGATTGGCTGCCGTTCCTGAACCGCAAGTGGACGGACTCGGCGGATACCGCTGTGCCGATGGCTGAACTCAAGCGTCTGGCCGAGCGCATCACCGCCATTCCTGACCACTTCAAGCTGCACCCGCTGGTTGAGAACGTCGTCAACAACCGCGCCAAGATGGGCAAGGGCGAGCTGTCGCTGGACTGGGGCATGGGCGAGCACCTCGCATTCGCCTCGCTGGTGGCATCGGGCTATCCGGTGCGTATTACCGGTCAGGATGCAGGCCGCGGTACGTTCACGCACCGCCACGCCGTGCTGCACGACCAAAACCGCGAGCGTTGGGACGCCGGCAGCTACATCCCGCTGCAGAACGTGTCGGAAAGCCAGGCACCGTTCACCGTGATCGACTCGGTGCTGTCGGAAGAAGCCGTGATGGGCTTCGAATACGGTTACTCGTCGGCCGAGCCGAACACGCTCGTGATCTGGGAAGCCCAGTTCGGCGATTTCGCCAACGGTGCACAGGTTGTGATCGACCAGTTCATCTCGTCGGGCGAAGTGAAGTGGGGCCGCGCCTCGGGCCTGACGCTGATGCTGCCGCACGGCTACGAAGGCCAGGGTCCGGAGCACAGCTCGGCACGTCTGGAGCGCTACCTGCAGCTCTGCGCAGACCACAACATGCAAGTGGTGCAGCCGACCACGCCGGCGCAGATCTTCCACCTGCTGCGTCGCCAGATGATCCGGATGTTCCGCAAGCCGCTGATCATCCTGACGCCGAAGTCGCTGCTGCGCAGCAAGGACGCTGTGTCGCCGCTGAGCGATCTGGCCAAGGGCCACTTCGAAACGGTGATCGCCGATACGGCAGAAGATCTGAACGCCGCCAAGGTCAAGCGCGTCGTGGCGTGCTCGGGCAAGGTCTATTACGACCTGGTCAACGCTCGCAAGGAACGTGGCCAGACCGACACCGCCATCATCCGCGTGGAACAGCTCTATCCGTTCCCGCACAAGGCGTTCGCAGCCGAGCTGAAGAAGTACCCGAACCTGACCGAAGTAGTGTGGTGCCAGGACGAGCCGCAGAACCAGGGCGCCTGGTTCTTCGTGCAGCACTACATCATGGAAAACATGAACGACGGTCAGAAGCTGGGCTACGCAGGCCGCCCGGCATCGGCATCGCCGGCCGTGGGCTACTACGCGAAGCACAACGAGCAGCAGAAGGCGCTGATCGATGCCGCATTCGCCAAGCTCAAGGGCTTCGTGCTGACCAAGTAAGCGACAAGCGCATCAAGGCGGCAGCTTCGGCTGTCGCCTTGGCACATCTTCGCTCCCGAATTCGACCGTCGAATTTCACCCCATATACGAATTGCGCGCGGCCCCGCTGAGAAGGGCGCGCACACATGAATCCAAGGAACCACCGAAATGGCTATCGTTGATGTCAAGGTCCCGCAGTTTTCCGAGTCCGTTGAAGAAGGCACGCTGATCTCCTGGAAGAAGAAGCCGGGCGAAGCCGTGGCCCAGGACGAAATCCTGATCGAAGTCGAGACCGACAAGGTCGTGCTGGAAGTGCCGGCCCCGTCGGCTGGCGTGCTGGCTGAAGTGCTGGTGGCGGACGGCGCAACCGTCACGTCGGAACAGCTGCTGGCCAAGATCGACACCGAAGGCAAGGCAGGCGCTGCTGCTCCGGTCGCCGCTGCCCCGGCACCCGCCGCCGCAGCGCCCGCACCGGCAGCCGCTGCTCCGGCCGCTGCTGCTGCCACGGGTGGCGTGGCCATGCCGTCGGCTGCCAAGCTGATGGCTGAGAACAACCTGTCGGCTGGCCAAGTGGCCGGCACGGGCCGCGATGGCCGCATCACCAAGGGCGACGTGCTGGGTGCTGTGGCTGGTGGCGCCAAGCCCACTGCCGCGACTGCTGCTGCCGCTCCGCAAGCCGCACGTCCGGCCCTGCAGCAAGTGGCTGCACCGGTGGACTTCGCTGCCCTGGGCGACCGTCCGGAAGAGCGCGTGCCGATGAGCCGCCTGCGTGCCCGTATCGCCGAGCGCCTGGTGCAATCGCAATCGACCAACGCCATCCTCACCACCTTCAACGAAGTCAACATGAAGCCGGTGATGGACTTGCGCGCCAAGTTCAAGGACCAGTTCGAGAAGACCCATGGCGTGAAGCTCGGCTTCATGTCGTTCTTCGTGAAGGCCGCTGTTCACGCGCTGAAGAAGTACCCGGTCATCAACGCGTCGGTGGATGGCAACGACATCGTCTACCACGGCTACTTCGACATCGGTATCGCTGTTGGCTCGCCGCGTGGTCTGGTGGTGCCCATCCTGCGCAATGCCGACCAGATGAGCCTGGCCGACATCGAGAAGAAGATTGCTGAATTCGGCCAGAAGGCCAAGGACGGCAAGCTGACGCTGGACGACCTGACCGGCGGCACGTTCTCGATCTCGAACGGCGGTACGTTCGGCTCGATGCTGTCGACCCCGATCATCAACCCGCCGCAATCGGCCATCCTGGGCGTGCACGCCACGAAGGACCGCGCTGTGGTGGAGAACGGCCAAGTCGTGGTTCGCCCGATGAACTACCTGGCCATGTCCTACGACCACCGCATCATCGACGGCCGCGAAGCCGTGCTGGGCCTGGTCGCCATGAAGGAAGCGCTGGAAGATCCCGCACGCCTGCTGCTGGACCTGTAATCGACCGCGTTGATGACACGAGACGCCGCCCACGCTGTGCGGCGGCGTCCGAATCGAGGATTTCTCCATGAGCAAAGAATTTGACGTGCTGGTGATCGGCGCCGGCCCCGGTGGCTACATCGCCGCCATCCGCGCTGGCCAGCTGGGCCTGAACGTGGCGTGCTGCGAAGGCAACGCCTACGACGATCCGAAGAGCGAGCCGCGTCTGGGCGGCACGTGCCTGAACGTGGGTTGCATTCCGTCCAAGGCGCTGCTGGCCTCGTCGGAAGAGTTTGAGAACGTGAACCACCACCTGGCCGACCACGGCATCACGGTGGACGGCGTCAAGGTCGATGTGGCCAAGATGCTCAAGCGCAAGGACGACATCGTCGGCAAGATGACCAAGGGCATCGAGTTCCTGTTCCGCAAGAACAAGGTGACGCTGCTCAAGGGCTACGGCAAGTTTGTCGGCAAGACCGACGCTGGCTACCAAGTGGAAGTCGCGGGCAAGGCCGGCACGGAAGTCGTGACCGCCAAGCACGTGATCATCGCGACGGGCTCGAAGGCGCGTCATCTGCCGAACGTGCCGGTCGACAACGTGATCGTTGCCGACAACGAAGGCGCACTGAAGTTTGCCGAAGTGCCGAAGAAGCTGGGCGTGATTGGCGCTGGCGTGATCGGCCTGGAGCTGGGCTCGGTGTGGCGTCGTCTGGGTTCGGAAGTGACGATTCTCGAAGCGCTGCCGAGCTTCCTCGGCGCGGCTGACGAATCGGTTGCGAAGGAAGCCAACAAGCTGCTGACCAAGCAGGGCCTGAAGATCAACGTCGGCGTGAAGGTTGGCGAGATCGAGTCGTCGGCCAAGGGCGTGAAGGTGAACTACACCGACGCTGCCGGCGCTGCGCAAGTGCTCGAGTGCGACAAGCTGATCGTGTCGATCGGCCGCGTGCCGAACACCGACAACCTGGGCCTGGAAGCCATCGGTATGGCGACCGACCCGCGCGGCTTCATCGAGGTGGACGACCACTGCGCGACCAAGCTGCCGAACCTGTGGGCGATCGGTGACGTGGTGCGTGGCCCGATGCTGGCACACAAGGCTGAAGACGAAGGCGTGGCCGTGGCCGAGCGTATCGTCGGCCAGAAGCCGCATATCGACTACAACTGCATTCCGTGGGTGATCTACACCTTCCCGGAAATCGCATGGGTCGGCAAGACGGAGCAGCAGCTCAAGGCCGAAGGCCGCGAGATCAAGGCTGGCCAGTTCCCGTTCCTGGCCAACGGCCGTGCACTGGGCATGGGCGCATCCGACGGTTTCGTGAAGGTCATCGCCGATGCGAAGACCGACGAAATCCTGGGCGTGCACATCGTCGCAGCCAACGCGTCGGACCTGGTGGCCGAAGCCGTGGTGGCGATGGAATTCAAGGCTGCGGCGGAAGACATCGGCCGTATCTGCCATCCGCACCCGTCGATGTCGGAAGTGATGCGCGAAGCTGCGCTAGCTGTCGACAAGCGTCAGCTCAATATGTAATGACTCGCTGAAGAGCGAGCACGGTGCCCGGTCATCCAAAAGATGCCGGGCATTGTTCCATTTGGGCTACTGAACCGTAGCCCCGCCAAAGCAGATGAACGTTCAGGAAACCTACCTCAAGGAACTGAAGGCGCGCGGCTATCAGCCCGACGAAGCGCAACAGCGTGCCGTCGATCGCCTGCAGCAGTGCTACGACGAATGGGTCGCCTACAAGGCGCGACGCTCGACGGCGCTGCGCAAGATGCTGGTGCGCCCCGAGCTACCGCGCGGCGTGTACATGTGGGGCGGGGTAGGGCGCGGCAAGTCGTTCCTGATGGATGCGTTCTATAGCTGCGTGCCGCTGGTGCGCAAGACGCGTCTGCACTTTCACGAATTCATGCGTGAGGTGCATCGTCAGCTGGAAGAATTGCGCGGCCGTGCCGATCCGCTGGACGAACTGGCGCGCCGCATCGCCAAGAAATACCGTCTGATCTGCTTTGACGAATTCCACGTCAGCGATGTGGCCGACGCGATGATCCTGCATCGGCTGCTCGACCAGCTGTTCGCCAACGGCGTGCAGTTTGTGATGACGTCCAACTACCGCCCGGACCTGCTGTATCCGGACGGCCTGCACCGCGACCGTGTGCTGCCCGCCATTGCGCTGCTGCAGGAGAAGCTCGATGTGCTCAACGTCGATGCCGGCATCGATTACCGCAAGCGCGCGATGGAGCAGGTGCAGGCGTATCACACGCCGCTGGGCGCCAAGGCCAACTCAGCGCTGCGCGATGCGTTTGCCGCCGTGGCAGAGGGGCCGGATGACTCGCCAGTGCTGCACATTGAACACCGTGAGATTCGCGCCGCGCGCAAGGCAGGCGGGGTGGTGTGGTTCGACTTCGCCACGCTGTGTGGCGGGCCGCGCTCGCAGAATGACTATCTGGAAATCGCCTCGCGCTTCCACACCGTCATCCTGGCCGACGTGCCGAAGATGACGCCGCGCATGGCCTCCGAGGCGCGCCGGTTCACGTGGCTGATCGACGTGTTCTACGACCACAAGGTCAAGTTGCTGATGTCGGCCGAAGTGCCGGCTGACGAGCTCTATACCGAAGGCCAGATGGCCAACGAATTCCAGCGCACCGTGTCGCGCATCATCGAGATGCAGTCGCGCGAGTACCTCGAGGCGCCTCGTCGCGAGGTGGATACGTCGCTGACCTGACGACCGCTGACCCGCTTAGTGCGAAAGCGGCGGGTTGCGGTGCGAAGGCGGTATGGGCGCCGGCCGCAGGCTGGCCCCAAAGAAGTCCTGCGCCATGGGCTCGTTCTTGCGATTGACGTTGCGGAATGCGCCTTCCACCAGCATCGGCGCGATGTTGCTCACATCCATCTGTGAGGCGATGGTCACGTCTTCGGTAAAGCCGCGTTCGCACAGTTCGCGGCCCGAGACGGAATCCAGCATCCACGCCTTCATCATTCCCGTCTGCGAGGCTTCGCGGTAGATGGCGCGGGCCGCCAATGCCTCGGGCGATAGCGCCTGTGGCAGAAAGCCGGCCACCGTCTCCGAGAGGTGGTGCACGATGGCGCCGGCTGCCAGCCAGTCTTCCAGGGCAGGGCGCAGGCTGCCGTCGGCCCAGCGCTCGCCGGAGGCCACGACGGCCACGCGACGGCCCAGCCGCGATGCCGCTTCTGCCACCGCGCGTGCATTGCGCAAACAGCCTGCAAACGTGGGCGTCGACCCCGTGGCCAGTGCCAGCGTTGCCCCATTCGGCGAGGGCAGGACCAGGCTGCTGCCCATCGGCAGCTCGCGCAGCGACGCGGGCGACAGCGTATAGCCCGGCTGGCTGCGGTTAGTGCCGGCCAGCATGGCGCCAGCCCGGCGAGCAAAGGTTTCGGCGCTGCCATCTCGCCACGGGTACGGGTAGATGCGTGCGCCGCGCCCGACGGCAACGTCCACGCACGTGCAGAAGGACAGCACGTCCACCACGATGACCACGTCGCAATGCGGTGCCAGCGCGGATGCCCCGTGCTCGCCCCACTCACAGTGAATGTTGTACAGGCTGAATTCGGTTGCCACGGCGCCCTCCTGTTTGCCCAGTGCAGCTATTCACTATAGGCGTTTGTATTTTTTGCGGGAGGGGCCCGTTTTCTAGGGTGCAGTAAACGTCGCTTATTTCGTTCAATGATGAATGGGGCGCGCTTGATTCGTGTCAAGGGGGCCATGGGGGATGCTGGCTAGCATCACCTCATAATGACGACGACACTCGCCCCCACTCTTCCAGCCGCACCGGTTGTCGGTACAAGCCTGCCGTCCGGGGCCGGCGAGAGGCACGCGTCGGATGTCAGTTCGCGCGCGTCGCACGTCACTTGCTATCACTGCGGTGCTGATCTCAATGCGGGCTCCGCGCTCCACGCCGAGATCGCCGGACACCCCCAGGATTTTTGCTGCGCCGGCTGCCAGGCGGTCGCGCAGACCTTGCATGCGTCGGGCATGGGCCACGTCTACGATGGCCCGATCGCCTTTGCCAAACCCATCGACGGTGAGCAGCGCGCGGAAGCCGAAGCCGTATGGGCGACGTACGACTTGCCCGTCATGCGCGAGCGTTTTGTGCGCCCGCGGGCCAACGGTGCGGAAGAGCTTTCCCTCGCCATCAGCGGCATGCGCTGTGCAGCCTGTGTCTGGCTGATCGAGCGGGCCTTGTCCCGTGTACCGGGCGTGCGTGAGGCCACCGTCAACTACGCCACCGAGCGTGCCCGGGTGGTGGGCGACGCGGGCGCCGTGCGCTTGTCCGAGGTGTTCGCCGCCATCGCCAACGTCGGCTACCAGGCATGGCCTGACCAACCGTCCGCGCGTCGCACGGCCGAGGCACGCGAGCGCCGCAGCCTGCTGATTCGCCTTGGCATTGCCATGCTCGGGATGATGCAGGTGATGATGTACGCGTGGCCGGTGTACCTCTACAGCGGTGAGATTCCGCTGGGCCAGACGCGTCTGATGCAGTGGGCCAGCCTGGTGCTGACGGCGCCGGTGGTCGTCGTGTCGGCGGGGCCCATCTTCCGCAGTGCGTGGCGGCAGGTTCAGCACGCCCATGTCGGCATGGACGTGCCTGTGGCGCTGGGCATTGGCGCGGCATTCGTTGCCAGTGTGGTGGCGACGCTGCAAGGCCATGGCGAAACGTATTTCGACTCCGTGACGATGTTCGTCGCGTTTCTGCTGGCCGCGCGCTATCTGGAATTGCGCGCACGCCAGAGTGCGGCTTCCGGTGCAGAAGCGCTGGTGCGTCAGTTGCCCGCCACGTGCCGCCGTGTCGATGGCGATTCCGGCGCGCTGGAGACCATCCCTGTTGCCGCGCTGCGTGCAGGCGATTGCGTCGAGGTGCGTGCCGGCGAGGTGCTTCCCGCAGACGGCGTGATCGAACAGGGCGTCACCGAGATCGACGAATCCCTCCTTTCCGGCGAGAGCGTGCCGCGCCCGCGCGATGTGGGTGCCGCAGTGCTGGCCGGCAGCTACAACGTGGTGAGTGCCGTGCGTGTGCGGGTGAGCCGCGTGGGTGCACAGACACGCCTGGCCGCCATCGTTGAATTGCTCGAGCGGGCATTGAGTGACAAGCCCCGCATGGCTGAACTTGCCGATCGGGTGGCCGGCCGCTTCGTTGCTGTGCTGCTGGGTTGGGCGCTGTTGACCGCGATGGCGTGGTGGTGGATCGACCCGACCCGCATGTTTGCCGTGACGGTGGCGGTGCTGGTGGTGAGCTGCCCCTGCGCGCTGTCGTTGGCCACGCCTTCCGCGCTGGCCGCTGCCAGCGGCGCACTGGCCAGGCGCGGCGTGCTGGTCACGCGCGGTCATGCCATCGAAAGCCTGGCGGCCGTGACGGATGTGCTGCTCGACAAGACGGGCACGCTCACCGAGGGGCGCCTGCGCCTGCTCAGCGTCGAAACCTTCTCCCACGTGGATGCCGAGACTTGCCTGGCGATGGCCTGCGCGATGGAGCAGGCCGAGAACCACCCCATTGCGCAATCGCTGCGCGCTGCCACCCCCGAGGCGATGACCTTGCCTGCGGTGGGGCATGCCACCAACGTGCCGGGGCAGGGCGTGCATGCGGAGCTGGATGGCCAATCCGTGCGATTGGGCACGCAGGCGTTTGCGGCCCCGCGTTATGCGGATCAACCGGTCGTTGCCACCCGCTACGGCGGCGAAGCGCCCATGGAGGAGGTGCCCCCAGCCGCGGCATGCACGTCCATCTGGCTTGGCCGCGATGGCGAGCCTCTCGCGCGCTTCACCCTGGCCGATACGCCCCGCGCCGATGCGCCCGCTTGCCTGGATGCGCTACGCGCGCAGGGCCTGCGCTTGCATCTTGTGTCCGGCGATGCCCCCGAGACCGTGCGTTGGTGGGCGAATCGCCTCGGTATCGATCACGCCATCGGTGGTGCCAGCCCGGAAGACAAACGCGCCTATGTGCGCAAGCTGCAAGCGGACGGCGCGCGTGTGCTGGCCGTTGGCGATGGGATCAACGATGCGCCGTTGCTGGCGCAGGCGCAGGTGTCGATCGCCATCGGCACCGGTGCGCCGCTCGCTCAGGCCGGCGCCGACGCGATCCTCACCGAGCCGCGCCTGTCCGCCATCAGCGATGCCGTATCGATCGGCCGCCGTACGTTGCGCGTGGTGCGCCAGAACCTTGGCTGGGCGTTTGCCTACAACGCCATCAGTATTCCGCTCGCCACGCTGGGGTGGCTGTCGCCGCTGGTGGCGGGGGTGGGGATGTCCGTGTCGTCGCTGCTGGTGGCACTCAATGCGTGGCGCCTGACACGCGCGATCTAGCGCACGGCAGAGGAGGGGGAAATGGAAACACTGTTCTTGCTGATCCCGCTGTCGCTGATGGCGGTGGTCGCCATTGTGGGCGCGCTGTGGTGGGCAGTCGGCTCGGGCCAATACGACGACATGAAGAGCCCCGCCGAATCAATCCTGCTCGACCCGGATACGCCCGCACGAAGCATGACGCGGCGCGACTGACCTGCCGGACTGAATGACCTACGCAGAATGGCTGGGGTGCCTTGATGCGCGTCAAGACCCCCAAGCCATCCGATTCTTAATATGACCGCATCAAACCAACTACCTTGGGGAGCAAGCATGGAACCATCCAGCGCGATACCGCACACCCAGCCCATCCAGACCTTCAATTACCGCGTGGTGCGCCAGTTCTCGATCATGACGATCGTCTGGGGCATTGTCGGTATGGCGGTCGGTGCGCTGATCGCGGCCCAGTTGATCTGGCCGCAACTAAACTTTGGCGTGCCCTGGCTGACGTATGGCCGGTTGCGTCCGCTGCATACCAATGCCGTCATCTTTGCGTTTGGCGGTAGCGCGCTGTTTGCGACGTCGTACTACATCGTGCAGCGCACGTGTCAGGTGCGCTTGCTGTCCGACACGCTGGCGGCCTTCACCTTCTGGGGCTGGCAAGCGGTGATCGTGGCGGCGGCCATCACGCTGCCGCTGGGCATCACCAGCTCGAAGGAATACGCCGAGCTGGAATGGCCCATCGACATCCTCATCACCGTGGTGTGGGTGGTCTACGCCATCGTGTTCTTTGGCACGATCATCAAGCGCAAGACCAAGCACATCTATGTGGCCAACTGGTTCTTTGGCGCGTACATCATCACGATTGCGCTGCTGCATATCGTCAACAACGCTGAGCTGCCGGTGTCGATGTGGAAGTCGTACTCGGCCTATGCCGGCGTGCAGGATGCGATGGTGCAGTGGTGGTACGGCCATAACGCGGTGGGCTTCTTCCTGACCACCAGCTTCCTGGGGATGATGTATTACTTCGTGCCCAAGCAGGCTGAGCGGCCGATCTATTCGTACCGCCTGTCGATCGTCCACTTCTGGGCGCTGAACTTCACCTACATGTGGGCGGGCCCGCACCACCTGCAATACACCGCGCTGCCTGACTGGGCGCAGTCGCTGGGCATGGTGTTCTCGCTGATCCTGCTGGCGCCGTCGTGGGGCGGCATGATCAACGGGATCATGACCCTCTCGGGTGCCTGGCATAAGCTGCGCACCGATCCGATCCTGAAGTTCCTGGTGGTGGCGCTGTCGTTCTACGGCATGGCGACGTTCGAGGGCTCGATGATGTCCATCAAGACCGTCAACGCGCTGTCGCATTACACCGACTGGACCATCGGCCACGTGCACTCCGGCGCGCTGGGCTGGGTGGCGATGATCACCATCGGCTCGATGTACTACATGATCCCGCGCCTGTTCGGCCAGCAACGCATGTACAGCACGCGCCTGATCGAGGTGCACTTCTGGGTGGCCACCATCGGCGTAGTGCTCTACATCGCCGCCATGTGGGTCGCCGGCGTGATGCAGGGCCTGATGTGGCGCGCCACCGAAGCCGACGGCACGCTCACCTACAGCTTTGTGGAAGCGGTGAAGGCAACGTACCCGTTCTACCTGATCCGCTTGATGGGTGGTCTGTGCTTCCTCGGCGGCATGCTGCTGATGGCCTACAACGTGTTCAAGACCGTCCAGGGCAACCAGGCGGTGGACGCACCGATTCCTCAATCCGCCCAGGCCCCGATGGTCGCGGCACAGTGAGGAGACCAACATGAGCAATCACTCCAACAAGTTCTTCACGCACGAGACGCTGGAAAAGAACATCGGTCTGCTGATTGTGCTGACGCTCATCGTCGTCAGCATTGCCGGGCTGGTGCAGATCGTGCCGCTGTTCTTCCAGCATTCGACCACCGAGCCGGTCAAGGGGATTGCGCCGTATTCGCCGCTGCGGCTGGCGGGGCGCGATATCTACATCCGCGAAGGCTGTGTCGGCTGCCACTCGCAACAGGTGCGCACGCTGCGCGCGGAAACCGAGCGCTATGGCCACTACTCGCTGGCGGGTGAATCGGTGTTCGACCACCCGTTCCTGTGGGGCTCGAAGCGGACTGGCCCGGACTTGGCGCGCGTGGGCCAGCGCTACTCGGACGATTGGCACCGCATCCACCTGCGCGATCCGCGTGAGGTGGTGCCGGAGTCGAACATGCCTTCCTACGCATGGCTGTCCAAGACGCCGCTGGATAACAGCGACATCGAAAAGAAGATGCACGTGCTGCGCCAACTCGGCGTGCCGTACACCGATGCGCAGATTGCCGGCGCGCGTGAGCAGCTCGTGGGTAAGACGGAAGAAGACGCCGTGGTCGCGTATCTGCAAGGCCTGGGTGTCGAGTTGCGCAACGTACGCGACGTGGCCGCTGCGCAGCCCACCGCCGTTGCTGCCAAGGAGTAAGCCATGGCCATCCTGAGTGGAATTGCGACTGCGGTTTTCCTGGTGCTGTTCGTGGGCATCAGCTGGTGGGCGTTCTCGGCGCATCGTCGCGCCGCCAACGAGGAATCGGCCATGCTGCCGTTCCTGCTGCCCGATGAAGCCGAGGTCGCCGGTGCACGCGCTAACGCCGCTTGCACACGTCAGGCTCGCATCAATAAGGACACAAGATCATGAGCGACTTCATTTCCGAGTTTTGGGGGTATTACATCGCGGCGATTGCCCTGGTGGGCATTGTGTGGTGTATCTGGCTGCTGTTCTCGCAGCGGCGCATTCAGATTCCGCCGGGGCAGAAGGCCGGCGAAGACACCGGCCACGTATGGGACGGTGACTTGCGCGAACTGAACAACCCGCTGCCGCGCTGGTGGATGTGGATGTTCCTGCTGTCGTGCATCTTTGCCTTGGGATACCTGATTCTGTACCCGGGGCTGGGTTCGTATGCCGGCGTGCTGGGCTTCTCCACGCGTGGTGAATTGGCTGCGCAGCGGGCAGAGGCCGATGCGACGGTGCGCCCGTTCTACGAGCGCTACGCCAACATGGACCTCAAACAGATCGCCGCAGACCCGCAGGCGCACGAAATCGGCCAGCGCCTGTTCCTGAACAACTGCGCGCAATGCCATGGTTCGGACGCGGCCGGCTCCAAGGGTTTCCCCAACCTGACCGACAACGACTGGCTGTATGGCGGGGATCCGGAAACGATCCTCACGACCATCACCAAGGGTCGCCATGGCGTGATGCCATCGCTGGCTGCGGTGGTGGACGGCAACCAGGCTGTCAACGTTGCCCACTATGTGCGTTCGCTGTCGGGCCTGTCGTCTGACCCGATCAAGGCGTCGCGCGGTGAGTCGACCTTCAAGTCGGTCTGCGCAGCGTGCCATATGGCCACCGGCAAGGGCAATCAGGCGCTGGGCGCGCCCAACCTGACCGACCGCACGTGGCTGTACGGCAGTTCGGAAGCGACCATCGTCGAGACCATTCTCAAGGGCCGTGACAACACCATGCCGGCGCACGAGAACCTGCTCTCGCCCGAGAAGATCCGCATGCTGGCGGCCTACGTATGGGGGCTGTCGAATAGCAACACGAGTCACACGCAATGAGCGACCAAGAACCAGCCTGGCGCCCCATGACACCCGTTGCCGCTACCTCGGCGGCGGGTGCCGAAGACGCACCGACGGAGCAGATGCTGTATGAGGTGCGGCGCAAGATCTATCCGCGCGCTGTCACGGGCGCGTTCGCACGCTGGCGTGTCTGGCTGGTGCTGGCCACGCAGCTCGTTTTCTACGGGCTGCCGTGGCTGCAGTGGAATGGCCGCCAGGCGGTGTTGTTCGACCTCGGCGCCCGCAAGTTCTACCTGTTCGGCCTTGTGCTGTGGCCGCAAGACGTGATCTACCTAACGCTGCTGCTAGTGCTGTCGGCGTTGGGTTTGTTTTTGTTTACGGCAGTGGCGGGGCGGCTCTTCTGCGGCTACGCCTGCCCGCAAACGGTCTACACCGAGATCTTCATGTGGATCGAGCGGCATATCGAAGGCGACCGCTTCGCCCGCATCCGCCTGGACGGCGAGCGCTGGAGCCTGCGCAAGCTGCGCCTGAAGGCCGCCAAGCACACCGCCTGGGTGGCGATTGCGCTGTGGACGGGCTTCTCCTTCGTCGGCTTCTTCACGCCCATCCGCGAGCTGGGCATGGAGGTGTGGACGTTTGCACTCGGACCGTGGCAGACCTTCTGGCTGCTGTTCTACGCGTTTGCCACGTGGGGTAATGCCGGTTTCATGCGCGAGCAGGTGTGCCGCTACATGTGCCCATACGCACGCTTCCAGAGCGTGATGGTCGACCCGGACACCTACGTCGTCACCTATGACACCGAGCGCGGCGAGCCGCGCGGCAGCCGTTCACGCAATGCGGATTTTGAAGCGCAGGGCTTGGGTGCGTGCGTGGATTGCAGCATCTGCGTGCAGGTCTGCCCGACCGGCATCGACATTCGCCAAGGGTTGCAATACGAGTGCATCGGCTGTGGCGCCTGTATCGATGCGTGCGATCAGGTGATGGAAAAGATGCGCTACCCGCGCGGCCTGATCCGCTACACCTCGGAACGCGCGATGCACGAGCGCCTGACGCCGAAGGAAGCCCGC
Organism: Ralstonia sp.; assembly: GCA_039592975.1. Taxonomy (GTDB): domain Bacteria; phylum Pseudomonadota; class Gammaproteobacteria; order Burkholderiales; family Burkholderiaceae; genus Ralstonia. The sequence continues at coordinate 7,907 of JBCNQE010000026.1, read as the reverse complement.
CGGCATCTGTTGCGTCCGCGCGTGCTGATCTACACGACGATCATGCTGGTGCTCATCGCCGGTTTCGTGACGGCGCTGACCATGCGCAAGCCGCTCAAGGTGGATGTGATCCGCGATCGCGGGGCCCTGGCGCGCGAAGTGGACGGCGACAAGATCGAGAACGTCTACCGTCTGCAGCTGATGAATGCGTCCGAGCACCCCGTGCGCGTGACGGTCACGGCAGAGGGCCTACCGGCGCTGCAAGTGCTCGGTGGCCAGGGTGAATCGACCGCGCTTGAACTGGCACCCGCAGCCAATCGCCTGCTGCCCGTGCTCGTGCGCCGTCCGGCTGACGACATACCGCCTGGCTCGCACAAGATCCGTTTCGTCATCCAGGCAGATAGCGGTAGTGACAGCCTCGTGCTGCGCGAACCGTCCAGCTTCATCGTGCCGCGCTAACGCGGTATTCAGCGGTATCCCAACAGGAGGCACAGATGCACGCAACGCAATCTTCCGCCCAAGCCCGGCCGTGGTGGCGTGAGCCCTGGCCGTGGCTGCTGATGGCCGGCCCCTTCGTTGCCATGATCGGCTGCGGCGTCACCATCTGGCTGGCTGTGTCACATCCCGATCCGGTCATTCAGGACAACGTTGTGCGACGCGGGCTGGTGATCGAAAAGAGCGCCAACGCGTCGGCTTCGCATTCGGCCGATGCCGCCCATGCGGAGGTCCGATGAAACGCCGCATCCTGATGTGGATCTTGTGGCCGGCGTTTTTGTGTGCGGCGCTAGCCGAGCTGGTCGTTTTTGCGGTGGTCGACCCCGCCGACCTGCGCTTTTTTGGCGAGCAGATCACCGTGTCGTCCGAGGCGGTCTACACGGTGTCGTTCTTTGTGTTTTGGCTGCTGTGCGGCTTGTCGAGCGCGCTCACGCTGTACGTATCGCCGGGCATCGGCAAGCTTGAAGCGCATGAACATCCGCTCATCTGAGCGGCTGCCGGAGGTGGGTTTAGCGGGGGAGGTAGGTTCAGCTGGCCTGACCGCTCATCACCTGGCGCAGGCCGGCCATGTCGATCAGCTTGACGTGGCGTTGGCGGATCTGGATCAGGCCCGCCTCGGCAAAGCGCGAGAACAGGCGGCTCACGGTTTCCAGTTTCAGGCCCAGGTAGCTGCCGAGTTCTTCGCGGCTCATGCGCAGCACAAACTCGGTCGACGAGTACCCGCGCTGCGCCGAACGCTTGGACAGGTTCAGCAGGAACGCGGCCAAGCGTTCTTCAGCGCGCATCGAGCCGAGCGTCAGCAGCATCTGGTGGTCCTGCGAAATCTCCTTGCTCATGATCCGCAGAAACTGATGCTGCAGCGACGGCAGCCGGCGCGACAGCTGCTGCAACTGGTCATAACGCACCACGCAGACTTCCGTGTCTTCCAGCGCCGTGGCATCCGACACGTGCCGCATATCGCCAATGCCGTCCAAGCCGACAATCTCGCCCGGCAGGTGAAAACCGGTGATCTGGTGGCGGCCATCTTCGAGCGTCAGATGTGTTTTGAGTGTGCCAAACCGAATGCCATACACGCCCTCAAGCGGCTGGCCGAGGGCATACAGCGTTTGCCCTTTCTTGATGCGGATGCGCTCAGTGACCAGCTCATCCATTTTGCGCACGTCATCCGAATTCATGCCCACAGGCAGACAAATTTGCCCGAGTACGCAGGTGGAGCAGCGCGAGGCTTGGTCGGAGAGCGCGATTCGTGTGAGCACAGGCGGGGGCGAGTGAATTTCGAGTGGGTGAAATGAGAAATTCTTATGGTGCAACTGCGCCGTATTATAGCGACGACCTTGTCACTATCGGACGTTTCCGATGGCGTGAATCGCGTGAAATCCACTTGATTCCCGCGAGTAAAACCATAACCTTGGTCCATATCAAAAGAGCATCAAAAAGATGAGTGCGGCTGCGCTGTTGAGCGTTTTCCTGATCGCGCTGCTTGGGGGTGTGCATTGTTTGGCGATGTGCAGCGGCATTGCGCTTGCAGCAGAACGGGGGGCTGCGCCGGTGCGCATCGTGTCGCGCCGCCGGCTGTGGTTTGAGCAGGTGGTCATGCATGCCGGGCGGCTGACCACGTATGCGTTGTTGGGCGCCGCCATGGGCGCGCTTGGCGCGACGGTTTGGCGGCAGCAGTGGTTGCCCATCCAGCGTGGGCTGTTTGCCTTGGCCAGCGCGCTGCTGCTGGCTTACGGGCTCTTGCTACTCGTGCGCACAACGGGGGATGCCTGGCGCGCACCAGCGGTGGAGCGGCTGCTCGGTCGCTGGGCGGGAGGTCTGTCCGCTTTGGCGGCACGGTTGGGAAGCCGCCTGGGCGCACAGCCTCCGTTGGTTCGCCGCTACATGATCGGGCTGGCCTGGGGGCTCGTGCCGTGCGGCATGGTCTACGGCGCGCTGGCTGTCGCGTTGTTGGCAGGCAACGCAGCTTCTGGCGCCGTGGTAATGCTCGCTTTTGGGGCGGGCACGTTGCCGAACCTCCTGATGATGTCGGGGCTGGCGGGCTGGCTGCGCGGGTTGTCTCGCCGGCCATGGGCGCGGGGCGCGGCAGGTGCTGCCATTGCCGCATTCGGTATCTGGGGATTGGTCTGCGCTGCCTGGCTGCCAGAGATGCTCAACGCACACGGCTTTTGCCTGGTGCTGTAGCCGTTTGAAGCGCCCGCGGCGGCCATCCAACGTGGGACAGCGGGTTCAAGCATCTTCGCGGTTGCGGCACCGCCAGAAATTGCCCTACAATCGACCACAATTCGACTCGCCCTCCGCGCACATCAACAATCCCAAGCGCGGCACCAGGCGACGCCATCCAGCGGGAATGTCGCCCTGGACCGTCGAGTCGGGCAGGTAGCCAGTCTTCTTCGGCAGCCGCCCGGTGCAGCATCCGTCCCCATGGCGGCGGAAGAAATTGCCCTTGTGGTGCCTGACCGGCACCGGATCAACTCGCTCCTCCGGCCCTTTTTTTGCGGGCACAGTCACTGCGTTATGGTGCATGGCCCAATTGGTTCAATTGGCCCTCGCGCGCCGGGCCCGGGCGGGCAACAGCATTCTGAGATGCCGCGTGCGTCGCGGCGGAACGACAAACCTCAAAGCGTGACGGCGACCTGCCGCGCGCGAGCAATGACGAACCGTTCAACCTGATGAATACCCAAGAGGCGAAAATCGTCCTCGAGACCGCGCTGATCTGCGCGCAGGACCCGTTGCGAGTCAATGACTTGCGCAAGCTATTCGACGAAGACGTTTCCGCGGACACCATCCGCGTGTTGCTCGAAGAGCTGCGCCAGGACTGGCTCAATCGCGGTGTCGAACTGGTCGCGCTGGCCTCGGGCTGGCGCCTGCAGAGCCGCCCCGAGATGCGCGTGTACCTCGATCGCCTGCATCCGGAAAAGCCGCCCAAGTACTCGCGTGCCGTGATGGAAACGCTGGCGATCATCGCCTACCGCCAGCCGGTGACGCGCGGCGATATCGAAGACATTCGCGGTGTCACCGTCAACACGCAGGTCATCAAGCAGATCGAGGACCGCGGCTGGATCGAGGTGATCGGTCATCGTGACGTGCCGGGTCGCCCCGCGCTGTACGCGACCACCAAGCAGTTTCTGGATGACCTTGGCTTGCGCTCGCTGGACGAGTTGCCCCCGCTGGAGGATGCCCGCGCCCAGGCGCAGGCGAGCCTGCTGGAGCAGGGCGCCATCGAGTTCGAGGGCGGGGCAATCGCGGTGGCAGAGCTGACCGAGTTGGTCAACGAAGCCCCCGATAACGACGCGCCGGAAGCCGGTGGGAACGCCGACGCTTCGGTTGAGGCATCGAGCGAGTCGCCCGTTGTTGATGGTGAGCCTACTGCAGAAGCCGAATTACCTCCGGCCACCGCGCTGGAGGCTGAGCCGGAAGACGAACGCAAAACCACGGCCGAGTCATCGTCGGCTGAATCGAACGAACATTCGTAACGCCATGCCAGCCGTACCGTCGGCGCGTGGCCTGACCCCTTAGATTTTTAAAGACGTTGTGAGTACCCAGCCAGATTCCATGGATACACGTATGCCGGCCGATGCCGACGCTCAGCCGCCCCGACAAGAGGGCGGTGACGGGACCGAGTCCGCGCCTCGCCGCAAAGGGTTGCGCCGTGGTTTGCGCAACCTTGTGGCCTCGCGCCGCCAGTCGCAGGATGGTCGCCCGGAGGGTGAAGCCGCCGATGCAGCGGGCGCTGAGGCCGGCCAGCCGGCGCCAGCCCGCAAGAGCCGTACGCCACGGGCGCGCAAGCCAAAGGATGTTGCGGGCGAGCCGGTCGTCGTTGCGGAAGGTGCTGCTCCAGTGGAGCAAGTGCCGGCAGAGGGGCAGGGCGAACGTCGTGGCCCGCGCGGCCGTTTCGGCAAGAACCGTCGTCGTCAGGGCGAAGGCCAGCCTGCTGGGGAGCGCGCCGAACGCACTGAGCGTACTGAACGTACCGATGGCGCCGCTGCCGGAAAGCAAGCCGGTGGCCGTGGTAAGGGGCAGAACCGCAACGGCAAGCCGCAGGGCAAGCTCGGTGGCCAGAGCCAGAATCGCGGTGGCAAGGGCCCGAAGGGTGGCAAGGGCTCCGAAGACGTCTTCCAATACGTGATTTCCGGCGCGTATGACGCCGAAGTCGACGTGGGCGGCGCACCGCAGCCCAGCAAGGTGCGCGAGCTGACCGCTGAGGATGACGCCCCCAAGCTGCACAAGATTCTGGCCGACGCCGGCCTGGGCTCGCGCCGCGACATGGAAGACCTGATCCTGCAAGGCCGCGTCTCCGTGAACGGCCTGCCGGCGCACATCGGCCAGCGCATTCTCGCCACCGACCAGGTGCGCGTGAATGGCAAGCTGATCCAGCGCAAGTTACCCAACAAGCCTCCGCGCGTGCTGCTGTATCACAAGCCCGCCGGCGAAATCGTCAGTCAGTCCGATCCGGATGGCCGCCCGACCGTGTTCGATGCGCTGCCGCGCATGAAGACCGGCAAGTGGGTCGCCGTCGGCCGCCTGGACTTCAATACCGAAGGCCTGTTGATCTTCACGACGTCTGGCGACATCGCGAACCGCTTTATGCATCCGCGTTATGGCGTCGAGCGGGAATATGCAGTGCGCACGCTGGGTGAGCTGGCTGAAACGGATCGCCAGAAGCTGCTGCACGGCATCCAGCTCCAGGACGGCGAAGCCAACTTCCTGCGTTGCGCCGATGGCGGTGGGGAAGGTGTCAATCACTGGTACCACGTTGCCCTCACGGAAGGTCGCAACCGCGAAGTGCGTCGCATGTTCGAAGCGGTCAACCTGACCGTGTCGCGCCTGATCCGTACGCGCTATGGCAGCTTTGTGCTGCCACGCGGCCTCAAGCGTGGACGCTGGCAAGAGGTATCGCCCGAAGATGTGCGCACGCTGATGAGCACGCTGGGCATGAAGGTGCCGACGGCAAGTTCGGGCGAGAAGAGTCGCCAGAATGATCGCCGTCGCCAACCGGCGCCGGTGCTGATGGGGCCGATGTCGTCGGGCTTTACCGGCGAAGCGAACTTCCAGTCACGTGGCCTTGGCGTTGAAAACGGCAACCGCGCGCAGCCTGCGCAGCGCCGTCAGTCCAGCCCGCGCCAACCGGATCCGATGCAGACCTCCATGGGCTACATCAACGTGGGCGGCCCGACGACGCTGACGGCACGCACCCGGATGGGCAGCCGTCCGGACGGGCGTGGTGGCTCAGGTGGTGTGGGCGGAGGCATGCGTGATGGCAACCGCGCACCGGGCAACAAGCGCCCCGGTGGCAAGGGCGGTGGGGGCATGCCGAACGGCAACAAGGCACCGCGCGGCGGCGGAAAACGCGGCGGCAAGCGCTGAGCGTTGTGGGTACGGCCCGCCACACAGCGGGTTCTGCAATCTCTCGGGGCGTACTTTGCGTTTTGCCCCGAGACGCGTTACAATGTGAGTCTAATCAAAAGTCATCCTGCAGAAGATGGGCGAATGATATGGGCGTTGCGCCCATTTTTTTTTGCTTCAGCAGGTTGGCCAGACCGGGAAATTCTTCAGGAAAAACGTGCATCTGACTGATCTGATTGAAAAAACCCTCACCGCCATGGGTTACGAGCTGGTGGAAGTGGAACGCGCGCCGGCTGGGTTGCTGCGCGTGTATATCGATCAGGCGGAAAACGGCATCGTCATTGAAGATTGCGAAAAAGTGAGTCATCAGCTCACGCGTGTGTTCGAAGTTGAAAACGTCAACTACGAACGGTTGGAAGTGTCGTCGCCGGGGCTGGATCGCCCGCTGCGCACACTGGCCGACTTCACGCGCTTCGCTGGCCTTGAGGCTAAAGTGACGCTGCGTCTGCCGGTGGGTGGACAGAAGAATTTCACGGGGATCATTCAGCCTCCGACGGGGGAGCCCGGCCAAGAACAGGTCGGCCTCGAATTCGAGGGTAAGGATGGCCCGGCACTGCTGGAATTCACGCTGGCGGATTTGGACCGCGCCCGGCTGGTGCCTGTGCTGGACTTCAAAGGAAATCGAAATAAAGGGAACAAGCAATGAGCCGCGAAGTTCTGTTGCTCGTCGATGCGCTTGCGCGCGAAAAAAACGTCGACAAGGATGTGGTGTTCGGGGCGCTGGAGGCCGCATTGGCTTCGGCGACCAAGAAGCGCTTTGAAGAAGACGTGGATGTGCGCGTGGCGATCGACCGCGAGTCGGGCGAACACGAAACCTTCCGTCGCTGGCTCGTCGTTCCCGACGATGCAGGCCTGCAGGAGCCGGACAAGCAGATTCTGCTGTTCGAAGCCAAGGAGCAGGATCCTGACATCAACGTCGACGACTTTGTCGAAGAGCAGATTGAGTCGGTCGAATTCGGCCGTATCGGCGCGCAGGCCGCCAAGCAAGTGATCCTGCAGCGCATCCGCGATGCCGAGCGCGAGCAGATCCTGAACGACTATCTGGATCGTGGCGAAAAGATCATGACCGGCACGATCAAGCGTGCCGACAAGAAGGGTCTGATCGTCGAATCCGGTCGCGTTGAAGCCCTGCTGGCGCGCGACCAGATGATCCCGAAGGAAAACCTGCGTACGGGCGACCGCGTCCGCGCGTACATCCTGAATGTCGACCGCACTGCACGCGGCCCGCAAATCGAGCTCTCGCGTACGTGCCCTGAGTTCCTGATCAAGCTCTTCGAAAACGAAGTGCCGGAAATGGAACAGGGCCTGCTGGAGATCAAGGCGGCTGCACGCGACCCGGGCGTGCGTGCGAAAATCGCGGTGGTTGCGCACGACAAGCGTATCGACCCGATCGGCACCTGCGTCGGCGTGCGTGGCACGCGTGTGACGGCGGTGCGTAATGAAGTCGGCGGTGAAGCTGTGGACATCGTGCTGTGGTCGGAAGACCCGGCGCAGTTCGTGATCGGCGCACTGGCACCGGCGCAAGTGCAGTCCATCGTCGTGGACGAAGAGAAGCACAGCATGGACGTGGTGGTCGACGAGGAAAACCTCGCCGTAGCTATCGGCCGTAGCGGCCAGAACGTTCGCCTGGCATCGGAGCTGACCGGCTGGCAGATCAACATCATGACGCCGGCGGAGTCTGCGCAGAAGCAAGCCGAAGAAAGCTCGGTCGTTCGCCAACTGTTCATGGCCAAGCTGGACGTGGACGAAGAGGTGGCCGACATCCTGATCGAAGAGGGCTTCAGCTCGCTCGAGGAAGTGGCCTACGTGCCGCTGCAGGAAATGCTGGAAATCGAAGCGTTCGACGAAGACACCGTCAACGAACTGCGCAACCGCGCCCGTGACGTGCTGTTGACGATGGAGCTGGCGAAGGAAGAAAAGGTCGAGAAGGTGTCGCAAGACCTGCGCGACCTCGAGGGGCTGACCCCGGAGCTGATCGGCAAGCTGGCCGAGGGGAACATCCAGACGCGTGACGACTTGGCCGAGCTGGC
>JBCNQE010000025.1:0-25358 GCA_039592975.1 Ralstonia sp. | reverse complement strand
GTGCCCGGCCGGGACGCAACCCACGCGCCCGGCGGCTCCGTTATACGGTCATCGGGTTGGGCTTGTTCGGATCGAGGTTGTACTTCTTCAGTGCCTCGGCCACCTTTTCGCGCGGCAGCACGCCTTCATCGGCGAGTGCCTTGAGCGACGCGACCGTCACCCAGTAGCGGTCCACCTCGAAGAAGTGGCGCAGCTTCTCGCGGGTATCCGAGCGGCCGAAGCCGTCGGTGCCCAGCACCACGTAGCGACGCGGCACGAAGGCGCGGATCTGCTCGGCGAAGGTACGGACGTAGTCGGTCGATGCGATGACCGGGCCGCGTGCGTTCTTCAGCAGCTTCTCAACGTGCGATTCGCGTTGCGGTTCGGTCGGGTTGAGCAGGTTCCAGCGGGCGATGGCGTTGCCTTCGCGGGCCAGTTCGGTAAAGCTCGGGCAGCCCCACAGGTCGGATTCCACGCCCCAGTCCTTCTTGAGCAACTCGGCGGCGGCAATCACTTCGCGGAAGATCGTGCCCGAGCCCAGCAGTTGCACGCGCGGTGCGTTGCTGTTTTCGACGCCCTTCTTGAACTGGTACATCCCCTTGATGATGTCGGCCTCGACACCCGCCGGCATTTCCGGGTGCTCGTAGTTTTCGTTCATCACCGTCAGGTAGTAATAGACGTCTTCCTGCTCGACATACATGCGGCGCAAGCCGTCTTGCATCACCACCGCCAGTTCGTACTGGAAGGTCGGGTCATACGAGATGCAGTTCGGGATGGCAGCGTGGTACACGTGCGAGTGGCCGTCTTCGTGCTGCAAACCCTCGCCGTTCAGCGTCGTGCGGCCAGCGGTGCCGCCCAGCAGGAAGCCACGCGAGCGCATGTCGCCAGCGGCCCAGCAGAGGTCGCCGATACGCTGGATGCCGAACATCGAGTAGTAGATGTAGAACGGGATCATCGCCACGCCATGCGTCGAATACGACGTGGCGGCCGCGATCCAGTCGCACATGGCGCCGGCTTCGTTGATGCCTTCCTGCAGCACCTGACCCGTCTGCGATTCCTTGTAGAACATCAGCTGGTCGTGATCCTGCGGCACGTACTTCTGGCCTTCCTGGTTCCAGATACCGACCTGGCGGAACAGACCTTCCATACCGAACGTGCGGGATTCATCCGGCACGATGGGCACGACATGCTTGCCGACGTTCTTGTCCTTGAGCAGGATGTTCAGGATACGAACGAAGGCCATCGTGGTGGACACTTCGCGGCCCTCGCCGGTGGCCTTGAGCAGCGCGTCGAACGCCGACAGCGCCGGCACCTGCAGCGGGTCCGCCTTCAGGCGACGGGCCGGCAGGTAGCCGCCCAGATCCATGCGCGCCTTGCGCATGTATTCGAGTTCCTTCGAGCCTTCTTCGAACTTGACGTACGGAACCTTCTCGAGCTGGTCATCCGCCACCGGAATATTGAAGCGATCGCGCAGCTTACGGATGGCGTCCACCGGCATCTTCTTCTGCTGGTGCGCGATGTTCATCGCTTCGCCGGCTTCGCCCATGCCATAGCCCTTGATGGTCTTGGCGAGGATGACGGTCGGCTGGCCCTTGTGGTTGCTTGCCGATTGGAACGCCGCGTAAATCTTGTGCGGATCATGGCCGCCACGGTTCAGCGCCCAGATGTCGTCGTCGGACCAGTCGGCCACCATGGCCTTGAGTTCCGGCGTATTGAAGAAGTGCTCGCGCACGTAGGCGCCGCTCTTCGACTTGAAGGTCTGGTACTCGCCGTCGACGCATTCCATCATGCGGCTCATCAGCAGGCCCTTGGTGTCGCGTGCCAGCAGCTGATCCCAGCGGCTGCCCCAGATGACCTTGATGACGTTCCAGCCGGCGCCGCGGAATTCGCTTTCCAGCTCTTGAATGATCTTGCCGTTACCACGCACCGGGCCGTCCAGGCGCTGCAGGTTGCAGTTGATCACGAAGACGAGGTTGTCCAGCTTTTCACGGCCGGCCATGCCGATTGCGCCCAGCGATTCCGGCTCGTCGGTTTCGCCGTCGCCCAGGAACGCCCAGACCTTGCGGTTTTCCCAGTTCTGGATCAGGCCGCGGCTGGCCAGGTACTTGGTGAAGCGCGCCTGGTAGATCGCCATGATCGGGCCCAGGCCCATCGACACGGTCGGGAACTGCCAGAAATCCGGCATCAGCCACGGGTGCGGATACGACGAGATGCCCTTGCCGTCCACTTCCTGGCGGAAGCTGTCGAGTTGCTCTTCCGACAGACGGCCCAGCAGAAACGCGCGCGAGTACACGCCCGGCGCCGAGTGACCCTGCACGAAGACCATGTCGCCGCCGTGCTTGTCCGACGGGGCGTGCCAGAAGTGGTTGTAGCCGACGTCATACAGCGTGGCTGCGGACGCGAACGACGAGATATGGCCACCAACGTTGGTGTCCTTGTTCGCACGCAGCACCATCGCCATGGCGTTCCAGCGCGTGTACGAACGGATGCGGTGCTCGATTTCCTGGTCGCCAGGAATGCGGTCCTGGTTTTCGACCGGAATCGTGTTGATGTAGGGGGTTTCTGCGTGCAGCGGCGAGGTCACGCCGTTAATGCGCGCGTACTCGATCTGCTTATCGAGGAGGAACGCCGCGCGCTGCGGGCCTTCCGCGCCGATGACGCCTTGCAGCGCCTCCAGCCATTCCTTGGTTTCCTGGGGATCGACGTCGCTGGCGCGCGTGGCGCCCAGGACTTGCTCTGGTACGGCCGACATGGCGGTCTCCTTGGTAGCAGTAACGGTAGTTGCGTCTCTTGAGAGGCGCCCCGGCGATACGCGCGTCCGCACGTACAGACGGGCCACCCCGACTTTTGCGCTGATTCTATGGGCACCCCCAAACACAGCACAAGCGGAATTTTCAAATTGCGATATGGTTTTTTATAATGCGGAATATTGCCGCAATGCAAAACAAATCACTTTTGACGCTGCATTGCAGCAATTCCGGCCTTAACGAAACCGCGTTACCGAGCGGTTTCCCCAAGCGACGCGCAAGTTAATTGCCGTTACACTTGGTTTTGCGCAGTTGCACAGATGTCCACCCCGTTACTTCCACCCGCCCTTCCGCAGAATTCCGGCGTTCGTCCGCCCATCATGCTTTCCCCCTCCCACGCCTCACAGGATTCGGCTGCACCCGAGCCGGCAAAACCTGCCGCGCCCCCTGCGGTATCGGTTGCGGTGCCTGCGCCCGAGTTGCCGCCCGAAGACGGCGTGCGCCCCAACATGCCGCGCCGCCTGTGGCTGACACGCCTGGGGCGGCTGTGGACGACCAACTGGTTCATGTTCATCCCGCTGGTGGCAATCGTTTTGTTTGCCGGCGCGATGATCTTCATCCTGTATCAGTTGCACGCCACCGAGGTACAGCAGCAGCGTGATGCGCTCTACCGCGACGCGGCCTGGGCCGAGCAGAAGGTGCGGCTGTCTTTGCAAAGCAATCAGGACCAGGTGGCCGCGCTGGCACGCGACATCGGCGCCGCGCAGCTTGATCCGAGTGCCTATCGAGACGCCGCCCGCCAGCTCCTGCGCGAGAACCCCGAGTTGGTCTTCATCAACTGGCTCGATGCCACACGACGGCCGCGCTGGGCGTTTCCGTCCAACTCCGAGTTCGTCACGCGTGTGCGTGAAACACGCGACCACCCGCTCGAGCCCGAAATCCAGGCCGCCTACGACGCCGCACGCGAAACACAGCGCGCCGTCTACTCGCGCCCCATCCAGAACGAGCGCGGCGAGAGCTTCATGCTCATGGAAGTGCCCATCGTGCGCGACAACGAGTTCCTGGGCACGGTGGGCGCCCTGTACTCCGTCACGGGCATCCTCACGCAATTGCTGCCCGGCGAACTGACCGATCGCTACCGCTTTTCGCTGGTCGACAAGAACAACGTGATTCGTGCGAGCACGTCGCTGCGGCCCGTGCCCAAGGCAGCCGCTTCCTATGAAGTGCTGCTGGACCCGCCGGGGCATTCGCTGTCATTGCGGGCCGAGGCCTATCCGGCGCCCACCAACCTGCCCAACAACATGCTGATGTGGCTGGTGGCCGGGCTCTCCTGCTTCGTGATCTGGAGCCTGTGGAGCGTGTGGCGTCACACCAGCCGGCGCTCCGAAGCGCAGCGCGCGCTGTTGGCGGAAACCTCGTTCCGCCGTGCCATGGAGAACTCCATGGTGATCGGCATGCGCGCACTCGACCTCAACGGCCGCATCACCTACGTCAACCCGGCGTTCTGCCGCATGATCGGCTGGACGGAAGCCGAACTGGTCGGCCGCATGCCACCGTTCCCATACTGGCCGCCGAACGAGATCAGCGAGATGCAGAAACACATCGAGCTGACCCTGCGCGGCAAGGCCCCGGCCAACGGCATGGAACTGCGCATGATGCGCCGCGACGGCACGAGCTTCTACGCGCGGATGTACGTCTCGCCCCTCATCGACGCGCGTGGCCGGCACACGGGGTGGATGAGCTCCATCACCGACATCACCGAACCGAAGCGCGCGCGCGAAGACCTGGCCGCCGCACACGACCGCTTCACCACCGTGCTGGAGAGTCTGGACGCGGCCGTTTCAGTGCTCTCCACCGACAAGGCCGAACTGCTGTTCGCCAACCGCTACTACCGCCAGCTCTTCGGCTGGGAAGCGTTCGGGCATCTGCAGCTCTCCGGCCAGGACGTCGATACGGAAGACGTGTCCAGCGATGCCCTCGACCTGGTGGATGCCTACGCCGGCCTACCCGCCTCCGAGCTGACGCCGCACGCAGCCGACGCACGCGAAATCTACGTGCCGTCGATGCAGAAGTGGTTTGAAGTGCGCCGCCGCTATATCCAGTGGGTCGACGGCCACCTCGCGCAGATGCAGATCGCCACCGACATCACCGTGCGCAAGGCGGCGGAAGAAATGACGCGTCAGCATGAAGAGCGCCTGCAGTTCACCAGCCGCCTGACGACCATGGGCGAGATGGCATCGTCGCTGGCACACGAGCTGAACCAGCCGCTGGCCGCCATCAACAACTACTGCATGGGCGCCGTGGGCCGCCTCAAGAGCGGGCGCAGCACAGCAGAAGAGCTGATCCCGGTGCTGGAAAAGACCTCCGCCCAGGCGGTGCGTGCCGGGACCATCATCCAGCGCATTCGCGGCTTCGTGAAACGCAGCCAACCGCAGCGACGCGAATCCGACTTGCGCGACATCGTGGCCGATGCCGTGGGCCTGGCTGAACTGGAAGCCACGCGGCGCGGCATTACCATCCTCACGCGCCTGCCGGCCGATCTGCCGCCGCTGTATGTCGACCCGGTGCTGATCGAGCAGGTGCTCGTCAACCTGCTCAAGAACGCAGCCGAAGCCATGGCGGCCCACCCGCGCCTGCGCGCCGCCAGCGTCCTGCGCCTGCACGCCAACCTGATCGACGACCCGGAAAACTCCGTGCTGATCGAGGTGATCGACCAGGGCCCCGGCGTAGACGACAGCACCAAGGAGCGCCTGTTCGAGCCGTTCTTCAGCACCAAATCCGACGGCATGGGCATGGGCCTCAATATCTGCCGCTCCATCATAGAATCCCATCTCGGCCGGCTGTGGGTGGAAAACAATGCCGACGGGATCGGCTGTACGTTTAAAATCATCCTGCCGTTGAATCCGCTGTAAGCAGTCATATCCGCAGTAAATCGTTTTTAAAACACCTAGAACGTAGACCGAGGACTCTCCATGAGCACAACGCCCGCAGTTGCGCCGCGTAACGAAACCGTGTTCGTTGTCGACGACGATGAAGCCATGCGTGACTCATTGACGTGGCTGCTCGAAGGCAATGGCTACACCGTGCGCACCTATCGCAGCGCTGAAGAATTCCTGGTGGACGACAAGCGCGGTGAAGGCGTCGGCTGCCTGATCCTCGACGTGCGCATGCAAGGCATGAGCGGCCCGGAACTGCAAGACCGCCTGCTGGCCGAAAACAGCCGCATGCCCATCGTCTTCGTCACCGGCCACGGCGACGTGCCGATGGCCGTGTCGACCATGAAAAAAGGCGCGGTGGATTTCATCGAAAAGCCATTCGACGAAGCGGAACTGCGTGAGCTGGTCGAACGCATGCTCAGCAAGGCACGCTCGGAAGACTCCGTCGCCCGCGAACAGCAGGCCGCCAAGGATCTGCTCGGCCGACTGACCACACGCGAACAACAGGTGCTCGAGCGCATCGTCGCCGGCCGCCTGAACAAGCAGATTGCAGACGACCTGGGCATTTCCATCAAGACGGTGGAGGCGCACCGCGCCAACATCATGGAAAAGCTCAACGTGAACACCGTGGCCGACCTGCTGCGCCTGGCACTGTCGCGCAATAGCTAAACAGCGTCGCAAAACACCAAGCGGGCGGCGGAAGGGAGAGGCACCGATTTATAATCGCGGTTTGCTTTCCCTCTCCTCCGCCCAGCCATGACTGCCCAACTCATCGACGGCAACGCGCTTGCCAAGCAACTCCGCGCCGAAGCCGCACAACGCGCAGCAGCCCTCACCGCCCGTGGCCATCAGCCCGGCCTCGCCGTCATCCTCGTGGGGGAAGACCCCGCCAGCCAGGTCTACGTGCGCAACAAGATCAAGGCGTGCGAAGACAACGGCTTCCACTCCACTTGCGACCGCTACCCGGCTGACCTGACTGAAGCCGACCTGCTCGGCCATATCGACGCCCTGAACCGCGACCCGCGTATCCACGGCATCCTGGTTCAGTTGCCACTGCCCAAGCACATCGACAGCCACAAGGTGCTCGAAGCCATCGCACCCGAAAAGGACGTGGACGGCTTCCACATCGCCAACGCCGGCGCGCTCATGACCGGCGCCCCGCTGTTCCGCCCGTGCACGCCGTATGGCTGCATGAAGATGCTGGAATCGATCAGCTACCCGGTGCGCGGCGCGCGCGCCGTGGTGGTGGGCGCGTCGAACATCGTGGGCAAGCCGATGGCGATGCTGCTGCTGCAGGCCGGCGCCACCATTACGGTTTGCAACAGTAAGACGCGCGATCTGGCCGCGCACACGCGTGAGGCGGACATCATTGTGGCCGCCGTGGGCCGCCGCAACATCATCACCGCCGACATGGTCAAACCCGGGGCCGTCGTCATCGACGTGGGCATGAACCGTGACGATGCCGGCAAGCTCTGCGGCGACGTCGACTTTGCCGGCGTGAAGGAAGTCGCCGGCTACATCACCCCAGTGCCGGGCGGCGTCGGCCCGATGACGATCACCATGTTGCTGATCAATACCTTGGAAGCCGCTGAACGTGTTGCTGAAGGAGCCGCGCTGGCAGCGTAAGCTTCACTTTCCGCCATTGGAAACGAGGAAAGCGTCCCAACCTGATGGCCTGGACGCTTTTTTTGTCCCCCCGATTTCTCACCCTGAGCCCGCCATGACCGACACTTCGCTCCAAGCCACCAACCCGCTGCTCGATTTCTCCGGTCTGCCGCGCTTTGCGGACATTCGCCCCGAGCACGTCACGCCGGCCATGGACGTGCTGCTGGAACGCGCCGCAGCCGCCGTCGCGAAGGTCAAGGACCCGGCCACGCCCGTCACCTGGAACACCGTCGTCACCGCGCTGGAAGACGCCACCGAGCCGCTGGGCCGCGCCTGGGGCATCGTCGGCCACCTGAGCGCTGTGGCGGATACGCCCGCGCTGCGCGAGGCACACGCCGCCAACCTGCCGCGCGTGACCGAATTCTGGTCGGGCCTGGGCCAGGATCTGGAACTGTTCGAAAAGTACAAGGCGATCGCCGAAAGCGCGGAATACGCCACGCTCTCACCCGCCCGCAAGAAGCTGCTCGACAACGAACTGCGCGGCTTCCGCCTGGGCGGCGCCGAGTTGCCGGAAGACCAGAAGCCGCGTTTTGCCGCCATCCAGGAACAACAGGCACAGTTGACCAAGGCCTTCAGCGACCACGTGCTGGACGCCACGAACGCCTACGCGCTCATCATCGACGACGAATCCCGCTTGGCCGGCCTGCCGGACGACGCGAAGCAAGCTGCGCAAGAAGCCGCTCGCCGCGATAACGCGAACGCCACCGGCTGGAAGTTCACGCTGCATTTCCCGTCGTACTTCCCGGTGCTGCAATACGCGGAAGACCGCGCGCTGCGTCGCACGCTGTACGAAGCCAATGTCACGCGTGCATCCGAACTCGGCGCGCAATACGGCGGCGGCAAGGCGGAGTGGGACAACACCGCCAACATGGCCGAGCAACTGACGCTGCGTACGGAAGAGGCGCACATGCTGGGCTACCGCAACTTCGGCGAAGTGTCGCTGGTGCCGAAGATGGCCGATTCTCCGGAAGACGTGCTGCGCTTCCTGGGCGAACTGGCCGACCGCGCCCGCCCCTTTGCCGAAAAGGACTGGGCCGAGCTGCAAGCCTTCGCGAAAGACACACTCGGCATCGACAAGCTCGAACCGTGGGACATGGCCTATGCGTCGGAGAAGCTGCGCGAGGCGCGCTACGCGTTTTCCGAGCAGGAGGTGAAGCAGTACTTCCCGGAACCCGCCGTGCTGGATGGGCTGTTTGAAGTCGTGCAGACGCTGTTCTCGGTCAAGATCCGCCCAGAGCCGGCCGAGGTGTGGCACCCGGACGTGCGTTTCTTCCGCGTGGAATCGGCGCAGGGCGAGTTGCTGGCGCAGTTCTACATCGACCTGTACGCCCGCGAAGGCAAGCGCGGCGGCGCGTGGATGGACGACGCCCGCGGTCGCAAGCTGCTGGATGACGCCCACGTGCAAACCCCGGTGGCCTACCTGACGTGCAACTTCTCCGGCCCGGTCGGCAACAAACCCGCGCTGTTCACGCACGATGAGGTCATCACCCTGTTCCACGAATTCGGCCACGGCCTGCACCACATGCTCACGCAGGTGGATGAGCTGGGCGTGTCGGGCATCAACGGCGTGGAATGGGATGCCGTGGAGCTGCCCTCCCAATTCATGGAGAACTTCTGCTGGGAATGGGAGGTGCTCTCGCGCATGACGCGCCATGCGGAGACCGGCGAACCGCTGCCGCGCGCCCTGTACGACCGCATGCTGGCCGCGAAGAACTTCCAGAACGGCATGATGACGCTGCGTCAGATCGTGTTCTCGACGTTCGACATGCACCTGCATACGGACTTTGACCCGAAGGGTGCAACGTCGGTGCTGGAGCTATCGCGCCAGGTCAACAACCGCTTCCACGTGGTGCCGCAGGCGGCGCTGTCGCGCTGGCCGAATACGTTCAGCCACATCTTCGCGGGTGGCTATGCGGCGGGTTACTACAGCTACAAGTGGGCCGAGGTGCTGTCGGCCGACGCCTATGCCGCGTTTGAAGAAGCCGGCAAGCTGAGCGGCTCGGTGCTCGACGCGCAGACCGGCGAGCGCTATCGCCGTGAAGTGCTAGCCGTTGGCGGCAGCCGCCCGGCAATCGAATCGTTCACGGCCTTCCGTGGCCGCGCACCGTCGATCGATGCGCTGTTGCGTCACGGCGGCATGATGGCTGAAGCCGCCTGACGCTCCACGCCATCACCGCAACGCCGCTTCGCGCATCTGCCGAAGCGGCGTTTTTTATTGGGGCAACCGAAAGTCGACGTGAGCAGGCCGGCCCGGCAACGAAAGCGTGGCATGCGGCGCGGGCGTACGCGCCACCATCTTGCCGCGTCGCATGACCAACGTGCGCGTGGCACGCAGGCGGATCGCCTCAATCGGGTCGCGGGCATCGAGCACGACCAGATCAGCATGGCACCCGGGCGCAATGCCATAGCCCTCCAGGCCGAGAATGCGCGCGGGAGTTTCCGTCACGGCGGCAAAGCATTGGCGCATGGCATCTTGCCCCGTCATCTGCGCCACATGCAGGCCCATGTGCGCGACCTCTAGCATGTCGCCTGAGCCCAGGCTGTACCAGGGGTCCATCACGCAATCGTGGCCGAAGGCGACATCGATGCCCGCAGCCAGCAATTCGGGCACACGCGTCATGCCGCGCCGTTTGGGGTACGTGTCTGAGCGCCCCTGCAGCGTGATGTTGATGAGCGGATTGGCGATCGCCGCCACGCCGGCCTCGCGCATCAACGGCAGGAGCTTGCTGACGTAGTAGTTATCCATCGAGTGCATCGACGTCAGATGCGAGCCCGCGACGCGCCCATGCAAACCCAGGCGGTGCGTTTGCGCAGCGAGCGTCTCGATATGGCGCGAGAGCGGGTCGTCGGATTCGTCGCAATGCATGTCGACACGCAGGCCGCGCTCGGCGGCGAACTCGCACAGCAAGCGGATGGATTCCGCCCCATCCGCCATCGTGCGCTCGAAATGCGGGATACCGCCCACCACATCCACGCCCATGTCGATGGCACGTTTGAGGTTGTCGAATGCGCCGGGGCTGCGGAGCACGCCATCTTGCGGAAAGGCGACGAGCTGCAAGTCCAGATACGGCGCCACCTGCCGTTTGACGTCGAGCAGAGCTTCGACGGCCAGCAAGCGGGCGTCGCACACATCCACATGCGAGCGGATCGCCAACAGACCGCGCGCGACCGCCCAATCGCAGTAACGCAGGGCACGCTCGATCAGCGCCTCTTGCGTGAGCGTGGGCTTGAGTTCGCCCCACAGCGCGATGCCTTCGAGCAGCGTGCCGGATTGATTCACACGCGGCAGGCCGTAGGACAGCGTCGCATCCATGTGGAAATGCGCATCGACAAACGGCGGCGAGACCAGCGTGCCCGCCGCATCAAACTCCCCCGCGCCACGCGCAGGCAGGTTCGGCTGCACGGCAACAATATGACCAACATCGATACCGATATCGATGCCAACGCGCCCATCGGGCAGATTGGCGTTGCGGATCACGAAATCCATACGGGCTCCTCTGGCTGCATGGGGCTCAATCTACCTCAAGCCGGTGTTGGCAGCAGCATGGGGGCTTGATGGCACAATACCGGACACTCTGAACGGCGCTGCCGGTATGCGCCGTCGTCATTTGCAAGGATTGATTGCCCCATGCGTGTCGCCACCTGGAACGTTAACTCCCTGAAGGTCCGCCTGCCGCAGGTGCTGCAATGGCTGGCCGAACGCGAAGCCGACGCCATGCCCATCGACCTGCTCTGTCTGCAGGAACTCAAGCTGCCGGATGATCGCTACCCGCTGGCTGAGCTCGATGCTGCAGGCTACGCATCGCTGTTCACCGGTCAGAAGACCTACAACGGTGTCGCCATTCTGGCCCGCAAGGCCTCAGTGCCCGAGGGCCGCGATGTGGTGAAAAACATCCCGGGCTTTGCCGACGAGCAGCAGCGCATCGTAGCCGCGACGTACGACATGACGGGCGGCCCCGTGCGCGTGATCTCGGCCTACTTCCCGAACGGCCAAGCGCTCGACTCCGACAAGTTCGTCTACAAGCTGCGCTGGCTTGAAGCGCTGCAGGTATGGCTGAAGGCCGAGATGGCGCAGCACCCGCGCCTGATGCTGCTGGGCGATTTCAACATCGCGCCGGACGACCGCGACGTGCACGATCCGAAAAAGTGGGAGGGCCAGAACCTGGTCTCGCCGGAAGAGCGTGCTGCGTTTCGCGCGCTGGAGGGGGCTGGCCTGGTGGATGCTTTCCGGATGTTCGACCAGGAAGACAAGCTCTTTTCCTGGTGGGATTACCGGCTGTTCGCGTTCAAGCGCAATGCAGGGCTGCGCATTGACCACATCATGCTGTCGCCTGAACTCGCCAAGCTGTGCGAGTCGTGCCATATCGACCGCGTGCCGCGTACATGGGAGCAGCCGTCGGACCACACACCCGTTGTCGCCGCCTTGCGCGACGCGTAAGACCACCGCCCGGGCATGGCCTCTACCTTCAAGCACCGTAACCTACCGCATCTGCTGCTGCGCACGCGTGAGACCTTCATGGCGGGCTTCCGGCCGCTTCTGCGCGAGCATGGTCTGTCCGAGCAGCAATGGCGCGTGCTGCGTACGCTCAACGACATGGGCGACATGGAGCCCAACCAGCTCGCCGATGCCTGCCTGATCCTCAGCCCGAGCCTGACGCGCATGCTGGCGGCGATGGCAGAATCCGACATGATCGTACGCACGCGTTCGTCGGTGGATCAGCGCCGGCAGGTCATTTCGCTCACACCGAAGAGCCGCGAATTTCTGGCCAAGGTAGAACCGCAAGTTGATGCGGAATACGCGCGCATCGAGGCCCTGTTGGGGCGCACGCGGCTGGATGAGCTTTACGCCATCCTGGACGAAGCGATCCTCGCCATGGCAACACATACACCGATGGACCAGCACTTGGCTGGCGACGAAGAATAAGGCCGGCCAGCCCCAGCGCTACCCGTCCGCCGGGAAAGGCGCACCAATGAAAAAGCCGGTCACGCAGACCGGCTTTTCCTCAAGGCGGCGGACACTGATGTCCACCTTCTGTGCACCGGTCATGCCGATGCCAATGTCACCACAAGATCCACTCAAGTCACCGCGACATGCGCGCGCTTGACCACGACCGGTTGTGGCAACTCGTTCAATCCGTTGGATCGCTGCACGCCGTCTGCAATCAGCACACGGGCGGCATCCTGGATCCGCTCCTGACCGGCCTCGAAGGCCGCTTGAAGGGACAACACCTGATCACCTTCCAGGCCTTCCCAAAGTGCCTCACGCGTTGCCACGCAAGTCACCTTTTCGCCGTCGACAAGCGCGTCGAACAGCAGGCCTTCGTTGTTGATGTCGTACGCCTCTTTCTTTTCGAACTTGATTTCCATCGTCAAAGCCCTCCGATTGCAATGGACAACAACGCACACGCTGTTGGCGTGGAAACCATGCGGGGGGGCCGGCACGGTTCCGTCAAACTTCGTGTCTGACTGCAAGGATCATTTTAACCACAGCTAGCGAGGCGCGTGCGAATGACATGGGCCGCGCAGAGAAGCCGCGCCCCACCCCATCGCCGGCCATCCCAGGCGGCATCTGGGCTCGCGCGCCATCCAGCAGGGGTATGCTTTTTTGTCAGGGTCGAGCGTCTCGTCCGACTAAGCAAAGCGAGGGCCACACGCAAGGCCCGTGCCGGCACACCAAGCGGAGGCGACGATGGCAATACAACCACACCACTTGCGACACGCTTATGTCAGCGTCGCGTTGGCGCTGCTCGCTTGGCGCCCGGCCTACTCGGCCGATTGCAACGCACTGCACGTTCAGAGCCCGCCGCATACGGTTGCGGTCGTTGAACTCTATACATCCGAGGGTTGTAATAGTTGCCCGCCGGCAGATCGTTGGCTCAGCCGCGCGCCGCTCGACACGCAACGCTGGATTCCACTGGCCTTGCACGTGGATTACTGGGACAGCTCCAGCTGGAAGGACACCTTCGGCCGCGCCGCCTTTGCCGAACGGCAGCGTGCGCTTGGCGATGCGGGGCATGCGCCGACGATCTACACGCCGGAAGTGTTCGTCTCTGGCCGCGAACTCCGGCATTGGGCAAACACGACGGATTTCTCGCGCGCCGTAGCCACGCGCAACGCGCAGCCTGCGATGGCGGATATTTCGCTAGATGCCGCCCCGGTCAACGCACCGCGTGCAGTGCTGCAAACCCGTGCGCGCTTTACGCTACGGCCGGGCGCTGCGGCCAGCACAAGCCCGGCAGTCGCCTGGATCGCCTTGACGCAAAACGGCCTGGTCAGCCACCCGAGCGGCGGCGAAAACGGTGGCGTGGAGCTACGCCATGACCATGTCGTAAGGGAATGGATCGGCCCGATCCGGATGACTGGCACAAGCACGCAATGGCAGGGCGAGATCCCCCTGCCCGCCAATGCGCGCCCTGTCGATGTGAGCCTGGCCGCCTTTGTTGAACGGCCGCGCGACGCAGAGATCCTGCAGGCAGTCTCCGCGCCGCTGTGTCGTTAGACGATCAGGCGATCAGTGCGCCGTTTCGGATGCTTGCACGGCGCCGTGCTCCGGCGTGTGCAGCAGCGAACGACGGCGCGCGTAGCCAAAGTAGACCACCAGGCCGATCACCATCCACACCACGAAGGCAATCCACGTAACCGGCTGCAGATGGCTCATCAGGAACAGGCACATGGCGATCGCCAGCAGCGGCACCACCGGCACGCCCGGGCAGCGGAAGCCACGATGCAGATCCGGGCGCGTACGGCGCAGCACCAGCACGGCCACGGCGATCAACGAGAACGCGGCCAGCGTGCCGATGTTGATCAACTCAGCCAGCACGTTCAGCGGCACGAACGCAGCAATCACGGCAAACACGATGCCGACCACCCACGTATTGAGGAACGGCGTTGCATAGCGCGGATGGATATGCGACAAGCGCTTGGGCAGAAGGCCATCGCGCGACATGGCGAAGATGACGCGGGTCTGGCCATAGGCCATCACCAGGATCACCGTCGTCATGCCGATGATGGCGCCCAGATCGACAAAGCCCGCGACCCAGCCTTCACCGGCCATCTGCAACGCCAGCGACACCGGGTGGTCCACACCCGCGAACTTCGCGAACGGCACGATGCCGGTCATGATTGCCGCCACCATCACGTATAGGATCGTGCAGACCGCCAGCGAACCGATGATGCCGATCGGCAGGTCACGCTTGGGGTTGCGCACCTCTTCCGCTGCGGAGGTGACAGCGTCAAAGCCGATAAAGGCAAAGAACACGATGGCTGCCGCACCGAACACGCCATTCATGCCGAACGGCATGAACGGTTGCCAGTTGGCCGGCTGCACGTGGCGCACGCCCACGAAGATGAACAGCAGCACCACCGTCACCTTGATCACCACCATGACGTTGTTGGCGCGCGCCGATTCCCGCACGCCAAACGACAGCACCGTGGTAATGAGCAACATGATCACGAGCGCCGGCAGGTTGAACAGCGTCTGCACGCCTGGAATGGCGCCTGGCGCGGCCGTCAGCGCCTGGGGCAGATGCACACCAAAGCCCGCCAGCAGCGATTGGAAATAGCCCGACCAGCCCACCGAGACGGCGGAGGTCGCCAGGCCATACTCGAGCATCAGATCCCAGCCGATGATCCATGCCACCAGCTCGCCCATCGTGGCGTAGGCATAGGTATAGATGGAGCCCGAAACGGGGATGGTCGAGGCGAATTCGGCGTAGCACAGCGCAGCAAACCCACACGCCAGTGCAGCGACGATAAAGGACAACGTGAGCGCCGGCCCGGCGGTCAGCGCGCCCGTGCCCGTCAGCACGAAGATGCCGGTGCCGATGATGGCGCCGACGCCGAGGAAAGTCAGGTCCACGGGGCCGAGCACTTTCTTCAGGCCCGTATTGCTATGGCTAGTGCGGATCATGTGATCCACGTTTTTGGTACGGAACAAGCTCATTGACTGCGTCTCCTATCTGCATGCCTTTCCGGATGTGTTGAAAGGCACTGTCGCGCACGTTTGGCGCGCGGCGGCGGATTTCTGCAAAAAAGCGGGCATTCTACCCGCTGTACCCGCTGGCGACACTCCGCCCTTCTATCGCCGGCCTGCAGACAGGAAAATAGGACAATCCGCGCCCGGTTGACGGTGCATCCGGCTCACGAGCCGGCGCTGAGATCGTCGGCAAACAGCGGTTGCTGACGCGCATGCGCATCGGATTCATACAGCCGCACGCCCACCCCAAGCAAGCGCACGGGAATCTGCCGGCGCTCAAACCCCTGGGTCAACAGCCTGGAGAACACCGGCAGCGACACCTGCGGCGACATGCACTCCACTGTCGTGCCGCGAAAATCCGCAAACCGCAGCTTCACGTATGTCTTGTGGATCATGTTGCCGGCGCGGGCGCGCTCCACGCGGGCGGCAAGCTGCTCGACGAGAACGATCAATTCGCGCTGGCAATCCTCAAGCGTGCGCAGATCGGTGGCATAGGTTTCCTCCACGCTGACCGACTTGCGAATCTGCGAGGGCTGCACCTGCCGATGATCAATGCCTCGGCAAAGGTCATGCAGCCGAAAACCGAACACACCGAAATGCTGCTGCAGGCGGTCCGTGCCCCAGGCGCGCAGGTCGCCGCAGGTTTCGGCGCCCAGGCGGCGCAGCTTCGCGGCGGTCACCTTGCCCACGCCAAACAACCGCTCCACGGGCAACTCGGCGACAAAGGCATCCGCCTGTTCGGGCCGCACCACGAACAAGCCATCGGGCTTGCGCCAATCGCTGGCGATCTTGGCAATGAACTTGTTGGGCGCAACGCCCGCCGACACGGTAATGCCGATCTCTTCACGCACACGACGGCGGATGTCCTCGGCGATGCGCGTGCCGCTGCCGGCATGCATGGGGCTGTCGCTCACGTCGAGGTACGCCTCGTCCAGCGAAAGCGGCTCCACCAGCGGTGTGTAGCTGTGATAGATGGCGAAAATCTGGCGTGCGACCTGGCGATACTTGTCCATGGCCGGCGGCACGATCAGCAGGTCAGGACAGCGCTTGACGGCCTGCGCCATGGGCATCGCCGAATGGATGCCGAACTTGCGTGCCTCGTAATTACAGGTGGCAACGACTCCGCGACGCTCGGGTCGACCACCCACGGCCAGCGGCTTGCCGACCAGGCGCGGATCGTCGCGCATCTCGATGGCAGCGTAAAAACAATCGCAGTCGCAATGGATGATCTTTCGCACGGCAGCCGGCCGCGTGAGGACTTGGCGTTCAGAAGAGGAACGCAAGCGTACCAGCTTCCGTCAGCCACGCACCGAATGTGCGAGTTTGGCCGCGCAACAATGCATTTCGCCGATACCGCAATGCAGCATCGGCGAATGCGAAGCGGGAAAACCGACGACTAGCGGCCGATGTCGTGCGACACAGCGCCGAGTTCTTCATTCAGCGCGCGTTGTTCATCGCCGGACAAACCACCGCGATGCTGGCTGGCCATGTCGTTGGCTTCCTGGCGGATGCGGCGCAGGCGGTCACGCAGGCCGTCGGCGCGGTATGGGTCGATATAGCCTTGCGACTGGCGCACGTCGATACGATGGAAGTCTTCTGCAATCCGGCCCTGAACTTCGTCAAAGCGGGCGCGCGGGTCCACCGGGGCCGGCACGGGTTCGCGTACCACCACGGTGCGCGTCTGCGCCGGGGGTGCCACCACACAACCGGCCATAGAGGCCACCAGCACAGCGCACAAGGTCAGACGCGGAAGAATCGACATGATTTGGCTCGTAGTGTTGTTGTAGAAACGCGCAAGTCGCGCGGGACTGGCGCTATCTTACGAACCGCTTTACGCAAAGCTGTGACGATTGGTAACCATGCATTACACCGCCGACGCCTCCGGTGGCTCGACCGGTGGAGGCGGTTCATCCGGCGATGGCAAGTCCGGTGGAATGCCCGGCGGCGCTGGCTCGTCAGGCGGGGGCACGGCGTGTGCGGGCAGCGCGTAATCGACAGACATGGTTTCCCTCCAGACAAAACGCATTGACAATCTAGTACGCGATTCCCATGCCAACAAGTCACCGCACCGCTGAATCCATGCACGATCTGCCGACCACCCGTTTTCAGGACCAAACACTCGTCCGCATTGGCGCGCCTAACGTCGATGGCTCCATGCTGCTGCTCGCGCCGCATGCCGGCGGGCGGCTGGTGCGCTGGCGCCACCGTGGGGAAGACATCCTCTTCTGGCCCGAACCCGCCGACTGGTCCAACCCGGCCAAGGTGCGTGGCGGCAACCCCTTGCTATTCCCGTTCATCGGGCGGCATTTTGTCGACGGAGAAGTCGGCCGCTGGCGTGATGCGCGCGGCCAGATCCATGCCCTTGCGCAGCACGGCTTTGCGCGAGACCTGCCTTTCGACGTGGAGGAAGCCAGCGAGACGCATATCGTCATGCTGCTGCGCGACAGCCCGCAAACCCGTGCAGGTTATCCGTTCGCATTTGAATTTCGTGTGACGTACCGGCTGATTCACGACGGGCTGGAGGCCACGTTCTCCGTCAAGCATCTCGACGAAGGCGACGCACACGCGCCGATGCCGTTCTACGCGGGTCACCATTTCTACCTGGCGCTGCCGCATGCGCTGCGTGGCGCGACCGAACTATCGATGCCACCGTCGCGGCTGTCGCGCCAACGGCCCGACGGCAGCCTCGATGTGCCGGAACCCGGGCGCAGCACGTACCAACTCGATGACCCGGCGTTGCAAGACCGCTATCACCTGCTCGACGCCGCCGACGCGGCGACACTCGTCATTCCCGCGTATGCCGATGCGCCGCTGGGCCGCCGCATCCGCATCGAAGTGGACGGCGCACCGGTGCCCTGGCACGCCATCACCACCTGGACAGAAAACGCGACATCCGATTTCTATTGCGTCGAACCGTGGATGGGGCTGCCCAATGCGATCCATCACGGTGAAGGCTTGCACCTGCTCGCGCCCGGCGAGTCGCGGCAAGCCACCTGCCGTCTGCGTATCGCGCGCTAGGGAACGCGCTCAGTTCTTCTCGTAGGCGTGCACCGCATCCATCACGCGCGCCGAGTACACCAGCGCCGCGCCCGCATTGAGCGAAATCGCCACGCTCAATGCATCGGCAATCTCCTCGTGCGTCGCGCCGTGCTTGATCGCTTCGGCGGTGTGTACGGTGATACAGCCATCGCAGCGCGTCGTCACCGCCACAGCCAGCGCAATAAGCTCACGCGTCTTTGGGTCCAAACTGCCTGTCGATGTGCCCGATAGCGTCTGATAGCCCTTGACCGTATCCGGCGTGATCTTGCCAATCTCGCCAATGCGCCCCAGCAATTCTTTCCGATACTCGACCCAGTTCAGCATGATGTGCTCCGGTGGGATGGCGCCGGCCCGATGCCTACGCCGTTGAGAAGAGTATTGTCTTTTCGATCGATCCGCTGAATACTCAATTCCATCAATATTTAGCGGAATCGTCTCAATGGACGCGCTCAGCCAGTTCATCCAGCTCACGCGCCCTCAGGCAAGCCTGGATGTGCGATGCCTGTTCCAGGGGCCCTTTTCTGTTCCGCATGCGGCAGAGCCTGACGGGCAGGTACTGTTCCATCTCGTGCTGGGCGGCACGTGCCTCGTCGACACCGGAGGCAGCTCACTCACGTTGCATGCGGGCGATTTCATTCTCTTCCCGCGTGGCGCCGCACACACGATCCACGACCCGGCCAACACGGCCGCATCTCGCAAACCGCGCGTCTCCCACGATGGCATGCTCCCCCTGCGTCAGACCGGCCGCGGCTCGGCTGAGGTGGACTTGCTGTGCGGTCGCTTCGTCCATGAGCCGGGCTCCACCACGTTGCTGGTGCGCACGCTGCCCGATCCGCTGCACGTGTCGTTGATCGAAAGCGCGTCGTTTCCAGCATTGCGAGCGCTCATCGACCTGATGCGCAATGAATCCGAAACGCGTGCCCCCGGCGCGCTTGCCATCGTCACCTCACTGAGCCAAGCCCTGCTGACGCTTGCGCTGCGCGTCTACGGTCAACGTGAGAACGCGGCGCCCGGCACCCTGAAGCTGCTCTCAGACGCGCGCCTCGGCCCCTCCATACAGGCCATGCTCAGCGCGCCCGAACACCCGTGGACCATTGACGCACTTGCCGACCTAGCCGCTATGTCACGCGCCACCTACGCACGGCACTTCAAAGCGCGCGCCGACATGACAGTGTGGGACTTCCTCACGCGCGTGCGCATGACCCTCGCTTGCGACGCATTGATCCACACGCGACTCAGCGCCGGCGAAATCGGCGCACGCGTTGGCTATCAATCCGAAGCGGCATTCGGCAAAGCATTCAAACAGCAACTGGGGATGACGCCGGCGCGCTATCGGCGGGCAACCTTACAACTTGCCGCCGAGCCAACCCGTTCGTAAGTCTCGAGATTGGAGCACGTGCATCGCGCTACTACCATGCGTTGCGCTGGCTCGCGTCAGTTTCACAACCTGCCCAATCGAGAATCGAGAACGCACTCATGAAGCCGTCAACCACCCTGCCCGCCGCCATCGCCGCTGCAACGCTGTTCGCCGGCTGTGCACCCGTCCCGTTAGCCAATACCAATGCCATCGCAGTCCGGCTGACCAACAACGAGCCCGGGCAGCAATGCAAGTTCCTCGGCGACGTCACCGGCAGTCAGGGCGACTTCCTGCGTGGCAGCATCACCTCCAACGCCGACCTGGAAACCGGCGCGCGCAACGATCTCAAGAACAAGGCCGCAGCGATGGGCGGCAACGTCGTCTACGTGCTCACCAGCCGCGCCGGCCAGACCGGCACGAAGGACAACCTCGCGCAGACCAACGTGACCTTGTCGGGGAATGTCTATCGCTGTCCGGGCGCGTGAGCGAACCACTAGTCATCCGCACAATGCCTCTGTTATACTTTCATGCTTCGGGGCGTAGCGCAGCCTGGTAGCGTACCTGCATGGGGTGCAGGTGGTCGGAGGTTCAAATCCTCTCGCCCCGACCAAAACAAAAGCCCGCGTAACGGATCACGTTACGCGGGCTTTTTCATGGCTGCTTGTAGCGCTGGCGTTAGCCTTTAAGGCTTATCGGTGCGCAGAATCTCCAGCACAGCTGTGAGCGCACGTCGCAGGTTCGGCACATCGACTGAGCCACTATCGCTTGCGGCAATGACTGGCGCGGGCGCGACAACCTCAACCTCAGTTGCCTCCACTTCGGGCTCTGCGGATGCCCCAGCACCTGCGCCATGTCGCAACTCATCCAGCCGATTACGCGCGCCGTTGATCGTGAAGCCCTGCTCATACAGCAACTCGCGAATCCGCCGGATCAGCAGCACTTCATGGTGCTGGTAGTAGCGACGATTGCCGCGTCGCTTGACCGGCTTGAGTTGCGTGAACTCCTGCTCCCAATAACGCAGCACATGCGGCTTGACGGCGCACAGGTCACTCACCTCTCCGATGGTGAAGTAGCGTTTGGCAGGAATCGGCGGCAGGTTGACCCGCTCCGTGTGTTTATCGGCGGCCATGGCGGGCAGGCGAAAAGATCAGAGGGACGGAACAGCGGAAGGACGCAGCAGACTTATGCAACGTCCGCAGGCATCGGCTCAACGCGCTCTTCAACCAGCGCCTTGAGTTTCTGACTCGCGTGAAACGTGACAACGCGGCGTGCGGTAATGGGGATGATCTCCCCGGTCTTCGGATTGCGGCCCGGACGCTGCGGCTTGTCGCGCAATTGGAAATTGCCGAAGCCAGACAGCTTGACGCTATCCCCCTGTTCGAGCGCTTCGCGAATCACGTCGAAGAACGCCTCGACCATGTCCTTCGACTCACGCTTGTTCAGGCCGACCTGCTCGAACAGCATCTCGGCAAGCTCCGCCTTGGTGAGCGTGGGCACTTCCTGCGCGCGCGCATCACGCACGTCACCCAGTGCCGAAGAAGAACCGAGCGCGTCGCCCAAGGAGGCGGGCAACGCTGGCGCGTGTTGATCGTTCATAGGATTCGCTTGGCGTATTCGATCCGAATGCGGAGGTTCGTTCGAGCTGTCTCTAGCGCAGCGCGGACGTCAGGCACGCAGGCGCGCGCCGAATGCATCGCCGGCCGCTCGAATCAGTTGCTGTGTGGCGGCCTCGACAATGTCGTCCTGGAGGGTGCTGTCAGTATCTTGCAACGTAATTCTGAAGGCAAGGCTTTTCTCCTGCGCCCCAATGGCAGCCGTAGCGGCCTTCGGGCGGAACTCGTCGAACAGCACAACGCCTTGCAGATAACGTTGCCACGGGGTACCAACAGCGGTCTTCTCGAACGTATCAACGAGGTCCTGCACCGCCACATCCTGGCGCACGACCAGTGCGATATCGCGCGTCACGGCCGGCACGCGCGGCACTTCACGATACTTGGGCAGACCGACGGCGGTGATGGCGTCAAGCTCGAGCTCCCACACCACCGGCGCGGTCGGCAGATCGTACTTCTGCAGCCAGCGCGGATGCAGCTCACCGATCCAGCCGATGGCGCGACCGTTCAGCACCACACGTGCGGAGCGGCCCGGATGCAGCGCCGGATGCTCAACGCGCTCGAAGCGCGCCTGCAGCGGCCACAGCAGCGATTCCACATCGCCCTTCACGTCAAAGAAGTCGACGGCGCGCGTCTGCACACCCCACTGCTCTTCCTTCGCCGGACCATAGGCAATGCCGCCTGCCATCATCGGCTGCGCATAGCCCGCGATCGAGAGACCACCATCCGCAACGCTCGCATCGCGGTGGAACACGCGGCCCACCTCGAACATGCGCACGCGCGAGGCCTTGCGATTCAGGTTGTAGCGCACCTTGTCGAGCAGGCCGCCGATGAGCGTGCTGCGCATCACCGAGTACTGGCTGGCAATCGGGTTCAGCAGCGGGATCGGGTTGGTGTTGCCGGCAAAGTCGGCTTCCCAGTCTTTCTCCACGAAGGCGAAATTGACGACCTCGTGATAGTCACGCGCGGCCACGGCGTGGCGCACGTCGTGCATCGTGCGACGCGCCTCGTTGGTCGGGCGCATCGCGTTTTCGGCGACCGGCGGCTTGGCCGGGATCTGCTCGAAACCGTAGATGCGCGCGACCTCTTCGATCAGGTCTTCTTCGATTTCAATGTCGAAGCGGTACGACGGCGGCTCGACGACGAACACATCGCCATCCACGTTGAACGTGAGGCCGAGACGCTTGAACACGTCCGCCACGACTTCGTGCGACAGCGGAATGCCGAGCACGCGCGCAGCACGTGCCACGCGCATGCGCACCGGTTCGCGCTTGGGCAGATTGACGATCTGATCGTCGATCGGGCCGGCTTGGCCACCGCAGATTTCGAGGATCAGCGCGCTGATGCGCTCGATGTGTTCAACGGTGGTCGCGTAATCGACGCCGCGCTCGAAGCGATGGCCAGCATCCGTCGAGAAGTTGTAGCGGCGGCCACGACCCTGAATGGCCTCCGGCCACCAGAATGCGGCTTCGACGTAGATGTTCTGCGTGTCGAGCGTGACGGCGGTCTTGTCGCCGCCCATGATGCCGGCCAGGCTTTCAATCGCCTGCTCGTCGGCAATCACACCGACCTTTTGGTCGACGGTGATGGTGTCGCCGTTCAGCAGCTTGAGCTCTTCGCCAGCCTTGCCCCAGCGCACCGTCAGGCCGCCGTGGATCTTGTCCAGATCGAACACGTGCGACGGACGGCCCAACTCCAGCATCACGTAGTTGGAAATATCGACCAGCGCCGACACGCTGCGCATGCCCGCGCGCTCGATGCGCGAAACCATCCACGCCGGCGTCTTCGCGTGTGCATTCACGCCGCGGATGATGCGGCCGGAGAAGCGGCCACACAGATCCGGCGCTTCCACCTTGACCGGAAGCTTGTCAGCCAGCGTCACGGCCACCGGCGCCATCGACGGCACCGTGATCGGCGCGCCCGTCAGCGCAGACACTTCACGCGCCACACCATGGATCGACAGGCAGTCCGCCTTGTTGGGCGTGAGCTTGATGACGAAGATCTGATCGTCGAGATCGAGCACCTTGCGAATGTCCTCACCCACCGGCGTGTCTTCCGGCAGGATCAGCAGACCACCGTGGTCTTCCGACAGCTTCAGCTCGCGCGCCGAGCACAACATGCCGTAGCTCTCCACGCCGCGCAGCTTGCCGATCTTGATCTTGAACGGCTTGCCGTCTTCGCCCGGCGGCAGTTCTGCGCCCACCATCGCGCACGGCACCTTGATGCCCACCGACACATTCGGCGCGCCGCAAACAATCTGCAGCAACTCGCCCGTGCCCGCATCGACTTTGCAGACGTTCAGGCGATCGGCGTCCGGGTGCTTGTTCACCTCGACCACGTGGCCGACGACGATGTTCGTGAACGGCGGCGCGACAGGGTCGACCTCTTCCACTTCGAGGCCGGCCATCGTCAGGCGATGGGAGAGCTCATCGGTGGTGATCGGCGGATTGACGAAACTGCGAAGCCAGGATTCCGGAAATTGCATGGCGCGACAGAAAAGAGAATTCGGTGAACGAGAAGGCGGATGACGAACGCGTTATGCGAACTGGCGCAGAAAACGCACGTCGCCCTCGAAGAACAGGCGCAGATCGTTGATGCCATAGCGCAGCATCGTCAGGCGCTCCAGGCCGGAGCCGAACGCAAAGCCGATGTAACGCTCCGGGTCCAGGCCCATGTTGCGCACCACGGTCGGGTGCACCTGGCCGGAACCGGAAATCTCCAGCCATTTGCCGTTGCCGAAGGCCATGTCGATTTCAGCCGACGGCTCGGTGAAGGGGAAGTACGACGGGCGGAAGCGCACCTGGATATCGTCGCGCTCGAAGAAGTTGCGCAGGAAATCGGTGTAGACGCCCTTCAGGTCGGCAAAGCTGATGTTGTCGGCAATCCAGAGGCCTTCGACCTGGTGGAACATCGGCGAGTGCGTGGCGTCGCTGTCGACGCGGTACGTGCGGCCCGGGGCGATGACCTTGATCGGCGGGATGCGGTCGAGGTGCTTGTACTTCTCGACGTGCATGCGGGCGTAGCGCACCTGCATCGGGCTGGTGTGCGTGCGCAGCAGCAGGAGCTTGTCTTCACTGTCGCGGCCGTCGATGTAGAAGGTGTCCTGCATCGAGCGCGCCGGATGGTTGTCCGGGTTGTTCAGCGCCGTGAAGTTCATCCAGTCGGATTCGATCTCGGGGCCGTCGGCCACATCGAAACCAATCGAACCGAAGATCTTGGCAACACGCTCCCAGGTGTTCATCACCGGGTGCAGGCTGCCTTCGGCCACGTCGCGGCCGGGCAGCGTCACGTCGATCGCTTCGGCGGCAAGGCGGGCGTTCATGAGCGCATCGGCCAGCGCCTGGCGGCGGGCGTTCAGCGCCTCTTCAACGCGGCTCTTGGCCTGGTTGATGCGCGCGCCTTCGGTCTTGCGCGTCTCCGGATCGAGCTTACCGAGGCCCTTGAGCAAGTCGGTCAGCACGCCAGACTTGCCGAGAAAGCGCGCCTTCTCGTTTTCCAGCGAGGCGTTGTCCTCCACAGAGGCAAACGCGGTTTGGGCATCGACGACGACTTGATCCAGATCCAGTGACATGGGAAGGCGAGCGAAAAAATTCGGGTGATTCGGAACTACAGAATAAAAAACGGGGCTCGGTGAGAGCCCCGTCAGGGTGATCAGCCGGCGAGCTTACTGGGCAATTCCAGCGGCCTGCCCGGCCAATCCAATTCAGGCGACGTTGGCTTTCACCTGGTTCACGATGGCGGCAAAAGCCACCTTGTCGTGAATGGCCATGTCCGACAGCACCTTGCGGTCCAGTTCGATGGACGCCTTCTTCAGGCCGTTCATGAACTTGCTGTACGTCAGACCATGCTCGCGTGCGCCAGCGTTGATACGTGCAATCCAGAGTGCGCGGAACACGCGCTTCTTGTTGCGACGATCGCGGTAAGCGTACTGGCCAGCACGCATGACCGCCTGCTTGGCGATGCGATAGACGTTATTGCGGCGGCCGCGGTAACCCTTGGCTGCGCTGATAACCTTCTTATGACGGGCCCGCGCTGTGACCCCACGTTTTA
>JBCNQE010000024.1:0-29752 GCA_039592975.1 Ralstonia sp. | reverse complement strand
GGGCTTTTTACTTTGCGCGATACGCCGCAACACGCAATCAACCCAAGACACAACAAAAAAGCCACCAACCTCCGGTGGCTTTTTTTGCGTTTGGGGAACGGTGCCTCGATCAGGTGCGAACCAGGTACTTCTCCACCAAGCGTACCCAGTACGTCGCCCCCAACGGCAGCAACTCATCGTTGAAGTCGTAGCTCGGGTTGTGCAGCATGCACGGGCCTAAACCATGGCCTTGTTCTCGGTGATCGCCATCTCCATTGCCGATGAAGGCGAAGCAGCCGGGTTTCTCAATCAGCATGAATGAAAAATCCTCGGCGCCCATGGTCGGGTCGATGTTGGCGTCGACATTGTCGGCGCCGACCAGTTCGCGCATGACTTCTGCGGCGAACCGCGTTTCCGCTTCCGTGTTGACGGTGGGCGGGTAGTTCCGATGGAAAGCGAAGTCGACCGTGCAATCGTATGCGGCGGCGATGGCTTTGGAGACTTCCTCCATGCGGCGCTCAATCAAATCGAGGACTTCGGTGGAAAACGTGCGCACCGTACCGCCAATCCACGCTTCATTCGGGATGATGTTGGTGGCGTCCCCCGCGTGAAACTGGGTAACGGACAGGACCGCCGTGTCGATCGGGCGTTTGTTGCGGGTGATGATGCCTTGCAGCGCCGACACCACCTGCGCGCCGACAAACACCGGATCGTTGCCGTTATGCGGCAGCGCGGCGTGCGCGCCCTTGCCTTTGATCGTGATACGGAATTCATTGCTCGACGCCATCAGCGCGCCGACGCGTGTACCGAACGATCCGACCGGCACGCCGGGCCAGTTGTGCATGCCGAACACGGCATCACACGGGAAGCGCTCAAACAGACCGTCCTTGATCATCTCGCGCGCACCGCCGCCGCCTTCTTCTGCAGGCTGGAAGATCAGGTGCACGGTGCCACTGAAGTTGCGGTGCTTAGCTAGGTAATGCGCGGCCCCGAGCAGCATGGCGGTGTGGCCGTCGTGGCCGCACGCGTGCATCTTGCCGTCATGCTGCGAGCGGTGCTCGAACTGGTTGGCCTCGGCCAGCGGCAGGGCGTCCATGTCGGCGCGCAGGCCGATGCGCTTGCCTTCGCCATTGCGGATGACGCCGACCAGCCCCGTCTTCCCCAGACCACGATGCACTTCGATGCCCCACTCGGTGAGCTTGGCGGCGACCAGGTCGGAGGTGCGTTGTTCTTCGAAGCAGAGTTCGGGGTGGGCGTGGATGTCGCGTCGCAGCGCTTGGATCTCGGGCTGCGCGGCTTGGATTTCTGGAATCAGCTTCATGGGATGCGGTCGTGTTCTGACGGAAAGTTCGCAATCACGTCCGATGATACGCCGATGGGCGATTCCGAGCCGGTCAAGAACCGATGCGGCGCGCAGGCTCGCCGGCGGGTCACGCGCCTTCGACATGGAATGCTTCCTGCTTTTCACCGCCGCCCGCATGGCTGCAGGGCCGTTTTTCCAGCGTCGGTCGTGCGGGTATGCACCAATTTGTGGCGTTGTGCATTGCCGGGCATAAAGAGGCGTCGCGCAATGGACGCCACGATCGTCGGCGCGAGCGCTCTGCAGAAGCGTTATCGAGGCGCCAGCGAAATGGATTCGCCGATTCCTATTTTGGGGAGAAGAGCCGTGATCATGATTCGGACTTTGCGGCGCGTGGCCGCAGTGATGTGCGTGGCGGGATGCGTGATGGTGGGCGCGAGCCCGCAGGCGCTGGCGGCGGATCTGAAGATCGGCATGAGTTCGCCGCCGACTTCGATGGACCCGCACTTCTACAACCTGTTCTCCAACATCAACGTGTCGGAGCACATGTTCGAGTGTCTGGTGAAGATGGATGCCGACAGCCACATCATTCCGGGCTTGGCCGAGTCGTGGAAGATGGTCAACAACCTCACGTGGGAATTCAAGCTGCGCCCTGGCGTGAAGTTCCACGACGGCAGCGAGCTGACCGCCGAAGATGTGGCCTGGTCGATTGACCGGCCTGCCACCATCGTCAATAGCCCCGGCAAGTTCGATACCTACACCAAGGCGATCCTCAACAAGAAGATCGTCGACAAGTACACGATCCAATTCACCACGTCACAGCCGTATCCGTTGATCCTGTCGGATCTGACGTCGGTGTTCATCGTGCAGAAGAAAGCGACGCAAGGTTTGTCGAGCGATGACTTTGCGCAAGGCAAGGGCATGGTCGGCACGGGGCCGTTCAAGTTCGTGAGCTACGCGCGCGATGACCGGGTCGAGTTGGTGCGCAACGACCAATACTGGGGCCCGAAACCCGCGTGGGACCACGTCACGCTGCGCTTCATTCCGAACGGGGCGACGCGTATTGCAGCGCTGCTCTCGGGCGACGTACAGGCCATCGAAAACGTACCGACACCAGACCTGGCGCGCGTGCGTGGGGACGGTTCGCTGAACTTCTTCTCGAAGATCTCGCACCGCGTGATCTATCTGTACACGGATGACAAGCGCGACCCCACGCCCGAGGTGACGAGCAAGGACGGCAAGCCGCTCGACAAGAACCCACTGAAAGACCCGCGCGTGCGCCGCGCCATGAGCATGGCCATCAATCGCCAGGGCATCAAGGACCGCATCATGGAGGGCCTGTCCGAGCCGACCAACAACCTGGTGCCGCCGTCGCTGTTCGGTCACAACCCGAACCTGAAGACGCTCAAGTACGACCCGGACGGCGCGAAGAAGCTGCTGGCCGAGGCGGGCTACCCCGAAGGCTTCGGCATCACGCTGCACACACCCAACAACCGCTACGTGAATGACGAGAAGATTGCGCAGACCATCGCGCAAAACCTCACGCGCGTGGGCATCGCGACACGCGTGGAAGGGGCGCCGATGGCGACCCATGCCGCCAAGGGCGGTCATCACGAGTATTCGTTCGGGCTGGTGGGCTGGGGTGCACAGACGGGCGAAGTCAGCTCGCCGCTGCGGGCGCTGGTGGCGTGCGAGGATTCAAAGAAAGGCTACGGCGCCGTCAACTGGGGGCAGTACTGCAACCCGAAGATGGACGCCGTGCTGGACAAGGCGCTGTACACCATGGACGACAAGGAACGCTCCAAGCTGCTGCAAGAGGCGACGGCGATTGTGGTGGAGGACGGCGGTATCATCCCCGTCCACTTTCAGGTGACGACGTGGGCGACGCGCAAGGGCATCAGCTACACGCCGCGCACGGATGAGCGCACGTACGCACACGGCTTCAAGCCGCAATAACCTTCACCAAAGAACGAGCCTCCGATGCTGGTATTCCTGATCCGAAGGCTGCTGGAATCCGTCGCCGTGTTGCTGGTGATGTCGATCCTGGTGTTCCTGGGCGTGTACGCCATCGGCAACCCGGTCGACATCCTCATCAACCCGCAGGCGGACCAGCAGGACATTGCGCGCACGATTGCCGCGCTGGGGCTCGACAAGCCGTTGTGGGAGCAATACCTGTATTTCCTGAGCGGCGCGCTGCACGGCAACCTCGGCACGTCGTTCGCGCATGGCACGCCGGCGCTCAAGCTGATTTTCGAGCGCATGCCCGCGACGTTCGAGCTGGCGATCTTCGCCATCCTGCTGGCGATCGTGCTGGGGGTTCCGCTCGGGCTGTGGGCCGGGTTGCGGCCGAATGGCGTGGCCAACCGCACCATCATGACGATCTCGATTCTCGGCTTTTCGCTGCCGACGTTCTGGGTCGGGCTGATGCTGATCATGGTGTTTGCGGTGCAGCTCGGGTGGCTGCCGTCGAACGGACGCGGCGAAACACGACTGCTGTTCGGTATTCCTGTGAGCTTTCTCACGCTGGATGGCATTCGCCATCTGATCCTGCCGGGCGTGACGCTGTCGCTGCTGAACATCGCGATGGTGATTCGCCTCACGCGTGCCGGCACGCAAGAGGCCATGCTGCAGGACTACGTGAAGTTCGCCCGCGCCAAGGGCTTGTCCAACACGCGTATCGTCGGCGTGCACGTGCTCAAGAACATCCTGATTCCGATCGTGACGGTGGTGGGGCTGCAGTTCGGCTCGGTCATCGCGTTTTCGATCGTCACCGAGTCGATCTACGCGTGGCCGGGCATGGGCAAGCTGATCATCGATTCGATCCAGCTGCTCGACCGCCCCGTGATCGTCGCGTACCTGCTGGTGATCGTGGCGTTGTTCATCCTCATCAACCTGGTGGTCGATCTCGTTTATGGCGTGCTCGACCCGCGCGTGCGCCTGTCCGAGAGCCGGGGCTGACATGACGACTTCCACTCCTGTGTCAACCCCTGCCAAAGCGGCAGCCGAAGAAACGCCGCTGCGCCGCTTCGTGCGCCGGTTCTGCGCCAGCCGCATCGCAGTTGTCGGTGTGATCGTGCTGGCGATCATCATCCTGCTGGCGATTGTTGCGCCGTGGATTGCGCCACAAAACCCGTACGACCTCGCCAAGCTGGACGTGCTCGATTCGCGCCTCGCGCCCGGCGAGAAGTCCGGCGATGGCATGACCTTCCTGCTCGGCTCGGATGACCAGGGCCGCGACATCCTCTCCGCCATCCTCTACGGCTTGCGCATCAGCGTGGGGGTGGGCGTGGTGAGCACGGTGTTCGCGCTGGTGCTGGGCACCACGCTCGGCCTGATCGCCGGTTTTGCGGGCGGGCGCATCGAGTCGCTCATCATGCGCATTGCCGATCTGCAGCTCTCGTTTCCGCCGATCTTGCTGGCGCTCATCCTGCTCGCGCTGCTCAAGCCCGGCATTACCAATATCGTGATCGCCTTGGTGGCGGTGCAGTGGGCCTACTACGCGCGCACCACGCGCAGCGCCGCGCTGGTCGAGCGCCGGCGTGAGTACATCGAGGCCGCGCAGGTACTGGGTCTGCCGCCGTCGCGCATCATGTTCCGCCATCTGCTGCCAAACTGTTTGCCGCCGCTGATCGTGATTGCCGCGCTGCAGGTCGCGTCGGCCATCACGCTGGAGGCGACGCTGTCCTTCCTTGGCCTGGGCGTGCCGATCACGCAGCCGTCGCTTGGGCTTCTGATCGCCAACGGTTTTCAATACATGCTGTCGGGCAAGTACTGGATCAGCTTCTTCCCGGGGCTGGCGCTGCTGCTCACCATCGTGTCGATGAACCTGGTGTCGGACCAGCTTCGCGACGTGCTCAACCCACGCCTGCAAACGCTATGACGATGCCCGCTGGTAGCCAACCGACGCTCGTCGTCGAGGGCCTGAAAACCGAATTCGCCACGCGCGGCGGCATTGCACGCGCGGTGGATGACGTGTCGTTCACCGTCGGCCGTGGCGAGATCATGGGCCTGGTCGGTGAATCCGGTTCCGGCAAATCGATGACGGGCTATTCGATCATGGGCCTGGTGGATGCGCCGGGCCGCGTGGTGGGCGGGCGCATTGAACTGACGGGGCGTGACGGCAAGACGCACGACTTGCGCAAGCTCTCCGCCGGCCAGATGCGCGACATGCGCGGCAACCGCATCGCCATGATCTTTCAGGACCCGATGATGACGCTGAACCCGGTCCTGCGCGTAGATACGCAGATGATCGAGGCGGTGCTCGCCCATCAGCGCGTGAGCAAGGCGCAGGCGCGCGAGATGTCGCGCGAAGCGTTGGCGCGGGTCGGCATTCCGTCGCCGGACGAGCGACTGACGGCGTATCCGCATCAGTTCTCGGGCGGCATGCGCCAGCGTGTGGCGATTGCCATTGCGCTGCTCAACAAGCCCGATCTCATCATCGCCGACGAGCCGACCACCGCGTTGGACGTCACCATCCAGGGCCAGATCCTGGCGGAAGTCCAGACCCTGTGCCGCGAGAGCGGGACCGCGCTGATCTGGATCACGCATGACCTGTCTGTGGTGGCCGGCCTGGCCGATAGCGTGTGTGTCATGTACGCCGGCCGCATCGTCGAACAGGGCAGCGTGCAGCAGGTGCTGGAGGCCCCGCGTCACCCCTACACGTTTGGCCTGATCGCCTCCGCGCCGTCACGCAACCCGCGCGGTGCACCGCTGCGGCAGATTCCCGGTATGACGCCGTCGCTGTTGGCGCTGCCCAGCGGCTGCGCCTTCCGCGAGCGCTGCGCCTTCGCCACCGAAATCTGCAAGCAGACGCCCACGCTCGACGTGCTCGACGACGGCCGCGCGCTGCGCTGCTTCCACCCCGTGACCATCCGCCCCGAGGAGACCGCCGCATGAACGCCAAGCATCCCGAACACGATGCCTCGGCGATCACCGACGCTACCGGCGCCGTGCCGATCCTCTCGCTGCAGGGCATGTCCAAGCGCTTCGTGAAGGGGCTCGACATCTCCTCACGCATCGCCAACTGGTTTGGCGCGGGCGTGCAGGAAGAGGTCGTGCACGCGGTCGATCATGTGGATCTCGATATCGCGGCGGGTGAAGTCGTTGGCCTGGTTGGCGAATCGGGCTGCGGCAAATCCACACTCGGCCGACTGGCCGTGGGCCTGCACAAGCCGACCGCGGGCACGCGCCTGTGGAAGGGCGTGGACCTCGACCGTCTGCAGCCCGAGCGCCGCCGCGAGAAGCAACTCGCCATCCAGATGATCTTTCAGGACCCGTATGCGTCACTGAACCCGCGCATGCGTGTGCAGGACATCGTCGGCGAGGCTCCGGTCGTGCATGGCATGGTCGAAGCCGGTGCGCAGCGTGACTACGTGGCCGACATGCTCCAGCGCGTCGGCCTGGACCCGACCGTGATGCGCCGCTTTCCACATCAGTTCTCCGGCGGGCAGCGCGCCCGCATCGGCATTGCCCGCGCGCTGGCGGTCAAGCCCGAATTTCTCGTCTGCGATGAATCGGTGGCGGCGCTGGATGTGTCGATCCAGGCCCAGGTGCTGAACCTGTTCATCCGCCTGCGCGAACAACTCAATCTCACGTACCTGTTCATCAGCCACGACTTGGGTGTGGTGAAGCACGTGAGCGATCGCGTGGTCATCATGTACCTCGGGCGGGTGGTGGAGTCGGCGCCTACAGAGGCGATCTTCGCGTCGCCAAACCACCCGTATACGCAGGCATTGCTTGCCGAAGCGCCTAAGCTGGAAGTCCGCAAGAAGACCTACGTGGCGATCTCGGGCGAGATTCCCTCGCCGCTGCATCCGCCCACCGGCTGCCATTTTCACCCGCGCTGCCCGCATGCCATGCCGCGCTGCAAGACCGAGCAACCGGTGCTCAAGGAGATTGCACCGCTGCGGTTTTCAGCCTGCCATCTGAACGATCAAGCCTGAACAACCTGCGCTCACCATCATGTCCTCTGCCATCCAGCAGCCGTCCGATGAGGTTTTGCAACTGATCCGTACGCTGGTGGCGTTTGATACCGTCAGCCGCAACTCCAACCTCGGTCTGATCGAATGGGTGCGCGACCGCCTGCGCGCGCAAGGCGCCGAGTGCCGCCTGACGTACGACGCCACAGGGGGCAAAGCCAACTTGTTCGCCACCCTCTCACCCGGGCGTAAGCCTGGGCTGGTGCTGTCCGGCCACACCGACGTGGTACCCGTCGACGGCCAGCCGTGGGACACCAACCCCTTCGACGCACAACTGCGCGATGGTCGCCTGTATGGGCGCGGCACTGCCGACATGAAGAGCTTCATCGCCGTCGCGCTGGCGCACGTGCCTGACTTCATGGCTGCCGAAGGTGACGCCAGCGTTCACCTGAGCCTGTCGTACGACGAAGAGATCGGCTGCGTGGGCGTGCGCGGCCTGTTGCGCGATCTGGAGGCCAACGGCATCCGGCCCGCCGGCTGCATCGTCGGCGAACCGACCTCGATGCGCGCCATCATTGCGCACAAGGGCAAGCGCGAATACCGCTGCTGCGTGCGCGGCAAGGAAGCGCATTCGGCGCTGACCCCGCAGGGCGTGAATGCTATCGAATTTGCCGCACTGCTGATCGCGCATATCCGTACATTGGCCGCGCGGCTCGAAGCCGAGGAGGCGCGCGACGGTGCCTTTGTCGTCCCGCATACCACCTTCAACACCGGTACGATCCAAGGCGGCATCGCCACCAATGTGGTGCCGCGCGATTGTGAATTCACCTTCGACTTCCGCTATCTGCCTGGCACCGATCCGGACCAACTCTTTAGCGAAGTCGAAAGCTACGCCCACGACACGCTGCTGCCGCAGATGCGCCGCATCGCCAGCGATGCCGACATCAGCTTTGCCATCAAGGCCAACACACCGGGCCTGTCCATCGCGCCCTCGCACGAACTCGTTGCGCTGGCGCAGGCGTTGGCCGACAACCGGGGCAAGGTGGGCAAAGTCGACTACGGCACCGAGGCCGGCTTGTTCTCCCGCGCGGGCATCCCCACGGTGGTCTGTGGCCCCGGCAATATCGAACAGGCGCACAAGCCCAACGAATACATCGAGCTGTCGCAGATTGCGCAATGCGAGGCCTTCATGCAGCGGCTGGCGCAGCGGCAGCCGCAGTTGCTGTCCGCGTAGGCGAAAAAAAAA
Source organism: Ralstonia sp. (assembly GCA_039592975.1). Taxonomy (GTDB): domain Bacteria; phylum Pseudomonadota; class Gammaproteobacteria; order Burkholderiales; family Burkholderiaceae; genus Ralstonia. Next base: position 21,309 of record JBCNQE010000024.1, on the reverse strand, counting down.
CCGGGCACATGGCCCGGTTCCTTTTTCGCGAGGCAATCCGCCCTCAGCGAATCACCTGCCCATTCGAATTGATGATCGTCATCTCGACGAACTTCGACCCGACATGGTTGCTCGGCGAGAAGTTGACGTTGAACCCGCCCACGTCGTAATTGCCCATCGACTCCAGTGCTCCGATGAACTTCTCCCGCGTGAGATCGCGGCCGGCCCGCTTGAGACCTTCCACAAACACGCGTGCCGCGACGTAGCCCTCGATGCTGCCGTAATCGAAATCGGTAACGCCTTCGGCCTTGAGCAGCTTCTGGTAATCGCGCACCACCGGCGAAGCGCCGCTATACGGATACGGCATCACCTGCGAGATGATCACGCCGCCGCCGGCCTTGCCCAGCGCGTCGGCCAGTGCCCTGGTGCCCACAAACGACACGTTGTAGAACTGGCCTGCATAGCCTTGTTCCTGCGCCCCCTTCACGAGTGCCGCCACGGTCTGGTAGGCGCTGATGACGACGATGGCATCCGGCTTCTGCGCCAGCACAGTGCTGATGGCCGCCTTCACGTCCGTGGTGTTGCGCACCACGCTGGCTTGCGCGACCAGCGCCACGCCCTGGCTGGCGGGCAGCTTCAGCGCACGTTGCACGCCCTCGATGCCGGCCTTGCCGTAGGCATCGTCGTTGTAGACCACGGCAATGCGCTTCAGACCCGTCGTGTGGATCTGCTGGACGATGGCAGCGGTTTCGTCGTTGTAGCTGGCACGTACGTGGAACACGTTGCGCGCGAAGGGCTCACGCAGCGCCGATGCACCCGAGTACGGCGCAAAGAACGGCACGCCGGCCGGGTTCGCCACCTTGAGCGCGGCCAGGCTGGTCGGCGTGCCCACGTAGCCGAACAGGGCGAAGACCTTGGTGTCGTCGATCAGCGTCTTGGTATTGCGTGCGGCAGCGTCGGGCTCGTAGAAATCGTCGAGCACCTTCAGCTCGATCTTGCGGCCATTGACGCCGCCCGCCGCGTTGATGGCGTTGAAGTACAGCTTGGCGCCGCGGTTCATCTGCTGGCCCAGCTGTGCGGCCGGGCCGCTCATCGGCGCGGATTGGCCAACGACGATGGTGTCGTTGGTGACGCCGGTTTCCGCCCGCGCCAGACCTGTGGCTGCCATTGTTGTGATGCCGACGGCGCTGACTGCGAACGCCGCCAGCCGCCGCGTGATGCTGCGTGCTTGCATGGCTCTTCCCCCGAAGAAAGTTACATTTGAATTGCCGGCATCATAACGAAACAGGCTGGGCAGGCAAACCTAATCGGGGCGTTTGCGACGATTTGAGCGTTTTTGAGACACAAAAGCCGTGTGATGTGCACGGCTCACGCCCAGGGTGAGGGGGACGGTGTCAGGTTGCCTCGGCAATGCGGCGCTTCAGCACGGCCAGCAGCACCGCCGTGATGACCGTGCCGGCCACCAGCGCGATCATGTAGCCGCCCAGATGCGTGACGGCGTTCGGAATCGGCAGCACGAAGGCGCCGCCGTGCGGCACGCGCAACTCCACCCCGAACAGCATCGACAGGGCACCCGTGCACGCCGAGCCGACCACGAGGGCGGGAATCACCCGCAGCGGGTCACGCGCCGCATACGGGATGGCGCCCTCGCTGATGAAGGCGAGGCCCAGCACGGCGGTAGCGCGGGCGGCTTGGCGCTCGTCGCTGGTAAAGCGCGAGGGGAACAGCCACGCCGCCAGCGCAATGCCCAGCGGTGGCGTCATGCCGGCGGCCATGGTGGCGGCCATCGGCGTGTAGACCTGGGCGCCGATCAGGCCCGTGCTGAATGCATAGGCAGCCTTGTTGATGGGGCCGCCCATGTCGAATGCCATCATGCCGCCCAGCAGCGCACCGAGCGGGACGGCGTTGGCGCCCTGCATGCCGCGCAGCCAGTTGGTGAGCGAGCCCAGCAATGCAGCGACCGGCGCGCCCACCACGTACAGCATCACCAGCCCGGTGAGCAGGCAGCCGAGCACCGGCAGAATCAGCACCGGCTTGAGGCCTTCCAGATTGCGCGGCAGCTTCAGCCAGCGGTTGAGCGCGTCTGTGCCGTAGCCGGCCACGAAGCCCGCAACGATGCCGCCCAGAAAACCCGCACCCAGGCTGGCTGCCAGCATGCCGCCGACCATGCCCGGCGCAATGCCCGGGCGGCTGGCGATCGAATATGCGATGTACCCGGCCAGCACCGGCACCATCAACGCAAAGGCCGACTTGGCGCCGATCTGGAACAGTGCGCCGCCCAGCGTGCCGCTTGCCGAGGCCTCAGTCACATAGATGCCGCCGAGCGCAAAGGACAGCGCAATCAAGATGCCGCCCGCCACCACGAAGGGCAGCATGAACGACACGCCGGTCATCAGGTGCCTATACGGGCCGGTGCGTTGTTGTTCAGCGGGGGCAGCGGCGTTGGCCGATGGGGTGGAAGCGGCTTCCACCGTGGCTTCGTCCAGTGCGCGGCGGATCAGCGTCTGTCCATCGTGGATGGCTGCCTTGGTGCCGGCGCGGAAGACGCGCTTGCCGGCAAAGCGCGACAAATCCACCTGGGTATCCGCGGCAATCAGTACGAGATCGGCATCAGCAATCGCCTCGGCAGACATCGTGTTCTGCGCACCTACCGAGCCCTGCGTTTCCACATGGATGGCGTGGCCGAGCGCGGCAGCGGCTTGCGTCAAGGCTTCGGCCGCCATGAAGGTGTGCGCGATACCGGTCGGGCACGAGGTGATGGCGACGATGCGCTTGGGCTTGGCGTCGGCCACGGGCGCGGCTGCGGTGCCGTGGACCATGCGTTCGAGCACGGCGCGCGCATTGTCGAGCACCTCGTCGATGGTGACCTCGATGGTGCGCGGATTGGCGTGGCGCGCGGCGTTGTCTGGCGAGACACCCGCCCACACGACGGCATCGGCGGTGGATAGCGCCTTGGTATCGACCGTGGTGAGGGTGTCCGGGCTGCGCACGTCCACGTCGAGCTTGCAGCCGGACTCGCGTGCGGCGTGGCGCAGTGCGGCACCAGCGAGCATCGCGCGCGTGGTGCGGCCGTCCGCGCCGAGAATTGCCAACAGGTTTGCCATGGTCGGCTCCTTGATGAGTTTGACTGCGGGCGCTCAGGCCACGCGTTGCATGCGGACGGCGGCGGCGCGTTCGCGCACCTGCGCTGGGGCCGGCAGGTGGGGCCCAAGGCGCTGCAGCTTGCAGGCGGCAAAGGCTACCGACAGGCGGACCGTGTCTTCGGTGCTCGCGCCGGCATGCCAGCCGGCCAGCACGCCGGCCACCATGGCATCGCCCGCGCCCACGGTGCTGGCAGCGCGTACGGGCGGCAGGCTGGCCTGCCAGGCGCCGTCTGCGGTGACGAACAACGCGCCGTCTTCCCCCAGCGAGACGATGACCTGTGCGACCCCGCGCGCGTGGATGCCGCGCGCTGCGTCCATCACGTCGGTCAGCGTCGGCAGCGCGGTGCCGGCCCATCGTTCCAGCTCGTGCCGGTTCGGCTTGACGGCGGTCGGCAGGGCATCACGTGGCGCCGCCAGTGCATGCGTGAGCGGCGCACCGCTGGTGTCGAGCAGGGTGCGCACGCCACGTTGGTTCAACCGCGCAAGCAGGTGGGCATAGGTCTCGGCGGGTAGCCCGCCCGGCAGACTGCCGCACAGCGCCACGCCTGCTACGTCAGCGACCGAGTCGATACGTTTGCACAGGGCTTCCACATCCGCCTGCGTGGCGTCGATGCCGGGCAGGTTGATGTCGGTGGTCTGCCCGTCGGAGGCATCGCTGATCTTGATGTTGGTGCGGTTGCTGCCCGGCACGCGGCAGAAGCCGTCCAGCACGCCCTTGCGCGCGAACAGCGCTTCGAACAACTCGGCATTGGCGTCGCCCAGCAGGCCGGTAGCCACCACGGGCACTTGCCAGTCGGCCAGGCAGCCGGCCACGTTGACGCCCTTGCCGCCGGCCTGATGCGTGACGCTGCGGCCCAGGTTGACGCGGCCGCGTTCGAGGTGGTCCAGCCCGACCGTCATGTCGATGGCCGGGTTGAGGGTTACGGTGACGATGCGAGTGTTCATGCTGCGGCCTGTTCCTTGCCGAACGCCTTTGGCATGGTCGCTTCCAGGGCGCGCACGTCCTGCGCCGACGCACAGGCGAGTGCGCGGTTGGCCAGCGCACTGAGCGCCGTGAAATCCGCCTCGCGCAGCCGTGCCTTGACGGGCGGAATGTCGCGCGGGCTCATCGACAGCTCGTGCACGCCCAGGCCGGTCAGCAGCAGCGCGCCAAACGGATCGCCCGCCAGCCCGCCGCACACGCCCACCCAGCGCTTCTGGCGCGCCGCGCCATGCACGGTCTGGTGGATCAGGCGCAGCACGGCCGGGTGCAGGCTATCGGCCTCGGCGGCGAGGTCCGGGTGCTGGCGATCGATCGCCAGGGTGTATTGCGTGAGGTCGTTGGTGCCGATGGAGAAAAAATCGACATGCTCGGCCAGTCGATCGGCCAGCAGGGCGGCGGCGGGCACTTCCACCATGATGCCGAGCGGCACGCGCGGCGCATTCATTTGCGCCCGGATGCGCTCGCATGCGGCGCGCAGAGCGATGACCTCGCTTTCCGAGGTGATCATCGGGAACATGATCGACAGGGCGCTGCTGTCGCCATGCTCGCCGGCGTCACGTGCGGCGCGATACAGCGCGCGCAATTGCGGCTCCATCAGGTCGGGCCGGCGCAGCAGCAGGCGCGCGCCACGCACGCCGAGGAAGGGGTTTTCCTCCGTGGGCAGGTTCAGGTGCGGCACCTGCTTGTCGCCGCCGATGTCCAGCGTGCGCACGATCAGCGGCCGGCCGTTCAGGGCTTTGAGCATCTCGGCGTAGACGGCGTATTGGGTGTCTTCGTCGGGCGTGTGATCGCGTTCGAGGAAGAGGAATTCCGTGCGCATCAGGCCTACGCCTTCCGCGCCCAGCGTGATGGCTTCGGCGGCCTGCGCGGGCAGGTTGACGTTGGCGGCGATCTCTACCGTGTGGCCGTCTCGGGTACGGGCGGGTAGGCCGCGTTCGGCCTGTTCACGTTGCGTGCGCGCAGCGTCCTCTTGCAGCCAGGCACGCGCGCTGGCGACGGTGGCGGCGTCGGGGTCAAGCACCATCCGGCCGCCGGTGCCATCTACGATGACCTGTGTGCCAGGCGCCACATCCAGTACCGCGGGGCCGGCCGCCACAACGGCAGGAATGCCCAGCGTGCGCGTCAGGATGGCGGTGTGCGAGGTCGGCCCGCCTTGCGCGGTGACGATGCCGAGGATGCGGCGCGTATCCAGCGCAGCGGTGTCAGACGGCGACAGGTCGGCAGCAACGAGGATGCACGGCGTGTCCGGCAGCGTCTGCGACGTGCCCCGCAAGGACGGATCGATGTGCCCCAGCACGCGCCGCCCCACGTCGCGCAGGTCAGCGGCCCGCGCCGCCAGCAGCGGGTTGCCCAACGCGGCGAGCCGCTCAGCCAGCCGCTCCACCGCCTGATGCCACGACCAGGCCACGCCGTGGCCTTCGACCATCGCCTGGCAGGTCAGCGTCATCAGGTCGGTGTCGCCCAGCAATTCCGCTTGAGCCTTGAAGATGCCGGCTTCTGCCTCGCCGATGCGGGTGGCGGTGTCGTGGGCGAGCGCGGCCAGTTCGGCACGTGTGTCGGCCAGGGCCTTGTCCAGCAGGTCGCCGCCCGTGCTGAGCGCGATGGGGTGGTCGGGCACCGTTGCCGCGCCGTGCTGCAAAACGTGGACAGGGCCGATCGCCAGCCCCGGGCTTGCCGCAATGCCGCCGATGGCGGGCGCTGCCGCATCGGCTTGCCAGCCGTGTACGGTCTGGCGTGCGCGGGCGGCTTGCGTATCGCGCGCGGCCTGGGCCCGTTCCTGCGCGGTCAGGCTGCGGATGGTTTGCTGCAGGCTGTCGAGTGCGGCCGCCGCGTCCGGACCGTCCGCTGACAGCGTGAGCGTGCTGCCCGCAGCAAGGCCCAATTGGAGCAGCGCGACGAGGTTCTTGGCATCAGCCGTTTCGTCACCATGGCGAACCTGGATGCGCGCAGCAAACCGGCGCGCGGCTTCCACCCACTGCGCTGCGGGGCGGGCGTGCAGGCCGCTGGGGTACTCCAGCGTGAGCGTGCGCTGCTCGGCGAGGTCCGCGCCGGGGGCGCTGGCCACCGGGGGCGACGCGTCGTGGGAGAGTGCGGCGACGATCTCGTCAGCGTTGCGCGTGGTGAAGAGTTGACGCAGGCGCGCGTCATCGTTGAGCAAGCGCGTCAGCCGGCGCAGCAGCGCGATGTGCTCGTCCGATTGCGCGGCAATGGCGAAGACCAGATGCGTGGTCTGCCCGGGGTGCCACTCCAGCCCGTCGGGAAACTGCAGCACGGCAATGCCCGTCTGGCGGATCAGGTGACGGTCTTCGCCCATGCCGTGGGGGATGGCGACGCCGTGCCCGAGAAACGTGTTCGCCACGGTTTCACGGCGCAAGAGGCTGTCGATATAGGCGGGGTCGATGCAGCCGGAATCGGCCAGCAACTGGCCGGCGGCGCGGATGGCGCTGGCCTTGTCGGTGGCGTGCTGCTGCAAGCGGATGCGGTCGGCGCAGATCAGGGCGGAAGCCATGCGGCGGAGTCTCCTGCGGCTGCCGGGCTCGTTGGGCCCGGCATACGTGTCATCGATGATGGCGAATTGAAATCGATTACAGTTGGGGTGTCAATGTGCACCGCGACGTAAAGTGACGGGTATTCCGCTGTTTACCGGGTTTTCCCTGAAGGGCGTCGACATTGGTGGTGGTGTCGCCTTTCGCTATCATGCAGTTTTTACTGGAAACGATTTCAGCATGACGGTTCGGATCAAGGACGTGGCGGCGGCGGCGGGCGTGTCAGTGGCGACCGTGTCGCGCGCGCTGGCCGGCGGCCCGGTGAGCGTGGAACTGCGCAAGCGCGTCGACGCGGCCGTAGCGGCGTCGGGGTATCGGCCGAACCTGTCCGCGCGGCGGCTGCGCTCGCAGCAGGCGCAGACCGTCGGGCTGATCGTGTCGGACATCCGCAACCCGTTTTTCACCAGCGTCAGCCGGGCGGTGGAAGACGCCGCGTATGGCGCCGGCCTGCGCGTGATCCTGTGCAACTCCGATGAAGACCCCGAGAAGGAGGCGATGTACCTGCGCCTGATGGAGGAGGAGCGCGTCACCGGCGTCATCCTTTCACCGACGCGCGGTATCGCAGAGGCACCGCAGCCGGTCGACCTCGGCTACCCGGTGGTGCTGATCGACCGCGCGGGCCCGGCATGCGGCGTGGATGCAGTGGTGCTCGACAACCAGCACGCTGCGCAAGCGCTGGCCGAACATCTGGCCACACAGGGCTATCGCCGCATTGGCGGGCTGTTCGGGCGCACCAGCAGCACGGGTGCTGAGCGCCAGGCCGGGTTTGCCGCTGCGCTCGCACGCCATGGGCTGACCGCTGAAGCGCGCTTCATCCTGCCGACTGCCGAGGCTGCCGAGGCCGAGACGCTGGCGTGGTTATCGGCGAATCAAGGGGAGGGCGAGCGCCCCGATGCGCTGGTCGCCAGCAACGCGCAATCGCTGCTCGGTGTGCTGCGCGCGCTGCGCCGCCTATCGCTGGAGGTGCCGCGCGATATCGCCGTGGCCGGGTTCGATAACGAGCCCTGGACCGAACTGGCCGGCCCCGGCATCACCGTGATCGAGCAGCCGGTGTACGACATCGGCCGCATGGCGATGGCGATGTTGCAGGATCGTCTCGCGCAACCTGACCTGCCAACGCGCCGCGTCTTGCTGACGGGGCGCTTGGTCACACGGGGTTCGACGCCGCTGCGTGGTATGTAGCGGGCGATTACAATTTCCGGATCATCGCGGCCGCGCGGGTGCATGTTGACGCATGTTGACGTCAGTGGCCGCCACCCCACTCCGGAGTCCCTGATGTCTACCCAAGTCATCCGTGCCGCTTGCCCGCACGATTGCCCCGACACCTGCGCCTTGCTCGTCACCGTGGAAGACGGCCGCGCCACCCGCGTGCAGGGCGACCCGGACCACCCGACCACAGCCGGCGTGCTCTGCACCAAGGTCAACCGCTACACCGAGCGCACGTATCACCCCAACCGCCTGCTCACGCCGATGAAGCGCGTGGGGCCGAAGGGCGAGGGCAAGTTCGAACCGATCACCTGGGACGAGGCGCTCGACACCATCGCCAGCCGCCTCGGCGAGATCGCATCGCGCAATCCGCAAGCCATCCTGCCGTACAGCTATGCCGGCACCATGGGCCTCGTGCAGGGCGAAAGCATGGCCGCGCGCTTTTTCCACAAGCTGGGTGCTTCGCTGCTCGACCGCACGATCTGCGCGTCGGCGGGGTCGACGGCGCTGCGCTATACGTATGGCGCGAGTCTCGGCATGGACATCGAGCACGTGCAGGACGCCAAGCTGATCCTGATCTGGGGTGCTAACCCCATCGCCTCAAACCTGCATTTCTGGACGCGTGCGCAGGAAGCCAAGCGACGCGGTGCGACGCTGGTGGCGATTGATCCGTACCGCTCGCTGACGGCCGAGAAGTGCCATCGCCATCTGGCCGTGCGCCCCGGCACCGATGCGGCGCTGGCGCTGGCGATGATCCACGTGCTGATCCGCGATGATTTGCTCGACCACGACTACATCGCTAATCACACGCTGGGCTTCGAGGCGCTGCGCGAGCGTGCGCAGCAATACACGCCGGAATATGCGGCCACGCTGTGCGGTATCGACGCAGCGGACATCGAATGGCTCGCCAAGCTGTACGGCACAACCGTTGTGCGCGACAAGCAGCCGGCGGCCATCCGCCTGAACTACGGCATGCAGCGTGCGCATGGCGGTGGGCAGGGCGTGCGTGCGGTGGCGTGCCTGCCGTCGCTGGTAGGTGCGTGGCGCGATGCGGCGGGTGGGCTGCAACTGTCCACCTCCGGCTTCTTCCCGATCGACAGCGCCAAGCTGCAGCGCCCGGACTTGCTGCCACATTGGCCGGCACTGCCGCGCACCATCAACATGAGCACCATCGGTGATGCGCTGCTACATGCTGGCGATGCCGCGTTCGGGCCGAAGGTGGAGGCGGTGGTCGTCTACAACAGCAACCCTGTGGCGGTGGCGCCGGACTCGCGCAAGGTGGCGGCAGGGTTTGCGCGCGAAGACCTTTTCACCGTGGTGCTGGAACACTTCCAGACCGACACAGCCGACTACGCCGACATCCTCCTGCCCGCCACCACGCAGCTCGAACACGTGGATGTGCACAAGGCCTACGGCCACACCTACGTGCTCGCCAACAACGCCGCCATCGCGCCGATGGGGCAAGCACTGCCGAACACTGAGATCTTCCGCCGCCTCGCGCAGCGCATGGGGTTTGCTGATGCGTGCTTCGCCGATTCCGACGACTACATCGCCGCCCAAGCCGTGCGCCGCGATGACCCGGCTTCGGCCCACATCGACTGGGCCACGCTCAAGCGCGACGGCTGGCAGAAGCTGGCGCACCCGGCTGCACCACTTGCACGCGGCGGCTATCGCACGCCGTCTGGCCGTTGCGAGTTCTATTCCGAACAGATGGCGAAGGATGGCCTCGACCCGCTGCCCGGCTACGTACCGCCGCACGAGTCGGCCATCAGCACGCCGGAGTTGGCCAAGCGCTACCCGCTGTCGATGATCTCGCCGCCGGCGCGCAACTTCCTCAACTCCACCTTCGTCAACGTCGACAGCCTGCGCAGTACCGAAGGCGAGCCGCATCTCGACATCCACCCTGACGATGCGAGCGCACGTGGCGTGGTCGACGGAGAACTGGTCCGCATCTTCAACGACCGCGGCACGATGCAGGCGCGCGCCCGCGTGACAGACCGCGCCCGGCGCGGCGTGGTGGTCGGCCTGTCGATCTGGTGGAAGAAGCTCGCGCCCGACGGCACCAACGCCAACGAGTTGACCAGCCAGCGCCTGACCGACATGGGCCGGGCGCCCACCTTCTACGACTGCCTGGTCGAGGTCGCTCCCGTCGCGCAGGCCGCCTGACGAGACCGCGATGCGTGGCGTTCGCGCGCTGTGCGTAGTGCTGTCGCTGGCCGGTTCAGCACCGCTGACCGGTTGCGACACGTTGGATGGTTTCGGCTACTACTACCAGTCGGTGACGGGGCACCTTTCGCTGATGGCGCAGCGCGAGCCGATCGACAAGGCCATCGAAGACGCCCGCAGCGCGCACAACGACAAGCTCGCCAAGCGGCTTGAGGACGCCCGCAGCATCCGCATCTACGCCTCGCGCGAGCTGGGGCTGCCGGACAACGGCAGCTACCGCGTCTACGCCAACCTGAAGCGCCCGTTCGCGGTATGGAACGTGTTTGCTGCGCCGGAGCTGTCGGTCAAGCTCAAGGAGTGGTGCTTTCTCATCGTCGGCTGCGTGACCTATCGCGGCTACTACGACCGCAATGCCGCAGAGGCCTACGCTGACACGCTGCGCGCCCAGGGTTGGGACGTGGATGTGGCCGGCATTCCTGCGTATTCCACACTGGGTTATTTCGACGACCCGCTGCTCAACACGTTTGTCGGCCTGCCTGAAGGCGAGCTGGCGCGCCTGATTTTTCACGAGCTGGCGCACCAGGTGGCTTACGCCAAGGGCGATACGGCGTTCAACGAGTCCTTCGCCGCCACGGTCGAGACGATTGGCGTCGAACACTGGCTGGCCGATGCCGCCACCCCGGAAGTCCGCGCGGAATACGCCACATTTGATGCCCGCCGCGTACAATTCCGCGCCCTGCTGCTGGAGTACCGCAATCGACTGGAAAAGCTGTACGCGAGCCCGGTGTCCGACGATGAGAAACGAACGGCCAAGCGCGCCACCTTTGCGAGCCTGCAGGCGGATTACGCCAAGCTCAAGGCAAGTTGGGGCGGCTATACCGGCTACGACCGATGGTTTGCGCAGCCGCTGTCGAACGCGCACCTGGGCGCCGTGGCGAGCTATCTGGAATGGGTGCCCGCATTCACGGCGCTATACCACCGCGATGGCGGCGACTGGGCGCGCTTCTATGCCGACGTCAAAGCCCTGGCAGGCAAGCCGAAACGCGAGCGCGAAGCCGCGTTGCGTGCCTTGGCGCCCGCAGCAGAAAGTGATGCAAACGGCGGTTGATGCACCTGTTTTAAGCAGCCCCAAGGGGCCGAGGGAAGTGTCTAAGTTATTGTTTTGACACAAGCATCCGCGTAGGATGCCGAAAAAAACGAACGACCATTCGCAAAATTCGCAAGTTCGCAAATTCGAATAAATCGACTATCGCCCAGGAGACACACCCATGGATAAACCGTGGCTGAAGCAGTACCCCGCTGGGGTGCCGGCCGAGATCGATGCATCGCAGTACCGATCACTGGCCCATCTGCTTGAGGATTCGTTTCAGAAGAACCGCAACCGCCGTGCGTTTGAATGCATGGGCAAGGTGCTGACCTACGGCGAGCTCGATACGCTCTCGCGCCAACTGGCAGCCTGGCTGCAATCGCGCGGCCTGGCGCCCGGCGCACGCGTTGCGCTGATGATGCCGAACGTGCTGCAGTACCCGGTGGCGCTGGCTGCCGTGCTGCGCGCCGGCTACGTGGTCGTCAACGTCAACCCGCTCTATACCCCGCGCGAACTCGAACACCAACTCAAGGATAGCGGCGCCGAAGCCATCGTCATCCTGGAGAACTTCGCGACGACGCTGCAGCAGGTGCTGGCCAACACGCCGGTCAAGCACATCGTGGTGGCCAGCATGGGCGACATGCTCGGCGGCCTCAAGGGCATGCTGGTCAACTTCGTGGTGCGCAGCGTCAAGAAGATGGTGCCGGCGTGGGAGCTGCCCAGCTGCATCCGCTTCAACACCGCGCTGCAAGAGGGCGCCAAGCAGACGCTCAAGCCGACCTCCGTCGGCCCGGACGACGTGGCCTTCCTGCAGTACACGGGCGGCACGACGGGCGTGTCGAAGGGCGCGACGCTGCTGCATCGGAACATCGTCGCCAACGTGCTGCAGTCGGAAGCGTGGATGAACCCGGCGCTCACCAAGCCGGGCCGCGATGGCCGCATGCTGGCCGCCGACGAAGAAATCGTCACCATCACCGCGCTGCCGCTGTATCACATCTTCGCGCTGACGGTGTGCTGCCTGCTGTCGATGCGCAAGGGCGGGCTGGCGGTGCTGATCCCGAACCCGCGCGATATCCCGGGCTTCATCAAGGTGCTCAAGCAGTACCGCTTCCACATGTTCCCGGCGGTCAACACGCTATACAACGCACTGCTGAACAATCCCGAGTTCAAGAGCGTCGACTGCTCCAACCTGCGCGTGGCCAACGGCGGCGGCATGGCGGTGCAAGAGGCTGTGGCCAAGAAGTGGCTGGAGGTGACGGGCTGCCCGATTATCGAAGGTTATGGCCTGTCGGAGACTTCGCCGTCGGCCCTCTGCAACCCGACCAATACCGATACCTTTTCAGGCACCGTCGGCCTGCCGATTCCGGGCACGGAAGTGGCCATCCGCGACGACGAAGGCCGCGATCTGCCGATCGGTCAGGCGGGCGAAATCTGCATCCGCGGCCCACAGGTCATGGCCGGCTACTGGAAGCGCCCGGACGAGACCGCCAAGGTCATGTACGCCGACGGTTTCTTCAAGACCGGCGACGTGGGCGTGATGGACGAGCGCGGCTACACCAAGATCGTCGATCGCAAGAAGGACATGATCCTGGTCTCGGGTTTCAACGTGTATCCGAACGAGGTCGAGGGGGTGGTGGCGATGTGCCCGGGCGTGCTGGAAGTGGCCGCCGTGGGCGTGCCGGACGTGCACTCGGGCGAGGTGGTCAAGCTGTTCGTGGTGCGCCGCGATCCGACGCTCACCGAAGAAAAGCTGCAGGAGTTCTGCAAGGAGCAGCTCACCGGCTACAAGCGCCCGAAGTTCATCGAGTTCCGCAATGAACTGCCGAAGACGAATGTGGGCAAGATCCTGCGCCGTGAGCTGCGGGATGAGGCGATGAAGAAGCGGGCGTGAGTCTGCGTAGCTGCAAAGAAAAAGCCGCGATTCGTCGCGGCTTTTTTTATCGCGCTACGGCCACGGGCCACGGGTATTCGAGCTGAAGTGCCACCAGTGCGGCAGTGTCGCCGCCGTGTCGTTGCGCGATGGTCGTCAGCGCGGTGTCCAGTGCAACGAGCGGGGGCTGGGGTGGCGTTGTGTCCATCAATGGCGGCAGGGCCTGTGCGTCGGCATTGGTGCGGTCGGGCAGAAACATGAGGCCGCTTGCCAGGCGCACGCCGGTCAAGGTATCGGCGGTGCCCAATACGCGCGTGAAGTACGTGCGGGCATGGGCGTCAGCCACCAGCGCCAGCGCGACGTCGTCGTCGCCGGGGCGCAGCGCGGCACCCAGAGTTTCGCGCCGCCATAGCGCCACCATGTTGCTAGCCGCCGTGTACACGTGTCGCGGGCTGAGCCGGAAAGCCTCGCCTGCGTGCACGCTGGACCAGCGCGGCGCTCCGACGGTGTCCGCCACCGCCTGCGCGCGACCCGCGCCGCCGAGCGTTTCCACCAACGCAAGCGACACCGGCACTGACGCCGTGACGCCGGTGGTGGTGACGATACGGTCATCGACCACATAGCGCTGCCCCGACACCCATTCGGTCTGCGGAAATTGCCGCACGAGCGCCTGACGCGCATACCAATGGGACGTCGCACGGCGACCCGTCAGCAGACCGGCACGCGCGAGCACCCAGACGCCATCGCATACACCGACGATGGTGGCCCCCTTGTCCCATTGCTGGCGAACCCAGGCGACCAACGCCGGATCGTCGTCTTCGTGCACCGCCGGGACCACCACGTAGTCGGCGCCTTCAGGAAAGCGGGCATCGAACGCCGCGACGTCGATATCGGGCTGGACGCGAAAGGCTGGGAACAGTTGGACCGGTCCGGCTTCCATGCCGATGGCATACACATCCGCCACGTCTGCGCGCTTGAGCATGCCGTAGGGCACCACGAAGTCCGTCAACTCGGTGTTGGCGTTGTGTCCGATGACGGCCACCACCGGCCGCGCGCGTCCAGGATGACTGTGGTTGGCGGGGATGGCCGTTCGCAGGGCGTGCGCTGCAGCGGTATCCGGCGCTGCCGGTACGCCACCCGGGTCGCGATGCACTTGCTGCGCAAAGCAGGCCGCCAACCCCACGAGCAAAACGCACAAGACCTTGCCGACCAGTTTTGTCGCGTGAGCCTTGCGTGGATGGGGGAAGGGCATGGAAGCGGTGTCCGAATCGAAGAAGGCGCAGGGTAGCTTGACCCCATGTGTGGCAGCAATGACAATCCTTTGTCGATTCCTGCCGTTTCTCGGCGCGCCAATTCGCTTTGTGATCCAGGCCCACGCAACCTCAAAATCCGGTGGAGATGCTCGCCCGTCATCGCCGCGAGTGGTGGCCGTACTCGCCTATCCCCACGTGCAGATGCTGGATGTGGCTGGCCCCGCTGACGTGTTTGCCATGGCCAATGCCTTCCATGTCGAGCCGGCTTACAGGGTGGTGCCGGTTTCCTCTGCGGGCGGCCTTGTGCGCGCCTCCAATGGCATCGCGCTGGACACCGAACCACTGGCGGCGCTGCCGCCTGCCGGCGTCGACACATTGATCATTGCGGGCGGTGAGCGCGACGGCCTAGTTGCCGCCGCTACCGATGCGCCGCTGGCTCAGTGGGCACGCGACACCTGCGCGTTGGCGCGGCGTTTCGGTTCGGTGTGCACCGGCGCATTCGTGCTGGCGCAGTGGGGCTTGCTCGACGCGCATCGCGCCACCACGCATTGGGCGTCGGCGCATTTGCTGGCGAGGCACTACGCAGACGTGGCCGTCGAGCCCGACGCGCTGTATGTGCAGGACGGCAAGGTATGGACCTCAGGCGGTGTGACGGCCGGCATTGACATGTGCCTGTCGATGGTCGAACAGGATCTCGGTCGCTGGGTGGCTGCGCGGGTGGCCAAGCAGCTCATCCTGGCTGTACGGCGGATGGGTAACCAATCGCAGTATTCACTGACGCTCGAAGCGCAATCTGGCCAGTACGCGGAACTCATCGACTGGCTGCGCGCCCACCTGCACGAGCCGATCGACGTGGAGCGCATGGCCGAGGTGGCGCGCGAGGCGCCGCGCAGCTTTCACCGCCGCTTCCTCAAGGAAATCGGCATGACGCCGCGCGCGTTTCTCGAGACCTTGCGGCTGCAGGCGGCCAAGTCTCGGCTCGAAGCCGGGGATTCCGTCAAACGTACCGCGCGCGATACCGGCTTTGGCTCGGAGGCCCATCTGGCCAAGGCATTCCGGCGCCGGTTTGCGCTGACGCCTTCGCTGTACCGGGCGCAGTTCGGGCATGAGGTGCAGGTCTGATTTGCCTGCGAGGCGAAGATGTGCGGCCGCGGTAGGAGATCACGCCGCGCCCGCAGATGCCGCGCCTTAGCTGACGTACAGCAGGATGCTCACGAACTGGCACGCACTTCCCGCCAGCACAAACAAATGCCAGATGCCGTGGAAGTGCCGCACTTTCTCGTCAAACAGAAAGAACCCGATGCCCACCGTGTAGAGCGCGCCGCCCGCCACCAGCCACCACAGGCCCGGCGCAGCCAACGCGGCCGTCAGCGGCCCCATGGCAATCAGCACCAGCCAGCCCATCACCACGTAGATCAGCAACGAGAACACGCGTGTGCGGCGGCCGATCCAGAGTTCCTGGGCAATGCCGATGGCCGCCAGCGCCCAGTTCAAGCCGAATAGCGTCCAGCCCCACGGACCGCGCAGTGTGACGAGCGCAAACGGCGTATAGCTGCCGGCGATCAGCAGGTAGATGGCGCAATAGTCCAGCCGTTGGAAGATGGCTTTGGCCCGGCCGCGCAGGCTGTGATACAGCGTCGAGATGGTGTAGAGCAGAACCAGCGTGGTGCCGTAGACCACAGAGCTGACCACCTTCCAGGCATCGTGGTGCAGCGCCGAGGATGTCACCAGCACCGCCATGCCGGCGGCGGCGAGAATGGCCCCGGCCAGGTGGCTGAAGCCGTTGAAACGTTCTCCGTGATACATGCGTTGATCTCTCCAAGCGAACTCGGTGGATGCGCATTCGGGCGAACTACAATCCCGCCATGCCCAGCACCGACCTCAAAATCACGCCCCATCTGTCCATTCCGGAATCGGAACTGGTCGAGCGCTTCGTGCGCGCCAGCGGGGCCGGTGGGCAGAACATTAACAAGGTATCGACGGCGGTGGAACTGCGCTTTGATATCGCCCAATAGCCCTCGTTGCCGGAAGCGGTGCGCGCTCGCCTGCTGGCAAAGCGCGACCGCCGTTTGACCGACGAGGGCGTCTTCGTGATCGACGCGCAGCGCTTCCGGACCCAAGACCGCAACCGTCAGGATGCCCGTGAGCGGTTGGCGGCGTTCATCGCGACGGGGCTCTCGGTGCCGAAGTCGCGCATTGCCACCAAGCCCACGCGCGCTTCCAAGATCCGCCGTTTGGAGGGCAAGCGCGCGCGTAGCGACATCAAGCGCGGGCGCTCCGGCGGTAGTTCGTGGGACTAATGCGGCTTACATCAAGCTCGCGTCGCGCGTCTCGCGCATGCACAGCACGCCGATCAGGCTGACGGCAGCGGCCACCGAAACATACATGCCGACCCACGACAGCCCGCCCTGCGACGCCAGCACCTGCGCGATATACGGCGCAATCGACGCGCCCAGAATGCCGCCCAGGTTGTACGACACGCCCGCACCGGTGTAGCGCACGTTGGTCGGGAACAGCTCCGGCAGCAGTGCGCCCATCGGCGCGAAAGTCACACCCATCAGGAACAGCTCGATGATGAGGAACAGCGCCACCAGCGGCGTTTGCCCGCTGCCCAGCAACGGCGCCATCGTGAAGCCCGACAGGATGGCCGCGATGATGCCGACAATCAGCACCGGCTTGCGCCCGAAGCGGTCCGACGCCCATGCCGACAGCGGCGTCGCCAGCCCCATGAACACCACGGCCAGGCACAGCAGCCCCAGGAAGCTCGGCCGCGAGAAGTGCAGCGTGCTCACACCGTACGATAGCGAAAACACCGTCGAGATATAGAACAGCGTGTAGCAGACCACCATGGCCAGTGCGCCCAGCAGCGTCGGCCACCAGTGGCGTGCGAGCAGCTCGGCGATGGGTACCTTCACGCGTTCCTGGCGGTCGATGGCGGCCTGGAAGGCGGGCGTTTCAGCGATCTTCAAGCGCACGTACAGGCCCAGCGCCACCAGCACCGCACTCACCAGGAACGGAATGCGCCAGCCCCAGCTGCGGAACTGCTCATCCGACAGGGTCAACGCCAGACCGAAGAACAGCCCGTTCGACATCAAGAAACCCACAGACGGCCCGAGCTGCGGAAACATGCCGTACCACGCGCGCTTGCCGGCCGGCGCGTTCTCGGTGGCGAGCAGTGCCGCGCCACCCCATTCGCCGCCCAGGCCGATGCCCTGGCCAAAGCGCAGCACACACAGCAGGATCGGCGCGAGCGTGCCGATGCTGTCATAGCCCGGCACGAGCCCGATCAGCGTGGTCGACACGCCCATCACCAGCAGTGACGCGACCAGAGTGGATTTGCGCCCGATGCGATCACCAAAGTGGCCGAACAGGAACGAGCCGATCGGTCGCGCAATGAAGGCGATGCCGAACGTGACGAAGGCCGACAGCGCCTGCGCGGTGGCCGAGCCATGCGGAAAGAACACCGGCCCGATGACCAGCGCCGCCGCCGTGGCGTACACGTAAAAATCGTAGAACTCGATGGCCGTGCCGATAAACGCGGCAAAGACGATGCGCGAGCGGCTTGTCTGGGGCGCGGCATCAGTGGCCGGCGCGGCCAGGGTTGACGAGGTCGAAGAGGACATTGGGGTCTCCCGAGGGGTTTGCGCTGTTGTGGTTTTGAAAGCCGCCCATTGTGCGCCGGCGGGCGGGCGTGCTCAACGGCGGCCCATGCAAAAAGGCACCCGAAGGTGCCTTCCTGCGCCCGCCAAGGAGAGGGGCGGCGGGCAAAAAACCAAACGCGGAACGCGCGTTAGAACTTGTGGCGCAGGCCGATCGCCACACCGACCTGGCTGTCGGAGTTCGGTGTGATGAAGTACGTCTGCGATGCCGCTGGCAGGTAGCCCACCGAAGTCTGCGCGCCCGTGGCTGGGTTCGTCACATAGCCGATCGAGTCCCAGTTCAGCGATGCGTTGCGTGCATACGCCGCGCTCAGGTAAACGTCGGTGCGCTTGGAGAAGTTGTAGTCGGCGATGAACTGCCACTGCTGCGGGTTGCGCGGGTTGACCGTCGTGCCGCCGATGGTGGCTTCCTTGATGTTGTCGTAGTAATACGCCAGTGTCAGGCCCAGAGCAGGCGTCACCTGGTAGTTCACGCCGGCCCAGTAGTAGTCGTCGCGGTGCGGTAGCAGTGCCAGCGTGGCGCCCGATGCGGCGTTGTCCGTCTTGCCGTAGCGGTAGCCACCCATGATCTTGACCGGGCCCACCGTGTAGCTGGCCGCGATGGCAGCGCGCTTGTCGCGAGCGTATTCGTTGCCCGGGCCGCCCAGCGCTTCGGCCGCCGTCAGCACCTTCACTTCGTCATAGGCGATCCCCACACCGAACGGGCCGGCAAAGTAGTTTGCGCCCACGCCGTACGCCGAGTTGGCGGTCTGGCTGCCCGCGCGTTCACCGAACGCCCAGTGGCCTTCCACCGTCAACGGGCCGAACAGGCCGGCGTACTTGATGACGTTGTCTTCACGGAAGTTCGCGCCGAGCTGGCCGACCACCGGCTCATACTGCGTGGCGTAACCCGTGGGGGAGAAATTCGCCATCATGTCAAAGATCGTCGTGTATTGACGACCCAGCGTGACCTTGCCCCAGTTGCCCTGCAAGCCCACAAACGCTTGCCGGCCGAACAGGCGGCCACCTTGCTGCAACGTGCCGGTATCCATGCCAAAGCCCGATTCCAGCACGAACAGGCCCTTGAGCCCGCCGCCGATATCTTCCACGCCGCGCAAGCCCCAACGGTTGGAAGACAGGCCGCCTGCTTGCATCGCCAGGCGCGACCCGGTGCTGCCCGGAATCGCGACCCCCGCTGCCGTCACGGCCTGCGCGTGGTTGACGTATTCAATATTGGCGTCGACCACGCCATACAGCGTCACACTCGACTGAGCCTGCGCAACACCCGCAAACGTGCCCAGCACTGCCAATGCCAGCAGCGATTTCTTCATCGGTCGGTCTCCAGATCTTATTTATTGAGCTCGGTGGCAGGCAGACCCTCC
Organism: Ralstonia sp.; assembly: GCA_039592975.1. Lineage (GTDB taxonomy): Bacteria > Pseudomonadota > Gammaproteobacteria > Burkholderiales > Burkholderiaceae > Ralstonia. The sequence goes on along the minus strand of JBCNQE010000024.1, from coordinate 2,057 downwards.
GTTCCCGTCTTCCCGCCCCATGACTTTCAAGCGAAGTCGCTGACTAATGTAGCAATGCGTTACTGGGCTCGGCTCAAATTTGCGAACGAATGTTCGTAAACACCCGTTTGCTGTCTGATCTGGGCAACAGGCTGTTTCAAAATCAGAAATAGAAGCGCGATGTGCCTGGGCGATTCCTTGCGGTTTTGGAGGCGATCCGCGCGCCAACAGGGTTATCCCGTACAGTTGTGTTTGGTCGCTGCGGATCTGATCGCGAGCAAAGCCGCGCGGGGCGGCGGCCTTACAATGACGTCTGCGCCGCACCGTTGCCGCGGCGCGTTCTCAGGCTCGATCCGCATGCTCGATCATTTCCTCCCCGAATTCGACCGCGCCCTGCGCGCCGTGGCCGGCGTCACCCGTGCCAGCCGTCCGAACCCTGCCGATGCCGTCATTGCGTCTACAGCGCCGACGGACGATGCCGCCAAGCTTTCCGAGGCCGATCGTCGCCACGCCGCTGGCTTGATGCGCGTGAACCATGTCGGCGAGGTCTGCGCGCAGGCGCTGTACCAGGGGCAGGCGCTTTTCGCGCGCGACCCTGACATCCGCGCCCAACTTGACGAAGCCGCGCGCGAAGAGGAAGACCACCTCGCGTGGTGTGCTCAACGCCTGCAAGAGCTGAACGACCGCCCGAGCCTGCTCAACCCGCTGTGGTACGCCGGTGCCTTTGCCATCGGCGCCTTAGCTGGCCGCCTGGGCGATAAGATCAGCCTCGGCTTCGTTGCCGAGACCGAGCGCCAGGTCGAGCACCACCTCGATGGCCATCTCGACAAACTGCCCGAACAGGACACCCGCTCGCGCGCCATCGTCGCCCAGATGCGCGACGACGAAATCCGCCATGGCGACAATGCACGTCAGGCCGGCGGCATCGATCTCCCTGCGCCCATCCGCCAAGCCATGCGTGCCGCGTCACGCGTTATGACCAGCACGGCGTACCGCATCTGAGGCCTGCGCCGTCGCTCGACGGCGTGCCACGCTCCCCCGTTTGCCCGAGTCATGCCGTTGCGGTGTTTTGCGCGCCGCAAGGGCGGTGGCCGTGCGCCGTTCTCTCACGTGGTTTCTCCATAATCCACGCTATCTCCTTCATTTGATTGGGAAAACTCCTGTAGGCCCTTTCCGGGGCCGCGCTAAGTCATTGTTCTGATTGCAAATTTTCCCTCTCGCAAGCCGCCACAAGCCTTGACCGCCTAAAATCGTTCCTCTAAAGTGGGAAACAGTGTCAGAAAGTGTAGTTTTGTGGTTTGAAGAGGCCGTTTTGTGGGCCAGTTGACAGCGCGATCGTGAACGTCGCCGCTGTCCGGAGAGAGAATCCAACGTGTTCCAGGGTGCGTCGGCGCTGACGCTGGATGCCAAAGGGCGGATGTCTATTCCGTCGCGGCACCGCGAAGCGCTTCAGCTGCAGGCCGAGGGCCGGGTGACTGTGACCAAGCACCCGGACGGATGCCTCATGCTGTTTCCGCGCCCGGAGTGGGAACGCTTTCGCGAGCGCATTGCCGCGCTGCCGATGGAAGCCCACTGGTGGAAGCGGATCTTCCTGGGCAGCGCCGCCGACGTGGAACTCGATACCGCCGGCCGCGTTCTCATCACCCCTGAACTGCGCATGGCCGCTGGCCTGGAACGCGACGTGATGCTGCTCGGCATGGGCAGCCACTTCGAAGTCTGGGACGCCGCCACGTACACCGCGAAGGAGCAGGCCGCCATGGCGCAAGGCATGCCCGACGCCCTCAAGAATTTCTCCTTTTGATGACGCGAGATGACAACCCAAGCCAGTACGGGACTGCGCCATCAAACGGTGCTCTTAGACGAAGCGGTCGATGCGCTCATCTGGCGCGACGACGGCATCTATATAGATGGGACCTTCGGGAGAGGCGGGCACAGCCGGCTCATCCTGGAGCGGCTGGGGCCCGGCGGCAGACTTGTCGCCTTCGACAAGGACCCGGCAGCAATCACCGAAGCGGGCACCGTAGAGGATGCCCGCTTCGCTATTGAGCATGACAGCTTCGCGCAGATGGCCCAGTGCC
>JBCNQE010000023.1:0-52714 GCA_039592975.1 Ralstonia sp. | reverse complement strand
CTGTCGCACGCAGAAATTCCAGATCACCGAACGATTAAGGTTGTCGCCATGCTTGGAGGCCGCGCATGAAAATGCATCGATTTACCGGACTGACGTCGCGTGACGTCTTGCGCAAAGTCCGCGACCAGTTGGGCGACGACGCGCTGATTCTCTCGAATCGCGCCGTGCCGGGCGGCATTGAAGTCATCGCCGCTTCCGACACCCATGTGGATGCCCTGGTCGATACCCATTCGACGGCACCCAAGGCAGCCCAGCGCCGCCCGATGGCACCAGCACCGATTCCCGAGCCGGCACCGGCTGCCGAATCTGTCGCCCACGTCGCCCAGGCATCTGCCGAAGCTCCGGCCCAGGCCGAGGCCGCTGCGCAAGGCGCCGCGCCCAATGCACTGGCCCGTCTGCGCAACCGCTTCATTGCTTCGCGCCGCACCGCCGCGCAGGAAGAGACACCGGCGGCTGCCGAGACCACCGTTGCCGCTGCTGCCGCTCAGCCGAAGCCGGCCGGCCGCACGCTGCAAACGCGTGTGGATGACGATGTCACGCTCAACACGTCGGCAGATGCACCGGCCGAGGATCCGCTGACGGCTTCGACCCGCGTGCTGGCAAGCCTGTCGCTGGATCGTGCCAACAAGGACGCCGCCGACACGCTGGCCAGCACCGCACAGTTCATCGCCCGCCGCACCGTGGTGCAGGAAGACGAACCCGCCGAGGCGTTCAAGCGTCCGGCCGCCCGCCGTGAACTCCCGCGTGAACCGTCGCGCCAGTTTGCTCGCGAGCAAGATGCGCAACCGACCACGCTGCGTGGTTTTGCCGAGCGCGTGGAAGCCCAGTCGCGCAAGTCGGCCGACGCCTCCAACCTGTTCGTCCGCATGGAGGACGCGATGGCCAAGCAGCCGGAAGCCCCGCGCGAAGACGTCAGCCTGCAACGCGCGCCGATCGACCTGAAGGCCGACCTGCGTGCGGACTTGAAGGCTGACCTGAAGGCCGAGAGCGACGCCATGACCCGCCGCATGGTCAGCGAGATCGACGTGCTCAAGAGCACGCTGACCGATGCCATGTCGAGCCTCGCCTCGCTGGGCGTGAAGCTGGGCGATCCGGTGCGTACGCGCCTGTTCCAGACCATGCTGAACGCAGGCTTCTCGGCGCAGCTCACGCGCTACGTGCTCGAGAACATGCCGCAGCACGACACGTATGAAGGCGCGCTGGATTTCGTGCAACGCGCCATTGAAAAGAACCTGGCCACCGTGTCGGATGAAAACAGCCTGCTCGACCAGGGCGGCGTGTTTGCTCTGATGGGCCCCACCGGCGTGGGCAAGACCACCACCACCGCCAAGCTGGCTGCGCGCTTCGTGCTGCGCCATGGCGCCTCGCGTGTGGCACTGCTCTCGACCGACAGCTACCGGATCGGCGGCCACGAACAACTGCGCATCTACGGCAAGATTCTGGGCGTCTCGGTGCATGCCGTGAAAGACGCACAAGACCTGAGCCTGGCGCTGAACGACCTGCGCGAAAAGCACGTCGTGCTGATCGACACCATCGGCATGAGCCAGCGTGACCGCGCCGTGTCCGAGCAGATGGCGATGCTGCATGCCGTCGGCCCGTCGATCAAGCGCCTGCTGCTGCTGAACGCTGCCAGCAACGGCAAGACGCTCGACGAGGTGGTGAGCGCCTACCGTGACGCCAACCTCGCGGGCTGCATCCTCACCAAGATCGACGAGGCCACCTCGGTGGGCCACGCGATGGACGTGATGATCCGCCGCCGTCTGCCGCTGCACTACGTGTCGTACGGCCAGCGTGTGCCGGAAGACATTGCCGTGCCGAACAAGAAGCTGCTGGTGCATCGCACGTTCCGCGCGGGCGCCGAGCAATCGTCGTTCGCGCTGGATTCGGACGAGTCGCTGCTGGTGGCACAAGGCGCGGCACGTAGCCGAGAACCCGGCCTGGCCGCTTTCGATTTCGCCTAAGGGTCTGTTGGCACATGAAACGTATGCACGCAATGGACAAATCGGCCGCAGGGCTAGGCGTGGGCGGCGCCGCTTGGTCGCTCCAAGCAAGCCGGCCGCAACAACGCCATGCGGCCGATTTGCCCATTGCCCTACGGGTTGGCTCGAACGGGGGCCATCCGCTTTGTCGGCATGCCTTGCAAAGGGAGCGACCCTTTGCTGCGTCATCCTTCGCGCATCTGGCCCCCGTTCGGGCCAACGTGCGTACGTTTCATGTGCCAACAGACCCCAGGGGGCGAGCATGACGACACCTTTCGCCAAGGATCAAGCCGCCGGGCTGCGCCGCATGCTCGGTCAGGCAGCCAGCCGCCGCGTGCTGGTGATCGGCGAGCAAGAGCAGGTGGATGACTTTGTCGACAACCTGCGCATTGCGCTGTCCGCCATGGGCCGCGACGCCGCCGTGGTGAGCGCGCAGACCATGCTGGCTGTGACGGGCATGCTCGAACAGTACGACGACACCGCAGACGTGACGCTGGTGGCCGCGCATTTCGGTGTGCGGGCGCTGGCTACCGTGGCCGAGGCTTGCGACGACGTGCTGCTGACCTTCTCCGATGGTCCGGAAGGCATCAAGAGCGCGTACACGCTGCTCAAGAAAACCGCCGTGCTGCAAGGTAGCAGCGCCGGCATCCGCACCGTGGTGTGCGGCGCGCATTCGGTGGATTCCGCCCTGCGCGTGTTCAGTAACCTGGCCAACACCGTGGGCCAGTACCTGAACACCCGAATCGATTTCGCTGGTTACCTCCCTGAGGACCGGCACGTAGAACTGGCGCTCTCGCTCGGCAAGCCCGTGGCGAGCGCGTTTCCCGCATCGCCTTCGGCCATGGCTTTCCGCCAGCTTGCCGAGGAGATGCTGAGCTGGGCCAGCAGTGATAGCGCCGGGGCCCCAGCTGAGGAAGGCACTGGTCAAGCCGTGCCGTCGCGGGTGGAGGCATCGGCGCAGACACAGACAACAACGTCAACATCGGCACCGACAGCGACGCCCCGCGCCACTGCGCGCGCGGCCGAGATGGTTTATTGAGGCGCAGCATGAACGAGGCGCCAAAGGCAGGCATGGATATGTACACCGCAACCGGTCGCAAGACCAAGTCCGACGAAATGGCCGCATACGCACCGCTGGTGCGCCGCATTGCCAACCAGATGATGGTGAAGCTGCCGGCCAGCGTAGAGCTGGATGACCTCATCCAGGCCGGCATGATGGGCTTGCTCGATGCGCTGTCGCGCTACGAAGAAACGCAGGGCGTGCAGTTCGAGTTCTACGCGGCCCAGCGTATTCGCGGTGCGATCCTGGACGAGCTGCGCGGCTCCGACTGGCTGCCGCGCGGGCTGCGCCGCAATGCCCGCACGATCGAGCAGGCGATCCAGAAGCTGCAGCAGCAGAAGGGCCGCGCGCCCACGGAAACCGAGATTGCTGCCGCGCTGGGCATGTCGCTGGCCGAATACCAGAAGCAACTGGTCGACCTGCAAGGCAGCCAGCTGCTGTACTACGAAGATTTCGACCGCGAAGACGCCGACGCCTTCATCGAAAACCGCGCCGCCGAGAACGACGCCACGCCGCTGGACCAGTTGCTGGACCACGACCTGCGTGAATCGGTCGTGGCCGCCATCGAAGGCCTGCCCGAGCGCGAAAAGCTCATGATGAGCCTCTACTACGAGCAGGACCTGAACCTGCGCGAAATCGGCGCCGTGATGGGCGTATCGGAATCGCGCGTGTGCCAGATCCACAGCCAAGCCATCGCCCGCATCCGCGCCAAGCTGCGCGACCGCGCGTGGCTGCCGACGCCGACCTGATATCGGCCTGGCTTTACGCTGCGAAAGTTCTATTGCGCGGCCAGCGAGTCCTCTCGCGGCCGCGCTTTTTCTTTGGTGAGTTCGGTAACGAGGCGCGCAGCTCCGGCATCCCACACGCGGGTCTCCCCATGGCGGAAGAGGGTAAAGCGCTCAGCCGGCACGTTGGCTGCCTTCAATGCGTCGGCCAGATCGGCGATAGGCTGGTCGAGCGCTTCGTCCGTCAGCGGAAACGTGCCCCAGTGGATGCCCACTGCCTGTTGCGCGCCGATGTCGTGCATCACCTGTACGGCTTCGGTCGGGTCAATGTGCTGGGACTTCATGAACCAGCGCGGCTCGTAGGCACCCACGGCAATCGCCGCCACATCGAAGCGGCCGAAGCGCGCGCCAATGTCGCGCGTGTCTTGCGAATACCCCAAGTCCCCCGAGAACCAGAAACGCAACTGCGGATGCAGCAGCGCCCAGCTGCCCCACAGCGTGTGGTTGCGGTCGTACAGGCCGCGTGCGGACCAGTGCTGCACAGCGCAGAAGTGGGCGGTGAAGGGGCCGAATTGCGCTTCGTCATCCCAGTCGAAGGCTCGCACGTTGGGCTTGTCACCCGACAGGCGCGTGCCGCGTACGTTGCGCGCAAACCAGTGGTCGATCCCCAGCGGTACGAAGAACATCGGTGCGCCACCGGGTTGGCGCATGAGCGCGCGCACGCTGGCTTTGTCCAGATGGTCGTAATGGTTGTGCGAGATCAGCACCAGGTCGATATGCGGTAACTGCTTGAGCGACAGCCCCGGCGGCTGGTGCCGGCGCGGCCCGGCAAATGGCAGCGGCGATGCGCGCTTGGAGAACACCGGGTCGGTGAGCACGTTCAGGCCGTCGATCTGCAGCAGCAGCGTTTCATGGCCGATCCAGGTGAGTTGCGGCACGTTGGGCGGCTGGTGCACGGCAGCCAGATTGGGCGCAACGCAGGACAGGTCTTGCGTGGGCGGCTTGGGCAGCTTGAGGCGGCGGCGTTCCTGCTGCCATTTCCAGAAATCGCCGTCGGTGCGGGCGTGCGGGTAGCGGTTGCGGAATCCGTCTGGGGTGTGGTGCGGTTTGGAGGGATCGTAGTGCGGGTTGGCCATGGCGTCGCAGGTGTTGGACGAGTCACCCAGTTGAGGGAGGCAGCTCGAATATCAAGAAGTATCAACTTCTGTTCGTTTTTGAACTTCGGATGAGACACTGCCTAGGCTGAAACGGCCTCGCCGAGGCGCGCCCCGCGGCACATTCCAAACGGGGCGCGGCAGTCAACCCTTCCTCATAGAACCCGCATGCATTCAGATTCTTACCCGGCCAGTCAAATTGATGTTTCGGATGCGCAGGCCACGCATCAAAAAGGGGGGCCGTTTGTGGCTTGACAGGTTGTCAGGAACCCGGGCGCGGCGGACAGCGCATCCGCCTGGACGATGCCCGTGGTGCCACGTTTTCTCCTCGACCATCGCTCGCGCATCCGAGTACGCCGCCGCGGTTCGTGCTAGGCGGGCCGGCCCGACAGACCAGTGGCAGCGTTGCACGGCTGGCTCAACTTCCCTCCGGTGCCATCACCGGCATCAACGACTATCAGCTGATTGGCGAGACCGCTGAACTGGCTGACGTCCTCCATCTAAGCGGTTATATGCACGGGCGCTGGACACATGGCCAAGCGCGCCTGGGTCGGCATGTCAGGCAGATCGGCGGCGATGCCGGCGAATGCCACTACGCCGTCGTCGAGCACAGCACGGCGCTGCTGCGTCGACATACCGCGCTCGGGTGCCCGGGCATCTTCACGTCGCCCACCGTGGCAGGCAGTAGTGGCTCCATCGGACAGGCTCAGGGCACCCTCGACATGGTTTGGCAAAACGGCGTCCTCCGGCTGATCGGCAGCGTGGAAGTACGTGCAAACGGTGCGCAAGCCGTCCTGCCCATCCGCCATTACCAGCCGGCCATCGGCACCGCCTGCCAAGGTGGCAGCCCATTCGGCGGCAATACCTACACCATCACGCCAGTCGTGGCCGAAACGGGGATGCTGCGATGCGTCATCCTGTACAAGCTGCGGCTCGACCTGGGCGTGTTCTACCAGGGCGTGGGAATGTTCGAGGCGCACACGCGAACATGAACCCAAAATATGTACACAAAAAACGCGGTGAATTGTTGACAGATGCAAACTCGCTCTCCAAGATTGCCGGCAAATGTGAGGCATCACGCCGCACACATGTTGGCAGCCGGCGCGCCTTGCCCGGCCTGCCCAAGCACGCTTCCGGCACGTACACGGGGGCGGCATCCGGAGACAAGACATGCGCCAATCCCCCGGCCACCCTTCGCCCGCGCCGAGCACTTGCGTGGACCCCGTCAACGAGCGCTTGCCGCTGCCGCGCCTGTTCGCGCTCGGCTTGCAGCACTTGCTGGTGATGTACGCGGGAGCAATCGCCGTGCCGCTGATTGTTGGCAATGCGCTCGGCCTGTCGAAGAACGATCTCTCCTATCTCGTCAACTGCGACCTGTTTGCGGCCGGCGTTGGCACGCTCATCCAGTCGCTCGGTTTCCTGATTTTCGGGATCCGCCTGCCGGTGATGATGGGGGTGACGTTTGCTGCGGTCGCACCCATGATCGCCATCGGCACGGACCCCGGCATGGGGCTGCCCGGTATCTTTGGGGCGTCGATCGTTTCGGGCGTGTTCGGTATTGCCATTGCGCCGTTGATGGGCCGGCTGCTTGGCCTGTTCCCGCGCGTGGTGACGGGCACGGTCATCATGCTGATCGGCTTTTCGCTGCTGAGCGTGGGCATCAACTGGGCGGCTGGCGGTCAGCAGATGATTCCGCAGGTGGTGGACGGCGTGAAACACATGGTGCCGAATCCGGCCTTTGGCGATCCGTTCGGGCTGGCCATTGCGGCGCTGGTGCTGGTGACGATTCTGCTGCTGACCAAGTTCGGCAATGCGCTGCTATGCAATATCGCCGTGCTGCTGGGTATCGTCACGGGCACGCTGGTGGCGGCTGCCTTCGGCAAGGTGTCACTGGCGGATGCGAGCGCCGCGCCGCTGATGACGCTGGTGACGCCATTCCACTTCGGCATGCCCAGGTTCGAGCTGTCGGCCATCATCTCGATGTGCATCGTGATCGTGATCACGCTGGTGGAATCGACCGGCATGTTCCTCGCGCTGTCGCACGTGGTGGGCAAGCCGATCTCGCGCAACGAGCTGACCAACGGCTTGCGCGCCGATGGCTTGGCGACGGTGGTGGCTGGTGTGTTCAACACGTTCCCGCATACATCGTTCTCGCAGAACATCGGGCTGGTGTCGATCACGGGTGTGCGTTCGCGTTACGTGGCCGCCGCCGGTGGTGTGTTGCTGATCGTGTTGGGGCTGTTTCCGAAGCTGTCGTACGTGGTGGCCTCGGTGCCGCAGTACGTGCTGGGCGGTGCGGGCATCGTGATGTTCGGCATGGTGGCGGCAGCGGGTATCCGCATGCTGGGCATGGTGGACTTTCAGCAGCAGCGTCACAACCTGCTGATCATCGCCGTGTCGGTGGGCTTTGGCATGGTGCCGACGCTGGCGCCGCAGTTCTTCCACCACTTCCCGGAGTGGACGCACCCCATCACCCACAGCGGCATCGTGCTCGGCACGTTGGTGGCAGTGGTGCTCAATGCCTGGTTCAACGGCATTCGCGGGTCGCAGGAGATCATGCACGGCGCCGCCGCCGCGCATTGAGGATCAGGTTGCCGGCCTCAGGTTTCGCCGGCGATCGAGACGCGATATTGGGTGCGCTGGCGATAGACCGCGCCGGGCCGGAGCATAACCGCTTCCGCATCGGGCATGTTGACCTGGTTGGGGAACGCACTCGCTTCCAGACATAAGCCGCTGCGTGGCGCGTGGGTGCCAGAGAGCTTCTGGCCCGAGTAGAACTGCAACCCACGCTGATCGGTGAGCACGGTCAGTTCGCGGCCGCTGCCGGGGTCATATAGCCGCGCGACTTCGCGCACCTGTGCACGATCGTCCGACGCCGCAGTGCGCAACACGAAGCAGTGGTCGAACCCGCCCGCTTGCGCGAGTTGGGCATGGGGCCAGTCCAACCGCACCCCGATCGGCGCACCCTGGCGGAAATCGAATGCTGTGCCGGCAACGCTGGACACCCGCGTCGGAATCAGCTTGGCATCGACTTCCAGATACGCATCGGCATCGATCGACAGGATGTGGCCTTTGATGTCGGTGCCGGGCTTGCCGCTGAGGTTGAAATAGCCGTGGCTCGTCAGGTTGATCGGCGTGGGGGCATCGGCGCGGGCTTCGTAATCGATGGAGAGCGTGCCGTCGTCGTCCAGTGCATAGCGCACCTGCACGGCGACATTGCCGGGGAACCCGGCATCGCCCTCGGGGGAGGTGAGCCGCATGACCAGCGCGCCGTCTTGCTCGTCGGTGTCCCACAGCGAGCGATGAAAGCCGCTTGCGCCGCCATGCAGTAGATTGCCGCCTTCATTGCGGTCGAGCGCGTAGTCGATGCCGTCGAGCGTAAAACGCGCGCCGGCAATCCGGTTGGCCCAGCGCCCGATCAAGCCCCCCAGATAGCCTGCCGATTCTAGGTAAGCGACGGGCGATTCATGGTTGAGCAGAATCTCGCCCAGGCGCCCGCCGCGATCCGGCGCTTGCCATGAGACGAGCGTCGCCCCGAGGTCGCTGATGGAAACGCGCATGCCCAAGGCATTGCGTAGCGTGAACAGCCGAACCGGTTCACCGCCGGGCAATCGCCCCCAGGTTGTCGACGAGATGGCGCCATCGACCGGCGCATAGGTGGAAAGCGCGGGTGCGATGCTCATGATTGGACCTGTGCGAGGGTGCGTTCCTGGTATTCACGGGGTGTGCAATCCAGCTCACGACGAAAGACGGCGTGCATGTATTGCGGTGAGGTAAAGCCGCAGCGTACCGCCACCTCGGCGGTGGCGACATCACGGCTGGCCAGCATGTGCTTGGCGGCGTCGAGTTTATGGCGAAGGATTTCCTGATGCACGGTGCAATGCAATTCACGACGAAAGTGGTCTTCGAGCGATGACCGCGAGATACCAACGTAGTCCGCGACCTGCTCGGTCTTGATTCCCTGGCAGGCATATTGACGGATGAAGTGCCGCGCACGCATGACATACGGGCTGGCAAGCGGCTGGTGCCTGGACGATGCCAGCACGTTGATGCCCACCGGCGGCACGAGAATCTGCCGGCCCGCCAATTCTCCCAAACGGGCGCCACCCAGCATCTGATGCAGCAGATGGGCGGCGGTGCGCCCCATTTCCATGGTGCCCTGAATGACGGACGACAGCGGGATACGGCTCAGTGTGCGCGTGAGCGGATCATTGTCGATGCCGATGATGGCGATTTCTTCCGGCACAGCGAACCCCGCTGATACGCACGCCTGCAGCAGATGCCGCGCCCGCGCGTCCGTCACGGCAATGATGCCGATGGGCTTGGGCAAGTCACGCAGCCATTCGATCAACTGGCTGATCGCCTGATGCCAGGTGGGCGCGCTGGTGGAAAGGCCGCGGTAGATCTCGTGCTCGATCGGGGCAGTGGGATTGTCCAGGCGGCGCAATCTGGTAAAGGCCAATTCGCGCTGTTGTGCCCAGCGGTTCTCCGCGGCCTGGGGCAGGCTGTACAGCGCAAAGTGCTGCAAGCCCGCTTCGATCAGGTGCCGGTATGCCAGCGAGACGAGCTTGCCGTTGTCCGTGGCGACATAGGGCACGTTGGCCGGGTAGTGCGCGGCGTCTTCATACGACGAGCCCACGGCTACCACCGGCAGCGGGCACTCGCGCAGCGCTTCGGCCACGGTGGGGTCGTCGAAATCCGCGATGATGCCGTCGCCGTCAAAGCGCTCGATGCCGGGCAGCCTGCAGCGGAAATCCTCTTCCAGAAACACGTCCCACGTCACGCGGGTGGAGCGCATGTAGTCGCCAATGCCCGTGATGATTTCGCGGTCATACACCTTGTTGGCATTGAACAGCAGCGCAATGCGATGAATCCGCGCGTGCTGCGATGGATCGGGCAGTTGACGATGCATGGTGGCTTGGGGCGCTCGCGGTGGCAGTGGGTTTGCCAAACGGCTGCAGCGCTGGGGGCGCTCGCCCGCACATTCTAGGGGCTACATGGAGCGCTGTCAGACGATCGCAGTGGGGTGGCAAGAAATGTTAGGGCGGTTGGGCAATTTCGTAATTGCCGGTGCTTGGCGCGCGCATGCACCATGCCGTTGCCGTCGAGCCGGGTGAATACGTATTGCGACGCAGCAAGCGCCACGTCGGCCCAGGTATATCCACCAACACAAGAAGATGGAGTGAGACATGAAATCGAACCAACGCCGTTGTGTTCTGAGGGCCGCTGTTTGCGGTGCAGTGCTCGCCAGCCTGTCGATGGCGGCGCCGTTTGCGCACGCGAGCAAGGAGAAGCCGGAAATTGGCTTTTGTATTGATGACCTGCGCGTAGAACGCTGGTCGCGCGACCGCGATTACTTCGTTGCCGCTGCGGAAAAACTCGGCGCGAAGGTGTCGGTGCAATCGGCGGATGCCAGCGAGCAACGCCAAATCTCCCAGATCGAGAACCTGATCTCGCGTGGTGTCGACGTGATCGTCATCGTGCCGTTCAACTCCAAGGCGCTGACCAATGTGGTGGCCGAAGCCAAGAAGGCCGGCATCAAGGTGGTGTCGTATGACCGCCTGATTCTCGATGCCGATGTCGATGCCTACATCTCGTTCGACAACGAGAAGGTGGGCGAGCTGCAAGCGCAGGGCGTCTATAACGTGCGCCCGAAGGGGAACTACTTCCTGCTGGGCGGCGCACCGACCGACAACAACGCCAAGATGCTGCGTGAGGGCCAGTTGAAGGTGTTGAAACCGGCAATCGACCGCGGCGACATCAAGGTCGTGGGGCAGCAATGGGTGCCGGAGTGGAGCGCGTCGGCAGCGCTGGGCATCGTCGAAAACGCACTGACGGCAAACAACAACAAGATCGATGCGGTGGTGGCGTCCAACGACGGCACGGCCGGTGGCGCGATCCAGGCGCTGGCTGCGCAGAAGCTGGCCGGCAAGGTGCCCGTGTCGGGGCAGGACGCGGACCTTGCCGCCGTCAAGCGCGTGATTGCCGGCACGCAGACGATGACGGTCTATAAGCCGCTCAAGCTGATTGCCAGCGAGGCCGCGCAGCTTTCGGTGGCGCTCGCCAAGGGTGACAAGCCGAAGTACAACGCGCAGTACGACAACGGCAAGAAGAAGGTCGACACGGTGTTGCTGCAACCGACCCAGCTCACCAAGGACAACGTCAACCTGGTGGTGAAAGACGGCTTCTACACGCAGGCTCAGATCGGCGGCCAGTAAGGCTTAGAGCGTGCCGGTGACGGGCAAATGCTTTGTCGCCGGCCGCATTCGACCCTAAAGGACGGGGCATGTCTGAACCTCTGCTGCAGATGCGCGGCATCGTCAAGACGTTTGACGGCGTGAAGGCGCTGGACGGTATCAACCTGATCGTGAAGCCCGGCGAGTGCGTTGGCCTGTGCGGTGAGAACGGCGCGGGAAAATCGACGCTTATGAAGGTGCTCTCGGGCGTTTACCCGAGCGGCACCTGGGATGGCGAAATCCGGTGGGAGGGCCAGCCGCTCCAGGCCGGCGGTATTCGTGACACGGAGCGCGCGGGCATCGTCATCATCCATCAGGAGCTGATGCTGGTGCCGGAGTTGTCGGTGGCCGAGAACATCTATCTCGGCAACGAGATCACGCTGCCGGGCGGCCGCATGAACTACGCGGCCATGTACCAGGGCGCAGACAAGCTGTTGCGTGACCTGAACATCCAAGGCATCAACGTTGCGCTGCCCGTAATGCACTACGGCGGCGGCCATCAGCAACTGATTGAAATCGCCAAGGCGCTCAACAAGCGGGCCAAGCTTCTGATTCTGGACGAGCCATCGTCATCGCTCACGGCGGCGGAAACGCGCATCCTGCTCGATATCGTCCGTGATCTGAAGGCGCGCGGCATTGCGTGCGTCTATATCTCGCACAAGCTCGACGAGGTGGAGGCGGTGTGCGACACGGTCACCGTTATCCGTGATGGCCGCCATGTGTCGACCGCACCCATGAGCGAGCTGACGACCGATCGCATCATCGCGCAGATGGTCGGGCGCGAAATTACACAACTGTTCCCGCGCGAGCCGCACCCCATCGGGGAGGTGGTGTTCGAGGCGCGCAATGTGACGTGCTACGACGTGAACAACCCGGCGCGCAAGCGGGTGGACGATGTGTCGTTCTCGGTGCGGCGTGGCGAAATTCTCGGCGTGGCGGGGCTGGTTGGCGCGGGGCGCACGGAGTTGATGCAGGCGGTGTTTGGTGCGTATGCAGGGGCCAGTGAAGCCGACCTCGTGCTAGACGGAAAGCCGTTGAAGGTCCGCGCGCCGCTCGACGCCATTCGCGCAGGCATTGCGATGGTGCCGGAAGACCGCAAGCGCCACGGCATCGTCTCGCTGATGAGCGTGGGGCACAACATCACGCTCGCCATCCTCCAGCGTTTTGCGAACTTCGGGCGGATTGACGGAGCGGCCGAGCTCGACACGATCCGCAAGGAGATGCGGCGGCTTGCCGTGCGTGCCGCGCATCCGATGTTGCCGATTGCCAGCCTGTCTGGCGGCAACCAGCAGAAGGCCGTCCTCACGCGGATGCTGCTGACCGAGCCGCGCGTTCTGATTCTGGACGAGCCGACCCGTGGCGTGGACGTGGGCGCCAAGTACGAGATCTACAAGCTGATTGGCGAGCTCGCCAAGCGCGGCATGGCCATCATCGTGGTCTCTTCGGAGCTGTCCGAGGTGCTCGGCATCTCGGATCGGGTGCTCGTGATCGGCGAGGGCGAACTACGCGGCGATTTTGCGAATGACGGGTTGACGCAGGAACACATTCTGACTGCCGCCATTCAGCCAGCGCGGCACGCATCCAGGCAGGCATCCACTTTCCATCAGGCAGGTCACGCATGACTTCTCAAACTAGCCCACAAGCTGCCGGCAAGGTGGACCATTCGGATGCTGCGCGCAGCACATTCAAGGCAACCCAGCGCCTGAGGCAACTCTTCGCACGCTACAAGATTCTCGCGTTGCTGATTGCAGTGGCCGCCATCTGGTTGTTTTTCTCGATGCTGACCAACGGCGCGTTTACGTCGCCGCGCAACCTCTCCAACCTGCTGCGCCAGATGTCGATTACCGGGATGCTGGCCTGCGGGATGGTGTTCGTGATCATCGCGGGCGAGATCGATCTCTCGGTCGGCTCCATGCTGGGGCTGCTTGGCGGTGTTGCGGCCATCCTCGATCAAGGGCTGGGTTGGCCGATCACGGCCACGGTACCCGTGGTGCTGTTGCTGGGCGTGGCCATGGGGCTGTTCAATGGATGGTGGTCCACCTACCGGGGCGTTCCGTCCTTCATCGTCGGCTTGGGCGGCATGCTCGCGTATCGCGGCATCCTGCTGGGCCTGACGCATGGCTCGACGATTGCGCCGGTGTCAGACGGCTTCGTGCTGATCGGTCAGGGCTACCTGCCGCGCCACGTGGGCGACCTGATGGCGGTGCTGATCTTCTGCCTGTTGATCTTCGTGGTGATTCGGCAGCGGCGTGAACACCGTCGCTATGAACTCGATGTCGCGCCGCTGTGGCAAGACGTCACCAAGCTGGTTGTGGCAGGCGTGGTCATCATCGCGTTTGTCGCCACGCTCAACAGCTATGGCGGTATCCCGGTGCCCGTTCTGATCGTGCTGGCGCTGCTGGGCATTTTTTCGTGGATTGCCAGCCAGACGGTATTCGGCCGCCGCATCTACTCCGTGGGTTCGAATCTCGAGGCCACACGCCTGTCGGGCATCAATACCGATCGCGTCAAGCTGGCCATCTTCGGGCTCATGGGCCTGATGTGCGCGTTTGCCGGCATCGTCAATACGGCGCGCCTTGCTGCGGGCTCGCCGTCCGCAGGAACCATGGGCGAGCTGGATGCCATCGCGGCCTGCTTCATCGGCGGCACGTCGATGCGCGGTGGCGCAGGCACGGTCTACGGCGCACTGGTTGGCGCGCTCGTCATGGCCAGTTTGGACAACGGCATGTCCATGCTCGACGTCGACGCGTACTGGCAGATGATCGTCAAGGGCGGCATCCTCGTGTTGGCCGTCTGGGTGGACGTGGTCTCGCGCTCCGGCCGCCGTTGAATCGCGCTACCCGCTTTATCTCTTTGCTGTAACTGGAATCTCCTATGTCTTATGCAATCTATCCAAGCCTCGCTAATAAGCACGTTGTGATTACCGGCGGTGGCAGCGGCATTGGTGCGGCCATTGTCGAAGGCTTTGCCAAGCAGGGTGCGCGCGTCACGTTTCTGGATATCGCGCGCTCGGATTCCGAGGCGCTAGCGGCATCCCTGGGTGACTGTGCGCATCCGCCGGCTTTTCACCACTGCGATCTGCGCGATATCGACGCACTCAACACCACGTTCTCGGAGATCGAAGCGGCGTCTGGTCCCATCGAGGTTCTGATCAACAACGCGGCGAATGACGACCGCCATCAGATTGGAACGGTGTCGCAGGCCTATTGGGACAACCGCATCGAAGTGAACCTGCGCCATCAGTACTTCTGCGCGCAGGCTGTGCTGCCGGGCATGAAGGCGTTGGGGCGCGGCGTGATTCTGAACCTGGGGTCCATCTCGTGGCACCTCGCCCAGCCCGACCTCGCGATCTACATGACGGCCAAGGCTGGCATTGAAGGGCTGACGCGCGGGCTGGCACGCGATCTTGGCGGCTTCAACATCCGCGTCAATTGCATCGTGCCGGGTGCCGTCCGCACGCCGCGGCAGATGGCGCTCTGGCAATCGCCCGAAAGCGAGGCGAAGCTGCTGCAGGAGCAATGCCTGCATGAGCGTGTCGAGCCCGAGCACGTCGCACGCATGGCGCTGTTTCTGGCATCGGACGACGCCGCCCGCTGCACGGCGCGCGAGTACTTTGTCGATGCCGGGTGGTACGGCGGATGATGGCCCCGATCGTTCCGGAATGCGTCTGGCGTGTCGCCGCAACGCTGGGTGAAGGCGCGGTCTGGCATGCCGCATCGCGCTGCGTGGTCTTTGTCGATATCAAGGGCCAGCGGCTCTATCGCTTTGACCCGGACACCGCCATGCGCCGCAGTTGGGTTGTGCCGGGCCAGATCGGCTTTGCGTTGCCCAGCGTCGATGGCAGCTGGATCTGCGGCGTGCAGGGTGGCCTCTACCGCTTCGAGTTTGCGACGGGCACCTTCAGTCGCGTGTTGCCGGTCGAGGCAGACCGGCCGGGCAACCGCCTGAACGACGGCTACGTCGATCGCACAGGGGCGCTGTGGTTTGGCTCGATGGACGATGCGGAGTGCGCGCCAAGCGGACAACTCTATCGCGTCGGTCGGGAGGGCCGCCTCAGCGTGCGCGACTCGGGCTACGTGATTACGAATGGCCCGACGGCAAGCCCGGACGGCCGCACGCTGTATCACACCGATACGTTGCAGCGCGTGGTCTATGCCTTCGATCTGAACGAGGATGGCACCCTGGCGCGCAAGCGCGTCTTCACGGCGATCGAGGGCACCGGTCACCCAGACGGCATGGCCGTCGATGAGGAAGGGTGCGTGTGGGTCGCGCTATTTGGCGGCGGCCGGATTGAACGGTTCTCGCCCGATGGCCGATGCATCGGGCGCGTGGATTTTCCGTGTTCCAACATCACCAAACTCGCGTTTGGCGGCGATGACTTGCAGACGGTTTATGCAACCACCGCTCGAAAAGGTCTGACGGAAGAAGCCTTGCGGGAGCAGCCGCTTGCCGGCGGATTGTTCGCGTTTCGCGCGCCGGTCAAGGGGTTGCCTTCCACGGAGTGTGCGGTGAATTTCTCTAAGGCGACGACGGATCAATCCTGACGGACGAGTCCGCGTGCCGCCAGGTTGCGGTACAGGGCGCGGACACCAAACGTCCACGGCGCGATCTCCGTGGACAGCCGCACCGTGTTGACCAGCGCACCAAGCGGCGGCGCGCTGATCGTCACGCGATCTCCCAGGTGGTGGGTAAAGCCGGCGCCCGGCGCATCACGGTCTTTGATCGGCGAAAACATCGTGCCGAGGAACAGCATGAAGCCGTCGGGGTACTGATGGTGCCGTCCCCAGGTCTGGGTGACGAGATCGAGCGGGTCTCGGCTGATCTCGCGCATGTGGCTGACGCCCTCGAGCACGAAGCCATCGTCGGCGCCCTCAACACGGAGCGACACCTGTGTCGTGCGGATCGTGTCGATCGTGAAGTGCTCGTCGAACAAGCGCACGAACGGGCCGATGGCGCAGGAGCCATTGTTGTCCTTGCATTTGCCCAGCAGCAGCGCGGAGCGCCCTTCGATGTCGCGCAGATTCACGTCGTTGCCCAGCGCTGCCCCGACGACATGCCCACCACTGTTGACCGCAAGCACGATCTCCGGCTCGGGGTTGTTCCAGCGCGAGGCGGGGTGCAGGCCGACGTCAGTACCAAACCCGACGGCGGACATCGGCTGCGATTTGGAAAACACTTCTGCATCGGGCCCGATGCCGACTTCCATGTATTGCGACCACGCCCCCCGGCGCTGCAGTTCTGCCTTGAGCCGCATGGCGGCAGCGGAGCCGGGCTTGATCTTGGAGAGATCCGAACCCACCGCGCCGATGATGGACTCGCGCACGTCGCGGGCCTTGGCCGGGTCTCCGCCGGCCTGTTCTTCGATCACGCGCTCGATCAGGCTGACGGCGAAGGTCACACCGCAGGCTTTGATGGCCTGGAGATCGTTGGGGGCGAGTAGGGTTGGCGCATTGCTGGCTCGGTCCACCGCGATGGACTGTTCGATCAGCGCTTCAACGCGGCCCAGGTCTTCCCCAGGTGCCTGCCGGGCGATGGCCAGTGCGTCGGGATGCTCGAACAGGTCCGCCACCGTTGGCGTGGATTGCGTGATATCGAACACCACACCGTTGCGTACCACCACAACAGACGGGCCCTCGCCAGTGGCGGTGGTGCGCCAGACCCGGCCAACGAGCGTGGCACGCTCCAGATCCTGCGGCAAGTAGTTGGCAATGGCGGTCATGTGTGCTCCGTCAGTCAGACACCGTTGTTATTGGGGAACCCGCGTGATCGTAGAGATGGCGATGCAGGGTGTCCAACACCGTGACGCAATTTCCAACCTGTTGGACAATCGAACAATCATCAACGGGGCATGTTTCCAGTGAAGACTGACTACGAAGTGCCGGCGCTCAAGCGCATTCATGACGTGCTGGAGATACTCTGCGCGGCAACGTCCCCCGTCCGTCCGGCTGCACTGGCAGAGGCGACCGGTATGTCCCGGAGCACGTTGTACCTGTTGCTCGAGTCGCTCGAAAAACGTCGCTGGATCGAGAAGCGGGCAGACGGCTATCTGATCGGCTTGACCCTGTTTGAACTGGGCAATGCCTATTTCCGACACGACCACTTGTTGGCAGCGTTCCGTCGCGAGTCGGCCGCGTTTGTGGCGACACACAACGAAGTCGTGCAGCTTGCCGTGCTCGACGGCACGGAAGTCGTGTACATCGCGCGGGAAGATGCGCCGAGGCCTGTGCGCCTCGTCTCCGATGTCGGCCTACGCCTGCCGGCACATTGCTGTGCGCTGGGCAAGGCGTTGCTTGCGAGCCTCGATGACGAAGCCGTGTGCGCGCTCCTGCCGGCCCGCCTTGCCGCGATGACGGAGCGCACCACCACGCGCCGTGCTGACCTCCTGCTTGAGCTTGCGAGCATTCGCGCGCGCGGGCTCGCCACGGAGCGCGAGGAGGTGGTCGCGGGGCTGGCCTGCTTTGCCGCGTTCGTGGGCGCCACGCCGCTGGGCAAGCGCGTTGCGGTGAGTTCCAGCGTGCCTATCAGCCGCCTGGATACGCGGCGGGAGAAGCGGCTTGTGGTGGGTGTTGCCGGCATGGCAGAGCGCATCGGCCGGGCGCTGCTGCAAGAGTAGCGCGGGTGGCTTCACGGCCGGTTCCGCTATGATCCAAACTCCTCTTCTGCCTTGCCGCCATGAGCCAAGATATCGCTGCTTCAACACCCCCTCGCATGGCCGATGTGGCCCGCCTTGCCGGCGTGTCGAAGATGACGGTGTCACGGGTGCTGACGGGCGGTAGCGTGTCACCCGCCACCCGGGCGCGCGTGCAGCAGGCCATTGACGCACTCGGCTACGTTGCCACGGCCGCAGCAGGGATGCTGTCCAGCGGACGATCGGAATTCGTGGCTGCCCTGGTGCCCTCGCTGGCCAGTTCCAACTTTGCCGATACCGTGCGTGGCCTGACGGACGCACTTGCGCCGCACGGCCTGCAATTGCTGCTGGGCGACACCGACTACCACCTCGATCAGGAAGAGGCGCTGGTGAAGTCGCTTCTGCGCCATCAGCCGCGTGGGATTGCTTTGACAGGGCGCCACCACAGCGCCGGAACGAGAGCGCTGCTCGAGCGCGCCGGCATTCCGATCGTCGAGATGTGGGACTTGCCGGAGCGCCCGATCGACAGAGCGGTCGGATTTTCCAACGCCGACGCCGCGCGCGCGATGGTGCGCCACCTGCATCAGCGAGGCTACCGGCGTATCGGGTTCCTGTGTGGCGCGAGCGCGCTGGACCGGCGCGGCACGGACCGCCTGCGCGGATACGTCAGCGGCATCAAGGCGCTGGGCCTGGGCGAGCTGCGCGTGATCCGCATGGGTGAATCCCCCATCACCATGAGCCACGGCGGGCCAGCGATGGCCGCTTTGCTGGAAGCCTGGCCTGACACCGATGCCGTGATGTGCGTGAGCGACATGTCGGCCTTCGGCGCCATCATGGAATGCCACCGGCGCGGCTTGTCCGTGCCCGGCGACATCGCTGTGGCAGGCTTTGGCAATTTTGAAATCGCGTGGTGCTGCCACCCGACCATCACCACGATTTCCGTTGACGCCTATGGCATCGGCTTGCGGGCCGGCGAGGTGTTGCTCGATGCGCTCGGGGTGGTCGAAGCTGCCAATGCGCGCAAGATTTCGCGCATCGACTTCAGCGTGGTGGAGCGCGAGAGCGCATAGCCGGCCCGCACTCCACCCACTGCTTTATGCCTCAATGCGAATGCCGTGGGTTGCCGCGCGTCTCAATGACGTTCAGATACAGTGTTGCCGGCTCTAGGCACCCACCCGTGGAAAGCTGCCCGACGAATTGCCGGTAGATTTCCTGCCACGGCGTCTGCGACTGCGGCACGCTGAACGTTGCGGTTTGCCGCCGGCGTTCGAGTTCATCCGCGTCGACCAGCACATCAACCTTGCGCGCATTGAGGTCCACGCGAATCCGGTCGCCCGTACGCAGTAGCGCGAGTCCGCCACCGGCGGCCGCCTCCGGAGACATGTTCAAGATGGACGGGCTGGCGGAAGTGCCGCTCTGCCGGCCATCGCCCATGCACGGCAGCGATTCGATCCCTTGCTTGACCAGCGCCGCAGGCGGCGCCATGTTGACAACCTCCGCACTGCCCGGATAGCCGACCGTTCCGCAGCCACGGATGACGAGGATGCAGCGCTCGTCGATCTCGAGCGCAGGGTCATTGATGCGCGCGTGATAGTCCTCCGGCCCATCGAAGACGATGGCGCGCGTCTCGAAGACGTTTTCTGCGCCGGGTTCACTCAGGTAGGTCTGCCGGAAGGCATCGCCCACCACCGACATCTTCATGATGGCGCTGTCGAAGAAATTGCCCGACAGCACGATGAACCCTGCGCGATGCTTGAGCGGTGCGTCAGGCGGAAAGATGACCTCACGGTCGGCATCCGGGGCGGCATCGGCAATCGCGCCCATCGTGCGACCCGACACGGTCATGCAATCACGCCGCAGCAGTGCCGCTGCGTCGAGTTGGCGCAACACCGCCGGTACGCCGCCCGAGCGGTGGAAGCTCTCACCCAGGTATTCCCCGGCCGGCATGCAGTTCACGAGCAGCGGAACGGATTCGCCTAGTCGCTGCCAATCCTCCAGGCTCAGTTCAATGCCCATGTGACGCGCAATCGCGATCAAGTGGGGTGGGCAGTTGGTCGACGCGCCGAGTGCCGAAGCCGTGATGATGGCGTTCTCGAATGCGGCGCGCGTCATGATGCTGGACGGTCGAACGTCTTCCCTCACCAGATCGACGATGCGCTTGCCGGTTACATACGCCATTTGCCCGCGCTCCCGATACGCCGCCGGGATGCTGGCACACCCTGGCAGCGACATGCCGAGCGCTTCCGCCAGGCTGTTCATGGATAGCGCGGTGCCCATCGTGTTGCAGTGGCCAATCGACGGCGACGACGCGGTGGTCAACTCCATGAAGCCTTCGTAGTCGATGTCGCCGGCGGCCAGCCGGTTGCGCGCATGCCAGATGACGGTGCCGGAGCCGACCCGCTTGCCTTCGTGCCAGCCATCCAGCATCGGCCCGCCAGACAAGACGATGGCAGGAAGATCGACCGTGGCTGCAGCCATCAGGCAGGCGGGCGTGGTCTTGTCGCAACCGGTGGTGAGCACCACGCCGTCGAGCGGAAAGCCATGCAGGATTTCCACCAGCCCGAGATACGCGAGATTGCGATCGAGCGCGGCAGTCGGGCGGCGGCTTTGCTCGGCAAGCGGGTGGACGGGAAACTCCATCGGAATACCTCCCGCGTCGCGTATGCCAGCCTTCACGCGCTGCGCCAACTCCAGGTGGTGCCGGTTGCACGGCGCCAGATCGCTACCTGTTTGCGCAATGCCGATGATCGGCCGGCCAGACTGCAGCTCTTCGCGCGTCAGGCCGTAGTTCATGAAGCGTTCGACATAGAGGGCGGTCATGTCTGCGTGGCTCGGGTCGTCGAACCACAGCTGGCTGCGCAGTCTGCGTGGAGGTTGGGTGGGCATGGTGTCTCGGTTGTTATGTGGAACGGGTTCCCTCTGCGGGGAATCGGCGGGCGACCTCCGGAGGAGGGTGACTCCGTTGGTACCGGTAACAAATAGTAGAGGCGGAGGCTGGCTCAGGCAATAGATGCGACCCCCCGTTTGCCAATCGGGGCACGTTCCGCATCAACGATGTGCGGTTGTCAGCCCCTCTTTGGGGTGGGGTGTTTTGATTTGGCGACATCCACCTGAGCGCAAGCGTTTGCCGGGCGTCGGCCAGGGGCGGGACGTGCCGGTTTCACGATTCTGCAAACAAGCCGCCCTACGTTGTGCCGATCTTCAGGGGTGGAGGGGGCTGCCATGCAGGCGTTGTCTGGGCGATTCGAGAAAACAGAGGCGGGACGGTTGGAAATTGCCGCGCGCAGCGGCATGTTGAACCGGTCAAACCGAGCGCTGTTGATCATGGTGGATGGCCAGGCCACGGGTGAGGATCTGGCGGCCAGAGCGCATCAAATCGGTTTGGGCGAACAGGCCATCCTCGAATTGCTGCGCGCGGGCTTCATCCGCCGTCAGGAGGGCGCGGGCAACGCGCCTGTAGTCGAGTCCGAACCCGACACGCCCAAGCCCGCCACGCCAAATCGCAAGCGCTCGCTTGCAGCGGCGCGCATGTACCTGATGGACATCGCGGCGCGCACGTTCAGCTCGGCCGAGCATCCGGTTCGCTTGCGCCTGGTGGAAGCCACCGACCGCGCCTCGGTGGAAGGCGCATTCGACGCGTTGATGGCGGCCCTGCGCGAAGCCACGTCGGCGTCGATGGTGGAGCAGGTGGAGATTGCCTTCCGGGGTTTTCTGCCAGTTGAGGAACGCAGCGTGTCAGCCTGATGGAGTTGAGTGCTTACAGGCTTGCTTGACGTCTGGTACCGGCGGGCTAGGGCTGTCCGCCACCGCCCTGCGGATACCCACGGCCACCACACGGTTCGGCATGTGCCGACGGTATCGCATACGTTCCCACGGTGCCGCCCACCACGGCCAGCACAGCAACGGCGAGCAGGAAACTCCTCATCACGCGTTTCATGGTGCCTCCCAGGAGCGGTGGGTATCGTCGTCTGAAGTCTAGGTCGCTCCAGGGCTGGAACCAATGCAAACACCCCGTGCAGAACGGGGTGTTTGTTTTCTCTGCAGCGTGCAGCTGCGTGGTCAGGCAGCCCGTTGCGCGACCTCGTCCTTGAGCAAGCCCCGCGCCCGCTGGTTCGACTTGAAGATGTTGTCGCGTACCGGCACCGCGCCGGTCTTCACGCTGTGCACCCAGTCCTGGGTGGACATCACCGCAGCAAAACGCGACTGCAGCACCACGCTGAAGACCCGGTGGATCTCTTCCGCCGTCGCAAAGCCCGCCTGGTTCTGATAGGGCACCGAGCCCGACGCGTCGTGCAGAAACTCCACCGCCGTACCGTTGTGCAGCGCGTGGTTGATGGTCGATGCATCGCAGTTGTGCGTCATGTAGCCAACCACGGTGAGCGTATCGATGCCGCGTGCTTGCAGCCATTGCGCCAGGTCCGTCTCCGGATAGGCGCTCGGCAGCAGCTTGCGCAGGTAATGGTCATGCGGGCGGGAGGCCACCACCGGGTGCAGTTGCCAGCCGTCCGTGTCGATCGCAAACAGCGGCGAACTGGCGGGCGAGGTCTGCTGCACGACGATCACCGGAATGCCTGCCGCGCGCGCCGTGTCCATGGCGACGCCGATATTGGCGACGGTTTGCTGCGGATCCGGGTACTCGATCGGTAGGCCGCCGGTGAAGTATTCGTTCTGCACATCGATGACGATCAGGGCGCGCTTGGGGGATGCGTTTGCGGTCATGGCTGCTCCTTGGGAGTGAGTGGATTGGGGCGCTGCGTTGTGCCCATGGACAGCATCTTCGGTCATGGCTATCCTTCCCGACAGTGGCCCGGAAGACATTCATCGAAAGAATCGGGCCAAAGCGAAGGATGCGCCATGCCACCGAAGGAAATCGCCGTTCTGGCGTTCAACGACATCAGCCCGTTTCACCTGTCCGTGCCATGCCTGGTGTTTGAAGACCGTGTTTGGGCCGGGCTGCCGGCGTATCGGTTAAGCATCTGCGCGGGCGAACCCGTGAAGCGGGGCGGCTTGCGTACCACTGCCGGATTTGCCGTGCAGACCGACCTGACGCTGCAAGACGCCGCGCGTGCCGACGTGCTGATCGTGCCATCGTGGCGCGACACAGGTGAGCCGCCGCCCGCATCGATGGTCAATGCCGTGCGCGACGCGTACGAGCGTGGCGCCACGGTGGTGGGCTTATGCCTGGGCGCATTCGTGCTGGCCGAAGCGGGTGTACTGGACGGCTTGGAAGCGACCACGCACTGGAGCGCGGTCCAAGCGTTTTCGCAGCGTTACCCGCGTGTGAAGCTGGTGCCCGATGTGTTGTATGTGGATGCGGATGACGGAAGGCTGGTGACCTCCGCCGGCACGGCTGCGGGGCTGGACTGCTGCCTGCACCTAGTACGCCGTTGGCACGGCGCGGAGGTTGCCAACCGCATTGCGCGGCGGCTGGTGGTGGCGCCGCACCGGCAGGGCGGGCAAGCGCAATACATTGAACAACCGCTGCATGACGCGCCGGGCGGTGATCGTCTATCGGACTTGCTGAACTGGACGGTCGCTAACCTGGCCGAGCCGCACACGCTGGACTCACTAGCCGAGCGTGCGGCCATGAGCCGGCGCAACTTCACGCGGCGGTTTCGCGAGTTGACCGGCACGACGGTCGGCCAGTGGTTGCTGGGGCAGCGGCTCGCCTATGCGCAGCGCATGCTGGAGACCACGCACCAGCCGGTGGAGGCGATTGCGCAACTGGCGGGTTTTGGTAGTGCGGTGTCGCTGCGCCAGCATTTCAGCCGGACGTATCACACGTCGCCCAGCGCGTATCGTTCGCAATTCGGTGCCTCGTTTGCGCAGATGTAGCGCCTGAGACTACTTACTCAACTCGTGGCCGATGACTGCGCCGGCTGCCGCACCGCCGATCGTGCCGGCCGTGCTGTGTGTCAGTTCATGCCCCGCCACACCGCCAGCGACAGCGCCGCCCGCTGTACATGCCGCCAAGGTGGGTGCCAGGGCGGCAATCGCACACACCAGTGCTGTTTTCCATCCGTTCATGATGCCCTCCTGAGTGGTCGGCCAGAACCGCGCCGGCATACCTCAGTTGAGCAAAGTGCATGCCGCACTCACATGAACAACGGTGAAAGCGCCAGATGCGACAGCGCAATCACGATCACTTGCGCAATCACCAGCAGGATCAGCGGCGACAGGTCGAACCCACCGAGCGGCGGCACCACGCGGCGGATCGGGCGCAACAGCGGATCAACCAGCGTATTGAGCACCGCGCCCATGGGCGAATGCGGCCCCACCCACGACAGCACTGCCGACGCGATGGTCACCCACACCAGCGTGTTGAAGGCCCACTTGAGCACCGTGAACAGCGCCGCGACAAAGCCCATCGGCAGGAATGCCATCGGGCTGACGCCCACCGTGGCCAGCAGCAAGAGCAGGTACACCAGCGCCGTGGCATAGGCCGCGATCAGGCACGACCAGTCGATATAGCCCGTGGCCGGAATCACCCGGCGCAGCGGATGCACCAACCAGCCCGTCAACTGAAAGATCGCCTGCGACAGCGGGTTGCGCGGTGACAGCCGCACCGCCTGTGTCCAGGCGCGTAGCAGCAATGCCGCGCCAAAGAGCGTGAAGATCGTGTCGAGCAGGAAACGCGTGATATCGCCGAACATGCGTCCGGTTCTCCTATGGTCAAGTCAGGCAACAGGCAACAGGCAACGAGCACGAGGCAGAGGGGCGCCCCGGGGCGGAGTATTGTCGCATGGGACTCTGAGGGCAATCTGTGCAGTGATGTGGCCGCCACGGAGGGCGTATTCGCGTATTGTGGTGGCCGTCCGTCGGCATTCTTCCCAGGAGATGCATCTTGAAATCCGCTCTGTTTTACGCGCTGTTCTCGTTGGCTTGCCTGTCCGCTGCGCCGCATGTACACGCGCAGGCCGACACATTCACCCTGCAATCCACTGCGTTTGCTGACAACGGCGTCATGGACCGCAAATACGCCGGCAAGAACCCAGCCAACGCCAACTGCACGGGAGACAACATCTCGCCGCCGCTGGCGTGGTCCAACGTGCCGGCCGGCACCACCAGTCTGGCGCTGATCGTGACGGACCCGCAAGGCGCGGGCGGCCTAGGCGTGAACCACTGGATGGCCTATGGCATTCCCGCCACGCAGACGAGCTTGCCCGAAGGCGCCGGTACCGGAAGTGGCCTGAGCATGGCGCAGAACGCCATCGGCAAGCCGGCCTACCTGGGGCCATGTCCACCGAAGGGCACGGGCCTGCACCACTATGTATTTGTGCTGATCGCCACCGACCTCGCACCGGACGCCCTGGCCAACGGGCTCACCCGCGCAGAACTCGACGCCGCGCTCAAGGGGCACACCAAAGGCGCAACGGCGTTGATCGGCCGCTTTGGCAACTAACGTCTGATGAGGGTGAGCCGGCATCACCGCACTCATTGCTTTGTCGCGGGCTCCATGCCTTTGCTCTCAAGCAGGGCGGCGGCCTCCTTGCTGTGCAGCGTATCCAGCAGTGCCCGCGCGCCGTCCGCGCTCTGCACATGGGCGCTGATGCCGGCGGCATACACCGTGTAGTTCTGAATGGCCGCAGGCAGCGGTCCGACGTACTGGATATGCGGCACCGCGCGCAACTCGCTTACCTGATGAACCGCCAGCGCAGCCTGACCATCGACGAGCCGGGTGCCGACCAGTCCGCCATGCACGAGCACCGCCTTGGGTGCGATCGCCTGCGCAATGCCCAGCGTCTGAAACAGCTTCGACAGATAGATGCCCGATGACCCACCCGCCGCCGGGTCCAGATACGCCACCGACGGTGCGGCCAGCAGCGTTTGCTTGAACTGCTCGACCGTGGAGATATCAGGTTTCGGCACGCCCTCTGGCACCGCCACGCCAATGCCGACGCGCGCCACGTTGCTGAGCGTGGGCGCCAGCTTGCCCTCGTCGGCAAGCGTTCTTGCGAGGGGTTCGGGCAGGACAGCCACGTCAAACGCCGCCCCCGCGCGGATACGCTTGACCAGTTCGCCGGCTGTGTCGTTGGTGATGATCAGATGGACATGCTGCTCGCGTTCCAGCGAAGGCGCCAGGGCATCGAGCACGGGCCGAAACGCGCCGGCCGTGAGGACGGTGACATCGGCAGCGCAGGCCGGCGCGCCATGGCCGGCCATGCACACTGCAAACAGCGTTGCCAGAAGCGGGGTTCTCGAGGTCACGGTGCGGCTCCGTTGTGGACGGTGGTGCCGCACCTTAGCACCGCTTCAGCTGGTAGTGATGGGCTTATAAACCTGCGACGGGAAAGCTCGCCTGCCAGACCGCGCTTTGCACGTTCACCGCTTTCGGAATCAGCTTCTGCTGCAGGAACAGGTCGGCAATCTGCTGCTGCGACGCCACGATCTGCGGCGTGACCGGCGTCACACCATACGGCACGCGCCGCAGCCACGTCTCCACCACGGGTTGCTCGATGCCCAGCTTGGGTGAGAGCAGTGCCGCGGCTTCCTGCGGGTGCTGATTCACCCACAGGCCAGATGTACGCAGCTGCGCCAGGATGGCATTCACGGCGCGCGGATGCGTCTTCACGAACTCCGGCGTGGCCTCGTAGAAGTTGAACACGGGCACCTCGCTGAAATCGCCCAGGGTGCGTGTCTTCAATGCCTTTTGCGCCAGCGCGTAGTACGGGTCCCAAACCACCCAGGCGTCGACGGCGCCGCTCTCGAAGGCGGCACGTGCTTCGGCCGGCGGCAGGTAGATCGGTTGTATGTCCTGCACCGTCAGGTTGGCGCGCTTGAGCAACTGCACCAGCAGGTAGTTCGAACTGGAGCCCTTCTGCAGCGCGATGCGCTTGCCTTTCAGGTCGGCCACGCTGTGCGCGGGCGAACTGTCGAGCACGAACAGCGCCTCGTTGGTCTTGCCGCCCGGCTCCGCCCCCACATAGACGAGGCGCGCGCCTGCGGCCTGGGCAAAAACGGCCGGCGGCGCACCGGTATAGCCGAAATCAATGCTGCCCGTATTGAGTGCCTCCAGCAGTTGCGGCCCGGCAGGGAACTCCTTCCACTCGATCTTGTAGCCGAGGTCGCCCAGCGGTTTGTCGAGCGAGCCCTGCGCTTTCAGCACGGCCAGCAAACCCGCCTTCTGAAAGCCGATGCGCACCGTGCCAGCCGGGTCCGCGGCCTGCGTGAAGCCAGCGCTCAGGGCAAAGCTGGCGCCCAGCAGCGCGGCAAGCCAGCGTCGTCGGCTGGGCGATGGGTTGGTATGGGGCGATTGCGTTTGCATGATTCCTCCAGCGAATTGGGTGTCGTGCGGTCGATGCTACGGACCGCCCGCGCGCGAAGGAACGAACAAGATTGCATGTGCATAGACGCAGCCGGCGTCAGCCTGTTGCTATGGCAGCCAGTTCAGCCAGGTAGGCCCATGGATAGATGCCGCGCGCATGCCCATCGCTGAAGACCAGTTGCACGCCGTAGCCCACGGGTTCGATGGCGGTGATGCGCACATCGGCCGGTGCGTTGATCGGCGTGCCATGGTGGCGCATGAACTGGCATTCGGCGCATCGGCAGGCTTCGCGCAGGGTCGCGTGGTCGAGTGTGATGGCGGTGTTGGCCCAACGCAGCCGCAGCCGGCCTTGTGCGACGTCGTTGTCGATACGCTCAGGTGACGGCACGGGCGGCCTCGATCTGCGCAAGCGCAATCCGCACGGCTTTGACGACTTCCGGGTCGCCATCGCTTTGCGCGTTGCGCAGTGCGGGTAGGGCAATGGGGTGGCCGGTTTCGCCCAACGCGAGCGCAGCCTCTTTGCGCAAGTTGCTGATGGGGTGCGCGAACAATGCGGCAAGCGCATCGACGGCATGCGCAGCGCGCCAGCGGCCGAGTGCGCGGGCGGCTTGCAAACGGACCTGCCAGTAGTCATCCGCCAGCGCGTCGACCAGTGCGTGTGTGACGTGTGCCACCGGCGCGAGCGCGCGAAACTTGCCGAGCGTGCCGGCGCTTTCCTCGCGCACGCGCCAGGCGGTGTCGCGCAGCGCATCGAGCAGTGCAGGCAATACGGATGCGTCGGTGGCCAGCCCGAGCGCGCCCACCGCCGCGCGCCGCACTTCCGCATCGTCGTCATGGCGGGCGCGTTCCGCCAAGGCTGGCAGTGCGGCCACATGTTTGCGCCAGCCGAGCACCGCCACGGCCTCGCGGCGCACAGCGGCATCGGTGTCTTGCAAGGCTTGCAGCGCGGGGGCTTCGCTGTCGGGCACACGCAGTTCACGCAAGCCGCGCAAGGCGGCCCCACGCACAAAGGCGCTTGCGTGGTCGACGTAAGGCAACAGCGTGGGCGCGGAGTCGGGCGATTTCAATTCGCCCAGGCCGAACGCTGCTGCATCACGTACGGCAGCATCCACGTCTTCCAGTGCACGCGCGAGGGCTGCCACGGTGTCCGGCTGTTCCCAGGTCGCGAGGATGCGTGCGGCTTCCAGGCGCACCTCGGGCGCCGGGTCGTTGGCGAGCAGCGCAATCACGTCGGGCAGGGCATCGGCGTCTTCCTCGTCGGCAAGCTGAAGGAGGGCGACGCGGCGTGTGGCGGCATCTGCGTCGTGCAGACGCGCGAGGAGGGTTGTCGTCATCGCGCCCTCAACGCAGCAGGTAGGGGATGTCGACCTTTACCGCGCCGGTCGGGCAGTCCTGCTCGCAGGGCATGCAGTACCAGCACTCGTCGAACTGCATGAAGGCTTTGCCCTTGGTGAGGTCAATGGCGAGCAGGTCGAGCGGGCAGACATCCACGCACACCGTGCAGCCCTTGTCGGCAATGCACTTGGCTTCATCAATGGTGACGGGCGCGCTGCTGCGCGAGGTGATGTCGTGGGGCGTGTGGGTGAAGTGAAGGGGCTGATGCATGGTCATGCTGCCTGGGGGATGCGCATGTGCGCGTAGGAATCGGTGCCGTGCACATCGACGGGAATGACATACGGCTCCACCGCCTGCTTGCGGCTGGCCATGGCGCCGTGCGCGTCTTTGAAGAGCCGCGTGTGGCAGAACCAGTTGGCGTCGTCTCGCTCGGGGTAGTCGACGCGGTGGTGGTAGAGGCCCCAGCGGCTTTCCGTGCGGAAGAGCGAGGCGCGTGCCGCCATCTCTGCGCAGTCGCGGATGAAGCTGACTTCCATCGCACGCATCAGCTCGTGCGTGCAGGTGCGTGATGTCTTCGGCAATCTCATCAAAGCGGCGCAGGCCGATTTCCATCTTGCGCGTGACCTTGGGCGGCTGCAGGTAGTCATTCACCATGCGGCGCAGCTTGTATTCCACCTGTGCGGGGGCGAGTCCGTGCTCGCGCTGCAGCGGCGCGAAGATGCGCGTGCGCTCGCGTTCGATCTGGTCGCTATCAATTCGCACTTCCCCCTGTTTGCCGGCGATGTAATCCGCCGCGTTCTGCCCCGCAAACCAGCCGTAGGTGAACGCGCCCAGCATGTAGTTGTGCGGCACGGCGGCCATGTCGCCGGCAGCGTAGAGGCCCGGCACGGTTGTCTCCGCCCGTGCGTTCACATACACGCCCGATGCGCTGTGCCCGCTGCAGAAGCCGATTTCCGAGATGTGCATCTCAACCATCTGCGTGCGGTAATCGGTGCCGCGCCCGGCGTGGAAGCGGCCACGGCTCGGCCGCTCGTTGGTGTGCAGGATGGTCTCGATGGTCTGGATGGTTTCTTCGGCCAGGTGGTCGAGTTTGAGGAACACCGGCCCCTTGCCACCCTGCAGCTCCTGATAGAACTCCCACATCATCTGGCCGCTCCAGTAGTCGCACTGGATGAAGCGGTCGCCACGGGCGTTGGCGGTGTAGCCGCCCAGCGGGCCGGCCACGTAGGCGCAGGCGGGGCCGTTGTAGTCTTTGATGAGCGGGTTGATCTGGAAGCATTCCAGGTTGGAAAGCTCCGCACCGGCGTGATACGCCATCGCGTAACCATCGCCGGCGTTGGTGGGGTTCTCGTACGTGCCCATCAGGTAACCGGAGGCGGGCAAGCCAAGTCGCCCGGCTGCGCCGCAGCTCAGCACCACGGCCTTCGCACGCACCACCAGAAAATCCGCCGTGCGGCAGTCGAAGCCGAGCACGCCGCACGCTGCGCCATTCGCATCCGTCAGCACACGCGTGACGACAATGCGGTTGGTGATCTCCACCCGCGCGCGCTTGAGCTGCCGGTACAGCACCTTCTTGATGTCGTGCCCCTCCGGCATCGGCAGCACGTAGCTGCCCATGTGGTGCACCTTCTTGACGGCGTAGTCGCCCGTCTCGTCCTTTTCGAACTTCACGCCCCAGCGGTCGAGCTGCTCGATGGTGGCAAAACTGTGCTGCGCATACGCATACACGGCCGATTGGTCGACGATGCCGTCATTGGCCAGCGTGATCTCGCGCGTGTATTGCTCCGGCGTGGCGTGGCCGGGGATGATCGCGTTGTTCAGCCCGTCCATGCCCATCGAGATGGCGCCGCTGCGCTTCACATGCGCCTTGTCGATCAGCAGCACGCGTAGCGCGGGGTTGCGTTCCTTGGCCTTGATAGCAGCCATTGGCCCGGCAGTGCCGCCGCCGACGATGACGAGGTCGTACTCCAGTTCCAACGTGTTCATACTGTGTCCTGCAAAGGGAAGATGGATTGCGCCGACGCGGCCACCTGTCGGTCCAGCCGCAGCCGGTACTGAAAGGCGTCGCCACGGAAGTGGAGGCGTTCAAAGTCGATGGGTGTGCCGTGCGCGTCGTGCGTGAGGCGTTCCACGCGCAGCAGCGGTGCGCCCGCGCCGGTTTCCGGTGCGGCGGCGGTGGCGTGGTCTGCCAGTGCGGCGTCGATGGCCAGCGTGGCATGGCCGAGCGTCACACCGGCGTCCTGCTCCAGCACGAGAAACACATCGCGCGTGGCCAGGTCTGCCCGGGCGACGATGCTGCCGAGCGCTTCGGGCAGCCACGTCACCTCCAGCGACAGGGGGGAAGGGGGCGATTGATCCAGTAGCCGCACACGATGCAATTCCGTGACGGGCGTACCGGGCGCGAGTTGCAGCGCCTGTGCCACGTCTGCGGGTGCGGGCACCGTTTGCAGTTTCAACACGCGGTTGCGGATCGCATGGCCCTGCGCCGACATGGCTTCCGCAAAGCCCTGCAGCGCCGTCACGTTCTGGAAGGCCTTCGGCTGGCTGACAAACGTGCCCTTCCCATGGTGGCGGTAGATCAGCCCCTCGTTCTGCAAGTCGGCCAAGGCCTGACGCACGGTGATGCGGCTGGCGCCAAACTGCGCGCCCAACGCCGCCTCCGAAGGCAACAGGGATGCCGGCGCGTACAGGCCGGTAACAATGCCCTCGCGCAGCGCGCCCTTGATCCGCTCATAGAGCGGCGGGGCCGGCAGGCGAGGTGAGGGTGGGGACGTCGTCATCTGGGCGCGAACTCGTTATAACAAGTGAGTGCGCCCAGTCTAAAAAGCTGCCGTTGGCAGGGGAACGAAGCTTTTTCGATATGGTTCTGCGCTTTTTGCAGGCCACAACGCGCTGGGTTTTGTGCGCTGCACGATGCTGCAGATCAGTGCGTGATATCAAAATCGATATCCATGGCGCCAGAAAAAAGCATTAGACGGTTATGTCTCGCTGTCCATACCATGGCTCAGCACGAACGGCTGGTACGAATTGTTGCCGGCCAAAAAAGAAACGTGCGCAGCCCAGGCAGGTTTGAGCGGCTGCTTCCACCATAAGAGGAGATACGCAATGGCAACAACGCGCGCTGACCGCGCCAGACGTACCGTATTGACCTTTCTCGCCACGGCCGGCGTGCTGTTGGCAACCGGCGCTGGGCCCGCTGCCTACGCGGCAGACAAGGCCTTCACCATGGGCTTTGCCCAAGTGGGTGCCGAAAGCGAATGGCGCACCGCCAATTCGGAATCGATCAAATCCGCAGCGAAGGCGAATGGGGTGACCCTGAAGTTCTCCGACGCACAGCAGAAGCAGGAAAACCAGATCAAGGCGATCCGCTCGTACATCGCGCAGAAGGTGGACGTGATTGCCTTCTCGCCGGTGGTTGAATCGGGCTGGGACACCGTGCTGCAAGAGGCCAAGGCCGCCAAGATTCCGGTCATCCTGACGGACCGCGGTGTCGACAGCAAAGACACCTCGCTCTACACCACCTTCATCGGGTCGGATTTCGTGGAGGAAGGCCGCAAGGCGGGCCGCTGGCTGCTCGATAACTACAAGGGCAAGGGCGACGTGAACATCGTCGAACTGCAGGGCACCGTCGGCTCGGCCCCCGCCATTGACCGCAAGCGCGGCTTTGAAGAGATCATCAAGGCCGACCCGCGCTACAAGATCATCCGCTCGCAAACCGGCGACTTCACCCGCGCCAAGGGCAAGGAGGTGATGGAAGCCTTCCTCAAGGCCGAGGGCAAGAAGATCAACGTGCTGTTTGCGCACAACGACGACATGGCGATCGGCGCCATCCAGGCCATTGAAGAAGCGGGCCTGAAGCCGGGCAAGGACATCACCATCATCTCCATCGACGGTGTGAAGGGCGCGTTTGAAGCCATGATGGCCGGCAAGCTGAACGTGACGGTGGAATGCAGCCCACTGCTCGGGCCGCAACTGATGGAAACCGCGCGCGCGGTGCTGGCGGGCAAGCCTGTGCCCAAGCGCATCGTCACCAAGGAAGGCATCTTCCCGATGGACGTAGCGGCCAAGGAGTTTCCGAACCGCAAGTACTGATCCTACCGCGCGGCCCGATCTTGGCACTGCGATGCCGCTGTTTCCTGGGTATGTACCCATGTACGGCTGCGCTTCTCCTGCCAACCTCGGGCCGCTCGCTACGGATCATGAAGAGGTTCTGAGCGGGCCGGCAGGGCGACTTTGCTTCGCCGTGCCGGCTGCGCCACGTTAACAGGTGACACCCATGTCGGATCACGTTGAACCCGCCGCGCACGATGCACGCGGCGCGCTGCTGCACATGTGCGGCATCTCCAAAAATTTCCCCGGCGTGCAGGCACTGGCCGGGGTGGATTTCCGCTTGTTTCCCGGTGAAGTCCATGCCTTGATGGGGCAGAACGGCGCCGGCAAATCGACGCTCATCAAGGTGCTGACCGGCGTGGAGGCGCCCGATGCGGGCGAGATCCTGCTGGGCGGTCAACCCATCGCCCCAGGCTCGCCGCTGGAAGCGCAAAAGCTCGGCATCAGCACCGTGTACCAGGAGGTGAATCTATGCCCTAACCTGACGGTGGCGGAGAACATCCATATCGGCCGCTTCCCCATGCGCATGGGCAGCATCGACTGGCGCGCCACCAACCGCGCGGCGCAGGCACTGCTGGCCGATCTGAACATCCACATCGATGTCACGCTGCCGTTGTCGCTGTACCCGGTGGCCATTCAGCAAATGGTGGCGATTGCGCGGGCGCTGTCCACCGAAGCCCGCATCCTCATCCTGGACGAACCCACCTCCAGCCTGGACGACGACGAAGTCGCGCGCCTGTTTGCCGCCATTCGCACGCTCAAGGCGCGCGGCATGGCCGTGCTGTTCGTTACGCATTTCCTGGAGCAGACCTACGCCATTTCCGACCGCATTACCGTGCTGCGCAACGGCCGGCTGGAAGGCGAATATGCCGCGCGTGATCTGCCGCAACTGCAGCTGATCAACAAGATGGTCGGGCGCGACATTGATGCCAGCCGCTTTGACCGCACCGAAGTGCCGCCGGTGGACGACACCGCGCCCGCCTTCCTGAGCGCGCGCGGCATGGGCCGCCGTGGTGTGGTGCAGCCGCTGGATCTGGATGTGCGCCCAGGACAAGTGCTGGGCTTGGGCGGCCTGCTCGGCTCCGGCCGCACCGAGACTGCGCGCCTGTTGTTTGGCGTGGACCGCAATGACGCGGGCTCGATCAACGTGCAGGGCCAGTCGCACCAGTTCGGCTCACCGCGAGATGCCATCCGCGCGGGCATCGGTTTCTGCCCCGAAGACCGCAAGACGGAAGGCATCATTGCCGAGCTGTCGATTCGCGAGAACATCATCCTCGCGCTGCAGGCCAAGCGCGGCCTGTTCCGCTATCTGCCAAAGAAGCGCCAGCGCGAGATTGCTGACCAGTACATCGCGCAACTCGGCATCAAGACGCCCGATGCGGAGAAGCCGATCGGCCAGCTCTCGGGCGGCAATCAGCAGAAAGCCGTGCTCGCACGCTGGCTGGCCACCGACCCCGCCATGCTCATCCTCGATGAACCCACGCGCGGCATCGACATTGCGGCCAAGCTCGACATCATGGATTTGGTGACCGCGCAGTGCCGCAAGGGCATGGCGATCCTGTTCATCTCCAGCGAACTGCCCGAAGTGCTGCGCGTGAGCCACCGACTGGCCATCCTGCGTGATCGCAAGAAGGTTGGCGAACTGGCTGGCGAAGATGTCACCGAAGACAACCTGTACGACGTGATTGCTGGCGGGGATTTGCCTACGAAGCCGTCCGCAAGCCAGTCCACCACCGGGGGCGCCGCATGACGCAATCATCTTCCCGCATGCGCACGCTCGCCAGCCACCGGCTGTTCTGGCCTTGCGTGACGCTGATCCTGCTGTGCCTGCTCAACACGTGGTTCAACCCGCATTTCTTTCACCTTGAAATCCGTAGCGGGCACCTGTACGGCAGCGTGATCGACATCCTCAACCGCGCAGCGCCGCTGATGCTCGTGTCGCTGGGCATGACGCTGGTGATTGCGGTGGGCGGCATCGATATTTCTGTTGGCGCGGTGGTCGCCATTTCGGGTGCCATTGCGGCGTCGCTCGTGGGCGGCACGCTGGTCGTCCAAAACGGTTTGCCGGTGTATGTGACCAAGGTGCCGCTGGTGCTCGCGCTGCTGGCTGCCGTGGGGGCCGCGCTGGTGTGCGGCCTGTGGAACGGCATGCTGGTCGCGGGCGCAGGCATGCAGCCCATCATCGCCACGCTGATCCTGATGGTGGCGGGGCGCGGTGTGGCGCAGCTTATTACCAATGGCCAGATCATCACCGTCTACTACGAGCCGTTCTTCTTTGTCGGCAATGGCTATTTGTTCGGGCTGCCGTTTGGCTTGTACATCGCCGCGGCCGTGTTGGGGCTGCTCCTGCTGTTGATGCATCGCACGGCGTTGGGTCTGTTCATTGAAGCGGTGGGCATCAACCCCGTGGCAGCGCGGCTGGCGGGGCTCAACACCAAGGCGCTGCTGTTCGGCATCTATGGCTTCTGCGGTGCCATGGCGGGTGTGGCGGGGCTCATCATCTGTTCCAACGTGAAGAGCGCGGACGGCAACAACGCGGGCCTGCTGCTGGAACTGGACGCCATCCTGGCCGTCACGCTGGGTGGCACGTCGCTGGTGGGCGGCAAGTTCAGCCTGTGGGGCAGCGTGATTGGTGCACTTATCATCCAGACGCTCACCTATGCGATCTACTCGATGGGCGTGCCGCCTGAGATCAACCTCGTCGTGAAAGCCGTGGTGGTGTTTGCCGTGTGCCTGGCGCAGTCGGAAGCGTTCCGGGCGATGGTGTTTCAACGCCGCGTGGGGGCGCAGTCATGAGAGTCAATCCACGGCGCTTGCCGTTCTACGTCACGTTGTTTCTGTTTGTGCTGTTGTTCGGCTTTGGGTCCGTCACGTACACGGGCTTCTTTAGCGTGCAGGTGTTCCTGAACCTGTTGATCGACAACGCGTTCCTGATCGTCGTCGCCATCGGCATGACCTTCGTCATCCTCTCGGGCGGGATCGACTTGTCGGTGGGGGCGGTGGTGGCGCTCACCACCATGATCTCTGCCGCGCTGGTGGAGCACCATGGCTGGTCGATCGGTGCGGTGGTGCCGCTGGTGCTTGCCGTGGGCGCGCTGTTCGGCTTGATGATGGGCGTGCTGATCCAGGCGTTCCGCATTCAGCCGTTCATCGTCACGCTTGGCGGCATGTTCCTGGCGCGCGGGCTGTGCTACCTCATCAGCATTGATTCGATCAGCATTACGGACCCAACCTACACGGCGCTCTCGCAGCACAAGATCTTTGTGGGCGGCGGCAATTACGTGTCGCCCAGCGTGGTGATTGCGCTGGTGGTGTTTGCGGCTGCCGCATGGCTGGCGCACTGCAGCCGCTTCGGCCGCACGGTGTATGCGCTGGGCGGCAACGAGCGATCGGCCTTGCTGATGGGGCTGCCTGTGGCGCGCACGCGCATCCTCGTTTATGTGCTGAGTGGGTTGTGCTCGGCGCTGGGTGGGGTGCTGGTGACGTTCTACATGCTGTCCGGCTATGGCTTGCACGCGCAGGGCATGGAACTGGATGCCATTGCCGCCACCGTGGTCGGTGGCACGCTGCTCACCGGCGGGGTGGGGCTCATCAGCGGCAGTGTGGTGGGCGTGCTGTTGCTGGGGGTCATCCAATCGTTGATTACGTTTGATGGCACGCTCAGCTCGTGGTGGGCACGCATTGCCATTGGTGTGCTGCTGTGCGTGTTCTGTCTCATGCAGCGCGTGCTCGGCCGCAGCCAGCGCGGAGCGTCTGTGCCGCCATCGGGCGGCAATCGCCCGGCACGGCAGGTTGCCAAGCCCGCCAACGATACGGCCGCGCCGGCGGCCATCGTGCCGTCCCACCATGCAACGCTCTCGCCGAACTGAGGCATCGCGTCAACACCGTACCCGTGCGTCAGTCGGCGCATGCGGATGCCCCCATCTTGTCCTGGCAGTCGACTGCAAAGCACAGCGCGCCAACGCCATGTGAACTGCAGTCGTCTGCTGGGGTTTTTGTTCTTCAACAAGGCTCAAAACCCCTTCAGGTGCTTGTTCTCCGGCCGATATGCAGCCTATGCAAGACTCAATTTCGGCAGATTGATCACGGCACAACGGACGGGGGAAACAATGAGCGCAATGGTGCATTCGGTACGGTTCAAACTCCTGGCAGCCTTTGGCATGTGCCTGGTGCTGCTGCTGGCGACGGGCGTGTTTGGCGTGACGGGCTTGATGCGCCTGAACGGCAACATGACCGACGCCTACACCGGCAACACACTGCCGATTGCCAGCTTGTCGGAATTGCGTGCAGCGCAGCTCGATGTGCGCTTGCAAATGCGGCGTATCCAAGTCTTCAAGGACGACGCCACCAAGGTTGGGCAGTCCATCCAAACGATTCGCGCAGATATGGACCAGATCAACGGCACTTGGAAGCAATATTTCCCTGACAGCATCACGAGCGACGAAGAGCGCCAGGTCGCTACCCAGATCAACGAGGCGATGCAGACGTTCAATACCGCGACCAATGATGTGATTAACGCGCTGCAAACCGGTCACTTGGATGCTGCGTCAGAGCACATCAACCGGCACGCCGTTGCGGGGGAAGCGATTAGCAAGCTGCTGACCAAAGACGTCGCCATCAATCTCTCGCAAGCCAAGGCGTTCGTTGCTGATAGCGAGGCCACGTACCACCGCATTCTTGGTGTGGCCATCGCGCTGGTGTGTGCTGGGTTTGCCGTGGGTGTAGGCATGTGCTGGTACCTGCTGCGCGCGATCTCTCGCCCGCTCAGCCGTGCCGTCAACGTGGCCAATGACATTGCCGGTGGCAAGCTGGAGAACGGCATCGTCGTCGACACGCAAGGCGAGTTTGGCGAACTGCTGGTCGCGCTGCGCAAGATGGATCAGCAACTGACGCAGACGGTGCGCGGTATCAAGGTGTCGGCCGAATCTGTCACGGTGGCATCCAAGGAAATTGCCGCCGGCAATATCGACTTGTCCGCCCGCACGGAACAGCAGGCTGCGTCGCTGGAGGAAACCGCATCGAGCATGACGCAGTTGACCGAGACCGTGAAGCAGAACGCAGAGAACGCCGCCCAGGCCGATGCGCTGGCCTCCAACGCCAGCACCATCGCGCAGGCGGGCAACGTGGCCGTGCAGGCGATGGTCGGCACGATCGACCAGATCAGTACCAGCTCAGGCAAGATTTCCGAGATCACCGG
This sequence comes from Ralstonia sp., assembly GCA_039592975.1. Lineage (GTDB taxonomy): Bacteria > Pseudomonadota > Gammaproteobacteria > Burkholderiales > Burkholderiaceae > Ralstonia. Next base: position 15,025 of record JBCNQE010000023.1, on the reverse strand, counting down.
GCTGATTGAGGGCATTGCCTTCCAGACCAACATCCTGGCGCTCAACGCCGCTGTGGAAGCGGCACGGGCCGGCGAACAGGGCCGCGGCTTTGCCGTCGTCGCCAGTGAAGTGCGCACGCTCGCACAGCGCTCCGCCTCCGCTGCCAAGGAGATCAAGGGGCTGATTGGCGCCTCGGTTGCCGTGGTGCAGGCGGGTTCGCAACAGGCTGCGGAAGTAGGCGAGACCATGGCCGAAGTGAAGGAGGCCATCCGCCGCGTGTCGGAGATCGTGGCCGAGATTGCCGCTGCGTCTGCCGAGCAAAGCCGGGGTATTGAGCAAGTCAACCAGGCCGTCGTGCAGATGGACGAAGTCACGCAGCAGAATGCCGCGCTGGTGGAACAGGCGGCTGCGGCAGCGCAGTCGCTCGAAGAGCAGGCAACGACCTTGCGACGTGCGGTATCGGTGTTCCGCATGGGGCATGACAGCGCCGGCCCGGCATTCGCCTGAAGACCGGCCATAGAGCGGGGCTAAAGCGGGCGGCTTGAAGAGGTTGCTCCATGCAACTATATTGGTTGTTCAACGCAACCAATCGAGGCTGTCATGGACATCATCGAAGCCCCCGCCCAGCCCCGGGAGCAAACCATCAGTGAGCTGCGCGAGGTTTCGCGCAGGCTGGTGCGTGAACTTGGTTTCATGCGTAGCACACTGGCACAGAGCGATCTGCCGCCCTCCGCCGTGCACGCCATTCTGGAGATTGCCGGCACGCCCGGCATCCAGGCACGCGATCTAGCCGAACGCTTGCGGCTGGACAAATCCAGCACCAGCCGCCAGGTCACCCGGTTGGAATCCGCCGGGCTGGTCGAGCGCCGCGCGTGTGATGACGACGGCCGATCTTCCCAGCTCTACCTGACGCGCGCCGGCCAGCAATTGCGCCGCAAGATCGACGCCTATGCGTCTGACCAGGTATCGAATGCGCTGCGCCACCTCGCGCCCATGGACCAACAGCGGCTGCTTGCGTCGCTGTCGCAGTACGTCAGCGCGCTGGCTGACGACAACGACCACAAAGGCACCCCCGCCGCCAACGAGGCCGGCATCCAGATCGTGCAGGGCTATGTGCCCGGCTGTATTGGCGACATCGCCAGTTTGCACGGCCGCTTCTATGCAGAGCACTGGGGGTTTGGCGTGTTCTTCGAGCGCCGCGTCGCCAAGGAACTGGCCGACTTTGCGCAATCCCTTCCGGACGACAACAAAGCCCTCTGGCTATGCGTGGAAAACGGCCGCAGCCTTGCCTCGCTCGCCATTGACGGCAACCCCCACTATCGCGCTGCGCATCTGCGCTGGTTTATCGTGGATGATGCGTTGCGCGGCACCGGCATTGGCCGTGAGCTGATGACACGCGCCATGCGCTATGTCGACGCGCGCTTTGACGAGACGTACCTCGATACCTTCAAGGGCCTGGACGCCGCCCGCCATCTCTACGAATCCTTCGGCTTCGTGCTCACGCATGAAGAAGCCGGCACACAATGGGGCAGCGCCGTGACAGAACAACAGTTCCGCCGCCGCACAAAACGCTGACGCCGGGGCCCACCCCCCGCACAAGGAGACCGCACGTGACATCACACATCAACCTGGACGCCTACTTCAACCGCATCCAATGGGGCGGCGACACCCGCCCGACCTATGACACGCTGGCGCAGTTGGTGCGCGCGCACATGCGGCACATCCCGTTCGAGAACCTCGACGTGCTGTTGGGGCGCGGCATCCGGATCGACTTGGAGAGCCTCCAGAACAAGCTCATTCACGCACGCCGCGGCGGCTACTGCTTCGAGCACGCCACGCTGTTTGCCGCCGTGCTGGAGCAACTTGGTTTTCAACCGACGCGCCACTCGTCGCGCGTGGTGTTGCTGGCTCCGCGCACCGAAGCGCCGCGCACGCACATGTTCCTGACCGTGCCGCTACCCGAAGGCACCTTCGTCGTCGACCCTGGGTTTGGCTCGCTTGCGCCGCGCGTGCCTGTGCCGCTGGATGGCACGCAAGCCAGCATCGATGGCGAACTGCACTGGATGGCTCGCGATGGCGACCGCTGGGTGCTGCGTGCACAGGTGCGCAGCGACACGCCCGTCGACGCCTGGGTCACCACGCTGGAGCAGGACTATCCGATCGACTTTGAGATGGCGAACCACTACACGAGCACGCATCCGGCGTCGCCGTTCATGAACCGCATCCTGATGCGGTCAGTGACGGACGAGGGGCGGGTGACGGTGATGAATCGGGACGCGACGATCTGGCGGGGGGATACGCCGCATCGACTTGAGCTGGAGGATCGGCGGGCGTTGCGGGGGGTGTTGGTTGAGTATTTTGGGATTGATTTGCCGGAGGTGGAGCACATGCGGGTGCCCGGCGTTCCGGGGTGGGCGCAGTAGGAGAGGGGTATTGCCCTCGCATCAGGATCCTTGACGATCCCCAAGGTGACGCCAACACTGCACAGTGCACGCGCCGCGGTCACCGCTCCAGCCAACACTGCCCGCCGCCCGCCGTGTCCCATCGAAGGAGGGCCCTATGCAAACGCGCAGGAGTTACCCGCTTCATATTCACTTGTGGATGCTGTTTGGCTCGCTCACGCTGGCATTGGGCGCGCTGATCTGCGGCATCCATTTCTACCAAGCCAAATCTGCGCAGGAGAAGGCGGCGGCGGAAGCCACGCACCGCATCAGCCGGGAAACGCTGGACGAGGTCGAAGACCTGATGACTCCCGCGCGGATGGCAGTCAAGCTCATCAGCCACAGCTCGCTGGCCGATGCACAGTCGATTGACGAGCGGATGGCGCGCCTGGCGCTCGTGCGCGATGCTTTGGATACCTCGCCTGTACTGCAGTCGCTATACGTCGGCTATGTGGATGGCAGTTTCTTCTACGTGCGGCCGCTGCGTGCGGCGGCGGATCGCACGGTATTCAACGCCCCTGACCGTGCCGCTTATGTGGTGCGCATGGTCGAACACGCTGGCGGAAAGCCCCAAGGGCAACTGCATTTTCTGGATACCAATCTGACGACCATCCAGACTGCTGATGCCTCGGACTTTGCGGCGAGGTTCGATCCGCGGGAGCGGCCGTGGTTCATGTCGGCCATGTCAGCGGGCGGGCTGATCCGCACGGAGCCCTACATGTTCTTCTCGGACCGGCAGGCGGGCGCCACGCTGGCGGTGCCGACGGTGTCTCGCCAGGCGGTGGTGGGTGGGGACTTCCGGCTCGATCTGCTTGGTCAAACGCTGGCACGCAAGGAAACCGTCGCGCGGGCCGTGCTCGCGCTGCTGGATGCCAGCGGCCAGGTCGTCGCCATTGACCGGGACACGCCGGCTTCCGCTTCGGCGCCCGATACGATCCAGTCGGGCCTGCTCGCGGCCGCAGCGGACTACGGCCTGCCGATCCTCACGCAGCTTGCCGCCAGCGTGCATGGTCTGGACGCCTCGGGCACCCGGCAAGCGGTGATCTCCGCCGGCGGTGAGCCGTGGTACACGAGCATCGACCGCCTCACCCCTACCGGGGGCAAGGCGCTGTACCTCGTTTCGGCCATCCCGCAGAACGAGTTGCTGAAAGGCGCGCGCCGCCAGGCTTGGTTGGGGATCGGCGTCACAGGGTTGATCATCGTGCTGTCGTTGCCGCTGATCGGATGGGCTGCACGCCGGATCGCACGGCCCATGCACGCCTTGGCCGATGGCATGGAAGCCATCCGCCGGTTCGACTTCCAGCAGCCCATTGTTGCAACGTCGCGCATCAGCGAGGTGAGGGCGCTGGGCGAAACGTCCGAGCAGATGCGAGAGACCATCCAGCGCTTTCTGATCATCATGCAGGCCGTTGCCGCGGAGAGCCGGCTCGACCACCTCTTGCCGCTGCTGCTGCGCAAGATGCTCAAGGCTTCCGGCGGCAGCGCAGGCGTGCTGTATCTGGCAGATGAGGCATCGCTGAACGCGGCCGTGGCGTTCGACCGCAACGGTACGGATGTGGCGGCTGCAATCGGGCAGACGCAGCTGCAAGCAGCGCTGCCCTTGATCCGCTCCGCCGTGGGGGCCATGGCACCGCAGGCCAGCGCACTCACAGACGACGTTATCGAGGCGGCGAAACTCGGACCGCTGACCCTCGGCGCGCCATGCCATGCGGCTGCCATCCCCTTGGCGACGCGGGCACATGAGCTGCAAGGCGTCATCCTCATCCTGCGCGATACACCCATCGAGGCCGCCCAGCTTGCCTTCGTCGGCACACTGGCGAGCCTGTGCGCGGGTGCGCTGGAAGTGCGCGCATTGACCGATGCACAGCGCAAGCTCTTTGACGCCTTCATTCAAGTGATGGCCGGCGCGATCGATGCCAAGAGCCCCCACACCGGCGGCCACTGCGGCCGTGTGCCCGAGCTTGCCAAGATGCTGGCCCAGGCCGCTTGCGATGCCACGGAAGGCCCTTACCAGTCGTTCCAGATGACGGATGCGCAGCGAGAGGCCCTGCACGTTGCCGCGTGGCTGCACGACTGCGGCAAGGTGACCACGCCCGAGTATGTGATCGACAAAGCGACCAAACTCGAAACCTTGCATGACCGCATCCACGAGGTGCGCATGCGCTTCGAGGTGCTCAAGCGCGATGCGCAAATCGATTATCTGCGCGCCGTTGCGGCCGGCGAAGATGCCAAGGTTGCACAGCGCCGCCGCGATGCTGAATGCGCGTCATTGGACGAAGACTTTGCCTTTGTCGCCAGGTGCAACCAAGGTGGCGAGTTCATGGACGCCTCGCAGAAAGAACGGCTGCAACGCATTGCCGCGCGTACGTGGACGCGCACATTGGATGACCGCCTTGGCGTGTCGCAAGAGGAGCTAGCGCGTCAGCAGCGCCAACCAGCGGCACCGCTACCGGCGCAGGAACCCTTGCTTGCCGACAAGCCCGAGCACGTGATCGAACGGACGGAACACGACATCATTCCCCCAGACAACCCCTGGGGGTTCAAGCTGAACACACCCAAGCACCTGTACGACCGCGGCGAGCTGCACAACCTGCTCGTGAGCCGCGGCACGTTATCTGAAGAAGAGCGCTTCAAGATCGAAGACCACATCGTGCAGACGCAGATCATGCTCTCGCGCGTGCCGTTTCCGAAGTCGATGCGCGAGGTGCCTGAGATTGCCGGCAACCACCACGAGAAGATGGACGGCACCGGGTATCCGAGGCGGTTACGCCGCGAGCAGATGAGCCCGCTGGCCCGCATGATGGCCATTGCCGATGTGTTTGAAGCGCTCACCGCTGCCGATCGGCCCTACAAGAAGGCGAAGACGCTGTCGGAATCCGTGCGCATCATGGCCATGGCCAAGGCGCAGCAACACATCGATCCGGAGCTGTTCGACCTGTTCCTGAGTAGTGGCGTGTACCTGCGCTATGCCGCCCGCTTCATGCGGCCGGAACAGATCGATACGGTCGATATTGCGCAGTACATCGGCGGGGCCTCGCCGAGTGCCGTGGAGACGGCGTAAGCCTTTCAGGCCGATTGGCGTCGTACCTGCGAAGCGTCATCCACCGAACTGAAAATGCCGCGCGCCGAGTTCCGAACCGCAAGCGCCGAGCAAAGAGCCCCACACGCCGAGTTCGGAACTTCAACCATCGAGTTCTGAACGCCATTCGCCGAGCGCTGAGCTCCGATCGCGAGCCAAAAAGCCTCATGGGTTGCTGAAAAAATCAGCAAGCGTGAGGCAAAAACCATCGCACGCCGAGTTCGGAACGCCACGCGCGACGTTCAGAACACCACGAGCCGAGCTAAAAGGGTCAACACCTTGCGGTAAAAAGCAGCAACGGCGGAGCAAAAAGCCTCGCGGTTGGCGCTTGGCGCTCGGCGCGCGAGGCTCAAGGCCCGGCGCTCGGAGAAAAAGGCCTCAACCGCCGAGCTTGAGGCTCCGAATCCGGTCTGCCTGCCATGCACTCAGGGCCGCGCTCGCCTGGACTTGCTCGTCTTCAGACGCCTTGCGCGACTTGTACAGCGACGTGCTCGCCGACAGGATCGGAGCACCGTTGTGGATGTCCTGCGCCAGCCAGTTCAAGTAGCCGCGGCCTTCGTCGCGATACCGTCGCGTTTCCACCGCAGTGAGGCGCACCATGAAGCTGTAGCCGACTGCGCCATGGCTGCAGTTGGCGTCGAGATACAACGCACCATCCGCTTCAAATAAGAACCAGCTGTGCGGTTCGTGGTCCAGCACCTGCATCAAGGTCTCCAACTCGGTAGGTGATTGCGCGAATCGTTGTTACGTACCTACGCTTGCCACACCGCATAGCCTTCTTCGCGCAATCCGATCGCCAGTTCCACTTCCATCTCCCGCGCTGCCTCGTAGGGCATCGGATTGAAGCACTCGTACAGCTCCGGCATCAGCCGCAAGCCGTACTCCCGCACAAACCGGTTCGCTTTCAGCCCTGCCTTGTGCTTGTCAAAACGCACGTCCGGCGACTGCCCGGTCATGCCGACATACACGCAAGGCTTGTCACCGAGGTAATCGGGATTGGCTTTCACGAAGCGCGCTTCGCTCAGCACTCGCCGCGACAGTTCGATCACGTAGACGTGGTGGTGGTGACGTGGCATGGAAGAAGTCTTCGACCGGGAAGATCGCACGGTGAGCAGGCTGATGTTGCGCGGGCGGCGGTTCAGACGTCGTGTTGGATCGGGGAGGGGGCTGAGGCTGGCGGTGATGGCCGGAAGCCGACAGACGTTAGCCGAGTTGCTCAGCAAGCCCGACGATGAGGCCCTCAGGCCCACGAATATAGGCAAGCCGGTACGATTGCCCGTACTCCATCCGGCCAATGAGTTCGGCGCCATGGGCCTGCATTCGCGCGATTACCGCATCGATATCGTCGACGGCAAACATGATGCGACGAAGGCCCAAGGCATTCACGGGCGCGTCCACAGGCCCGAACCTGATCGGATCTGGCGTGTGGAACTTGTCCAGTTCAACGCCCTGCCCATCGGCCGTCCGCAGCATCGCAAGGGTGGCTCGGACGTCCCCCAGTCCGATGAGCTTGCCGATAGACGGGCCTTCAACCGTGGTTTCGCCTTCTAACGTGAGGCCAAGTTCGACAAAGAACGCCTTCACCGCTTCGAGGTCATCGACCACGATCAGGATGTTGTCCATGCGTTTGACTGTCATGTCGTTCGGTCCTTCAACGGTGTCAGGTTTCTAGCGATTTGGCGCCCTTGGGTGTCAGCCTCAACGCTTTCGCGTTCAACGGTCCGACCGCTCGACGACGACCTCGCTGAACTGGACCACCGGCGTGATGTTGGTGTAGTTGGCGATGTCGGCCAGGATTTCGGGGCGGTGCGGTTGGATGGCGGCCTCGTAGCCTTCGGCCGAATCACAGATGAACGCGCACATTGCCACGAAGGCTGGCGGTTCATCGGGCGTTCTGCCGTTCAAGCCTTTGTCGATGGTGTAGTAGGCGCAGGCACTGCCCAGTTTCGCCTTCATCAGCGGCATGTGGCGCTCGCGGTAGTAGACGTGGTCGAAGCGCGCGCCTTCGGAGTACGGGTACATCACGGTGACCTTGATCATGCGGTCTTCCTTACAGTGGTTGGTCGGGAAAGTTCGTTCTTGAGGGCGGTCAACGAACGCACCACAGAACGGCACTGCACAGCAAAGCAATCGGTCTGAAGCGGCCACCGCATAGTACTCCGCTCGAGCAAGTGGAACGGCTCCGCCATGTCACCCAAGCCATCTGCCATCCAGTTCGCATCGTGAGGAAATTTGCGCAAACGCAGAGATGACCACGGACTCTACGCAGGTAGAGCAGGGCCTGGCGATGGAGCCCTCTACTGGCAGAACCCACACAGAATTGCACCCAAAGACTCAACAATCCTCACCGTTTTGGCGATTGCGTTGACGTGCATTCGCAGGGTGACCTACGGTTGCGCAATACAAAAAAACAGTCGGGTAAATCAAGATGTCGAAAAAGTCCGTGGAGCACGCCGGCTCCCAGGAGTTGCCGGATCCTGTGCGTCGAGCGTTGTCATTTGGCCTGGGGCTGTTCCCCATGCTCCCGCTGTTGCCGGGGTGCGGCTTAGGGGCGTCTGATGCCTCTGCGGAGGGGCAAGGTCAGCCGCAAGAGAAGACAGGCGGTGGAGGCCAGGCACCAGGCGTTCCGGCACCTGCGAAGCCCACCCCCACGCCGGTTACGGAATCCGTTCCGGCTTCGGTCAGTGGTGTCTTCCGCCACCCTGGGCTGCTGGTCACCGAAGACGATGCCACCCGCATCCGCGCGCTCATCAAGGCAGGCCAGGAGCCGTGGGCGAGCTGGTGGACCAAGCTGTGCGCTGAGCCCAACGCCTCCTTGAACGCCAAGCCCAATCCGCAGCCCGCTGTCTACCGGGCCGACAGTACCAAGTACGCGCTGTACGGCGACATCTGGCACGCCTGGACCCTGGTCCTGCGCTGGAAGCTGTCCGACCCGCAGGACAACCGCTATGCCGACAAGGCGGTGGAGTTCCTCGACGCCTGGGCGAACACGCTGAAGGAGATCGGGACGGTGCCGCCCGGATCGACCGCCCATGATGACCACACCTTCATCATCCTGGCCGGCATTCAAGGCCACCAGTTGGCGCAGATTGGCGAAATCCTGCGCACCTACTCCGGCTGGGCGCCGGCGAGCCTGAAGCGCTTTCAGGACATGCTGGTCAACGTCTTTGCCTCGGTCTCGTCGTGGTACCTCAGCGACGGGCGCCTCGGGTCCCATGCCAACTGGCACATGGCCTCGATGGCGGGCGCCATGGCCATCGGCGTGTTCTGCGACCGGCCCGACCTCTATCGCCTGGCCTACGACTACTACGCCGGCAACAACCGCGGCACGCTGAAGACGTTCGGCAGCGGCTCCATCGTGCATGGCGTCTACTACATGCACCCGGGCCATTTCGGGCAGTGGGAGGAGAGCGGCCGCGACCAGGGCCACTCCACGCTGGGCATGACGCTGGGCGGCGACCTGCTGGAGATGGCCTGGAACCAGGGCGACGATCTCTACGGGCTATACAACAACCGCTTCCTGGCGGCGGCGGAGTACGTGGCGCGCTCCAACCTGCATGACGAGAACGGCGATATCTACCCGATGCCCTATGTGCCCGAACAGGATCCGTCTCAGCCCCACACGTCCTTGTGGACCGAGGTGAACCAGGGGTTCGGGCGCAACCCCGGGAGCGGCCGCAACGCCTGGGAGCCCATCTACAACCACTACGTCAACCGCATGGGGCTGGCGGCGCCGAACGTCTCGCGCATCGTGAAGTTGGTCGAGCCGAAGTACGGCGGCAGCAGCGATGACGTTTGGTGGCCGACGCTGATCCATCGTCGCCCAGACTATGCCGGCCCCATGAAGCCGGCGTCTGGCCTCACGGCCAACCTGCGCGGCAACCGCGTCGTGCTGTCGTGGTGGGGCAGCGTTGGCGCGACCTCGTATGCGGTCAAGCGTGCAAGCCAGGCCAACGGCCCCTTCAACCTGCTGGGCACCGTTTCGGCGAGCGAGCTGCTCACCTACAGCGATATCCCACCAAACGGTGTTTGGTTCTACCAAGTCACTGCCCAGGGCACGGGTGGCTCGACCGCCGGCTCCAACGTGGCCCGCATCGCGGTTCCTGGCGAGGTGCGCCTGTCGCTGCCGCTGAACGACCCGAACGGCACCGGCACGGTCGGCGCGCTGCTGACCCCCGCTGGCACCACGACCTTGGTGGAGGGCACGCTGCTGGATGGCGCAACCTGGGGCGATGGACGCCGCAGCGACAAGGCCATCGCGTTCGACGGCCAGAAGGCCGGCCTGCAACTGCCGTCGGGCATATTTAGCGACCTCGACGACTTCAGCCTGTCTTTCTGGGCCTACGCCAATGGGCTGCACTGGGATAGCTGCATGTTCTTCGCGGGGCAGGATGGATTCAGCTACATGTGCATCGCTCCGCAGTCCGGCAGTGGCGTGCTGCGCTTCGCGATCGCCGGCGCAGGATTCAACGACTCGCAGGTGGTGGAGGCGCCGTGGGCCATGCCGATTCGCCGTTGGGTCCATGTGGCGGTCACGCTGCAGGGCAACACCGGCCGCCTGTACGTCGACGGCACCGAGGTGGGGAAGTCCGACGCCATCCGGCTGTCGCCGCGCCACATTGGCGACCAGGTCACCTTCCTGGGGCGCAATTGGGGGCATCCAGCGTTCAACGGCCGCATCCAGGACTTCCGCGTTCAGGCGGGTGCCTTGACTGCCGCGGAGGTTGCAGCGCTGGCCCGCTGATGTGACGCAACATCGCTGGGCCTTGCCGCCTCATCCGACGCCTGCCAAACGGGTCCCCGATCGAGGCGTCGACGGGGCCATTGCCATCCGGCAGGCTTCGCAATCGCGGGCGGACATCAAGCGTCCCAACGCTTGAAGACGAGGCTGGCGTTGACGCCGCCGAAGCCGAAACCGTTGGTCATCGCGTGAACGATCGGCATGCGGCGCGGCGCGTCACGCACGATGTCCAACCCCTCGGCGAGTGCATCCGGCTGTTCGAGGTTCAGCGTCATCGGGACGACCTGATCACGCAACGCCAGGGCGGTGAAGATTGCCGCTACCCCACCGGCCGCGCCCAGCAAGTGGCCCGTCGCGGACTTGGTGGAGGTGATGGCGAGTGGGGTGTCGACGCCGAACAGCCCACGCACGGCGGCCAATTCGCCCAGGTCGCCAACCGGCGTCGAGGTTGCGTGCGCGTTGAGGTGCTGGAGGTCGGCCGCGGTCAGCCCGGCCTGCGTTAGCGCCGCCTGCATCGCGCGTCGCGCGCCGCTGCCGTCTTCGGGGCCGGAGGTAATGTGAAACGCATCGGCGCTGGTGCCATAGCCGATGAGTTCGACCAGGGGCACGGCGCCGCGCGCAAGCGCGTGCTCCAGCGATTCGATCACCAGCATGCCAGCGCCTTCGCCCATCACGAAACCGTCGCGGGCCCGGTCGAAGGGGCGGGATGCGCGGGTTGGTGTGTCGTTGAAGCCGGTGGACAAGGTCTTCGCTGCGGCGAAAGCCCCTAGGCTGACGCGGTCGATCGCGGCCTCGGCGCCTCCGCACACCGCGATGTCGGCCTCGCCGCAGCGGATCAGCCGTGCTGCGTCACCGATGGCCTGGATACTCGCGGCACAAGCCGTCACCGGGGCACCAATGGGCCCTTTCAGGCCGTGCCTGATCGACACGTGGCCCGCAGCAAGGTTGACCAGGAAAGACGGGATCGTAAACGGCGACAGACGCTTCGGTCCACGCGTCTCAGTCGTACGCACTGCGTCCGCAATCGCTGGAAAGCCGCCGATGCCGGACGCGATGACCGTGGCTGTGCGTTGCTGGGAGGCTTCGTCTGCAGGAGCCCACCGCGCCTGCGCGAGTGCCTCTTGTGCGGCGGCGAGCGCGAAGGCAATGAAGCGGTCAATCTTGCGCTGGTCCTTGGTCGACACAAAGCGGTCGATATCGAAGCCGCCGCACGCATCCTCGTTCACATCAGGCACTACGCCGCCCACACGGGCCGCAATGTCGGCCGTCACCGAATCCGGAAGCAGGCGCAAGCCTGACTGGCCGGCCAGCAACCGCTGCCAAGCCTGCTCGATTCCGCAACCCAACGGCGAGACCATTCCCATGCCGGTGACGACGATTCGGCGGTTTGCAGCGGGAGTGATGTGCATGGATTCCATCCTGGTTGGTATATTGATGATGATCGACATCATACATTATTGCGTATGATCATCATCAAAATGCGATGACATGCGCACCAAAGGATCTTCATGAAAGTCTCGAAAAAGCAGGTGACCGAGAACCGCCAAGCCATCCTGCAGGCTGCGGCCCGGCTGTACCGTGAGCGCGGCTTCACCGGCGTGGGTGTGGCCGACATTACACGCGAGGCCGGGCTCACCCATGGCGGGCTGTACCGGCACTTCGAATCGAAGGACGCGTTAGCGGCCGAGGCCTCTGAATACGCGTTCGAGTGGAAACTCTCTGAGTTGGGGACATCCGGTGCTGATGCGAACACCGATGCCGGCGGACTCCTTCGGACTGGAGTCGCGAACTACTTGTCGCCACACCACCGCGATAGCGTCGGCCAAGGCTGCCCGGTGGCTGCGCTAGCAGCAGACGCTGCTCGCGAATCTGGGGCGATCGCCGACGCTTTCGCCCAAGGCATTGCGCGCTATATGGCGCTATTCGCGCAGCAAAGGCCCGATGGCACCAAGGCCGAGCAGATCGAACCCGAGGACCGGGTTCGTGCAATTTCGATGCTGTCGACAATGGTGGGCGGGTTGATCCTCGCCCGAGCCACTGCGCGTGGATTGCCCGCGCTATCGGACGAGATTCTCGAGACCTTGCGCCACCAGCTTGCGGCCACATGGGAACTCAACCAGGGCGACTAGAACGGCAGATCGGTCACGTGAAATTGCGCTGACACTTGGCATCGCGCATGTCACCTCGCGAGGTAGCCCAATTCGCCTAACCTCATCTGAATGAATTCCAGCAATGCCCGCACACGCGCTGTGACGGAATGCCGGTGGCTGTAGGCACCAAGCAATTGCAACGGCGCAGGACATAGGTCAAGTGTCACCTCTTGCAATCGGCCTGCGGCCAGATCTTCCTGACATGGGTACGCCGCCACAATCGCAAAACCGATGCCTTGCCGTGCGCCTGCCACGGCCAGTTCTCCGCTGTTGACACGGTAGCGGCTACGGACCGGCACCTTGACGATGTCGCCCTCAGCGTTCTGAAACTGCCAAGGCTGGCCCTTCAGTGCACTGAGGGTGGTGATGCAGGGCAGAGATTTCAGCTCACGCACGTAGCGTGGCATTCCAGTCTTGGCGAGCAAGGAGGGAGCGGCGACCACGATGCTGGGCAGTGTGGCGAGTTCGCGGGTGATGAAGGCACTGTCCTCCTGATGACCTCGATGGAAGACGATGGAAAGGTCGACGTCTTCTCGCAGCACTTCCAGTCCGGTCATCCGGGTATCGCATTCCAGCTCGATGCCCGGATGGAGGCTACAGAATTCGGCGAGGATGGGAGCCAGCAGCCTTGGCGCTTCGCCAGGCATGCACATCTTCAGAGGACCGCGCAATTCGCGCTGTACCACGCCAAGCTCTTCCTCTGTGGAGAGCAAGGTGTCGAGCAAGGGCTTTGCGCGCGCGTAGAGCAGCCGGCCGGCTTCCGTCATGCGCAGATGGCGGGTACTTCGCTCCAGTAGGCGTACACCGAGTCTGCGCTCCAGTGCTGCAACGTGGCGGCTGACATTTGACGAGGGCATGGCCAACAGGCGTGATGCGCCAGCGAAGCTCTGCTCATCCACGACTGCCGCGTAGACACGGACAGTGTTCAGATCGAGTGCATCGCGCATGGATTATCCTGTTTGAGGTATGAAATCTGCCCATTTTTGCACGCTAGTTCTCCGTGTTGGTGGAATCTAAGATGCCCTCCTTGTCCGATGCGTCACCCTTGGCCATGCATCCGGACAGCTTGAGAAGGAGAGCTTCAGCGTGGAAATTGGAATACTTGGCGGCGGCATTGCGGGGCTGAGTGCGGCACTCGCCTTGCACAAGCGGGGGTACCGTCCCCGTGTCTATGAGCGCCGGACGGAGCCTGCGACGATGGGCGCTGGCGTGACGCTCTGGCCCAATGCGGGCTTTGTTCTGGAAGCGCTGGGATTGCTGCAAGACATTGAGGCTGTTGGTGGCCGGCCTGTAATAGCGCGTCGCTACGATGACGCAGGCAACGCGCTGGGAGGCGTCGACATTGCATTGCTGGATCGGATGATGGGGTATCCGACCCATACGGTGCTGCGCCGGGACTTGCAGGAGGTGTTGCTCAAGCATGCGGCGTGGGCAGGCATCCCGGTGGAGTTCGGACACCGGGCCGCGGCCATTGATCTGGATGCCCATGGCAGAGCCGTGGCCCATTTTGAGAACGGCGTGAGCATCCGCCCGGACTTGCTCATCGGGGCCGACGGCCGTATGGATTCCGTGGCGCGCAAATTTGTTGCGGGTGACAACACGCCGATCTACCAGGGCTTCGTGAACTGGATCGGCGTGGCGCAGGGACAAAGTGGGTTGGTCGACGACATCGCGATTCAGGACTTCTGGGGGGCGGGCAAGCGCTTCGGATGCGTGGCGATCCGGCGCGAGTTGGTCTACTGGGCAGCGGCGCAGGCGCGGCCATTGCCGGGGGAAACCTCTACCTCAAATATGCGCAAGGAGATTGAGGATCTGTTCGCTGAATGGCCTGAGCCTATCGCTCGCCTCATTCGAGCCACGCCTGCGCGTGCCATCCGGCTGATTGCGGTGCATGACCTGGAGCCACTGCATGCATGGAGTCGGGCAAATGTGCTGCTGATTGGAGATGCAGCGCATGCGCCTTTGCCGACATCGGGGCAAGGTGCCTGCCAGGCACTGGAAGATGCATGGCATCTGGCTCGGTGCCTGGGCGGCACAGGCGGCAGCTTGGACGAAGTCTTCCAGCAATTCACAGAGATCCGCAGCCCCAAGACCGCCATGCTGACTGAAAAGGGACGGGTCTTTGCAAGCGCCCTATTTGCGACTGACCCAGAAGCCTGTCGCATCCGCAACGAGCGGGCCAAGGCATCCAATCCTATCCGTGACGTGCAGATGTTGGCTGAGGGATGGGCGAAAGGATTGCCCATGCCGCTCTATGCAGGCGGCTTGCCTGTGGATGGTGCCGATGTCAGCAGTCTGTACGCTTCTGAATGACAGTGCCAGACCAAACAACGGTTGGAGTCTCCGGCAGTGAGACTCCTCGTGGTGGACTGTCGGCCTGTATCTTCACATTAGAGGAATCAGCAGGCCTTTGACAGACGGATCGTTGCAAATGCCTGTTCTTGATCGGAAGCGGCTTTTCGCGAGCAAAATGGAAACGCTCGCGTCAGATCTGAACCGGACTCCCGACAGCATCCAAGGCAGACATTAGCCCCGCTCAGGATTTTCACTCATCAGGCCGTTGAAGGCCCTGGCAAAGTGGGCCCGCGATTTACACCACGGAAGAGAATGAGTGCCACGCCGAGCATAATTCCA
>JBCNQE010000022.1:0-63192 GCA_039592975.1 Ralstonia sp. | reverse complement strand
CATGCAAGATGGCGCAATTCGAGAAGCTGGTGACACAGGACGACATGCAGCGCATTGGATACACGATCCAGACAAATGCGCTTGTTGCGGGCAAGTACACCAACTTCATGGCGCTTTCGGATGCTCTTAACAAGCAATGCCCGTTGCGACAAGGCGTTGCCTCTGTTTTGGGACCGTCCGGTCAAGCGGTGTCGGCGCCGGTGCAGGAACCTGCGAAGCCAGTGGTTCAAGCCGCAGCAGTGCCGTCGCCAGCCATGCAGGCACCGCAATCCGTACAGCCCACCATCGTCGCGTCCTTTGATTGCGCAAGGGCTTCGTCCAAGATCGAAAAATTAATCTGCTCCGATCCTCGGGCTGCCAATGCCGACACGCGATTGGCGGTGGCATATGCGTCCGCCAAGTCGAAATCCACGGACCCCAATGCGCTCAAAGCCGATCAGTTGGCGTGGATGAAGCAGCAACGCAATGCATGTGGTGACACGGCGTGTCTTCTGAAGGCCACCGAAGCCCGTATCCAAGCTCTGTCCGCGATGTGATCGCGCTCCAAGACTAGACCCGACCGCCGTTCGTCGGCGGTTCTACATCATTCGACCACTGAAACCGGAGAAGTCTATGAAAGCCCAATTGATTATTGGTTTGATGCTGGCCGCAGGTGTGACAGCAGCGAACGCACGCGTCGTCGGCACTATCAAGGACGGGAGCGAACGCATCACCCTGACTGACAAGCGTTCGTGTGACGGCTGTGAATTTGAGGCCAGCACGACCACGAAGGGCATGAATGCCACTTGGAACTACACGAGCATCGACGGTGTGATCCAAGTTGATGAATCGGACGGTGCTAGCCCCGCACAGTCGCGGGAGTACAACGTTGCCAAGGATGTGAAGCTGACCACGTTTGGCAAGAAATTTTTTGGACCGGCTAACGATTAAGTTAGCGACGTTGCCATCGCGGGACGACAGTACGCCGGATGTCGTCCCGGCTGTTCAACCAATCGACAGAATCTACGGACGGAGCGCCTATTGACGAAGACCTTCACTGAATCTGACATCACCATCGACACCCTTGAATCCCATATCCGCGACAGCGGCTTGGTACCCCACGAAGTGCAACCTGATGGCATCTGGATACGGTCCCAGAAGGGGTTGGGATTCCGCATTTCCATCATCGAGGATCGGAAGTTCATCCGGTTCAGCACCCACCTGCCACTGGACCCGCAAGCACCCATCGACCAGAAGCGTGAACTGGCACGGCGACTGAATGAGAATGTGTTCCTGCCGGTCTTTACGCTGGACCCAGACGAAGACCTGATCGTCATGTATGTAATGCCGTTCAGCGGAGGATTGATTGCCGAAAATTTCATGGCAATCGTCAACCGGTTCGGCTCCATGCTGGAATATGTTGTTCAGACCTTCAATGGCGATGGATTAATCGACTTCGGTGGTCCGGTAATAGTATCTAGCATGCTAGAACCGGAATCACCACCGCAAGGCAACCGGCAGTTGCACTGACAGTCCGCGCTTCATCAGCTTTGTTTGCTCCTGGCGGCAGTACCGCATGCGGTTGCACCGCCGTGGGCGAGTTACACTAAACAGTGTCAAAATACGTACACCACCCAACAAACAAATGCGCAGTCAGTTTCTGCTCTGGATGGCGGTTCTCGTCATAGCCGCATGTGCACCAGTACCGGCCCACAAGGCCCCGATCTACTTGGTGCAGACCATTGACCACAGGCAGTGTGAGTTGACGCAAATTGGCGTGGGGGCCAAACCGGATCGTCTCCGATTCATTGGCAAGCTGCGGGAGATTGACCCCCAGGTGTATGAGTGCGCAGTGGAAGTGCCGCCGGACGAATTTGCCGAGAAGCTCGGCGTTTGTTATTCACGCGGCCACAATATCGCGGCAGGCTACAGCTTCTTCTCCGGCGACCCCAAGACCCGCCGCCAAGCCTGCTTTGTGTATCCGCTTGGGACGGGTGGGAAGGGCAACTTGTATTTCAACGCGACTGGCATCGATAACGATTCTTGCGATTGGGTCTGTATACCGGATTGATTGCGGTAAGTAGACTTTCTTCCGTCTTGTAGGGGGGGGGCAGACGCCGACCTGTGCTGCCTGCGGGATCATGATGGTGGTCCGTCAAGGCGATGGTGGTTCGTTCTGGGGGGCAACTTCCCGAAGGGGTGTCGGGTCAAGATTCCACGTGCGGCTTGATGATTGGCACGCAGTCCGCGAAGTCCACGTGCAGCCTCTGGACCGGACGCATGTTCTCCGGATCGCCGGACAGTATGGATACCAACTGTGCCGTGATGCAGACAAGTGCATTGGAGTTCCGAAGCGCATCGATTGCAAGCTGCGCCGGGTAGCCAGTAAGTGTTCTCGATAACGGGTGGATGCCGCCGTGCGTGTAACTGCTCAGGGCTTTCCACGAGATTTCACGGAACTGCTTCAGTTGATCAATTAGTTGGACCGGGGCGTCACTGGCATCCAACTGTTTCAGCATGTCGGCCAGCATCAGCCCCTCGTTCGCCTTTCGTGCACTGTCCACGGTCAGCGGTTCGGTAAGCTTGTCCACCCAGTTGGCGTTGGCAGCATGGAGCAACCAGATGCCACGGACGAGGGTTTCAAATTGAGGTCGCACCAAGGCAATGCCCGAAGCGCACAAGCCGTTGCCGATCAGAACGAGCGCACCCGTCGCGTGTTCCAGTGACAGCATCCCGGCTTGGAACGAGACGACGAATCGCTTCTCCGGGTAAGGGGTGACGCAGTTTACATGCGCTGCCACGGCTTCATGCAACTGTGCCGTGCGAGCCAGCTTGGTGGATAGCTTTTCTTCTTCGGTCATCGCGGGCAGGATGCGGTCAAGCCACGGATCAATAGGGCAGGCACGTCAAGGCCGAGGTACCGATTGTTTCAGCATCTGGGAATGACTTTGCGGTACGACTTCACATAATTGTGGGTGGCCCACGGCAAGTAGCAACACATCCTGCCACCTCGTCGCCTGAATAGCATTTGAATAAGTCTCGTTACCGATCCGAATGGCGATAACCCCCGATTCCCAGAATTCTCGGAACACGTGAGGCCATACGAGGGCGGTGTTCCGCAGATTCCGCAATGTGAACCACTTGGCAGCCTTCCCCGCGACGATGATCAACGTCACCGCCGCGCAAAACCGCAACCACAATGGGAGATTGACCAGAAAAATGCCGACTGCCACAACACTTGCCACGAACCATATAAGCGCGGCACGAAGAAAAGGCCCACTTCCTGAAGCTTCGCTGGCAAGTTCGCGTGCTCTGTTCAGCTTAGCGACCGTGATTGCATGGTCAACGCATACGTGAAACGCCTTTCCATCAAGTCCGGCGAGACAGTTGGAAGCCCATTTGTTTCGATCTGCTGGGCTTAGGGTCTTCCAACGACTTGCGAAGTCGTCCTTCATCACATCCCCAGGTGCTTTTGTTCTCTGGCGCATGCTAGGGATGACCTGAACCGGCGTCAATGCTGGTCACCGGGTCGAATCGGATGGGCGCACCTGACAGGTCCGAACTGGCAGTTGCGTGCCATCGTGCCGGTTGGCGCTGCTCAGGATCGCGAGGTGAATGCCTTGCGCTTCCGTAACAGGGTAGTGCTTTGAACCGGGGCGGCGAGCGCGATCAGTGGGACTAGGTCCTGTTGTTGACTCGATCCCACAGCGCGAATGGACGAAGAATCGACGATGACGCGTGACCAGTCGATGCGGTCTGCCGCGGGCAGCTTGTCCAGCAGGACTTCGTGCAGTCGGTCCCAGACGCCAGCTGCCTGCCAGTCGCGCAGGCGGCGCCAGCAACTCATGCCCGAGCCGCATCCCATTTCCTGCGGCAGCATCGCCCACCGAATACCGGACTGCAGCACGAACAGGATGCCGGTCAGCACTGCGCGATCGTCCAACGGCTTGCGCCCTGGGTATCGTGCGCGCCGTTGCTTGGGTGCCGGCAGCAGCGGTTCGATCAGCGCCCACAGGTCGTCATTGAGTATCGGTTTGGCCATGTCCCTCTTCGTCAGCGAAACAGCGAAGAGGTTAACAGGACTCAGCTTGGGTTAGCAGCTCCCGGCTACTCATTTTGTCAGAGATTCTGAGTAGGAGTGCGGGCACGAAGTTGATCGACATAGTGGCACTCCGGGCTCAACTGGCATGTATGTATGCGATTGGTCGGCGGGGCGTTTGGCTGGATGCGTGAGGCATTCTCGCGTACTCCGGTGTCGGGCGAGATTTGGTTTTTGGCACCCCTCTAAAGTGGGGGTTTTTGCTTCGCTGGATTTGACGATTTTCGAGAATTTCGCCGCTGCTCCGGCGGATTTCGGGTTTGTAAGTCAGATGTAAAAAAATTTCATCTGCGTTTTTACGTTCCCTGACGTTTCTGACGACTCGTACACAGTGTGTTGAATTATCATGCGCCCCAAGTCAATAGGGGCGCCTGACGGTAAGCTTTCCGCCGTCGTGAAGCGACCCCACGCAACAACATTTGGGGAGTTTCTACGATGCGCCAGCCGGTTTCGGCCAGCGCACGGGCTGCGCTTGCGCTGCCGCGTGCCGTTGCACAACAAGAAGAACAAGGCGTTCCGGCAAGTGCCGACGTCACCGCCAGTCGTTACGACAGCGCTCGTCGCTCCATTCTTGCGCGAACCCTCGCTGCTGTAGTTGCCGTCATCACCTGGTGCGGGCCGGTGCAGATCTCCTGGCAGGCGGCGCGCCAAAGCGCCGCTACCATCGCCACGCACGGCACATCCCCGCTCGACGTTCTTGCTGAACAGCACGCTTCGTGGCTAACCACGGGGCGCATCCTTGTTCGTTGGGGCTTACAGCAAGCCGAGGCCGCGCCGATCACCGATCCCACTGCGCCCATCCGCTTCACTCCCACGCTCACGCAGACGACCGGCGCGGGCGGTGGCGTGCCTGTCATCAACATCACCACGCCCAACGCGGCGGGTTTGTCCAACAACGTACTGCGCTCGTTGACGGTCGACCCGATTGGGCTCGTACTGAACAACTCGCTCACGAGCGGCGGAACGTTCCTGGGAGGTAACGTCAGCGGCAATGCCAACCTGGCGACCTCTGGTCCGGCATCGACCATCCTCACGCAGGTCACGGGCACAGATCCCATTCGCATCAACGGCACGGTGGAAGTGTTTGGTGCGCCGGCATCGGTCATCTTTGCCGCACCAGCGGGCATCTATACGCAAGGCGCCGGCTTTACCAATACGCCACGGGTCACGCTGGCAACCGGTGCGCCGCAGTTCCTCAACGGCAGCGGCGCCAATGTCGGCTTCGACCAGGCAACGGCCGTCGGCTTTCTGGTCAGCAGCGGGCGCATTCAGATTGACCCCGTGGCGGGAACCGCAAATGGTGCCGGCATTGAAGGCACGGTCGGCGCTATCAACCTGATCGGGCAAACGGTTGGCGTGAACGCACCGCTGTACGCCGGCGATCAGATCAACGTTATCGCTGGCAATCAGCAGGTCGCGCCAGTTGCAGCGGGCACCGGGCGCGCCGGCTCGGACTGGCAAATAACCAGCACCGGCCAGAATAACGCTGCCAACAGCCCGACCGCACAGAATGGTGTCGCTATCGACGCCACGGCCTTTGGTGCGATGACGGCGGGGCAGATCAAGCTCATCAGCACGGCACAGGGCTTGGGCGTGCGTGCGGCCGGTGATTTGGCCGCCAATACGTCCAACGTCAATATCGACGCCAACGGCAACGTCAATGTTGGCAACGTGTATGGGCAGCAGAGTGTCGGTGTGACGTCCACTGGCGCAGTGTCCACGTCCGGGACTGTCAAAGCACAGCAGGATGTTTCCGTTTCCGCAAATGGTGATGTAAATGTTGGCGGGGCTACCCAGGCTGGCAAAAACCTGACGTTGAACGCGGGTGGCAGCCTCACTGGCACGGGCAACTTGGCTGCTGGCCAAGCGCTTTCCGCTACGGCCGGCAATAGCGTCAATCTCACCGGCAGTCTCAACGCCACCAACCTCTCTGTCACCGCGCAAGGTACGGACGGCACGGGCGATATTGCACTGGGTGGCAATGTGTCGTCGCCCAACACGATTACGCTCAACGCGGCACGTGATCTTTCCACTGCCGGGCCTGTCACCACGAATGGCGATTTGCAGGCCACGGCGGGACGCGACATCAGCATCGCAGGCGCCGCGCGAAGCTCGGGCGCTACGGTGCTTAGTGCCGCACGCGACATCGGCATCAGCGGCACTGGCTCCGTAGTGGCGGGTACCACCACCACCGCAACAGCAGGCCAGAATCTGAACGTCGACGGCACGGTCGCTTCCCAAGGCAACCTCCAACTGACGACGACCAACGGGGCCATTACCGCCACCGGCACGCTGGCCTCCAATGGCACGGTCACGGCCAATGCGGGTGGTGCCACCGGCGACATCTCGCTGAGCGGTGCGGTGTCATCCCCTGGTGCCGTGACTCTGACCGCCGCACGTAACGCAACAGTCGGCGGCCAGCTTGCAACAGGCGGCAATCTGCAAGTGACGGCCGGCCAAGATGCTTCCGTCACCGGTACTGCGCAAAGCACGGGCGCGACGACGCTTTCCGGCACGCGCGATGTGTCCGTCGGTAGCGTGGGCTCGGTGACGGCGGGCACGGCGCTGTCCGCCACTGCGGGCCGCAATGTCGATGTATCGGGTGGCACCGCTTCGGGCGGCGATACCACTTTGACCGCCACCAGCGGGGCGCTCTCCACTTCCGGGGCGGTACTCTCCAGCGGCAACGTCACCGCCAACGGCCAAACCGGTACAACGCTGGGCGGCACGGTGTATGCGGCGCAGGGCGTCTCCGCGCAATCGAGCGCTGGCACGACCAGTGCGACCGGCACGGTGATCGCACACACCGGCAACGTTGCGCTGACAGGTACGAACGTTGCCGTCTCGGGTTCTACCCAGTCCGCTACCGATACGACGCTGAACGCGACACAAGGGAGTGCTTCCGTCGACGGGCAGGTGGTCGCTCTGGGCAAGCTGACGGCCACGGCGTCGCAGGACATCGTGGGGCAGGGCAGCACGGCAAGCGTTGGCGACACGAACCTGTCCGCCGGACGCAATATCGCGCTCACGGGTAGCAGCCAAGCTGCTGGCAACCTGACGGCCACGGCTGCCAACAATGTCGCCATCGCAGAGTTGCCCGTGGTGGGTGGCAACGCGACTGTCAGCGGTGCCAATGTGTCGCTGGGTGTCACGGGCCGAACCAGCCAAGTCAATGGCACGCTGGCGGCGACAGGCATGCAGAGCGTTGCCACAGCGGGCACGATCAATACGGCTTCTGCCAACCTCACGGGCGGCACCGTAACGAATGCGGGCACGGTCACGGCATCCAATGCCCTGACGGCAACGGGCACTACGATCACCAACACCGGGACGGTCGGCGGCGCCACGACTACAGTGCACGGCACGGATGTGAAGAACTCCGGTCTGATCGGCGGCCAGACCGTCAACGTGACGGCTGACAACGCACTGAACAACCAGAACGGTACGCTGCTGGGTACGCAAGCGCTGAACATTACCGCCAACGCGCTGACCAGCAACCAGAACGGCGTGATGTTTGCCGGCAACCCATCGGGTACCGCCACGAGTGGTGACCTGACCACCACGGTGAAGGGCGGAAACGGCAGCTTCAACAACGCAGGCGGCCAGATCCTCGCGGCCAACAACGCCACGTTGAACCTGCAGAACCAGACGGTCGATGGCGCAACACTGGGCACCATCAACGCCGGCAACCAACTGACGTACAACGTGGGCGCGCTCGCCAATACGGGCGCGTGGACGGTCGGCGGCAAGAGCGCCACGGTCAACGCAATCAATGGCATCAGCAACACGGGGTCGATCCAGCATGCGGGTGACCTGACGTTGAATACGCCGGGTGCGGTCAACAACAGCGGGCAGATCATCGCTGGCAACAACCTCACGGTTGGCGGCAGCACGATCAGTAATGCAGCAGGCGCGACCCTGCACGCCGACAACGACGTGTCGGTGACTGGCAGCACCACCAACCGCGGTACGGTTGAAGCGCTGAATGACGTCAATATTGCGGGTGCTGGCTATGATAACGCCGGTGCGCTCACTCAGGCCAACCGCGACGTGAACGTCAACGTATCGGGCAACGTGCTGAACCAGGGCGGTACGATTGGCGCGAGGCGTGATGTGAACCTGACTGCGAATCAGGTCATCAACGATGCCACCGCGCCGACGGGCAGCGGTACGACTGTGGTGACGGGGCAAGAGGTCAATCCAACCTACCTGTCGCAGGTGCAGATTGGCCAGAAGGAAGTGCAGGTCATTGTCGCCGGCGGAGGCGGTGATGGTCCGATCTACGGGCCGCGCTACTTCCCCATTACGATCGGCGACCTCAAGCCTGACGCCAATGGCGTGATTTCGGCCTATCAGGGTATCGAGAGCTACACGCCGAGCTCGGGTGGTAGTGACAATGGTTCGTCCTCGGTCTCTTTGAATCTCTGGCACTTCGGAGGGGCGCCGAATAACGCCAGCTACAACAGCATCTATTACCAACCCGCCCCCGGCACCCCGGCACCGTTTATTACGCTGCCGACCGTCACGCGCACCGAGACCACCACGGTTGATGGCGTGAGCGGCATCATCCAGGCTGGCCGTAACCTGTCGGTGACCGCTTCCACCCTGTCGAACAATGGCGGGCGGATCAGCGCGGCCAATGACATCAAGATGGCCGTTGGAACGTTGAATAACGGCACCTCGGCGGGTTCGACGAAAACGATCACGGAGTCCATCGATCAGGGCATCCTCAATACCTTCCTGCAAAACCTTGTGCTTGCTCTGGGCTGGAATAGCTTCAATCCCAATCCGCTGGCGGTGATTAACGAGGGGTGTTTGCCGGGCTACATCGAGTGCCAAGGTAATTCCACCGGCAACGGTGGTAATTCTCCAGTTGCGGCCCACTTTGTGTGGCTTGGGCCGTACCGGAACGGTATGAACGGTCCGGTGTTCTCTGGAACACTCAGCGGTTTCACCGCCACGCCGCCCGCACCGCAAACCACCGTGCAACAAACGGCCGGCAAGCAGGGCGTCATTGCGGCAGGCGGCAACATCGACCTGACCCAGGTCGGCACCCTGAACAACGGCGGCCAGATTGCAGCGGCCGGCAACATCACCCTGGCCGGTTCGGTCAACAACGTTGGCCAACTGAACGTCAACCGCACCACGCTGCCGGGCTGCGTCGGCAACCCGGCCACCTGTAGCGATCCGGGCGTCTCGGGTGGCGGCAGTGCGTACCACGAAGTCATCGACCCGAAGCAACAGGCGGCCAGCATTGTTGCCGGCGGCACGCTGACAGCTAACCTGTCGCAACTGACCAACCAGACCGGCACCATCGCAGCGGCTGGGAACGTGCAGATCACCGCGCCGACCGTGACAAACACGGGCGCCACGATCCAGTCCACCGGGGGAGCCGTCACGATCAATGCGGCCAACGGCCTGACCAACCAAGCGGCGCCTATCACCACGGTGTATGCAAGCCATGGCTCGGACACGTCGGCCTGCGGCAAAGTGGGTGGTACCGCTTGTGCTACGGCCACCCAAACCGCGACCGGCGACGCCGGCATGATCCTCGCGGCGGGTGACTTGACCATCAACGCCGGATCGGTGCGCAACAACGGCGGTGCCATCGTCGCTGGCGGCAACAATACCATCACTACCGGCAGTTTCGACAACAGCTCGGTCTTCCTGCGCCAGTACTACCACTGGTCGTTCTACGATCAGAACAGCAACGCAAGCGATCGTTGGGGTTGCGATTCCTCTGGGGACATCTCGGGCTGCCAGCGCGTGTTCGGCAGCAACCTGACGAATGGCACGAACGCCAACGCAGAAAACGCGCCGACGATCGGCCAGTTGAGCTCCTATGTGAGCGGCGGCAACCTGGCTATCCGCTCGGGTGGGGCACTGGTTAACAGCGGCAACATCGAAGGCACGGCCATTTCGCTGTCCGGTGCCACGATTACCAACGGCATTACCAATCCGTCGATCCAGACGCCGCCGTCGACCAGCGGCCAGCAGGTCATCAGCCTTGGTCCGATCGGCACGCCCAATGCCCAACTGCCGGTAACGGGTACGCCGGACACCTTTAGCGGCCCAACATCGGTCCTGCAGAAGGGTGTGCCGAACCCGACCAACCCCGGCACTTCGAACGGCCAGTTCCAGTTCAACCCGGTTGTGGTGACAACCCAGACCGGTGGTGTGCCCAATTGGCACTTCAACGCACCCCTGAGCGGCAGCGCGCTCACATCGCCGACAACGGGTTCGACGGCGCAATTCCTGACGAGTAGCCCGGCCACGGCGGTGCTGGGTGGCGTCGGTCCGGCAACGCTCATCAATGCGCTGCCGGTTGACCTGCGCCCCGGCAGCACGCCGTTCTACTACGACCCGCAGGCTGAGAATGCACGGCTGGACCAGCAGGCGCTTGCCACGACGGGTCGCACCACGTTCATTAATGGTCTGACCTACGACAACCAGAACCACCTGAGCGTCGATGATCAGGAAAAGCTGATCCTGTATCAGAATGCGGTCGACTACGCGAAGGCGCACAACATCCAGCTGGGGCAGGCGCTCACGCCGGATCAGCTTGCGGCGCTGGACAAACCGATGCTGTGGTACGTCACCCAACAGGTGCCGGACCCGAACTGCATGACCGGTGCGTGCCCGATGGTGAGTGCGCTGGTGCCGCAGGTGTATTTGCCGCCGGGGTACTCGGGCATTGAGCCGGGCGGCTCGATCGTGGCAAGCAGGAGCTTGGACCTGATCGCCAACAACCCGATTCAGAACACCGGCACGCTGGGCTCGTACGGCACGCTCACGACCAACACCACCATCGTCAACGAGCAGCGCTCGGCAGAGATGACGGCAGCGTGGCAGCCGATTGAGGATGGGTGGGCGCGTACCACCGGTCAGCAAGGGCAACCCAATAGCGGGTTCATGTTTGCGGCCAATGCGGCGGACATTGCTGGGCAGGTGCAGAACATCAATGGTGTGCTGGCGCAGTTGAATGCCGATGGCTCGATGAGCGCAGATGAGGCCGCGCGTGTGGCGGCTGCGGTGCGCGCGGGCCAAGAGGCAGTGACGAGCACGCACACCGACACCTATGTGCGTCCCACAGATTGGGCGGGGGAGATCTTCGCGGGCGTCGTGATGGTGATGCTTGCTGTGATGAGTGGGGGTGCGCTGGGGCCAGTGTTGGCAGGGCTGTCTGGCGGTATGGTGAGTGCGACGGTGGCCGGTGCGGCAGCCGGGGCGATGGTCAGTTCAGCGGGCAGCCAGCTTGCAGCAAACGACAGCATCAACTTCGGGAAACTGTTCACCGCAGGTGCCACCGCCGCAGTGACGGCAGGCATAGCCAACGGCATCTCTGTGAACGCGGATGGCTCACTGGGGATTGCTGAACACTTTGGACAGGGCAATACGCTGGCCAATGTCGCAGGTGCGCAGAACATTGCGGGCACGAACCTGGCGCAAGCCGGTGTGAGCAATGCAGGCAACTACTTGCTGCAGGCTGAGGCTATTCTGGTGCTGAGTGGGGCGACGGCTGCCGTCAATACAGTTGTCAATGGTGGCAGCTTTGGGCGGGCCTTCCTCAATAGCTTGGCGTCCAATGCTGGAGCGGCGGCAGCCAATGCTCTCGGCACTGCGAGCCCAGGCATAGGGGAAGCCAATGCCACGGCTTCCAGCATCGCAGGCAACGTTCTCGGACACGTCGCCATTGGCTGTGCAATTTCGGCAATGCAGGGAACGGGATGCGCAGGCGGTGCGGCGGGTGGACTTGCTGGGGCAGTCGCTGCGCCGTTAATTGGGATGACCCTGAATGCTCCCGCCGGCGGTCCCAACCCGGCGCTGGACATGCTGACCGTGGCGCTTACCGGGCTCGCGGGTGGGGCGCTGGCGCACGCCGTGGGTGGCAACGAGATGGCCGGCATGACGACGGCGCAGAATGCAGCTCAAAACAACTACCTTAATCACAAGCAGACGGATAGTCTGCGTGACGCTCTAAGTGGTTGCAACGGAAGTCAGGGGTGTATTGAACGGACCATTTCTAACTATAAGAGTGTCGAAGCGGATCAACATCGGGCAGTTCAGACCTGTTCGACCACTGAGACTTGTCGAGCGCTGGCTCAGGACGCGTATACCACTGGGACTTTTTCCGCGGGCGATGTTCAAGCGCTCTGCGCCGGATCGTCGGCGTGCGGCGAATTCTTGAACACCCTGGGGAATTCCCGGATCAACGACGCATTCATGGCAAATCGCCGGGCGGATTCGATTCAGGCGGCGAGCATCCAGGACAAGACGTTTGCTGCGGTTAATGCTTCCGGCGCGATTCCGCCGGAATATAAGGCACTATTAAGTACCGGCCTAGATCCCCAAATTTGGGCCAACCACATCACCAGCGTGACTGCCATGGCCATGGGTGCCGTGACAGGTACGTCGGGCAACGGGTCCGGCGGCAGTGGTAATTCCTCGGACGGGCCTAATTCAACATGGGACACTAGCAAGACTTCGCAAGGCAGTAAATATGTGAACGTCAACACTAACCTCACGGCGACAGAGTTCCAGGCTAATCTGGTTGCGAACGGATATAGCGTTACAAGCCAAGGGACTGGAAAGAATGGCGACTACACTGTTCTAACAAAAGGTTCGTCAACGTACACGTTGTACACTCGATCGAGCACGGGGCAGGCGGGGGGGCAATTTTTTGGGCCAAATGGATCAGTCAAGTTCTCGCTCACAGGGAAATGATGAAACCAATAAAGATCGAGATGGATAATGATTTCGCATAGCAAAAATTCGCCGCAGAGCCTCCGGGCTTTAAATAATTCTGAGATTTTTTGTGAATTCGGGAAAACGCTTCCGGAATTTGTCTTTCGTGGGAGTTGGGAGGGGTTTTTCTTCTTTCAGTCAGACTATGTTTTTGCTCCAGAATTCGATGATTTTGTCCACAAGCTCTTAACGGTCGAGGGCGGGCATGTCGCATGTCTCGTGAATCTGGATAAGACAGAGACTCAGGGCGAGCCTCTATTTATCCACGAAGACACCGATGAGCAAGCATACATGGCAGCGATACGTGGCGAAGGGCCTGCTCATGGCTGGCTGTTCGCTATGGATCGGTTTGTTTGTGCGTCGGATGTCGGCAACTGGTGCGTTTATTGCGAAAGGGCCAATGACGTAGCGGTTGTTGCACTGCGCGATATTGGAGGCAGCCCCGCGCTCGACGGGGCGCTGGATCAAGTCCGGGCAAAACCAATCGAAGCTCTAATTCAGGGGGGCACTTCTCCGCTCTTCCCGTTTGATCACTTGGTTCCCACATGGCGCAGCGGACTGCTTGAAAACTACGGTCGCCGTGGACCTGTTTGATGGCGCAGCTTTGCGGTATAAGCGCCGGAATACTCGTAAGCAGAATATCGATACAAGCGAGAGGTGGACGTTGCTTTTTTTGAGAAATGGACGCGGTCGGGCCAACGTGTCGGTTCCCGCCATCCTCAGCATGGTGTTGATGGGATGCACTCCGATGAGTGTGCCGACGCCATATCAGTCCTACGTAAACCCTGTGGGTGGCTATAGCGACAAGCAAATCGCAGACGAGGTCTATCGCGTGGTCTTTGAGGGTAATCAGACGACGCCTCTGCCGACCGCCTACGCCTATTCGATTTATCGCGCGGCTGAAATTGCGCGCGAGCACGACGCACCGTACTTCGAGGTGGTTGAGGGCTTTCAGGACCGTAAACCCGAAGACGATGGACCGAATTTTTCGCGCGTCGAACCGCAGGGCCAGTCCACCGAAGCGCTGGCAAGCGGCGGGCATAGAGTTCTTCCTGATCCAGATGCCAGCCACACCGTTTATATCTCGGAAGCGGACTTTAGCGCTGGTTGGTCCGTTCAGAAGACTGTCTACTATGTGCCGATTCTTGTTCCGGGTCCCAGACCGGAGTGGTACAGGTCTGCGCTGCTCATCCGGTTGTTGAGGGAAAAGCCTACCGACAAGGACAAGGCGTACCACGTGTTCGAGACGACGCGGATTCTGACCGTTCTCGGCCCACGCCTGAAACGTCCGAAGCCTGAGGCGGCTAAAGATGGCAACACCTGAGCTCATGGGCAATCTGTCTTCGCGCTTGGTATGTGTGCTCGGCGTAGTCGGTGCCGTGTGGCTCAGCACGCCTTCTGAGCTGTCAGCTGCTGGTGTGGCATCAGACGGCGTGCAGATTGACGATGTTCGCGTTGGTAGCAACGACGGACTGGATGGATTCAGTCGCAGTGCAGCAGTTATTTGGGCAATGCTTCATGGTATTGCGGGCGTGTGCCCAAAATTCCCCCAGGAGCAGGCGAGGCTAGACAAGCTGGATCGGGTCGTTCGATCGACGGGCCGCGGTTCCATAAAGAGTTTCGTAGAGGACCTCGGGCGCAACCCTAGGAAGAAGGTTCGTTTCGATGCTGTCGTCCAGGGCATCATCGAGACTGCGGGCGGTTGCGATAGTGAGGCGCTGCAGGAATGGCAGGCAGGTGGTCGACAACTTATCGAT
This sequence comes from Ralstonia sp., assembly GCA_039592975.1. Taxonomy (GTDB): domain Bacteria; phylum Pseudomonadota; class Gammaproteobacteria; order Burkholderiales; family Burkholderiaceae; genus Ralstonia. The sequence continues at coordinate 48,612 of JBCNQE010000022.1, read as the reverse complement.
GTGCATACACAGTGGCTCGCTGCACCGGCGGAATCCATTGTTGTGAACTGGCCGTCGCCTGCGTTGCAGGAACCGATCCATCTGTCGGTTGAGGGGCGAGGTCGAGATGCTGACGGGCGACAGTCCCTAAAGCTGCTTATGCGCAATTCGTCGAAGGAACCGGTTGATGTTGCGCTATCCGGCAAGGAACTGCGCGCAGGTTTGTGCTCGGAGCTTACGTCGACGGAATTGCCAATAACGCAGCAGTCATATCGCGCAACGAGGTCAGTGCGCTTGGCTCCCGGGGAATCCTTCCGTGCCAATGTGACACTGAGCGCCGACTGTTTCGAGGAGGATAAATCGGCCTTGATGGGCACGTTAATCCTTGAAACGCCGGCTGGAACCGAGTATCGCGGGATTGCTGTTCTGGGAATTCCGGACTAGCGGCGATACCGCTAAATCAACACATAAGAGCATCACAGTAAGGGGAGTTCTGTGCATTCACCGCACCGCCCGGCCAAGTTGGCCGCGCTCATTGGCCTATGCGCCGTCTTCGTGCCGCCGGTGTCGATGGCCGCCGGTATCGTCGCGGACGGCGGCACCGCTACGACAGTCAGCACCGGCGCAAACGGCCGCCAGGCGGTCAACATCGCCCCCAGCATCGCAGGCGTCTCGCACAACACCTATTCATCGTTCAACGTCGGCAGTGCAGGCGCGGACCTGAACAACACCACGGTCGCTGCACGCACTATCGTCAACCAAGTCACGAGCACCAACCCATCGCTGATCCAAGGCAACATCGCCGTGCTGGGTCCGCGCGCCAACGTCATCATCGCCAACCCGAACGGCATCACGGTCGACGGTGGCTCGTTCACCAACACGGGCAACGTGGCGCTGACGACTGGACAGGTGTCGTTCAACGATTTCACCAACGGAGCGGGCCAGCTACAGCGCAACGTCGTGCTCAACACCAATGCCGGCGCCATCAACATCGGCCCAGGCGGCCTAGCCGGCACGATGCTGAACCTGGAACTGATTGCCAAGCAGGTACGCGTAGCCGGTGCAGTCCAGAACAACTTCACCGACCCAAACAGCAAGGTCCGCATCGTCGCGGGCGACAGCCGGGCCGAGATCGATACCAGTGTTTCCCCAACCGACAACCTCTCGTCCTGGGTCAGCTACAGCAGCACGGGCACCGGCACGCCTCTGGGCTACGCGATTGACATTTCGTCGGGCGGATCACTCTCTGGTGGACGCATCGAGCTGATTGCAACCGATCAGGGAGCGGGCGTCCGCCATGCTGGCGCCGCGTTTGCCACCGCGGGGGACTTCGTAGTCAGCAGTACCGGCGATCTCCAGCTTGCGAGTGGTGCGGCGCAGGCAGCAAACGATGTGTTGATCGGCTCGACTGGCTTGATCGGCAATGGCGCCTTGACAGCCAATCGCAACATCCAGATCGCTTCGAACAAGGTTCATCTAGATAGCAGCGCGCTGTCTGCTGGCACGACCACACAGGTCGGCAGCATCGTCATCGGCAGCGCAGGACAGGCCCACACCGAACCGGTCACGATTGACCACAGCACGCTGACCGCCACGGGCGGCATTGGTCTGAGCGACGCTGGCCCCGGCGTTTCGATGACGGCGTCGCAGATGACCGCCACCCAGAACATCGTCGCCCAGGTGGCGTCCTTGTCGCTCAACGCGGATGGCACGGCGCAGTCTCAGTGGACTTCGCAGCAAGGCACCATCACGTTGACCGCACCGGGTGCTGTTCAGCTTGCCGGCAGCAAGATTGATGGCGTCGGCGGCACGTCGATTCAGGCTAGCTCGATTGCGCTTACGTCCGCCAATGGCAATGCCAGCACTGTGCAGTCCTCCGGGGCAGACGTTACGCTCAACGCCGCGGGCAGCTACAGCCAGTCCGATTCCAGCGTGATCGCTGCAGGCAACGCCACGCTCCATGGCAGCAGCGTCACCATCGCATCCGCTGCGATGCCCGCTACGGTTGCGGCCGTGAATGGCGGTGTGCTGATCCAGAGCGACGCCATTCTCACCAATACGGGCGGCCTGATCCAAGGCAAGACACGCAACGCTGGCCAAGCCACTTCGGAAGGCGCCATCACGCTGCTCGCTGGCGGCACGATCCGCAACGACGCGACAGCCAGCACCCAAGGGATCATCTTCGGCCAAAGCGACGATGTGGTGCTGCGCGCTGGTGGCGACATCGTCAACCACCAGAGCCGCATCCTGTCCAACACCAAGCTCACCCTAGCAGCGCAGGGCGACGTGCAGAACTTGCTGGACAAGACGGCCGGCGCCAACGGCGAGCAACCGTCCACCTGGACCAGCAGCGGCACCCGTTGGCTGTTCCTGCGCAATCACAGTTCCGGCTTCGACGTGGACTACGGCAGCGTCCCGGCAGTGGGGCAGGTGCCGTACCTCGTTTCACAAACCGGTACTGCCATCAGCGGGCGCAACGTCAGCAATGTCGGCGGTCAGATCCTGGCCAATGGCAGTGCAGACATCGCCATTACCGCCGTTAACACGTTCCATAACGAAGCCCTCGCCACAGGCAGTGCGCACTTCTATCGAAGCTGCATGATCTTCTGCCGCGAGAACGCTTCCAGTACGGTTACCACGACGGGCGGCACGGTCTCGGCAGGCGGCAACCTGACCGTCAATGCCGGAACGCTTGCCGAAAATATCGGCGGACAGGTGTTGTCTATCGGCAGCTTGACCGTGACGGCGCCCAAGGTACGCGCCGTCGGCATTACGGGCTACACGGCGCTCGCACGTGATCGTGGCTTCAAGGCGTTCTTCGGGGATACGTGGGCACGCCTGTACGCAGCCGATGTGGGCGGTAGTTGGCTTGCGCTGGGTGGCGCGCTCACGATCAATGGCCAAGGCCAGATCGAAGGCGGCAGTTTCGACGGACAGACCGTCACCGCCAGCAACGGCATCGTGACCGTGCGGGCCAAATCTCGTCAGCCAGTGTCGATCGATTCGCACGTGGGTCTGACCTCGTGGTTGTGGCAGTAAGGCGACCGAATTTTCGACTGGTTGCGACAAAGAAAAGCGGGACACCCGCATTGTGTTGGGAAGGGAGTGATGTTGAACAAGACGTTTGAAGGGATGCTGGCTGCCGGCGTGATCGCGCTGGTCGCCAGCGCCCACGCCCAGACGCCGCCGCTTGAAGACCCGGCGCAACGCGCCTTGCGCGAGCGCCAAGACGCCGAGCGCCGCCGCGAGGCAACGCAGCCGGCGCCACAGATCACGGTGCCCGCTGCTGTGCCGGACACTGCGACCGTCGAATCGGTGGCCGAGTCCGGTACGACCTTCGACATTCACCGCATTGAGCTGAGTGGCAACACCGTGTTGGACGCGGGCGCCGTTGAACAGATCTCGCGGCCGTTCCTGAACCACACACTCGGTACCAACCGCATCAACTTGCTGCTGCGCCGATTGACCGAGGCATTTGTGCAGCGCGGCTACGTCACCACGCGTGCCTATCTGCCGCCGCAGAACCTCAAGGACGGCGTGCTGACCATCGCCGTGGTGCCCGGCAAGGTCGAGAGCCTGCAGATCAATGGCAAGACGGTCAAAACATCCGTACCGGATCAATCGACTGCCGGCAGCCCACAAGCTGGCGGTTGGGTGACCGATGCCGGTACGGTTTGGTCGATGCCCACCGTGGGCGAGACGCTGAAGCTGGCCGACCTGGAACAAGGTGTCGACCAGGTCAACCGCTTGCGCCGCAACCAAGCTGAAGTACAGATCCTGCCGGGTCAAAGCCCGGGCGGCTCCGTCATCGCCTTGACGAACCAGCCGGGTGATCGGTTTCGCTTCAACGTGGGTACTGACAACTACGGCAGCCGTGCCACCGGCACCACACGCTTGCGAGCCGGCATCGATGCCGACAACGCGCTCGGTTTCCAGGAGGCGATGTCGCTGTCCTACATCGGTACACGTGACACCAATGCGGCCATCGTCTCTACCGCCGTTCCGTTCGGCTACAACACCTTCAGCTATACCGGTTCGATCTCCGAGTACAACAGCCTGATCGGCGATACGGCGCTGGTCTACGGCCGCACGCTCGCGCATACCTTCGGCTGGAACCGCGTGATCGAGCGCGACCAGACTGGTCGCACCGCTTTCGACGTGACGCTCACACATCGGCGTAGCGATCGTGAGGTCAACAACCTGATGCTTGATCCGCAGAGCCTGTCGGTACTGCGCGTCTCCATCAATGGCTTGCGCAAGTTTGCTTTGGGCGATCAGGGTGGCTATGCGACCTGGGAGGCCGGCGCTTCCCGCGGCATGCGCACACTCGACGCCAGCCGCGACGCACCAGACATCACCCGTGACGAGGCACACAGCCAGTTCTGGAAGCTCGACGGCAATGCCAGCACGCAACTGCCGCTGGCGACTGTGGCCAAAGCTGCCTTCGCCTATCGGGGGCAGGTCCAAGCGCAGTGGTCGAACGTGGCGCTGTTTGGTTCGGAGCAGATTTTTGCGGGCGGTATGAGCTCCGTGCGCGGCTTTCGCGAGGGCATCATCAGCGGCGATCGAGGGCTGACGTTGCGCAACGAAGTGGTGTGGGCCAATGCGCCCACAGTTGCCGGTGTGCGTATCGAGCCATACGCCTTCCTGGATGGTGGGCAGACGCAATTAGTGGCCACGCAGCACTGGCAGTACTTGGCGGGTACGGGCCTTGGGGTGCGTCTGTCGGCAACCTATGGAAAGAGCGTGTTGACCAGCGAACTGCTGCTGGGCCGGGCGCTTGTTCAGCCGGCTGAACTCGGTAGCAAGCCGACCGTCTTGCTGGCGACTATGAACTGGACGTATTGAATGTCAAGCGGGAAACTCAGAGCCGACGTGGCCAAATTTGAATCCCTGCGAAGCGTCATCGTGGCCACCCTGGTTGTGGTCGCCGCATGTCTTGTCGAAATACCAAGCGCACGAGCCAACACGCCGCCGGAGGTGGCACTGTCTGGTAACGCAAGTATAGAAAAGTTCCTTAAGTTTGCCCCTGTGGCTGCTCCCCTCCTGGGAGACAAGTTCAAGCAAGAGCGTCGCAGTGAATTCGATGATCCTAGCGTTGAACGACCCCAACCAGGTCAGATCCTGTCCTTGTATCGACGTGGACTTGCGTATCTTGCAGCGCGCGACTACCAGGCTGCCATTGCACAATTTGATGCGGGGTTGCGCCAAGCTCCTGATTCGACCTCGCTCTTGCTCGCACGGGGAGAGTCTTGGCTCTCGCTGGGCAAGTATGACAATGCGGTGGCTGACCTCGACCATGCACTTTCCGTGGACCCTCGACTTGCACTAGCGTATGCAGATCGCGGAGCAGCCTACGAACGACTGAATAAGTTGGAGCAAGCGAAGGCAGATTACACACGAGCACTGGGGGTCAAACCGACGTTCGCATGGGTTCTGGCTCTTCGCGGGCACGTCAATCTCCTACTGAAGGACCACGCAAGTGCGATTGAAGACTGCTCGGCGTCGATCGAACTGGATAGTCATTCGCCATGGCCGTTCTATTGGCGTGCCTTCGCGCACAGGAATGCGGGGGACTTCAAGCAAGCCGCCGCAGATTTCACCTCAGCCATAGCACTGGTTCCAGGTTTTGAGGACGCTTGGTTCGAGCGTGGCAGCGTCTATGCGCTACTGGGTCAGTATGAATTGGCCAAGCAGGATTTCGCAATGGCGATACAGAGGAATCAGCATCAATGGCGTCTCTATGGGGCCAAAGGGTGGGTGGAGGCGCGACTGCAGCAATACGATCTGGCTCTCGCGGATTTCTCTGCTGGGCTGCGTGAGCAACCGCAGTCGGTAGAGCTACTGCAAGCGCGCGCAGACGTTTGGCAGGCAAAAAAGGAGGAAAAGAACGCCATTGCAGACTATGACGCCGCACTCGCACTGCGCCCCGGTGATCTTGGTTCCTTGATAGGGCGAGCAACAAGCTACACGAGTGTTGGCGCAAACGACAAATCGATTGCGGACTGGACTGCAGTAATCCAGGCGAACCCGAACCTTGCTTTGGCTTACTTCGGTCGGGGCACTGTCTATGCTTTACTCGAAAAGCCCGCTGAGGTGATCTCTGATTTGGACAGCGCCGAAAAACTTGGGCCGGATCACCCGTTCATTCCAATGTTGTATCGGGTGCGGGCGGCGTCCTATCAAAGCCTTGGCCAGTACCAGAGGGCGATAGACGACCTTACCAAACTCATTCGGCGGGACCCACGTAACCTAGATGCATATATGGAAAGAGCCCTCGCCTATGAACAGTTGGGGAGGTGGCACGACGTGATTGCTGATCTGTCTCAGGCCATTAGTTTGGCTCCTGACAGTGTGGAGGCATATCGGTTTCGCGCTGATGATCTGCCATGGCTTGACCGAGATTCCGATGCTTTTGACGACTACGCCAAGGTGCTCGGCATGGATGCAAACAACGATGCTGCGTTGCGCGGCATCGCGGATCTGCATTTCTACCGAGGCGAGTTTGACCAGGCAGTTCGTGCATTTGACAAGGCTCTGGGGTCCCGGCCGGAAGACAGCGGGCGCGCCTACATGATCCTTTGGCGCTACCTTGCCGCGTCGCGGGCTGGTATGGACGGCCTGGCGCAATTCCGTGAGAACGTGTGGTCCCTCAAGAGCCACGATTGGCCGTACCCGATCATGGAGTTCTATCTCGGCACGATCGATGAACAAGCACTGATGGCGACGGCGAACGTTGGAAGTGCTGACAAGAAGGAGGGTAGGGTCTGCGAAGCGAACGCCTATATCGCAGAGCTTGCGTTGACGCGACAAGACCCCCAAAAAGCACGGAAGCATTTCACGCGAGCCCTCGCCGAATGTCCCCAGGCGTTCCTGGAGAGATTGATGGCAAAGCGGGAGATGAAACGCTTGGGACATGAACAACAGCAGCAGTTTCCGCCGAGCGAACCCGATACGGCAGGCACATCTGCTCCAAGCGGTGGTGCATCTCGATAAAAGCAGTACTCCCAAAAAAAACCGATATGAAAGATATGTCTCGATCACTGCGAAGCATGAAATCGCTTGCGTCCGCTGTAGCTATTGCGACCTGGCTTACTGCTCCTTTGGCTCATGCTGATGGACTGCCACAAGGCGTCGTTGCTATCGTCAATGGCACTCAGATCACCCAAGCCCAATTGGATCGTGCAGTGGCGCAAACCGGTATGGCCGCCAATTCGAATGTTGTGCAGGCACTCAAGCAACAACTGATTGCCCGCGAATTGTTCCGTCAGCAAGCCGCCAAGGTGCCAGCGTATGACAAGTTGCCTGCGGTCAAACAGGCCGTTCAGGAAGCGCACGATGCGGCCATCACACAGGCATGGCTGAAGGACAACATCAAGCCCGCACCCGTGACCGACGATCAAGTGAAAGCCCGCTATGACGCAATCGTGTCCAGCTTGGGTGACAAGGAATACAAGGCCCGTGTCATTCAGCTTGGCGATGACGTGACGGCCACGCAGGTCATCACGCAACTGAAGCAGGGCGGTGACTTCGCCAAGCTGGCGCAGCAGTACAGCACCGCTCCGAACAAGGCGCGCGGTGGCGAGATGGATTGGGTTAGCTTCAAGGTACCCGTGGAGGAAGGCAAGACGCAGAACTTGCCTTTACCAGTCGCACGTGAGATTGCCACGTTGGCGCCGGGCGCCGTGAGTGCCGCATCAGTCGAAGCTGGCAGTCAACGTTACGTCGTGAAGGTGGACGCCGTTCGACCAACTCAGGTGCCTTCCTATGACGCCGTGAAACCCGCGATCAAACAGGCATTGGAAACGGCAGAACTGGAACGAGCGACGGTGACCGTGGTGGGCGGCCTGTTGAAGAATGCGAAGGTCGTGCAGTGATGTCTAGACAGGCCGCTGCTGTGTTCCACTCAGCAGCGCGATACGACACATCGCCTATTGGCACAGCCGTCGTGGAGCAGTGCTTCTCTGGGTGAAGGAGACCCGTCAATGCAGGAGAAAGTGAATTCGCGACCAGTTGTTCGGAACGAAGATGTCGCCGAAGTATGGGCAATCGTTCAGCAGATGACTACGCGAGAGGTGGAGAAGCCAAAGGCTTCCGTTTGGATACAGAAACTAGACCGGGTTATTCGTGTCACGCAAGAGTCATGGATGACCGGATACGGAGTGCTGCTTGTCCTAGCCGCAATCATGTGGTTCCTTCCAAGCAGGGCGCTCGGCGCTACGGCGTTGACGATCATCGTCCTAGTGCTTTTTCTAATCCAAACGATGTTTGTGTTGACAATCATTCGGGGCACGCCGAGCGTGGTGTCCTATTTCAGGCGGCCCAAGGAATCGATTTTGGAACTGGTTGATCATGCAAATCAAGTTGATCTGAACACCACGAATCGCTTGGCCCGCTGCGAGCGTGAAGCCGTGGAATACGTGTTGGCGCAATTTCTCCATCAACGCTTAGCGTTTGAAGCACGAGGGTCAATGCTGGCAGGCCAGCTTGAGAAGGTCGGTCTATTCCCGGCCTTGGCTGCATCCGCTGGTGGTGCAATTGCTCTATATAACAACAGTGCACATCCGTGGCTCCGGGGATTGATCTTCCTCGTCCTCGCAATGTATTTCCTGAAGTTCCTTAGCTATGGCGTGACGCAGGAAATGGACCGAGTGATTGCTCTGCTGAAGTACAGCCTAGAGGCGCGCGATCGCGTGGAAAAAAGCGGGGCGAAGCAAGCGGAAGCTGCGTAGTGCTGTCAGCCAGTGATCGGGCGGGACGGTCTTTTTGTTTGTCTGAACCTATGAAGAAGCCTCTGCTGCGCGCCGTTGTGGCGAACTACTTCTTGTTGACCGCCTTCACCCAGTTTCTTGCGATATACATGGGGTTTCGTGCAGGAACGATCAGCATGTCAGGGCCAATACCACAGTCGTCGCTCTCCGCTGGCGCACAGTGGTTGTGGATTGCTGGCACCGCTGTGACATACACGGGAGTGGCCGTCGCGATTCGTTTCGACCGACCGTGGACCAAGCCTGCGATCCTCATCGCGATTGTTCTTAACGCGTTGGTGGGCATGTTCATCAACAAGCCAACTCCGCTCGTGGCGTTGTTTTCCGTTGCGCATGTCGTGATGGACGTGGCCTTAGTTCTTACGGTACGGATCCCTGTGCCTGCGCCTGCGCCTGCGCAACGCAGCAAGGCTTGCAGCGGAGGGCGTCAACTACGAGACGTGATTGGTCTTTGCGTCTATTGGGCCTGTGCCGCATTAATGCTCTCCGACCTGATGGCTGTATTTGCGGGTGCGTCGAACCCGATCGGCAGCCAGACTGCGACGGCGGGGTCATTGATTCTTCTCGCGCTGGTGCTTTTGTTGGTCGGTGGTGCCATTGCGGGAAGGTCTGCATGGGCAGCTTGGCAAGCCGGGGCCATGTTGGTGTCGCTATCAACATTCTATGCCGTCTACTGCGTGCGGACTTTTTTGTTTATAGAGGTGATTTACCCGCAGCATCCGTGGAATTTCCATTGGGATGCGTCCTTCGTATGGCTGGCGATTCTGAGCGCTATTGGGTTCTGGTTGTTGGCGGCGTCTGATCGTCGGCAAGCAATCTAGGGATGAACTGGGGCTGTATTCATACATCGACACAATATGAGCGAGATGTGGATGATCCGGGCCGATGGCGGTCGTCTCTATAATGATTTTCGTCAGAAGGGTATCGCTGCTATCGGATGGACGCAGCTTGCCCACCATGCCAAGCCCGGCATGACGAAGAAAGAATTGTCCGATCTGCATTTGTCCATCGCGCCGGAAACGAAAGAGAAGATGGCGGCTTCAGTGGCGTCGCAGGTTTGGCGCTTCATGAATGAAATCAAGGTCGATGACTTGGTTGTCACCTACTCGCCAGCCAGCCGTACCTACCTGATTGGCAAGGTGACTGGTGCGTGCGAAAGCCGGGCTGATCTGGTGGACGCAGGCATGCCGCTGGCACGAACCGTTGTGTGGCAGGACAAGGAGGTCAACCGCGATGGTTTGACTGACGCCGCCAAGGCCAGTCTTGGATCAATGCTGGCGGTGTTCGTGGTGCCACCATCCGCTGTGCATGAATTGCTTGGCACAACCGCGGATCAACCAGTTGAGGATGTCCCCGAAGGGGCGGAAGAACCAGTGGAGGTTGATCCATCGCCAGAAATGGAATGGACCCTTGAGGCGCTTCAGCAACTGGAATGGAAGCGATTCGAGATGCTGTGCGTCTGGTACTACGAAGCTAAGGGTTTTACCGTGGAAACTGTGCCGCAAGGCGCCGATGCTGGTGTCGATGCCACGCTGTACATGAAGGGCAAGCCTGATCCCATCGCGCTGGTCCAGTGCAAGGCATGGAGTGAGCCAGTCAAGGTGACACCCGTCCGTGCGCTGGGTGGCGTCATGCACGCCAAGAAGGTCGAGCGGGGCATTTTCTGGTCACTGACGGGTTTCATCGGCAAACCGGTGCAGGACTATGCCAAAGAAGCTGGGATTCAGTTGCTCGACGGCGAAGGCATAGTTGACCGCATCCGTGCCTTGGATGCTGAGAAACAAGATGAATTGCTGGCACGGGCGTTCGAAGGTGATTACCAGACACCGACCTGTGCCGCGTGCGGGATCAAGATGGTGGTCCGTCAAGGTGACGGCGGTTCGTTCTGGGGGTGCCACAACTTCCCGAGGGGATGCAGGGTCAAGATTGCACGTGCTGCGTGACCTTGCAGACTGGCTACGGTTTGGGTGGGGTTGCGCGGATGATCCGTGCGGCAACACCAAGATGATCTATCAGTGATGCCCTGCTATGCCTGCGTTGCGCTGATTGACGCTAATTGCCATATAGGCCCTCATTGTGAACTGGCCGCCATCAAAGGCGACCAGTTTTTGACGGCCACCGCACGTTTGGTCGGATGGGAGAGTTCCACATACAGATGCCGACAATGCGGGACAGTGCTGATTCGACCGAACTACAAGCACCGGCCTACCGAAACGTGGTGCCGTTACGGTCCGGGATGAAGGTCGAATTGCACCATTCCGGCACCACGGCCAGTTCGACCAAATTGGGTCAACTATCCAAGTCTCAGTGCAATGTCCTCGGGACGCAGATGAGTGTATCGCTTCAGCATCTGCATCGTCTGGTGCCCGGAGACGGCGGCGACTTCCATGATGTTCAGTCCGCGCTCAACTAGCCTGCTGATCGCTTCATGGCGCAGATCATGAAAATGCAGGTCGTGTAGCCGTTGTCGGGCCACAAGCCGAACGAACGCATGTTTGACACTGTAGGTGCTGAATCCCTGAAACACCCGTTCTGTGTCTTGGGGAAGGCTCTGAATAATTTCGATGGCACGGCTTGACAAAGGAACAACACGTGATCGACCGTTCTTCGTCATCGGTAAGCGGGCAGTGCGGCGTTCCAAATCGACATTCCGCCATTCCAGTGCCACGATTTCGCCTTGTCGCATGGCAGTTTGTAAGGCGAACTCGATGGCTGGCCGCAGATACGGATTCCGCGCCTTCTTGCATCCTTCATAGAGGCTGGCTTCTTCGGCGTGACTGATGCGCCGCTCTCTCGGTGGGTTGTCCTTGGGCTTGGCGACATGGCTCATGGGGTGGTCTCGTAGTTCGATACCCCATTCGGCACGGGCACGCCGGATAGCGCTGCGTAGGATGGTCATTTCACGAAGGACACTACTGGCAGACACGGCGCGCAGACGTTCGTCGCGCCAGTATGCGATTTTCGCGGGCGTTAGGTCAGCCATCGTGTTTTGGCTGACCGGATTTCCTAACAGTTGCTTGATACGCTGAAGTTCGTGTTTGCCGCCCCGATGGGTTGGCACGACTTCATCCCCGTAACGGATTAGAATCTCGGCCAATGTGGTCTGCTTGGCCGCGTGGGTTGTCGGATGTTCCGCCCGGTCCATCTCTGTCTCAATCCGCCGTGCCCAGTCCAGTGCCTGTGCCTTGTTGGCGAACGTTCGTGTATATGCCGGGAACCCCTTGCGGCGAATTTTCACTTGCCACGACGCTTTGCCAGACTTGTCCAAATTTTTGCTGAAGGTTGCCATGCCAGTGTCCTGTAATTGTCCTGTGAAGCCAAAAAAACACTGGATGAAAATGGCCCAAGAAACCCATAGACCGTTGTCCCACTTGGGTTTGAGCGTGGAAAGCCTGAACGTGTCGGTGGCCAGCGGCGTCTGCCTGTTCGAGGCGGTGCGTCAACGCGCAGCTGCACCGGCCAAGAAGTGATGTCTGCCGAACCGACGGCTGTGTCTGACGCAGCTGCGTTGGCGCAGGCGCGCGACTGGGTCGAGTCTGCAGACCGCATCATGGTGCTGACCGGTGCGGGGGTATCGGCGGAATCCGGCGTGGCCACGTTCCGTGATGCGCTCACGGGCTTGTGGGAGAAATTCAAGCCCGAAGACATGGCCACCGAGGCCGCCTACCGCAAGCACCCGCGCATGGTGTGGGACTGGTACCAGGAGCGCCGCGAACGCGTGCTGGAAGCCCAGCCGAATCCCGCGCATCTGGCGATTGCCGCCTTGGCCAAGCGCAAGACGGTGACGCTCGTCACGCAGAATGTTGACGGTTTGCACCAGCGTGCCGGCAGTGAGGGCGTGATCGAGCTGCACGGCAATCTGTTCGCCAACAAATGGCTGGGCGGTTGCGGCAAATGCGATGTCGCCACGGCGGAGCCGGGAAGGCCGCCGCGTTGCGTGACGTGCGGCGCAATGCTGCGCCCGGGCGTGGTGTGGTTTGGTGAGCCACTGCCGCTGGTCGCCACCTATCGCGCGGAAGAGGCAGCCAGCACGTGCGATGTGTGCCTGGTGGTGGGGACGTCGGGCCTTGTGTATCCGGCGGCCAGCCTGCCGGGGCGCGCAAAAGACGGTGGAGCCAAGGTCATCGTGGTCAATCCGCAGCCGAGCGCGCTCGACGCAACGGCTGACTTGGTGATCCACCAGCCGGCGGGCGTGTGTCTGCCCGCCATGCTGGGGTAAAGCGCTTTTCTTCCTTACGCTGCCGCGCGCAGCGGCTCAATCAACGCTTCCAATTTGATCGCGTCCGCTGCAAACAGGCGGATGCCTTCGGCCAGCTTTTCGGTGGCCATGGCATCGGCATTCATGTGCCAGCGGAAGGACTTCTCATCGGCAGGCAGGCGGACGATGTTGGCGGCGTTCGCGTTGTCTGGCGACAATTTGCGCTCCACCGGCGCATCAGACTGCTGCAACTGGGCGAGCAGATCGGGGCTGATGGTGAGCAGATCGCAACCGGCCAGCTCGATGATCTGCGAGGTGTTACGGAAGCTCGCGCCCATCACTTCGGTCGCGTAGTCGAACTTCTTGTAGTAGTTGTAGATGCGCAGGACGGACTGCACGCCCGGGTCGTTGGCGCCGCCTTGGGCGACTGGGTCCCAGTTCGCGCCGGCATCTTTCTTGTACCAGTCGTAGATGCGGCCGACGAAGGGCGAGATGAGTTGCACGCCCGCTTCCGCACAGGCCACGGCCTGCGCCAGCGAGAACAGCAGCGTCATGTTGCAGCGGATGCCTTCGGCGCGAAGCTGGTCTGCTGCGCGGATGCCTTCCCACGTCGATGCAATCTTGATCAGCACGCGCTCGCGTGCCACGCCGCGCGCTTCGTATAGCGCGATCAGGTGCTTGGCCTTGGCGACCGTGGCTTCCGTATCGAACGACAGGCGTGCATCGACTTCCGTCGACACGCGGCCCGGGATGATCGACAGAATCTTGCAGCCAAACGCCACCAACACCGCATCGATGATGTCTTCCACGCTATCGCTGCGCGCGTCGCGCACGGCTTGCTCCAGCAGCGGGCGATATTCGGCCTTTTGCACGGCCTTCAGGATGAGCGACGGGTTGGTCGTGGCATCGTGCGGCGCATAGGCGCGCATGGCCTGAAAATCGCCCGTGTCGGCGACGACGGTGGTGAACTGCTTGAGTTGATCGAGCTGAGTCATGAAGCGAGTCCGGATTGGGTTCCGGCGACGTTCCAACATTCTTGTTCCAACGTTGCGCCGGAGGTGAAAGGATGAATCGATTGTACTCCGCAGGTTTGGCTCCGCCAGCCGGCCGAGAGCTATCGTATTGATCCGGTACACTACCGGGTTTTCCGATTCCGACCGGTTTCTTGGGGTGTTTGCGATGACGCAGGATGAACTGAAGGCACTGGTGGCACAGGCCGCCGCAGATTACGTATTGGCCAACGTGCCCGAGGGCGCGGTATTGGGTGTCGGCACCGGTTCGACGGCCAACCTGTTCATCGATGCCATGGCGCCGCACAAGGCGCGCTTTGCCGGCGCGGTGTCCAGCTCCGAAGCGTCGACGCGTCGCCTGCAGGGCCATGGCTTTACCGTGCTGGACCTGAACGAAGTCGATGCCATCCCCGTGTATGTGGATGGCGCTGACGAGATCGATGGCTCGGGCGCGATGATCAAGGGCGGCGGTGGCGCACTCACGCGCGAAAAGATCGTGGCCTCTGTCGCCAAGACGTTCGTCTGCATCGCCGACGGCAGCAAGCTCGTTGAGACGATGGGCGTGTTTCCGCTGCCCGTGGAAGTGGTGCCGATGGCACGTGCTGCTGTGGCGCGCCAACTGGCTGCGCTCGGCGGCCAGCCGCGTCTGCGCATGACCAAGGAAGGGCAGATCTACAAGACCGACAACGGCAATGTGATCCTTGACGTGGTGGGTTTGCGTATTGCCGATCCGAAGGGGCTGGAATCGGTGGTCAACGACATCCCGGGCGTGGTGACCGTGGGCCTGTTTGCCAAACGTGGTGCCAACGTGCTGCTGCTGGGTACGGAAGCTGGCGTGCAGCGACGCGATTTCTGATCGCCAAAACGCGACAGGGCCACCGGGCCTCCAACAACATGCCGTTCAGTTCACGCTGAACGGCATGTTTGCTTTTGGGCCTCGTATTGATTGCCCTAGTCGCCCTCTCGCACGCCGGGGGAGGCGACGCCGCATGCGCGCAGCACAAGCTGCACGACCTCCTCGGTCCGCTCGGCAAAGGCTTTTTGCGTGAGCGCGCGCTTGCCCGAGAGCGCACGGATCTGCGCTTCGAAATCGGCGTAGTGCTGGGTGGTCGACCAGATCAGGTACATCAGCGTTTCCGCGTCGACGGGCGCGAGTTGCCCGCGGGCGATCCAGGCGTCGATGACCTGCACGCGCGTGTCGAACCACGGTTTGACGCGCTGCGCGAGGATGTCCTGCATATGCTCCGCGCCGTGGATGATCTCGTTGGCCCAGACCTTGGAGCCCAGCGGCCGGCGGCGTGACAACTCCATCTTGGCGCGCACGTAGCCGCTGATGGCCTCGGCGGGGTCGTCGCTGTCTTCAAACGAGTTGGCGGCGCGGTGCCAGTCTTCAAACAGGTCTTCCAGCACACGCTTGTACAGCGCCAGCTTGGTGGGGAAGTAGTAGTGCAGGTTCGCCTTGGGCAGGCCGGCGCGCTCGGCAATCATGGCGGTGCTCGCGCCTTCGAGCCCACGTTCGGCAAAGACCGCTTCAGCGCAGGCCAGCAGATGCGCTTCGTTCGAGGCGCGAATATGCGCCTTGCGCCGCCGCATTGGCGCTGCGGTTTCGGCGTGCTCTGACGGGTTGGCTGCGGCTGGGTCGTCTCGCATGGTGGTCTCGTGCGACGTGTCTGCGCAGGGAATGCCGCGCTGCGCCTCATTCTAGTCGCTGTGATGGCAGCACGGCATCTCTCTGCAGCGAGGTCGCGCGTTCCATGCTGCGCCGCAATGGCACGCTTCTCGCTTTAAAAGCCTGTCTGCGAAAGACATTGATTTGATGGGAATCCTCGTCTACAACCTGTCCATTCGGACAGGATTGAGCTGGCGGGCGATGGCCCAAAAACGTTGTCCGAGACAACACCATCCGCATGCACCGCCCGCGTGCGGAGATGCCCCAGAACATGGCCGCCGCTGCACCGCATGGGTGTGGCTGCGGACCAGCATGGCGGACCCCAAAGGAGCGACACGCAATGAGTGCAGCACCCGAAGCGTTGGAAACGGCCGGGCTCGATACGTCGATCCAGGTCAACGGCAAGCGATTGTGGGACAGCCTGATGACGGTGGCGAAGATTGGCGCGACGCCCAAGGGCGGCGTATGCCGGCTTGCGCTGACCGATCTCGACAAGCAGGGGCGGGACCTCATCGTCGGTTGGGCCAAGGAGGCCGGCTGCACAGTCACGGTCGACCAGATGGGCAACGTGTTCATGCGGC
Source organism: Ralstonia sp. (assembly GCA_039592975.1). GTDB lineage: Bacteria > Pseudomonadota > Gammaproteobacteria > Burkholderiales > Burkholderiaceae > Ralstonia. The sequence goes on along the minus strand of JBCNQE010000022.1, from coordinate 32,407 downwards.
GTGCCGGGCGCAATCCAGGCGCGCTGCCGGTCATGACCGGCTCACATGCGGACTCACAGCCGACCGGCGGCCGCTTTGATGGCATCTATGGCGTGCTCGGCGGGCTGGAGGTGATCCGCAGCCTGAATGATCACGGCATCGAGACCGAACACCCGATCGAAGTCGTGATCTGGACCAACGAAGAGGGCTCGCGCTTTGCGCCGGCGATGGTGGCCTCGGGCGTGTTTGCGGGTGTCTTCACGCTGGAATACGGTCTTTCGCGCAAGGACGTGGATGGCAAGACCATCGGCGAAGAACTCCAGCGCATCGGCTATGCCGGCGACGTGCCATGCGGCGGCCGCAAGCTGCACGCCGCGTTCGAACTGCATATCGAGCAGGGGCCGATTTTGGAAGCCGAGCAGAAGACCATCGGCGTGGTGACGGATGCGCAAGGCCAGCGTTGGTATGAGATCACGCTGACCGGCCAGGAGGCCCACGCCGGCCCGACGCCAATGCCGCGCCGCCGCGACGCGCTGCTGGGCGCCGCGCGCGTGGTCGATCTGGTCAATCGCATCGGGCTGGACCACGCACCGTTTGCCTGTGCAACGGTCGGCATGATGCAGGTGCACCCGAACTCGCGGAACGTGATTCCGGGGCGCGTGTTCTTCACGGTCGATTTCCGGCATCCGGATGATGCGGTGCTCGCGAAGATGGACGCCGCGTTGCGCGAGGGCGTCGCCAAGATCGCCGAGGGCATCGGGCTGGAAACGCAGCTTGAGCAGATCTTCTACTACGAGCCCGTCAAGTTCGATGCCGCGTGTGTGGCATCGGTGCGTGCGGCGGCAGAGCGCTTTGGCTATTCACACCGCGACATGGTGTCCGGCGCGGGCCACGATGCATGCTATCTGGCGCAGGTGGCGCCCACGTCGATGGTGTTCGTGCCATGCGTGGACGGCATCAGCCATAACGAGATCGAAGACGCCACGCCCGAATGGATCGAGGCCGGCGCGAATGTCTTGCTGCACGCGATGCTCTCTCGCGCGTGCGAGCCGGCCCCATAAGCACACCCCGAGCCACACCCCGCAGTCGCTGTCGCATTACCCAAAACGAAAGCCGTCCCGACCTCGCCTGTGTGAGGCCGGCGGGCACGGCTGTGTCCTCACACGGAAGAAGGAGCACCCATGGCTATTAAGGAAACCGGTGACATTGCCGCGCACCGTCTGTCGCCGGAGCAGTTGTCGTGCGAGTTTGCCGACATTGCGCCGTTGCTTGATCCGACGGCTGCGGCAGCTGCAGCCAGCCGCTGTCACTACTGCTATGACGCACCCTGCGTGCAAGCGTGTCCCACGCAGATCGACATCCCCAGCTTTATCCGCAAGATCAGCAATGGCAACTTGAAGGGCGCGGCGGTGGACATCCTCTCCGCGAACCCACTCGGCGGGATGTGCGCGCGGGTGTGCCCCACCGAAATCCTGTGCGAGGGCGCTTGCGTTCGCAACGATCAAGACGCGCAACCGGTAGCCATTGGCGCGCTGCAGCGCCATGCCACGGATTGGGCGATGGCCAAGGGCGTAGCGCTATTCAAGCGAGCGCCGGACACGGGGCGCCATATCGCCGTGGTGGGTGCCGGGCCGGCCGGGTTGGCGTGTGCGCATCGGTTGGCGTTGGCCGGGCACCGCGTCACGCTGTTCGATGCGCATGCCAAGGCCGGCGGCTTGAACGAGTACGGCATTGCCGCCTACAAGACCGTCGACGATTTTGCGCAGCGTGAGGTGGCGTGGTTGCTGTCGGTGGGTGGCATCGAACTGAAGACGGGCGTCGTATTGGGCGGTGACATGTCGCTCGATGCGTTGCGCAAGCAGCACGACGCCGTGTTCCTGGCGATGGGTCTGGGTGGTGTGCGTGCGTTGGCGCTGGAAGGTGAAGACCTGTCGGGCGTGATGAACGCCGTCGATTTCATTGAGCAGGTGCGCCAGGCCGCTGCACTGGAAAGCGTGCCGGTTGGCCGGCGTGTGGTGGTGATCGGTGGTGGCAACACGGCAGTCGACGCAGCCGTGCAAAGCCGCAAGCTGGGCGCGACGACGGTGACGATGGTGTACCGGCGCGGTGTCGAATCGATGAGCGCCACCTGGGCAGAGCGTGAGTTCGCACAAAAGAACGGCGTCACGCTCATCACGCATGCCAAGCCGGTGCGGCTGCTGGGGCAGGACGGACAGGTGACCGGCGTGGAGTTCGAGCGCGCAGGCGAACGCCTAGTGGTGGAAGCGGACATGGTGCTAAAGGCCATCGGCCAGACGCTGGTGCCGATCGGTGTGGATGGCGAACTGCTGACCGTCGACGGCAACCGCATTGCCGTGGATGCGGGCGGGCGCACCACGTTGCCTGACGTTTGGGCCGGTGGCGATTGTGCAGCCACGGGCGGCATCGACCTGACGGTGCAGGCTGTGCAGGACGGCAAGGTGGCCGCCGCCTCCATCGACGCGTATCTGGCAGGCCTCACTGCCAAGGCGGCCTGAGCCGCATCCCCGAACAACACACTCCACGGAGCCGAACATGGCTGACTTGCGCTGCACGATTGCCGGCATCAAATCGCCGAACCCCTTCTGGCTGGCTTCTGCGCCGCCCTCCGACAAGGCCTACAACGTCAACCGCGCGTTTGAGGCGGGCTGGGGTGGCGTGGTGTGGAAGACGCTCGGGCTCGACCCCCATGTGGTCAATGTCAGCTCGCGTTATGGCGCGGTGCAATGGAATGGCCAGCGTATCGCGGGGTTGAACAATATCGAGCTGATCACCGATCGTCCGCTAGACGTGAACCTGCGCGAGATTGCGCAAGTCAAGCGTGACTGGCCCGACCGCGCGCTGATCGTCTCGTTGATGGTGCCGTGCAACGAGCACGACTGGAAATGGATTCTGCCGATGGTGGAAGACACCGGCGCCGATGCGGTCGAGCTGAATTTCGGCTGCCCGCACGGCATGAGCGAGCGAGGCATGGGCGCGGCGGTCGGGCAGGTACCGGAGTACGTGGAGATGGTCACGCGTTGGGTGAAGGAGGCCACCAAGCTGCCGTGCCTGGTGAAGCTGACGCCCAACATCACCGACATCCGTTTGGGTTCGCGTGCGGCGTATAAGGGCGGGGCGGATGGCGTGTCGCTCATCAACACGATCAACTCCATCGTGGCGGTCGATCTGGACCAGATGGCACCGATGCCGACCGTGGATGGCAAGGGCACCCACGGCGGCTATTGCGGCCCGGCCGTCAAGCCGATCGCCCTGAACATGGTGGCCGAGATCGCGCGTGATACGCAGACGCCCAATCTGCCGATCTCCGGTATCGGCGGTATTTCCAACTGGCGCGATGCGGCGGAGTTCATCGTGCTGGGCGCGGGCAGCGTGCAGGTGTGCACGGCGGCCATGCATTACGGCTTTCGCATCGTGCAGGATATGGCCGATGGCCTGGCTAACTGGATGGATGAAAAGGGCTACGCCACGCTGGACGACATCCGTGGCCGCGCCGTGCCCAATGTGACAGACTGGAAATACTTGAACCTGAAGTACGACATCAAGGCACGCATCGACCAGGACCGCTGCATTCAATGCGGCCTGTGCCATATCGCTTGCGAAGACACCTCGCACCAGGCCATCACGCGCGAGAAAGACGGCAAGCGCCACTTCGAGGTGATCGACGCCGAATGCGTCGGGTGTAATTTATGCATGCATGTGTGCCCGGTCGAGCAATGCATCACGATGGAGCGTGTGGACGCGGGTGACTACGCCAACTGGACCACGCATCCGAACAACCCGGCGCGTACGGTGGTAAGTACGCCGGACGCCAGTGCCACTGAGCCAGCGCCTGCAGCCAAAGCGGCGTGATCGTGCTTGTGCTGACCGGTTTTGATACGTACAAATGAGCCTGACGCGCGCCGCAGAGCACGCCAACAACCCGTGGAGGTCTTTCAATGAAGCAGGCAGCGCACCCCGCCGAACCGCCAGTGACCGGCAGCAGTCTTTACAACGACGATCTGGCGCCCACCGGCGTGGCCCAGCGTACGTGGAAGTGGTACCACTTCGCCGCGTTGTGGGTCGGCATGGTGATGAACATCGCCTCGTACATGCTGGCTGCCGGGCTGACGGAGCAGGGCATGTCGCCGTGGCAGGCGGTGGTGACGGTGCTGCTGGGCAACGCCATCGTGCTGGTGCCGATGCTGCTGATCGGCCACGCGGGCGCGAAGCACGGGATTCCGTATGCGGTGCTGGTGCGGACGTCGTTCGGCACGCAAGGGGCCAAGCTACCGGCGCTGCTGCGCGCCATCGTGGCGTGCGGCTGGTATGGCATCCAGACGTGGCTGGGCGGCAGCGCCATCTATACGCTGGCCAATATCCTGACGGGCAATGCGCTGCATGGCGCCGCACTGCCGTTCCTGGACATCTCGTTCGGCCAGCTGGCGTGCTTCCTGTTGTTCTGGGCGCTGCAGCTTTATTTCATCCTGCACGGTACCGATTCGATCCGCTGGCTGGAAAGCTGGTCGGCCCCCATCAAGATCGTGATGTGCATTGTGCTGGTGTGGTGGGCCACGTCCAAGGCGGGCGGTGTCGGTTCGATGCTCTCCACCCCGTCGCAGTTTGTGGCGGGCGGCAAGAAGGCGGGCCAGTTCTGGACAACGTTCTGGCCGAGCCTCACGGCCATGGTCGGCTTCTGGGCAACGCTGGCGTTGAACATTCCGGACTTCACGCGCTTTGCCAAATCGCAGCGTGACCAGATCGTCGGCCAGTCGATTGGTCTGCCGCTTCCGATGGCGTTGCTGTCGGTCATCTCGGTGGTGGTCACGTCTGCCACCGTGGTCATCTACGGCAAGGCCATCTGGGACCCGATCGACCTCACGAGCCGCATGACCGGCATCGGCGTGGGCATTGCGCTCATCATCCTCACGCTGGACACCATGTGCTGCAACCTGGCGGCCAACCTGGTCGGGCCCGCATACGATTTTTCCAGCCTGTGGCCGAAGGGCATTTCGTACAAGACGGGTGGGCTGATCACCGCCACCATCGCCATCGTGATGATGCCGTGGAAGATTCTGGCCACGTCCGAGGGCTACATCTTTACGTGGCTGGTGGGCTATTCCGCGCTGCTGGGGCCGGTGGCCGGCATCATGATGGTCGATTACTTCCTCATCCGCGGCACCCGTTTGAACGCGCGCGAACTGTTCGAAGAGAACGGCGAATACGCCTACACCGGCGGCTGGAACCTTGGTGCGGTGGTGGCGCTGGCTGTGGGCGTGCTGCCTAATCTGCCGGGCTTCCTGCACACCGCATTTCCGAGCGCGTTCCCGAACGTGCCGGCGTTCTTCAACACGCTCTACACGTACGCGTGGTTCGTTGGCTTGGTGCTGGCGGCGCTGGTCTACAGCGCGTGGATGAAGCTGCGCGGCAGCCCGAGCGCCAGCGTGGCGAGCGCCTGATTTTCATCCGCCTGCGCACCCACACAACCCACAAGGAGACAGCGACATGACGACCTTGATCCGTGGCGGCACGGTCATCGATGCAGACCGCACCTGGCGTGCTGACGTGCTCTGCGCCAGCCCAGAGGAGGGGGGCACCATCCTGCAGGTGGCGGCGCAGATCGACGCGCCGGCCGGCGCCACGATCGTCGATGCGCACGGGCAATACGTCATGCCCGGCGGCATTGACCCGCACACGCACATGGAGCTGCCCTTCATGGGCACCACGGCCAGCGATGATTTCTTTACCGGCACGGCGGCGGGCCTGGCGGGTGGCACCACCAGCATCATCGATTTCGTGATCCCCAGCCCGCGCCAATCGCTCATGGCGGCCTTCAAGGAATGGCGTGGCTGGGCCGAGAAGGCGGCCGCCGACTACGGCTTCCACGTCGCCGTGACGTGGTGGGATGAGTCCGTGCATCGCGATATGGGCACGCTCGTGCAGGAGCACGGCGTCTCCAGCTTCAAGCACTTCATGGCCTACAAGAACGCGATCATGGCCGACGACGAGATCCTGGTGAACAGCTTCTCGCGCTCGCTCGAACTGGGTGCTTTGCCGACCGTGCATGCGGAAAACGGCGAACTGGTCTTCCAGCTCCAGCGTCAGCTGCTTGCGCGCGGCATCACGGGGCCGGAGGCGCATCCGCTGTCGCGCCCGCCCGAGGTGGAGGGCGAGGCAGCCAACCGCGCCATTCGGATCGCACAGGTGCTGGGCGTGCCGGTGTACATCGTGCATGTGTCGGCCAAGGATGCGGTGGACGTGATTGCCCGCGCGCGCAACGAGGGCCTACGCGTATTCGGCGAGGTACTGCCGGGCCATCTGGTGATCGACGAGGCGGTGTACCGCGACCCGGACTGGACGCGCGCCGCCGCCCACGTCATGAGCCCGCCGTTCCGCTCGGCCGAACACCGTGAGGCGCTGTGGCGTGGGCTGCAAGCGGGCCAGTTGCACACCACCGGCACGGACCACTGCACGTTCTGCGCATCGCAAAAAGCCATGGGCCGTGAGGACTTCACCAAGATCCCGAATGGCTGCGGTGGCATTGAAGACCGCCTGTCCATCCTCTGGCATCACGGCGTCAACACGGGGCGCATCACGCCCAACGAGTTCGTGCGGATTACCTCGACCAACGCTGCGCAGATCTTCAACCTGTATCCGCGCAAGGGCGCTGTACAGCCCGGTGCGGATGCCGATCTGGTGGTGTGGGACCCGGCGGGCACCAAGACGATTTCCGTGAAGACGCATCACCAGAAGGTGGACTTCAACATCTTTGAAGGGATGACGGTGTGCGGCGTTGCTACCCATACCTTGACGCGTGGTGCGCTGGCCTGGGCCGATGGTGATCTGCGTGCCGTGCGCGGCGCGGGGCAATATCTGAAGCGCCCGCCAGCGGCGGCGTACTACGACGCTGTTCGCATTGCCAACGCGCGGCGCGAGCCGCATGCGGTGGAGCGCGCTACGGAGGCATTGGCGAGCGCAAAGTAGCGCGCTGCATGTGCCAAGGCAAAGACCGCTCAGGCTTGGGCGGTTTTTTTTGCGGCAGGCAAATCACATTCGCGGCAGTTGAACGTTTGCGATCTGCGCATTGTTAAAAACTGAATTAAGCGGCGCGTTAAGTGGCCGATAAGACGGAGGCAGTGGCTCCCATGCCGCTGACATTGCCTGCATCCACAAGATGCGGTCGATGCTGTCAGCGCACTCGTCTTACCAGGAACACCATGAAACTCGCTCTCAAACTCCCCCTGGCCTTTGCCGCCGCGTTGCTGTTGATGTTTGCCGGGGCCATCTATGGCATTGCCTCGCTCAATCACTCGATCGTCGAATACAACACCACCGTGCAGGCCCGCGTCGCTGACGAACGTGCGGTGACGAAAATGCTCGTCACCTTCAAGACCCAGGTGCAGGAATGGAAAGACACCCTGCTGCGCGGCCAGGACCCCGACAAGCTGGACAAGTACTGGGGCGCCTTCCTCAAACGCGAGCAGGCGGTGAATGAGCAGGCGAAGGCGCTGCAGGCCGCGCTGCCGCCCGGCAAGAGCCGCGATTTGATTACGCAGTTTGCCGCCGCGCATACCACCATGGGCGAGGGCTACCGCAAGGGCCATGACGGGTTTGTGGCGGCGTCGTTTGACTCGAAGGTCGGCGACAAGGTCGTGGCCGGTGTAGACCGCGAACCCGCACGCCTGCTGGACGAGGCAGCCGCTGAAATTGCCGCCGAAAGCGCGGCCGTGTCGGCCAAGACCGCCGAGGCCGCGCATACCGCGCTGGTGGTCAGTGTTGCGCTGATGCTGGCTGCGTTCGGGCTGGGGCTGGGTGGCGCGTTCGTGTTCAGCCGGTCGATCACACGGCCACTGTCGCGCGCGGTGAATGTGGCACGCACCGTGTCGCAGGGGGATCTGGCGAACATCTATGAGCCGACGGGCACCGATGAAATTGCCCAACTGCTGATTGCCCTGAAAGACATGCAGCGCAGCCTTGCCAGTGTGGTGAGCGAAGTGCGCCGCAATGCCGAGGGCGTGGCCTCTGCCAGCGCGCAGATCGCTTCGGGCAACCTGAACCTGTCATCGCGTACGGAAGAGCAGGCCGCCTCGCTGGAGGAGACCGCCGCCAACATGGGCGAGTTGACCGCCACTGTGCGCCGCAATTCGGAGAGCGCGGTGCAGGCCACCACCTTGGCCGGCCATGCGTCGGACACAGCCGCACGCGGCGGTCAGGTGATGAGCGACGTGGTGCAGACCATGCGCGGCATCTCCGAGAGTTCCGCCAAGGTGGGCGAGATCATCGGCGTCATTGACAGCATCGCGTTCCAGACCAACATCCTCGCGCTCAACGCGGCGGTGGAAGCCGCCCGCGCCGGCGAGCAAGGCCGCGGGTTTGCCGTGGTGGCCGGCGAGGTGCGCACGCTGGCGCAACGCAGCGCATCAGCGGCCAAGGAGATCAAGGGATTGATTGGTCAGTCGACCGAGCGTGTCGAGGCGGGCGCGAAGCTGGTACACGAGGCCGGCGGCATCATCGACGACATCGTGGCCTCGGTACACCGCGTCACGCAGATCGTGGCGGAGATCTCCTCGGCTTCGACCGAGCAGAGCACGGGCATCGAGCAGGTGAACATCGCCGTGGGCCAGATCGAAGAGGTCACGCAGCAGAACGCCGCGCTGGTCGAGGAGGCCTCGGCCGCCGCGCAAGCCATGGCCGACCAAGCCGGTGCACTGCGCCGCGCCGTGGCGATTTTCAAGCTCGATGAGGCTGCCGTGCCGGCATAGGCCCTGCGTGAGCACTCAGAAAGCGAAAAAGCCGTTCAGCGCAAACTGAACGGCTTTTTTTGATTGTGGCTGGCGTATCAGGCCGACGGCGGCGGCACGTAGCCCGAAGCCTGGTCAGCGCCTTCGCCAAAGAAGTACTTCTCGGTCTGCTTGAGCAGGTACTGGCGTGCGCGCGTATCCGCCATATTCAGGCGGTTTTCGTTGATCAGCATGGTCTGGTGCTTGAGCCAGCCGGCCCAGGCTTCTTTCGAGACGCTTTGCCAGATCTTCTTGCCCAGTTCGCCGGGCAGGGGCGGGAAGTCGAGGCCTTCGGCTTCCTTGTCGAGCTTGATGCAGTGGACCATGCGGGCCATGGGGATTTCCTCTTGTGTGGCGAATGCGTCGCCCTGGTGGAACATCATCGGGCGCGTGCGGATCTCGTTATTGTAAAACGCGTGGCCGGCATCACCGGGATTCCGGCATGCCGCCCAGGGGCATATCGGGGGCTTAGAGTTTTTTGATCAACACCATCGAGCGTCGCTGCCAGTTGTAGAGCTTGCGGCGGTCTTCTGGAAGATCATCCACCGTGGCGCGCACGAAGCCGCGTTTGAGGAACCAGTGTTCGGTGCGCGTGGTGAGCACGAACAGTTGCTTGAGGCCCATCGCGCGGGCGCGCACTTCGGTGTGCTTGAGCAGGCGTTCGCCATCGCCGGTGCCCTGGCTGTCGGGGGAGACGATCAGGCAAGCCATTTCGGCCATGCTGTCCTTCGGATACGGATACAGCGCCACGCAGCCGAAGATGATGCCGTCGTGCTCGATGACCGAGAAGTTGGCGATGTCGCGCTCCAGCAGCCGGCGCTCGCGCGGGACCAGCGTGCCGTCGGCTTCCAGCGGTTCGATCAGCGAGACGATGCCGCCGACGTCATCCAGCGTGGCTTCGCGCAGGTATTCCAGATCGGTGTGCGACACCATGGTGCCCACGCCGTCGTGCAGGAACAGCTCCAGCAGGATGCTGCCGTCCAGCGCAAACGGGATCACGTGTGCCCGGCGCACGCCGCCGCGCATCGCCTTGACGATGTGCTGCAGGTAATAGGCCGTGTCGTTCGGCAAGCTGCCGTCGCGCAGGCGCTCGATGGCGGTTTCCAGCGACAGATCCTGCTGCAGCTTGCCCACGCGGTCCATGATGCCCGGCAGCTCGGTGATGAAGATCAGCTTGTCGGCCTTGAGCGCCGTGGCGGTGTTGGCGGCCACGTCTTCCATTGACAGGTTGAACGCCTGCCCCGTGGGCGAAAAGCCCAGCGGCGAGAGCAGCACGATCTTGCGGTTGGCCAGCGAATGCTGGATCGAATCCGCGTCGATCTTGCGCACCAGCCCCGTGTGCTGGAAATCCACCCCGTTGACGATGCCGACCGGCCGTGCCGTCACAAAGTTGCCCGAGACGACCGACATGCGCGCGCCGGCCATCGGCGTGTTGGGCAGGCCCTGGCTGAAGGCGGCTTCGATGTCCAAGCGCAGTTCGCCCGAAGCTTCCTTGGCGGATTCCAGCGCGGCGGCGTCCGTCACGCGCACGCCATCCACAAACTGGGTCTGCACCTTGCGCAGCGCGAGCTGCTCTTCCACCTGTGGGCGGGAGCCGTGCACCAGCACGATGCGCATGCCCATCGCATGCAGCAGGGCAACATCGTTGACCAGCGCGCCCAGCATGCCGCCCTGGACCAATTCCCCGCCAAAGCCGATCACGAACGTCTTGTCGCGGAACGAATGGATATACGGCGCCACCTCGCGCAGCCAATGGACGAACTGCTGCTGTTCGGGTGTGGGCGGGATCGGCGAGACGTCGACAGAGGCAGGTGTGTGGGCGACCAAGGAGACACCGGGCGGAACGCCGGCAGCGGGGGCGGAGGAACGAGCGGTCACGGGCGGAGGAGGGAAGGCGGCACGGGGCGCGGGAAAGATGCGCGGATTATAATCCCGCCCGATGTCAGATTCCCACGCCAAGCCGCCCCGGTCGCGACACCCGGCGGCACCCTCCCGACCCCAGCCGAAAGACACCCCGCCGCCCGAGCGCAAGCCCGGCGATGGCGGTCGCGCGGGCCGCCCGCAGCGCCGCCCGAAGCCGACGCCAGAAGAACTGGCCACCGCGCTGGAGGCCCGCCGCGCACGCGCCAACCGCGTCCCGCCGATCACGTTTCCCGAGGCGCTGCCCGTGTCGGCCCGCCGCGATGAGATCGCCGAGGCCATCGCCAAGCACCAAGTGGTGATTGTTTCGGGCGAGACCGGCTCGGGCAAGACCACGCAGTTGCCGAAGATCTGCCTGTCGATCGGGCGGGGCATCGGCGCGGGTGGCACTGGGTTGATCGGCCATACGCAGCCGAGGCGGATTGCCGCTACGTCCACGGCCAAGCGCATCGCGCAGGAAATCGGTACGCCGGTGGGCGAGCACGTGGGCTATCAGGTGCGCTTTAACGATGCGCTGTCGGCCGGCGCGTCGGTCAAGCTGATGACCGATGGCATCTTGCTGGCCGAGACGCAGAACGATCCGCTGCTGCGCGCCTACGACACGATCATCATCGACGAGGCGCACGAGCGCAGCCTCAACATCGATTTCCTGCTGGGCTACCTCAAGCAACTGCTGCCGCGCCGGCCGGATCTGAAGATCATCATCACCTCGGCGACCATCGACGCGCAGCGCTTTGCCGAGCACTTTGCCGGTCCGAAGGGGCCAGCGCCGGTCATCGAGGTGAGCGGCCGGCTGTATCCGGTCGAGGTGCGCTACCGCCCCGTCCAGCGCGACGAGAAGGACAAGGAGCGGGATCTCTACGAAGCCATCGTCGATGCCGTGGACGAACTCGCCCGCGAAGGCTCGGGCGATGTGCTGATCTTCCTGCCGGGCGAGCGCGAGATTCGCGAGGCCGCCGAGGCGCTGCGCAAGCACCATCCGGCGCATACCGAAATCCTGCCGCTGTTCGCGCGCCTGTCCGTGCAGGAGCAGGAGCGGGTGTTCCGGCCGTCCAACGCGCGGCGCATCGTGCTGGCGACCAACGTGGCCGAAACCTCGCTCACGGTGCCGGGCATCCGCTACGTGGTCGATACGGGGCTGGCGCGCGTGAAGCGCTATTCGTATCGCAACAAGGTCGAGCAACTGCAGATCGAGCCGGTGTCGCAGGCCGCTGCCAACCAGCGCGCGGGCCGCTGCGGCCGGGTGGCCGACGGTGTGTGCATCCGCCTGTATGAAGAGGCGGATTTCATCGCGCGGGCGCGCTTTACCGATCCTGAAATCCTGCGTTCGTCGCTGGCGTCGGTCATCCTGCGTATGAAGGCGCTGCGGCTGACGGATGTGGAGCAGTTTCCCTTCATCGAGCCGCCGTTGGGTCGTGCGATTGCCGATGGCTACCAGCTTCTGCAAGAGCTTGGCGCCGTCGACGACGAGAACGCGCTGACGCCGCTCGGCAAGCAGGTCGCCCGTCTTCCGCTGGACCCGCGCGTGGCGCGCATGATCCTGGCCGGGCGCGATCACCAGTGCCTGCGCGAAATGCTCATCATCGCGAGCGCCTTGTCGGTGCAAGACCCGCGCGAGCGTCCGCAAGAACTGCAGCAGCAAGCCGATCAGGCGCATCGCCAGTTTGCCGACGAGAAATCCGAATTTCTCGGCTGGGTGAAGCTGTGGAAGTGGTTTGAAGAGGCCGTCGCGCACAAGAAATCGAACAAGCAGTTGCAGGAGAATTGCCGCTCGCATTTCCTCTCACACGTGCGGCTGCGCGAATGGCGCGATGTGCATTCGCAACTGCATACGACCGTGGCGGAGCAGGGTTGGAAACTCAATGAAACCGACCCGACGTACGAGCAGTTGCATCTGGCGCTGCTGACCGGTTTGCTCGGCAACATCGGCGTGCGCATTGAAGAGGCCGACGGCAAGGGTCGCGAATACCTCGGCGCGCGCGGCATCAAGTTCTTCCTGTGGCCGGGTTCGGTCATCGCGCGCAAGGCGGGCAAGTGGGTGATGGCGGGCGAGTTGGTCGAGACCAGCCGCCTGTTCGGCCGCACGCTTGCGCGCATCGAGCCCGAGTGGGTCGAGAAGGTCGGCGCACACCTGCTGAAGGTGTCGTGGAGCGACCCGCACTGGGAAAAGAAAGCCGGCCAGGTGATGGCTTTCGAGCGCGGCACGCTTTACGGCCTGCCGATCTACCAGCAGCGCCGCGTGCATTTCGGGCCGATGCAGCCGAAGGAAGCGCGCGAGATGTTTATCCGCCGCGCGTTGGTCGATGGCGAGTTCGAGACGCGCCTGCCGTTCTTCACGCACAACCAGCGCCTGGTACGCGAGATCGAGAACCTCGAGCACAAGTCCCGTCGGCAAGACGTGCTGGTGGACGACGAGCTGATCTACGCGTTCTACGACAGCCAGATCCCGGCCGACATCTACAACACGGTGTCGTTTGAGCGCTGGTATGCGGAAGCCGCCAGCGCAAATGGCAAGGCCGGTCAAAAGCTGCTGTACCTGAATCGCGATGACCTGATGCGGCACGAGGCGGCCGGCATCACGACGGACCTGTTCCCCAAGGTACTGCCGATCGCCGGTATCGACATGGGCCTGACGTACCACTTCGAGCCCGGCAGCCCGCGCGATGGCGTGACGCTCACGGTGCCGCTGTATGCGCTCAACCAGGTGCCAGCGCAGCGCGCCGAATGGCTGGTGCCTGGCATGCTCAAGGAGAAGGTGCATCTGCTGCTCAAGAGCCTGCCGCAGAAGCTGCGCCGCCATTGCGTGCCGCTGCCGGACTACGCGGCGGGCTTCGTCTCGCGCGTGAAGCTGGGTGACGGCGATTTGCTTGACCGCCTGATCGCCGAGGTGCGCGAGCAGACCGGCATCATGCTCAAGCGCGCCGATTTCAAGCTCGAAACGCTGCCCGCGCATCACTTCATGAACTTCAAGGTGATCGACGAGCACGGTCGCCAGCTCGACATGGGCCGCAACCTGGCCCAGTTGCGTGCAGAGCTTGGTGGGCGCGCGCAGCAGACGTTCCAGTCGATCGCTGCGAAGGATGCAGCCGTCATCGGAGCGCAGGAGAACGCCAAGCAGAACAAGAGTGGTAAGGGTGAGGCGCCATCCAATGCGGCGCTGTATTCCGGCCTCACCACTTGGAACTTCGGCGAGCTGCCGGAGCTGCTGGAAATCCGCAAAGGCAACCAAACGCTGTTCGGCTATCCGGCCCTCGTCGATGCGGGCGACCACTGTGATGTGGAAGTCTTCGACGATCCGGCGGAGGCCACGCGCATCCACCGCCTGGGCCTGCGCCGCTTGTTTGCGATCCAGTTGCGCGAGCCGTTGAAGTATCTGGAAAAGAACATTCCGGGCTTGTCGCAGATGGCGATCCAGTTCATGAACCTGGGCACGCAAGACGACCTGCGCGACCAGATTCTGGATGCCACGCTGGAGCGTGCCTGCCTGCAAGACCCGCTGCCCACCGACGACGCCAGCTTCGGCGCCCGTAAGGACGAAAGCCGTGCCCGCCTGACGCTGCTGGCGCAGGAGATCGCGCGGCTGGTCGGCGCCATCCTGGCCGAATATGCACAACTGCCACGCAAGCTGCAGATCGCCAAGCCATTTGCCGCTGCCACTGCAGATATCGACGCGCAGCTCAAGACGCTGATGCACAAGCGCTTCATCGAGGCGACGCCGTATGCGCAGTTGCAGCACTTCCCGCGCTACCTGAAGGGCATTGCGCTGCGCATCGACAAGCTCAAGGCCGACCCGGCGCGCGACACGCAGCGTATGCAGGAAATGGCGCCGCTGATCCAGCAGTACCAGCGCGCGGAAAAGGCGCTGCGTGTGCAAGGGCAGGGCGGTAATGACCCTCGGATGGAGGAATTCCGTTGGATGCTGGAGGAATTGCGCATCGCCTTGTTCGCCCAGGAGCTGCGCACGCCGGTGCCGATGTCGGTGAAGCGGCTGCAGAAGGTGTGGGAATCGATGCAGCGATAGCCGGCGAGGCTGGCCATTGATGCGAAAAGTTCCCACTTTCTTTTTTTGATTTGTGTCAGCGACCGCTTACGTGCGGGCGTTAGAATGGCTGGCTAAGTTGCTGAATCTTCTCAATATGTTTGCCTTGCGCGCCTCGTTTGCCCCCCGATGGTTGTCCACGCTAGTCCTGTCGGTTGCTGCCCTGGGCGCAGCCAACGCGGCGCGTGCTGAAGTCGTCACTGTGCTTAATTCGGGCGATGCCAGCATCTCCCTGATCGACAAAGACACTCGCAAGGTGCTGGAGACCTTCCCGATCGGTAAGGAGCCGCACCATCTGATCGCCACGCCTGACGACAAATCGCTGATCGTCGCCAATGCGGTCGGGAATGACCTTGTCTTCCTCGACCCCGTGACGGGCAAGATCCAGCAACGCGTGCCGCGCATTGATGACCCGTATCAGATCGGTTTCTCGCCCGACCAGAAGTGGTTCCTGACCACGGGCAACCGCCTGGACCGCGTCGACATCTACCGTTGGGACGGCCACGCGCTGACCCTCGCCAAGCAAATCCCGGCCGCCAAGACGCCGAGCCATATCGCCTTCACGGCGGACAGCAAGATCGCCTTCATTACGATCCAGGATTCCAACGAGGTGATGGCCATCGACCTGCCCACGCAGACCGTGATGTGGCGCATGACCATTGGCTCCGCGCCGGCCGGTGTGTGGGTCACGACGGACCAGAAATACCTGCTGGTGGGCATGACGGGCGCTGACTACGTTGAAGTCATCGACTGGCACACGCGCACCAGCGTCAAGCGCATCCCGACCGGCAAGGGCGCGCACAACTTCCGTGCGCTGGGCGACAAGCGCCACCTGTTCCTGTCGAACCGCGTGTCGGGCACGATCAGCATCATCGATCAGCAGACGCTCACCAAAGTGGGCGATATCACCGGCCTGCCGCCCGGCCCGGATGACATGGAACTGACCGCCGACGGCAAGCAGCTGTGGGTGACCTGCCGCTGGGCCAAGACCGTGGCGATCGTCGATGTGGCCAGCCGCACGGTGGTGGAAAAGATCAAGGTCGGGCGCTCGCCGCACGGCATCTACTTCCGTTCGCGCGCGCCGCTCCTCTAAAGCGTGACGATCATGAAATCCGGCCTATCGATGCTGCGCACCATGGCCGCCACGGCGGCGCTGGGGCTGTGCGCACTGGCCACGGCTGCGCCGGGTGGTGTCAACGCCGGCGCCTGCAAGGGCACTGTCTACCTGACGTTCGACACCGGCAGCATGAGCCAGGCGCAGTTGATTGCCGATACGCTGCGTCGCCATCGCATTCAAGCCACGTTCTTCCTTGCCAACGAAAAGACGATCCACGGTGACAGCACGCTCGACGAGGGTTGGGCACCATACTGGAAGTCGCTCGCTGCAGACGGCCACGCTTTCGGCACGCATACCTTCGATCACGTCTACTACAAAGGTGAGGCCGGCGCCGGCCAAGTGCGCTTCCGCCCGCAGTTTGGCGAGCAGGGCGGCCGCAACGTCGTCTGGGGCGCGCCCGAATTCTGTGCGGAGCTCAAACGCAGCGCTGACCGCTTCAAGGCCATGACCGGCCAGCCGATGGACCCGCTGTGGCGTGCGCCGGGCGGTCATCTTTCGGCCACGACCGAAGGCTGGGCCAAGCAATGCGGGTTTGCTCACGTGGCCTGGGCGCCCGCCGGCTTCCTCGGCGATGAGTTGCCGTCCGAGCGCTACCCGAACAACGTGTTGCTGCAGAAGGCGCTCGCCAACCTGCGCGATGGCGACATCACCATGGCGCATCTGGGCATCTGGTCGCGCAAAGACCCGTGGGCGCCGGCCGATCTGGAGCCACTCATCACCGGCCTGGAGCGCAAGGGTTTCTGCTTTGCCACGCTGCGCGATCATCCGCAGTACAAGGCTTGGTTTGCCGGCCATTCGGCTGCGCCCGCTGCGTCACGCTGACATGTTCGACTGGATTGCCGACACCTTCACCCAAGCGCAGGACGTGCTCTTTCAGCACGTCGTGATGCCGATCACCTATGCCATCGGCCTGGGTGGCTACGTGGAAGATGCGTACCCCGGCACCGAATGGCTGCTGATGGGGCTGGTGCAGATTGCCGTGCTGCTGCTGGTCTTCCGCCCGCTGGAGCGCTGGCGCCCGGTCGAGCCCATGCAGGACCGCAAGGCCGTGCGCGCGGACGTCTTCTACACGCTGTTCCATCGCCTGGGCTTCTTCCCGCTGCTGATGTTCTTCACGCTGCAGCCGTTGATTGACGACTTGGACGGGAAGCTGCGCTTCTGGGGCTGGGCGCATCTGAACGTGGAAGACTGGTGGCCGGGCGTGACGTCCGTCGCCATCGTCAGCTTCGTCATCTACTTGGTGCTGTTCGACTTGCTTGATTACTGGTACCACCGACTGTCGCACAAGTTCAGCTGGTGGTGGAGCCTGCATGCGTTGCACCACAGCCAGCAGCAGATGACGCTGTGGTCGGATGACCGCAACCACATCCTCGACGACGTGCTGCGCGGTGCCGTGTTTGCCATCGCGGCGCTGGTCGTTGGGGTGGAACCCTCGCAGTACGTGCTGCTGGTCGCCATCTCGCAACTGCTGCAGAGCCTGCAACACGCCAATGTGCGATTGCATTTCGGCTGGCTGGGCGAGCGGCTGCTGATCTCGCCGCGCTTCCACCGCCTGCATCACGCCATTGGCCTGGGGCATGAGGTGCCGGGCAAGCCGGGTGTGCTGGGCGGCTGCAACTTCGGCGTGCTGTTCCCGTGGTGGGACATGCTGTTCGGCACTGCCATCTTCTCGCCGGAATACCACGCCACCGGTATCCGCGATCAACTTCCCGCGCCGCAAGGCCGCTCGCGTGACTATGGCCGCGGTGTGCTGCGCCAGCAGTGGCTGGGCTTCAAGCGGCTGTTCGGTCGCGCATAAGGTGGGTCTGCAGAGTGGCCGGCGGTATGCCGGCCCGCTGTGCTAGGCTGTCCGCTCCCCTGATTTCCCCGTTTCCCTGCATGAACGATCTGATTCGCTCGTTTGGCCGCGCACTGCTTTCGCAGCTGCATCCGCGCATGTTGTTCCTGACGGTGCTGCCGTTCATCGTCGCCGTGGTGGTGTGGGGCGCTGTGTTGTATTTCGGCTGGGATGCCATGAACGGCGTCGCCAGAAGTGCCGTCGAGAGCTGGGCGTTCATGGGCTGGGTCAAGAGCGGCCTCAACGCGATCGGCATGGCGGGTTTGTGGTCGGCCATTGCGCCGCTGCTGGTCATCACGCTGCTGGTGCCGGTGATTGTGGTGTCGATCCTCGTCTTTGTGAGCGTGACGGCGGTGCCGCCGGTCATGCGGTTTCTGGATCGCAGCTATCCGCAGCTTGAACGCCGCAAGGGTGGGTCGCTCGTGGGTAGCGTAATGCATGCGCTGCTGTGCACGCTGGTGTTCCTCCTGGTGGCCATCATCACCTTGCCGCTGTGGTTGATTCCGCCGTTCTTTGCGCTGATCCCGCCGCTGCTCTGGGGCTGGCTGACCTATCGTCTGATGACGTATGACGCGCTGGCCGACCACGCCACCGCCGAAGAGCGCCGCGCGATCATGCAGCGTTACCGGTTGCCGCTGCTGGGCATTGGCGTGGCAGTCGGCATGCTGGGCTCCGCGCCGACGCTGTTGTGGGTGTCGTCGGTGGTGACGATCGTGCTGTTCCCGATCATCGCCATCGCGGTCATCTGGTTGTACGTGTTGATCTTTATCTTCTCGGCGCTGTGGTTCGGCCACTTCTGCCTGCGCGCACTGACGCGCCTGCGCGCCGAAGCGCCGCCCGCGCGCATGGTGGAGGCCAGCGTGATCGAGGTCACCACCATCGAATTGCCCCGCGAATAACCAGGAGCATCAGGACTGACATGGCTTTCGGCATGATCATCATCGGCGACGAGATCCTCTCGGGCCGTCGCGAAGACAAACATCTGCGCAAGCTGATCGAAGTGCTCGGCGAGCGCGGGCTCGCGTTGGATTGGGCGGAGTACGTCGGTGACCAGCCCGCGCGCATCACCCATGTGCTCAAGCGCACGTTCGCCAGCGATGACGTGGTGTTCTGCACCGGCGGCATCGGCGCCACCCCCGATGATCACACGCGACAATGCGCCGCCGCTGCGCTGGGCGTTCCGCTGGAGCTGCATCCGGAAGCCCGAGAGCAGATCGCACTGCGTATCAGCGAAACTGCTGCAGGCGATCCGATCAAGGCGGATCTTTCCACGCCCGAAAATCAGCATCGCTTCAAGATGGGCGAGTTCCCGCAGGGCGCACGGATCATCCCGAACAGCTACAACCGCATCCCCGGGTTCTCGGTGGCGCACCATCACTTCATGCCGGGCTTTCCGGTGATGGCGTGGCCGATGATGGAGTGGGTGCTCGACACCTACTACGCTGATCAATTCCACCGCGCCCCGCGTGAGGAGCGCTCGTTCCTGGTGTTCGGCCTGCCGGAGTCACGGCTCACGCCGCTGATGGAGCGCATCGAAGCTGAGTTCGATGGCGTGAAAGTGTTCAGCTTGCCCAGCGTGGGCGATGCCGCGCGCGGCGAGCGCTACGCCCGCTCGCACATCGACCTGGGGGTGAAGGGCTCACCCGAGGCGGTGGCCAGCGCCTATGCCGTGCTTCGCGAAGGCGCGCTCGCGCTGGGCGGCGAGATTATCGAAACGGACGCCGCTGCGGCGTCCTGATTGCCTGGGCGGATCCGCTCAGGCTCCCTGCCACGGCAAGCCTCGGAAGCACCAGCCTTCCACGGTCTTGCGGTGGCCTTCGCCATCTTTGGCGCCTTCAAAGCCCTCCAGCACATCCATCGCCTGCTTGTAGCCTGCTTGCGCGGCGGCCACGGCGGCATGCTTCGAGCGCGCTGCGCTGCGGCACAGAAACAGCACCGGCGCATCCTTCGGGACCGCGGCTTCCAGCGCGCTGAGGAAGTTCGGGTTGCGCACGCCGCCCGGATACTGATTCCACTCCACATGCACGAACTGGCCGGGCGGCACCTCGGGTGTGCCCACCCAATCCAGTTCCGCCCGCGTACGCACGTCCACCAGGCGGGCCTGCGGATCCGCCGCGAGGAGCGCCGCAGCTTCTTGCGGGGACAAGGCACCGAAATACGGCAACTGGTCAGCTTCGCGGCGGGCGGCGGCCGCTTCCAGCAAAGACTCGCGGGTGAGTGTGATGGCAGTCATGGCGATGAACGGAATGGGAAACAATCATTCTAGCGCCGCGAACAGTTGGCACAGGCGGAAATCCCTGGAATGGTGCCATCTTCCCGTGATTGCACGTAAACGGTGCCATTCGTGTTTTTATGCACTTCGGCGGTGCATTGGCTATGCTGGTTGGACAGCCTCGCAATGCTGGCGCCAGTGCTGCGAGGTGTTCTAGTGAGTGCCGGCGCACCTTGCCGGCTAAGGGCTGCCAAGGTGCTGCACTATTTGCGGGAGGTCATGCCCGTCCGCGGGTCGTGATTGGCATGCTTTCTGCTAAGATTTCCGCGGTCTTTTTCGGGGGCGTCGGGTCATGACCGGGCGCCCTGGCTGGAAAGAAGATGTTTCGGGGTGAGGGCGGTCGCACGGATCCGTCACACAACCGGCTCACAATGATTTGCGTTATTGCGCTACCAGGAGAATGGCATGTCCCAAAGCATTGCAGACGTGATGAAGCTCGTGAAGGAAAACGACGTCAAGTTCGTCGATTTCCGCTTCACCGATACCAAGGGTAAGGAGCAACACGTCTCGGTCCCCGTTTCGCACTTCGACGAAGACAAGTTCGAAAGCGGCCACGCCTTCGACGGTTCGTCGATCGCCGGTTGGAAGGGCATCGAAGCGTCGGACATGCTGCTGCTGCCGGATTCGAACACCGCGCACATCGATCCGTTCTATGAAGAGCCGACCCTGGTGCTGACCTGCGACGTGATCGAACCGTCGGATGGCAAGGGTTATGACCGCGACCCGCGCTCGATCGCCAAGCGTGCTGAAGCCTACCTGAAGAGCTCCGGCCTGGGCGATACCGCCTACTTCGGTCCGGAACCCGAATTCTTCATCTTCGACGGCGTGACCTGGAACGTCGACATGCAAGGCTGCTTCGTGAAGATCCATTCCGAAGAAGCCCCGTGGTCGTCGGGCAAGGACTTCGAACACGGCAACTCGGGCCACCGTCCGGGCAAGAAGGGCGGCTACTTCCCGGTCGCCCCGATCGACACGTTCCAAGACATCCGCTCGGAAATGTGCCTGATCCTGGAATCGCTGGGCATTCCGGTGGAAGTGCACCACCACGAAGTGGCTGGCCAAGGCCAGAACGAAATCGGCACGAAGTTCAGCACGCTGGTGCAACGCGCCGACTGGACCCAACTGCAGAAGTACGTGATCCAGAACGTCGCGCACACCTACGGCAAGACCGCTACGTTCATGCCGAAGCCGGTCGTGGGCGATAACGGTTCGGGCATGCACGTTCACCAATCGGTGTGGAAGGATGGCCAGAACCTGTTCGCAGGCAACGGCTACGCTGGCCTGTCGGAATTCGCGCTGTACTACATCGGCGGCATCATCAAGCACGCTCGTGCGCTGAACGCCCTGACCAACCCGGGCACGAACTCGTACAAGCGTCTGGTGCCGGGCTTCGAGGCTCCGGTCAAGCTGGCGTACTCGGCACGTAACCGTTCGGCTTCGATCCGCATTCCGTACGTGGCGAACCCGAAGGGCCGTCGTATCGAAACGCGCTTCCCGGATCCGCTGATGAACCCGTACCTGGGCTTCTCGGCGCTGCTGATGGCCGGTCTGGATGGCGTGCAGAACAAGATCCACCCGGGCGAAGCTGCCGACAAGAACCTGTACGACCTGCCGCCGGAAGAAGACGCAAAGATCCCGACCGTGTGCTCGAGCCTGGATCAGGCCCTCGAGTACCTGGACAAGGATCGCGAGTTCCTGACCCGCGGTGGCGTGTTCACCAACGCCATGCTCGACGCCTACATCGAGCTGAAGATGGAAGAAGTCACGCGCTTCCGTATGACCACGCACCCGGTCGAGTTCGAGATGTACTACTCGCTGTAATGGAGCGAGCGCCCCGGCCGATGTGTCGGGGCAACGCGACGGTTGTGAAAGGAGGGCGGCGAAGGTCGCCCTTCCTTTTTGTGAAGGGAAGGTTTGTGGCTAGAATGAGCGACCGTCGGGATTGGGCAACCCATTTCCGGCGCCCGATCGACGTTTTCGCCAGGTTTCATTCATGTCCCGCCCTTCCTCACGCATTGCATTCGGACTGTTTGCCAGCGCAGCGGTGTTTGCCGCGTTGTCCATGCAGGCCCCCGCGTACGCTGATGACGTCTATCTGTGCACGGGCCCGAATGGCGTGCCGGAGTACCGCAACAGCGGCAATGTGAAGGGTTGCAAGAAGCTGACGCTGCCCGACGTGGTGACCGTGCCGGGCACCCGCAGCCCGCGAAGCGCAGGGGCTGCGCCGGCGCCAGCGCAGAACAGCAATAGCAATGCGGGTGGTGGTTTCCCGCGCGTGGACAGCGCCACGCAAAAGGCACGTGACGGTGAACGCCGCCAGGTGCTGGAGGCCGAGTTGGCCGAAGAGGAGCGCAAGCTCCAAGGTTTGAAGGCCGAATACAACAACGGCCAGCCCGAGCGCCAGGGCAATGAGCGCAATTATCAGAAGTATCTGGACCGCACCGCGCAGTTGAAGAGCGACATCGAACGCAGTCAGGCCAATGTCGATTCCATCCGCCGGGAGCTGGGCAACCTAAGGGAGTAATACAACGATGCGTCGACTGATCCGCAAAGCGGCCCGCCGCGATGACAAGGAACAGACGACGCCACCCGCGCCGTCAGCGTTCGCCGGTTCTGACATTGATACCGGCGACACCATCGATGGGCCGCCGCCCATTCCGTTCTCGCCCAACGCGCCGCCGTCGTACCCCGGGCTCGACGCGGTGCCCAATCCCATTCTGTTCGTCCGCCATCCGTCGCTGACGATCTACTACGCCAACCCCGCCGCTGAAGCCGCCCTGGCAGTGTCCCGCCGCCAGCTGGTGGAGATGTCGCTGCACGAGCTGTTTGTCGATCCGTCTGAATTGGCGGAAATGATCGCCACTGTGGCCGGCCGCCAGTTCGACGCCAAGCGGCGCGATGTGTCGCTTGACCGGCCAGGGCATGAGCCCTTGCATGCGCACGCTGTGGTGGGCGCCATCGACTTTGCGCCGGGTGCCGTGCTGCTGGAGCTGCTGCCCAATGAGCAGAAGATCCGTAGCGAGCGCGAAGAGCGTCTCCTCGATCTCACCTCCGCCAACAAGGAGCTGATCCGCAACCTCGCGCACGAGATCAAGAACCCGCTTGGCGGTATTCGCGGCGCGGCGCAGTTGCTGGAGTTCGAGTTGCCCGAGCGGTCGTTGCGCGAATACACCCAGGTCATCATCAAGGAGTCTGACCGGCTGCAGACGCTGGTGGACCGCCTGCTGGAGCCGCACCGGCACCCGCATATCGTGGGCGACGTGAATATCCACGAGGTGCTGGAACGCGTGCGCTCCGTCGTGCTGGCGGAGTTTGCGCAGGGCTTGCGCATCGTGCGTGACTACGATGCCAGCCTGCCGGAGTTCCGCGGCGACAAGGAACAGCTGATCCAGGCGGTCCTCAACATCGTCCACAACGCGGCACATGCACTCGGGCCTCGCATCGCACAGGGCGATGGTGAAATCATTTTGCGCACGCGCGTGGCACGACAAGTCACGATTGCAAAACGTCTTTACAAGCTGGCATTGGACTTGCATGTAGTGGACAACGGTCCTGGTATCCCGGACGACATCCGCGAACGCATTTTCTTTCCGCTGGTGTCCGGACGGGAGGGGGGAAGTGGGCTGGGCCTGACACTCGCGCAGACGTTCGTGCAGCAGCACGACGGCCTGATCGAGTGCGAAAGCAGGCCAGGCCTGACGGATTTCCGCATTCTCGTGCCGCTGCACTGATGTTTCGTATTCAGACAGCGCACGAAGGCCCAGGCAAGACGAAGTCAAGCAGACGAACCAACACATGAAGCCAATCTGGATAGTCGACGACGATCAATCCATCCGCTGGGTCCTCGAAAAAGCGCTGGCACGCGAAAGCCTGCTGTCGCGCAGTTTCACCAACGTCCGCGATGCGCTCAACGCGCTGGATGAAGAAACGCCGCAGGTACTGATTTCTGACGTGCGCATGCCCGGCGGCTCGGGGCTGGACCTGCTGCAGGCCATCAAGACCAAGCATCCGGGCTTGCCGGTCATCATCATGACCGCGTATTCGGACCTGGACAGCGCCGTGGCGGCATTCCAGGGCGGCGCGTTTGAATATCTCGCCAAGCCGTTCGACGTGGATCGCGCGGTCGAGCTGATCCGCCGCGCGCTGGAAGAAAGCCTGCGCGAGGAAGAGATCGACGACCGCCTGGGCGATTCGCCTGAAATCCTCGGCCAGGCGCCCGCCATGCAGGACGTGTTCCGCGCGATTGGCCGGCTGTCGCAGTCGAACGTGACGGTGCTGATTACCGGTGAATCCGGTACGGGTAAGGAGCTGGTGGCCCGTGCTCTGCACAAGCACAGCCCGCGTGCGAGCGGCCCGTTCATCGCGCTGAATACGGCGGCGATTCCGAAGGACTTGCTGGAATCCGAACTGTTCGGCCACGAGCGCGGCGCCTTTACCGGCGCGCAGACCATGCGCCGCGGCCGTTTCGAGCAGGCCGAGGGCGGCACGCTGTTCCTCGACGAAATCGGTGACATGCCGTTCGACCTGCAGACGCGTCTGCTGCGCGTGCTATCGGATGGGCACTTCTACCGCGTGGGCGGTCACAACCCGCTCAAGGCCAACGTGCGCGTCATCGCGGCGACGCACCAGAACCTCGAAACGCGCGTCAAAGACGGCCTGTTCCGCGAGGACTTGTTCCACCGCCTGAACGTGATCCGCCTGCGTCTGCCGGCATTGCGCGAGCGCCCGGAAGACATCACGCTGCTGGCGCGCCATTTCCTGCAGAAGAGCGCGAAGGAACTGGGCGTGGAGCCTAAGCGCATGTCGGATGATGCGCTGGCGCATATCGCTACGCTGCCGTTCCCGGGCAACGTGCGGCAGCTGGAAAACCTCTGCAACTGGCTGACCGTGATGGCGCCGGCGCAGATGATCGAAATCAAGGACCTGCCTTACGACCTCGTACGCGGTAGCGCACAGGCGCTGCCTGCTGCGGGGGATGCGGGCGCGGTGCGTCCGGCGTTTGGCAGCGAGCCCTCGCACGCCGGTGAGCCGTATGGCGTGGCGGCCTCGGCAGACACGCAGGCCGTGGGTGCTTCGATTGCCGCAGGGTGGGAACGCGCGCTGGCGGGCGAGGCCAAGGCCATGCTGGAGGCGGGTCAGCCTGATGTGATGGACGTGCTCACGCGCCGCTTTGAAAAGGCCATTCTGGAAGCGGCACTGGGCGTGACGCGCGGGCGCCGCGTTGAAGCGGCCACGCGTCTGGGCATCGGCCGCAACACCATCACGCGCAAATTGCAGGAGCTCGGCTTCGACTGACGCATCAACGAAGCTGACTACGCCGAATATCGTCGAGCTTGGCGATTGGGATTGGGCGGATTTCCGATGAGGGAATCCGCCCCTTTTTTTGTGCGACGCCCGCGTGGGGAGGGCGCTTAGTGCAGGCGGTGTTTCAGCTGCGACAACTCTTCGTGCGCACGCATGACGGCGGTTTCCACGTCGTGGTCGACCTTGCTGCTGGCGTTCTGGCAGGCCATCTTGGCGCGGTCGGATGCGGCTTCCAGTTTGTCGATGGCTTCAACAAAGGTCTGTTCGTCCTGCGCGTTTTCCAAGCGCGAATGACATTGGCGGGCTTGCTCGTCCAGTTGCTGGATGGATTGCTTTAGCGCGTCGGGCACATCCTTGTGCGAGGAACACGTTCGGGCCAGTTCCGCAATGGTGCTTTCCGCATGTTCAAAACGCTGGCGCAGTTTCTGGGTTTGCATGAGAGGCTCCTGTCGGTGCGTTGAAAAAAGGCGTTGGCACCGCTTGCACCGTTATGAGGCAATCACATGTGGCGAAGTGGTGCAACGCCCCATTGAGGCGCAAACGCCGTGCCGTGTGCGGCATGCGGCGCGAACAGAAACCTGAAGAATGGCTGAGGGCGCGGAGGCCCGAGACACCACGTCAGCCGCGCGGTGCGGGCAGGGCGGGGGCGCGCGCCCCAAGAATGCGCTCGGCCACTTCGGCAAAACCGCTGCCGCCCTCTGCAGAGGTGAGGTAGGCCGGTGGCACAGGCAGCGTATCAATCACATCCAGCACGTTGGCGACCCCCACCGAGAGTGGGAAGAACTCGAACATCGCCGCGTCATTGGCGGAGTCGCCCACGAACACCCAGTGTTCGCGTTCGGCATGCAACTCGACACCGAAGGCGCGGCGGGCAAGCGCCACGCTGGCGCTCAGCTTGTCGTGCTTGCCGAACCAGCCATTGACGTGGATCGAACTGACGGTCGCGTGCATGCCGTGGGTGCGCATGATGTCGACGATGTGCCGGACAGCGCTTGGGGGCAGCGGCAACACCTGCTCGGCATGATCGATGGCCAGGTCCGCCGCATGCCACGCCTGGTCAGACGCGAGCGCGGATCCGGGCACGGCGCGCAGGATCTCCGCGCCCACCTCGCGGATGCGTTCGAGATTGCGATGGCGCGTTTGAGCATCATCGACAAAATCGGTGGCCAGGTGCCCGCGCGCATCCATGCGCATGGCGAAGGCGCCGTTCTCGCCGATGGCGGCGTCGACGGGCCACAGCCGTGCAATGACTTCGCACCAGGCAATCGAGCGGCCGGTCACGGGCACGACCTTGATGCCAGCGCGATGCAGCCGTTCCAGCGCCGAGTACGTCTGCGCCGGCAACTTGCCCCGCGTCGTGAGCGTGCCGTCTACATCGGTGAAGACGCCTTTGATATTGCGCAGCGCATCATCGGAAAGCAGGTGCAACGCTTGTGGAATGCGTCGCGCCGCGATAGCGGGGGCGGTTTCAGGCGAGTCTGGGGCGGCGGGCGTGGTGGGCGGGGCGAGCATGCTGCACGTGCAATAGGAGGGTGATCTCAACTCATTCTAACGGCCGTTGCAAGGCAAACCTTGGAGGGTTTTCCCAATTTCTTTGTGACAGAAAGACAAGTAACATGCCGTTGTCATAAAAGTGACCGACCGTTCGTTTAGAGTCGGCGCGCCGTGGGCGGAGCGAGGGAGCCCGCCAGAACGTCGTATCCAGGAGAAAACATGACGATCAAGAAGATTGCGGGGGCAGCAGCAGTGCTGGCTGCGTGTACGTTTGCGCAAGGCGCGTACGCTGTGACGGAAATCCAGTGGTGGCACTCGATGGAAGGGGCCTTGAACGACAAGGTGAACGAGATCGCCGGTAAGTTCAACGCGAGCCAGTCGGACTACAAGATCGTGCCGGTCTACAAGGGCCAGTACGACGAATCGCTGGCCGCGGGCATTGCGGCCTTCCGTGCTGGTAACGCACCGGCCATCCTGCAGGTGTTCGAGGTGGGCACCGCAACGATGATGAACGCCAAGGGCGCCATCGTGCCGGTCGCCAAGATCATGAAGGACGCGGGCGAGAAGTTCGACCCGAAGGCCTACGTGCCGGCGGTGGCGGGCTACTACACGTCGAACAAGGGCGAGATGCTGTCGTTCCCGTTCAACAGCTCGACGACGATCATGTATTACAACAAGGACGCCTTCAAAAAGGCGGGCCTTGACCCGAACAAGCCGCCCGCAACGTGGCAGGAAGTGGCCATCGACGCGGCCAAGCTGAAGGCGGCGGGCTTCCAGTGCGGCTACACGACCGACTGGCAGTCGTGGGTGCATCTGGAGAGCTTCTCTGCCTGGCACAACGTGTCGTTTGCCACGGAGAACAACGGCTTCGGTGGCCCGAAGGCACGCCTGAATTTCAACGGCCCGGTGCAGGTCAAGCACATCGAGAACCTGCTCGACATGCAGAAGAAGGGCTACTTCACCTACGCCGGCCGCAAGGACGAGCCGAAGGCAAAGTTCATCGCGGGTGAATGCGCGATGCACACGGGTTCGTCGGCGGCGCTGGCGAACATCCGCAAGAGCGTGGGCAGCAAGTTTGCCTTCAGCCCGGCACCGCTGCCGTACGAAGCCGGTGTGCCCGGCGCGCCGCAGAACACCATCATCGGCGGCGCTTCGCTGTGGGTGATGGGCGGTCACAAGGCTGAGGAATACAAGGGCGTCGCCAAGTTCTTCACGTTCCTGTCGCGTCCGGAGGTTCAGTCTGACTGGCACCAAGCGACTGGCTATCTGCCTGTCACGATGGAAGCCTACGAGCTGACGAAGAAGTCCGGCTTCTACGACAAGAATCCGGGCGCCGACGTGGCCGTCAAACAGATGATCGTGAAGACGACGGACAAGTCGCGCGGCATTCGTCTGGGCAACTTCCCGCAGATCCGTCAGGTGATCGACGAAGAGCTGGAGTCTGTCTGGGCAGGCAAGAAGCAGCCGAAGGAAGCGCTGGATGCAGCCGTTGCCCGTGGCAACGAACTGCTCGCTCGCTTCGAAAAGACCGTCAAGGAATAAGCGCGACACCGCGCTCGTCTGAACCGCCGGCCTCGTGCACTTGCACCGGCCGGCGGTGCGTTTTTGGAATGTCGCATGGAAAAACGCGTCGTTTTCCGATCGCGCTGGCTGCCGTACGTGTTGGTGGCCCCGCAGATCGTCATCACTCTGGTGTTCTTCTTCTGGCCGGCGGGGCAGGCGCTCTACCAATCGCTGCTGCGCCAGGATGCCTTTGGCATCAACCTCGAGTTTGTCGGGCTGGAGAACTTTCACGATCTCTTTGCTGATCCCACCTACCTTGGGTCGTTCAAGACCACGGCGGTGTTTGCCATTGGCGTGGCGTTTGTTGGACTGGGCACGTCATTGGCGCTGGCGTACTTTGCCGATCGCGCGCTGCGTGGCGCCACGTTCTACAAGACGCTGCTGATCTGGCCGTATGCGATTGCACCGGCTGTGGCAGGTGTGCTGTGGAGCTTCCTGTTCAACCCGTCGCTCGGCATCGTGTCGTTCGTGATCCGCAAGCTGGGCGTGGACTGGAACTTCGTGCTCAACGGCGGACAGGCGCTGACGCTGGTGGTCATCATCGCGGCGTGGAAGCAGATCAGCTACAACTTCCTGTTCTTCCTGGCCGGGTTGCAGAGCATCCCCAAATCGCTGATTGAAGCGGCGGCCATCGATGGCGCCGGCCCGTGGAAGCGCTTCTGGTCGATCGTCTTTCCGTTGCTGTCGCCAACGACCTTCTTCCTGATGGTGGTGAACGTCGTGTACGCGTTCTTCGACACCTTCGCCATCATCGATTCGGTCACGCAGGGCGGGCCGTTCAAGGCGACGGAAACGCTGGTCTTCAAGGTCTACCAAGACGGCGTGCGCGGGCTCGACATTGGTGGCTCGGCTGCCCAGTCGGTCATCCTCATGGGCCTGGTGATCGTGCTGACGATCGTCCAGTTCCGCTACGTTGAACGCAAAGTCCAATACTAAAAGGAGGGCATCAGATCATGATTGAACGCCGTCCATTCCTGGACTTCCTCACCCACATCGTGCTGATCCTCGGCGTGATCGTCGTGGCGTTTCCGGTGTATGTGGTCTTCGTCGCGTCGTCGCTGACGGCCGAAGACGTGCTACAGGCACCGATGACGCTGATTCCCGGTCCGCACCTCATCGACAACTACCGCGAAGTGCTCACGCATGGCATGGGCAACTCGGCCACGCCGGTCGGCACCATGTTGCTGAACAGCCTGATCATGGCGCTGGGCATCTCGCTCGGGAAGATCGCGATCTCCATCATCTCGGCCTTCGCGATCGTCTATTTCAAGTTCCCGCTGCGCAAGACGTTCTTCTGGCTGATCTTCGTCACGCTGATGCTGCCGGTGGAAGTGCGGATCCTGCCCACGTACAAGGTGGTGTCGGACCTCGGCATGCTGAACAGCTACTTCGGTTTGACGATCCCGATCATTGCGTCGGCCACGGCCACGTTCCTGTTCCGGCAGTTCTTCCTGACGATTCCCGATGAGTTGGCAGAAGCCGCGCGCATTGACGGCGCCGGGCCGCTCAAATTCTTCTGGGACGTGGTGCTGCCGCTCTCGCGCACCAGCATCGCGGCGTTGTTCGTGATCCAGTTCATCTACGGCTGGAACCAGTACCTCTGGCCGCTGTTGATCACGACCGAAAAGAACATGACCCCCATCGTGCTGGGCGTGACGCAGATGATCTCCCGCTCCGGCGATTCCGCCACCGACTGGAACCTGCTGATGGCCGTCGTGATGCTGGCCATGCTGCCGCCCGCGGCAATCGTGATCGGCATGCAGCGGTGGTTCGTCAAGGGCCTGGTCGAAACTGAAAAGTAAAAGAATCAAGATGGCAAAACTTTCGCTACGCAACGTTCAGAAGCATTACGCCAATCTCCAGGTCGTGCATGGCATCGACATGGAAATCGGCGATGGGGAGTTCATCGTCATCGTTGGCCCGTCGGGCTGCGGCAAATCCACCCTGCTGCGCATGGTGGCCGGCCTGGAGCCCATCACCGGCGGTGAGGTGTGGATCGGCGATCGCGTCGTCAATGAACTGGAACCCGCCGAGCGCGATATCGCGATGGTGTTCCAGAACTACGCGCTGTATCCGCACATGACCGTGTTCGACAACATGGCCTACGGCCTGAAGATTCGCGGCCTGCCCAAGAACGACATTCAGGCGCGGGTGGAGCAGGCTGCGGGCATTCTGGAGCTTGGCAAGCTGCTCGATCGCAAGCCGCGCCAGCTCTCGGGTGGCCAGCGCCAGCGTGTGGCCATGGGCCGCGCGATTGTGCGTGAGCCGGCTGTGTTCCTGTTCGACGAGCCGCTCTCCAACCTCGATGCCAAGCTGCGCGTGCAGATGCGCCTGGAGTTGAAGGACCTGCACCGCCGCCTGCGCACGACCAGCCTGTACGTCACGCACGATCAGGTCGAGGCCATGACGCTGGCCGATCGCATGATGGTGCTCAACGGCGGCCGGGTCGAGCAGATCGGCACGCCGCTAGAGGTGTACTCGCGTCCGGCCAGCACGTTCGTCGCCGGCTTCATCGGCTCGCCGCCGATGAACTTGGTGCCGGTGTCGCGCCACGCAGGCGAGGGCGCGCAGATCCGCGTCGATGGTGCGAAGGAGGGCGATGCGCCGGCAACGCTAGGCCACCTGCCGATGGGCTTGCACCTGCCCGAGCGCGCGCTGATGGGTTTGCGCCCCGAACACATCGAGCCGTGCAGCGCTGATCAAGCCATCGCCTTCGTTGACGTGCGTGTGGTGGAAGCCCTTGGCGCCGATGCGTTTGCGTATGGCTCGCTGGCCGGCCATCCGATCGTCGTTCGCCTGGAGCCGCACGCTACGGTGAAGGCCGGCGACAAGCTGCCCATTACCGCGTCCGCCGATCACCTGCACTGGTTCGACCCGCAGACCACCCGCCGCATCGAGGCACTGGCATGAGCGACGCGCGCACCTTGCCGGCCTGGCCGTATCCGCGTGCCATTGCGCACCGGGGCGCGGGCAAGCTGGCGCCCGAGAACACCCTGGCAGCATTCCGCCACGGCGCGTCGTTCGGCTACCGCATGTTCGAGTTCGATGTGAAGCTCTCCGGCGACGGCGCATCTGTCCTGCTGCACGACGCCACGCTGGACCGCACCACGAACGGCACCGGTCGCCTTGACGCGCTCACGCTCGGTCAGATCGCACAACTGGATGCCGGCAGCTGGCACAGTCCCGCCTATGCCGGCGAGCCCGTGCCCACACTGGCGGCCATCGCGCGCTACCTCCGAGCCAACAACTTCCTCGCCAACATCGAGATCAAGCCGGTGCCCGGCGCGGAATGGCGTACGGGCGCAGCAGTGGCGCTGGACGCCCGCACGCTGTGGGCCGGCGCCGATGTGCCGCCGCTGCTGTCGTCGTTCTCGGAAGAGGCGCTGGCCGCCGCGCGGGAAGCTGCACCGGAGTTGCCGCGCGCATTGCTGCTCGACAAGCTGCCCGCGGATTGGCTCGATCGTCTGCGCGCGCTCGACTGCGTGGCGCTCGACGCCAACCACCGTGAGCTCACGCCCGAAATCATTGACGAGGCACACGCCGCCGGCTTCCGCGTCTGCTGCTATACCGTGAATGACGTCGATCGCGCGCAGTTACTGTGGGGCGCCGGCCTGGATGGTTTGATCACGGACTGGGTCGATCGCATTTCCCCCGCAGGAATGTGAAGAAAGCGATCCTTTGACGTGTCAAAACAACGGTTTCTTGGCACGTCAAGGAATCGGAATATTCGTTATAAACGTGCTATGCTTCCCGCCCGTGAAGACTTAGGTCCTTCCCGCACAACTTGTCTGTAAAAGCTGTCTCGGTGCCTCCTTTCCGCTATGCGCGATCCGGTCCGATCAGGTGATTTCAGGCGATTTAGTTTGCGATCCGCTAACCGGTCAAGCCGTGTCGCGGAAGGTTGATGAACCCGCTGAACTCCGGCAGACCCGGAGAAAAGTGAGCGCCCCATGACTGAGCTGTATAAGCAGTATCTGGACACTTCGTACCTGTCCGGCGGTAACGCCGCCTACGTTGAAGATCAGTACGAAGCGTACCTTCAAGATCCCACGTCCGTTAGCGAGGCACTGCGCGCGTACTTCGATGCGCTGCAGAACGTCCCCGC
>JBCNQE010000021.1:0-70793 GCA_039592975.1 Ralstonia sp. | reverse complement strand
AGCGCGCACCGCTCGTATTCCACAAACGGTGAAGCCGGCGCATCGCCGCATACAGCGTGGTCTGCCCGCCGCGCGAGAATCCCATCAGAACAATTCGTTGGGGATCGATTCGCGGGTGGTGCGCGAGCACGGAGAGTGCTCCATACGCGTCGATGATGAGATTCAACCGGCCCAGCTGGCTTTGGTCGCGACTCGTCGAAACGATGCCTCGCCCCGTGAAGCCGTCGATGGCGAACGTGGCGATGCCCATAGCGTTAAAAATGCGCTCCCACATCTCGATGTTGGGGCCAATGCCGCTGGAACCGTGGATGAGCACCACTACCGGTTGACGCCCGCCTGCCTGGGCGAGGCGCAGCACACCCCCCACCGTTACCGGCTTTCCATCTTTGCTGCCAGTCAAAACCTGGCTGTCCGACAGCGTGAGGGACGGAATTGCATGCACTTCAACATGCGCTGCGATATCACCACTCTGCGCCTGCGATGCGGTGGCCCAGCAGCACAGGGCAAGCGCGAAAACAGTCGACCACTTCATTGCGTTGACTCCCTTTGGCTTTGAACATCGTTGCTCGACGTCCATGGTGCTTTCCAGCTTGCTGTTTATAGAATCCGGCCGCTGTTCAGAATCGACTCCGGATCGAACAATGTCTTGAGACTGCGCATCAGCGAGATTTCTTCCGTGGACCGGCTGTTATGCAAGAACGCCTTCTTGATCACGCCGATCCCATGTTCTGCGGAGATGGAACCGCCCACGTCCCGAACCGCGGTGTAGACGATGTCCTCGACGCAATGCAGGTTCTCGTCACTCAGATGAGGTCCAGATAGAACATGCAGGTTGCCGTCGCCAATGTGTCCGAAGAACAGATGCCGTTGGTCGGGAAACCTTCGCGTCAGAACCTCTCGCGTCGAGCTTACAAACTCGGCCATGGCGGCCATGGGGATCCCTACATCAAAGGCAGCATGCGGTTTCATCTGCGCCAGTAGTTCGCCGACGGTTTCCCGATACTCCCATAGCCGTTCTTTGTCCTCGAGCGACTGCGCAACGATGACGTCAATCACCGTCTCTGTCTCCAACGCCTCACCCAGAAAAATCTCGAGTTGCCGACGTTCTTCATCCTCGTTGGCACCCATCGTTTCGATCAGGACGTAGACGGGTGCCTCTGCTGAAAATGGCTGGCGAAGCGTTGCAACGTCGATTGCCGCGGCCATGAAATCGGCCCACATCACTTCAAACGCCGAAAGGCTTGGCAGCGCTGTACGCGCCTGCTTAAGGAGCGCAGCAGCGGACGAGAATGAGTGCATTGCGCACAACGCCGTGCAGGAACTCGTCGGTTTTGGCGACAGCTTGAGAACGAGCCGAGTAATGACCCCCAGAGTCCCTTCACTGCCAATGAACAGATGTTTCAGGTCGACCCCAGTGGTGTTCTTCTCGACTCGATTAAGCATCGTAAGGAGTGTGCCGTTGGGCAAGGCGATTTCGATGCCCAGCACCATCGCACGCATCGTTCCGTAACGGATGACGCGGTTTCCCCCGGCATTGACAGCCGCGTTTCCGCCCAGCTGACAGGTTCCCCGCGCGCCCAGGTCCAAGGGGAACGACCAACCGTGTTCTTCAACGCTCTGCTGCAGCGTTTCTAAAACCACGCCGGCTTGTACAACAGCGATGCCCCCAACCGCATCGATCTCTTCGATGCGGTTCAGCCGCGATAGCGAAAGCGCAATCTCGCCCGTGCGCGGCGTGCCGCCGCCGGCAAGCCCGGTCAAGCCGCCTTGCACCACGACCGGCTGGGAAAACCTTGAGCAAACGCCCAGCGCGGCCGCCACCTGTTGCGGTGTCTGCGGCAATAGAACGAGCCCGGGGGACCGCTTTGGCGCTTCACTCCAGTCGCCGGCGTACGCAGAGACGATGTCTTCGTCACGGGCGATGCAGCTTTCGCCGAGCGCATTGGCCAGCGCGGCATACAGGTCTTCCATGTGGTGCTCCATGATGCAGGTTCCTGGTTGAGCGGCCATCAGCTGCCTTGGGGCGTCTGGTCTCGGAGTGCGAATACGGCAGCAGCCGAGGCGACGAGGCATCCGGCGATGATGTAGAGCGCCAGGTTCGTGTTGCCCGTGTGATCGACAATCCAACCGACCATGTAGGGGCTCAGGAAGCCGGCGAGGTTCCCCACGGAGTTGATCAATGCAATGCCTGCGGCGGCCGCAACACCGCCGAGCATGGACGTCGGAATCCGCCAGAACACGGGCGCAAGACATTGCAAGCCCATACATGCCAGCGTCAGTGCCACGATGGAAACGGCTCTGTGGTCGCTATACGCTGCGCTCAGGGCCAACCCGGCCGCCCCCACCAGCGCGGCCACGAGGTAGTGCCAGCGGTGCTCGTTTCGACGATCGGCGCTGCCTCCGACAACCAGCATGGCAACAATGCCAAAGGCGTAAGGAATGGCGGACAGCCATCCCACTTCAGAGGGCGACTGCACGCCCATGCTCTTGATGATGGAGGGAAGCCAGAAACCGAATCCATACTGGCCCATGGCTGCGCCGAAGTAGACCAGTGCAAGGACCCACACAATAGGCCACCGAAACGCAGCAGACAGTGAAACCGTCGTTTTTCGACGACCATCCGCTTGAATGTTGGAGGACAGCAGATGCTGTTCTGCAGGCGTCAGCCATTTGGCGGCACGGATGCCATCGTCAAGGTAAAACAGCGCAGCGACGCCAATCAGCAGCGACGGGACGCTCTCGATTAGGAAGAGCCATTGCCAGCCGGCCAATCCTCGAGTGCCATCGAATGCCGTCAGGATCCACCCGGACAGCACACCACCGCTGACCCCGGCGATGGGGATTGCCGTCATGAAGATGGCAATCACGCGGCTCCTTCGATTGGTGGGGTACCAGTAGGTCAGATACAGGATGATGGCGGGGAAAAAACCGGCTTCGGCCGCCCCGATCAGGAAACGCACCACGTAGAAGGCTGTGGAGGAATGAACGAACGCCATGACGCCGGTGAGCAAGGCCCACGTGATCATGATCCGCGCGATCCAGCGCCGCGCTCCTACCCGATGCATGACCAGGTTGCTCGGAACCTCGAAGAGGAAGTAGGCGAGGAAGAAGATGCCCGCACCGAAACCGTAGGCCTGCTCGCTCCATCCCAACTGGGAGACCATCTGAAGTTTGGCAAAAGCAACGTTGACGCGGTCGAGAAACGCGATCACGAAGCACAGGCAAAGAAACGGGACTAGGCGCCACGTGACTTTCCTGTATGCGCGTTCTTCAAAATCGTCCTTCGTGGCCAGAGCCGCAATGGTAGGGGGTGCCATGGTGTCTCCTTGAGTGGAACCGCTCATTTTTTTCTTCGGCGGGCACGAGCATGCGACACGGCATAGAACAAAACAATCGATGAATACTGGCCTATCATTAAGTTTCTCTTATTAATCGACCGCGCATGTCTCACATACGATTCACGCCCAGGCAGCTCCACGCCTTCTTGACCGTCGCAGACGTTCGTAGCTTTGCCAAAGCGGGTGAACGCATGAATCTGTCTGCCTCGGCAATCAGCCAGCTCGTGGCGGAACTGGAAGCAGCGGTGGGTTTCCGCCTGTTTGATCGGACGACGCGCAGCGTGATGCTGTCCCCGGCAGGGCGCGAGTTCCTTGCACCGGCTAGAAGCGTGCTGAAGCACATTGAACTGGCCCAGTCGTCCGCAGACGACATCCGTAATCGCGCGGCGGGCATCGTGCGGGTCGCTGCACCTCTGGTGGTGGCCAGCACCATCTTGCCGGCAGCGATCAGGGCTTACGCGAAGGAGCACCCCAAGGTGGTAATCCGCATCCGTGACGCTGCGGTGGACGATCTCATCAACATGGTGGTCAATGCTGACGTTGATCTCGCGATCGGGCCTGACCAGGGGGTATCGGAGGATGTCGCGAGCATCGGCCTGTTCCAAAGTCCTTGGGTCCTTTGGTGCTCGCGCACCCATCCGCTCGCTAAGCGGCGTGAAGTCGCGTGGACAGACTTGCGCCATCAGCCGTTGGTTGCCGCGGGTCGGGACTATGAGCGCAACGTATCGCTGATGCGCGCCGGTGCCGACGAGCATGAGCGCATTGCCCCGATGGATATCGTGGACAACATCAGTACGGCGCTCGGCATGGCAGCCGAAGGGTTGGCGCTAACCCTTGCTCCGGCTTACGTTGGCTTGCTGGCTCGTCCGCTTGGTCTGGTGATGCGCAACATTGTGGATCCAGAGTTGGTCCGGCAAGTGTGCCTTTACCATTCGACCACCCGGACGGTGTCGCCCGCGGCCGAAGGGTTTCGTGACCATCTGATCGACTGGCTAAGAGGCAAAGACGATCTCGGGATGGCGGCAGGGAAAGCTACGTGACCTTTCACTGAACCCGGCTGCCAACGCAGGCTGAGCTTTCGTCGCGTGGACTGTTCAGTAGCGGAAGCATGCGAAGAGATTCGGTGGTGAACGGCAAAGACGCCTCCACCGACGGGCGGAGGCGTTTTTTGTTAGTCCAGCCATCCCCGAATCGTTGATGCTATGACATTGGTGGAAATGCCGTAGCGGTCATGCAGCGTCGGCAGTGCACCGGCATCCAGGAACGCATCGGGCAGCCCCACCTGGCGGAACGGCACGCTGACGCCGGCACGCATCAACGTGCCTGCGACCGCCTCGCCCAGCCCGCCGATCACGGTGTGGTTCTCTGCCACCACCACGAGCCGTCCGGAGCGCCCCGCCTCACGCAGAATGGTTTGGGTGTCGAGCGGTTTGATCGTCGGCACGTGGAGCACTCCCACGCCAATGCCATCGCTTTGCAATGCCTTGGCGACTTCCAGCGCGCGCATCGTCATGATGCCCGACGAGATGACGAGCACCTCGTCGCCGTCGCGTAGCAGCTTGGCCTTGCCCAGTTCGAACCCATATCCGTATTCGTCGAGCACCACGGGCACGTTGCCGCGCAGCAAGCGCGCATAGACAGGCCCGGCATGCGCTGCAATGGCCGGCACCATCTGCTCTATCTCCAGCGCGTCGCACGGGTCGATGACGGTCATGTTCGGCATGGCGCGCATCAGTGCCAGGTCTTCGGCGGCTTGGTGGCTCGGCCCGTAGCCGGTGGTCAGGCCGGGCAGCGCGCAGACGATCTTCACATCGAGGTTGTCTTCGGCAATCGTCTGGTGCATGAAGTCGTATGCGCGACGCGTGGCGAAGACAGCGTAGGTCGTCACAAACGGCTGTGCACCTTCATTGGCCAAGCCGGCGGCGGCGCCCATGAGCAACTGCTCAGCCATGCCCATCTGGTAGTAGCGGTCCGGAAATTCCTTGGCGAAGATGTGCAGATCGGTGTATTTGCCCAGGTCCGCGGTCATGCCGACGACGTTCGGCTTCACGCGCGCCAGCTCGGCCAACGCGTGGCCGAACGGCGCCGGGCGTGTTGCCTGGCCCTCGCCCGCAATGGAGGCGATCATTGCAGAGGTCTTCAGCTTGGGCTTGTTGATGACGGTGCTGCTCATGCGGTCCTCCCGGCTTCCAGTGCTTGCAGCGCGAGCTGCCATTCGTGCGCGTCAACGCGGATGAAGTGATTTTTTTCGCGCTGCTCCAGGAACGGAACACCGCAGCCCATGCGGGTATCGCAGATGATCATGCGCGGTTGTGCACCCTTGTGCGTGCGCGCGGCATCGAAAGCGGCCTTGACCGCATCGATATCGTTGCCATCCACGCGCTGCGTAAACCAGCCGAACGCTTCCATCTTGGGGACCAGGGGCTCGAACGCCATGATTTGCGTCGACGGGCCGTCAGCCTGTTGGTTGTTCACGTCCACCACGGCGATCAGGTTGTCCAGCTTCCAATGCGCGGCGGAAAGCAGGCCTTCCCACACGGCACCCTCGTCCAGCTCGCCATCCGAGAACAGCGTGTAGACGAATGCGTCGGACCCCTTGCGTTTGAGACCGAGGCAGCGGCCGACGGCAATCGTGAGCCCTTGGCCGAGCGAGCCACCGGACATCTCCATGCCGGGCGTATAGCTGGCCATGCCAGACATCGGCAGGCGGCTGTCGTCACTGCCGTACGTCTCAAGTTCTTCGGCGGGCAAAATGCCGGCTTCGAGCAACGCGGCGTAGAGCGCAATCGCATAGTGGCCGTTGGAGAGCAAAAAGCGGTCGCGGCCTTCCCACTCGGGGTCTTCGTGCCGGTAGCGCATGGCGCCGAAGTAGGCGACGGCCAGCACGTCGGCAATGTCCAGCGCTTGTCCGATGTAGCCCTGGCCTTGCACTTCGCCCATCAAGAGCGCGTTGCGGCGGATGCGGTAAGCGCGCTCGGCCAGGGGCACGGCGTCGGTTGGTGGCAATGATGTGGAAGTCATGATTGTTCCTGTGATGAAGCGGGGAGCACGGGCGACAGAGACAGTCATCGGCTCAACGGTTGACGGTCTTCGCCGGCACGAAGAACACCAGCACGGCGCCAAGTACGATGGCCGACGAGATGAAGATCAGCCCGGCCGTTGATTTACCCGTCAGATCGTTGAGCCAACCGACAATGGCCGGGGAGAAGAACCCTGCGAGGTTGGCGAAGCAGTTGACTGCAGCGATGCCTGCAGCGGCTGACATGCCGCCCAACATGGCGGTGGGCAACGACCAGAACTGGGATGACGAAGACAGGATCCCAGCGGCAGCAATGCTCAGGCACACCAGCGCGGCGCCTACGTTGCCGATCAGGGGCAGCGCCGCGAACCCGGCGGCCGCCACTACCATCGGCACGGCAAGATGCACGCGGCGCTCGCGGTGGCGATCAGCGCTCATGCCGATCAGCGGCAGCGCGACGATGGCGCATACGTAGGGCACGGCCGTGAACACGCCCACTAACAGCGGATCCGCCACGCCAGCCTTGCGGATCAAAGTCGGCAGCCAGAACGTCAGCCCGTATTGCCCAAGCACCACGCAGAAGTAGATGGCGGCCAGTAGCCACAGACGGCGGTCTGCGATGAAGGCGCCCACCGAACCATGTGCGGTTTTCTGTGCGTTGTCGCCAGCGACGTTGCGCTCGAGCAGTGCCTTTTCCGCATCGGTCAGCCACTTGGCGTGGGCGATGCCGTTGTCGAGATAGAACAGGATGGCTACGCCCAGCATCAGCGAGGGCAAGGCTTCGATGAGGAACAGCCACTTCCACCCGGCGAGCCCCGCCGCACCGTGGAACGTATGCAGGATGTAGCCCGACAGTGGCCCGCCGACGATGCCTGCCAACGGGATCGCCATGAAGAACATCGACAATGCCTTGGCCCGGCGCTGCGACGGGAACCAGTACGTCATGTACAGGATGACGCCCGGCGCGAAGCCCGCTTCGGCCACCCCGAGTAGAAAGCGCAGCACGTAGAACGACGTCGGCGTGCTCACGAACGCAAAGCCCGCTGAGATGACGGCCCACGTCAACATGATGCGCGCCAGCCAATTGCGCGCGCCCACCTTGTGCAGGATCACATTGCTCGGCACTTCAAACAGGAAGTAGCCGAGAAAGAAGATGCCAGCGCCCAAGCCATACACGGTCTCGCTAAACCGCAGATCATTGAGCATCTGCAGCTTGGCGAAGCCCACGTTGACGCGGTCCAGATAGGCGCCAAGGTAACAGATCATCAGGAAGGGAATGAGCCGACGCGCAACCTTCGCGTAGGTGCGGGACTCGAACGTGGCCGCTTCCGCGCGCGCCGACTCGTCGCCCGGCAAGGGCGATGCAAACTTCGTGGTCATGGTGTCTCCTACCATGTGCCCCGGGTGGGCCCGGGTGCATGTGTCTCGAAGAAGTCCACGGCCGATATGCCAGCCATGGCGGTGAAGAGTGAGTTTTTTAGTGGATCAGCATGCCGCCGTTCACGTCGAGCGTGATACCGGTCAAGTAGGCAGACAGATCGCTGATGAGGAACAGGCACGCGTTGGCAACGTCGGCCGCATCGCCAAGCCGTCCGAGCGGAATGCCCTTGATGATCTCCGCGCGCATCTCGGGTGTGAGCTTGTCCCCGGTGATGTCGGTCTGGATGAGCCCCGGCGTGATGGAGTTGATGCGGACATTGTCGCCACCAAATTCCCGTGCCATGGCCTTGGCCAGCCCCAGCACGCCTGCCTTTGCGGCGCTGTAGTGCGGGCCACCGAAAATACCGCCGCCACGCTGTGCGGATACCGACGACATGCAGACGATGCTGCCGCCCTTGTGCGCCTTCATGTGCGGCAACACAGCCTGCGACATATAGAGCGTGCCGCGCAAGTTCACGTCGACCACAGCATCGAAATTGCTGGCCTGGATGTCGAGCGTGCGCAGCGGCTGCGTGATCCCGGCGTTATTGATGAGACCGTCAATGCGGTCGTATTTGGTGAGAGCGGCTTGCACAGCGGCATCGCAGGCGCTGCGATCGGTCACATCGCAAGCGAGGCCCAGATGCCCTTCACCCAGATCGCGCGCGGCCTGCTCTGCATCTTCAAGCCG
The DNA here is from genome assembly GCA_039592975.1 of Ralstonia sp. Classification (GTDB taxonomy): domain Bacteria; phylum Pseudomonadota; class Gammaproteobacteria; order Burkholderiales; family Burkholderiaceae; genus Ralstonia. The sequence continues at coordinate 62,326 of JBCNQE010000021.1, read as the reverse complement.
CAGATCCAGCACCACCACACGTGCACCGTATGCAGCAAGCGCCTTCGCCGTCGCCTTGCCGATACCGCGGGGCGAAGCCGCGCCCGTCACGATGACTACCTTGTTCTCGAGCAACATCGTTGTCTCCTGCTTGTTGGAATCTTGTTGGCTGCAGTGTTGTTCCCGCAGGCCATTCGATCAACGCAGTTGGATTCAACTATGGCTGAGAAATTTTCAGATATGGGCCGCGGCGGCCTTGGTGCGCTGCACCAGACAAGCCCGCGGCGCTATGGCGTCGGATGCAGCGTCAGTTGCCGGTCGACCCAGGCAAGAAAGCGCTTCACGCGGGGCAGGTCGGCGTTCTGTGGTGGAAACACGATGTGGTGTCCAGCGACCTCAAGCGCGTGGTCGTCGCCAAACACTGGCGCCAGCCGCCCCTGCGCTACGAGGACCGAGGCCAGCAACGTGCTCTCCAACGCCACGCCAAGCCCGAGTGCCGCGGTCTCAAGCGACATGTATGAGCGGTCGAACGCAAAGTCGAACGCCACATGCATGTGTTCAACGCCCACACGCGCGAACCACTGTTGCCACTGCACAAGCGGCGTTTCGGATCGAATGAGTCGATGCGCGAGCAAATCCTCTGGGGATGACACCGGGTGTTTGTCTAGATATGCGGGCGACGCCAGCGGGACAATGCGTTCGCCGCGCAGCGTCTTGATCTGGACGTCGCGCCAATGTGCGTGTCCATAGCGGATATCGATGTCATAAAAGCCGCTGGTGAACGAAATGTCTTCATACGAACACGAGACATTGAGGCGGATATCGCTATGATCTTCCTGGAACGCCGCCAGCCGCGGCAGTAGCCACATCAGGCCGAAGCTTGGGCTTGAATGGACGCGCAGGATCTCAACATCGGAGCGGCTTGAAGCGCGTTCAGTCGCACGTCCCAAATCGGCCAGTGCTCCGGTCACGTCGCGCAAGTACTGCTCACCCACAGGTGTCAGCACCAGACCACGTCCTTGCCGGAAGAACAAAGGCTGCCCGATCGCCGATTCCAGGTTGCTGATCTGGTGGCTGACTGCCGATGCAGTGAGACCAAGTTCTTCCGACGCCCGATTCACGCTCTTGGTCCGTGCGACGGACTCGAACGCGATGATCGCCTTCATTGGGGGAATACGCATGTTTCGCATCGCGGGCCGCGGCGAGCAGTTGACGAAATACGAAGCCTAGCCTCTTTTGCTGTGCGGCATGGACAGTTCCACACTCAGTTGTCGGCTAATCCCTGCTCTCTTCCACTGTTTCGATCCCGAGAGCGTGCCAGACAGCTTGGGACTTGCGCTCGCCTAGTGCGTCGGATTTCCGGAGAGGTTGTATCAGCACGTCCGGGGCCGACGGGCACCCGCGAAAATTCAGAGTTACGTGAACCAAAACGCGGATAGTTCAAAGTTAAGCGAACCACGAGTTCAACGTTGGCCGAGCAACTCGCTCGGGAAGGCCTGCAAATCCTGACCTACCGGTTCAGCGTTGAGTGAATCTCGACAGTTATTCTCTACGCTTGAGACGTGCGATTTGCACTCCATGACCGGGGAAGAAAATATAGACGATGCTCGCCGCCGTCATCGAGGCCTAGCAGGCAATCCTGCGTAACCGTTTCACCAACGACGAAAGACGGAGCGCTATCGCAAGGATGGCCCCGTGTAGGTTGCCGAGTTCGAGCTGAGTGAAGGCGATGATCCTGATTAACGCGAAGCGCGGGCATTGCGGCAGCGTCAAGCTAGCGACGTAATCGAACAACTCCTTGCGCGAATCGGATAAGGGGGACATGCATGGCGATCAAAGCAATCTTCGTAGGCATCAACAAGCATCTCGATACCTCCGTACCCGAATTGAGCGGAGCGCGCCGTGACGCGACAGCGTTGTGGGCGTTATTCACCGATACGATCGAAGGCCTGAGTGCACGTCTGCTGGTAGACGAAGCCGCGACGCACACGGAAGTTTCAAGCGCCATGCTCGGTACCTTGGCTGCCGCGAGCGCGGACGACGTGGTGGTCATCGCGTTCGCGGGGCATGGCTCACCAGATGGCAACTTGGTGCTGTTCGACACGAACGCGAGTGACCTCGCAGGAACGGCCCTGTCGATGGCCGGTTTGGCGGATGCCTTCAAGGCAACGAAGGCCCGTGCCGTCCTGTGTATCCTTGACTGCTGCTTTAGCGGTCAAGCGCCAGCGCGCGTGCTGGAGACGGCAGCTCGCCCGCGCAGTGCGTTCGCACTCACCGGCATTTACGGTGAGGGACGCATCCTCCTGGCCGCCTGCGCAACCAACGAATCCGCATGGGAGCAACCGGGCACGGGGCACGGGCTACTCACACATGCGGTGATCGAGGCCCTGACCGGCGACGCCGGCGAATCGGTCAGCTTCCCCGAGATCGCGGGCGAGATCGTCCGATTGGCACGGGTGGAGGCCGAGCGCATCAGCGTCACGCAAACTCCCGTGTTCCTGGGCAATGTTCAGGGCGGCCTGACGTTCCCGGTTCTCAAGCGCGGCGACAACTACGCCGCGGCCTTTCCCGCCAAAGCCGTGCAGCAGATGTCCGGATCGTTCGCGGAGTTTTCCGCGCACGGCTTTCCGCCCGAGATCGTCGAGCGATGGTCAGCAGACTTCCCTCAAGGCCTCAACACGCTGCAGCTCAAGGCCATCAACGAGTTCGGCGTACTCAGCGGCAATTCCTTGTTGGTGGTTGCGCCGACGAGTTCAGGCAAGACGATGGTCGGCGAGGTGGCGGCGATTCAGGCGGTCACCGCCGGCAAGAAGGCGGCGTTCCTCTTGCCCTATCGCGCACTGGTCAACGAAAAGTTCGAGGAGTTCACCGAGCGCTATGCGGCGGCTGGACTGCGGGTAGCCCGCTGCAGTGGAGATGCCACTGACGGCATTGGGCCCGTGCTGGCCGGGCGCTATGACCTGGGCTTTTTCACCTACGAGACCTTTCTTAACCTCGCCCTCGGCTCGCCACAGCTTCTGACGCAGCTCGGCCTGGTTGTGCTAGATGAGGGGCAGTTCATCACCGACCCGCAGCGCGGTATCACGGTCGAACTGATCTTCTCGCTGCTCTTGCGGGCACGCCAGCGAGGTATCGAGCCACAGTTCGTGATCCTGTCGGCGGTCATCGGCAATCTGAACAGCTTCGGCCGCTGGCTCGGCGTTCCGCTCCTACTGTCGCGCGAGCGGCCCGTGCCGTTGGTCGAAGGCGTGCTCGACCGCCGAGGAACATTCCAGTACGTCGATGCCGATGGAAGCACGAAGACCGAGACCTTGCTGCCTTCGCATCGCATCGTGCAGCGCCGGGACAAACCCAGTTCCCAGGACGTGATCGTGCCTCTTGCACAGCAACTGGTGGGACAGGGCGAGAAACTGCTGATCTTTCGCAACATGCGTGGCCCAGCCCAAGGTTGCGCGAAGTATCTCGCCAAGGAGCTGGGTCTGCCACCAGCAACCGCTGTCCTCGACGTTCTGCCGACCCAGGATCTGACCGGCGCCTCACAGGACTTGCGGGAGTGCCTAAGCGGGGGCACCGCGTTTCACAACACCAACTTGCTGCGGGCGGAGCGTGAGGCCGTTGAGAGAGGGTATCGCAGCGCCACGGGTGGCATTCACGCGCTGGTTGCCACAACGACTCTGGCGGCCGGCCTCAACACGCCAGCATCGACGGTCGTGCTCGCGGAGAACGAGTTCGTCGGTGAAGACGGCCGGCAATTTACCGTGGCCGAGTACAAGAATATGGCGGGTCGTGCCGGACGGCTGGGCTTCAACGAGATTGGCAAGGCAATCATCTTGGCGGAAACGCCAATGGAACGTGCGCAGCTTTTTCAGCGCTACGTGCTGGGCGTGCCTGAGGACGTGAAGTCCTCCTTCCAGCAGCGCGACCTGCCGACATGGACGCTGCGCTTGCTTAGCCAGGTGCGCGGCGTTCGCGCCGATGAGATTCCGGGGTTGCTTGTCAACACGTTCGGAGGATATTCGGCGTCGCGCGCGAATCCGCAATGGGTCGCGATGGTGGAGCGGGACGTAACCACGCTGGTTGATCGCCTCCTGCAGGCGGGACTGGCCGAGCGCGAAGGCGATCTCATTCACTTGACGCTGCTCGGGCGTGCCTGCGGCTCTTCGTCCTTGTCGTTCGAGTCGAGCTTGCGCCTGGTCGAGTTGATGGGAAACCTGAACGTAGCGCAGACACCGCCCGGCCACATCCTCGCGATGGTGCAGGTGTTGGATGAACTGGACGCCATCTACACGCCAGTCATGAAGAAGGGCCAATCGGAGAGCGTGCGCGCTGGCGAGGCATCGCAGCGCTTCGGGCATCAGATGCCTCAAATGCTGCAGCGGTATTGTCGCGACCAGATCGAGTTCTGGGCTCGCTGCAAGCGCGCGGCGCTGCTTCATGACTGGATCGAGGGAACGCCCGTTGACGTGCTGGAGAAGCGCTACTCCACCACGCCATTTGGCGGGGCCATCGGCTACGGAAACATCATCGGCATTGCCGATGCGACGCGCTTTCACTTGCGCTCCGCGCATCAGATTCTCGCAACGCTCTTCCCTGATCAACCTGATTTCCTCAAGGGCTTGGACGAGATTCTTCAGCGGCTCGAATTCGGGCTGCCCTCCACCGCCCTGCCCCTCACGAAGGTTTCGGTGCGGCTGACACGCGGCCAATGCCTGGAATTGTTGTCCATTGGCGTTCGCAACGAAGATGACCTGAAAAATCTGGACGATGACCGACTTCGCCGCTGCGTGGGGGCAGGCACAGCCACGCTATTGCGCCCGAGGAGCGACGCGGCTGGCGTTGGCGCATGAACGGGGGAAGAGACTAGTGATCCCGACCGATAACGAAACCAAAGTTGATCTGCTGAACAACGAGACCATTGCCACCACGATCGCCGGGCTGCTTCGCGCGAATGGTCGAGGCAACATTGAGTTTTATGGCGTTCTCAACCGTAAAAAATGAGGGATGCATGACTGTTACTGCAAAGGACTTCGCGACAAAGGGCTACGAGTACAAGATCGACTTGGCATCAGAGCGCGGTGGCGTATGGCTAAATCGGACCTTCTCACTCAAGACTGGAGAGGCAATTACGTTCAACGTGCAACTCGACGGGCGTCCCGGCATGGATCTGACCGATCTACACAAGGAGTCGATTCAGCGTGCGATCGAGATTCTTCAGGCGGTCCTTGCTCCAGAACCTGACTCCGAGCCCGCACCGGCATCGAAAGCGCTGACGAATCGTCTGACCTGACGTCAGACTAGGTTGTGTCGGCGCACGCATGCACGACCTTCAAAAGGTCTTCTTGGAGTGCTGACTGAGTCCAATCCCAGCCGCCATACCCCCCTCGTTACGGGGCCACTCCTGGTCGCAGGGGGGAGCCGATTACGTACTTTGTTGACTACAGCAGCAAATGTCGCACGCCTTCAATCGCGTCATGTCAACATCGAGCAATCCCTCTGCTCCGCTCAGAAGCGTTGCGTCGTCCGTGTGTTCACGTGGGTTGTGGCTGATGCCAACCCGACAGGGAGCAAACTCATCGCAGGAGGTGCAATTGGGCAATCATCTGCGCGTCATGTTCGGCCCCTGATGTCATTCGTCTATCACTTAGCCGAGCAGTAAAGATCAGGCAGCCCGGATCCGCCCAGCGAAACAGATTTGCCCGCATCGGCCAGAAAATGGCGCGCGCCGTCCTGGCCCATGTGCCGCTCGAATGCATCGTGGCCTTACCGGCTCAACTCTACGAGTCGACCGATGGCGGCTACCCGTAGAGCTTGCCGATCAAGTGGATGTGCCGCCGGTCTGGCTGAACGGCAGATAATCCAACTCATCGGGGATCACCAAGTCGGCATACATGAGTCGGGTGGCCAGATGGCCTGGTTTTCATGAGACCGTCTCCAACTCCAACGGGTTGACCAACGCCACGACCGAGAAGAAGCGCACCCGGCGGGGATGGTGCTCCACTGCTTGCACATCGATGGCGGTGCCGAGATGGGTCTTGCCAGTAGCGCGCTACAGCGCACTTCCAACGAGGGAATCAACAGTGCCGTCATGCCGGAAGCCAGCAGCGCTCGCTGGGCTGTCTGTCAGTGGAGGTTGCCGTCCAAACAGCGTTTCGATCGCCTCCAACGGCGCAAAAGTCGTCAGCAAGGAGAATTGGCTCTAGCCGGCGCGTACTGCCGCTTTGATGGATGAAGTGATCTCGTCTTCGGTACGGCCACCACTGATTTCGGTTCCATTACCAAAGACGAAGTGAGGAACCGACCGAACGCCCGCTGCGGCGGACCGGGCTGCCTCCATCTCGACCCGCCTGTGTTGCGTCACGTCCAAAGCGATGGCGCGAGCCTCTGCGTGATCGAACCCATGGTCGATCGCGATGTCTGCGAGCACATCGACATCTGCAATGTTCTTTGCATTGAGGAAGTAGGCGTCAGTGATCGCTACCGCGAGACGATGCTGCGTGCCGCGCTCTGCTGCGGCTTGAATGAGCGCATGAGCTGCCTGGGTCGGATAGGCGTAAAGCTGGTGCCTGAGGTCCAGATTCAGCCCGGAGGCCCGAGCAGCGGCCTCCGGTCTGGCGAAGGCGACACTGGGGTCGGTGATGCCGTAACGAGAGCGAAGCAGATCGGGAATGAACAGTCCAGAGGACGGCGTATCCGGCAAAAGCAGCACCGGATGATGGTGAATGTCCGCCTTCAGCTCGGGGAAGCGTTCTGCAAGAACCTTGTCGAGCCGGTGCTGGCCGACAAGGCACCAGGGGCAGGTGATCTCGGTATAGAGGTCGATTTTCAGCATGGTGCCTCCGTCGTTCGTCTGCTGTTTGCGATACCGGGAGTTGTCGTGTCTGCCACCTGGTCCGCGTACCAATCTGCGTCTACCTTGCTATCCACTGGCTCACCCGTGAGGTTCGGAAATCTCGCCTGTGTCCGATCCAGATCGGTGCAGGTGTTCAAGCTGGCTGGGCCAGCAAGGATTGCAGCGTTTTGCCCGCCGTAGCGATAGCCGCCTCGGCCGCTTCGGGGCCATAGGCTGTCCCTTCGATACGCAGTTGCTCGATGTCGGTCATGCCGAGGAAGCCGAGCAAATGCTTCAGATAGCCGCTCTGGAAATCCATGGGTGCGAACGGCCCCTGGGAGAAGACGCCGCCGCTGGCCGTAACCAGATAGACCTTCTTGCCCCTCACGAGACCCTCAATGCCATCGCCGCCGTACTTGAAGGTCACGCCCGGCCAGGTCACGTAGTCGAACCATGCCTTCAACTGCGTCGGTGGGCCAAAGTTGATCATGGCCGAACCCATGACGAGGATGTCTGCGGCTGCCAGCTCCGCGATCAGTGTCTCGGCCAGCTTCACGGCCTCGACTTGCGCAGGGGTGCGCGACTCAGGCGGCGTCACGCGGCCAGCGACGTAGCCGTCAGCAATGTGCGGAAGCGGATCGACCGACAAGTCGCGAACCGTCAGGGTGCCACCCGGACGCTGGTCGGCAAGTTGCCGGGCTAGGTCGGCGGCGAACCGCGTGGACAGGCCGTCGGCACCGCGCGGGCTGGACGTAATCAATAGGATGTGGCTCATACAAGCTCCCGTGGGCTAAAATCAGAACTAGGTAACCCTTATGAACCTGATTACCTTTGCATAGTTAGGATCGTATGGTTCCTATCTGATCCCCACAAGAAGGCACATGTATGTCACTGAGTCACCCCGATGTACCTAGCTCTCCTAGCCCGAACGAGCGCGACTGCGAGGCGACGCGGAAGATCCTTGATCGCGTTGCCGACAAGTGGAGCCTGTACGTCATCACCACGCTGCAGGGGGGATCTCGGCGCTTCAATGAGCTCAAGCGAGAGATCGACGGAATCTCACAGCGCATGCTGACGCTGACTCTGCGTGGGCTGGAGCGCGACGGCTTGGTCACGCGGACGGTGTTTCCAACCATCCCTCCGCGCGTCGACTACGAACTTACGGAACTGGGTCGGACGCTCCTGGAGCCGGTGATGGCGCTGGTCGCCTGGGCGGACAAGAACACGCCAGCGATTGCGGAAGCGCAGAGGCGCTTTGACGCAGAACCCAAGCCAGAGCAGACCACGACGATCCAAGGTGTCGTGTATCAGCGGCTGTAATCGGCCGCACGCAATGGCCACTAAGAAGCTGTTGCGAAATTACCCATAGGGCCTGTTAACTTCTTCGATCGGGTGTTAGCTTCCTGTCTTGTCAGGGTGGTACCCGACGTCCTGTACGTAGATGAGGGAAAGCTACTGACATCCGCCGGCAGTGCTGCCGGACTCGATATGTGTCTGCATTTGGTACGCAGCGATTTCGGCACCCAGATCGCCACTCGGGTTGCACAACGGTTGGCTCTTTCAACGCATCGAGCCGGCAATCATGTCCAGTACGTTGCCCGCCCAGTTCCCGCTCGCTCCGGAATGGCGATCGGCGCACCGCAGGGAGGACGTTGTCAGCGCGGTACGGTCAGATTCGTTGAATCCGTATCGACCGCAACCGGATCTCGCCTTTGTCCTTCGTGAAAGTGAACTGTGGCGCCACGAAGATCCAATCGTATGGCCCCTGCTCGCACAGCGAGGGCGTCCAGACGAGATCTGCTCACAGCGCCGGCCCAATGCTGTATCGCATTCGCTTCGAAACGTCGGCCAGCGCAGCGCCGACTCGTACCCCGTTGGGCATGGCAACACGCGGGCCTGTCGCAACAACCGTCTCCACTTCCTGTGTCGAAACCTTCAGATCCAGCCACAGATCTCGATACTGTCGTCTCTCCACACGATAGGCGCCCGCTGTCCCGGGAACAGCCCATTTCCTGATTCGGAAAGGCTGGCCGAGAGCCTGGTCAACCGCTGCCCGCCCGTCGCGATAGTGGACGCCGCCTATCGAAAGAGCCTGTTGAGGGAAACAGTATTCTCGGGTTCCTTGGTCTGCAGCTTTCGCCTCTGGAGTTGCGCATAGCGCTACGAGGCAACCGATAGCGAAGACTGCGGGCCAGAGTCTGGTTGAAGCGTGCTCTACCATCTCGATCGCCCATCAAGCGACTCACGGCAACGCGCCCACCTGCTTCAGCACGGCGCGCGCAATTTCCTGACGCTTTGGTAAAACCTCCGGCGTCGGCAGATCAAGGTTGATCGCGAACACGTAGGTGTCGTCGCCGCGAGTCACCCAGCCCACCCACCAGCCGACTTCGACTTGGCCCGGCACCGTTACCCATCCGGTCTTGGCTCGCAACGTATATTCTGGCGTCTTCTCGACAGTCAGGATGTCATCGAGCAGGTCGTAGCTGCGTGCGGAGATCATCGGTACCCTGCGTGCCGCCACTTCGCGCAGAAACTCGACTTGCTGATACGCGGTGATCTTGAGATGGTTGTTCAGCCAGAACCAGTCCACCGGACCTTCGACGTCCTCATTGCCGAAGTGCGCCGCTTCAAGGTACTTGCGATACTGGGCCGAGCCGATGTGCCGCGCGAGCGCCTGATAGGCGGGTATGCACGAGTACTTCAGCGCCATACGCATCGACATGTCGCCGTCGCACACCGGTGGCAGGAACGGCTTGCCATTGTGCATGATGACCTTGCCGTCCCAAGGCAGCATGTCATGGTCCACGTCGGCCACAGCGCCGGTTTCGAGCGCAATCAGTGAATTGAATATCTTGAACGTCGAGGCTGGCGAAAAGGCGGTTGCCGCCCGTTCAGGGTTGTAGGTCAGCGTGCGCTGCTGCCGCACGTCGTAGACGACCATCGTGCCATCGACACCGGCGGTATCGAACAATGCTTTGGCGTCGATCGTCGATTCAGTGAGGGCATGGGCAGCTAGGGGAAGCAGCAGGCAGAGCGCCGCGATCAGGCGCACAAGTTTGTGTCGCATATCTAAGCATTCAATTGGAGGTGGGACTTCGTCATGCTGACGGCTGCCAATCCGGGCCCGGATCGGTTGGCGGAGCATAGGCCTCAGCACTTCGGACGCCAACTGCGCCTGCCGTAACACGCGTAACGGTGCGGCCGTGGCCGCCGTGCGCAGGCAGACCCCGTTGAGGCGCGGACAAGCTTCAGGCGTCTGAACGAGTGGAGCCAAGCAATCGTGCGCTCCACGACCCAGCGCGTCTTGCCGAGTCCACTGCCGTGAGACGATCCGATTTTGGCCAGCACAGGCGTGATGCCGCGACGGCGCAAGCGCTGTCGGTGTGGCTCGGAACTGTAGCCCCGGCCCCTTGGACGATTTTCGGCTTGCGCAGAGGGCGTCCGCGCTTTCCGTATGGGAGGAACCGCCTCGACCAGCGCATCGAGCTGCGTGATGTCGTGGCGATTCGCACCGCTCAGGATGACGGCGAGCGGGATGCCTTGCGCATCGACGATGAGGTGATGCTTGCTGCCGAGCTTGCGCCGGTCCGTTGGATTCGGGCCAGTTTTTTTCCCGCCAACATGGCGCGAACCGAAGAACTGTCGACAATGGCGCGCGCCATGTCGAGTTGGCCGCGACGGCGCAATTCGGCGAGTAGTGTCTCGTGGATGCGTTGCCAGACGCCAGCCTCTTGCCACGCAACCAACCGTCGCCAGCAAGCGGTGCCCGAGCCGCAGCCCATCTCCTGCGGTAGCAGATTCCAGGCGATGCCTGAGCGCAGCACAAACACGATGCCCGTCAGCACCGCGCGGTCCGGCGTCGGTTTGCCGCCCCTCTGCCGCACGTTGGGGCGCGAGGGTTCGTGCTTGACGTCGCGCTATTGAGTTGCACTACACCAGACGCCTACCTCGGGTGGGTCAGGTTTGGTGCAACTCAACACGCGCAACTATCTTGTCAGCCTCGGGCATGTGCTCGCACTCGTATCGCTTCAAGATCCTGTGGCGCAGGATGCAGTTGAAGCCGTTGTCCCGCTTTAGCGATCTGACTCGGCGTGTCGTGCCCCACTAACGCCGGAAGGCCACGCGATGCACCGACCAACCCTGCCAAGTCGACGCCTGTGTCGTAGCCCATCAGTTCAAGCGCATGAACCGTATCTTCGGTACAGATATTGCCGGTGGCTCCAGGTGCGTACGGACAGCCGCCAATGCCACCAAGTGAAGCGTCGAATCTGTCAGCGCCGGCATCGATTGCCGCCAGCACATTCGCCAGCCCCATGCCTCTGGTGTTATGGAAGTGCAGCGTCAACGCGGCATCGGCCCATCGTTCGCGAAACGCTCGCACAATTGTGTTCACCTGAGTGGGATACCCCATCCCCGTGGTATCGCACAGCGTGACGCTGTCGACGCTCAACTGGGTGTGAAAGCGCGTCACCCAGTCCAGCACGGTTGTCATCTCGACTTCGCCTTCCATCGGACAGCCGAATGCGCACGAGAGCGAGACGTTGACGCGTACACCCGCCCTGCGAGTCAATGCAGCCACCTCCTGCAGCCCGCTAAACGACTGCTCGCGGGTCATGCGCAGATTCGCGAGGTTATGCGTTTCGGTGGCCGACATGACGAGGTTCACCTCATCCGCTCCACAGTCGATCGCGCGCTCGGCGCCCCGTACGTTCGGCGCGAGCGCGCTGTACACCGTGCCAGGTACGCGGCGGATGCCTTTCATCACGGCCTCTGCGTCCGCCAGGACGGGAATGGCCTTGGGGGAAACGAATCCGGTGACTTCGATCTTGTCCAGGCCTAAAGAGGACAGCGCATCGATCAGCGCAATCTTCTCTTCAGTGGGCACAAATGTGCATTCAGCCTGCAATCCATCTCGTGTGCCGACCTCTTGCATGTGGATGCGGCGGCGATTCCCATTCCAGGCGCTCATGCGATGACTCCCTTGTTCCGCAGCACGTCGATCTGATCGTCGGCGATACCGAGTTCTCGCAACACCGCGGTCGTGTCCTCTCCCAATCGCGGCGCAGCGGTGCGAACGGTGCCCGGTGTGCCCTCCAATTTAGGGACCACGCCCGGCACCTCCAACGTGTCCCCTTCACGGGTGCGCTGCAAAAGGATCATGTCTCTTGCACGGTAGTGCGGGTCTTCAACGATGTCCTTGGCGGTATAGACTTTCCCGGCCGGTACGCGCGCTTCAGCCAGCAGGTGCAACGCCTCTTCGACCGTTCGCAATGCCGCCCAGCTGCCAATGGCACCATCCAGTTCTTCAACTCGGGCAACACGGCCCGCATTATTGGCAAAGGCAGGATCGTCCGCGAGATCTGTGCGCCCGATGGTGTGCATCAAACGCTTGAAGATGCTGTCACCATTGCCAGCGATCAGGATGTAGCCGTCCACACAACGATAGGCATTTGACGGTGCGATGCCTGGCAAGGCGCTCCCTGCAGGCTCTCTTACGGCGCCAAAGGCGCTGTACTCCGGAATCAGACTTTCCATGACGTTGAGCACGGCCTCGTTCAAGGCCACGTCGATGACCTGGCCCTTGCCGCCGTTCACTTTGCGGTGGTACAGCGCAGTGAGAATGCCGATCGTGCCGTGCAACGCGGCGAGCGTGTCGCCAATGGAGATGCCGCACCGCACAGGTATGCGACCCGGCTCGCCGGTGAGATGCCGCAGGCCTCCTATGGCTTCGCCAATGGCGCCGAACCCGGGCAAGTCACGGTATGGCCCGGTCTGCCCGTAGCCAGAGATACGCAACATCACCAAGCCCGGGTTCAGTTCCGACAGCACATCCCAGCCTAGCCCCCAGCTTTCCAGCGTGCCGGGGCGAAAATTCTCAATGAGCACATCGGCTGAAGCAATCAGTTCTCGCGCAATCTCTTGCGCTTCTGGGTTGCGCAGGTCGAGCGCCACCGAGCGCTTGTTGCGCGACTGCACCTGCCACCATACGGAGGTGCCGTCCTTCAGCATGCGCCAGTTGCGCAGGGGGTCGCCCGCGCCGGGTGGCTCGATCTTGATCACCTCAGCGCCGAACTCGCCCAGCGTCTTGCCGGCAAAAGGCCCGGCGATCAATTGCCCCATCTCGATAACGCGCACCCCTTGAAGTGCCATGGGAGCGCTATGGATTCCGTTACGGGGTTGCACGTGTTGTTGTTCCATCTCTCTGCCTCAGTCTTTGGCGCGCAGCTGAGCTGGCATCGCGAACGTCAGGATGGCCGCACACACAAGCCCGAGGCCGCCAATCAGGTAAAGCGCCGGGGTGGTGCTGCCCGCCACGTCCTTGATGCGTCCGACGACCACCGGGCTCACGATGCCGCCCAGTTGACCCAGCGTGTTGATGAGGGCGATGCCGGCTGCTGCTCCGGCCCCAGCGACGAGCTTGGGCGGCAGTGCCCAGAACGCGGGAATGGCGGCCACTACGCCCGCGCCCATCATCGCGAGGGCCAGGACCAGCATGGCCGTCTGCTTGTCGAAAATGCCGGCGCTGAAGAATCCCGCCGAAGCCAGCAGCATCAGCCCAATCACGAACTTGCGGCGTTCTCCCGTACGGTCGGACAGGCGGCCCACGACCACCATGGTGAGCGCACCGCACAGGTATGGCACAGCCGTCAGCAGACCGATGGTTGTGGGGTTGGTGATTCCGGACGTGCGAATCATGTGCGGCGCCCAGAAGTTCAGGCCGTACGAACTCATCTGGATCAGGAAGTAGATCAAGCCGAGCATGAGAAAACCCGGCGTCTTCAACGCACCGATCAGCGAGTGGCCGGCAATATCGCGGTTCTGCCGCGCGATGTTGGCGCTCAGCAGCGCACGCTCCTCCGGCGCAAGCCACCGGGCATCGTCAATGCGGTCCTTGAGTACCTTGAAGACGATGTAACCAAGCACCACACAAGGCAACCCACCCACCAGAAACAACCAGTGCCAGCCGCGCATGGCAAGCACACCGTCCATGTGCGAAAGCACCAGGCCCGATGCAGGCGCCCCAAGCAGCCCCGCAAAAGCAGATGCCAGGAACAGCATGGACGTCATCCGGCCGCGGTAGGCAGCCGGGAACCAGATCGTCAGGTAGTACAGCACGCCCGGAGCAAAACCTGCCTCCATCGCACCGATCAGGAAACGCAGGCCGTAGAACTGCCATTCGGTTTGCACAAACGCCATCAGCGCGGTGGCAATGCCCCACGAAACCATGATGCGGGCAATCCACCGCCGGGCGCCCACCTTGTACAGCATGAGGTTGCTCGGCACCTCGAACAGCACATAGCCCACGACGAACAGCCCGGCGCCGAGCCCGTATGCCGTGTCGCTCAGACCCAGGTCGGTCTGCAATGAAAACTTGGCAAAGCTGATGTTGATGCGATCAAAGAACGCAAACAGATAGCACACCATGATCAGCGGCATGACGCGCCACGCTATCTTGCTGACAATGCGTGCTTCGTCGATTTGCGTCGGTGGTGTGGCCGCCTGAAGCGGCATGGTTTCCGTGCCAGCCATCGTTGTCTCCTGTGGATGCCGATGTCAGGCGACGGGGCGCTCACATGCGTGAGGCTGGCAACCTGCATCGTTGTTGGTGCGCTCTGAATGGCGCGTGCAGGCATTCTGGTTGCGGCCGGGCCGCGGCAGAAGAACAAATGCAAGAACCGAGCTTTCACCAAACGCGAAAGCGGCTCTGGACCCTAAGTGGTGGTCGACGCCCTCAGATGCTCGATCAATGTGCGGACGTGGCGTGGCACTGCATTGATGTCACGCAGGCCCAACAGCAGGCTTCGCTGGGCCCAGTCATCCTTTAACGCGATCTGGCGCAACTTCATTGAGCGCACCAACTCGCGCACGGCCTGCAAGGGAAGCACGGCTACACCCATCCCGGCGGCGACCATCTGGCACATTGCATCGAAGCTTCGCACGCGAATGCGGAGCTTGAGACGGCGCCCCATGGCCTCGGTCTCGGTCTGTAAGCGTTCGGCCAGTGATGTCCCCTCTGACAAGCTAACAAAGTCGTATTCGAGTGCTTCGGCAAGATGAAGCTCTCTGCGCTGGCTGAGCGGATGGTTCTTAGGCACGACCAACCCGAGATGGTCTTCGCGGTAGTCGAGGCACTGTAGGCCGAGCGTCGGCGTACGATCCGCAAAGATGCCGAGGTCAGCCCGGCCATCTAGAACCGCCAGGACAATATCGCTGCTGTTCTTCTCTTCCAGCTCGATCCGGATGCCCGGATTCGCCTGAGTGAAAGCGGCCAGTTGCTGAGGGAGGAATTGCGTCACCGCAGAGGTATTCGCCCAGAGCCGCACCACGCCCACGATGCCCGAGGTGAAGTCCGACAGCTCGGCCGCAAGCAGATCGACGTCCGCGAGGATGCGCTGCGCATGGCGGTAGAGCGCCTGGCCAGCCACCGTGAGCGTCACGCCCCGCGAATGGCGCTCCAACAGCGACGCGCCCATCCCGACCTCCAGATCGGAAATCCGCTTGCTGGCAGCCCCAATTGCCAGATGCGCCAATGTGGCCGCCTTGCTGATGCTGCCCGTGCGCGCCACCAAGGCGAATAGCGATAGAGAAACAAAATCGATTCGATGTGGGTTGATCATGACAGCAAATTGACGTGCATTGCGCTGCGAGTGGTATAGCTAGCCGCTCGGACAAAGCTATACCACTTCCCGAAGATGGGTAGATTCCAACGCAATCCTCAATAGGAAACCATACGCTTATACGCCACATCCCGGCGCCCCTCATATGAGTAAGGATCGACGTTGGCCGTGAGCCAAATTGCGCCGAACCCCTCGTTGCAGGTTGCAATACAGACCGCTCAAGTAGGACCACGGAGACGCAAATGGGACGTGCGCTGGCGGGGCGAGCCGCGCGAGTAGTTGCCAGCAGATTGATGGCGCCAACCGGCGCGACAGTGTTGACCGGACAGCTTCATGGGCATCCGTCTCAGTGCCACGGGCCTCCCTCAGAAATCGGACAGAGGCTTCCCGCACAGAAAAAACATCTCCCAGCTGCCGCGCGCGCTCGATCTCACCCGAAGTGGAACAATTTCTCCCTGAGTCGACTTTAGGAATCACAAGTCACACACAAGCGGCCTATTCCGCTTGTCCGGGTTCCGATTGGTTATGGAGACTCGGGTAAATCGGGAGGCGGTGGCAACAAGTGGCACGTCAGGCCGACGATCATGATGGACAGGTCCGCAATGTCCTGCGCATTATATGCTTGAAAATATGATGATCCTCATATATGATCCGAATCATATTCATTGAAAGCCGCCTTGTCCTTGTAACCACGCGCCTTCGCCTGCACATGAGCAACGGCAGGCATCCGCATGTAACATGGTGCCGATGTCGAATATGATGAGCGACATAGAAAACTTGTACCCGCAGACCATGGCCCGGACTAAAGCCACCAAGAAAGAAGAGTCGCACGAGCGCATCGTTGCCGCTGCCGCGCGCGCCATTCGGCGCACCGGCTATGCAGGCACCGGCGTGGCCGACGTCATGAAGGATGCCGGCCTCACGCACGGCGGGTTCTACGCTCACTTCCCCTCGCGCGATGCCATGCTCGCAGAAGCGGCTGACCGCGCCGGCGCCGAGACCTTGGCGGCCATGAAGCGCCTGGAAGCCGAGGTGCCTCAGGAAGAGTTGCTTCATGCACTGATTGAGAGCTACCTGTCAAAGGCACACGTCCAAGACATCGAGACAGGTTGTGCAACGGCCGCGCTTTGCTCGGAGATCGTTCGCCAGGCACCAGAAGTACGACGCGCGGCAACACGTCGCATCAAAGAGTCGATCGATCTGATTGCCCGCCAATTGCCCGACTGGGGCAAGGAGTCCGCCCATGAGAGCGCGCTCGTCATCTTTGCCTCCATGGTTGGAGGGCTGGTCCTTGCGCGTGCCGTCGATGACATCAAGCTGTCCGATGCATTGCGCGAGGCTGTACTGAAGCGCCTTCTCCCCACCAAGGCCTAACCTCTTCAACACGCACTCCCACTTCGCTCGCCCGACAATATGTCACTCATCATATTCTTCAAAATGAAGGACTCCCTTGCGCTCGCCACGGGTGCCAACCGCAGCTTACATGCGGCACCGAGCGCGCAGCCGCCGCGCTACCTGGGCGCGCCTGCCTAAGCCATTCACTTTTCCAAAAGAGGTCGCAACTATGACTACCAAGCAACCTGTCGCGCTGGTCACCGGCGCTTCTTCCGGCATCGGCCTGGCCACCGCCAAATTGTTGGCAGACGCTGGCTACCAAGTCTATGGAACCAGTCGTCGCATCAGCCCATTGGACAACCTCCCCTTCACGATGCTGCAGCTTGACGTGACCAGCGACGAGTCGGTGGAAGCGGCGGTCAATGCGGTTCTGCGCCTGCATGGCCGCATCGACCTGCTCGTCAACAATGCCGGCTTTGGCGTAGCGCCCGCCGGCGCCGAAGAAAGCTCCATGGCGCAAGCAAGCGCTATCTTTGAGACCAACTTCTTCGGGCTCGTGCGGATGACGCGTGCCGTTCTGCCGCATATGCGCAAGCAGGGAAGCGGCCGCATCGTCAACATCGGCTCGGTCCTCGGCTTCGTGCCGGCCCCCTTCGCTGCGCTGTACGCCGCCACAAAACATGCGGTCGAAGGCTACTCCGAGTCGCTCGATCACGAGGTGCGCTCCAAGGGGATACGGGTGTCAGTCGTCGAGCCCGCTTATACGAAGACTCACTTCGACGCCAACCTCTTGGCCGCTGACATACCGATCGCGGAGTACCGTGCCGCAAGTGCTCAAGTGGAAGAGGCCCTCAGACGGGCATTCAGCAAGGGGGACGATCCATCCGTGGTAGCGAACGTTGTGTTGAAGGCGGCCACGGCAGCTCGCCCCAAGGTGCGCTACGTCGCCGGACGTCTCGCCGGGGTTCTGCGCGTGCTGAGGCGATTTGCCCCTGCTGGTCTGATCGATTCCGGCATTCGCAGGGACCTGGGCTTGGACAAAGGCGCTGCGCCCGCCGCGAGCGTACCGGTTGCCCCGAACTCACCATGAAGGCGGACCGTTCCTTGGCCAGGCTCCGGGAGCTTTGGGAGCGCTGGAAGGCGCGCCTCGTTCTCACCACACCCCAACGCGCTAGTACTTTCGCCGAACAATGATCCTGCGCCATCCATGCGGATAGCGGCTCGCTGCATGACGATCAAAATGACTGACACCCACCGCACCGCGCCGACCCGCTTCGTGGAGCTTGACTGCGCCAAATTTGCATATCGCCGCTTTGGCAAGCCGTTTACCGGTCAGCCACCGCAATTCTTCCTCCAGCACTACCGTGGCGGCACGGACAACTGGGATGCCTTCTTGTCAACGCTGCCCGATGACGACCTACACATCAACGGCGACATGGTCCAGCTGCTGTGGTTCCAGCGTCTGACCGAGTTTCTGAAACCAGCAACGGCATAGCGAGATGGCCTGAATGCGCGCCACCTAGCACGAGGTAGGTTCAATACGCTACTCGAGGGTCGCGCAAATCCAGCGATCCCGGCGCGTCTATTGGCTCGCATCGCTCGCCGGGTTGGGAGCGTCGCGCGTCATGGGGGCAGACCGCAAGTGGTCGGAAGCAGACTTCTCGGGA
Organism: Ralstonia sp.; assembly: GCA_039592975.1. Taxonomy (GTDB): domain Bacteria; phylum Pseudomonadota; class Gammaproteobacteria; order Burkholderiales; family Burkholderiaceae; genus Ralstonia. The sequence goes on along the minus strand of JBCNQE010000021.1, from coordinate 43,898 downwards.
TTTAGTCTGGCAACGGCCGCTGCCGGGCCGAGTATGCTTTGATCGTGCGGACCAAGTGAAGCGCTGACGGAAGGGGCTGACGGCGGTCCTACTGCAAAAGGGTCGTGCGCGTGGCGTCTTCAATGAAGAAAGCCCACGGCGCAACGGCGTCCATATTGAAGCCCTTGCCGCGCAGACTCTCGCCTGCCTGCAGTTCGAGTCGGATACTCAACCAGTCGGCCACTCGGCGGCACACATTTTCCCGCTTGGCCGGACTGAAACCGCTGTAGTTGGATATCTCAGCGCTGGTGAAATGGAGCGCAAGCGTGTAATTTGCCCGCGGACAAAAAGGGCTACTGGTTCGCCATTCCGCTTCGATGTCGTAGCCGCCGCAGTTTGTATGCAATGTCCTCACACATGCATTTCGCGGCAGCGTTGCTGCGATCATGGCGCTTAACTCTCGTTCAGCCACGCCATCGGTCTCGTCGATGTCGGTATTCAGCATCGCTCACCCCGCGGATTTGTTTTTCCGAGCGTATCCGCTGCATTAGCCAAAACACTGACCTGGATCAAATTCTCCGGTTTTCAAGGGCCCAGTTGTAGACGGCTGCTCCATCAGCGAACGAACCGCCAAAGCAGGTACGTCATCGCGACGCCCAGAATTTGGACGTCAAGGGTCTGGAGACGGTTGCACAGGCGGTGCCACAGCTGCATTGCCGCCCCAGTAGATCGTTCGGCACAGCCGCCGTTTGGTCGTTCTGCAGCAAAAAACGTGAAATCCCGATGCAGGAGAAGTAGCCGGGCTCGTAGCCTTCTCAGGTTTCGCCCAGATGTGCCGATTAGACGAGCGGTGCAAAAAAATTCGAGTTGCAGTGCTACGCACCATCTAGCAACGAGCAGCTTCCCGGTCGACAGGCCTACGCGCAGAACTAACCTTCCGCACAACGAAGGCGTTTGCAGGGTGGGCGTGTGTAAGCCGGATCTATACACCATCACCATCTCGCATCAATGGCCTAGGCGGCCTGTACTTGGTGCGCAAACGGGGACACGGTAACGCCCGCCACGGGTGCGACCGCATGAGCGAAAAGAGCTACGCATGATCCGGCCAACCCTTAAATTCCGAGCGGCCTTTTTTGCCACCATTATTGTGGCCGTTCTACTCGCCGGCTTTTTCGTCAGTCAAAAGCACAAGTTTCGCCAAGAAGTTCAGGCACTGATCCAGGAGCATCAACAAGCGCTCGTGAAGGACGTTGCTGCAGACCTGCGCCAACGATTGGACGAGTATCTCGATCTGGTGCAGCGCACTGCCAGGCAAACGCACTCCGTTCAATTTCGGTCTACTGAAGACGCTCGCGGGTACTTCGAGTCCATCGCCCCCGTGGCCGGCCTCTTCGATAGCGTCTTCTTCGTTGGGATGGACGGCAAGGTGAGTGCGATTTTTCCCCATACGGAACGGGTGATCGGCTTAGACGTGCATGATCGGGACTATTTCAAAGAGGTCGTCGTGGTTGGCCAGCCCTCCATCTCCGCGCCGCTGCGAAACCGCATCGGTGGCGCGCCAAACATCGTGCTGGCCGCCCCGGTCTTTGATGACACGGGCCGCATGGTCGGAGTCTTCTGTGCCTCACTGGGCCTCCTCCGCCCGAACTTCCTGGGGGACATGCGGAACGCGCGCATCGGCGCAAATGGCCATCTATTCGTGGTGCAACGTGGCAACGATCCGGTATTCGTCATCCACCCTGATGACGCCAAGCTGTTAGCCAACACCAACACGGACCCCGCCATTGCACGTGCGCTCGCCAGAAAGCCGCTTAATGAAACGGATCCGATGGTCAGCACGGAAAACGTCATTGCCGTGGGATGGACCGTTGGCTCGGTCATTCCGAGAGACGAAGTCGATGCGCCTTTTGCAACCATGCGGAACAGGTTTGGTTGTGCCGGGGTCTTACTCATCTTGCTGGTGGCCTGCTCTGTGTGGGGTGCAATGCATCTTTTGCTGCGGCCGCTTGCCCGCCTGCATACCGCGCTACGTAACGCAGATCGCGATGAATGGGGCCGGTTGACCCAGCTCGATGTTGGCCCAGCATCGCCGGAAATCGAAGCCATCGTCCACAACCTGCGCGCGCTCATGGGAGAGGTCGTCCGGCAGCGGGCAGAACTCGAGGCAGTGAACGACGCATCCCCACTCGGCTTCTTCAGAACGCGTAACGATGGGCAAACCACCTACATCAATGACGCGTATTGCCGCATCCTCGGCCTTTCGAAGGAGGCAGCTCTTGCAAACCAATGGCGAGAAAGGCTCGCCTCAGACGATCGGGCCCGCGCCGAAGGTGCTTGGGACTCTGCCAGAGAGAACCGCAAGGTCTTTAGGGACAATCAGCGCATCTGCGTACCTGGAGAGCCGGAGCGCGAAATCTCGGTAACAGCGGCGCCGGTCGTCGTCGACGGAAAGGCACGCGGATATGTCGGTGTTATCGAAGACATCACGCAACGTGTTCGTGCGGAACAGTCGGTCGCCGCACTGATGTCGGTCCTCGAAGCCACGCCGGACTTCATCGCCCAAACAGACCGCTTTGGCCGCGTCACCTACATCAATCCGGCCGGACGCGCGTTCGCAGGACTTCCGGCCGACAAGGCCGTCGATGAGACTACGGTTGCGGACTATCACCCGCCAGAAACTGTCCAAACCATAAGAGAGGTCGCGGTGCCGACCGCTCTGAGGTCCGGTGTCTGGACGGGAGAATCGCTCGCCTACAACGCCAGCCATGAACCGGTGCCTGTGGCCCACACCGTCATCGTTCACCGCGACACGGCCGGACGGCTAGACCACTACTCCTCGATCATGCGAGATATCAGCCAGGAGAAGGCCGCTAAGGAGGTCATGCAACGCAACGCCGAAACCTTGCGAACAGTGACGGATGCAATGCCAGCCGAAGTGTGTTTTGTGAGCGCCAACGGCCGATATGAGTTCGCCAACGCCGCATATGCCGAAAAGGTCGGCATGCCGCGCGACAAGCTTATCGGCAGGACTGTTGCGGAAGTGTTCGGCGTCGCGGCATATGAGCGGATCCGAGAGCCATTTGAACAAGCTCTGGCTGGCAGTGCCCAACGGTTCGAGCGTGAAGAGTCCAATGGCGCAGCCATCGCCTGCAAAGAAGTGCAGTACGTTCCGCAGCTCCGGCCAGATGGCACTGTTATTGGCGTGCACGTCTTGATCACCGACATTACCGCCCGCAAAGAGAAAGAACTCCGCCTGAAGGTCTTGTCGGAAACTGACCATCTTACGGGCTTGCTCAACCGAGCTGGCTTCGAAGAGGAACTAGCAAAAGCCGTCTCCTCTGACAACCGCCGTGCGCTGGGCGCCCTCCTTCTGGTCGACCTGGACGGGTTCAAGCGTGTCAACGACACCTATGGCCACGCGACAGGCGACGATGTGCTTCGCGCCTTCGCCGATCGGCTACGCACGGTTATGCGCCCGACCGACTTTATCGCTCGCTTTGGCGGCGACGAGTTTGCCGTCATCGTCGGTCCGGCAAGTGACGACACGCTGCATCGGCTTGCCGCTCGGGTGGTCTCTGTTGGCGCCAGGCCTTACAGATTCGGCGAGGTGACCATCGGGCTCGGGTGCAGCGTCGGCGTTGCTCGCCTACATCACGATGTCGACCGCGCTGCCCTGGTCGCGGCCGCGGATGACGCCCTATACCGTGCCAAAAATGAGGGCAAAGGTCGCTACGAACTTGCAGACGAAGTTGCCGGCGAAGACCTCGATCCTGGAGACACCACACACGCATAGCCCAATGGCGTGCACTGAGGCAAGGCGTTGCACCATCTCTTGTGCGAGCGACTGCTCGCGGTCCAGCAATAAACACTTGGCACCGAGCTAGACGGCAATCCTTCACCCTGCGTACGCATCGGGCGATGACTGCTCGCGCGTGGTACGCAAGCAATATGTCCACCGCTGACTCGGTCAGCTGAAACAACGCCTCCTTGCTGGGATACAGTTGTAGACCGTGCCCTTGGACACTCCGGTGCGCGGAGATGTGATCCAAGCTGGAGGCTTCGCACCCGGATTGGTGAAATTCCGCGACGGCAGCATCGACGATGGCCGTGCGCTTTCGCCTCGGCCCGAGAACAAAGGGTGCTACTGCAGCGTGTTTGTACGTCCGATCTCGTCAACGAAGAATGCCGACGGCGCAACCGCATCCATGTCGAAGCCTTTGTCCCCCAGAATGTCGCCAGCCTGCACTTCCAGCCGGACACTCAGCCAATCTGCCACTCGGCGGCACGCCTCTTCACGCTTGGCCGGGCTGAAACCGCTGTAGTTGGATATCTCAGCCCAGGTGAAATGAAGGGCGAGCGTGCAATTCGCCGGGAGCCCATAAGGACTGGCTGTCTGCCATTCCGCTTCGACATCGTAGCCGCCGGATTTTGTGCGAAATGTCCTGACAAACGCACTTCTCGGCAAGGTCGCTGCAACGACGGCCCCTAAGTCCCGTTCGGCCGGGACACCCGACTCTTCAACTCGTACATTTAGCATGGCAGTTCTTGGGCGCCTCCAAGCGGGCTGATCAAATATTTTTCGAGCGTACCGGCCGCATCGGCAAAAAAACTGACGCGGATCAATTCCCGCCCTATATCTGGGAAGCCCTGTTGTACTGACGTCGCGTCTGTCAGCGATGCATCACAAAAATGGGGCTATGGCGCATCGAAACTTTGATGCCTGACATGGCAACATGAAGTTCCACCAGCGAGTGCCGATAACACTATTGTTCCCTTTACCGCGCGCTCCCATGTCCGATAGTGCCCCCGATCAAGGCTGTACCACGTGCCGGAATGGTCACCTCTGCCTTTCGCGCGGTTTGAATGGCCGTGAGGCGGCACTGGTGGAGGATGCGGCATATCGAAAGGTAAGGGTAAAAAGAGGCGAGCCCCTGTTTCGCTCCGGCGATCCGCTGGAGGAAATCTACGCGGTGAAATACGGCACCTTCAAGCTGACTCTCGGCACCGCCGAAGGCCGCGAAATGATCGCCGCTTTCTATCTGAGCGGAGACGTATTCGGAACCGATGGATTCGAATGCGATACGCGAACCTCCACCGCCATCGCATTGGAAGACTCAGAGGTATGCGCCGTGTCATGGAAGCGCCTTGCCGAGCTGGCCCAACAAGAAGGTGCGATTCAGCAACTGGTTACACAGATCTTCAGCTCCCGCATCGGCCGCAAACAACGGCTGATGCTCTGCATCGGCTCCATGCGCTCAGAGGAGCGGGTCGCCATGTTTTTGCTCGATCTTTCGAAGCGCCTGAAAGAACGGGGCTTCTCCAATCGGCACATCATTCTGCGCATGAGCCGTGAAGAGATAGCCGAGCACCTCGCCATGCAACTCGAAACCGTGAGCCGGATCTTCAGCTTGCTAGCGCGAGAGGGTATTTTGCGAGTTGATCACCGTGAGGTTCAGATCCTGGATCTCCAAGCCCTGCAGACGGTTGCACAGGCCGGCATCCAGAAAGGGCCCGGCCCTGCAGTCACTTGATGGCGACGCCGGCCACAGCGCAAGCCTTGGCCGTGCCTTCGCAAGGCCGAAAGCCAGTGAGCGACGCGCGATGCCCCTCCTACGGCGGGCCGGCCTCTGTGGCGAGCCCTCCGCTGCATGCCAAGCACCGTGCACCACCCTAACGTCCAGGTCCCCACACTGACGCACTCCGATCATCACTGAAGACCGAGCAACTGCTTGGTCTTTTTGCTTCGGGGCGTGGTGACGGGGATTGCACCGCAGACGACATTGCGACCGTCATATATGTCACACTGTGATATATTCCATCAAAACCACCGCGTCGCCCTGCTGGCCGCGCTGCATCAGAGCGAGCCGGCCGCCTTCAGCCACGCCTTCAAGCTTCCCCATCTCGATCCGTAGCCCGCCATGCAGCCCCCTGAACACCGGCGCGACTTTGCGACCGACACCACGCTATTCCGCACCTCCGCGCTGGCCGTGGTGATTGCGGCATTTGCCACGCTGGCGGCCGTGGTGCTGCTCAACCTGATCCGCTTCTTCACCAATCTGTTCTTCTTCCAGACGCTGTCGCTGGCGGACCGTTCCCCGGCCACCAACACGCTGGGCGTGTGGGTGATTGCGGTGCCATTGCTCGGCGGGCTGATCGTCGGGCTGATGGCGCGCTTCGGCTCGGAGAAGATTCGCGGCCACGGCATCCCCGAGGCCATCGAAGCCATTCTGTTTGGCAAGAGCAAGATGTCGCCCAAGGTGGCGGTGCTCAAACCGCTGTCGTCGGGCATCGTGATCGGCAGCGGCGGGCCGTTCGGTGCAGAGGGGCCGATTATCATGACAGGCGGTGCGATTGGCTCGCTGTTCGCCCAGTTCTTCAGGCTGACGGCCGCAGAGCGCAAGACGCTGCTGGTGGCGGGCGCCACGGCCGGCATGACGGCTGTATTCGGCACGCCGGTGGCCGCGCTGCTGCTGGCGGTGGAACTGCTGCTGTTTGAATGGCGACCGCGCAGCATGCTGCCCGTGGCGGTGGCCTGCGCGGTGGCGGGTTTTCTGCGCGTACTGGTGCTGGAAGCTGGGCCGCTGTTCCCGCTGGAAACGGCCCCCGCGACACTGCCTGCGCTGGGCTCCTGCGTGGTCGCGGGCCTTTTGTGTGGTGCACTGGCGCGTGCACTGTCGATCGCGCTGTACAAGACCGAAGACCTGTTCGGCCACCTGCCGATCCACTGGATGTGGTGGCCTGCCATTGGCGGATTGGCCGTGGGCATCGGCGGCTATTTCGAGCCGCGCGCCCTCGGTGTCGGCTACGACGTGATCGGCGATTTACTGCACAACCACCTGGCCATCCGGTTGGCGTTGGCGCTGTTGCTGGTCAAAGCCATCATCTGGGTCATCGCGCTCGGCTCCGGCACCTCGGGCGGGGTCCTCGCGCCGCTGCTGATGATGGGCGCGGGCCTGGGCGTGCTGCTGGGCCCGGTACTGCCGGGTGGGGATCCGGGCCTGTGGCCGCTGGTATGCATGGCAGCCATGCTGGCAGGCGTGCTGGGCGCCCCGCTCACCGCCATCGTGTTCGCGTTCGGGCTCACGCATGATGTGAACGCCCTGCTTCCGATCCTGCTGGCCGTGGCGGTGTCCTATGGCTTTGTGGTGCTGACCATGCCCCGCTCGATCATGACCGAGAAGATCGCCCGGCGCGGTTTTCACATCTATCGCGAATACGCCGTCGACCCGCTGGAGCGCCACGCCGTCGATGAAGTGATGACCCGCGCGGTACAGACCATCGACGCCGCGGCTTCCGTGGCCGACGTCCTGGCCGAGCGCTTCGGCCCCACACAGGCCCATCGCGCCTTTCCTGTTGTGCGTGGCGGCGCGCTCATCGGCATGCTGAACCGCGATGCCCTACTGGCCGGCCAAGCACGCGGCGCGCTCACCATTGCAGAACTCTTCGGTGCCAATGCCCCGGTGATGGCGCTGTCCGGCGAGACTTGCCGCATCGTCGCTACGCGGCTGGCCGTACACGGACTGGAACGGCTTCCGGTAGTAGCCGATTCGCAATCGCGGCAGTTGGTGGGGATCGTCTCGCGCAGCGACTTGGTCAAGCCGTCGCTGGCGTTCTTTGATGAGGAGCAGCGCCGCGAGCGCTTTCGCCGTGTGCCGTTATCAGGTGTGCGCGCACAGCTTGAACTGCGTCGCCGACGCGCAGGCCGGATGGCCCGCTAAGACGCTGTCCGCTTATTGCAGAACGAGTTCGACACGGCGATTGTTCATTCTGCCGGGCCCGTTCTCGTTGCTTGCTACGGGCGACAGTGATGCAACACCCTTTCCGGGCAACCGCGCCGCGGCAATCCCCGACCACGGCGACAGTGCCTTGCTCACCGCCTCAGCACGCCGCGGTGAGAGATTCTGATTGCGCGCAAACGCGCCTCGGTTGTCGATGTGCCCGACGACGAACGCCCTAAGCGCCGGCAGTAGGCCGTGAGGCTGCACCATTCTACGGAAGCCGCCGATGCAGCGGAGGGATTCGGATGGCGGGAGGACCTCAGCCGTCGCGACCGTCTGCACGCGGGGCCATCAACCACAACGTGTAGCGCCACAGGTAGACCACAAACGCGGCCACCCAAAGGGCGCTTGCTGCGCCGATCCACACGTTGCGGGCCACCAGCATCGGCCCCGCCACACGTACCAGCGCAGCCAGCGCGACGGCAGCGTAAGCGAAGTTTTCTGCGCGGCCCGTGCGCAGCAACCGGCCGGTGTGGCCCAGCGCGGTGCGGGTGATCATCGCCACGATGGCGCAGCCAATGGCACCGGCGGTGAGCGCGTGCAGCGCGGTGGAACGATCGCCCCAACCCAGCGCGGCGGCAGCCAGCAGGGCAAAACCGAGCGGCAGAAAGGCATACGCCACGTGCAGGATGACGACGATGGGCGTGCGGAGCGTACGGCGCGCATCCCAGCCCACCCAGCGCGCGCCTTGCACCACCGCTGCAGCAGCAAAGACCACCGCCGGCACAATGCCTTCCACAGGCACAGCCAGTGCCACCACCGCCAGCACCGTCAACGGCACCATGGCGCGCTCGGCCCACGCAAAACGGCGGATGCGCACGCCCGGAATGGCGTTGGTCGTGAACATCGGGATGACGCGCCCACCGATAACGGTAACGAACAGGCACACCAACCCGGCGGCGGCATCCAGGCACCGCAGCGCGGCAAGCGGTGCGTTCATCGCCAAGGCGGCATAAAACGCGGCGTTGATCGCGCCCAGCACCAGCAGCGCAATCGCCAGCCCATAGTTGCGCGTGCTCTTGCCACGCCGCAGGATGCGCAGAAACACTAGGCCGCACGTCGGCAAGAAGGCCACGTCAACGGCTACAGCTAATGGCAGCGGGCCGGTCCACATCAACACGCGTGCGGCCAGCCACAGCGCCGCCAGTGCGGCAAGCGATTTGCCTTGCGGCGTCTGGAGGCCCGTCCAATTCTTGCCGGCCGTGAACAAAAAGCCGACCACCACTGCCACCGAAAACCCGAACACCATTTCGTGGGCGTGCCAGAACAGCGCGGCCAGCGCAGGGCCATGTTCGGCCGGCAACACGCCCGTCATCAAGCCGGCCCACAACGCCATCGCCAGCGCCGCAAACGTGGCCGCCAGCAGATAAAAGGGCCGAAAACCGAGCGCGAACACCGGGTGCCCCGCATACGGCACTCGGCCGGCAGGATCGGGCTGACCGATGGTGAGTAGCGGGGCAGAACGGGGCATGACGGTCTCCGGTGTACGGCTTAGAGGATGTCGTCCAGCAGATCGGGGCCGAACACCTCGCGGTGGATGCGCTCTGCCGGCACGCCATTGGCGAGCAGCGCCGCGCGCTGCGCTTGCATAAAAGGCAGCGGCCCGCACAGGTAAAAGTCCGCATCGGCTGTGTCATCTGCAACAAACGCGTCGACCGACATGCGGCCAGGCCGCGCCGGGCGCGCTGCAAACTCGGTCTCCTCACCAGACTCCAGGAACACATGGGCTTCAAAATCCGGCAGGGCTTGCGCGGCACGCGCCAAGTCATCGGCATGAGCAACGTGCGCTGCGGCGCGATCGGCATGGCTGAACACGACCTTGCGCGCGCTGCTTTCCTGCGCCAACGCATTCAGCGTGGCGATCATCGGCGTGATACCAACGCCGGCCGACATCAGCACGATCGGGTTGTCGGTGGTCAATTTCGGCACAAAGTCGCCGTACGGCTGGCTGACCAGTAGCACCGTGCCTTCGCGTGCGTTGGCATGCAGCCAGTTCGACACTGTCCCGGCGGGGCGATCGGCGTCTCCGGCATCGCGCTTGACCGAGATGCGCCACGTGCGGCCATTGGGCGCATCCGACAGGCTGTATTGGCGTTGCTGCAGCACGCCGGGCGACAACTCCACCTGCACCGAGATGTACTGCCCCGGCAGGAAGCTGGCCAGCGGTGCACCGCCCACGGCTTCGAGCGTGAACGAGACCACGTCTTCGGCCTGCAGGCGGCGCTCAACAATGCGCACTGGCTGGCGGTGGTCCGGGCCACTGCCCGTGTTTTGGTACAGGCGCGCTTCGGCAGCAATAAGTTCGGCGGCGAGCAGCCAATAGGCTTCGTCCCATGCCGCAATCAGCTCAGGCGTGGCGGCATCGCCCAGCACGTCGGCAATCGCGCCCAGCAGATGACGCGCAACGATCGGGTAGTGGCTCGGCTTGATGCCCACGGCCGCATGCTTGTGCACGATGCGGTTGACCACCGGCCCCAGCGCGGCGTTGTTGCCGTAGTTGGCGGCGTACGCAAACACGGCCGAGGCCAGTGACTGCTGCTGCGATCCATTGGCCTGGTTGCCCATGTTGAACACGTTAGTCAGCTCTGGGCGGCTGGCGAACATGTTGCGGTAGAAGGTCTGCGTGATCGTCAGACCGTGCTCACGCAAAACGGGAACACTGGCATCAATAAAGGGCTTGGACCGCTCGGACAGCATGGTGAACTCCAAATGTGCGTGATAAATACAACAAATAAGACGGGGGCGCCGTCACGCTCTGTTGTGGTGCATTGCCTCAGCCATGAGGCAACCGCTTGCAATGGAGTCTATTAAACATGCATTTATTAGGCAACAAATTGACCTGCGGCAAACCGGCGCATCTTGCCCGCAACTTCCCGATAAGATGTAGATCTCCTGAATGTTTTTTCTTGCGGCACCACCGCTCTCGCCATGCGACTGACCGACTACACCGACTACGCCCTGCGCACGCTCATCTACGTGGCCGTGCACCCAGACGAGCTGGTCACCATCCAGCGCATTGCAGACGCCTTCGGCATCCCGAAAAACCACCTCATCAAGATCGTGCAGCAACTCGGGCAAGACGGCTTCCTGCACACGGTGCGGGGGCGGGCGGGCGGTATCACGCTCGGCCGCCCCGCCATCGAGATCAACCTGGGCGACGTGGTGCGCACCACCGAGCCCGACTTCCGCATGGTCGAGTGCTTCAAAGGTGAAGACAACCACTGCATCATCACCCGTGTGTGCGGACTGCGCGGCGTGCTACGTGCGGCGTTGCAGGCGTACTTCGAGGTGCTGGACAGCTACACGCTGCAGGATATTGTTGATAAGCCCAATGCCGTGAACCGAGCGTTGGAGGGAGTGCCATTGCGGATTGGTCGCCGGTCATGAGAGCAAGGGGGCGTGAGCCTTGGCCACCAGGCAGAAATCTAGCGGAACGCCATCTTGACCATCACCCACAATCGCGATTTGACGCATGAGAGTTCTCCTTGATGAAAGCTCGGACGTAGGCGTCTGGGGGTGCGCTATCGACTGCACTGTTCGGCCAGGCGCGGAATCGCCGGTTTTGCTTGCACGGGCCCCATGGCCGAATATCGGCCATCGACGGCGAAATCCCCACCAGTGACAAACGAGGCGTTTCCAGAGAGGAGGAAGGCGACAACATTGGCCACCTCCTGGGGATTACTCACGCGACGCAAATGCAGATGGAAGTCTGCTGATGGCGAACCTGACCCGGCGGACATTGCCGACAGCACGGGGCCGCTGGCAGTCCTGGGAGCGGTGAAGAAGCGTTGGCCGGCGTGAAGCACTTGTTTGGCGCCGGCTCCAACTGCAAACCGGCTTCGCCACCGTGCCGCGCCGCTGGTTGGTCGAGCGCTCCGGTTCGCTGGCCTCGGCTTGCGCGCGACATGAGCAGCGTACTTCGGCGCGCAGAGAGTCATCGTGAGTCCTTGCCTCTAATCAAATGGCATCGACAACAGTTCTCTCCTGAGCTACTCCCCGCAGTAAGCGATGAACTTACTTGAGGGGTTAAAGATTTTCTTTCCCCTGGTTCGGTCGCAGGACGCGCAGACTGTACGTCAAGCGGACTGCCTATCGTTCGATGTCGCCACCCGGCTCCGGATCTATGGGCTGGCCTTTGCGATCGGGCCCGTCTACGTTGCGGTTTTGCGGCGCGCCGGGACCAGGCGTGGGCGGCTCGGGTTGATGACGAGATGGTGAGGTCGGCGAATGTTGCTCTAGCATGTGCCGCGCCTAACTCCCTCAGCTCGTTTTGTCGCTCCACTAAAATGCGGCTAATTGCGGCACCAGCAAACTCGACATTGAGTCGCGCATCCGCCGCGACTCGCGCCGCTTCCATCTGAAACTCTAGCGGCCCCGTCAGTTCCGGCACCGGCCCGAACTTCTGCTGCGCCAGGCGCAAGTCGATTCGATCGCGTCCTGACACCCCATGGTGATGCGCCGAGCGTCCGCTCACGCAATCGTCGAGCCCTTGATCGTTTGAGTGGCAACACGACATAGCATGCGCCCGCACGCGATTGACTGCCGTCAACAGAATTGAAAATCCGCCCGCGTCGTCCCTTGCAACCACAATATCTAGTGCTAGCCTTACCCACATACCACTATATGTAGGGGTTTTTATGGCATGCATGCAGATCACCAAACGCGATGGATCGCGGGTGGCGTTTGATGGACAGAAGATCTACCGGGCCATTGCGGCGGCCGGCCAAGCCACCGGCGAATTCGACGCGCAAGATGCCCAGCGCCTGAGCCTGCATGTGGTCGATCAGGTGGGCGGCCTGGAGTGCCCGGGCATTGAAGCCATCCAGAACCGCGTGGAAGAAACCCTGGTCGACGCGGGCTACTGGCGCACGGCGCGCGCCTACATCGTCTACCGCGAACAACACGCGCGCCTGCGTGCGCTCAAGCACACGCTGGTCGACGTGGAAAGCACGATGGACGAGTACCTGCAGCAGCGCGACTGGCGCGTCAATGCCAACGCCAACCAGGGCTACAGCTTGGGCGGCCTGATCCTGAACGTGGCGGGCAAGGTTACGGCCAACTACTGGCTGTCGCACGTGTACAGCCCGGAAGCGGGCACCGCGCACCGCGAAGGCGACATCCACATCCACGATCTCGACATGCTGTCGGGCTACTGCGCGGGGTGGTCGCTCCGGCAGTTGCTGACCGAGGGCTTCAACGGTGTGCCGGGCAAGGTGGAAGCCACGCCGCCGCGCCATATGTCGGCGGCCATCGGGCAGATCGTCAACTTTCTCGGCACGCTGCAAAACGAGTGGGCCGGCGCGCAGGCATTCAGCTCGTTCGATACGTACATGGCCCCATTCGTGCGGCGCGACGCCATGCCGTATGCCGCAGTCAAGCAAGCCATGCAGGAGTTGATCTACAACTTGAACGTGCCCAGCCGCTGGGGCACACAAACGCCGTTCACCAACCTCACCTTCGATTGGACCTGCCCGGCGGACCTGCGCGAGCAAATCCCCTACATCGGCGGCGAAGAGATGCCCTTCACCTACGGCGATCTCCAACCCGAGATGGACATGATCAACCGCGCGTACATCGAAGTCATGATGGCGGGCGACGCCAAGGGCCGCGCGTTTACGTTTCCGATTCCCACGTACAACATCACGCCCGACTTCGAATGGGATCACCCGAACACCACGCTGCTGTTCGAGATGACGGCCAAATACGGGCTGCCGTATTTCCAGAACTTCCTCAACTCCGATCTGGAGCCGCACATGGTGCGCTCGATGTGCTGCCGCCTGCAGCTCGACTTGCGCGAACTGCTCAAGCGTGGCAACGGGTTGTTTGGCTCGGCCGAGCAAACGGGTTCGATAGGCGTGGTGACCGTCAACTGTGCGCGGCTGGGCCACGTATATGCGGGCGATGAAGCCGCCCTGCTGGCGCGCCTCGACACACTGCTGGCGCTGGGCCGTGATGTGCTGGAGGTCAAACGCAAGTTTGTACAACGGTTGATCGACCAGGGGTTGTACCCCTACACGCGCCGCTACCTGGGCACGCTGCGCAACCACTTCAGCACGCTGGGCGTGAACGGCATCAACGAAATGGTGCGCAACTTCACGGGCGATGCGGATGACATCACCACGCCCGCCGGCCACGCCATGGCAGTGCGCCTGCTCGACCACGTACGCCAGCGCATCACGGAGTTCCAGGAGGCGACGGGCCATCTGTACAACCTCGAAGCCACACCCGCCGAGGGCACGACCTACCGCTTTGCGCGCGAAGACCGCAAGCGCTGGCCCGGCATCCTGCAGGCCGGCACCACCGAGCAGCCGTACTACACCAACTCCAGTCAATTGCCCGTCGGCTACACCGACGACCCGTTCGAGGCGCTGGCCCTCCAGGAGACGCTGCAGAGCAAGTACACCGGCGGCACGGTACTGCATCTATATATGAACGAGGCGATCTCGTCACCGCAGGCCTGCGAGCAACTCGTGCGGCGTGCGCTAGAGAACTTCCGCCTGCCGTACATCACCATCACGCCCACGTTTTCGATCTGCCCGAAGCACGGTTACCTGTCTGGCCACCACGCCTTCTGCCCGAAGTGCGATGCCGAATTGCTGGCCAAGCAGCCGCAAGGCAAGTGCGGTTGCGCCACGCCAACCACCACGGCCGGCACCTCCGATTTTTCCACCCCGCTTCATCACGAAGGAGCACCTGTATGAGCACACTCACCCAAGCCGTTGCATCCGCTGCACCCACCGCTTCCGTCATGCAGCTCGACGACAGCCAACGCACCCGCTGTGAAGTCTGGACTCGCGTGATGGGCTATCACCGACCGGTCAGCTCGTTCAACATCGGCAAGCAAGGGGAATTCCGTGAACGCCGCTTCTTTGTTGAAGAACGCGCCCACTGACCCCGCACCGTGCGTGGCCCCGGCCATTGGCGGCCTGACGCCGTTTTCCAGCGTCGATTGGCCGGGGCAGCTCGCAGCGGTCGTGTTCGTGGCGGGCTGCCCGTGGCGCTGCCACTACTGCCACAACCCGCATCTGCAGACGCGCGCGCGCACACTCGAGTGGAACGATGTCCTCATGTTTCTGCAGCAGCGTACAGGCCTGTTGGATGCGGTGGTGTTCTCTGGCGGCGAGCCGTTGAGCGAACCGCGTCTGCCGCAGTTGATGCGGGAAGCGCACGCGCTCGGCTTCAAGATCGGGCTGCATACCGGTGGCATCTATCCGGCGCGCATGGCCGAGGTGCTACCGCTGGTGGATTGGGTCGGCCTCGATATCAAGACCACCGCGCCACGCTATGACGCGCTGACTGGTCGGCGCGGCAGCGCTGCCCCCGTTGATGCCTGCCTTGATCTGCTGTTGCAACATGGCTGTGCATTCGAGTGCCGCACCACCTGGCATCCGGATTGGCTGCCCGAACCCGAACTCCTTGCGATCGCGCAAAACCTCAACATGCGCGGCGTGAAACACTACGCTCTACAAGCCTATCGAAGTGCCCCCGGAACCCTGGCCACCACGCTGCCCAGCGAACACACGCAACAAGCGTTGGCCGCCTGCTTTACTTCTTTTTCATGCCGGTGACACACCATGCAAGACACCCTCGATATTGGCAGCCTGCTCAAGCACGCTCCGCTATTCCAGGACTTTGACGCCGACGACCTCGCCGTGCTTGCACGCGACTGCCAAACGCAGCGCGTTGCGCGGCACGCTTTCGTCTTCAACCGCGGCGACCATGCCGATGGCTTCTACATGGTGGCCGTCGGCGCCGTCAAACTCGTGCTTCCGGGCTCGCACGGCCATCGCAAAGTGATCGAATTCTTCGGCCCCGGCCAGTGCTTTGGCGAGCCGTTCATGTTCATCAACCGTCCGTATGCAGCGGATGCCCAAGCCATGGAAGACAGCTTGCTGATCTGGATTGGCAAATCCGCCATCGACGCTGCACTGGACGTGCACCCGCACTTGGCGCGCCAGATGTTGTCTGGCCTGTCTGCCCGCCTGCACACGCTGATGTGCGACATCGAAACCGTCAAGCTGCAAAGCGCGAATGAACGACTGATCAGCTATCTGCTATCGCTGCCGCGCAAATTGGATCGCACGCGCTTTCCGTGCAGCAAGAGCCTGGTAGCCTCCAAGCTCGGGCTGGCCCCGGCTACGCTGTCACGCGTGCTACGGCAACTGATTCGGGAAGGGCTGATCCTGGTGGAAGGACGTGATGTCGTCATCCCCAGCACCATGGCGCTGCAACGCCAACTGCAGTTCGGATAGCACGTTCGGAAACCAGGAAAGGCGACGCTGCATTAAGCAGAGTCGCCGCACTCTTCAATCTGAGACAGTCGAAACAACAGCCGGCGCAGGGTTGGCACTGTCCGCATCGATCTTCTGCTGCAGGACCGTCACGGCTTCATCCACCAATGCGGTGGCAACGGCCAGCTCCTCATCGCCGCAATCGGCGTGATAGCGTTTTCTGGCGCCGAGCTGGTTGAGGACCAGGTGCACATCGGCGGTCACGCCAGCCGTCGCCAGGCACGCTTTCACGCATGCCAGCGCGCAGCCGTCGAGCGCGAGGATGGGCCGCCCGCTGCGCGCGGTCTTGACGAGTGCCCGCACCCCACCGCCCACTCCGCTGATGCACGACATCTCCGCCCTGCCTGCGCGATCGAGATCCACCGCCAGACGATTGGCCGCCTGTGCCACGCTTGAACACCCCGAGCAGGCATAAACGAGCGGTAACGCGCGTGATGACATGGCGGCCTCCCTAGCGTGATTGCCAACGTGCCAGCCACGCGGGTCGTGCAGCCGCATCCAGCCAGTTCTTGACGATCAGCCCCAACTCGGTATCCCCCTCGATCTTGAGGCGGCGCTGGAAGAACAACGTATCCGCATCGGCCGTGCCACGAATGAGCGCCACAAAATCACCCACGCCCGCACGCAGTTCCAGTTCGGGCGCAGGCCCCGACAGCATGTGGAATGCCCCGCCGTGGCAACGGAAGCACGCACGCAACCCCAGGTCGTCCACCGTGATGGCGAAGCGCCGGCCCTCAAGCTCGGGCGGTGGCGTTAGCCATGACAGGCGCCGCGCAAGATCGAGCCCCATCACAATTGGCAGTGAGGTCACCGGTTCCGGCAACTGGCGCGCAAGGCGCACAAGCAAGGCTGGTGGGCGCAGCATCATTGCGGGGTCTCCATCCAGTCAATGCCGGATCGGCCATGCCAATACCCGTTGCAGCGGCCGATGCCCTCTGGCGGTTGCACCGCTGCAGCGGGCAAACCCTGGCGCTGCGCATCTAACGCGGCCACGGCTTCCAGCGTACCGCTCGATTGCGGGCTCACGCGCAGGACCTTCACACCCAGCGCCGACAAGGCAGGCGCCTGATCCAGCATGTCGAGGCACTGTCCCGACTGCGTCTGGATGCCGTTGATGGCCAAGAACTCCTGCCCTTCACGCGTGCGCACGGCCAAGCCATCGGGATGCTCGATACAGCGAAAGCCGCAGTCGTCCTTGTTGAGGCGGAAATGCCGTGCCGTAAAACAGCGGGCAGAGAACGCCAGGGGCAGACGGCCCCACACCATGGTTTCGATCTCCAGGGCATCGGGCTTTTCGCGCATCAGCTCGGCCAGCGTGGCCTGGCTCATTTCCAGCGGCATCACCGAACGGATCGCCCCCAGGCCGGCGAGCCATGCAAGCGTGGCACCGTGGTAGCCATTGCAGTGCGGGCCGGCCACAAAGGCGCGCCCACCCAACAGCCGCACCGCGCCCAGTTCGCCAGCCTCCACCAACCAGTCGTCTTGCTGGCAGAGCTTGCGCAGGGCTTGGGCCTCGGCACTGGTTTCAATGAGCGTGCGTGTGGACAGCGCCACTGTCTTGCCGGCGTCACGCAGCATGGCGGCCAGTGCCAGCCAGTCTTCGGTGCGCAGTTCATGGCGGCGGCTGCAAACGGTCTCGCCCAGGTAGACGATATCGACCGGGCTGGCTGCCACGTCGGCGTAGAAATCGAATGTGTGTTGACGAGGCCAGTAGTACAGCAGCGGCCCCAGCGAAATTTGGTAGGACATGATGCGCGGAAGAGAAAATGCCGGAACCCTATTTCCAGGGGCGATCAAAGGCGCCCTGTGTGACGTGTGCGCCCTCCGCGTGCCGCACCAGTGCGGCTTGCCAATCGGGGCGGGCCGAGAAGCGCGCCGGGTCTGCCCGCGCGGCGTCCAGCGCGGCGCGCAGCGTACCGACCACTTGCGCCACGTAGGCGGGGCTACGCTGGCGCCCTTCGATCTTGATGGCGGACACACCCATGCTCAGCAGCCGTGGCAACAGGCTCAGTGCGTTGAGGCTGGTGGGCTCCTCCAGCACGTGGTCGACGTCCCCGTCGACCAGGAAGCGGCCTTTGCACAGCGTTGGATACCCCGCGGCTTCGCCCGGCGCGTACTGGTCGATCATGATGTTGTTCAGCCGCGCGTCGAGCTTGCCGTCGCGCTCCATCCAGCGCACCGCATGCGCCGGTGAACACACGCCCTTGTTGTTGGGCGAATCGCCCGTGGCATACGACGACAGCAGGCAACGCCCCTCGGCCATCACGCATAGGCTGCCAAAGCCGAAAACCTCGATCTGCACCGAGGTCTGCCGGATCACGCGTTCGATTTCCGTGAGGGTCAGCACGCGCGGCAGCACCGCCCGGTGAATGCCGAACTGCTCGCGCATCAACTCAATGGCATCGGCATGCGTGGCCGAGCCCTGCACGGACAGATGCAGCCGCAACTCGGGGTACCGGTCTCGCGCATAGGCCATCAAACCCGGGTCGGCCAGGATCACGGCGTCGGCGCCGAGCATGTAGGCAGCATCGATGGCCATGCGCCATTCAATGCCACGGCCCGCCTGCGGAAACGTGTTGATGGCAAACAACACCTGGCGCCCTTTCTGGTGCGCGAGTTCAACGCCGGTGCGGATGTCGGCCTCGGTAAAGTTCAGCCCCGCAAAGTTACGTGCGTTGGTGGCGTTCTTCAGGCCGAGGTAGACGGTATCGGCCCCGGCATCCACGGCGGCCTTGAGTGCTGCCAGGCTACCGGCCGGAGCCACCAGTTCGATGGTGGGAGAGGTCTGTGTCATGGCGGGAGTCTGCGACTTGTCCGCCAGTGGGGTTTTGCGTTCGGTCAATCACGCGCAAACACCCGGCGCACACGACGGAACGTCCAGAGCGCGCGGCCCAGCTGGACGCCCAGCCAGCCTTGCGACACGGCAAACAGCAGGCCCGCCGGCATGGCCATCGCCCCTGGCTGCACGGGCACGAGCAGCAACACCAGCCACGCCAGCAGCAACACGCGGGCATGCCAGTGCTGCTGCCGCTCGCCAATCAAGGTCTGCATGGCTGGCAGCCTGATATGCCGGGGCACGCGCCGGCGCAAATGCATCCACACCATAAAGGGGATGATCTTGCCCAACATGGCGTTGATGGGCAGCACACCACCGCCCACCAGGGCGAGGACGCCCGTCCACCAGGCAACAGGCCAATCCGCCGGCAGCCAACGTGCTGTCAAGCCGAGCACAGCCACCAGCAACCACGCGCTCGTTGCCCCCAGCCACAGGGGCCAGCCCGGATCGTGCCGGCGGCGCGCGTGATAGACCGCGCTCACCCCCGCTGCCGAGATCGCGCCCAACGCCAGCCACGCCAACGTCTGCCAGAACACAGCGTCACTCACCCAGCCGATCACGCTTCCGGACAGCAACGGCACCCACAACCACCCCGGCATCAGCCGATGCCAGCGTTCCGGCAGCCGCCGGGATTGCCAGAACATCGGCAGCACGGTCGAGGCCACGCCCGCCAGCAACGTCGCCAGCCAACCGCCGAGCCCCCAGCCTACGTGCAAGTCCAACAGCGCCCGCGGCGGCGCGAACATCCCCAGCGCCAGTACCGTGCCAAGGGCGGCGCCACTGGCCAGCGTCACCAGCAGCGGCCAACCAATCCGACGCAACGTGCGTACGGTGCCGTGCGTGGCGTCGGCCTTGCGGACCTGCAAACCCGCCAGCACCAACAGTACCGCCGGAATGGCCAACAACGGCGCACCAAACCACGCCGCCAGCGCAAAGGCGATGCGCCCGCCACTCAGGAAACCCGTCGTCAACGCCACCGCCGTCGCCGCACAAGTTGCAGCCACGCACGGAGACACCCAGCGCGCCCCCGGCACCGGCACGCCGGCCCCGACGGGAAACAATTGAAACAGCGCGCCCAACATGGCCGGCAGCAACGTCCCCACCGCCAAGAGATGCACCAGCGCGAGCGAAAGCGGCGCAAAGCGATCCGGCACCCCGTCGAGCGGCCCGAACGCCAGCAGCAAGCCGACGGCCATACCCGCCCACGGCACGGGCAACAGGCAACCGAACACCACGCCAGGCGGGGGCATGCGTTCGTAGAAGAGCGTTGGGGCGGTGGTGGGCATGCGTGTTCAGAACAAGAGCCTCGACCCTAGCCCAAGCGTACGGGCACGAGCTTGATGTGCGTTAAGGCGTGAACAGCAACACAGCCCTGTCGAACGAACTAGCCCGATCGACCCGCATCGCGCAACACCGTCCTCCTCCAGCGGCGAATAGACGCCCTCCCATGGCCGGCCTACCCTGGCCTTGCCTATTCGAGATGAAATTCAAGCCTAGGGCCAGCCATGTCCTCCGCTACTGCCGCCACACCTGCCGCCTTACCGCAAACCGCTGTTGCACCGCGCGCTTACGCGGTGCTGGCGTCCAGCACTTTCGCGTTCACCATCTGCTTTGCGGTGTGGACGATGTTCGCCATTCTCGGGATTCCGCTGCAGAAGCAGCTTGGGCTTTCGGAAACCGAATTCGGGTTGATTGCCTCCATGCCCGTGCTGACGGGCTCACTTGTGCGCGTGCCCCTGGGCATGTGGACCGACCGATTTGGCGGGCGCATCGTGTTCTTCCTGCTGATGCTAGCCACCGTGGTGCCCATCTGGTTTGTTGCCGATGCCACGCAGCTCTGGCAGTTCCTCGCGCTCGGCATGCTCGTGGGCCTGGCCGGCGGTTCGTTCTCGGTGGGCACGCCGTATGTGGCGCGCTGGTTTCCCAAGCGTCGCCAGGGTTTTGCTATGGGCATCTTCGGGGCCGGCAACGCGGGCGCGGCGCTCAACAAGTTCGTGGCACCAGTGCTGATCGTGGCCGCCGGTTCGTGGACGGTGGTGCCGCGCGTGTATGCCGTGGCCATGCTCCTGACCGCGCTGCTGTTCTGGTTTGGAGCCGCCACCAACCCGGCCCATGCCACGGGCAAATCGGTGTCGCTGCGCGCGCAACTGCGCGAGATGCGCGACCCACGCGTCTGGCGCTATGCGCAGTACTACTCCGTGGTATTTGGCGGCTATGTCGGCCTGTCGTTGTGGCTCACGCGCTATTACGTGTCGGAATACGGTTTCTCCATCAAGACCGCCGCTTTTCTGGCTGCGTGCTTCTCACTGCCGGGCGGTGTGCTGCGCGCGGTGGGCGGTTGGCTGTCAGATCGCTATGGCGCATACCGCACCACCTGGGCGGTGATGTGGGTGTGCTGGGTGGCGTTCTTCCTGCTGAGCTATCCGCCCACGCAATTCACCGTCAATACCACGCACGGTCCGCTGGGCTTTCATATCGGGCTGTCGCCGGTAGTCTTCACCGGGCTGATGGCGGTGGTGGGCGTGGCCATGGCCATCGGCAAGGCCTCGGTCTTCAAGTTCATCTCGAATGATTTCACCGACAACATTGGAGCGGTTTCAGGCGCGGTCGGCTTGGCGGGTGGCCTGGCGGGCTTTGTGTTGCCGATCCTGTTCGGGCTGCTGGTGGATCTGACCGGCATCCATTCGACCTGCTTCATGTTGCTGTACGGCACCGTGTGCGTGAGCCTGGTGTGGATGCACTTCAGCTTCCGCGCCGACGGGCGAGCCGCTGCCGCCAACACCACCCACGCCGATACCGCGCTCACACAGCGCGCCTGAACCCTGTTTGCTGGAGCTCATCATGACTTCAAACGTTCTTACCCACTGGGAGCCTGAGAACCCTTCGTTCTGGCGCGCCACCGGCCAATCCGTGGCCTATCGCAACCTGTGGATCTCGATTCCCGCCCTGATGATCGCGTTCGCGGTCTGGTCCTTGTGGAGCGTGGTGGTGGTCAACCTCGACAAGGCCGGCTTTGCCCTGAGCAAGAACCAGATGTTCTGGCTGACGGCATTGCCTGCACTGTCCGGCGCCACCCTGCGCATCTTCTATTCGTTTCTGGTGCCCATCTTCGGCGGGCGGCGATGGACGGCGCTGTCCACGGCCAGTCTGCTGATTCCCGCACTGGGCATGGGCTTTGCACTGCGTGATCCGCAGACGAGCTACCCCACACTGCTGGTTCTGGCGCTGCTGTGCGGCCTGGGCGGCGGCAACTTCAGCTCGTCGATGGCCAACATCAGCTTTTTCTTCCCAAAGCAGAAGAAGGGCTTGGCGACGGGGCTGAACGCCGGCATCGGCAACCTCGGGGTATCGGTGGTGCAGTTCGTCACCCCGCTGGTGATCTCTGTCGGCATGTTCGGGGCGCTGGGCGGCGACGCGCAAACCTACACGGCAGGGGGTGTCGAACGCAGCCTGTGGCTACAGAACGCTGGCTTCCTGTGGGTGCCGTTCATTGTGGTGGCCACGCTGGCGGCATGGTTCGGCATGCACGACATTGCCGATGCCAAGGCTTCGTTTGCCGATCAGGCCGTGATCTTCAAGCGCACGCACAACTGGCTGATGTGCCTGCTGTATGTCGGCACCTTCGGCTCGTTCATCGGCTTCTCGGCCGGGCTGGCGCTGCTGACCAAATCACAGTTTCCGGACGTCAACCCGACCACGTACGCGTTCCTCGGCCCGCTGGCCGGTGCGCTGACTCGGCCCGTGGGCGGATGGATCTCCGACAAGCTGGGCGGTGCCCGCGTTACGCTGTGGGCCTTCGCCGGCATGGTCGCCGCGGTCGTGGGCGTACTGGCATTCCTGCCCGCGCAAGGCAGCGCCGGCAACTTCGCGGGCTTTCTGTCGATGTTCATCGTGCTGTTTGCGCTCACGGGCATCGGCAACGGCTCAACTTTCCGCATGATTCCGATCATCTTCCTGACGCAGCACCAGCGTGCGGCCAAGGGCAAGGATGAAGCGGCACAACGTCAAGCAGTGCAGAATGCCGGCAAGGAGTCGGCGGCGGTGTTGGGCTTTACCGGCGCGATCGGGGCCTACGGCGGGTTCTTCATTCCGAAGAGCTTCGGTACCTCACTGGAGCTGACGGGCTCGGTCAACGCTGCGCTGTACTGCTTCATAGCGTTTTATGTGCTGTGCCTGCTGGTGACGTGGGCGGTGTATGCCCGTCGGAATGCGCCGATGCCGTGCTAGGCCACAGAGGAATCCGGTGAACCGTTGCCCTCGATAGACTCGGCGGCAACGGTGGTTTGCGCAGCCAGGTAACGCCCAGGCCGGTGGTTCAGGGCAATGCTGAGGTTCAGCGTCACTGCCCCCACCAGAGAAGCCGCCAGCGCCGTCGGGCTGACCACAAACAACGACGCCAGCACGATCCCCACATCCACCGCCATCTGAAACTTGCCAGCCCGCACGCTATATCGGTCCTGCAAGTACAGCGCGACGATATTGACGCCGCCCAGGCTGGCTTGGTGGCGGAACAGCACAATCAGCCCCACGCCCATCAACGTACCGCCGATGGCACCGGCGTACAGCGGGTTCAGCGTATCCAGATGCACGAAGTGCGCGTGCAGCTCGCTCAACCACGATACAAGCGCCACCGCGCAAAACGTCTTGCACGTAAAGCGCCAGCCCATGCGGCGCACCGCCAGATAGTAGAACGGCAGGTTGATGGTGAAGAACACCACGCCGAAGGGCAGCGATGTGCCGTAGTGGATCAGAAAGGCCACCCCGGCCATCCCGCCAGAAATCAGGCCACCCTGCTTGAACAGCGTGATACCGAGCGACACGAACAGCGTGCCGGTGACGATGGCCAGCACGTCTTCAAGCGGACTATGCCGTGCAGGGGTGGACAGCTTGTCGGGGGCATTCATGGGAGGCGCCTTGCGGATACCGTTGACACGGTGCCGACTATGGCGCCAGTCCACCACCGGCTTCCTTGATCCAGGCCAAGCGCAGGTCAAACAACTTGGCACGTTGCGCGGGCGCCGCATCTGGTCGGCATAGTTCTTCTGGCGGAGGCGCGGGGCGCCGACCTCCCTCCATTGCCGTGCGCGGGCAGGTCGGCCGATGAATGGGCGCGGCCGGTGGCAATCCATACAGTGGTGGCATCCCTGCAATCACTGCACGCTTGGCTGACTGGCGTGCACGTCATTCCGCCATGAGCCACTTTCTCGATCGCCTGAAATTCCTCACCCACGTCCGGTCGACCTTTGCCGACGGGCACGGCGCCGTCGTCAATGAAGACCGCCGCTGGGAAGACGGTTACCGCAGCCGCTGGCAGCACGATAAGATCGTGCGCTCCACGCACGGCGTGAACTGCACCGGTTCCTGCTCGTGGAAGGTCTATGTGAAGAACGGCCTGATCACGTGGGAAACCCAGCAGACCGACTACCCACGCACCCGCCCGGACCTGCCCAACCACGAACCACGCGGCTGCCCGCGCGGCGCGTCGTACAGTTGGTATGTCTACTCCGCCCAGCGCGTGAAGACGCCGCTTATCCGCGGCCGCCTGATGGCGATGTGGCGTGAGGCGCGCAAGACCATGGACCCCGTAGCCGCGTGGGAATCCATCAGCCAAAACCCCGAGAAAGCCCAGCGCTACAAAAGCGTGCGCGGCCAGGGCGGTTTCGTGCGTGCCGACTGGGACACCGCCACCGAGATCATCACCGCCGCCAACGCCTACACCATCAAGCGCTATGGCCCGGACCGCGTCGTGGGCTTCTCCCCCATCCCGGCCATGTCGATGGTCAGCTACGCCGCCGGCGCGCGCTACTTGAGCCTGATCGGCGGCGTGTGCCTGTCGTTCTATGACTGGTACTGCGACCTGCCGCCCGCCAGCCCGCAGGTGTGGGGCGAGCAGACCGACGTGCCCGAATCGGCCGACTGGTACAACTCGACCTACCTGATGGTGTGGGGCTCCAACGTGCCGCAAACACGCACGCCGGATGCGCACTTCTACACCGAAGTTCGCTACAAGGGCACCAAGACCGTGGCCATTTCGTCCGACTACGGCGAGATGGTCAAGTTTGGCGACATCTGGCTCGCGCCTAAGCAGGGCACCGACGCGGCGCTTGCCATGGCGATGGGCCACGTGGTGCTCAAGGAATTCCACACCACAGGCAAGTCCGCCTACTTCCGCGATTACGTCAAGCAGTACACCGACATGCCGATGCTGGTGATGCTGCGCGCCACCGACGACGGCAGCTACGCTGCAGACCACTTCCTGCGCGCCTCGCACCTCGCGGGCAACCACGGTGAGGCGAACAACCCCGAATGGAAGACGCTGCTGATCGATGCGCCGACGGGCCGCCTGGTGGTGCCCAACGGTGCCATCGGCCTGCGCTGGAACGAAGCGCAGCACAACGATGGTGCCCAGGTCGGCCGCTGGAACCTCGAGCTCAAGGATGCCGCCGACGGATCGGCGATCGACCCGCTGCTTTCGCTCGTGGGCACGCATGACGAGGTGGTAGACGTCAGCTTCCCTTACTTTGGCGGCGAGCACGACGCGATGCTCAAGCGCCGCGTACCGGCCAAGCGCGTCACGCTGGCCGACGGCACCACGGCGTACGTCGCCACCGTGTACGACCTGCAACTGGCCAACTACGGTGTCGACCAGGGCCTGGGCGGCCCGAACGTGGCCGCCAGCTTTGACGACGATGTGCCCTACACCCCGGCCTGGCAAGAGAAGCACACCGGTGTGCCACGCAAGCAGGTGATCCAGGTGGCGCGCGAGTTTGCCGACAATGCGGATCGCACACACGGTAAGAGCATGGTCATCGTTGGGGCCGCGCTGAACCACTGGTACCACAACGACATGATCTACCGCGGCATCATCAACCTGCTGATGATGTGCGGCTGCATTGGCCAAAGCGGCGGTGGCTGGGCGCACTACGTGGGGCAAGAAAAGCTGCGGCCGCAGTTCGGTTGGGCTCCGCTGGCCTTCGGGCTGGACTGGTCGCGCCCGCCACGCCAGATGAACGGCACCTCGTTCTTCTACAGCCACACCAGCCAATGGCGCCACGAGAAGTTGTCGGTGGACGAAATCCTCTCCCCCACCGCAGACCGAGAACGCTATGCCGGCCAGTCATTGCTGGACCTGAACGCCAAGAGCGAGCGCATGGGCTGGCTGCCTTCCGCGCCGCAACTCAATGCCAATCCGCTGGATGTGACAGACGCCGCGCGCGCCGCCGGCCAGGACCCGGTCGCCTACACCGTCGATCAGCTCAAGCGCGGCAAACTGCGCTTCGCCTGCGAAGACCCGGACCACCCGGACAACTTCCCGCGCAACATGTTCGTCTGGCGCTCCAACATTCTCGGCAGCTCTGGCAAGGGGCATGAGTATTTCCTCAAGTACCTGCTCGGCACGCAGAACGCGCTGTTCAGCGATGAAGCCGCTGCCATCAAGCCCACCGAAGTGGAAGTGCGCGAGGCCGCAGAAGGCAAGCTCGATCTGTTGACGGTGCTGGACTTCCGCATGAGTACGACGTGCCTGTACGGCGACATCGTGCTACCGACCGCCACGTGGTACGAGAAGGACGACCTGAACACGTCCGACATGCACCCGTTCATCCATCCGCTGTCGGAAGCGGTGCACCCGCTGTGGGAATCCAAGACCGACTGGGAAATCTACAAGGCCATCGCGAAGAAGTTCACGGAGATTGCCGGCCCGCTGCTCGGCACGCGTCACGACCTGGTGTGCACGCCTCTGATGCACGACACCCCGGGCGAACTCGGCCAGCCGTTCGAGCCGAAGGATTGGAAGCACGGCGAGTGCGACCTGATCCCGGGCAAGACGGCGCCGGCCATGACCATGGTCGAGCGCAACTACGCCGACATCTATCGCAAGTTCACGTCGGTCGGCCCGCTGCTGGATAAGCTGGGCAACGGCGGCAAGGGCATCAACTGGAACACCGAGCACGAGGTGCACGAGCTGGCTGGCCTGACCCACAAGGTCACGGCGCCCGGCGTGAGCCAGGGCCGTCCGCGCGTGGAAACCGCCACCGATGCGGCGGAGATGATCCTCACCTTTGCGCCGGAAACCAACGGCCATGTCGCAGTGAAGGCGTGGGATGCGCTGTCAAAGATCACCGGGCGCGACCACACGCACCTGGCCGTGGGCCGCGAGCACGACAAGATCCGTTTTCGTGACGTGCAGGCACAGCCGCGCAAGATCATCTCCGCGCCGACGTGGTCGGGGCTGGAGTCTGAAGAAGTCAGCTACAACGCGGGCTACACCAACGTGCACGAGCTGATTCCCTGGCGCACGCTCACGGGCCGCCAGCAGTTCTACCAAGACCACCGTTGGATGCTCGACTTTGGCGAAGGCGCATGTCTGTACAAACCGCCCATCGACACCAAGACCGTGGCGCCAATGCTCGGCAAGCACAGCAATGGCAACCCGGAGCTGGTGCTGAACTGGATCACGCCGCACCAGAAGTGGGGCATCCACTCCACGTATTCCGACAACCTGCGCATGCTGACGCTCTCGCGCGGTGGCCCGCACGTGTGGGTGTCCGAAGCCGAGGCGAAGGCCGCCGGCCTGCGCGACAACGACTGGGTGGAAGTCTTCAACGTCAACGGCACGCTGACCGCACGGCTGGTGGTGAGCCAACGCGTGCCGCGCGGCATGTGTCTGATGTACCACGCACAGGAAAAGATCGTGAACGTACCGGGCGCCGAGACCAGCGGCATGCGCGGCGGCATCCACAACTCCGTCACACGCACCGTCACCAAGCCGACGCACATGATTGGCGGCTACGCGCAGCAGGCTTACGGCTTCAACTACTACGGCACCGTGGGCAGCAACCGTGATGAATACGTGATCGTGCGCAAAATGCAGCGCGTCGATTGGATGGAAGAACCCCTGGCCGAAACCCTTCCGGGAGCCTCGCAATGAAAATCCGTGCCCAGGTGGCCATGGTCCTGAATCTGGACAAGTGCATTGGCTGCCATACCTGCTCCGTGACGTGCAAGAACGTCTGGACCTCGCGCGACGGCGTGGAATACGCCTGGTTCAACAATGTCGAAACCAAGCCCGGCGTCGGCTACCCCAAGCAGTGGGAAAACCAGGACAAATGGCAAGGCGGCTGGCAGCGCCACCCCGACGGCAAGCTCACGCCGCGCCAGGGCGGCAAGCTGAAGATCCTCGCCAACCTGTTCGCCAACCCGAACCTGCCGCAGATCGACGACTACTACGAGCCCTTCACCTACGACTACGCGCATCTGCAAAACGCGCCGCTGTCGCAAACGCCGCCCACCGCGCGGCCGGTCTCTGCCATCACCGGCAAGACCATGGAGAAGATCGAATGGGGCCCGAACTGGGAGGACGACCTGGGCGGCGAGTTTGAATCGCGCGGCCGGGATCAACTGTTTGAAAACATTCAGAAGGAGATGTACTCGACCTTCGAAAACACCTTCATGATGTACTTGCCGCGCCTGTGCGAGCACTGCCTGAACCCGACCTGCGTGGCTTCGTGCCCTTCGGGCTCGGTGTACAAGCGGGAAGAAGACGGCATCGTGCTGGTCGATCAGGACAAGTGCCGCGGCTGGCGCATGTGCGTGTCGGGCTGCCCATACAAGAAGATCTACTTCAACTGGCAGAGCGGCAAGGCCGAGAAGTGCACCTTCTGCTTCCCGCGCATTGAATCCGGTCAGCCGACCGTGTGCTCGGAAACCTGCGTGGGCCGCATCCGCTATCTGGGCGTGATGCTCTATGACGCAGACCGCATCGAAGCGGCCGCCAGCATGGAGGACACCAAGGATCTCTACAACGCCCAGCTTGACGTGTTTCTTGACCCGCATGATCCGGCCATTCAAGCCGAAGCGCTGCGGCAGGGTATCGCGCAGAGCTGGCTGGATGCCGCCATCAAATCGCCGGTCTACAAGATGGCCTGCGAGTGGAAGGTCGCCTTTCCGCTGCACCCGGAGTACCGCACGCTGCCGATGGTCTGGTACATCCCGCCGCTCTCGCCGATCCAGTCGGCGGCGGAATCCGGCGTGATGGGCATGGATGGCGTGATCCCCGATGTGAAGAGCCTGCGTATTCCCATGCAGTACCTCGCCAACCTGCTCACCGCCGGCAACGAAGCGCCGGTCGTCAGCGCGCTGGAGCGCATGCTGGCCATGCGTGCCTACAAGCGCGCGCAGACCGTACACAACGTGCAAGACCTCGATGTACTCCGCCAAGTTGGCCTCACGCCCGAGCAGGCGGAAGACATGTACCAGATCATGGCCATCGCCAACTATGAAAACCGCTTCGTCATCCCCGCTTCGCACAAGGAGATGACGCAGGACAGCTTTGACGAGAAAGGCGCATGCGGCTTCAGCTTCGGCAACGGCTGCTCGGGCGGCGTGTCCGAAGGCACATTCTTCGGCCGCAAGAAGGCCAGCGTATCGACCATCAGCATGCCGGTCTCGCGCAAGAAGAGCGCAGCCTGATGCCATGACACAGGAGAACCTGATGACCACGCCCTCGATGTACCACGTGCTCTCCGCTCTGCTTACCTACCCCGAGCCGGAGTTGCTGGACGCCCTGCCCGAACTCGATCAGGCATTGCGTGCCACGCCAGCCGCCCGTGAGCGATTGACTCCGCTGCTGAACACGCTGCGCGATACCGACCTGATCACGCTGCAGGAACACTACGTTGCCACCTTCGACCGCAACCCGTCGCACGCACTGCATCTGTTCGAGCACGTGCACGGTGAGAGCCGCGACCGTGGTCAAGCTATGGTCGACCTGATCGAGGAGTACCGCAAATACGGCGTCGAACCCGCAGATAGCGAACTGCCGGACTACGTGCCGCTGTTCTTGGAGGTGCTTGGGCACATGGAACGAACCGGACATGGCGCCGAAGCCGCCGTCCTGCTGGGCGACGCCATCCACGTCCTGGCGGCCATTGGCGAGCGACTTACGCGCGACGGTACGGCCTACGCCGGCATCTTTGATGTCTTGCTGACGCTCTCCGACGTGCAGCCGCAGCCGCTGACCGAACCGCCCATCCGCGACATGGATGAAGCCATGGAGCACTTCGGCCCCGGCGCGGATGGCGTCGAGCCGCTGCTGCGTCCGTCGCTGTCTGCCGAGCAGCCGGTGCAGTTTCACCCGCGCAGGCCCACACCCGAACAACCTTCCTCTCATGCGAGCCTGACATGACGATGCTCAACACCCTGCTCTTCGGCATCTACCCGTATATGGCCGGCACGATCTTCCTGCTGGGCAGCCTGCTGCGGTTCGAGCGCGAGCAGTACACCTGGAAGAGCGACAGCTCGCAGCTGCTGCACACCGGCACACTGCGACTGGGCAACCTGCTGTTCCACGTGGGTATTCTTGGCCTGTTCTTCGGGCACCTTGCCGGCTTGCTGACCCCGGTCGCGGTGTGGGATGCCTTGGGCGTGCCGCACGGCGTCAAGCAACTGGTGGCCATGACGGCCGGCGGCATCCTGGGCAGCCTGTGCCTGATCGGGCTGCTCCTGCTGATCTTTCGGCGCCTGTCGAACCCACGCATCCGGGCCGTCACGCGCCGTGGCGACAAGCTGCTGCTCGCCTGGCTGCTCATCACGCTGCTGCTGGGGCTGACGACCATCTTCACCTCCGCCGGCCACCTCGATGGCCATGTAATGGTGCTGCTGATGACCTGGGCCCAGCACATCGTGACGCTGCAAGCCGATGCCTCCAGCTATGTGGCCGAGGTACCGCCGATCTTCAAGCTGCATCTGTTCATGGGGATGACGCTGTTCCTGATCTTCCCGTTCACGCGGCTGGTGCATGTATGGAGTGGGCTGGCCTCGGTCACCTATGTGGGCCGCGCGTGGCAACTGGTGCGGGGGCGCTGACATGCTGACGCGCACGCAACAGCCCGCTGTGTTCGGTATCACGGGCCGATCCGGCAGCGGCAAGACGACGTTGATCGAGGCCGTGCTCCCGCTGCTGCGCGCACGGGGCCTGCGCGTCAACGTGATCAAGCACAGCCACCATATACTCGCGCTGGAGCCCCCAGGCAAGGACAGCGCCCGCGTGCGCGCTGCGGGGGCGAGCGAGGTCATGGTGGCCTCGCCCTACCACTACGCCATCGTCCACACGCTGGACAGCACGCCCGAGCCCACGCTTGCGGAACTGCTGGCGCGCATGAGCCCCGCCGACATCACGCTGGTAGAGGGCTTCCGGCGCGAGCCGATCCCGCGCATTGAGGTGCACCGCCCCGCACTCGGCAAACCGCCGATGTACCCCGGAGACGACAGCATCCTCGCCGTTGCGACCGACCAGCCGCTGGATTTGGACCGGACGCGCCTGTTTCTTGATCGGCCGCAAGGCGTGGCGGACTTCATCTGCCAGATACTGGAACTTGAATTGCGGCCAACGTAGTCCCCCACAGCGCCACCCCGACTCGACACTGAGCGAGCGGAGGATGGCCGGGCTCCCCAGCTCCCGTCTCGCCCCCGACCATGAACGCGCCTTCCGCCTCGCCCCCGGCCATGCTGCCGCCCATGCGGCATCGACTCTCGACGCGCATTGTTTCAGCGTCGCTTGCAGCGCTGACGCTGGTGCTCGCCATGATTGCCGGCACACTATGGCTATCGTGGCAGCTTGAAGGCGCCGGCGCCGCCATTAACGACACCGGCAGCCTGCGCATGCGCGCCAGCCAAATCGGCGTGGCCATCATAGAGGCGCGCAATGGCCATGCCGACATGCTCCAGCCGCAAGTCGACGACATGGACGCCACGCTTGGCGCGCTCCACAAGGGCGACGCACAACGCCCGCTCTTCCTGCCGGCCGATACGGACATCCGCAATCAATTCAATGCCGTTGGCGTCGCCTGGCGCACGCAGTTGAAGCCGAGCATTGCCGCCGATATGGCACTGCCGCCCGGTACGCCGTCGGTCTACCTGTCCCATCTGCCCGATTTCATTACCCAGGCCGACCAGCTCGTGCGCATGATCGAGCAGAGCAATGCGCATAAGACCACCCTGCTGCGGCTGTCGCAATTTGCGCTGGCGGTGACGGCCTGCGTGGGCACACTGGCGATGATCTATCTGCTGTATCTGTGGATCATCCTGCCGGTCATTCGCCTGCAGGATGGCTTGCAGCGCGTGGCAGCGCATGAATTCACCACGCGCCTGACGGTGGAAACCCGTGATGAATTCGGGCTGCTGGCGGGCGGTTACAACCGCATGGCCGAAGAGCTGCAAGGGCTGTACGCCGACCTCGCCTCGCGCGTGGCACAGAAGACCGAGCAGCTCGCCGCGCAGAACCGCGAGTTGGCCGCGTTGTACGACATCACCGCGTTTCTCAACGTTTCGTCCGACATCCATGTGCTTTGCCAGGGCTTTCTGCTGCGCGTGGTCGAACAGTTTGGCGCGGCGGGCGGCAGCATCCGCGTCATGGACCCAGACGGCGAACGCCTGCACTTGATTGCCACCGTGGGCCTACCCGCCCATCTGGAGGAGGCCGAGCAATGCATACGTACCGATGCCTGCCTCTGCGGACAGGCCACGCAGCAAGAGGTGGTGCTGGTGCATGACTTCCGCCGCGCGCCGCGTGGTGGCAACGCGCAGACGGCCCTGCCCTGCCAGCGTGAGGGCTACACCACCGTCGCCGTGTTCCGCATCATGACGCAGCAGACCGTACTCGGGACCTTCTCCCTGCACATGCGTAACCATCGGGAGTTGCCGGCGAATGATCTCCGCCTGCTCGACACACTGGGCCAGCACATAGGCATTGCGCTGCAGAACCTGCGCCTGCAAGCCAAGGCCACGCAGCTTGCAGTGGTGGAAGAACGCAACCTTGTCGCGCAAGGGCTGCATGACAGCATTGCGCAGGGGCTCAATTTTCTGAACCTGCAGGTGCAGATGCTCGACGCTGCCGTGCGCGACGCCAACCTGGCGGAAGCGCGCGAAATCGTGCCGCTCCTGCGCTGTGGCGTGGAAGAGAGTTATCAGGATGTACGCGAGTTGCTGGTGAACTTCCGCTCCAAACTGGAGAGCGGCGAGCTGCGCCCCGAAGTCGAGCAAACCCTCGCACGCTTTGCCCGGCAGACCGGCATCGTGCCATCGCTGCACTATCAGGAAGCCGACGGTGCGCCGTTGCCGGCAGACCAGCAGTTGCAGGTGCTCTTCATCTTGCAGGAAGCGCTGTCCAACGTGCGCAAACACGCCATGGCCAGCCGTGTCGACGTCACCATCACCAACGGCCGCGACTTTGAACTGCGCGTGCAAGACGATGGGCGTGGCTATGACGCCCGTGAAGTTGCCGAACGCAATCAGGCCCACGTCGGCCTGAACATCATGCGCGAGCGCGCTGCCTACCTGCAGGCGCAGCTGGAATTGCAAAGCCGCCCCGGCCACGGTGCCTCCGTCACGCTGAGGCTGCGCGAACCGCAGCGCCAAGCCGCCTGATCCCGCCGCCCCCAATCACGCTACCGCGCCCCATCACCATGCCCATTCGCATCCTGCTCATCGACGACCACACGCTGTTCCGCTCCGGCATTCGATTGCTTTTACAGCGCCAGCCAGACTTCGAGGTGGTAGACGAAGCCGCCGACGGGCTGGAGGGCATCAAGCTGGCCAAACGGCATCAGCCTGACGTGATCCTGCTCGACCTGAATATGCCGGGGCTGTCCGGGTTGGAAACGCTTCAGCTGCTGGTGCAGGACTTGCCCGATGCCGCCGTCGTCGTACTGACGGTGTCGGAAGAAGCCGACGAGTTGAAAGCCGCATTGCGCGATGGTGCCCGCGGCTACCTGCTCAAGAACATTGAGGCGGAAACCCTGGTGGCCGGCGTGCGCCGCGCCGCGGCTGGCGAACCCGTCATATCAGACAGCATGACTGCCAAGCTGGTGGCGCATTTCCGCACGCCAAAGAAGGCAGCCTCCGCCCCCGTGCCGGTGACGGCCGACAAACTCACTCCGCGCGAACGTGAGATCGTCCTGGGCCTAGCACGCGGTGAAAGCAACAAGGAGATTGCCCGCACGCTGGATGTTGCCGAGAGCACCGTGAAAATCCACGTGCAGAACATCCTCAAGAAACTCAACCTGACCAGCCGGGTGCAAGTGGCCGTGTATGCCGTCGAACACGGAATTAGCCGCGCAGCCTGCTAGCTGTGTCGGTCACTCCGTCGTTCGTCACATTCCTCTTCGCAACGCACTTTTGCTAAAACTCGGCTTGCTGGTGGGCAATACCGCGCATGCCCGCTGCCTTGATGAGGTCCGAGTGGGGCCGTCGCGATCGGGGACGACATCGACGCTGAACAACGCCGCCCACATGACTGGCGCAAGCCGACGGTAGCGATGATGGGCGCCGTCTATTTCCTGTGCCATAGCTGCGCACAGCCTTGCAGTGCGGCGCGGCGGCGCAGTTGGCCTGTGGCGCCACTGCCTAGAGGCACGGCACTCGAGAGCGCGGGCGGTATGCAGGGATTGCAGAGGCTGGAGGCAACTCCTGGTGCCCCAACCTCTGCCTCGCAGAGTTAGCGCGTCACCGGGGCCGAGACGGCCACGGGCTCCGGCCGCTGCGCGTTCGGGCGCCGCAATAGCCGCAGCGCATACCACGCCAGCACCAGCGCACCCACGGCGAACACAATGTCACCCGGCACGCGCAGCCAGACCAGCGTTTCCATCACCTTTGAGTGCACCACCTCCGGCGAGCGGGCGTACCACATGCCCTTGGTGATGCTGGCCCAGGCCTGATAGATACCGGCCGGCAGCAGCGACATGAACACCATCATGGCCAGGCCGATGTTCAGGCCCCAGAACGCGGGCTTGAGCAGGCGATCGGCATGCAGGCTGCGCGCATACAGGCCACGCAGGCAGAACAGCATCAGGCCGATACCGAGCATGCCGTACACCCCGAACAGTGCGGCGTGCCCGTGGGCGGCCGTCATGTTCAGCCCCTGCACGTAGTACAGCGAAGCCGGCGGGTTGATGGCAAAGCCCAGCAGGCCGGCACCCACGGTGTTCCAGAAACCCACGGCGACGAAGCACAGCACCGGCCACTTGTAGGCGCCCAGCCACAACGTGTCCTTGGTGCGGCGATAGTTCTGCAGCGCTTCCAGGCCGATGAGCGTGAGCGGCACCACTTCCAGTGCGGAGAACACCGCACCCACTGAGATGATCGACGTCGGCGTACCCGTGAAGTACAGATGATGCAGCGTGCCCAGGATGCCGCCAAACAGGAACACGATCGTTTCGGCCACGATGGCGCGATTGGCGCTGGTGGCACGGATCAGGCCCAAGCGCGTGAAGATCAGCGCGATGACGGCCGTGGCGAACACCTCAAAGAAGCCCTCCACCCACAGGTGGACGAGCCACCAGCGCCAGTACTCGATCATCGAGTAGTGCGTGTGCTGATCCCACACCAGCGAGGTCGAATAGAACCCGCCGATGCATGTGGCCGACAGGAAGACCATGGCGATCAGCCCGCGCGACTCTGACGGCGTCTTCAGTGCTGGCCACAACGCACGGCCCAGCAACAGCACCCAGAACAGCAGGCCGACGAACAACAGCAGTTGCCACACCCGGCCCATGCTGGTGTATTCCAGTCCTTGGTTGCCGAGCCAGAAGCTGAAGTCCACGCCGCGATGCTGCAGCGTGCCGATCCAGCCGGTGACGATGGACCCCCCCACCACGAAGATCAGCGCCCAGAACAGCACGTCAACGCCGAGCTTCTGGAACTTGGGTTCGCGCCCCGACAGCAACGGTGCGATATACAGACCCGTCGCCAGCCACGCAGTGGCAATCCAGAGCACGCCCAGTTGCGTATGCACGGTGCGGCTGATCACATACGGCAGCACTTGCGCCAGCGGAATCCCGAAGAATGCCTCGCCCTCCACCGCATAGTGTGCGGTGATGGCGCCCATGCCGATCTGCACCAGCATCAGGCCGACTACCGCGAAGAAGTATTTGCGCGTCGCCTTCATCGACGGGGTGGCAACGGCGTTGAGGAAAGGATCGGCCGGCAGTGGCGCCGGTTCTTCCTCATGCTTGCTGCTGCCGTGCAGCCACAGCATGGCGGCAATCCCGCCCAGCAGCAGCACGATGCTGACCATCGACCACATGGCTGCGCCGCTGGTCATGGTGTTGCCCACGAGCGGCTCATGCGGCCAGTTGCTGGTGTACGAGATACCCGTCTCGCCCGGGCGGTCGGCTGCGGCGGCCCACGAGGTCCAGAAGAAGAACGCGGCCAGTGCCTCGCGGTCGGCCTGCTCCGGCAGCACGCCGGTGGACATGGCGTACTGATTGCGCAGCGTTGCCAACGACGGATCGGTGCCGAACAGCGCTTCAAAATGCTGTGCCACGTCTTGAATGGCGCGTGCACGGTCGGCAGAGACCGTCAGCGTGTTGCGTGAAGCGTCATACGTATTGCGGCGCATCTCATCCTTCACGGCCGCATCGACGGCGGCTTGTTGAGAAGCCGTCAGCGGTGCGGTCCTGCCGAATTGCAGTTGCGTGTGGATGCTCTGCAGGGCCGTTGCTTCGCGGTGCAGCCAGTCTGCCGACCAATCTGGCGCGACATAGCTGCCGTGGCCCCAGACAGTACCCAGTTGCTGGCCACCGGCAGCCAGCCATGCCTGCTGACCACGTTCAATCTGCTCACCCGTAAAGAGCACAGTGCCGGCCGTGGTGACGACCGCATGAGGGATGGGCGGCGCCGCCAGATAGATCTGCCGCCCCAGATAACCGAGCGCCCCGAACGACAGGACGAAGATCAGGCCGAGCCACCGCCACAGCCTTCCGTTGGTTTTCATGACAAGGTTCCTCGCAAGGGTGTCATCGCAAATAAGACGAAAGGAGAATCAGGCGCCGCCGCAACCGCCACAGCATTGGCCGGTACTCGCGGCGGACGCCTTTCGGGTAATGGCCACACGCCACGTGTGCGGACCGCGTTCGAGGTAATCCCAGGCGAACTGACCGGGGCGTTCGACCTGGAACTGCGACTGAAGCGGACGCGGATCATGGTCGTTGATCAATTCCAGGCTCTGACCGACGCTGAGCTCGCCAAACGCAGAAAAGATCAGCGGACGGCGCTCGCGCGGCGCGAGCACGCGCAGGTCGAGTTGGATGGAAGGCGTGGGCTGCGTCATGGCGACTCCAGTGGGGTGGTTGGCATCTGAAAAGATGCATTGAATATGCATTTATAGTAGTGGCCGGGATTTTGCCGGTTATTGATGTATGTCAGATGCTTGTTTTAATGCACCGCAGGATGTGGCCGGGAGTCAGTAGCGCGGCAGCCGGTTTGCGCTGCGTCAAAGCCTGATCGGCAGACCGCTCCTAACGTGGAGCGGACGACATCACACCGATACACGGGGGGAAACATGAGCCGTCTTCAGAGGGTCCGTGGCTTGATGCGCGCGGGTTTGGTTTCCGCGCTGCTGGGTGCAGTGCTGGCGGTCCCCGCTGCACGTGCAGCAACCAGGCTTCCAGGCGATTTCGGGCCACCGCGTGGCGAGCCCATCCATGCAGTGCTGACGAGCCCGCCGCTCGTGCCGCCGCCGGTGAATCGCAATTACCCGGCCAAGGTCATCGTGGAGCTGGAAGTGGTCGAAAAGGAAATGCAGATCTCCGAAGGGGTCAGCTATACGTTTTGGACCTTCGGTGGCACGGTGCCGGGCAGCTTCATCCGTGTGCGCCAGGGGGATACGGTGGAGTTCCACCTCAAGAACCATCCCGGCAGCAAGATGCCGCACAACATCGACCTGCATGGCGTGACCGGGCCGGGCGGCGGCGCAGCATCGAGCTTCACCGCGCCGGGGCATGAATCACAGTTCACCTTCAAGGCGCTCAACGAGGGCATCTATGTCTACCACTGCGCCACCGCGCCGGTCGGTATGCACATTGCCAACGGCATGTACGGCCTGATCCTGGTCGAGCCGCCCGAAGGGCTGCCCAAGGTCGATCATGAGTATTACGTCATGCAGGGCGACTTCTACACCGCCGGCAAATACCGCGAGAAGGGTGCACAGCCGTTCGACATGGAAAAGGCCATCGACGAACGCCCGACTTACGTCCTCTTCAATGGCGCAGAAGGCGCGCTCACGGGCGACAAGGCCATGCGCGCCAAGGTGGGCGAAACCGTGCGCCTGTTCGTCGGGAATGGCGGGCCCAACCTGGTGTCGAGCTTCCACGTGATCGGCGCGATTTTTGACCAGGTGCGCTACGAGGGCGGCAGCAATGTGCAGAAGAACGTGCAGACCACACTGATCCCTGCCGGCGGTGCGGCCATCGTCAAGTTCACCGCCAAGGTGCCGGGCAGCTATGTGTTGGTGGACCACTCCATCTTCCGTGCCTTCAACAAGGGGGCGATGGCCATCCTCAAGATCGATGGGCCTGAGAACAAGCTGGTGTATTCGGGCAAGGAGCTGGATTCCGTCTACTTGGGTGACCGCGCCGCGCCTAACATGAAGGCCGTGGTCAAGGCGACCGAGGCATCCGCCTCCGGCACGCTGTCGGTGCAGGACCAGGTGAATGCCGGCCGTGCGCTGTTTGCGGGTACGTGTTCGGTGTGCCATCAGGGCAATGGTGCCGGGCTGCCCGGCGTGTTCCCGCCTCTTGCCAAGTCAGACTTCCTGGCTGCGGACCCGAAGCGCGCCCCGAGCATCGTGCTGCACGGGCTGAACGGCAAGATCAAGGTGAACGGCCAGGAGTACGACTCCGTCATGCCACCCATGACGCAGCTCAATGATGATGAGGTCGCCAACATCCTGACCTATGTGCTTAACAGCTGGGACAACCCTGGTGGCCGTGTGACTGCGGATGAGGTCAAGAAAGTGCGCGCTCAGCCTGTGCCTGCCAAGCCTGTAGCGGAGCACTGATCAAACTGCGTTGTCATCATGACCCGATCGATCTCGCTGTCCGCGTGGATGTTGCGCGTGGCCGCCGTACTGGTGGCCGTGGCAAGCGCTGCTGCACAAGGCGCTGACTATGCGCGCTTACCCGGTGGCGACTTTGACAGTGTGCTGCCGCAGAACGCGCCGGGCCAGCCGCAGCGGGTGCGCATCGAACCGTTTGAATTGCGCACCACGCCAGTCACCGTTGCGGAGTTCCAGGCGTTCGTGCAGGCGTATCCCGCGTGGCAGCGTGGCCAAGTGCCCGAAGTGTTTGCAGGCCCCGCGTATCTCGCCGATTGGGTGGATGCAATGCATCCAAATCCGGAAATGCCGTCACAGGCCCCGGTTACGAGTGTGAGCTGGTTTGCCGCACGCGCCTATTGCGAGAGCGAGGGCGCGCGTCTGCCGACGTGGCTGGAGTGGGAGTCCGCCGCTGCAGCCGACGTCACCCGAACCGATGCCCGCGACGACCCGCAGTGGGCTCAGCGCATTCTGAACTGGTACGAACGCCCGGCCACGCGTGTGTTGCCGCCGGTTGGGGGGGCTGCGAATGTACATGGCGTGCGCAACCTGCACGGCTTAGTCTGGGAGTGGGTCG
Organism: Ralstonia sp.; assembly: GCA_039592975.1. Lineage (GTDB taxonomy): Bacteria > Pseudomonadota > Gammaproteobacteria > Burkholderiales > Burkholderiaceae > Ralstonia. The sequence continues at coordinate 4,567 of JBCNQE010000021.1, read as the reverse complement.
ATGATTTCAACGCGCTCTTCATCGCCGGAGACAGCCGCACGCAGGGCGACCCTGAAAAACAGAAGTTTTGCGGCGGCGGTGCCATCAGCATCGTGCGGCGCGACAGCTACGCCGTGCTGATGCGCGTGGCGCTGTTGTCTTCGCTCGGTGGCGCTGATTCCACCGGCAGCCTCGGCTTTCGCTGTGCACGTTCCCTCCACGGAGAACAACCATGAAGCTTCTCAATCTCTTCCACCGCGTATTGCTGACCACGCTGCTGGCGGTGGGGGCGCCCGGTGCCCATGCTACGGGGCCCGCATCTGGCTCGCTGTATCAGTCTGACGTGGCCCTGACCGATCAGAATGGCCATGTCTTTCATCTGGCCGATTTGCGTGGGCAGCCGGTACTGGTGAGCATGTTCTATGCGTCATGCCAGATGGTGTGCCCGATGATCTTCGAGACCATTCACGCCACGGTGGCTAAGGGCGGCAAGCCGGCACACGATGGCGTGCGGGTCCTGATGGTGACGGTCGACCCCGAACGCGATTCGGTGGCGGCGCTCAAGAAGACCGCCGCCGCGCACGGTGCGGATGACCACTGGCAAGTCGCCCGCGCAAATGCCGCAGGCACGCGCGAAGTGGCGGCCTTGCTGGGCGTGCAGTATCGGCGCTTGGCTGATGGCGACTTCAACCACTCCAGCACGATCGTGCTGCTGGATGCAGACGGACGTATCAACGCCCGTACCAATACGCTCGGTGCGGTCGACCCGAAGTTGGTGGAGGCCATGCGCAAACTCCTCGCCGCCCTGCGCTGAACTGGTTGGGTGGGTTACACCCTCGCGCAATTGGCGTGACGTCATCCACCCCCGGCGGTAGAACGGCCCTGCGCCAACCCGATGCGCGCGGCCGCGGACGATTCGGCTTCTATGGGAGGAGCGCAAACTCTTCTCGGTGACCAATCGGACGCGGGCGGATGGCCTCGCGGTGATGTGAGTGGCGGCAGCAATCCCCTAGCAGTCCACGTTACGCCATATCGGCTGCCCGGTGTTGCGACGACAGGTTGAATCCGCCCAATATCTGTCCATTCGCTACACCGAGCGACTGGCCGAGGCTGGCATCGAACCCTCGGTCGGTAGCCGTGGCGACAGCCATGACAACGCGTTGGCCGAAACCATCAACGGGCTGCACAAGGCCGAGTTGATTCACCGTCGGGCGCCCTGGAAATCCAGGGAATCCGTGGAGCTGGCCACCCTGCAATGGGTGCACTGGTTCAACCACATCCGACTACTTGAGCCCATCGGGTACATCCCACTGGCTGAAGCTGACTCAAACTACTGGCGGCAGCTTGCCAACGAGACCATTGCAGCGGTCTCAACTTAAACCAACCGGCCTCCTCGAAAGCCGGGGCGATCCACTGCTCACCACGGTACCTAGAATTGGACCGCGCCACGCCAAGCGAAGGCGCGCGCCGGCTTGCTTCATAGCAAGGTCCATCTGCTAGCTCTAGCCCCAAGGATCGTCTTGCGGGGCCGCTCTTTCCGGCTACGGCTTCAGCACGAGCCGCTCACCGGTACGAATCTGGTTTGACCACCGCTTGCCGCCGAGTCGATCGACATGCTTCTGGAGGTCACCTCCCCACTCGAAACCAGTAGCGAGCCCGATGTCCCGTACTAGCCTAACAACTTTGACGCGCAAACACGCCTCCAGAAACTGGTCGAGAACATGCACGCGCAGATTGCGGAGCGTTCGCGCGATGTTGATGGCCTCTTCCAACGATTGCCCCTTGCCTACATCACTGGCGAGTTCAAGTAGCGCTCGCTCGGGCACGGACACGAGAACGCCGGGGTTCGCATTCGGTAATGGCTTGAGCCCCGTTTCGTACGAAAGGCTTTCGGCGAATAGCTGTGTCGTCTGGTATGAGTACGGGACATACGCCGAAACCCACTCGGGAAATCGATACGGCGCTTGTCCCCACAACACGATGCGCGGCCGGAATGCAATGTTGTGCCGCACCCCCTGCCAGTCGAGCGCGGTTTTTCCACCAACGTGCAGGCCTGGCACACGCCGAGACAGGTAGGCCATGATGCCGTTACTCGTCGGTGTGTCACCTCTGGCTAGATACGCCCCTTTGGACAGCCGCAGCAGCCATCCAGCGCGCACCCAGTAACTGGCGAGCGCAGGACTTACGCCCAGCTCACGTAACATCGCCGGGTCGAGCGGCTGGCCTCTTGGCGCGTTGTCGAGGACGTGTTGAAACGCTTTGCCACTCATATTGCGCGTTAGTTTGCGGCCTCAACTAGTGACGCCCTTGAATTGCCGCATTTATTTAACGCACGACGGTGCGTTGCGACCTGCTAAGTAGTAGGAATCGGACACGCGGACTTGCATGAAATCACTCTGCACGCAATTGGCGAACGGGGCTTCTGGTTCGCTGCCGTGCATCAGCGGATGACGACCCGCGAGCCTCCCACTCGACTGACCAGACCGCGTCTGCACCTGCCTTGGGTTGCCAGGAAAGGCATGGGTGCAATTCGCCAACATCAGTCTCATAGCTAAACCAAGCCACGCAGCCTGTTTTATAGCTAAAGAGCGCGCGCACCGGCTCAAGCCTGCTACCTACATCGGCCGCCGTGGACAGCCTGACCAGATAGACGCGGCAATCACAGCAGCCTAGCAGCCCCAATATCTGGAGCAACTCCTCGGGCGAGGAGACAAGGTAAGCCGCTAGGAGCGAAGTGGCGCGCTGGTCGGTAGAGGCGCGTTCAATCAAAAAGCATGGAGACTCGCTCGAAATTGCCGCGTAGCGCCATGCTTGATACGGCTGAGCCAGCTGTTGTCGCACCGGCTGACGCTCTTCAAAACCGATTTCAGTAAGCAACATTTCTGAGCTTCCATGCCAAGCGACGACTGATCGAATATTGAATTGCAGGACAGCTTCCGAATTCGCGATTCCAGCCCGCAAAAGCCAATGTGCTAATCATAGTATGTAGAATCGTAGTCTGCAACGACGGACATTTTGGGCATGTCCGTCAAGCCCGATCAATGCCGACTCGTTACAGTCTTCGCTGACAACGTCCGCCGGCGACGTCTCGAACTAGGTCTTTCACAGGAAAGTCTCGCAGAACGAGCCGGTGTTCACCGTACATATGTAGGGATGCTCGAACGCGCGGAAAAGAACGTGACCATCTACAACATCGAGCGAATCGCGCACGCGTTGCAGATCGAGCCGGCCTCTCTGCTGCAAGACTCAAGACGATGAGCGGCTAGTTGTGCGGCCGGCTGCACTGCTTCTAGAGCGTAGGTGCACCTGATGCGACCATGGGGGAGGTCTCGGAGGCCGCGCCGAGCAAGGGGGATGTGTTGCGAACGAAGATTGCCAGAAACCTGTCATGACGCGGTCGCCAAGGCTAACTTCGCCTCCTCTACGACCACGTCCTGGGAGCTGATAGCGAGTGCAAGTTTCGGACTCACGCCACGAAGCGCATACCCATCGGACGATCACCTATGCGCCAGTCAGTTGGATACGGGGGACTCGAACAACGCCCACTTTTTCACTGCCCGTAGAAGCCCCTCCAAAGCGCACATCCTCCAGCAACGCTGCGAAGTGCTTCGCATGCATTTTTAGTTTTTGTACTAAGAATTGCTCGCCCAAGGTGCCAGCATTCTTTTTGTCGCAAAGATTGCTTCGTGAGCGGTTGGCGGACGTCTCCTCGGTACCACGAGCAAAAATGTAGACAAACTTTTCTCGTCCATGCTGTGCCTTGCTTTGCGGAAATGAAATTTGTCTAATCAATTGGGAGGCAGCACTCCGCACGAATTTGTTCCTAGCCAGTGTAGTGACCTGCCCCCAATAAACCGGTCCACCGGGAAGCTAGTAGAGTCCGTTTTCGGAGAGGAAGACGGACATGAAGAAGCGTTTTACGGAAGAGCAAATCATCGGTTTCCTGAAGGAGGCCGAGGCCGGCGTGGCGGTCAAGGAGCTGTGCAGAACGCATGGCGTCAGTGATGCGTCGTTCTACACCTGGCGGGCCAAGTTCGGCGGGATGGAGGTGTCGGAGGCCCGCCGGCTCAAGGAGCTGGAAGCTGAGAACGCTAGGCTGAAGAAGCTGCTACCCCAAAGCGCTGCGCGCGGACCAGGGGCCGGAGTTCACGAGCCGAGCACTGGACCAGTGGGCCTACGCCAACGGGGTGTCCTTGAAATTGATTCAGGCCGGCAAACCGACGCAGAATGCCTACATCGAATCGTTCAACGGCAAGCTCCGGGACGAATGCCTGAACGAGCACTGGTTCACGAGCCTCGCACGTGCACGCGCTGTCATCGCGGCATGGCACCAGGATTACAACGAGGCGCGACCGCACAGCGCATTGAATTACCAGGCGCCTGCAGAATTCGCAGCGCGGTATCGAGCAACAGCGGTGGCTCCTGCCGCTCAGGAGCAAACTTGAATTGGGCTTTAAGCGTAAAAGCCACCGGAGGTTGGTGGCTTTTTTGTTGTGTCTTGGGTTGATTGCGTGTTGCGGCGTATCGCGCAAAGTAAAAAGCCCCGCTTGCAATCAAGCGGGGCTTTTCGATGGAGAGCCTGGCGATG
>JBCNQE010000020.1:0-75368 GCA_039592975.1 Ralstonia sp. | reverse complement strand
CTCGGCGGCGGCGTTGCTCAGTTCAGCGTCTTTCGCAATGGCGGCTACGAGTTCGGATTTGGTCGTCATGTCAGTTCCCCACTTCAGGTTTGTTGGACAGCGTTGTACTGCGACCCGTTTTATATCATCGTTGCAGAGGGTTGCACATCCCCTACCTGCAAGGGTTTGCGGGCCGTTGCTCGCAACCGACACTTGTCCTGTCTAGGTTTGCGGGCGGGTATCCGGGAAAAACCTGATATCGACAGGGTTTGTTTGCATTTCAATCAGTCTTTCACGCACCGAAAACGCGCAAATCCGGGCTCCAAAATCCGAGCGCCCACCGCCGTACACTGTCCCTTTTTCGACCCGCGCCAACCTCACGGAGACCATCATGTCGAGTTCGCAAGCGCCTGTCGCACAAGGCTCGGAGGGGCAAGCGGATGCAGCGGAGCAGCCGCGCGGGCCCGCTGTGCTGGTGGCTGGCGCCAACGGGTTGGTGGGGCGGGCGGTCGTGCGCCGCCTGGTGGCGCAGACCTGGGCGGGCAGCGTGACGGCGCTGGTCAGGCGGCCTGGCGCCTTGGCGTCGGGGCAGGCGATGCCGGGCCGGTTGCGCGAGTGCGTGGTCGACTTCGAGCGGCTGGACGCCCCTGAAGCGCAGGCCGCGCTGGCGGTGGACATCGTGATCTGCGCGCTGGGCACGACCATCCGGCAGGCCGGGTCGCAGGCGGCATTCCGGCGCGTGGATGTGGACTATCCAGCGGAACTGGCGCGGCGCGCGTTTGCAGCGGGCGCCCATCATTTCCTGCTGGTGACGGCGCTCGGGGCGGATACGCATTCGAGCGTGTTCTACAACCGCTGCAAGGGCGAGGCAGAGGCGGCGATCCTGTCGGTCGGCTTTCCGGCCGTCACGATCGTGCGGCCGTCGCTGATGCTGGGCGCACGTGCGGAGCGCCGGCCGGCAGAACGTGTTGCGCAAAATCTATCGAAGATGCTCGGCTGGATGGTGCCGCCCGCATGGCGGCCCGTGCCTGCGGAATCGGTGGCGGCTGCGCTGGTGAACGCAGCACGCGTGGATGCACCCGGTGTGCGTGTGCTGGAGAACGCTGCGTTGCTGGCCACGAAAGACGAACGGCCGGTGGGTTGAGCCACCGGCCGTGATCACTGCATCGGCATGAGCCGATTCACCAATCCGCTGATTACTTCTCGATCGGCTTGCCCGTGCGGTCGTGCATCAGCGACAGCGCAAACACGCTGATGATGGCCGCCACCATCACGTAGTACGACGGTGCCAGCTTGCTGCCCGTGCTGGCGATCAGCCACGTCACGATCAGCGGCGCGAAGCCACCGAACACCGTTACCGCCAGGTTGTACGAAATCGACAGGCCGGTGGAGCGCACAGCAGTCGGGAACTGCTCGGCCAGCACGGCCGGTGCCGGGCCGGTGAATGCCGCCAGCAGCACGCCCAGAATCACCTGCACCTGCAGCAGCGTCTGCACGCTCGGGCTGACGTTCAGCCAGTGGAAGAGCGGATACGCCACCGCGGCAATCACCAGCGCCACGGTGCCGAGCATGCGCTTGCGGCCCACGCGGTCCGACAGCGTGCCCATGAGCGGGCACAGCACCAGGATGATCGCGCCGCACAGTGCGGTGGACTGGAACGTCGCGCCCAGCGGCAGGCCGAGCTGCTGCTTGGCATACGTCGGCATGTAGAACACCAGCGTGTAGGTGCAGACCGTCCAGAGGATGGTCACGCCCAAGCCGCCGAGCACTTCGCGCGGATGGTCGCGAAACACCTGCGTCAGCGGCGCCAGGCGCGGCTCCTTGGCGGCCTTCGCCTTCTGCTCTTCAAATGCGGGCGGCTCGTGCAGGTGCGAACGGATGTACATGCCCACCGGGCCAATCAGCAGACCGAACAGGAACGGGATGCGCCAGCCCCAGGCATCGATCTGCTCGGGCGTGAAGCTGTTCGTGACGATCGCGCCCATGGCCGCGCCGAGCATGAACGAAATGCCCTGGCTCGCCTGCTGCCAGCTGGCGAAGTAGCCGCGCTTTTCGTCGGGCGCATATTCGATCAGGAACGCCGTGGCACCGCCGACTTCACCGCCGGCCGAGAAGCCCTGGATGAGCCGCGCGATCACGATCAGGATGGGCGCGCCGATACCGATCTGCTCATACGTCGGCGCCAGGCCGATGATGGCCGTGCCCAGCGCCATCAGCAGGATGGTGAGCGTGAGCGCTGCCTTGCGGCCCACGCGGTCAGCATAGACGCCGAGCACCACCGCACCGACCGGCCGCATGAAGAACCCCACGCCAAACGTGGCGACGGTCAGCATGAACGAGGTGAAATCATTGCCGGTGGGAAAGAACAGCTTGGCGATGATGACGGCAAAGAAGCTGTAGACCGTAAAGTCGAACCATTCGAGGCCGTTGCCGATGGTGGCGGCGATGATGGCCTTGCGTCGGGTGGCGGCAGAGATGGCCGGTGCCGGTGCACGATGGCCCTGGGTGGGCGCTCTCGTGGCTTCGGTGGCTTGCATGGATGTGTCCTCCAGTGTGTGTGGGCATCGCCGGCCGCGATCTCTCTCCCCCGCGCGGCAGGCGAAGCGGCCATGGTAAGTGATCCGGCAAGGATTCACAGTGCGTCGGTATACGAAGTCCTTGGAATTGAACACCTCCAACATGGTCGAACGCATATCCCTATGCATTCCACGGAGCACATCATGAATCCGACACCGCAACGCGGCCTTCGTCTCGCCGCCATCCTGCCGGGGATGCTGGCGGCTTGTGCAGTCGTCTTGTTGGGCGGCTGCGTGGTCGCGCCGTACTACGACGCCTACGGCAATCCGATCGCACCCGCCGCAGTGGCGCCCGTGGCGGCCTATCCAGCCTATCCCTACGATCCGTATGCCTACTACGGCCCGGCCGTGTATCCGGCGCCGGTGTACGGCAGCGTGTGGATCGGCGGGGGCGGGTGCTGGGGCTGCCACCATGGTTGGGGCGGGCGTGGATGGGGAGGCCGAGGTTGGGGGCACGGCGGCTGGGGACACCACCACTGAACCGTCATCGCCAACGTGACGCAAAGGCCCGACTGATGCGGTCGAACGCCAATTCCGCCGTCAGTTCAATACGCGTGATTGCGTAACGGAATCTGCTGCATCGCGACATACAATCCTTCGCTCACAAGAAAACGCTGGGCCGCCCCCAAGTTTTCTTGACCCCCTCGGGGGACCTGGCGCAAAGCGACAGGTGTGGGGGCACCAATACAACGAAAACAATGTGCGAGGAGATTGTCGATGTCTGTCATCGTCGTGCTGGCTGCGCTGGCTTTTCTGATGTTTGCCGCGTATCGCGGTTACAGCGTCATTCTGTTTGCACCGCTGGCTGCCCTGGGCGCGGTGCTCCTGACCGATCCGTCCGCCGTGGCGCCGGTCTTTGCCGGCATCTTCATGGAGAAGATGGTCGGCTTCGTCAAACTGTATTTCCCGGTGTTCCTGCTCGGTGCCGTGTTCGGCAAGGTGATCGAGTTGTCGGGCTTTTCGCGCTCGATCGTGGCGTCGGTCATCCGTGTGGTGGGCGCCAAGCGCGCGATGCTGTCCATCGTGCTGGTGTGCGCGTTGCTCACCTACGGTGGCGTGTCGCTGTTCGTGGTGGTGTTTGCGGTGTACCCGTTCGCGGCGGAGATGTTCCGTCAGGGCAACATCCCCAAGCGCCTGATTCCGGGCACGATTGCGCTGGGTGCGTTCTCGTTCACGATGGATTCGCTGCCGGGCACGCCGCAGATCCAGAACATCATCCCGACCACGTTCTTCCACACCACGTCGTGGGCCGCGCCTTGGCTGGGCACGATCGGCGCGCTGTTCATCATCGTGGTGGGCATGTCGTATCTGGAGTGGCGTCGGCGCGTGGCCGCACGCAATGGCCAGGGCTATGACCACGGCCTGACCAAGCTCGTCAACGAGCCGGAAACCGCCGAGGGCGGCAAGCTCGCACACCCGCTCGTGGCATTGCTGCCGCTGGTGCTGGTGGGCGTGATGAACCTGCTGTTCACGCGCTGCATTCCCACTTGGTACGGCAAGGTCGTGACCGTTGCGCTGCCGGGCCTGCCCAAGCCGCTGACGGTGGAAGCCGACAAGATGACGGCGATCTGGGCCGTGGAAGCCGCACTGCTGATCGGCATCATCGTGGTGATCGTGTTTGGCTTCCGCGCGGTGAAGGATCGCTTTGCTGAAGGCAGCAAGTCGGCCGTGGCCGGTGCGCTGTTGGCCGCAATGAATACCGCATCGGAATACGGCTTTGGCGGTGTGATTGCCGCGCTGCCGGGCTTCCTCGTGCTGGCGGAGGGCCTGCGCGCGATTCCGAATCCGCTCGTCAATGAAGCGGTGACGGTCAGCACGCTGGCGGGCATCACCGGTTCGGCGTCGGGCGGCATGAGCATTGCGCTCGCGGCGATGGCCGATCAGTTTGTGCAGGCTGCGCAGGCGACGGGCATTCCGATGGAAGTGCTGCACCGTGTGGCGTCGATGGCCTCGGGCGGCATGGATACGCTGCCGCACAACGGCGCCGTCATCACGCTGCTGGCGGTGACGGGCCTGACGCACCGCGAGGCGTATCGCGATGTGTTCTGCGTGACGATCATCAAGACGCTGGCCGTGTTCTTCGTGATTGCCGTGTTCTACGCGACTGGCATCGTGTGACACCGCGCTTGCTGCCACAAAAAAGCCACCGAATTCCGGTGGCTTTTTTATTGTGCGCAGTGTGATGGCCCGTCGGCCTGTTATTGGCCATTTACCGCCTCGGAGCTGCGGTCACGGCAGACGCGCTGCGCTTCACCGACCAGCGAGTCACACTGGTTGGCACGGCGTGACCAGAACGCGCGGTCTGACGACGTTTGTGCGCTGTCCTTGCCCTTGCGGTGCGTGACGTGCTTGTCGACCCACTTGTCGGTCTTCACATGCGCGCGGTGGACTTTCTGCTTGAGCGTGCCCGGCGTGGCTTGCGGTTGCGCACCAGCGGCGTTGTTGTGATACCCGGGGTTCGCTGCAGCGTCGGCGTTGCGCTGGACTTGCGTGCGCGGGCCTTCCATGGGGCTGTCGACCCCGGTCACGGCGCTGTGATCCTTCTGCTGTGCGTGCGCCGGCGCCACGCCGATCCACGCGCAGGTGGCCACGGCGATGAGGCTGGCTAGAGTCGACATCTTGCGTGCTTGCATGCTCGTTCTCCTTGTTGTGAGCGGGAGCGGACTTGATGAGACGCACGCGACGTGCCATCGGTGCCATGGAGGCGCTCGCCCCGACGTCACAATAGGAAAGCGGCCACCCGGCAAACAGTAGGACGCTGGCTGAACCGGCTGTCGGACAAACGCCGGCAATGTGCCAACAATGTGGCGCCGTTCAGGCGCGCAAGAACAGCCAGACCGTCAGGATGATGCCGACGATCACGACGAAGCCGCGCAGCACCTTCTCGGGCAACCGGTGCAGCAGCCACGCGCCGGCAAATCCGCCTGCGACGCCGCCGATGCCCAGCGCCAGCACGGCCGCCCAGTTCACCTGCGGCGAGAACGCAAACACCGCCACCGCCGACGCATTCATCGTCATGGCGAGCACGTTCTTGGTCGCCCCTGCCATGCGCACCTGCTGGCCCGCCACCGTGAGCGCGGCCAGCATCAGAAAACCAATGCCGCCGCCGAAGTACCCGCCGTAAATGGCAATCGCAAACTGGATCGTCGCCAGCGTGGTGGTCGACATGCCCGCCGCCGCGTGCAGAGGCTTGCGCCGGAAGCTGCCCCACGCAAACACGGTCGTCGCAAACAGCACGAGATACGGCACCAGCTTGGCAAAGAACGAGGGCGGTGTCGCCAGCAGCAACAGCGCGCCGAGCACACCGCCGATCAGGCTGATGACGATGAGCTGTTTGAGCGACAGGTGATGCTCGCCGGCATCCACGCCGCCGGCCAGTTTGCGCCCCGCAATCGACGAAGTGATCTGGCTGGGAAACAGCGCGATGGTCGAGGTCATGTTGGCCGCCAGCGGGTTCAGCCCCGCCAGCAGCAGCGCCGGAAACGTGATGAACGATCCGCCCCCCGCGAGGGCATTCTGCGCGCCGGCATAGACGCCGGCCGCTGCGACGAGCAGGGCGGTGGAAAACGAAAGCGTGGTCATGGGGTAGGTGGGGTGCGCGGCTGGAATCACCGCGCATGGTAATGGAACACCCCGCCCCGTGCTTGCTACCGGAGGGGGGTACCACCGCGTCGGCGCAGCCACCATTCGACTGCCTCGAACGCGCCTTGCACGAGCAGCGCCAACACAGCAGCGGGGATAGCGCCTGCGAGCAGCGTTGCGCTGTCGTTGAGCGCCAGCCCGGTCGCGATGCGCTCGCCATAGCCACCCGCGCCGATGAACGCGGCGATGGTCGCCGTGCCCACGCTGATGACGGCAGCCGTCTTGATGCCGGCGAGGATGACGGGCAGCGCCAGCGGCAAGTCCACCACGCGTGTGCGTTGTGCGGGCGTAAAGCCCAGTGCGAGCGCCGCATCGCGCAAGCCGGTGGGCACCTGTTCCAGGCCGACGATGGTGTTGCGCACAATGGGTAGCAGCGCGTATAGCGCCAGCGCAATCAACGCCGGCACCACGCCGATCGACCCGACAATGGGGATGAGCATCGCCAGCAGGGCCAGCGATGGAATCGTCTGCAGCACGCCCACCACCGCAAGGATTGGCTGCTTGATGGATCGCCGCGCGGCGACGAGCCCCAGCGGCACGCCAAGCAGCACCGCAACGCCGGTGGAAATGCCTACCAACGCCAGATGCCGCTGCGTGAGCCGCCCAAGGCCGTCCGTCAGTTGGGCGAGGAAGGCCTGGCTCGGCGTGGCTCGTGGTGGATTGCCGGGCCCGGCCAGAAAACGCCGTGCGACTTGCGAGAAGGACTGCCCCTCCAATTCCACCGCTGCGTTCATCCCCACCATGTCATCGCGCTGGATGTGCCCGGCAAGCGCGGCGATGGCCTGCCATTGCGCAGCATGTTTCTGCGGCACATCCGCGCGGTACAGCAGCACGGCGTCATAGCGTGGGAAGACGTGGTCAGGGTCGTCCAGCACGCGCAGATGTTCGCGGCGGATCTTGGCGTCGGTGGAGTAGATGTCGATCACGTCGACCTGATTGGCGCGCAACGCATCGTAGGCGACGCCATGATCCAAGCCGGTGGGGCGTTGCGGCAGCTTGTAGTGCCCTGCAATCGCCGGCCAGCCATCGGCGCGGCCGAGAAATTCATGCGACAGGCCCAGGCGCAGCGCCGGGTGTGCGGCCAGGTCCGCCAGCGTGCGGATGTGTTCGCGCTCTGCGTCGGCTTCGCGCATGGCGAGCGCGTAGGTGTCTTCGAACCCCAGCGGCACGCCGGCCGCCAGCCCGATGGGCGCCAGCGCCCGATTCACGTCGGCCAGCAGCGCGGCCTGGTTCGGGTTGGCGGCTTGCGCTGCCGGCAAGTGCAGGATTTCGGCGGCGATGGTGCCGAGGTAGTCCGGATACACGTCGATGCTGCCGTTCTTGAGCGCCGCAAAGACGATGGCGGTGTTGCCCAGGCCCGGCACGTGTTCGGCGGGGCCGTGCGGCCTGGCCGTCTGCGTGAGGATTTCACCCAGTACGTACGACTCGGTGAAGCGCTTGGAGCCAATACGTAGCGGTGATTCTGCGAACGCCGATGCAGTGCACATCAGCCAGCCCAGCGCGATCCCGATGAAGATGCGCTGGGTGAGGGCATTACGGATCAGTCGCCGTGTATCCAAAGGTCGTTGAGGTCGGTCAGGCCCCAGTCGCGGGGTTCTTCTCGCGAGACGATCTGGTCGCCGGTCTGCGCCAGGTCGATCAGCTCGGGCGCAATCCGCGTGCCTGAGCTGATGGAGAAGAATACCTTGACCGTGGGCGTGAGCAAGGCCCCCGGCACGTGCTGCACGACCACAGCCAACCGCCCAGACTTCAGCCGCACCAGCGAGCCGACCGGATAGATGCCCACGCTCTTGACGAAGGCGTTGAACACCATCGGGTCGAAATGGTTGCCGCGCCAGTCCACCATGCGCTGCACGGCATAGGCGGCTTCCCACGCTTTCTTGTACGGGCGGTCGGAGGTGACTGCGTCATACACGTCGCAGATCGCGCCCATGCGGGCAAAGAGCGAAATACCTTCGCCCGCCAGCTTGTGCGGATAGCCGGTGCCGTCCATGCGTTCATGGTGGTGCAGGCACACGTCGAGCGCGATGTCGCACATATCGGCGTCGCCCACCAGAATGTCGTGGCCAGCCTGCGGGTGCACGACCACGCTGCGGAATTCATCGGCGGTGAGCGCGCCGGGCTTGTTCAATACCTCGGGCGGAATGGCGATCTTGCCGATGTCATGCAGGAGCCCCGCCAGGCCCGCGTCGCGCACCTCGTCGTCCGACAGGCCGAGCTGCCGGCCGAGCGCCACCATCAGCGCGCACACGGCCACGGAATGCAGGAAGGTATAGCGGTCTTTGGTTTTCAGCCGCACCAGGCTGATCAGCGCGCTCGGGTGTCGATCGACCGAGCCGGAGATGGCCCCTACCAGCGGCAGCGCATCGCGCGCCTCGATGATGCGGCCCATGCGCGCATCGGCAAACATGGTCTGCACGGCCAACTCCGCTTTGCCGATGAGGCGCGCGGCGCGGCGCATTTCTTCCGCATACGAGACAGGGCGCGGGGCGATGGCCGCTTCGGCCGAAGCGGGCGGCGGCGCGGGGGGCTCGGGCGCGGTGGGGGCAGCCTGAGCGGCGGCCACGTCGGTGCCGCGCGTGGTGTCGATCCACACTTCGCGGACACCGCTGGCCCGAATGCGTTGCAGTTGGGTGGCGTCTTCCACGCGAAAGCGGGCCCGCCAGAACGGGTGTTCCAGCCAGGAGCCGACAAATTCGTCCAGGTACATGCCCACCCGCAGGTGTTCGATGGCGATGCGCTTGCGCATGTTGTTGGGGTCTACGTCCACACAGTCCAGATCATGGCCGGCAAGAGTGCGCAAGGAGACGCTGCCGTGCCAATAGGTGCCTTCCCCTTTTATCGGACGACAGTGCGCCGGGCTTGAGGGCAAATCGCACAGACTCACAATGCGAAGCCCTTGGCGCGGGGCGGCGCACGCCCCAGGCAAAAAAACAGGCGGCCGGTAAGGGCCGCCTCGGGAAGCCGTTACCGGCGCGCAAACGGCGTCCGGCAGCGGGGAGGGAGACTGAATCAGTCGGGGGAAATACACGCGCGCGAGTTGCGCGCGATGAGCTTATTGACCGTCGGTGAACGCATCGGCCTTGCCGACCAGGGCGCCGTCCGTGTACGGGTCAGCCTTGCGCAGTTGGCCGTCGGTGTACGGGTCGGCCTTGCTCAGGGCGCCATCGGTGTAGGCGTCGGCCTTGCGGGCGCCGTCGGTGTACGGATCAGCCTTGGTCACGGCTTGGCCGTTGGTGTACGGGTCCTTGCTTTGCACGCCGGCAGCAAAGGCGGGAACGGCGGCAACAGCGATCAACGAGGCGAGAATCAGGTTCTTGGTTTTCATGATGAGCTCCACAGTCGGGGGGTGAGCGTTACTGCCCGGGCAGGTTCGCTGCAGTGCGGTAACGCGATGGCATAAGCTTAGTCGTTGCTTGGCGTGGGAAAAAGCAGTTCTCTTAAACTCTTTGTTCAAAAAAGAAGAACAATTGTGGTCTTCCAAGCACCCTCATCCCACATAAGTCATTGATCTGACACGGAAATGTGAGATGCGGGATAACCCTAATGCGGAAGGTCAGACGAGCGGCGCTGCGAAAAATTCCTGAGGTGCGCGCTTCGGATTGTTGCGTCGCATTACAAGCATGGGGATTTCCCCTGCCTCCGGTCAGACGCGTTACCGCTAAACATTCCGCGGCAATGGTCGTTGTTGCAGGTACGGGCGGCGTTTTTCCGCCCCTCTGCAGCAAGAAGGAAGGCCATCATGCCCATCAACACCGCTTCCATCGCCCGTTTCGAAATTGACGGCGTCGCCTACCAGGCGCGTCTGTTTGCCATGCCATTTCACGTGCCGGAAAACGGCCGCGTGCGCGCGCATGCGCTGGGCCGGCCGGAGATGCCGTTTGGCGGCGTGCACGTGCTGGCCAAGTGGTTGGAAGAACGGGTGCTGCCCGAAGGGGTGGGCCTGGTGATGGCGGATCGCCTGTTCTCGCATGGCGCGGTGGACCAATGGTCCGGCGCCGATGGCGCGCGTGCAGCCAAGGTGCTGTCGCAGGTGGCGCTAGGCGCCAAGAGCAGCCATCGGCTGTGGCGCAACACCGCGGCTGGCGGGTTCCGGGATGAAACGGCGTTTTTCCTGGGCGCCGCGTTTGTACAGACTGACGCCGCCGTTGACGACATCCGCCTGCTGGGCGATCTGATTCCTGCGCAGGAGTGGGCAAGCGTGGCCGATGCCGCATCGACCATGATGGGCTTGCACCTGTATCGGCCCGACGAGCCCGAAACGCTGGTCAACTGCGCACTGCTGGCGCCGTCCTGGACGGAAGCTGCGGTGGAACGCGCTGACGGTTATCGCGCGCTCACGCTGCTGCATTCCTTTACCGAAGACGACGAGGACATCCACGTCGACATCGAACTGCTGCCGCCGGGCCAGGTCGTGTTGCAGGTGGAATCGTGCTCGACACGCTTCTCAGCGCGCTTTGACCCGGAACTGCTGGGCCGCGACATGACCGATGCGTTGTTGCGCGACGCGCTCGCGTTGCAGCACGGCGAGCGCGCCAACCTCCATTAAGGTCGTTCATTAAGGCCGATTACTTGGCCGGCGCATTCCACGGGTACGCCAGCCAGGCATCAAAGCGCTTGGTGAATTCGCCGTTCTCCATGGTCTGCCGCAGCCATTGGTCGACAAAGTTCTTGAACACCACGTCGCGCGGCAGCAGGTAGGCCTTCTCGGAGAAGTCAAACGGCGCATCCGGGTGCACCGCGCACAGCTCGGGGTGCAGCTTCTGCTGGAGCTTGGTCTCCACCGCGTCGGTCATCATCAAATCCGCACGGCCGGCCACGATCTCATTGAAGATCGTCACGTTGTCCGGATACACGCGAATTTGCGCCTGCTTCAAGTGCTCACGCGCGAATTTCTCGTTGGTGCCGCCGGGGTTCACCACCGCGCGAACGTTGGGCTGATCGATCTGCGCCAGCGTCTGGAACTTGCTCTGGTTTTCGCAGCGCGTGATCGGCGTCTTGCCATCGCGCTGATACGGGATCGAGTAGAACGCCTTCTTCTGCCGCTCCAGCGTCACCGACACACCGCTCATGGCGATGTCGTAGCGGTCGGCCGCAAAGTCCTGCATCAGCGTCGACCACGTGGTCGGCACCACTTCCAGCTTCACGCCCAGCGCCTTGGCCAGACGCTCGCCCATCTCCACGTCGAGGCCGATGAACTTGCCGTCAGCCGGGTTCTTGTAGCTGAAGGGTTTGTAGTCGCCAGTGGTGCCGACGCGCAGCGTGCCGCGCGCGAGGATCTCGTCGAGGCGGTTGGTGGCGGGTGTGGTTTGGGCCAGAGCCGGCACGGCGAGCGCGGTGCACGCTGCAAACGCACCGGCACGAAGGAAGCGATTCAACATGAGATTCCCCATCTAAAAATGAAAAAGGCGCGGCCACTGTGGCGCCGCGCCTGGACTTGGCGCTGGTCTATTGGCCGGACGTTTTGTTCCACTGCAGCGCGTTGAGCACCGCCAGCGACATCGCCGTCACCCCTGTCTTGATGGACGGCTCCGGCACTGGCGCAAACAGCGGGGAGTGATTGGTCGGCAGCGGCTTTGCCCCCGGCTTGAGCGAGGCAAAGAACGTCTGCGGATCGTTCACGCCGATGAAGAAGAACATCGACGGGATGCCCGCGTCAACAAACGCCGAGAAGTCTTCGCTTGCCGTAATGGGCGGCACGCGCAGCACGCGGTCGTTGCCGAAAGCGGTCTTGAACATCGCCTCGGTGCGCGCGACTACGGTCGGGTCGTTATTCACCGCCTTGCCGCCTTCGGTGATCTTGATGTCCGCCTCCGGCGCGCCCGACATCTCGGTGACGGCCTTGGCCGTGCGGCGGATGCCGTCGAGCATCTTCTGGCGCACCGCCGGCTTGTACGAGCGGATCGTCCCACGCAGCAACACGCTGTCGGGGATGATGTTCTCCGCGCTGCCGCCCTGAATGGCGCCGATGCTGACCACGCCAAACTCCTGCGGGTCTTTCTCTCGGCTGATCACGCTTTGCAGATCGACCACGAAGCGCGCGGCCATCATCACCGGGTCGATGGTCTTGTCGGGTGCCGAGCCATGTCCGCCACGGCCCTTGAAG
This sequence comes from Ralstonia sp., assembly GCA_039592975.1. Classification (GTDB taxonomy): domain Bacteria; phylum Pseudomonadota; class Gammaproteobacteria; order Burkholderiales; family Burkholderiaceae; genus Ralstonia. The sequence goes on along the minus strand of JBCNQE010000020.1, from coordinate 63,065 downwards.
GTGATTTCCAGCCCGTCGGAGTTGGAGGTGACGGGGCCGCTGTTGTAGACGATCGTCCCATATGGCCCCGGCCCGGTGTGCAGCGCGAACGCATAGTCGGGCTTCGGGAAGCGCTTGAAGAAGCCGTCGTCGATCATGCTTTGCGCACCGGACACGGTTTCCTCCGCTGGCTGGGCGACGAACACCAGCGTGCCGTGCCAACGGTCCTTGAGCGACACCAGCGTCTTGGCCGTACCGACCCACGCGGCCATGTGCAGATCGTGTCCACAGCTATGCGCGACGCCCACGTCTTCACCGCGCCATTTGGTGCGCACGTGGCTGGCATAGGGCAGGCCGGTCTTCTCTTCCATGGGCAGCGCGTCGAGTTCGGTGCGCACCAGGATCGTCGGACCAGTGCCGTTGCGATACACGGCCACCACACCGGTCTTGCCCACATGCTCCGTCACGTCAAAGCCGATCTTGCGCATCTGCTCGGCCAGCGTGGCAGCCGTGCGCGTTTCCTGAAAGGCCAGTTCCGGGTGTGCGTGGATGTCTTTGTAGAGCGTATCGAGCTGGCCATATTCCGCATTGACCGCAGCATCCACCGCTGGCTTGATCTGTGCGACATCGATGCTGCCGGCGCCTGGCGTTTGCGCCAAGGCCGGAACGGCAGCACCCGCAATGAGCCAAGCGAGCGCGGTGTGTTTGAAGCGGGTGGGGCGAAGGGTCATGGGGTCTCCTGCTTTCTGCGGCGTGCTCGGCCGGCGGGATGGGCGTTCAATGCGGCATCGTTGCTTCGTCAACCGTCTCGATTATGCAGTCGCATGCACGGCTGTGCACCCCGGGGCAGCCCGGATAGGCAGATGGCCGAGCACACCTCGGCGCCATCCGAGTTGGCACCGGCTCCGCGCTTGCCTAGACTGAGTCGGGTATGCCGCTCTCAGGAATCCCAACTCGAATGACGCCGACGATGTGCCTTCAGCTCTCGTTTCGCGATGTCCCGCCTGGAGAGACGGCGATTCGCGCGGCCTTGGAAGCCGCGCAGCGGGTGCTCGAGCGTAGTGGGGTCGCGCCGCGTGAAGCCTTTGCTGCCTATCAGGCATTCGCCAGCGGGGCGGGGAGCCCCGATGTTCTGGCGTTGACGTTCGCCCGTGCCGAGGCCGAAGCAATGGATACGCTAGCCGCCCACGGCTATGCGCGCTACGGCACGGTCAGCTTGGCGGCGCTGTAGATCTCGATTGACCCGCTTCAGATTTCCGCGGCTTTCCCACCCAGCCGCCGCGCCGTCTCCGACACGTGGCGGTGGATGCGCGCGAGAAAGTCGATCTCCGCTGCACGCGTGGGCGAATGCCCCAGCGCTTGCGACAGATGCGTCGCCACGAACGACGACTGCGGCGCGAGCATGCTGATCAGGCGCAGCAGTTCGCGGCGGGCCTGCGCGGCGTCGTAGCCGAGGTGGTCCGCCAGGGCGAGCAGCGCGTCCTGATCAATGGCGTCGTAGCGCGCCTGCGCATCGGCGGGTAGCGCATCGGCGTCCCACTCCTTGGCGTAGACGGCGGCGCAGAACAGATGATCGTGCGCAGCCAAGCGGATGCCATCGTGCCCGATGTGGAAATGCAGCGTGCCCGCCGACGCATTGCGCCCGCCGATCAGCAGGCAGAACACCATCCAGCGGAATAGCGAGGCCGTTGCAGCCGTCGGGTCGGCGCACAGGCGCGCGCACTGGGCGACTTGTTCGACGGTAATGGGCAGGAAGCGGTGCTTGGGCGAGAGCCCGAGCAACTGCACGGCGGAGACGACGTAGCGCGCCTGCACCAGCGCGGTGTCGTCGCTCTTGCAGCGCAGCGTGCGGTCCAGCCGCTGCACCACGGCGGCGGTTTCCGGAAATTGCCGCAAGCCCAGGAATGGCGTCTCCAGCCCGATGCTGCGACCAAGCAGCGTGGCCCAGCAGTGGTTGATGGTGGCGTACGGCAGCTGAGCGCCTTCGCCCAGATCCAGCCGCACGAAATGGCTCGACTGTGCGGCGGTGGCCGGTGCCGAAAACCGGCCCAGCCACATCGAGACCGGCAGGCCGTTGGAGGCGAGGAAGGGCAGGCGGATCTCGTCCGAATCGGGCGCGGCTTGTGGCATGCCGTAGTGGGCGCGCGGTTCGGCCACGCGCAGCGCAGTCGGGCGGCGCGGCCGTCCGACGCTCTGCTGGAACTGCAGCACGACGTCGCGCTCAGACAAGCCATCCGCGCGGCCGTTATAAGGCTTGAGCCCCGTGGGCACCAGCGACAGCGGGCCATCCAGATGGGGTGCGGCCTGAGCGAGATGCTCCAGCGCGGCAGCCGCCGTCTTGGGCGTTTCGCGCGTGGCTTCTGGCAGCAGGTATTCAAAGAAGTAGCGCACCGGCTGCGCCTTCGCCGTATCGACGATGGTGCCGGCAGCGCGCGGCAGGTGCGGGCTCAGATCAAAGCCCTGCGAGGAGGCCTGCCATCGGCTGTCATATTCGAACGCCCAGCCGCTGCGACCGCATGACAGTTGGCCGATCAGATGTTTGTTCAGGTAGATGTCCAGCATGCGCGTATCCAACGTATTTGATGGAGCGTGCTTGGTCGGCCGTGCTGCGGAGGACCCGCCAGCAATCGGAAATCATCGATACGCAGATGCACCGCGGAGATTTCTTTGCACGCCCCTCATCGACCGAGGCCCGAGCATAACAAAGAAAATCTGCCAAACCACCCGGGAAAGATGTTTTCAATGATGCAGATTTCTGAAATCCGATTATCAGATTGCTAATATCAAGTGCGTTAGGGCTGATGTTTGAATTTTCTATCTCAGGCCTGAATATCTTTAAAATCGACCGCCAAGCCTTGTCGTAAAGCCATGGAAAGAACTCCACACGCCGGATCGATGATGGGAATTTATTGCAACGCAACGATTTATCGCATTCTTGTGAGTAAATTGTCGCGCTGCACGAACTGGTGCCAAAGTGCGCCAACAATGTGCACGCCGACTACGAAATACACGGCATTACCAATAAATTCATGTACGGATTTAAGCGTCGACTTCAGGCTCGGGTTTTCGGCGATGAGTCGGGGCAGCGTCCAACCGAGCAACGGCACGTCATGACCAGCGGCTTGCACGAACAGGACGCCGGTCACCGGCAGGACGAACATCGTGGCGTACAGCACCCAGTGCACCAGCCGGGCGCTGGCGACTTGCCAGGCTGGGCCAACATCCGCCGGTGCCGCGTAGCGCCATCGCATCCAGACCCGCACGCAGGCGAAGAGCAGAATGGCTTGCCCGAGCATCATATGAATGGACGTGAACAGGGCGCGTTCGGCAGAACCCTTGGGAAGCGTGCCCTTGTATTCGATGGCTGCCAGCGCGCATGCAAACAGAACGAACATCAGCCAATGCACGACGACGGAAGGGCGCGCGTAGCGCTCGGGCGAGTGGGGCATGGCAACCTCTTTAGCTAGGGACCTGCCGTTACCCTAGCGCAGACGTTGCCTGCGTGGTTTGATCTTGCCCAGCAAGCGGCCCCGTTATTGCCCGGAGTGTGCGATCAGCGGCCCGAACGCAAAAGCGAATCCTTCTCATTGGCCGTGTTGTTTGCGTTGACCTTCTTGCCCAGCGACAGCACACCGGTCGATAGCGATGTGCCGAGCAGGATCACCGCACAGCCGATCACCATATTCAGCGTCAACTGTTCAGCCAGGAACAGGATGCCCCACAGCACGCCGAACACTGGAATCAGGAACGTTACGGACGCCGCGCGTGTTGGCCCGACATGCGCGATCAGCCGGAAGAACAGGATGTACGCGACGCCCGTGCAAGCGATACCCAGTGCAATGACGTGGAACCAGACATCGCCGGTGGGCGTTTGCGTGGGCCATAGCCAGATGGCCAGCGGTGTCAGCACGATCGTGGCCGCCAACTGGCAGCCTGTTGCAGTAGCCAGCGGGGGTACGCCAGTGAGGTGGCGCTTGGTGTAGCTGGCAGCAAGGCCGTACAGCACGGTCGCCCCGAGCGCTGCCGCAACCGCCAGCCCGCCCTGCTTGGCGTCGATCACGGAAGAACCGCCAACCAGCACGACCACCCCCACGAACCCGATCGTCAACCCAACAACGCGCCAGGGCGACAGCCGATCCCCCAGCCAGAAGAAGGCGACGATGGCCGTAAACAGCGGGGTGGCCGCATTGAGCACCGAGGTAAAGCCCGCCGTGAGCGTGAGTTCCGCATAGGCGAACAGGCAGAACGGAATGGCCGAGTTGAGCACCCCCACAGCCAGCATATGCAGCCAATGCGTACGCAGGGCGCCAAGCCCGCCGCGCCAGGCCAGCACCGGCACCAGAAAGCACGACGCGATGCCCACGCGCAGCGCAATCAGCGCCACCGGCCCAAATTGCGGTGCGGCCACCCGCATGAACAGGAAGGAGCCGCCCCACAAGGCGGCAAGCGTTAGGAGTTCAACGACATCGGAGCGGCGCATGAAAGTTGTCTCGTTGGTGTGGTGTGAGCGTGATGTGCGCGCATTGTCCGCGCGATTGGCGTTTCATGCAGGCGTGAGCGCCAGCGTGCCTTGGCGGCTATCGTCCGGCATCGGCAGGCGTTCGCCAACGTGCGCAGGGTGGCCCTCCATACGCAGCAACGCGGCTTTGCGCGGCAGCCCACCGGCATACCCGGTGAGTGCGCCATCGGCACCCACCACGCGGTGGCATGGAATGGCGATGGAGATCGGGTTGCGACCCACGGCGGTGCCGACCGCGCGCGCATGTTCGCGCGTGAGGCCCAGGCGCGCGGTGATCTGGCCATAGGTGGTGCGCTCGCCAAAGGCGATCTCGCACAGCAGGCGCCACACGTCTTGCTGAAACGGCGTGCCTGTGGGCGCCATCGGCACATCGAACGCCTGCAGCCGGCCGGCGAAATACGCTTCGAACTGCGCTTGTGCTTCACGGATGACCGGCACGCTGGCGCCCGCCGACATGCGCGCCGCATTCACGGGAATCGTTTTCTGGCCGGTGAAGAACGCGCCGGTCAGATGGGTATCGGTGCCGATCAACAGCAGGTCGCCGAGTGGGCAGGGGAAGGTATGGCGGTACATGGTGGTCAATCTGATGAGGTGGCCGCGAGCACCGGCAGGACGTCCTCACGATGCCAGAGGTGCATGGCGGCGTAGGCGCGCCAGGGGGCCCACGGTTCCGCGCGCTCGACCATGGCGCGGCGCGTGGGCAAGGTGCCGTCGCTGTTGGCCAAGCGCTTGCGCAGCACGTAATCGCCGAATGGAAATGCGTTGGGCCAACCGAGCGCGCGCATGGCCACGTATTGCGCGGTCCATTCGCCAATGCCGGGCAGTGCCTGCAACGTGGCCAGCGTGGGGCCGAGCGGCACCAGGGGTTCAAGCTGCAGGCGGCCGCTGTCGAGGGCGCGTGCGAGTTCCACCACGGCGGCGGCGCGGCTGGCTTGCAGGCCGGTCTGCGCGGACAGCGTTTGTGGGTCGGCTTGCGCGAGCGCAGCGGGCGACGGAAACGTCATCGACAGGCCATCATGCGGCTGCGCCAACGGCGTGCCATATGCCGCCACCATGCGCGCGAGAATGCGCCGCGCTTGCGCCAGCGAGATCACTTGCCCGGTAATGGCACGCACCGCAATCTCAAAGCCATCCACGGCGCCGGGCACTCGCAGGCCCGGTGTTTCTGCGGCAAGCGTGCCGAGGTGTGCGTCCACCAGATCGGGCCGGCAATCCAGATCGAACAGCCGGCGCGCGCGGGCCAGCACGGGCGGCATGGCATGCAGCAGGCTGGGCGATAACGTGAGCGCCACGGCATGGCGCTGCGGCACGTCGCGTGCATGCAACCAGCCGGCGTGCCGCACGCCGCCATAGTCCACGGTGAGGGTGCGCGCGTAGCTGTCGGCTCCCACCATCTCCACACCCTCGATGGCACGGGCACGCAGAAAGTCGAGCAACGCGTGCCATGCGAAAGGCGGCCGATAGCCGAGCATGAGCGTGGGGCCGTCCTCGCTGCGCGTGGCCGCCGTGCGTGAGCGCAAACGCGACGGCGCAAAGCCGTAGTGCTCGGCGAATCCACTGTTCAGCCGCCGCACGCTGCCAAAGCCCGCCGCAAAGGCAACCTCGCCGACCGGCATGGCGGTGTCCGTCAACAATTGCTTGGCGAGCAGCAGGCGCTGCGTTTGCGCGTATTCGACGGGCGAGACATCGAACTCCGCGCGGAAGATGCGGCGCAGATGGCGATCGGTCACGCCCACTGCAGCGGCCAACGCGACCAGGTCGTGTTCCTGCAGAAAGCCCTCGTCGATCATGCGGGCGGCTGCGCGTGCCAGGTTGGATGACATCTCCGCTAGGCTATGCCCGGGCGCTAGTTCCGGCCGGCAGCGCAGGCACGGCCGAAAGCCCGCGCGCTCGGCAGCAGCCGGTGTCGCGAAGAAGCGGCAATTCTTCTGCTGTGGCGTGCGGACTGCGCAAACGGGCCGGCAATATACGCCGGTGGAAGTCACGCCGACGAAGAACCAGCCATCAAAGCGCCGGTCGCGCGATTGCACCGCGTGGTAGCAGGCGTCGTGGTCGAGTTGCATGGTGGTGATCCGATGACTTGGCAGCTAGTCTAGCCTCGGCGGGAGGGCTGCGTTCGCCGGATTCGGACATCTCCCTCGCTGGCAAAAAACGAACAAGCCGCGAACAAGCAGCCCGGTACACCGGCACAATGTCTGCACAACACACCTCGGGAGACTGGCATGTCAAAGACCATCGTCATCACCGGCGGCAGCCGGGGCATTGGCCGCGCAACGGCGGTGCTGTGTGCGCAACGCGGCTGGTCTGTCGCGCTGCAATATCGCGGCAATCGGCAGGCGGCAGACGAGACCGTGGGCCTCGTCGAACAGGCCGGCGGCCAAGCACTGGCGGTGCAGGGTGACGTGTCGAACGATGAGGATGTGATTGCCTTGTTCGAAGCGGCGGCGGGGCGCTTTGGTGCACTGCACGGCGTGGTCAACAACGCGGGCATCGTGGCCGAAGCGCAGGACGTGGCCGACATGACCACGTACCGCCTGCGCACGATGTTCGAGACCAATGTGCTGGGCGCCTTTCTGGTGGCGCGTGAGGCGGCGCGGCGGTTGTCCACGTCGCGCGGCGGGGTGGGCGGATCGCTGGTGAATGTGTCGTCGGCGGCATCGCGGTTGGGCTCGCCGCATGAATACGTGGACTACGCAGCCTCCAAGGGTGCCGTCGATACGATGACGCTGGGCTTGGCGCGCGAACTCGCCCGCGATGGCGTGCGCGTGAACGCCGTCCGCCCCGGCCTGATTGAAACCGACATCCATGCCTCCGGCGGCCAGCCCGATCGCGCGCAACGCCTGGGCGCCGGCACGCCCATTGGCCGGCCCGGTATGCCGGCAGAAGTGGCCGAATCGATCGTCTGGCTGCTGTCCGATGCGGCGTCTTATGTGACAGGCGCATTACTGGATTGCAGTGGCGGCCGCTGACGGCCTACCCCCGGCTCGCGCCTGTGACGCTAACCCAACGGTTATCCCCTGAATTGGGGATGTGCTGCCCTGGGCGCTTTCCCTATCATCCCCGGGCGCCATTCACAGTGTGAAGAACGACACGCAATGGACTGCGCAGCCGGCGTACGCCCAGAGAGGCCATGCCCGGTGTTTTCATGACCGACGGGACATGTAGTCCAATCAAACAGGGGAAATAATGGGAGCAGGGTACGTCAGCCGCGCCTGGCGCGTGGGTTCAACCGCCTCGGCCATCGCATTGGCCACCGCCACGCTGGTCGCCGGCTGTGGGGGATCGGACAGCAGCACCAGCAACACTGCAACGCCGGCCTCGGCTAGCCTGACCGGCACCGCCGCCACGGGTAGCGCCCTGGCCAACGCCAACGTTGTCGTGACCGATGGTGCCGGCAATTCGCCGTGCGTGGAAAGCGGCATCACCACCACGGCCCTGGGCACCTACACCTGCACGCTAAAAGCAGGCGAGTCGGCGCCGTTCTTCGTGGTCGTGACCGACCCCACCGGCAATACCGCGCCGCTGGTCAGCGTGACGACGACCACGCCGCCGGCCGGTACGCCGCTCACGCTCAATGCCACCCCGCTGACCACCGCCATCGTGGCGCAGCTGTCGTCGGACGGGAATCCGCTCACGCTGGTCAACGCCAAGACGGTGGATGCGAACGCGCTCAAGGCCGTTACCGCCAACGTGGTGGCGCAGCTGGCCTCGGTGCTGAGCGCCATCGGCGCACCGGCCAACTATGACCCGTTTGCCACCAGCATTACGGCCGCCACGTCGGCTGGCGTGGGCAACACGGCCGACCAGATTCTCGACGTGGTGACCGTATCCAAGAACCCCGCCACGGGCCAACTGCAACTGAGCACGGTCGATGGCACGCCCGTGCCGCTGGCCACTGCCACCGGCGGCGGCTCGACGCTGCCCGCGCCGGCGCCCAACGTTTCCAGTCTGCCGCAAGGTGCTCAGGTGTTGGCGAACGCGCTGACGGCCTGCTTTGCGCTGCCGACTTCGCAGCGCGTGCTCGGCATCGACACGACGTTGACTGCTGCGCAAGGCGGCTGGAAGGTGACGTCGCTGGCGCCGGCTTGCCAGAACATCGCATCGGATACCAGCAATGCCGGTGGCATTGCCTTCCTGCACAACGGCTACGCGTTCGGACAGTGGGTCTTCAACCTGCTGAACAGCGATAGCATGACCGGCGCCAAGTTCAACGTGCCGGAAGTCATGGCGTTCTATCCGGCGGGCTCGCCGTCGTCCCCGACGTTCGACGCGGCCGTGCTGAACGTCAAGTACGTGGATGCCAGTGGCAACCCGGGCAACATCATCGTGCTGGCGCGCTATGTTGCCTCCGGCACGTCGGCTGCGCATCCGTCCAACTGGTGGGTGGTGGGCAATCAGCAGCCGGTGGAAGTGATCGACCGCCTGCAGGTTCGCCGCGTCGAGCAGGTCAATCCAAACTTTGCCGGCACCAGCGCGAACAGCAACAACTACAGCCACTTCCAGACCGGCATCCAGTTCTCGATCAACGCCAAGGGGCCGGGCAGCGTCAATAGCAACGGCAACCTGAGCTTTGCGCGTGTGACTGGGCCGGGCCTGCCCACCGCCGGCCTCGTCTATATCGCTCCCACCGGTGACAGCAACGAGCCGACCCAGGTGTACATGGACGTAAGCAACAAGTTCGGTATCGTCCCGGGCACAACGCGTTGCAGCAACGGCGGTACGGCGACCTACAACTGCCCCAACTTCTGGTTCGCCCGCACGGTTGGCCTGACGGGCACCGCTGCCACCACGTTGGCAGCTCCGCGTAGCGACTTCAGCAACCCGGTCTGGGCGCAGGCGTCGGATACGCTGGATGCGACCCCGGTGACGAAGGGCGCGCGGTACAAGGTGGAGTTGTTCTACGGCTCGCAGACCACGCCTGATTTCGTCTATCACAAGACGCTGCTGACGGATCTGGTGCAGGCAACGCAGGCGGTGAATCTGCCGTGGAATACGGCTGGGAGCCAGACGCGTGCGGATCTGGATCCGGCCAACGGCGCGACCAATGGCGTGCTGTCGTCGGTGGCGGTGGATTGGGCGCAGAACCCGGCGGCGCAGCAGATCGGTGGTGCGGCTGTCACCGTGGACCTGAAGAACACCTACAGCGGAACCATCAATGTGCCCAAGGGCGCGACTTCGGCGGTGATCAACCTGCCGAACTCGCAGCAGGTGCCTGCGTTGACCAGCTCGGGTACGCGTTCGCTGCTGTTCAACTACCGCATGCTGGACAACAGCCTCAAGAGCATGGTGTACACGTACAACTAAGCTCGGGCGATTGAGCCATCAAGAATCGGGCGTGCCAGGCGGCACGCCCTTTTTTGTTGCGCGTTAGGCGTCGGCGCCCGCACGGAAGGTATCGCATTGGCGGAGGTCGCCGGCATCAAAGCCCTGGCGGAACCAGTGCATGCGTTGCTCCGATGAGCCGTGCGTGAATGCATCGGGCGTGACGCTACGGCCAGCGTTGCGCTGCAGGGTATCGTCGCCGATGGCGTGCGCAGCGGTAAGCGCCTGTTCCAGATCGCCCCGCTCAAGCAGACCGCGCTGCTGTGCGTAGTGACCCCACACACCGGCCAGGCAATCGGCCTGCAACTCCAGCTTGACCGACAACGCATTGGCCGCCGCCTTCGATTTACCGGCCTGTGCGCGGCTGACCTTCTCCGAGACGCCCAGCAGGTTCTGCACGTGGTGCCCGACTTCGTGCGCGACGACATACGCGGCGGCAAAGTCGCCCGGCGCGCCAAAGCGGCGGCGCAGTTCATCGAAGAAGCCGAGGTCTAGATAGACCTTGGTGTCGGCGGGGCAGTAGAACGGCCCCACCGCTGAGGTGGCATCTCCGCAACCCGAGCGGATGCCCGCGCGGAACAGCACCAGCTTGGGCGGCTGGTATGCACGGCCCGCCTGCTTGAACAATTGCGACCACGTGTCTTCCGTATCGCCCAGCACGTGCGAGACCAATTGCTTGCTGCGATCGTTGTCCGTCTCACCGGTGGGGCGGGCGGGTGCATGCTGCGCGGAAGGCGCGGGCGCGTTCTGCGATACCTGCATCACCATGCCGAGGATTTCCAGCGGGTTCTTGCCCATCAGCAGGCCGACGACGGCCACGATGGCAATGCCGCCAATGCCCAGCCGCATGCCGCCGCCGCCAAAGCCACCACCACCCGAGGACGCGCGTTCATCCTCAACGTTATTACTTTCGCGCATGTCATCCCAACGCACGTGTTTCTCCTTGATGCCCTGGCCCCGGCGTTACACCCGGTAAACTTTGCAAAGTCTACCTGCCTTGCAGGCCGGCGGGGGTGCGGGGCGCCGCCGGAATCGTCTGCGTTTTTGCGGGAACGTAGGGCTGACAAGGGTTGGCGGCTGTTTGTGGCGTCGCATCAAATCCGGCAGGAAATTTGCTACCCAAAGCTGCTCATCCCAATGCCGCACTGTCACGCGCGTGTCATGCGGCGCTTTCCGAATCACGATCGGTAGCGCACCACGCTGCCGACTGAACGACCCCGAGTATTCACCATGCGCTTGCCTGCTTCGATTACCGCTCAAGCTCCAGATGCCACGCAGACGCCGCCGCTCGCCGCCACGCATGTCGACCCTACCGAGGTTTCAGACGTGCAGAGCCAGCCTCCCACTGATGAACGCAAGCCCTGGTGGGCGCGCGTGTCGGGTGCCATCGTGGCCAGTGCATTTACCAACGTGGCGGCGGCATTGATTGCCGTAACAGGGGCTGTGTATGTGGGGATGTATCACGCGCCTTGGGTGAAGAACCTCGCGAGCCACACGCCCACGGCGACGCAGGCTGGCGATGCAATGGGGGTTGCAGTGGCTGCGGCACCCGCGAGTGCGGCGACCCCGGCGGCATCGGCTCCAGCGGCGTCTGCGACAACAGGGGCTGCGGAGGCGACAGCGGCGACGGTGGCCCAGTCGGAGCCTGCGCAACCGGCCTCACCTGACCGCGTGGCCGCCGCGCGCGACCGCATGGAGCAGCGCATCTATACCCAGGTGCCCGCCCGCGCACGTACGGTGGCGGAAAGCGAAACCATGAACGACGAGGCGCCCGCACTGGAAGGCGAAGGCCGCGCAAGCCGGGGCACGCGTCGCCATCATCGCGGTGTGCGTCATGGCGGGCATGGTGCACCGTGGAACGCCGCCTGGTACAAGGGTGCCTGATCGAGGCTGCGGCGACGCCGACGTGATTGCGGACGAAAAAATGCCCTGATCGCGTCAGGGCATAGGGTGCTTGTTCGGGGCCGCGACTTAGTTGGCGTCGCCGCCTTCACGCAGCTGTACGAATTCCGACTCCACCGTGTAAGGCCGTGCGGCTTGGATATCGCGTGTGTTCTTCTGCACGGCAATCGCGCCAAAGAGTGCCAGTGCGAACGACATGCCATAGAAGCCCTTTTCGCTCAGCGCCAGCGTGGCGTTGAACAGCCCAACGCACAGCAGCAGGATGGCCAGCAGCGTGGAAAGCCAGCACAGCCCGTAGTAGAGGCCCGAGACAGGAATGCCCTCGGCGCGGTCGCGCACGCTCTTCTGGATCGACACCGCTGCAAACAGGCCGTAGACCAGCACGGTGAAGTAGTAGCCGCGCTCATTGAGCTGCATGCTGGCGTTGTACAGCCCAATCAGAAATGAGAAGAAGCCGATGAGCAACGCCGCCCAGGACACGGCGACAAACGCAAAAGACGGGGCTTGGAGTTGCGGTTTCACAAGGTCTCCTTGAGATCAACACGTCAGGGAACGCGAGGTGAGCGTTCCGGGTGGCAGCGATCCTAATGGCGGAGACGGTGCCCGTTCGTTAAATATTGGTAACGGAGTCCCTCATGCTGGCTGCGCCGTCTTGCGGTGGCGCAGCGCGATGATCGTCAGTGAAATACCGCTCACCGCGGCCGCCGTCAGCACGTAGTAGCTCGGTGCCAGCGTGTCACCGGTGGTGTGGATCAGCCACGTGACGATGAACGGCGCGAACCCACCAAACAGCGTCACGCCCAGGCTGTAGCCGAGCGACAGCCCCGTGGAGCGCACGCGCGTGGGGAAGATCTCCGACATCAGCGCGGGCATCGGCCCCGAATACGCTGCTTTGAAGATGCCCGACACCGCTTGCAGCGCGAGGAGCGCGCCGATGGTCGGATGCGTGCGCAACAGGGCAAACATCGGATAGATCAGCAGGATCATCAGCGCCGATGTGGTGAGCATGATGCGGATGCGGCCGATGCGATCGGACAGTGCGCCAAACAGCGGCGAGAGCAGAAACTGCAGCCCACCGTTGAGCACCACCACCCCAAACGACTGCGCCGCCGGCAAGTGCAATTGCTTGACGGCATATGTCGGCATGTAGAGCTGCAGCACGTACACCGACACGGTCGACTGTGCCACCACGCCCACCGCCAGCAGGAGGTTGGCCCACTGCGCCTTGAAGGACGCCTGCGGATCGACCGTCGTCTTCTTCTGCTCGGCGACGAACTCCGGCGTCTCGTCCAAATGGCGGCGGATGTAGAAGCCGACCGGGCCGACCAGCAGGCCGAAGAAAAACGGCAAGCGCCAGCCCCAGCTTTCCAGCTCCGAGGGAAACAGCGTGGCCGTGAGCAGCGCGCCCAGCCCTGCCGCCAGGATGGTGGCGATGCCCTGGCTCGCGAACTGCCAGCTCGCGTAGTAGCCGCGCCCGCGCTTGCTGTGTTCCACCATGAATGCGGTCGCGCTGCCGAACTCACCACCCACGGCAAAGCCCTGCACTAGGCGCGCAAGCAAGATGGTGATGGGCGCGGCGATGCCGATCTGCGCGTAGCTCGGCATCACGGCAATCGCCAGCGTGCCGACGATCATCAGCAGGATCGACAGCGTGAGTGCCGCCTTGCGCCCCTTCCTGTCCGCATACATGCCGAGCACGATCGCGCCCACCGGCCGCGTGATGAACGACACGCCAAAGCTGCCGACCGCAAACAGCAGCGAGACCCATTCGTCATCCGCCGGAAAGAACAGCTTGCCGATGACAGAGGCGAAGAAGCCGTAGACGAGGAAGTCGTACCACTCCAGCGCATTGCCGATCGACGACGAAATGACGATGCGGCGCGCGTGGAAAGACGTGAGTGGCGAGTGGGTTGGAGCGGCTGCACTCGCCGCGAGCGGGGCGGTCATGTGAGGGTTTCCTTTGGTGTGGCTGGCGATGTCGTTATAAGAACTGCAGCGCATCGCTCGTCCAGCCGACGGGGCGGTGCGCTAGGGGTGTGTTGTTGCTGGGTGGTTCATTGGTGCTGGTGGTACATCTGGTGTTTCGTCCCCTGCCGGGGCCGACTTACTTTCTTTGTCTTGCCAAAGAAAGTAAGCAAAGAAAGGCGCGCCCGAGATGGCGAAAGCCTCCTTGAATTTCTGTCGCAGGGAGGGGAAGGGAAAAACTCGCTTCGCTCAAACAGTTTCCCTTCCTTTTTCCTCCCTGCAACAGAAATTCAAGGCGCCATCTAGGGCAGGGTACGGCCGAACCATCTGCGCGCATGGGGTGGTGCCATGGCGAGCTTTTTGGGTCGGTCGTGGGTTTCTAGAAGCCTACGGCGTGGCCGTCGCGGCGGCTGTCGCTGGCGGCTACGTAGCCGTGGTCGGCATCGTCCGACAGGCGCCAGATGAACTGGCCGGAGCCGAAATCCATGTACGGGTCGGCTACCGATTTGAGCTTGTGCCCGCGCGCTTCCAGTTCGGCCACGGTGTCGGCGTTCATCGTCGCTTCCACGTCGAGCGTGAAATCGCGGTTGACCTTCCAGCGTGGTGCGTCGCATGCGGCCTGCGGCTGTTGCTTGTAGTCGAGCATGCGCACGAGCGTCTGCAGATGGCCTTGCGGCTGCATGTCGCCGCCCATTACGCCAAAGCTCATCTGCGGCTGGCCGTCCTTGGTGAGGAACGCCGGGATGATGGTGTGGAACGGGCGCTTGCCGCCTGCCACCACGTTGGCAGAGCGCGCGTCCATCGAGAAGCCGAAGCCGCGGTTCTGCAGGCTGATGCCCGTGCCAGGCACTACCACGCCCGAGCCGAACCCCATGTAGTTGGACTGGATGAACGAGACCATCATGCCGTTCTCGTCAGCCGCGCTCAGGTACACCGTGCCGCCGGCGCGCGGCATGCCGAAGGTCGGCACCTGCGCACGGCCCATGTCGATGAGTTTGGCGCGCGCATCGAGGTACGCGTCGTCAAGCATCTGCTCGGGCGTGACTTCCATGCTGCGCGGGTCGGCCACGTACTTGTAGAGATCGGCAAACGCCAGCTTCATCGCCTCGATCTGCAGGTGCTGCGAATCGGCGGAATCGACGGGCAGGGCGCCCAGGTCAAAGCGGTCGAGAATGCCCAGCGCGATGAGCGCGGCAATGCCCTGGCCGTTCGGGGGGATCTCGTGCAGGTCGTAACCGCGGTAGCGTTTGGTGATGGGTTTGACCCACTCGGGCTGATAGTCGCGCAGGTCCTGCGCGGTCATGGCGCCGCCGCATTCGTGCGAATAGGCGGCGATGCGCTCGGCGAGTTGGCCTTCGTAGAAATCGCGGCCGCGTGTCTGGCCGATGCGGCGCAGCGTGGCGGCGGCATCGGGCAGCTTGAATTTTTCGCCCACCTCCGGCGCGCGGCCATGCGGCATGAACGCCTGCGCATAGCCCGGTTGATTCTGCAGATCAGGAATCGCTGCCGCCCACTTGTGCGCAACGATGGGCGCGATGGTGTGGCCGCGCTCGGCAATCTCGGCGGCGGGTTCGAGAACGTCGGCAAACGGCAGCTTGCCGAAGCGCTCGTGCAAAGCCGCCCACGCGGACACCGCACCGGGCACGGTCACCGCATCCCAGCCGCGCGTGGGGCGCTTCGGGTTGCCGTTGGCGTCTTCGCCGTACTTGCTGCGGAAGTAGTCGAGGTTCCAGGCCTGCGGCGCGGTGCCGGAAGCATTCAGGCCGTGCAGGGCCTTGCCGTCCCACAGGATGGCGAACGCGTCGCTGCCCAGGCCGCAGGAGACGGGCTCCACGATGGTCAGCATGGCCGCCGCCGCGATGGCGGCATCCACGGCGCTGCCGCCTGCCAGCAGCATGCGCAACCCGGCCTGTGCGGCGAGCGGATGCGAGGTCGACACAACGTTGCGCGCAAACAGCGGAATGCGCACGGTGGGGTAGGGGTTCTGCCAATCGAAACGGTGAGACATGACGTGCAAGCAGGAGGGTTTGACGATTGATTATTTGCGGTGCCATGAATTTAATAAAGTTAAAATTCATTGGATATCGATTAAGAAAAACTTGAGTATTCGCGCGTGAGTACTGTCCGCTTTCTCCGCACCTTCGTCGCTGTGGCGCGACACGGTTCGCTTGCCGCCGCTGCCGAGCGTGTGGCGCTCACGCAGGCCGCCGTGAGCCTGCAGATGCGCGCCCTGGAAGCGGAGTTACGCCGCGATCTGTTCGACCGGTCGGGGCGCACCGTCACGCTCAATGCGCACGGGCGCGCGCTGCTGCCGCAGGCGGAACATCTGCTCGCCCTGTACGACGCCATGCGCGTGGGCGACGAGCCGCAGACGGAGCTATCCGGCGCGGTGGCGATCGGCGCGGTGGTGTCGGTGATGGGCTTGCTCGCGCACGCGGTGGCGGGGCTCAAGCAGGTGCACAAGGGGCTCGATGTCAAGCTCATCACCGGCAAATCGGGCGAGCTGGCGGAGCAGGTGGAAGCGGGCGAGCTGGATGGCGCGCTGGTGGTCGAGCATCTGGAGCGGCTGCCGGCCAACCTTGCGTGGCACCCGCTCTACACCGAGCCATTGGTGGTCGTGGCGGGCCGCAATACGCGCGGCCGCGCCGAAGAGGTGCTGCGCACGCACCCCTTCCTACGCTTCGACCGTGCGGTGCGCACCGGGGCGCTGATCGACAGGGCCCTGCGCAAGACGCACATGGCCGTCAATGAGTTCATCGAGGTCAATTCGATCGAGGCGATTGTCGAGCTGGTGCGCCAGCAGGTGGGCGTGACGCTGGTGCCCCGCCTGCGCCGCGCAAGCTGGGAGAGTGACCCGGCGCTGCGCGTGCTGCCCATGCCGCCGCAGACGCCCGTGCGCACCGTCGGCATGATCGAGCGGAAAGAGCACGTGCGGCATGGTGTGATTCAGGCGGTACTCGATGCGCTCGAAACCACACTTGGCAAATCCAGCGCCTAGACTGCAATCACCAAAACCCGCTCTGGAGGCCGCAAATGGACGCGTTCATCGAACGTTGGCGCAACGAGCTGATGCTGCTCGCTCGCATCCTCATGATGGTGCTGTTCGTGATGTCCGGATGGGGCAAGCTGACAGGCTTTCAGGGTACCGTCGGCTACATGGCCAGTACGGGCGCGCCCATGCCGACCGTGGCGGCTGCCATTGCCGTGGTCATGGAGTTTGGCGTGGGCATCGCCTTGCTGATCGGCTTCTGGACGCGGCCTTTGGCGCTATTGATGGCGCTGTTTGTGCTGGGCACCTCGTTCATCGCCCACAGCTACTGGAGCATGGAAGGTGCCATGGAGGCGGCCAATAAGATCCAGTTCTACAAGAACCTGACCATCATGGGCGGGCTGTTCTTGCTGGCCGCCGTGGGGCCGGGCAAGTACGCGGTGCAGAAGTCGTAGCGCACACGGCTTAACGCAGCGACCGCTGCACCAGCACCAACACGGCAAACACCCCACACGCGATCGCAAACCAGCTGAACAATTGCGTACCCGCCAGCAGCGTGGCCTGCCGATCAATCTCGGCAGAGAGGCTCGCCAACCGCTCGGGCGTGAGCGGGTTGGCGGCCTGCAGGTCTGACGTGAAGCGCGTGACATGCGCCACGATCAGCGAGCGTGATTCGGCCTGCTGCGTTTGCAGCGACACCGCCGCCAGCCCGGTGCCCACCGCTGTCGCAAACTGCCGCGCGATGTTCTTCATCTGATAGCCGTGCGCGAAGTCTTCGCGGTCCAGGTCGAGGTAGGTCATCATCGCCACCTGGATCATCACCGCGCCCGGCGTCATCCCTTCGAGGATCGACACGGGGAAGAACGCATAGTCCGGTGCGCCCGGCATCAGGCTCGTGCCCAGCAGCAGCGCTGCCGCTGCATACACACCAAAGCCGATGGCGATGAAGCGGCGCTTGCGAAAGAAGAACGGCAGCCACACCGTCATCACCACGGCCACCACCGTCGACACTGCACCGCTGATCATCAGGAACAACGTGGTCGTGCGGAACGTGAAGCCCAGCCCGCCCTGCGATACCGCCGGCCACAAGTAAGACCAATACCCGCTCATTAAGTAATAGACACCGTAGAAGCCGATGCCCCACAGGTAGCGGCGGCCGTTCAGGCGTGACAGATCGAGCCACGGGTCCGGGTGTGTGCGCAACCGATGGATGGCCAGCAACAGCGAGGCCGCGCCGCCCAGCAGCAACAGCGGAATCGCCGGGGAGGCGGTCAGCCGGTTGTAGCGCAGCTCCGACAGGCCCATCAGGAACGACAGCGCACCGATGGCCATGGCACCGACGCCGATCCAGTCCCACTGGCCATCGACTGGCGGCGCCTCATGCGGACGACGTGCGGCGCGGGTGCGTGGCTGATGGTGCTCGGGCGGCAAGAAAAACATGGCAAACCAGGCGATGACTGCGAGCCCGAGTTCGAGCCAGAAGATCACGCGCCATTCGCTGTATTCGAGCACCTCCGCGCAGATCCACGGCGCAATGGTGGTCAGCCCGAACAGACCCACACTGAACATCAGCATGGGCGGGATGCGCTCGTCGGGCTCGGTGGTGAGCTGCACCAGAATGCGCGAGGCCGAGAACAGTCCACCCGCACCCAAGCCCTGAATGGTCCGGCCAATCACCAGTTCGCTGATGTTGTTGGATTGCGCGCAGACCACGCAGCCGATGCCGAACAGCACAATGCCCACCAGCGAAAACATCCGGTAGCCCACGTGCGCGGCAATGCGTCCGATGGCGAGATTGGCGACCACCGCCGCGACGGCATACGCGGTGACGGCATACAGATACGCATCCGGGCTTGCGTGTACGCCGCCCTGGATATGCTGACCCGCCACGGCCATCATCTGCGAAGAGACGAAATCGAGCCCCGTGGACAGGCCCACCGCCAAGCCAAACGCGTGGATGCGAGCCGAAGAAAAATGCGGGAACGCCCGCAGAGAAGCAGGCCGGAGGATTTGCAGCGACATGTGGCCGAGCATAAACTTGGCCGCCAGCCGGATAAACGGCCAACTCTAGGAACACTGTCCAGTCATGCGAACAATGGAGTGGAACGACTGGGAAACCTTCTGCCGCGTGGTAGAAGCCGGCAGCTTCACCGCCGCTGCAGAGGTGCTCGGCATTCCCAAATCGACCGCCAGCGCCGCCGTGTCGCGGCTGGAGGCGACGCTGGGCGTGCGGCTCATGACCCGCACCACGCGCCAGTTGCGGCTGACCGAGGCTGGCTCGCACTTCTACGACGACATTGCGCCACTGTTCGACCGCCTGCGCGAAGTGCATGCCGACACCGCCGCCGCCAGCGAGGCTGTGGCCGGCACACTCCGCATCGCCGCGCCTTACGAGGTGGGTGCACAGCATCTGACCGAACCGGTGTGCCGCACGCTGGAGAAATATCCCCACCTGCAGATCCAGGTGCACATTTCGTGGGAGCAGCCCGACCTGCTGGCCAGCGGCTACGACATCGTCTTCGTGATGGTGGACCAGGTGTTGCCCGATTCATCGCTGGTGGCGCGTCGCGTGGTGATGATCCCGCGCGGGTTGTACGCCTCGCCGACCTTGCTGGCCGAACGCCCGCCGCTCAAGACGCCGGCAGACCTGGTCGGCTGGCCGTGCCTCTCCGGCCCCGACGATGCAAGCTGGGCCTTCCGCTCCGTCGGTGAGCCGACCGCCGAGCCCATCGAGATTCCCATCCAGCCGCGCCTGCAGACGTTGAACGCCGAAATGCGTGCCCGCGCCGCCGTGCGTGGCCTGGGCGTGGCGCGCATGGCACGGTCCGTGGGCGATGCGGAAGTCGCCACCGGCCGGCTTGTGCGCGTGCTGCCCGATTTTGAATTGACCGCGCTGCGCGTGTACGCGCTGATGCCCGCGCGCAAGCTCGTGCCGCGCAAGGTGCGCGTGTTTCTGGATGCACTGGAAGCGGAGGGCGCTTCCGCCACACCGGCTCCCGCCTAGCCGAAGACCGGCGCCCGATGTCACAATCGGCGCTTCCCTATTCGGATTGTGAGGACGGGCGACGATGCGTCTGCGCCAGATCGAAGTCTTCCGCGCCGTGATGCTGGTCGGCACCGTCAGCGAGGCGGCGCGCATGCTCAACGTGTCGCAACCCGTGGTGACGCGCGTGCTGCAGCACACCGAGCTGCAGCTCGGCTTTCGCCTGTTCGATCGCACCAAGGGCCGCTTGCAGCCGACGGCCGAAGCGTTCGAGCTGTTCTCTGAAGTGGAGCGCCTGTACCAGGAAGTGGAGCGCGTACGGCGCGTGTCCGCCAACCTGCGGCATAAGGGTGCAGGGCGCCTGCGCGTGGCAGCGACGCCCAGCTTGGCGCCGAGCATTCTCGCGCCCGCTGTGCGGCGTTTCTCACAGCGCCACCCCGACACGCTGGTGCGCGTGTTCACGCACCACACCGCCGAGATCGTGCAGGGCCTGCTCTCGCAAGACATCGACGTTGGCTTTGCCTTTGCACCGCCCGTGCATCCGGCGATCAGCACCACGCCCGTCGCGCAGGGCCGCATCTTGCTGGCCGCGCCACGCGCGTGGGTGGGTGGCAAGACCGATGGACGCGCGCTGCACAAGCTTGTTGCCGAGAAGCCCTTCATCGGGCTGGAAGACCAGATCTCGCTGGGTTCGCTGGTCGGGCAGACGCTGGCGCGCGGTGGGCTGGCGCCGCAGTCGACGCTGGAGGTGCAGACGTATTCGCTGGCACGTTCGCTGGTGGAGGAATCGCTGGGCGTGACGATGCTCGATCAGTTCACCGCCGCCACTGGCAGCATGGAACGCATCGCGCTGTTCGCGTTGGAGCCCGCGCAGACGTTTGACGTACGCGCCATGCGTGCCGAGCATCACGCGCCGTCATCGCTGGCCGATGCGCTCGTGCAGTGCTTTGCCGAAGCGGCGCGCGCGTTGTCCGACGAGCTGCCGCAGCGCCTAGAACCGACACCATTCGTGCTCAAGCCCACGGAACCCGATAGCGACGCGGCCGACTAACTGGCTTCCACCGATTTTCCGAGGAGACCGATCCATGCGTCGTTTTGCAACCGCAGTGATGTTCGGTGTGGCGCTGGGCGCCGGTGTGTTCAGCGGCATCGCGACCGCGCAGCAATCATCGCAATCGCCGGTGCCCGGCATGTCGTCCGACGATCTGAACACCGCGCTCGACTTTGCCAAGGCTGGCCTTAACAAGGCGATCGACCAGGCGCGCGCGTATTCCACGTTGCCGATCAAGGACCCGCACGACGTGCGCTATACCTGCGAGGGCGGCAAGACACTCCTCGTGAAATACATGACGGTGGGGGATACGCCGCTCGCGTCGATCGTGCTGGATGGCAAGACGCTCGTCTTCGCCAATGTGCTGGCCGCCTCGGGGGCGCGCTACGCGTCGGGCCAGTATGTGTGGTGGACCAAGGGCCCCACCGGCTTTCTCGCCGACGAGACCTTGCCCAGCAGCCGCAATCAGCTCTATCGCGATTGCAGCGAAGCTAACAGCGGCCGTCCTTAAACCTCTAGCAGGTCCCGCCCGACGATGATCTCGCCCTTGAAGTGCGGGCGCACGGCATCGAGCCACACCGAATCTTCCAGGAACGGATAGCCGCCCGGCACGAAGTGCGACAGTACCAGCGTCTTCACCTTGGCTTCGGTGGCGATGCGGCCGACGTCTTCGGTGGAGGTGTGGCTCGCCAGCAGATGCTCGCGCAGCGTCTTGGCATTGCGTTCGGTAGAGAGCAGCTTGTCGAGTGACGGCAGATGCATGACCTCGTGCACCAGCACATCCGCGCCATAGGCCAGGCGCACAAGGTTCTCGCTCGGCGCCGTATCGCCGGAGATGACGATGGAGCGGTCTGCCGCATCAAAGCGATACGCAAATGCCGGCGACACGGGCGGGTGCTTCACCAGCGCGCTCGTCACCTTCACGTTGGCGTCTTGCATGACCAGCCCGCCTTCGGTGATTTCGTGCGGGTGGAGCATCGGCGCCAAGGGCGGGCGGCCTTCGTCGGCGATGCGGGTGCGGACGTCGTAGTCGTACAGCTCGAGGAACTTGGTCGTCATCGCGGCCAGTGGGGGCGGGCCCCAGGCGTCGACGGGGCCGGTCAGGTCGGTGCCCCATGCGAGCAGCATCAGCGCGCCGTAGTCGGCGTTGTGGTCCGAATGCTGATGCGTGATGAAGACATGGCGGATGGCCTTGAGCTTGAGGCCTGCCGTCACGTATTGGCGAGCGACGCCGTTGCCGCAATCGACCACGTACGACACCCCGTTGATGACGATCACCTGTGCCGGCGCCGAGCGGTTCTTCTTGGGCGTGGGCCCACCGCCCGTGCCCAGCAGGATCAAGCGCGTGCCCTTGGGGGCGTCGGCGGCCGAGGCGGCCAGCGGCCAGCCTGCGGATGCGGCGCCGGCACCCACGGCCAGCGCGCCGGCTTGCCGCATCCAGCGGCGACGGTTGTTGTCGAAAGCGTGCATGCGGCGGTCTCCTCTCTGTTGTTATGCGTGGCTTAGCGTGGCAGCCCGCCGACCTTCATGCCGGGCTTGATGCCTTTGCGCGCGAACCAACCTTTGTTCATCTCCAGCGCGTAGTTGCCTGCACGCGTGGGGCAGTGGTTGTCTTCGGTCTGCGGCTTCATCTCGGCAATGTCGGAGATGGTGCCGTCAGCCGTGATGAAGGCGATCGACAGCGGCAGATCGGTGTTCTTCATCCAGAAGCAGTGGCCGGCAATCTCATCGAACACGAACAGCATGCCGGCCGTGTCGGGCATCGACTTGCGAAACATCAGGCCGGTTTCGCGCGTTTGCGGGGTGGCGGCCACTTCGGCCTTGACCTTGTACATGCCGATGGTCAGGTCGGCGACGGGCAGGCCCACGTTTGGGCCGGTCGGGGTTTGCGCGAAGGCGCCAGTGGTGGTGAAGGCGGCGATGGACAGGCACAGGCCGGTAAGCAGGCGGGAAAGGGTGGTCATGGCGTGTGGGCAAAAAATGTAACGCACCATGATCGGCACTCGGCCAACCACCGTCAATGAGATTGCGCCGAAGGTGGGGACGAAGTTGTTACCGCGTGTTTGTGCTCTGGCGTTCGGTGGCGACCGTCTTGGTGCCGGCCCTCGGTACATGCGCCGAGCGCGCCTTGTCGGCTGCCGGGTTAGGCATCAGCGCCACATACCGCGCGTCGGTGAGCGTGCGCAGGAAGGCGACGACGTCGTCGATCTCGTCTTCTGTGAGCGCAGGCGTGGTGCCGGGGCGGCGATTCATCGGCACGGTGTTCACGTTGACGTTGCCGCGGTACTTGGCGGGCACGTCGTCAAAGCGCTTGCCGCCCGGGTACCACTGCGCCGGGTCGGTTGAGCGCGTGGCATAGAAGGCCACCGTGTCGCGCAGGGTGTGGAACACGCCGTTGTGCATGAAGGTCTGGCGCACGGCCACGTTGCGCAGGCCGGCCGTGCGGAAATAGCCGCACCACTGATCGGGCTCGGGCCACTTGAGCTTGCGGGCGGTCTGACAGAGGCCCACGTCGAAGTGCTTGGCGTCCTTGTTGGCCGGCAGCAGCGGATTGCGCGGCACGGCGATGGCGTCGTAGCCGAAATCCGTGAAGAGCGAGCGTTCGGGCCGCGACGACGATTCCACCATCAAGTGGCACGACGCACAGTTGCCCTTGTCCGGGTTGCGGAATAGCGCCAGGCCGCGCATCTCCGCAGGGGAGAGCGGCGTGCGCTTGCGCAGGAAGTCATCAAAGCGCGAGGTGAACGGCGCCATCTCGTCGCTCTGGAAATACGCGTCCAGCGCTTTGCCCAATACGCCGACGAGGCGCTCGGGATCGCGGACCGCATCGGCGCCGAATTGCTTCGTCAGTGCTTGGCCGAGGTCCGTGCCGGCCACCTTGCGTTGCAGGGCGCGCGGCGAAGGGTTGCCCATTTCATCCGGATTGAACAAGGGGCCACGGATTTGCTCGGGAATGGAGTCGGCACGGCCATCGGCAAAGAAGCCGCCGAAGGGCGAGGGAAAACTGGCGTCGTCGTCCTGGAAGAAATAGCGATGCGGGACGTAACGCAGATACAGCAGCGATGGCGCATTGCGTGCCGCTACGTGCCCCGGGCGGCTGCCGGCCGGTACGCCGATGCGCAGCGCCTCACCTTTCAACGTGGGCGCGAAGGCGCGGCCCGGGTCATGGCAGGCCGCGCAGGACGTACCTTGCGGCTCCGACAGGCGCGGGTCGAAGAACACCCGCTTGCCGAGCGCGACGAGGTTCGGGTCCGGCTTGAACGACGTCGATTCGGCAGGCGGCGGCACGGCGCCCAGCCTGGGCGTCATGCCGATCGATTCCGCCGCCCCCGCGCACAGCGGCAGTGCGGCGAGGGCCATCCATAAACAGGGTGCCGTCAGGGCGCGACGAAGCCGGTTTTGTCGCA
The DNA here is from genome assembly GCA_039592975.1 of Ralstonia sp. GTDB lineage: Bacteria > Pseudomonadota > Gammaproteobacteria > Burkholderiales > Burkholderiaceae > Ralstonia. Next base: position 38,948 of record JBCNQE010000020.1, on the reverse strand, counting down.
AGCCAGGGTGTTGCCGTTTTGGGTGCATGTGGTCAAGAGTTTGCCGGCGGCTGTGTACGCTTTGTACAGCCAGCCCGTTGCAGGGGCAGGTTGGCGCTCCATGAGCATGAAGCCGAAGGCGTTGTTGTGGGAGATGGTGCTGACCGTTACGCCCGGTGCCGGGCTGGCGGATGCTGGAAAGGGATCGGGAAAGGCGACGTCCAGACTGTCGCCAGCGTTGCCCGACACGATGGCGGCCGGGTGGGGTGTGGCGAAATTGATGGCTTGGAAGTCGTGGACATGTCCATGCAAGGCCAGTTGCACGCCTGGCGGATAGTAGGCAGTGCCGTTGAGGGTGGTCATGACTGACAGTAGCCCTGCAGTGCCCGGTGCGGGCGTCCCACCCGTAAGAGGGGCGAACGCAAGGATCGGGTGGTGATCGACAAAGATCGACATCACGCCGGGTTTAGCCGCCAAGTTCGCTACCGTGCGGAACTGCGATTGATAGGTCTGGAACTGCGGATCGGTCGGTTGCAGTGGCACATAGCCTGCCTTGGCGGAGTCGAAGAGGATCAACTGCGTATCGTTGCCGACGGGCACCGCGTAGGGTTCGGAGGCGTTGGCCTGCGCGTCATTGGCGGGGTTGTCGCATGTGCGATCCGCTTGATAGGGACGCGGGTCGAGAAAGCGGAACCAGCCCTGACCGCCACGCGCGCAGGCTTCATGGTTGCCGCGCACTACGACCCACGGCGCGGCGGTGAGCAGGCGGCGTGCTGGCTCGAAAAAATCCGCCTTCCAGGTGTCCCAGCCGTAGCCCCAGGGGCTGCCCTGGCAGCCGGCTACGTCTGGCGGGCAGGCGTTTTCGCGGTAGTGGTAGTCGCCAACGTGAACGACAAGATCGGGCGCAAAACGTGCTGCCACATTGGTAATGGATGCAAACGGCCAGGCGGTTGGGTTGCTGCATTCCTGCCAGATGTTGCTGGATTTCTGGAGGCGGCAGCCGGTGTCACCCAGGATCAGTATGCGGCGCGGGTTGGCCTTGGGCAGCGGCAACCAGTGTCTGCCGACAAAGGCAAGCCGCGTGCGGGCAGGCAGCGCAGCCTCGCACACCGCAACGGGAAAATCGGAAGGTTTGGAATCGGCCGGGTCGCTCACGGTGGGGCGCTGTGGCACGGTGGCGGCATTGGCCCTGAGATCCATGCGTTGCAGTCCGCGGCTATCCGTGACCAGCAGCGGGCAGACCGATGCACGCGGTGGGTTGGGTCGTGCCGATGGCTGGACAATGGCGCGTGCAATGGGTTGACCGTTTTCTCCAAGCTCCACCCACGCTGCTTCAACACGCACGCCGCCAAAGGCCAGCGCTTCATCGGACAGGTGGGGGAGTGCGGTTTCAGCATGGATGGCGGTACAAGCGGCGGTGCCTGCCAGTGCGGCAATGACACGTGTGTGCAAACGCATGGGACCTCCCAATGGTTGAACAACGCTGGACAAGCGTCAGATCAATATGGGTGTCCGATGGGCCGGTCGCAAATTTGTTGCGCCGGCCGGTTTACGCAACCGATGGGTGCGCTACGGAGCAACAAACCCCGTCTTGTCACACACCAGGCTCGTGCCGTTCTGCGTGCAGGTCGTCAGCAGCTTGCCGGCCGCGGTGTAGGCCTTGAACAACCAGCCCTTGGCGGGTGCCGGCTGGCGGTCCATCACCATGAAGCCGAACGAGTTGTTATGCGAGATGCTGCCCACCGTCACGCCTGAAGCCGGACTGATGGCCGGGAACGGATCGGGCAGCGCTACGTCCAGCGAGTCCCCAGCATTGCCCGCCACGATGGTCGCCGGGTGGTTGCTGGTGAAGTTGATGGCCTGGAAGTCATGCACGTGGCCGTGCAGCGCCACCTGCACGCCCGGCGGGTAGTACGCCGTGGCGTTCAGGCTGTTCATGACCGATAGCAGCGCGGCATTGCCGCCCAGCGGCGTGCTGCCCGCGATCGGCACGAAGCCCAAAATCGGGTGGTGGTTGGTGAAGATCGACATCACGCCCGGCTTGGCGGCCAGCGTGCCCACCGTGCTGAACTGCTTCTGGTAGGTCTGGAACCACGGGTCGGTCGTCGCCAATGCCGTTGTGCCGGCCTTGGCCGAATCGAACACGATGACCTGCGTGTCGCTGCCGATGGCCACAGCGTACGGGTCGGATGCGTTGGCGGCGGTGTCGTTGGCCGGGGTGTCGCACGAGCGGTCAGTCGAATAGGGGCGCGGGTCCAGGAATCGGTACCAGCCCTGGCCGGCGCGTGCGCATTCCTCGTGGTTGCCGCGCACCAGCACCCACGGGGCAGCGGCCATGAGCGGGGCGGCGGGCTGGAACAGATCAGCCTGCCACGTATCCCAGCCGTAGCCCCACGGGCTGCCCTGGCAGCCGGCCACGTCGGGCGGGCAGGCGTTTTCGCGGTAGTGGTAGTCGCCCACGTGCAGGACGAGGTCGGGCTTCATGGTCGCAGCTGTGGTCGCCGCGTTGGCGAACGGCCACGACAGCGGGTCGTTGCACGACTGGAACGTGTTACTCGACTTCTTCATCCGGCAGCCGGTGTCCGCCAGGATCACCACGCGCTGCGGGTTGGCCTTCGGCAGCGGCAGCACCCGCGCCCCGATCGACGCGGCCTTGGCCGTGGCCGCCACCGTGGCCTCGCAGGCGTTCACAGGAAAGGCCGAGGCTTTCGAATCGCTGGCGGCGCTGGCCGTGGTGCGTTGCGCGGGCGTGCCGGCGGCCACGCGCAGGCTCATGCGGGTGGCGGTGCCATCCACCGTCAGCAGCGGGCAGACCGAGCTGTCGACGGGCGCGGCACTGTTTGTATACGTGGTGACGGCGCGGACGATGGTCTGGTTGCTGTCGCCGATCTCCACCCAGGCGGCCTGGATGTTGGCGTCAGCCGTGGCTGCGTCGGCCGGCGTGGCGGTCGACGTGGTCGTCGAGTCGGACGATGAACCGCCGCAACCTGCAATCACGGCGGCGGCAGCCAGCGCGGCAAGAGAGAGCATCGTGAACGCGGTGCGTCTGCGCCGCACCGGAGCGAACATCGATTGGAAATCCATTGCGCCATCCCTGTTTCTTGTTGTGAGGAACGGGCAAGGTACGCAAGGTTGATGGCGCTATTTTGACAGTCCCGTATGCCAGCTCGGGATTGCGCGAAACATGGACGAAAAAAAAGCAGACGCATAAGCATCTGCTTTTTCTGTATCGGCCGAGCCGCGAGGGCCCGGCAGAAACACCAACTTATTGCTTGGCAGCGTCAGCAGCCGGAGCAGCAGCGTCGGCCTTCTTGGCGTGCTTCTTGGCCTTCTTGTGCTTCTTGGCCTTCGGAGCAGCCTTCTCAGCAGCAGCCGGAGCAGCTGCGTCAGCAGCCGGAGCGGAGGCTTGAGCGAACACACCGGTGGCGAACAGGCCGGCGATCAGGGCAGCGATCAGCTTCTTCATGGTGAATCCTTTTATAGATCAGTGAGTTAACCAACGACCCGCTAAATGAGTCATCTGCAATAACGCAGGCCGTTACAGGCGCGTTGACACGTTCCGTCGAATTTTTTCTGGGCTCCGGCGAAAGCCTCCGCGCCGCCTGATCCGCCATGTGGCGCATGTTGCGCTGCGCAAGAAAGATGCCTGCGGGCCTGCATTTCGGACCGATCTGATTGGATGGCGGCGCCCGCCCCCAGAGAATGCGAGCCGATTGTGCTCAAGGCTTGCCGTGTCTCTCCCGCCGTCGTCTTCCCGCCCCACCAAGCCCGCCTCTCCCATTCCGCCGGCCCGACTCCGGCGCCGCGATTTCGTCTTGGGTTGCGGCGCGTTGATTGTGCTGGGGGCCTTGCCCGGTTTCTGGCCCCGTTCGCACGGCGCTTCCGCACTTGATGATTTCATGCTCGTGTCACAGACGATTTCCGGCGCACCGCTGGATCGCCGCGTGGGGCTGTCTTGTTTCAGCCATCTGCACCGGGCTGACGATCGCTTTATCGAACACATCCAGGCGCTTGCGTGGTTGGTCCGCCGGCATCCGGGCGTGGACGCTGCCGGCCTGGTCCGCTTGCTTGATGCTGAGAGCGCCCGCGAACTGCGTGCCGCGTTGGTCCGGCTGGTGGATGCCTGGAGCGCCCGGCGGGATGCGGTTCCTGCCTTGAGCGATGTCCGCGGCCCGGTCGCCCGCGCCTTCGACGCCGACCTGATCGGCCGTTGACAACGCCCGGGAGCAGGGGCCGAAATATGGCGGATGGTGAAATTTTCCGGCATAATGCGGAATTCACTCTTGTGTCTTATATAAGAGTTGCGGCTTGCGCCAGATGCGAGATTTTGTGCGGTGCATCGTGAGAGCGTCATCGTAGGCCGTTAGAATCGCCAGTTCATTGCAGCGCGCCACGCCGGCCAACCCGTGAGCGGCGCGCTGTGCTGTCAACCCCCACCGTCCACCCGCTACCTGCGGTCTGCACTGGAGTCGTCCATGTATCAACACATCAAGGTCCCGGCCGGCGAGAAGATCACTGTCAACCAAGACTTCTCCCTGAACGTTCCGAACAACCCGATCATTCCTTACATCGAAGGTGACGGCACCGGCTTCGACATCACCCCGGTGATGATCAAGGTGGTGGACGCAGCGGTTGAGAAGGCTTACAAGGGTGAGCGCAAGATTTCGTGGATGGAAATCTACGCCGGCGAGAAGTCGACCAAGGTGTACGGCCCGGACGTGTGGCTGCCGGAAGAAACCCTGCAAGTCCTGAAGGACTACGTGGTGTCCATCAAGGGCCCGCTGACGACGCCGGTGGGCGGCGGCATCCGTTCGCTGAACGTGGCGCTGCGCCAAGAGCTGGACCTGTACGTCTGCCTGCGCCCGGTGCGCTACTTCAAGGGCGTGCCCTCGCCGGTCAAAGAGCCGGAGAAGACCGACATGGTCATCTTCCGCGAGAACTCGGAAGACATCTACGCCGGTATCGAATTCGAAGCCCAGAGCGACAAGGCCAAGAAGCTGATCAAGATTCTGCAGGACGAATTTGGCGTCAAGAAGATCCGCTTCCCGGAAACCTCGGGTATCGGTGTGAAGCCGGTCTCGAAGGAAGGCACGGAGCGCCTGGTGCGCAAGGCCATCCAGTACGCGATCGACAACGACAAGCCGTCGGTCACGATCGTGCACAAGGGCAACATCATGAAGTTCACGGAAGGTGGTTTCCGTGACTGGGCCTACGCGCTGGCACAGAAGGAATTCGGCGCCGAGCTGATCGACGGCGGCCCGTGGTGCAAGTTCAAGAACCCGAAGACGGGCAAGGAAATCATCATCAAGGACGCAATTGCTGATGCCTTCCTGCAGCAGATCCTGCTGCGTCCGGCCGAGTACTCGGTGGTGGCCACGCTGAACCTGAATGGCGACTACATCTCCGACGCCCTGGCTGCGCAAGTTGGCGGTATCGGTATCGCCCCGGGCGCGAACCTGAGCGACTCCGTTGCCATGTTCGAAGCCACCCACGGTACGGCACCGAAGTACGCCGGTAAGGACTACGTGAACCCGGGTTCGGAAATCCTGTCGGCTGAAATGATGCTGCGCCACATGGGCTGGACGGAAGCCGCTGACCTGATCATCTCGTCGATCGAGAAGTCGATCCTGTCGAAGAAGGTCACGTATGACTTCGCCCGCCTGCTGGAAGGCGCGACGCAAGTGTCGTGCTCGGGCTTTGGCCAAGTGATGATCGACAATATGTAAGCACGTCTCGCGGCTTCGGCCGTGATGGATGGGAAAAACCCCGGCAGCTTCGGCTGGCCGGGGTTTTTTGTTGCCGAATGCTCGGCGGTCGGTAACTTCCAGCCGACGCCTACGTCTTGGCGTCGTCGCCCAAGGTGGGCCATGGCCGCCCCGACTGCACCACGTCCACAAGCGCCTGTGCGGCGGCGGAATGGGTGCGCCCCTTCAGGCTGGCCATGTAAACGCCGTCGCGGATGGAGGGCGTGGTCAATGGTGTGAAATGCGCTTGCCGGGGGTCCAGCGTGCGCGCGACGTGGGAGGGGCAGATCGCCACGCCGAGCGCGGCTTGGGCCAGCCCCAGCGCCGTTCCGATGTAGCCCACTTCGTATTCAGGCGCCTGTGTGACGCCCGCATTGAGCAACGCCTGCGAGACCAATTGCCGAAAGGCGCTGTCACGGCTGAGCAGGATCAACGGCTCTTGCGCGAGTTCGCGCCATCGCACCTGCCGCCGCTGCGCCAGGCGGTGCGCGTGGTGCACGACCACGCCGACTCGGCTGCCTTCGATGAGGGTGAGTGCGATATCGTCATCCACGGCCCCGAAATTGCCGATGGCCAGATCGGCTTCGCCGCGGCGGACACTGTCGAGGTTGGCTGCGGCCAATCCATCTTTGACTTGCACGCGCAGCCCGGGATATTGCGTGCGCATGGCGGCGCAGACGCCGGGCATAAACCCTGCCGCCAGCATTGGCGTGACCGCCACCGTGACGATGCCCTTTCGCTTGAGCCCGAGATCACGTACCGAACCCAGGCCGCTTTCCAGATCGCGCAACACGCGTTGGGCGACGGGCAAGAGATCGCTTCCGGCGGCGGTGATGTTCACGCTGCGTGTCGTGCGGTCAAACAGACGCGCGTCCACTTCGCTCTCCAGCTCCCGCACGAGGGCGCTCAGGGCGGATTGCGTCAGGTGCATCTGTTTGGCCGCTGCCGTGAAGCTCTCCGTCTCAGACAGCACGACAAAGGCTTGTAGCTGACGCAGCGTGACGTTGGCGCGTGTCCAAGCGGAGGTGGTGAACGCGCCCGTTGCGGGGCCCGATGGAAGACCGCTCATAAGACCAGGTACCGGTTGATTACCAGAGACACGCGACGATACCTCAATGGCCCGGCCAAGCCTGGGTTTTTGGGGGCGTCGACCCCATTGATAAAGCCAGGTGCTGAATCAATGAGAAAAATGCGTTTGTGGGTGCGGAGCAATCGCCGTTCAAATGGCGACATCCTTGCTCTGGCCTTTGGCCCATGCGATCGATGCCGTCTCGCCACACACCATCCCCCTTACGCGTTGCCCTGATCGGCTTGGGCACTATTGGATCAGCGCTAAGCGAGGCGCTGCAGGGTATCCCTGAGCAAGCCACGATTTGCGGGACGTTGGTGCGGGCGGCGTCGGCAGCGGACGACGGCTGCTGCACGTCACTGGATGAACTCCTGGCGCGCAAGCCTGACGTGGTGGTTGAGTGCGCCGGTCATCAGGCGGTGGACGCCTACGCCGAGCAGATCCTGGACGCGGGACATCACATGTTGATGGTGTCTGCAGGCGCGCTGGCGGATGCCGCACGGTACGCGCGGCTGCGTGGGGCGGTTGAGCGCAGCGGCAGCCAACTGCTGGTGGCATCCGGCGCGGTGGGTGGGCTGGATATCTTGACCGCCGCGCGCCGTGCCGGCCTGCACCGGGTTCACTATCGCTCCCGCAAGCCGCCGGCAGCATGGCTCGGCACGTCTGCTGAAGACCATGTCAATTTGAGCGCATTGACGGCAGCCCACACGTTCTTCCACGGGTCGGCCCGGGCTGCGGCGCTGCAGTACCCCAGGAACGCGAATGTGGCGGCCACGATTGCGTTGGCCACCCTCGGGTTCGACGAGACGCAGGTGGAGCTTGTGGCAGACCCCCAGGTGGACTGCAACGTGCACGAAATTCAGGCGGATGGCGTCAGTGGGCGCATCACCCTTCGCATAGAAGGACGGGCGGCGCCCGGCAACCCCAAAACGTCCATGGTGACGGCCCATAGTCTCGTCAATGCGCTCCTGACCCGCAGTGGAACGTTATTGGTTTGAGTGTGGGTATTAATAAAGATTAATAATAAAGATCTCTGAGCATTTTCGCGCCGGGTGCAGTGATATCCGGCACTGCAACGCCATGCGTATTTGAGTGCAAATGCAGATATTAAAATTATTCAGTTGCAGGCGCCCTATGCGGTAGGGCAAATTGCGGCCCCCGATTGTGATTAAACGGGGCACGCTGGGATGCTCGAATGAGTGTGCCTCGCAGACGATCGTTGTGCTGAAAGGGCTTGCGGGGTGGTCCCACTTTGATGGCGGTCTGCCCTTTCCCTGAGATTTGCCGCTGGTAATCCGCTGCGGCCATATTCTCAAGAATAATCAATTATCTCGACAAGCGTATCCCAGGTGACCTCCACCTCGGGAGGCCGATATTTATCTATTCAGGACGAATTCATCCTATGAAGTTCGATGTACTGGTTGTTGGCGAAGGGTTGGCTGCACTGACGATGTTGCTGCATTTGCCGTCGACGCTGAAAGTCGGCGTGATTTCCCGCAACAAGCATGACGAGCCGTCGAGCTACTGGGCCCAAGGTGGGATCTCGGCGGTGTTCTCCCTGGACGACGACCACGAGAAACACGTTCAGGACACCCTGGCGGCCGGCGACGGCCTGTGCGATGAAGCCGCAGTGCGCCAGATCGTTGGCGAGGGAACCAGCGTGCTGACATGGCTCATCGACCAAGGTGTGCCGTTCACGCGTGAAGACGGCGAGATCCATTTGACGCGAGAGGGCGGGCACAGCGCGCGCCGCGTTGCGCATGTCGACGACATGACCGGGCGCGGCATCATGCGCACCCTGCAGGCCAAAGTGGCGCTGCTGCCGAATGTCACGTGGATCCGGCAGTGTGAAGTGGTGGAGGTGATCTCCAATGGCGAGGCCGTCAGCGGTGTGGTGGCCGAAAGCCTGGTCGATGGCGACGTCACGGTGTTCAGCGCGCCGATCGTCGTGCTGGCGACGGGCGGACTGACCGGGCTGTACCAATACGCCACCAACCCGCACGCCAGCAAGGGTGAGGCGATCGCCATGGCGTGGAGGGCGGGGGCATCGGTCGAGAACCTGGAATTCGTCCAGTTCCACCCGACCGCGTTCCAGTTTGAGGGCCGCGTCATCAGCCTGATTACGGAAGCGGTGCGCGGGGAAGGCGGGCTGCTGTACAACGTGGCCAACGAACGCTTCATGCCGCGCTACTCCAGCCAACTGGAGCTTGCGCCGCGCGATATCGTTGCGCGCGCCATCTACTCAGAAATGCAGGCGCATGGTGCGTCTTATGTCTGGCTCGACATCACGCACCAGGGCAAGGATTTTGTCGAGCAGCATTTCCCCAATCTGGTGGAGATTACGAAAGCCTACGGCTGCGATCTCGCAACGCACCGCGTTCCGGTTTCGCCGGCTGCGCATTACACCTGCGGCGGCGTTGCGGCGGACGTGTGCGGGCGAACGAGCGTCAAAGGGCTGTATGCCATCGGCGAGGTGGCGAACTCCGGCCTGCATGGGGCCAACCGGCTGGCCAGCAATTCCCTGCTCGAATGCGTGGTCATGGGCCAGGCGTGCGCAGAGGCCGTCAGCGGCGAGGTCGGCCCGACCACCCGCGCACACGTCGCGCTGCCGGCTGTCATCGAGACCCCGTTCCAGCCGAACTTGCTGTCGGAATTGCGCGGCATCCTTTGGAATCATGCCGGCATTGTGCGCAGTGACGCAGGCATTGCCCGGGGCTTGCACAACATCGAGCGCCTGAACGACAACCCGCCGAGCGTCCTGCCGTACGGCCAGGCATTGCGTGCCCGGAACATCTACGACGCGGCGCATCTGATTTTGCGCAGCGCCGCGCTGCGGAAAGAATCGCGTGGCGGGCATTTCACTACCGACCACCCGGAAAAAGCCGCGCCGCAGACGACTCGGGTCGACGGTGAATGCCTGAACTTCTGGGTGCACCGCGAAGGCTCGGCCAGCGAAGCGCAACTCGCTGTCGCCTAACAACCCGTGAGGAGAGCGCCGTTGCGCGGCGTTCTCCTCCACTCCATTTGCGGTGCATTCAAATGCTATTAGGCTTTTTCTTGTTGGCTGGCGTGGTCGCTGGCTTCTTCGCGGGCATGTTTGGCATTGGCGGCGGCGCGATCGTCATCCCGATCCTCGTGCATGTGTATCGCTCCAACGGCATGGAGATGACGGAAGCGATTCGCCTGGCCTTCGGCACCTCGCTCGCCACGATGGCGTTTACGGGCCTGTCTTCCTTCCTGAGCCACAGCAAACGCGGTAACGTCGACTATGCATGGCTCAAAAAGCTGGCGGTGCCGGCGGGCATCGGTGCATTGGTGGGCGGTCTGATTGCCTCTCGCGTACCGGGCGGTTGGCTGGCGCTCGGGCTGTCGCTCATGCTCGGCTACTTCGGCATCAAACTGCTGGTGCAGAAGAGTGACGCGATTGCCGTGTGGCCGTGGCTGGATAAGCTCCGCTACGTCGCGGGCTTTTTCTCCGGCTTGACGTATTCGCTGGCGGGGATGGGCGGCGCCTCGGTGGTCACGTTCTATTTGACGAAGGTCGGGCTGTCGCTGCGGACGGCCATCGGCACAGCCACCGGTGTTTTGCTGCCCACGTCAGTGGGGGCGATCATCGGCTTCGGGCTGACGGCCGGCATGCCGCACGACTGGCGCTGGGGCTACATCGATTTGCGTGCCCTGATTGCGCTGAGCGTGTGTTCAGTCATCGCCTCGAAACTCGGTGTCAAAACGGCAGCCCGGATGCCGATCGCTTTGCTGAGAAAAGGCTTTGGCTTTTTCATGTTTGCGCTGGCTGGCAAAACGCTGTTGGCGACGATGGTCTGAACAGGCCGTTGTCATCCACGGATGCCTGTTCACGAGTACGTGTGAGGGCAGGGGACAAAAGCCCCGGCAGCTTCGGCTGGCCGGGGTTTTTTTGTGCGCCGCGATCGACAATCCACTCGGAAAAAGCGTTTGTCAGTCACTTCAACCCTGACTAGACTGGATTTTCATGTGACTTTCTGACCGCCCATCGATTGCCCGACCCGTGAGCCCCAACGATCGCCGACTCGTCCGCCATCTGCTCATCGTCGTCACCGTCAAGGTGGCGGTGCTGGCTGCGCTGTGGTGGGTGTTCGTGCGGGACGTCCGCGTGCCGGTCGATGCCGAGCGGGCGGCTGATCGTCTGGGCGTGACACCACCAGCGCAGGGAGGGCATCCGTGATATCCGAGCATTTGGTCGATCTATCCAGGCTGCAGTTTGCGGCCACGGCGCTGTACCACTTCTTGTTCGTGCCGCTCACGCTGGGCATGGTCTGGCTGCTGGTGATCATGGAGAGCGTCTACGTGATGACCAACAAGGTCATCTGGAAAGACATGACGCGCTTCTGGGGCAAGCTGTTCGGCATCAACTTTGCCCTGGGGGTGACGACGGGCATTACGCTCGAATTCCAGTTCGGCACCAACTGGGCGTACTACTCGCACTACGTGGGCGACATCTTCGGCGCGCCGCTGGCCATTGAAGGGCTGATGGCGTTCTTCTTGGAGTCCACCTTCATCGGCCTGTTCTTCTTCGGGTGGGATCGCCTGTCCAAGACGCAGCACCTGCTGGTGACGACGCTGATGGCGATCGGCACGAACCTCTCCGCGCTGTGGATCCTGATCGCCAACGGCTGGATGCAGAACCCGGTGGGCGCCGATTTCAACTGGCAGACCATGCGCATGGAGATGTCGGATTTCTGGGCGGTGGTCTTCAATCCGGTGGCGCAGGCCAAGTTTGTGCACACCGTGTCGGCCGGTTATGTGACCGGCGCGATGTTCGTGCTGTCGATTTCGAGCTGGTATCTGCTGCGCGGGCGCGACGTGGAGTTTGCGCGCCGCAGCTTCCGCGTGGCCGCGGCGTTCGGCTTGGCCAGCGTGTGCTCGGTGATCGTGCTGGGCGACGAATCCGGCTACACCGTGGGCGAGGCGCAGGAAACCAAGATGGCCACCATCGAGGCCATGTGGGAGACCGAGCCCGCGCCGGCCAGCTTCAATGTGATTGCGTCCATCAACGAGCGTGAGCAGAAGAACAACTGGGCCGTCGAGATCCCATGGGTGATGGGTCTGATCGGTACACGTTCGGTGTCCAAGCAGATTCCGGGCATTCACGAGATCAAGGAACGCAACCGAGGCCGCATTCTGAGTGGCGTCGAGGCGGTGGCGGCGCTGGAAACCCTGCGCAAGCATCCGGACGATGCGCCGGCACATCAGACGCTGCAAATCCATCAGCGGGACCTGGGCTTCGGTCTGCTGCTCAAGAAGTACGTGGCCGATGTGCGGCAGGCCACGCCCGAGATGATCGACAAGGCGGTCAACGACACCGTGCCGCGCGTGTGGCCGATGTTCTGGAGCTTCCGCGTCATGGTTGGGCTGGGCTTTTTGATGCTGGCGCTGTTCGGGCTGTCGTTCTGGAGCACGCTGCGGCCGCAGCGCAAGGCGCCGGCCTGGCTGCTGCGCTGGGCGCTGTGGATGCTGCCTGCGCCGTGGATTGCCGCAGAACTCGGCTGGGTGGTGGCGGAGTATGGCCGCCAGCCGTGGACGATTTACGGCGTGCTGCCCACGCACCTGAGCGTGTCGACGCTCTCCGAGGCCAGCCTGTATGGCTCGCTGGCGGGCTTCATCGGTTTCTACACGCTGCTGCTGATCGTTGAGATGTACTTGATGGTGAAGTTCGCCCGCCAGGGCCCGGGCAGCCTCGGCACCGGGCGCTATCAGTTCGAACCCACCCACGCCTGAGGAGCGCGCCATGCTCGACTACCCAACCCTCAAGGTCATCTGGTGGCTGCTCATCGGCGTGTTGCTGATCGGCTTTGCCATCATGGACGGACACGACATGGGCGTCGGCACGCTGCTGCCCTTTGTCGGCAAGACCGACGATGAGCGCCGTGTCGCCATCAACACCATCGCTCCACACTGGGACGGCAACCAGGTCTGGTTCATCACCGGCGGTGGCGCGATCTTCGCGGCGTGGCCGCTGGTGTATGCCACGGCGTTCAGCGGCTTCTACTGGGCGATGCTGGCGGTACTGTGGGCGCTGTTCTTCCGGCCCGTCGGGTTTGATTACCGCAGCAAGATCCACAACGCCACGTGGCGCAAAGCGTGGGACGTGGGGCTCTTCATCGGGGGCGCGGTGCCGCCGCTCATCTTTGGCGTGGCGTTCGGCAATCTGCTGCAGGGTGTGCCGTTCCACTTCGACAGCTTCATGGTGGTGACGTACACCGGCACGTTCTGGCAACTGCTGAACCCGTTCGCCATCCTCACGGGCGTGGTGTCGAGCGCGATGATCACCATGCACGGCGGCATTTACCTCGCGCATCGCACCGAGGGTCTCATCCAGCAACGCGCCACCAAGGCCGCATCGGGCGCAGCCATTGTGGCAGTGGTGGCCTTTATCGCGGCGGGCGCGTGGTTGCGCTGGGGTGGCATCGACGGCTATGTCATCAGCTCGGCCATCGACCCGGCCGGGGTGTCGAACCCGATGGCGAAGACGGTGGTGCGCGCCGCTGGCGCGTGGTGGCACAACTATCAGGTGCAGCCGCTGCTGTGGGTGCTGCCGATCATCGGTGTGGTAGGTGCGCTGCTGGCAGTGCGGCTCGCACGGGCCGGGCGGACGTTGGTGGCGTTCGTGCTGTCGTCGTTGTCACTGGCGGGCATCATCGCCACGGCGGGGGCGTCGATGTTCCCGTTCGTCCTGCCGTCCTCCAGCATGCCCGCCGCCAGCCTGACGGTGTGGGACAGCGTATCCAGCCATTTCACGCTGGGTCTCATGTTCTGGGTGGCGCTGATCTTTACGCCCATCATCGTGGCCTACACGAGCTGGTGCTACCGGGTCATGCGCGGCAAGGTGACGGTCGCCCATATCCGGGCCAACGAGCATTCGGTCTACTGACCAAGGGAGGACGTGACATGTGGTACTTCACTTGGGTTCTGGGCGTTGGCTTTGCGGTGTTGCTGGCCGTGCTGAATGCGATGTGGGGCGAGGTGAGCGACGCCCGCGCAGCCGGCACCACCACCGACGAGGACCGCACGTGAGCCCCGCAGACAAGCCGCGCATGCACCCGGCCAGCCTGGCTGCTGGGTTGCTCGTCATGGCAGCGGGTACGGTCTATCCGTACATCGCTGCCAATCGTGCAGGGCATGCCGATCACACCCTCGCCATGCTGCTGTTCTGGGCGATGAGCGCGGGGCTGGTACGCGGCGTGGGGTTCGTTCCGCACCACAAGGTGTGGCGCGTGCTGTTTTCCGGATGGTCTTGCGCGCTGGCCTTGGCGCTGTTCGGGCTTCTGCGCGCGTTCGGGTAGCGCCTAGCGCGGCAGCCGCGTCGTTCCGGCGGCTGGCGGTTCGGGTGAACGGCAGCGCAACGCATCGCGCAGGCGCCGCACACCGCGCCATAGCTTGGGCAACAGCCACACCGACACCAGCAGCAATAGCCCCAGCACCACCAGGAACGCAATCGGCAGGAAAAACGCCATCAGCAAACCGCTGGTGGCCGCCACGTCTTCACTGAATGACGCCACCCAGTTCGAGAATGGTTCCGGCGACGTATTGATCAGCGCACGGGTGCCAGCCTTCGTGGCATGGGCGGTTCCGGCCAGCGTGCCGCCAATCAGCCCGGCCGCCACCATCCATTGCGGATCGAGCTGCCCGAACGCGGCCGCCGCCAGAATCGCCCCCGCTGGCACGCGAATGAAGGTCTGGATGCCATCCCAGACCGAATCGAAGCCGGGGATCTTGTCGGCCAGGAATTCCGCCACGGCCAGCACACCGGCCAAGCCGATCACCCACCACGATTCCAGCATCTGCAAGCCGGGCGGCAAATGCAGCCAGCCCGCGCGGCCCAGGATGCCGGCAGCGAACACGGCCAGGTAGAGACGAAATCCGCTGGTCCAGGACAAACCTGCGGCCAGCGCGGCGGTTTCGAGCATGAGGTGCCTCGGAGAGATTCCCGTAGTGATTCACCGTAGTGCAATACGGACGGAAATGACATGTTGCACGCGGTGAGGATTGACCTGCTCTCCCGTCATTGTCCTGCGCCAAGGCAACAAAAAACCCGGCATGTCGCCGGGTTTTTTGCATTGGGCACCGTCGCCGAAGGCGGGGTGCCGCGCAACGCCAATCAAGCAGCCTGGATGTTCGTAGCCTGCTTGCCCTTCGGGCCCTGCGTCACTTCGAACGAAACGCGCTGACCTTCCTTGAGCGTCTTGAAACCAGCCATCTGGATGGCCGAGAAGTGTGCGAACAGCTCTTCGCCGCCTTCGTCAGGCGAGATGAAACCAAAACCCTTGGCGTCGTTAAACCACTTAACCGTACCGATTGCCATGAAAACCCCTCCGTGGAATCACAAGTCCGAGCCGGGAGGTTTTGCCTGTCGAGGCAGTGGCAGAGCGGTACCGCGAGCTATCGCCACGTCGCGCTTGGGGGCACGACAAAAGGCGCGGTCGGAACCGCGCCTCCAGCGATCGGTCTTCTTGTGGCAAAACGCCACAACCTGGAGCGGTTGTCGATCTGTCGTCGACTGGCGTGAGGCCTCCCGGGCTCACCATTCATGAGGCGCGATGCCAACGGTTTGCGGGGCAGTAGCGCGCACATGTTGAATTCGATTGTTCGAGGAAAGTCACAGACTGTCAAGGCCACCGAAGCTGGGTTTGTGGCGAAAAACGGTCAGTTTTTGAAGAGGTTTTGCTCGAAATTGGCCCGATCGTCCCCATTTGCGAAAAATGGTCGAAACCTCAAACGGGTCGATGCCCCGTTGGCAGTCCTTGGCGCGCGTCTTGCGCCCAAGGGCGGGCAGATCAGCGTGCGTTCGTCCAAACCGTTTGTAGACCTTGAACTCGGCGTTATTTCCCCAAATTGCGAATGCGAAAGGAGTGGTTAGAATAAGACCATGGCAATCCGGCAAGCGACCACTCCACAACACGATGCAGGCACCGTCCTGGAGCGGAAAGAGCAAGCGCTCAAACCGCCCGCGATGTACAAGGTGCTGCTGCTCAACGACGACTACACCCCGATGGAATTCGTCGTGATGATTCTTCAGCAATATTTCAGCAAAGACCGGGAGACTGCCACACAGATCATGCTGACTGTGCATCGGGAAGGTAAGGGCGTGTGCGGTATCTACACACGGGATATCGCCGCGACGAAAGTGGAATTAGTGTCAACCCATGCACGGCAGGCGGGCCATCCGCTGCAGTGCGTGATGGAGGAAGCATGATCGCGCAAGAACTGGAAGTCAGCCTGCACATGGCGTTTGTGGAAGCACGCCAGGCCCGCCACGAATTCATTACGGTGGAGCACCTGCTGCTTGCGCTGCTGGACAACCCGACGGCGGCCGAAGTGCTGCGCGCCTGCGCCGCCAATATCGAAGACCTCCGCACGCACCTGAAGAACTTCATCGCCGACAACACCCCCGTGGTGCCGGGCACGGACGAGGTGGATACGCAACCCACGCTGGGCTTCCAGCGTGTGATCCAGCGCGCCATCATGCACGTGCAGTCCACCTCCAACGGCAAGAAGGAGGTGACGGGCGCGAACGTGCTGGTCGCCATCTTCGGCGAGAAGGATTCGCACGCGGTGTACTACCTCCAGCAGCAGGGCGTGACCCGGCTGGACGTGGTCAACTTCATCAGCCACGGCATCCGCAAGGACCAGGCCGAACCGGCCAAGCACGGTGACGCCAACCCCGAAGGCGAAGCCGGTGACGGCAAGGAAAGCCCGCTCGAGCAGTTCACCCAGAACCTGAATGCGCTGGCCAAGGCAGGCAAGATCGACCCGCTGATCGGCCGCGAGCAGGAAGTCGAGCGTGTGGTGCAGGTGCTGTGCCGCCGCCGCAAGAACAACCCGCTGCTGGTGGGCGAGGCCGGTGTCGGCAAGACGGCTATCGCCGAAGGTCTGGCATGGCGTATCACCAAGGGCGAGGTGCCGGACATCCTGTCGAAGTCCGTCGTCTACTCGCTCGACATGGGCGCGCTGCTGGCCGGCACGAAGTACCGCGGTGATTTCGAGCAGCGCCTGAAGGGCGTGCTGAAGTCGCTTAAGGACAACCCGAACGCGATCCTGTTCATCGACGAAATTCACACGCTGATCGGTGCGGGCGCCGCTTCGGGCGGCACGCTGGACGCGAGCAACCTGCTCAAGCCGGCGCTGTCGTCGGGTGCGCTCAAGTGCATCGGCGCGACCACGTTCACGGAATACCGTGGCATCTTCGAGAAGGACGCGGCGCTGTCCCGTCGCTTCCAGAAGATCGATGTGGTGGAACCGTCCGTCGACCAGACTGTGCAAATTCTGCGTGGGCTGAAGTCGCGCTTTGAAGAGCACCACGGTGTGAAGTACGCATCGTCGGCGCTCACCGCGGCGGCTGAGCTGTCGGCACGCTTCATCACCGACCGCCACCTGCCGGACAAGGCGATCGACGTGATCGACGAAGCTGGTGCCGCGCAGCGCATCCTGCCGAAGTCAAAGCAGAAGAAGACCATCGGCAAGAGCGAGATCGAAGACATCGTCTCGCGCATCGCCCGTGTCCCGCCGCAAAGTGTGTCGCAGGATGACCGCAGCAAGCTGCAGACGCTGGAGCGCGACCTGAAGTCGGTCGTGTTCGGGCAAGACCCGGCCATCGACGCGCTGGCTGCCGCCATCAAGATGTCGCGCGCGGGGTTGGGCAAGACGGACAAGCCGATCGGCTCGTTCCTGTTCAGCGGCCCGACGGGTGTTGGCAAGACGGAAGTCGCCAAGCAGTTGGCGTTCATCCTCGGTATCGAGCTGATCCGCTTCGACATGTCGGAGTACATGGAGCGCCACGCGGTGAGCCGGCTGATCGGCGCGCCTCCGGGCTACGTGGGCTTTGACCAGGGCGGTCTGCTGACGGAAGCCGTGACCAAGAAGCCGCACTGCGTGCTGCTGCTGGACGAGATCGAGAAGGCGCACCCGGACATCTTCAACATCCTGCTGCAGGTGATGGACCACGGCGCGCTGACGGACAACAACGGCCGCAAGGCGGATTTCCGCAACGTGATCATCATCATGACGACCAACGCGGGCGCCGAGACGATGAACAAGGCGACCATCGGCTTCACCACGGCGCGCGAACAGGGCGACGAGATGGCCGACATCAAGCGCATGTTCACGCCGGAGTTCCGCAACCGTCTGGATGCGACCATCAGCTTCCGCTCGCTGGATGAGGAAATCATCATGCGTGTGGTCGACAAGTTCCTCATGCAGCTGGAAGAGCAACTGCACGAGAAGAAGGTGGACGCCATCTTCACCGAGAAGCTGCGTCGCTTCCTGGCGAAGAAGGGCTTCGACCCGCTGATGGGTGCGCGTCCGATGCAGCGTCTGATCCAGGACATGATCCGCAAGGCGTTGGCCGACGAGCTGCTGTTCGGCAAGCTGACCAACGGCGGCAAGGTGATCGTGGATCTGGATGATGCCGATGCGGTGAAGCTGGAGTTCTCTGAGAACGAGGCGCCGCCGGCACCTGCACAGGAAGAAGCGGAAGCCTGACGAACCTGTCGCTCCAAACAAAACGGCCCGGAAATCCCGGGCCGTTTTTTATTGCGTGGACGCCGCTCAGTGGCGGCCGGTGCTGCCGAAGCCGCCCGCGCCGCGCTCGCTCTCCGCAAAGTCGTCGACGATGTTCAGCTCGGCTTGCACGACGGGCACGATCACCAGTTGTGCAAGGCGCTCCATCGGGTTCAGCACGAACGCCGTGCTGCCACGGTTCCACGTGCTGACCATGAGCTGGCCCTGGTAATCCGAATCGATCAGGCCGACCAGGTTGCCGAGCACGATGCCGTGCTTGTGGCCCATGCCCGAGCGCGGCAGGATCAGCGCCGCATAGCCCGGGTCAGCCAGGTGGATGGCCATGCCAGTCGGGACGAGGTGCGTGGTGCCCGGTTCGATGGTGAGCGGGGCGTCGATGCAGGCGCGCAGGTCCAGCCCGGCGCTGCCGGTGGTGGCGTACTGCGGGAGCTGTTCGTGCAGGCGGGCGTCGAGGATCTTGACGTCGAGTTTCATGCGGGTTGGGTCGAAGGAGAGGTAACGGAAGCGGGGGATGGTAGCGCAAACGCCTCGGCCAGCAGCTCGTAGGAGCGCAGGCGGGCCTTGTAGCTCGGTGCGACGGTCAGCACGATCAGCTCATCAGCGACGAAGCGATCTTTGAGCGCGAGCATCTGCTCGGTAATCGATTCGGGCGTGCCGATGATGCTGCGCGGCCGCTCGCGCATGACGATGGCCTGGTCGCGCTCCGTGTAGACGTGCGCCTCGCCTTGCTCGACGGTTGGGATCGGGCCGTTGGCGCCCAGCGCCATCTGCACGCGGCGCAAATCGACGGCGGCTTCATAGCGGCGCGCTTCGGCTTCCGTATCGGCGGCAATCACGAAGATGGCTGCGGCGCTGTATGGGCGCGCGTCGTAGCCGGGTTCGAAATCCGTGCGGTACTGCTGCGCGACGATGTGGCCGACGTGCGGGTTGATGAAGTGCGCGAAGGCGAAACGAATGCCGAGACGAGCGGCCAATGCACCGCCGAAATCGCTGGAGCCGAGCATCCACAGTTCGGGCTTGGTGTCGATCTCGGGTTGCAGGAGCACGCCGTAAGCGGGGTGATCCGACGGCAGCGTGCCCGTCAGATGCCAGATCAGTTCCTGCACCTGCTGCGGGAAGATGTCGCCGCGGTTGTAGTCGCCCATCGCCACGGCTTGCGCGGTGCGCATGTCGCCGCCGGGTGCGCGACCGACGCCCAGGTCGATGCGGTTGGGGAACAGCGCCTCCAGCAGGCGGAACTGCTCGGCCAGCTTGAACGGGCTGTAGTAGGGCAGCATCACGCCACCGGAGCCGACACGCAGGTGCTTCGTCGCGCTCGCCACGCGGGCGATCATCACCTCGGGCGCCGGGTTGCTGACGCCGCGCAGGCCGTGGTGCTCGGCACACCAATAGCGCGTGTAGCCGAGCGAATCCGCAAGCTGTGCCAGGTCGACCGTCGCCGCAATCGCATCACGCGCGCTGTGGCCGTAGATGACCGGGCTCTGGTCGAGGACGGACAGGCGGATCGGTGTGCTCATGGCTTTGCCCCATGCACACGGTCCGCGATCGCGGCGACGATCTGGCGTGCCAGCGTCAGCTTGTCGGCGCGCGGCAGGCGGGTGATGCCCTTGGCATCGAACAGCGCGACTTCGTTGTCATCACGCCCGAAGGTCTGGTGGCCGAGGTTGCCGACCAGCAGGGGAATGCCTTTCTTCTGGCGCTTGGCCTCGCCAAACTCTTCCAGGCGCTCGGTCTCGGCCGCAAAACCGACGCAGAACGGCGCGTTCGCGCGGCGTGCGACGGCGGCGAGGATATCCGGGTTCTGCGTGAACGTGAGCGTCGGCACGTCGGTGTCGTTTTGCTTCTTGAGCTTCTGATCGGCGGCCTGCGCGACACGCCAGTCGGCCACGGCGGCCACGGCGATGAAGATGTCGTTCTTGCTCGCGTCCAGCTCGCGCATCACCGCATCGTGCATCTGCTGCGCGGTCTGCACGTCGATGCGCAGCACGCCCGCGGGCGTGTCCTGATGACACGGCCCGGCCACCAGCGTGACTTCTGCGCCGGCCTGCGACGCGGCACGCGCCAGCGCAAAGCCCATCTTGCCGCTCGACAGATTTGTGATGCCGCGCACCGGATCGATCGGCTCGAACGTTGGCCCTGCCGTCAGTAGCACGCGGTGCCCGCGCAGCAGCTTGGGCTGGAAGAAGCTGATGAGCCGCTCGACGATGTCTTCCGGCTCCAGCATGCGGCCGTCGCCGACTTCGCCGCAGGCCTGGTCGCCGGCATCGGGGCCGAGCAGGGTGACGTCATCGGCGCGCAGTTGAGCGGCGTTGCGCTGCGTGGCGGGCGCGGCCCACATCTGCCGGTTCATGGCGGGGGCCACGAGCAGCGGGCAGTCGCGCGCGATGCACAGCGTGGAAAGCAGATCGTCGGCCATCCCGTGCGCGAGCTTGGCGAGAAAGTCCGTCGACGCGGGGGCGATGACGATGGCATCGGCCTCGCGCGACAGGTCGATGTGCGCCATGTTGTTGCCGATGCGGTTGTCCCATTCCGACGTGAAGACCGGGCGGCCCGAAAGCGCCTGCATCGTCACCGGCGTGATGAAGTGCGTGGCGGCGTCGGTCATCACCACCTGCACGGTGGCGCCGGCCTTGGTGAGCAGCCGGACCAGTTCGGCCGACTTGTAGCACGCGATGCCGCCGGTCAGGCCGAGCACGAAATGTTTGCCTTGCAGTTCCATAAGTGTCCGCTGGGAACGCGGTTGGTACGGGAAGTGTGGGGATGATACCGGCTCGCCCTTCGCCGCGTTCGTGTGCAGCGCAAAGCCCCGACGGCGACGTGTGAAACCGCCGACGGTGGCCCCAAACGTGTCGACGTTGAGGCAAAAAGCGGCATCGGTGAGCCTCCGGCGCGCATCGTTGACCCCTCGACTGGCAACGTTGATGCAAAAAGCGGCAACGATGACCGCCGGAGGTCCATGCATGCCCCCTTTTGGGGCATGCGTGAGGCCCGGAAGGGTCATCGATGAGCCCGGAGGCCTCAACGATGAGGGTCAGAGGTGCAACGATGGCCGTTAGAGGTGCAACGATGCGCGCCGGAGGTCCAACGATGGCTGTCGGACGGGCAATCACGGCGCGTTGAGGGCTGCGTGTGGTCCAGTGCGGGCCGTCGGCGAGCACCCAAAACAAAACCCTCGCGCTGGGCGAGGGCTTGTCGGGCTGGGCGGCGTGGATCGTCAGCGCCGCACGCGCCGCAGCTCATCCACGATCAGCAGCACCGCACCGATGCAGATACCGCAGTCCGCCACGTTAAAGGCGGGCCAGTGGTAGGTGTTCAGGTGGAAATCCAAGAAGTCCACCACGTGGCCGTAGATGACGCGGTCGATCACGTTGCCCAGCGCGCCGCCCAGGATGAGCGCCAGCGCGAAGCAGAACAGCTTCTGCCCGCTGTGCCGCTTGAGCAGCCACACGATGAACAGCGCCGCCGCCACGCCCAGGCCCGTGAAGAACCAGCGTTGCCAGCCGCCAGCCGCTGCCAGGAAAGAGAACGCCGCGCCCCGGTTGTAGGCCAGCACGAGGTTGAAGAACCCGGTGATGGGCCGCGACTCGCCGTACGTGAAAGTCTTGAGGATCGCGATCTTGGTCAACTGGTCCAGCAGAATCCAGATGACGGCCAGGCCCAGCCACGGGCCCACGCCATGACCGCTGCTACCGCTTTTCTTCAACCCGACCGACTTGCCCTTGCCGTTGTTACGCGTCGCCATTTATGCCGCGCTCCGTTGTTCACCGGCGCCGAACAGGTTGTCGGTGCAGCGCTTGCAGAGCGTCGGGTGCGCGTGGTCGTGGCCGACGTCAGCACGGTAGTGCCAGCAGCGCTCGCACTTGGCATGCGTTGACGGCACCACGCTGATCAGCAGGTCGCCGCCTTCGGGCGCACGCTCCAGCTTGGCCGCCGACGTAATCAGCACGAAGCGCAGGTCGTCGCCCAGGCTGTTCAGTGCGTCGTACACGGTGTCACCCGCCGCGACGGTCACTTCGGCTTGCAGCGACGAGCCGATCTTGCCGTCCGTGCGCAGCGTTTCGAGTTGCTTGGTCACTTCGCCGCGCACGTTGCGGATGGCGGCCCATTTCTCCAGCAGGGCGCTCGCACCTTGTGGCACCGGGGCGTCGTAGTAGGTGCTGGTGAAGATGGTGTCGGTGTGCTCCGTGCCGTGCGCGAAGACCTGCCACGCTTCTTCAGCCGTGAACGACAGGAACGGCGCCATCCAGTGCAGCATCGACTGGGTGATGTGGTACAGCGCGTTCTGCGCCGAGCGGCGCGCCACCGAGTCCGGCGCCGTGGTGTACAGGCGGTCCTTCAGCACGTCGAGGTAGAAGCCGCCCAGGTCTTCCGAGCAGAACGTCTGCAGCTTGGCGACCACCGGGTGGAATTCGTACACGTCGTAGTGCGACAGCACTTCCTTCTGCAGCGAGTCCGTCAGCGCCACGGCATAGCGGTCGATTTCGAGCCATTGCTCGGTCGGCAGCGCGTGTTTGGCGTGGTCGTAGTCCGTCAGGTTGGCGAGCAGGAAGCGCAGCGTGTTGCGGATGCGGCGATAGCCTTCCACCACGCGCTTGAGGATCTCGTCCGAGATGGCGAGTTCGCCCGAGTAGTCGGTCGAGGCCACCCACAGGCGGATGATCTCGGCGCCCATCTTGTTGGCGATTTCCTGCGGTGCGATCGTGTTGCCGATCGACTTGGACATCTTGCGGCCTTCGCCGTCCACCGTGAAGCCGTGCGTGAGCAGGCCCTTGTACGGCGGCTTGCCGTACAGCATCGAGGCCGTCAGCAGCGACGAGTGGAACCAGCCGCGGTGCTGGTCGGAGCCTTCCAGGTACAGGTCGGCCAGGCGACCATCGGGCAGATCAGCCGAGGCGTCGTACAGGTCCGCCGCATGCGAGCCGCGGATGACGTGCCAGTGCGTCGTGCCCGAGTCGAACCACACGTCGAGCGTGTCGCGGTTCTTCTCGTACATGTCAGCTTCATCACCGAGCAGCTCGCGCGGGTCAAGCGTCTGCCAGGCTTCGATGCCGTTCTTTTCGATGCGCTGAGCAACTTGCTCCAGCAGCTCAGGCGTGCGCGGGTGCAGCGCGCCGGTTTCCTTGTGCACGAAGAAGGCCATCGGCACGCCCCATTGGCGCTGGCGCGAGAGCGTCCAGTCCGGGCGGTTGGCGATCATGTTGTGCAGGCGCTGCTTGCCCCACGACGGGTAGAACGCGGTGGCGTCGATGCCGGCGAGTGCCGTTTCGCGCAGCGTGGCGTTGCCGTCGTTCGGCTGCACGTCCATCCCCGCAAACCACTGTGACGTGGCGCGGTAGATGATCGGCGTCTTGTGGCGCCAGCAGTGCATGTAGCTGTGCGGGTGCTTGTGTGCGTCGAACAGGTTGCCGGAGTCACGCAGCACTTCGACGATCTTCGGGTTGGCGTCCCAGATCATCTGGCCGCCGAACAGCGGCAGGGTGGACGCGTACACGCCGTTGCCCATCACCGGGTTGATGATGTCGGCGTCGACCATGCCGTGCGACTTGCACGACTGGAAGTCTTCCACGCCATACGCGGGCGCGGAGTGGACGATGCCGGTACCGGTGTCGATGGTCACGTAGTCGCCCAGGTAGACGGGCGAGGTGCGGTCGTAGCCGGCGTCCATCTTGGCCAGCGGGTGGTGGAAGCGCACGCCCGAGAGCGCTGCGCCTTCGCACGTCGCCAGCACGGTGCCTTCGAGCTTCCAGCTTTGCAGGCAGGCCTCGACGCGCTCCTTGGCGACGATCAGCAGGCCGCGGGTGGAATCGACCAGCGCGTATTCGATTTCCGGGTGCAGGTTCAGCGCCTGGTTGGAGGGGATCGTCCACGGCGTGGTGGTCCAGATCACGATCCAGCCTGGCTTGGCCTTGAGCACGTCGGCGCCCACATGGAAGGCGCTCGCCAGCGCGTCGATGTCGGCAAATGAGAAGCCGACGTCGATGGAGAGGTCGGTACGGTCCGCGTATTCGACTTCCGCCTCGGCCAGTGCCGAGCCGCAATCAAAGCACCAGTTCACCGGCTTCAGGCCGCGGAAGACGTAGCCCTTCTCCAGAATCTTGCCCAGCGCACGCACCTCATCCGCTTCGTTGCGGAAGTTCATGGTCAGGTACGGATCGGCCCAGTCGCCCAGCACGCCCAGGCGCTCGAAGTCCACCTTCTGGCGGGCGATCTGGCCGGTGGCGTAGGCGCGCGCCTTCTCTTGTACTTCCTTGACGGGCAGGCCCTTGCCGAACTGCTTTTCGATCTGGATCTCGATCGGCATGCCGTGGCAATCCCAGCCTGGCACGTAGACGGCGTCCAGCCCGGTCAGGCCGCGCGCCTTGATCACCATGTCCTTGAGGATCTTGTTGACCGCGTGGCCGATGTGCAGATCGCCGTTCGCATACGGCGGGCCATCGTGCAGGATGAACTTCTTCGCGCCCTTGCGCGCGGCGCGGATCTTCTTGTAGAGCTGCTTGTCCTGCCATTGCTTGACCCACTGCGGTTCGCGCTTGGGCAGATCGCCGCGCATGGGGAAGGGGGTGTCGAGCAGGTTGACCGGGTACTTGCTTTTCTCCGGCGTGGGCTTCTTGGCGTCAGACATGGTGTGATGTGGGGCAGATTCGGGCAATTCGGATCGATGCAGCGCGCTTGCTCACAAAATCGAGTGCAGAGCGCGTGCGCGGTGTGGCTTTCGGGCGGTGCGTGTGGCAACCGCCTACTGAATTCGGTCGGTAGCGGAGGTGGCGAAGTCGCGCCGCAGGGCTGGCGATTCGCCGTCGGCGGGAACGGCCAAACCAAAGAAGTTGCGCGCGTCCACGCAGTCCTGCGCGATGGCGTCCTTCAACGCATCGAGCGAATCGAAGCGGGCCTCGTCGCGCAGCTTCTTCATGAATTCCACGCGGACCAGCTTGCCGTAGACGCTGGCGTGGTAATCGAAGATGTGGACTTCCAGCAGCACGCGACCGGAGTCATCCACCGTCGGGCGCACGCCGATGCTGGCGACGGCCGGCAGCGGTTTCTCGGCCAGCCCATGCACCTGCACGACGAAGATGCCCGACACGGCCGGCTTGCGATGGGAGATGCGCAAGTTCAGCGTCGGGAAGCCCAGCGAGCGGCCGAGCTTCTGCCCGTGCACCACGTGTCCGCTGATGGCGTAACCGTGGCCGAGCAGGCGGCGCGCGTGTTCCAGGTCACCGGCGGCGAGCGCCTCGCGCACGGCAGAGCTGGAGATGCGGATGCCGGATTCCGACACCGAGCCCATCTGCTCGACCTCGAAACCGAATTGCGCACCAGCGGCCTGCAGATAGGTAAAGTCGCCCGCGCGCTTGGCACCGAAGCGGAAGTCGTCGCCCACTAGCAGCCAGCGCGTGTGAAGGCCGTCGACCAGCACGTTGCGCACGAACTCATCCGGCGTCTGGCCGGCGAAATGCGCGTTGAAATGCTCCACGACGATGCGGTCGACGCCCTGTTTGCGCAGGCTCTCCAGCTTGTCGCGCAGCAGCGCGATGCGGGTGGGCGCGCGGTCCGGCATGAAGAATTCGCGCGGATGCGGCTCGAACGTCATCACCGTGAGCGGCAGCCCGCGTGCGTCGGCCGCCGCGCGTGCACGGGCCAGCAGGGACTGGTGCCCGCGGTGCACGCCGTCGAAGTTGCCGATGGTCAGCGCACACGGGGCGCGACTTTCGGCGTTGGGCAGGCCGCGAAAGACTTTCACGAGAGGCGTCGGTGGTTCGAGGAAAAGGAAACGCTGGGATGCCGGATCGGGGCCATCCGCCGCGAAAATCCAGCAAAACGCACATTATATAAGGGATTGCCCCAGCGCCTGCGCGCCTCAAGGTGTTGCGTAATTGCCCGAAGAATGTGTTCGATTGTGACGGGCTTGCGGCACAATCCGTTATCCCATCTTTTCCTGCTGACTTTTGACCGCCCCGTTGCGCATTTTCTTCGCCAAGTTTGGGCTCGCCAGCCGCGCGCCGCTTGAACTGGATGCCCGAGCCAAGCTGCTCGCGGCCGTGCATCGTGGCGCGCCCATGGGGATCGCCGCATCGATCGTACTGCCCGCGCTGACCGTCGCTGCGTTCTGGAATGCCCCAAACCGGCTGGTGCTGCTGGGGTGGTGCCTGATCATGCTGTGCCTGACGGCGTCAGGCCTGCGCTTCTATTTTGGCTACCGCTACGACCTGACCCGCATGACGCTGGCCGCGCACACCCGTAAGTGGTGGACGAGCATGCACGTCATGTCGGCGGTGGGCGGGGTGGCGTGGGGTTGCTCGGCGGGGCTCTATCTGATGTCGCCATCGCTGGAGTTCAGCAGCCTGCTGATGATCGTGATCATCGGCGTGGCGGCCGCGGCGGTGCTGTCGCAGGCGCCGGTGCCATCGAGCCTGCTGATTCTGGGGACGGGCATTCTGGCGCCGCACTTTGCGCTGGCGGAACAGGCATTTCCGGGGCACGGGGTGTACTTGCGTGGCGCGCTGCTGTTCTTTGCGGCGCTGCTGACGCGGCACGCAGTGAACATCCACAACACCTTAGTGCGCGAAATCCAGCTGGAGAACGAGAGCCGCCAGCTGGCGCGCCGCTATCAGGACGAAAAGCAGCGCGCGCTGTCGGCGTCGGAAGAAAAATCGCGCTTCCTGGCTGCGGCGAGCCATGACTTGCGCCAACCGGTGCATGCACTGGTGTTGCTGGTGGAGGCGCTGCGGGCGCGCAATCAATCGGAATCGCTGGCGCCGCTGGTGGAGCAACTCGCCTCGGGCGCGGCCACGATCGATCTGCTGTTCCGCTCGCTGCTGGATCTGTCGAAGCTGGAAAGCCGCAAAACCTCGCCGACGCTGGAGCCGGTGGACCTTGGGGAGGTCATCACCGAGGTGGTCCAACAGTTCATGCCGGATGCGCGTGCCAAGGGCCTGACGCTCACGCAGCGCATTCCGCCGCTGCCGGTGTTCGGCATGGCCGAGCCGGTGCTGCTGCGCCGGGCGCTGTTCAACCTGCTGCAGAACGCGCTGCGCTACACGGAGCGCGGCGGCGTGATGGTGGCGCTGCGCGTGCGTCAGAAGTACCTGCGCATCGAGGTGTGGGACACCGGCATCGGCATTGCGCCCGAGCACCAGAAAGACATTTTCTCGACGTACTACCAGGTCGAAAACCCGGAGCGCGACCCCAGCCAGGGGCTTGGCCTCGGCCTGTCGATCTATAAGGAATGCGTGCGCTTGCTGCGCGGCACGTTTGGTGTGCGTTCGGTGCCGGGGCGCGGGTCGATGTTCTGGATGGCGCTGCGCCCCGTGCCCGCCGAGATCAAGGCGCCGCTGGCCGCTGAGCCGCGCGCCCAGCAGAAGCGCGCGGTGCTCGATCAGCCGCGCTTCTCTGGCGTGGTGCTGGTGGTGGATGACGATGCGCAGATCCGCAAGGCGTGGCACGCGCTCCTGGAAGCCTGGGGCGTGGAAGTGCACAGCGCCGCCGATGGCACCGCCGCCGAGCAGCTGTTGGCAAAGGGCCTGCGCCCGCAGATCATCTTCTGCGATCTGCGCCTGCCTGGTAAGGAAGATGGCTTGCAACTGCTGGAGCGCTGGCAGGTCAGCCACCCCGAGGCCCATGCCGTGCTGCTGACCGGCGATCGCAACTCCGAAGCCCTGGCCCGTGCGGAAGAAGCCGGCTACCTGCTGCTCGCCAAGCCGATGGACCCGAATATGTTGCGCGTGCTGCTCAAGCGCTGGCTGCGCGGCCGTGCAGCCGAACCGCAGATCGCGTACTAAGGCCTGTTCCCATAGGGGAACAGGCACTAAGCAATCACGCGGCGCCCGTTAGGCGGAAGCGCTCCATGCGGGAGATGATCTGGATGCGCGTGCGCACGCCCAGCCGCTGCAGGATGGCCGACACGTGTTCCTTGACGGTGTTTTCCGTCAGGCCCAGTTGGCGTGCGATGGACTTGTTCGGCAGGCCTTCCAGCAGCAGCGCCAGCACCGAGCCTTGACGCGGCGTCAGGCCGAGTTCCGCCGGCGTGATGGGGATGCCATGCGAGGCGTTGCCCTTACCGTTGATGCCGCCCAGATCGTCTTCCGACGGGAACGACGTATCACCGCCGAAGATGCCGGCAACCGCCTTGGAAAACGCATGCGCATCGGCGTGCTTGCCGATGAAGCCGATGGCGCCCAGGGCCTGTGCCTTGGCGACAATCTCGGGCGTGTTTTCGGCCGACATGAAGGCGAAGCGGGCTTCAGGCAGCTTGCTGCGCAATTCGCGCATGGCATCGAAGCCGGTGCAGTCCGACAGCCAGACGTCCAGCAGCACGACATCCGGGCGGACGCCGTCATCCACCAGTGCCAGCGCCTGGCGCCGGCCAATGGCCGCATGGACCTGAACTTCCGGCAAAGCTTGTGCAAGAAAGGTGGTCGTGCCAGACAAGGCGAGAGGGTGGTCGTCAACCACCAGCAGGCTACGCAGCGAGCTCGTCATTCTTATTCCCCGGTGAGGGCAATGCCCTCTTGTTGTTGTACGCGTGCCGACCCGGCGCGGGCGGTGGCTTTCGGGCTTGTGGCGCCGATTTGCCGTCACGGTTACCGTCCACGCGATGTTGCGGCGCAGGATGAAACGAGGCGCAACGCGCGTCGGATCACCGCTGGCCGCCCTCCCGACCCCCGGGGCGCGGACAATTATGGTGTCGAGATTATCAGAGCGCGGCATCGCTCGCCAACGTTCGGCCGCCCGTTTGTGGTGGTGCGGCAGGGTTTTTGCTGTTGCGCGTCGGCTAAATACCACGCTGGCGACAAAGCCGCCTGTGAGGCCGCCTCGCGGGCGTCACTCGGCACTCGGCACCCGATTTTCATGGGGGAGTGCGGCGCACTTGATAAAATGCCGCGATGAAAAATATCGTCATTCTCATTTCCGGGCGGGGCTCCAATATGGAAGCCATCGTCCGAGCATGTCAGGCCGAAGGCTGGCCAGGTCGCATTGCTGCTGTCATTTCTAATCGGCCCGATGCGGCCGGACTTGAATTTGCCGCATCGCACGGCATCACCACGGCGGTGGTGGACCACAAGGCGTTTCCCGATCGCGACAGCTTTGATGCCGCCCTGGCGCAGGTCATCGACGGCTTCTCGCCAGACCTGGTGGTGCTGGCAGGCTTCATGCGCATCCTCACGCCGGGCTTCGTTAAGCACTACGACGGGCGCATGCTGAACATCCATCCCTCGCTGCTGCCGTGTTTCCCGGGCCTGCATACGCATGAGCAGGCGCTGGCCATGGGCGTGAAAGTGCATGGCGCGACCGTCCATTTTGTGACCGCCGAGCTGGACCATGGCCCGATCGTGCTGCAAGCCGCCATCGAAGTCCGCCAGGACGACACCCCGAAAACGCTTGCCGCACGCCTGCTGACGCAGGAACACGTGATCTATCCGCGCGCCGTGCGCTGGTTTGTGGAAGGGCGCTTGCGTATTGAGCAGGGTGTGGTGCGCGTGTCGCCGGATGCGTCGCAGCTTGTCATTGGCGCCGAAGGCCGGGAGGCAGCATGAGTCAGGATCGTCAGCGCCCGCGCAACGGCGGCGGTAACAATAAACGTTCGGGCTCGTCGGGTGGAGGCGGGTGGTATCGCGCGCCGCAGGGCAAGCCGCAGCAACGTAGCGCCCCGCGCCCACGCACGGGCGTGCACGGCAGCCACTTCGAGCATCTGGACAAGGTACTTGCGCGCCTCCTGCACTTTGCCGCACCGGCGGACATGGTCGTCAGTCAGTACTTCCGCGAACACCACGAACTTGGCCACCGCGAGCGCGGCATCATCGCTGAGGCGGCTTTTGCCGTCTTGCGCCGCAAGACCGAATTTGGCCAGTTTGCCGAGAGCGGCTCTGGCCCGGCGCGTCGTCGCTTGGTGTTGCTTGGCCTACTGCAGACTGCTGGCCGTGAAGCCATCGCTCCGTTCCTGAGCCCCGCCGAAGCCGAGTGGCTGGACCGCTGGGAACTCCGCGACCGCGCCGCCCTGGCGCCGCGCGTGCGCGCCAACTTGCCGGATTGGCTGTTCGATGCACTGGTCGCGCAGCACGGCGCCGACTTTACCGAGGCGCTGGCACAGGCTTGGCTGACGCCCGCGCCGCTGGACTTGCGCGTCAACACGCTCAAGGGCGATCGTGAGGCGGTGCTTGCCACGCTGGCTGAAGCCGGCATTGAGGGCGCTGCGGCGCCGCTGTCGCCGGTGGGCATTCGCCTGGCCGGCAAGCCCGCGCTGAATAAGCTGGAGATCTTCACCAACGGTACGGTGGAGGTGCAGGACGAGGGCAGCCAGTTGCTGTGCCAATTGCTGGCACCCAAGCGCGGTGAGATGGTGGTCGATTTCTGCGCTGGCGCTGGCGGCAAGACCTTGGCGATCGGCGCGGCGATGCGCTCGACGGGGCGCTTGTACGCCTTCGATGTGTCGGAAAAGCGTCTGTCGAACCTGGGCCCGCGCCTGGCGCGCAGCGGTCTGTCGAACGTGCATCCGAGCCGCATCGACAGTGAGCACGACGCCAAGGTCAAGCGCCTGGCCGGCAAGATCGACCGCGTGTTGGTTGATGCCCCCTGCAGCGGCCTGGGCACGCTGCGCCGCAATCCGGACTTGAAGTGGCGCCAATCCGCGCAGGCGGTGGAAGAAATGTCGGCCAAGCAGCAGTCGATCCTCGCGTCTGCCGCGCGGCTGCTCAAGCCGGGTGGCCGCCTCGTCTATGCAACCTGCAGCGTGCTTGCGCGCGAAAACCAGCAGGTGGTCGAGCAATTCCTGGCGGCGCATGAAGACTTCGTGCTCGTGCCCGCTGGCGAGGTGCTGGCCGCGCAGAAGATTGCGCTCGACATGGGGTCGTACCTGGAGCTGTATCCGCAGGTGCACCAGACCGACGGCTTTTTTGCAGCCGTGCTGGAGCGCCGCGCATGATGGTGCGCCGATGGGTTGTGCTGTTGGCTGCCGTGCTGGCGTTCGGCGCCAGCGGTGTCGCACAGGCGCGCAATACCCCGCCGGTGCTGCCGGCGAAGGGCACGGTGCAGGCGGCATTCACGCCGGACGACGACATCGAGGGCCTGTTGGCCAGCGCCATCGATGAGGCACGCGAGCAAGTGCTGGTGCAGGCGTATCTGCTGTCGAACAAGGCGATTGTGCGCGCGCTGCTGGCGGCGCATCAGCGTGGTGTGGATGTGCGCGTGCTGGCCGACCGCGAGCAGATGATGCGTTCCAACGGCAGCCGCGTACCCGAGATCGCCAACGCGGGCATTCCGGTCTGGCTGGAGGTGCGTTACAAGAACGCGCACAACAAGGTCATCGTGATCGACCCGCGTGGTGCGCATCCCGTGCTGGTGACCGGCAGCTTCAACTTCACGCAAACCGCGCAGCGCGGCAACGCCGAGAACGTGCTGGTCGTGCGTGGCGATGCCGATCTCGCGCAGCGTTACGCCGCCAACTGGCAGAAGCACGTGGGTGACGCGTTGCCGTATCGAGCCCAATGAGGGCCCAATAAGGCGCCCAATGCACGAGCCCCATACGGGTTTGCAATAACCGACCGTTCCAATGGATGGATTGCCGCTGAACCTGAATCACGTCGCGCTGGGCCACATGATCGGTGACATCGTCTCCGACCTCGGTGGCCCGCGCTTCATCTGGCAACTGGGTGTGCTCGTGCTGCTGTTGGGCGCCGCTTGGGTGCTCGCGCGGCCGATCGTGCGGCGCTTGCATGCCCGCCATGTCAACGACACGTTTGCGCTGCGCTTTGCATGGTCGAGCCTGGAGCGGGCGATGTTCCCGCTGATCGGCTGGCTGCTGGTACTCGGCGCGCGCTATGCGCTGGTGGGCACCATGCCGATCAGCGTGTTCCGGCTGGCCGCGGTGCCGCTGTTTGGCCTAGCGATGCTGTACCTCGCGTTTTATGTGCTGCGGCGCGTGCTGTCGGCCAATGGCGAGCTGCACGGCATGCTGGTGCTGGTCGAGCGCGTGCTCACCACGCTGATGTGGATTGGCATGGTGCTCTACGTGCTCGGCGTGCTGGGCGATGTGGTCGATTACCTGGACGGCATTCGCTTTGCCGTGGGCGGCAAGCAGAAGATCAGTCTCGCGGCCATGCTGATGGGCGTGGTTTGGATCCTGCTCACCGTGCTGGTGGCGATGTGGTTTGGCTCATGGCTGGACAATCGCATCACCCGCGCTACGGCGCTCGACGCCAACCTCAAGGTCGTGCTCTCGCGCGTGGCCAAGGCGATGTTGTTGCTGGTCTCGCTTCTGCTGAGTCTGTCGCTGGTGGGGATCGACCTCACGGTGCTGTCGGTGTTTGGCGGCGCGCTGGGCGTGGGCCTCGGTTTGGGTCTGCAGAAGATCGCCAGCAACTACGTATCGGGCTTCATCATCCTGCTCGAACGTTCGCTCAAGCTGGGCGACCAGATCACGGTCAGCAGCTACACCGGCATCGTCACGCAAATCCGCACGCGCTACACCGTGGTCCGCAATGGGGACGGCGACACGCTGGTGCCGAACGAGCTGATGGTCGCTCAGGCGGTGCAGAACCATAACGAGCGCGGCACCGTGCGGGTGACCGTGCGCGTGCAGGCCTCGTATGCGGCTGATCCGGAAGCGGTACTGGCGCTGCTGGTGGAGTGCGCCGAAGGGATCCCGCGCGTGTTGGCCGATCCGGCGCCCGCTGCGTTCATGGTGCTGTTTGCCGACAGCGGCATCGAGTACGAACTCGGTGTGTGGATCGCCGATCCGCACAACGGCAAGCTCGGCGTGCAGTCCGAGCTGAACCGCGCCATCTATCGTCGCTTCAAGACGGCGGGGATCGAGATTCCGTACCCGCAGCGCGAAGTGCGGATGCTCGGGCCGGTCGCGGTCCAGCAAGGTGCATCAAGTGATTCTGGAGCCGCTTCATTCGAGGGCTCCACGTCGGCCTAGCATAGGTCGGCCGGGAACGGTGCTCGCTTGTCTTGGGTCAAATTGGCGGTTTTCCCCCATGGATTAGAGGGGGTATTCGGTTAGAATGCTAGCTTCTCCCACGAAGGATGAGACGGTGCCGTCGCAATGGCTTTCAGCTAGCGACAAAGCGCCGCGAGTGGCTTGCATTGCGCAGGGCGGAGGTCATATGACCGGCACGGCTGAAAGCTCGCCGATGTGACGCGCAAGCCGGGTGCCGACACGCTCGACGCCCGATTCCCCGCCAAGACGACCCCACTGTTGCGTGCATGTGACAGCGGATGGCCTGACGAGGCAGTAGTGTCCCTCCCGACCTAGGCTGCTTCAATCACCCGAGTTGACCACGGAGAGCACTTTGATCGACTCCATTCTGAATTTCCTTGCCAACGGCACCCTCGACTGGGCGTGGTGGCAAATCCTGATTTTCACGCTGGTGGTGACACACATCACCATCGCTAGCGTCACGATCTTCCTGCACCGCTGCCAAGCGCACCGTGCACTGGATCTGCATCCGATTCCCGCGCATTTCTTCCGCTTCTGGCTGTGGCTGACCACCGGCATGGTCACGCGTGAATGGACTGCCATCCACCGCAAGCACCACGCCAAGTGCGAAACCGAAGAAGATCCGCACAGCCCGCAGACGCGCGGCATTCGCAAGGTGCTGCTGGAGGGCGCAGAACTGTACCGCGCCGAGGCCAAGAACCAGGAAACCATCCAGAAGTTCAGCCACGGTACGCCGGACGACTGGATCGAACACAACCTGTACTCCAAGTTCACGTGGCAGGGCGTTGGCCTGATGCTGATCCTCGACGTGCTGATGTTCGGCGCGGTCGGCCTGACGGTGTGGGCGGTGCAGATGCTGTGGATCCCGATCAACGCTGCCGGCATCATCAACGGCCTGGGCCACTACTGGGGCTATCGCAACTTCGATTGCGAAGACGCTTCGACCAACGTGTCGCCGTGGGGCATCATCATCGGCGGCGAAGAGCTGCACAACAATCACCACACGTATGCCACGTCGGCCAAGTTCTCGGTCAAGTGGTATGAGTTCGACATCGGCTGGGGCTACATCCGCGCGCTGGAAATCATGGGCCTGGCCAAGGTGAAGAAGGTGGCACCCAAGGCACGCTTTGTTGATGCCAAGCCGGTCGACCAGAACACGCTGGAAGCCATCATCGCCAACCGTTATGACGTGATGGCGCGCTACGCCAAGGCGGTCAAGACCGCTTACCGTGAGGAACTGGCCAAGCTGAAGGCATCGCGCGATACGGAATACCGTG
The DNA here is from genome assembly GCA_039592975.1 of Ralstonia sp. Lineage (GTDB taxonomy): Bacteria > Pseudomonadota > Gammaproteobacteria > Burkholderiales > Burkholderiaceae > Ralstonia. The sequence continues at coordinate 4,391 of JBCNQE010000020.1, read as the reverse complement.
CGCTGAAGCCGGCCCGCAAGTGGTTCCATCGCGACGAGGCCAAGCTGGGCGCACCGCAGCGCGAGCAGCTCTCGCAGATCGTGTCGGATCACTCGTCGTTGCACACCTTCGTGGAAATGCGCCGCGAACTGGGTGCCCTGTGGAGCCGTTCGAACGCCACGCGCGAACAGCTGCTGCATCAACTGCAAGACTGGTGCAAGCGCGCAGAGGAAAGCGGCATCCATGCCCTGCAGGAATTTGCCGTGCGCCTGCGCCGCTACGCCTGATTTTTCTGTTTCATAGATGAAGCCCCGCTCCCCAGCGGGGCTTTTCTTTTGGGTAAACTGCCCCAATTCACTTTTTTAACAGGTCGCGACAAAGTATCGCGGCGCGAGTCCTCCTCACACACCGTCCGCTTTCATTGCCGCGCCAGCTTTTCTGGCGCTCTGCCGGACGGGGAGACCATCATGGAAACCCACATCAAGACGGTTGAATTTGAGCGCCCGGATATGCTCGCCGAGGCGCAATCTGGTGCTAGCTGTGTCGCCCATGCCTGGGCGAAGGTGCCGCCCGTGCTGTCGCGCGAGGAGCGTGACGAACTGAAGGCCCGCATCAAACGCCTGCTCAAGGAACGCGAGGCCGTGCTGGTCGCGCATTACTACGTCGATGCCGACCTGCAAGACTTGGCCGAAGAGACCGGCGGCTGCGTGTCGGATTCGCTGGAGATGGCGCGTTTTGGCCGCGATCATTCGGCCAAGACGCTGGTGGTGGCGGGCGTGCGCTTCATGGGCGAGACGGCCAAGATTTTGAGCCCCGAAAAGACGGTGCTGATGCCGGATCTGGACGCAACGTGTTCGCTGGATCTGGGCTGCCCGCCCGACGAATTTGCCGCCTTCTGCGATGCGCACCCGGATCGCACCGTGGTCGTCTACGCCAACACCAGTGCGGCCGTGAAGGCGCGTGCGGATTGGATGGTGACGTCCTCCATCGGTCTGAAGATCGTGCAGCACCTGCATGCGCAGGGGAAGAAGATCCTGTGGGCGCCGGACCGCCACCTCGGCAGCTATATCCAGAAACAGACCGGCGCCGACATGCTGATGTGGCAGGGCTCGTGCCTGGTGCACGACGAATTCAAGGGCGTGGAGTTGGACTTGCTGCGCGCAGAACACCCGAACGCGAAGATCCTCGTGCACCCGGAATCGCCGGAATCGGTGGTGGCGCAGGCGGATGTGGTGGGCTCGACGTCGCAGCTGATTGCAGCGGCGCAGTCGCTCTCGGCCAACGAATTCATCGTGGCGACGGACAACGGCATCCTGCACAAGATGCGCATGGCCGCGCCGGGCAAGCACTTCATCGAAGCGCCGACGGCTGGCAACAGCGCCACGTGCAAGAGCTGCGCACATTGCCCGTGGATGGCGATGAACGCGTTGACGAATCTGGCCGAGGTGCTGGAAACCGGCCGCAACGAAATTCACGTTGACCCGGCCATCGGTAAGCAAGCTGTGGTCTGCATTGACCGCATGCTGGACTTTGCCGCGCAGGAGAAGGCCGCTGTTCGCCCCCAAGGGGGTCTGGCCGCCAACGCACAACTCTTTCAAGGAATCGGCCCGGCATGACGGCGACCCAGATCAACCCAAGCGCCACGCAGGCGATTTTTGATGGCTTCGGCCCCGCGCTGCGCGAGGCGCTGGCCGCCAACGTGGCCGCTGCCATTGCCGAGGACGTCGGCACGGGCGACCGTACCGGCTTGCTGGTCCCCGCCGACCGCCATGCACGTGCGCGCGTGATCGTGCGCGAGAACGCCGTGCTGTGCGGCACGCCGTGGTTCAACGCCTGCATGCACGCCGTTGACCCGACGCTGCGCGTGACGTGGCGCCAGCAGGAGGGTGACCGTATGGCGCCCGACTCGGTGGTGTGCGAGATCGAAGGCCCGGCCCGTTCGCTGCTGACAGCAGAGCGCCCGTCGTTGAACTTCCTGCAGCTGCTGTCCGGTGTGGCGACGGCCACGTCGCACTACGCCGAGGTCATCGCGGGTACGCGAGCCCGCGTGCTCGACACGCGCAAGACGCTGCCGGGTCTGCGCCTGGCGCAAAAGTATGCCGTGCGCATCGGCGGTGGCGAGAACCAACGCCTGGCGCTATACGACGGCATTCTCATCAAGGAAAACCACATCGCTGCGGCAGGCGGCGTGACGGCAGCCTTGCGTGCAGCGCAGGCACTGAATGCTGGCGTGCCGATTCAGGTTGAGGTGGAAACGCTCGCGCAGCTCGATGAAGCGCTGGCGGCGGGTGCCACGTCCGTGCTGCTCGATAACTTCGATACGCCCGCCATGCGCGAGGCCGTGCGTGTGACAGCGGGCAGGGCGCTCCTGGAGGTGTCTGGCGGCGTGAACATCGACACGATCCGCGCGTTTGCGGAGACGGGCGTGGACCGCATCTCGGTCGGTGCGCTCACGAAGGACGTGCGCGCGACCGACTTCTCTTTGCGGATCGTCGACTAAGCCTCAGCGCTTGCGTGCAATCTGCCGATGGGTCGGCTGCATGACCGTCGGCAGGGCCTTGGGCAGGGTCTCGGGGTAGTCGCGCGAGAAATGCAGGCCGCGGCTCTCATGCCGTGACAGCGCGCTGTCGACGATGAGCGAGGCCGCCTCGACGAGGTTACGCAGCTCCAGCAGGTCGTGCGTCACGCGGAAGTTGGCGTAGTACTCCGCAATCTCCTCACGCAGCAGCGCGATACGGTGCTGCGCGCGTTCGAGCCGCTTGTTCGTGCGGACGATGCCGACGTAGTTCCACATCATGCGGCGCAGTTCGTCCCAGTTGTGCGAGACGACGACTTCCTCGTCGGCATCCGTCACGCGGCTCTCATCCCAGGCCGGAATCTGTACCGGCGCAGGCTTCGATTGCGGTTGCGCGAGGATGTCTTCCGCCGCGCCGCGCCCGATCACCATGCATTCCAGCAGCGAGTTGCTCGCCAGCCGGTTGGCGCCGTGCAGGCCGGTGTAGGCCGTCTCGCCCACGGCGTACAGGCCGGCGATATCGGTGCGGCCTAGATGATCCGTCACCACGCCGCCGCACGTGTAGTGCGCTGCCGGCACCACCGGAATCGGCTCGCGCGTGATGTCGATGCCCAACTCCGCGCAGCGCGCCAGGATCGTCGGGAAATGTTCCTGCAGGAACTCCGGGCTCTGGTGACTGATGTCCAGGTACACGCAGTCCAGGCCGCGCTTTTTCATCTCGAAGTCGATGGCGCGGGCGACGATGTCGCGCGGGGCCAGCTCGGCACGTTCATCGTGCGCCGGCATGAAGCGCGTACCGTCCGGTAGGATCAGCTTGCCGCCTTCGCCGCGCACGGCTTCGGTAATCAGGAACGACTTGGCGAACGGGTGATATAGGCACGTCGGGTGGAACTGGATGAACTCCATGTTCGCCACGCGGCAGCCCGCACGCCACGCCATGGCGATGCCGTCGCCGCTGGCCGTGTCCGGGTTCGTCGTATAGAGATACACCTTGCCCGCGCCGCCCGTGGCCATCACCGTCTGGCTGGCGGTCAGCGTCTTGACGTGGCCCGAGGCCACATCCAGCACATACAAGCCATGGCAGCGCATGCCTGGCAGGCCCAATTTCGCGTCGGTGATGAGGTCGATTGCGAAATGGTCTTCCAGTAGCGTGATGTTCGGGTGATTGCGTACCTTTTCCACCAGTGTCGTCACCACGGCGTGGCCGGTGGCGTCGGCGGCATGGATGATGCGGCGGTGGCGGTGGCCGCCTTCGCGCGTCAGGTGGAAGCCAAGTTCAGCCTGTTCATCGCGCGTGAAAGGCACGCCGTGGCCGATCAGCCATTCGATGGCCTCGCGTCCGTTCTCGACGATGTATCGCGTCGCCGCTTCATCGCACAGGCCCGCGCCGGCGATGAGCGTGTCGTCGACGTGCTCGTCATGGCTGTCGCCCGAATCGAGCACCGCGGCAATGCCGCCTTGTGCCCAATCGCTGGCGCCTTCTGGCAGGCTGCGTTTGCTGATGACGACCACACGGCGGTGGTCGGCGAGGTGCAGGGCGACGGTCAGGCCCGCCAGACCGCTGCCGACGACGGCAACATCGAAATTCATGGAAGACGCGAGAGGGCTCGGCAGACGCGGCTGCTGGCTAGCGCAGTCGCGTGTCAATCGGAAACATCGGAAAGAGAAGCAGTGTACACCGCGCCCCCCGCCAAATGACGGGCAACAAAAAACCCGCCTTGAAGCGGGTTTTTGCTGTCGGTCGTGCCGACGGAAACAAGACAACGCAATCGCGAGGATTACTTGATCTTGGTTTCCTTGTAAGCGACGTGCTTGCGGGCGACGGGATCGAACTTCATGATCTCCATCTTTTCCGGCTTGGTGCGCTTGTTCTTGGTGGTCGTGTAGAAATGACCCG